>NZ_JAAMNH020000001.1:1475644-2806288 GCF_011065935.2 Clostridium estertheticum | reverse complement strand
CAAAGGAAGATATACCTTCGTCGTAAAGAGCATTAGGTGATTCTTTACCTGCTGACATTATATTTCCCTTATAAAGTTTTAGTTTAACTGTGCCTGTTACGGTTTCTTGAGTCTTATCTACAAATGCATCAAGAGCTTCTCTCATAGTACTAAACCAAAGTCCATTATAAACTAACTCCCCATATTTTTGTGCTACTGTGTATTTAAAGTGAAGTGTATCCTTATCTAAAGTTATTTCCTCTAGTTCTTTATGGGCTGCATAGAGTATAGTTCCACCAGGAGTTTCATATATCCCTCTTGATTTCATTCCCACAAGTCTATTCTCCACTATATCTATAACACCTATTCCATTTTCTCCACCAATTTTATTTAATACTGTAACTATATCTATTGGTTCTAGTTCGATGCCATCTACTTTCTTAGCAATTCCCTTTTCAAAGTATATATCTACAAATGTAGCTTCATCTTTAGCTTTTTCTGGAGGTGTAGTCATAAGATACATATCTCTTTTATGATCATTTTTTAAATCCTCAATATCTCCGCCTTCGTGACTTGCATGCCATAAGTTTTGGTCCACTGAATATATCTTTTCTTTGGTTACTGCTATTTCTATTCCTTTAGTATTAGCATAATCTATAGCATCTTCTCTTGATTTTATATCCCAAATTCTCCAAGGAGCAATAATCTTTATAGAAGGATCTATAGCTGCTATGCCAACTTCAAATCTAACTTGATCATTTCCCTTACCAGTACAGCCGTGGCATATATATTTTGCTCCTTCTTTATGAGCAATTTCTACAAGTTTTTTAGCTATTAATGGTCTTGCAAAGGCTGTACCTAATAAATACGTTCCTTCATATGTAGCATTTGCTTTAACTCCTTTAAATACGTAATCTTTTATAAATTCAGCTGTTACGTTCTCAATATAAATTTTTTCCGCCCCTGAACTTAAAGCTTTTTTCTCAATTCCCACCATATCGTCTTCTTGTCCAACATTAATACAAGCTGCTATAACATCAACATCATAGTTTTCCTTAAGCCAACTTATTATTATAGAGGTATCGAGTCCTCCTGAATATGCTAAAACCACTTTTTCTTTAATTATTTTTTCCATTTTTATATCCCCTCTCAATTTTGTTTTTTTACATTTTAATGTCCTAGGTTTAATCTATAGTATTTTATTTAAAAACTCTTTAGTTCGCTTTTCTTTGGGAGCAGTAAAAAATTGTTCTGGTGTTCCCTCTTCTACTATTTTCCCTCCGTCCATGAAAATCACTCTATCCGCCACTTCCTTGGCAAACCCCATCTCATGGGTTACAACCACCATTGTCATACCTTCTTTTGCAAGATCTTTCATTACTCCTAAAACCTCGCCTACTAGTTCTGGGTCTAAGGATGAGGTAGGCTCATCAAAGAGCATTATGTCAGGTCTCATAGCTAATGCTCTTGCTATAGCTACTCTTTGCTTTTGTCCTCCTGATAATTTTGATGGATAATTCTCTAATTTTTCACTTAGACCTACCTTTTCAATAATTCCTTCTGCTCTTTTTAATACTTCTTGTTTATATTCATGCTTAACAGTAATTGGAGCCTCAATCACGTTTTGTAATACAGTCATATGGTGAAACAGATTAAAGTTTTGGAATACCATTCCTACTTTTTCAATAGTATTTCTCATATGCTTTTTATCTTTAACATCCAGCTTTTCACCTTCGATAAAAACTTCGCCCCCATCAGGATTTTCAAGGTGATTTAAACATCTTAAAAATGTGCTTTTTCCTGAACCAGAAGGTCCTATTATGACTAGTACCTCACCTTTTCCAACCGTTACATTTAAATCTTCAAATACCGTTAGGCTACCGAATTTTTTAGTTAAATTTTTAGTTTCTATCATATACATTCCATATCACCTCTACTAATATACTGACAGTCTTTTTTCATAGTATGAAAATACTGTAGTAAAAATTGTTGTCATTAAAAGATACAAACAACCTGTTATGAAGAAAGCTTCCATAGGTCTGAAGCTTGAGGCATATAAAAGCTGTGCTGACCTCATAACTTCTACCATAGTTATAGTTGAAACTAAAGAAGTATCTTTAAGCATTGTTATAAACTCATTTCCTACAGATGGAATAATTATTTTAAAGGTTTGAGGTAATACCACCCTTTTCATAGTATCAAAATAAGTAAACCCGAGTGACTTACAAGCCTCAAATTGCCCTTTATCAACTGAAAGTATTCCACCTCTTATTATTTCTGCCATATAAGCACCTGAATTCAAACTAAGTCCTATTAGTGCTGCTTGAAAGGCTGTAAACTTAATCCCTACAAAGGGCAATCCAAAATAGAAAAACCATAATTGGAGTAGCATAGGTGTCCCTCTAAATAGCCAGGTATAAAAACCTGCAATGCCACCCAGCAACTTATTTTTAGAAAGCTTTAGTAGGGCTGTAAGCATGCCTATCAAACTTCCAAATACTACTGATATAAGAGTAAGTTCCAATGTTATTAAACTTCCTTGTAATAAAACTGGAAACATATCCTTTAAAATATTTATATCCATTCTTGTTCCTCCTAGCATTCATCTGGGTAGATTACAATTATTAGTTGTTATTTCTTATATGCGTCAAATCCAAACCACTTTTGTGAAAGCTTAGAGAGCGTTCCATCTGATTTAAGTTCATTAAGAGCCTTTTGAATTGCTGCTTTTAATTCTTTATCTTCTTTCTTAAATCCAATTCCCATAGGTTCTTCGCTGATTCTGTCCTTTAAAACCTCAAACTCACCTGGTTTCTTTGATACATAATATCCACCAACTTGAGCATCCATAACTACTGCATCTACTCTTTTAGATGATAACTCTTGAAATGCTTCTGTAATTTTGTCATACTTTTTAATCTCTTTTAATCCTTTAAGTGCGGAAGCTGCTGTATCTCCTGTAGATCCAAGCTGGCAAGCTACTATTTTACCCTTTAAGTCTTCCAAACTTTTTATTGATGTATTTCCTTTTTTTATGGTAACAACTTGACCACCCATTAAATAACTGTCTGAGAAATCTATGCTTTCTTTTCTCTTATCCGTAATACTCAAAGCTGCAACTATAATATTAAATCTTGATGAGTTAAGAGCTAAAAGTATTCCATTAAAGTCTGTGGTAGTATGCTCTATTTTCACTCCTAATTTTTTTCCTATTTCAGTTGCCAAATCTACATCAAACCCTACTAAAGTGTTTTTAGAATCCCTAAATTCCATTGGAGGATATGAATCATCAGTTCCTATAGTTAGGATACCCGCCTTTTGAACCGCTTGTAGAGAATTAAGTTTTTCCTGTTTTTCACCGCAACCTGCAAGTAATACACCTGCCATAGTAACTGTTAATACAATTGACATGAATTTTTTCATTTGTACCACTCCCCCATGTATAATATTTTTTTTGTGAATATTTATACATTTTTATGTATAATGCATATTCTACTTATTTACCATTGGTTTAGCTGATTCTTAACTTTTATCATTGATTTAACTGCCTTGTTTTTATTTATTATATATCACTTTTTATAATAGCGCAATACTTTTAATCAATATTTATTCATGTTTATATAATAATTATGCAGTAAAAATTAGGAAAATCTGCTTAACTAATTGATTTTACTGACTTTTAGTTACAATAAAATACTATTATTCATATGTAATATATATTTAAAATCGCAAGTTAGAGATAATATAAAAATTTGTACAGAAAGGGAATGAAGGAATGCCCGACGCATCTAAAATATTAAATTCAGAATGGGAAGTAATGAAGTGTGTTTAAGGAAATATGTCCTGCACCGCCAACGAGATTGTGAGGCTTTAAGTAAAAATGCAGATTGGAAATAGTATCTACTTTTATTGTCTTGTCTTAAGAAAAAGAACACGTAGCAGGTGTTAAAATACCTATTACGCGTTCTATTTATAACTACTTTTTATACTAATCTACAATATTAAACACTTCTAAATTTTCACTAATAATATTTTTCTTCATAAGCTCTACTATTGCCTTTGCAGTATCTAATGAAGTAACAACTGAAACGTTATTCTCAATAGCGGTTCTTCTAATCCTAAATCCATCCGTTTTCGAATCATTTCCCTTAGTAGGGGTATTTATTACTAAATCAACCTTTCTACTCTTTATTACATCAATGATATTCGGGATTCCTTCAATGATTTTCTTAACCTCTATGGCATTAATTCCATTGTCTTTTAATAGCTTAGCCGTTCCCTCTGTTGCTATAAATTTGTACTTAAGTTCATTAAAAGCCTTAGCTATAGACAAAAACTCTTCATAATCCTGGGGGTTTATCGTAGCCAATATAGCACCTTTATCTTTATCAATCTTCATTCCTGACGCAATAAGTCCTTTATATAAAGCCTCTTCAAAGTTTCTTCCTATTCCTAATACCTCTCCTGTGGATCTCATTTCCGGTCCAAGGCACACCTCGACCTCTGGAAGTTTTTGAGTTGAGAATACTGGAACTTTAACCGACACCAATTTGGGTTCTTTATAAACTCCAATGCCATACCCCAAATCCACTAGTTTTTCTCCTAGCATAACCCTTGTTGCCAGATCTACTATAGGCACTTTGCTAACCTTACTAATGTAAGGAACCGTACGGCTGGCTCTTGGATTAACCTCTATGATATATAATTCATCTTTAAATTCTATAAACTGAATATTAATCATGCCTATTACTTCTAGTCCTATTGCTATTTTCTTAGTATATTCTAATATTTTATCTTTTATAGCATCTGATATGTTTTGACTTGGATATATAGTTATACTATCACCGGAGTGAACCCCAGCTCTCTCTAAGTGCTCCATAATACCCGGTATTAATATTTCTTTCCCGTCGCAAATAGCATCAACTTCTATCTCTCTACCTAATAAGTATCTATCTATTAAAACGGGATTTTTCTTATCTTTTTCAAAAGCATTTTCTAAATAATGTTCCAATTCTTCTTCTACATAAGTTATTTCCATTCCCTGCCCACCTAATACATAGGATGGTCTAACCAAAACTGGATAACCTATGATTTTAGCCTCTTTTAATCCTTCTTTTAAATTCCAAACCGCTTTCCCCTTAGGTCTATTAATATCTAATTTTTCGAGTAGTGCATCAAATTTTTCTCTATCTTCAGCTGAATCTATTTGTTCGGGCTTAGTTCCATAAATAGGTATATTTTTTTCTCTTAAAAATTCAGCAAGATTAATAGCAGTTTGACCCCCAAATTGAAGTATAACTCCATCAGGTTTTTCTTTTTCAACAATATTAAGCACTTCTTCTTCTGTTAATGGTTCGAAATATAATTTATCTGAAATATTAAAATCCGTACTTACTGTTTCCGGGTTATTATTTACTATTATAGTCTCAATTCCTAGCTTTCTAAGCGCGATTACACTATGAACAGATGCATAATCAAATTCAATCCCTTGTCCTATCCTTATAGGGCCAGAACCTATTACCATAACCTTTCTTTTATCGCTTACCTCAACCTCATCATATTCATCATAGGTTGAGTAATAATAGGGTGACAAGGCTTCAAATTCTCCTCCACAGGTATCAACCATCTTATAAACAGGTTTGATATTCCATATATTTCTAAGTTCGCATATTATATTTGGGTTAACTCCTAATAAATCAGAAATCCCCTTATCAGAAAATCCTTTTTTCTTTAATAATTGTAACCACTCTTTATTCATATCTCCTACCGAGGAATTTTTTATCTTTTCCTCTTCTTCTACTATCCACTTAATTTTATTTACAAAGAATTTATCTATACCTGTAATTTCCGAAACCTTTTCCACTATATAATCGCGTCTAAGCATCTCCGCTAAATGAAATATTCTCTCATCATCAGGTGCCATTACTCTTTCCTTTAATTCTTGTAAACTTTTTTGAGCTAAGGCGTCGTATTGCAATGAATACTTTCCTATTTCTAAAGAACGAATTCCTTTTAACAGAGCTGCTTCAAAATTGCTTCCAATTGCCATTATTTCACCTGTAGCCATCATCTTTGTACCTAAAACTCTATTCGCTCCCTGAAACTTATCAAAGGGCCACTTAGGAATTTTAACTACTACATAATCTAATGAAGGTTCAAAACAAGCATAGGTTTTCTGCGTAACTGCATTTTTTATCTCATCCAATGAATATCCTAGCGCTATTTTAGCTGCTACTTTTGCAATAGGATAGCCTGTAGCTTTTGAGGCTAGTGCAGAGGATCTACTTACCCTAGGGTTTATTTCTATAACTGCATATTCAAAGCTTTTTGGGTGGAGAGCAAGTTGAACATTGCATCCCCCTTCTATACCTACATTGTTTATAATATCTATGGATGCGCTTCTAAGCATTTGGTATTCTTTATCCGAAAGAGTTTGGCTTGGTGCTACAACAATACTATCTCCAGTATGAATTCCTACAGGATCTATATTTTCCATATTGCATACACAAATACAATTACCTCGGCCATCCCTCATAACCTCATATTCTATCTCCTTCCATCCCTTAATGCTTTTTTCTAAAAGAACCTGTCCAATAGAACTTAATTGCAAACCTAGTTCTAAGATTTCAACTAGTTCCTCCTCATTTTCAGCAATTCCCCCACCACTTCCACCTAATGTATAGGCTGGCCTCACAATTACAGGATACCCTATTTCGCTTGCAAATTTTAATCCTTCTTGTATATTTGTAACAATGGAGCTTTCTACAACTGGCTGATTAATCTCCTGCATAAGACTTTTAAAAATTTCTCTATCCTCACCTTTTTTTATGGCTTCTATAGAGGTTCCGATTACTCTAACATTGTATTTACCTAGAATACCATTATCAGCTAGTTCCACAGCTAAATTCAAACCCGTTTGTCCTCCCATACCCGCAAGTAAACTATCCGGTCTTTCCTTTTCAATAATCTTTTCTAGAAATTCTATAGTTAATGGTTCTATATAAACAATATCTGCAACCTCTTTATCTGTCATTATTGTTGCAGGATTACTATTTACAAGTACAACTACTACGCCTTCCTCTTTTAAAGCTTGACAAGCTTGTGTTCCGGAATAATCAAATTCAGCAGCTTGCCCTATTATTATTGGACCGGATCCAACTACTAGTACTTTCTTAATGCTTATATCTAATGGCATATAAATCCTCCTCTACGAAATCTTTTATTTATTCTATTTGTGTATCCAAAATTCTACCTACTTTTTCTCTATTTGTTTTCTATTTCCATCGCTTTTACTATATAGTTGAAAGAAATTTGTCAAAAATTATATCTATATCCTTAGGTCCTGGGCTGGCTTCAGGATGGAACTGTACCGAAAATATTGGCATAGTCTTATGTTTCATCCCCTCTATAGTGCCATCATTTACACTTACATGAGTAACCTCCATATTCTCCGGTAGCTTACTTACATAATATCCATGGTTTTGTGATGTAATATAAACCTTATTTTCTTGTATATCTTTAACAGGATGATTGCACCCTCTATGACCAAATTTAAGTTTTGCAGTTTTCCCTCCAAGGGCTAATGCCAAAAGTTGATGTCCAAGGCAAATCCCAATTATAGGTTTTTTACCTATAATTTCTTTTACAACCTTGATTACACCCTCTAAATCTTCTGGGTCTCCAGGCCCATTTGATAAAAATATCAAATCGGGATTAACCTTTAATATTTCTTTCGCCTTTGAATTTGCAGGAAATACTGTTATTTTACAATTTCTTTGCATAAAGCAACGTATAATATTTTCTTTTATTCCGAAATCCATAATTGCCACATGTTTTCCTATACCCTCAATTGTGTATTGCTCTTTAGCAGTAACCTTCATTACAGCATCATTATTATTAAATGCAGAAAGCTTTTGCTCTATTTCGATTTGTGATAATTCCTTCGTAGTAATAATACCTTTCATAGTGCCCTTATTTCTAAGTATTTTTGTTAATGCTCTTGTATCAATACCTTCTAGTCCCATTATTTTATTTTGTTTAAAATACCCCTCTAAATTCATTTCGCATCTAAAGTTATTAGGGTAATCACATTTTTCTCTAACAATAAAACCCATAACCTTAGGCGACTTCGACTCTACATCTTCTAAATTAATCCCATAATTTCCTATGAGCGGATAGGTCATAGTTACTATTTGGCCATAATAGGATGGATCTGTTAAAATTTCTTCATATCCAGTCATGCCTGTATTAAAAACAACTTCCCCAACGCTTTCTTTTAAATACCCAAATATATTGCCCTCAAATATTATTCCATTCTCTAAAATCAATTTACCTTTCATCTTAATTCCTCCTAAGTCAAAATCATCTTTTTAAAACATTAAATCATGTTATGAATATTTATACACATTTATGTATAATGTTTATTTTTCTTATATATTATATTTAGAATTGTATTTTAGCAAATATCATTGATTTCACTAGTTTATTTTTATTTATTATATATTAATTGTTATGATAATGCAATGTTTTTTCGTGTTATATTATTCATTTAATATAATATTTATTCACAATAAAAGTATTTTTTCTAACAAAATAAAGGATAACAAAGAGATTACTTAAATAATCCTTATGTTATCCTTATTAATATATTAATTATATTTATTAAGCAAATAGAAAATACACTTACAGTTTTATTGCTAATATTAATAACTGTGTTATATTTAATAGTATGAAATTCAAAATTGGCAAAGCAAAAAAAATATGGCATAATTATCTATACTCCTTCCTAGCCTCACAGGACTAACTTAAAAGTGTACTTCTTTTTTATATATAGTTTATAATTTCTTCTTAGTTTAATTTAAATTTTGCATTTTGTCAATGTATAAATATAATTTTTAGTTGCAAATTTATTCAGATTTGATAACATAGTAAATGTATCTACCATTATTTATAATCCGCTATAATATATCTACCCCAAAGATTAACTAGGAGGCAACAGTATGCAAAAGATAGGAATGAGAAATATAAAAACTGCGATTTCGGTTTTTATATGTATAATTATATTAAGAGCTTTTCACAGTACATTTCCCTTTTATGCATGTATTGCTGCAGTAATAACAATGCAAAGTACTGTGCACAATTCTTTTACTACAGGTAAAAACAGGATGATTGGTACTATTATAGGAGCAATTTGGGGATTAGCCTTCGCACTTATAAGTCCTAACAATGTATTTCTTAGTAGCATCGGGATAGTATTTGTAATTTATTCACTGAACCTTCTTAATAGAAAAAATTCTATTATCATTGGTTGTGTAGTTTTTTTAGCAATAATGACGAATCTTAAAGAAGGTACTCCATTAGTCTATAGTTCCAATAGAGTAATAGAAACTTTTCTAGGTATATTTGTATCAGTTTTAGTAAACTATTTTATATTCCATCCTAAATTTTTAGATAACTTACATGAAGACGGAAAAATTTTAATCCGTAATATTTTTATATTATCTAAAGATATATTTAATTTCAATGGGGATATTAATCTTTCTGGCTTAAATCTTCAAATATCCAAATTGGAAAAAGCACTAGACTCCTACTTAAGTGAAATACAAAGTCAGAAAGCTGAAAGCCCACATATTCACAAAATTAATAGTGTTATAGCTACTTCAAAAACTGCTTATAATCACCTAGTTATACTAAACTCTCTAACATTCACCAATTCACCTTGTAATTGCTATTTCAATGAAAATAACCGCTTTAACATAAACGAATTGTTCCATGAAAATATACTTATTAAATCTTACATGAATAACGATATGAACATAGTATTTAACTTCCATGTTCAGAAATTACTTGAAACATTGACGATTTTAAGAGAGATATACTCAGAAAAATATTGAGATATTTAATAAGCAAAGCCATACTGTGAATTTACAGTATGGCTTTACTTATTAAATTATAAATCTGTCTTTGTATAATATACAATACCTAACGCTCCAGGTCCAACATGAGTTCCTATTACAGGTCCAATTGGAGCTATGTCTACTTTCTTACCTATACATTCCTCAACTGTTTTTGCAAAAGATTGAGCTCCCTCCACATCATTTATATGATGGATCATTACTTCGCCAAGGCCATGCTTTGTTATATCTTCAATGAATTTATCAATCATAGTTTGTATGGCACGTTTTTTAGTCCGCACTTTATTAAATAATTCTGTTTTTCCATCTACTACAGTAAGAATAGGTTTAATTTGAAAAATAGTACCCAGCAGAGCACTTGCACCACCTATTCTGCCACCTTTTTTTAAATACTCTAAAGTATCAGGTATGAACAGAAATCTACTTCTTTTTATATTATCTTTTACTATACAGACCACTTCATCTATTGATTTCCCCTTTTGTGCTGCAATCGCTGCTGTCAATACTGCAAATCCAAGCTGCATACAATTAGATCTAGAATCTATATTCTCTATTTGTGCATCCGGATAATTTTCAAGAATCATATTTTTTGCAAGGCATGCATTTGAATATGTCCCACTCATCTCTGAAGATAGGAAAACACCAACAACTTCATTATTATCTTTTATATGCTTTTCTAGGATGTTGTACATTTCCTCTAATGATGGTTGTGATGAAGTGGGAATACTTGCGCTATTGTTTAGTTTTTCGTAAAAAGTTTCATTTTTAATATGGATTTCTTTAAACTCCTCATTTTCAAAAATAACACTTAATGAAGCTACAGAAATATCATACTTTATTGTTAACTCCTCACTTATATACGAGGTACTATCAGTTACTATTTTTACAGTCATTGTCCACCTCCACTTATTCATTATTAAATATATTATACTACAGTCTTGCGCTAAACAATACCCTAGAAGTTATGAATAAGGTAAATCAACAATTATATTAAATTTATAACCAAATAACGGTAATATATTTCACAAAATATTAAATTATTTTAAACTTTTACAAATAGCACTAAAATGCCTTGTCATATGTTATAATAATAGTGTTAAAAAGTAGGTGATGTAAATAATTTTAAACTGTTTCTTTTGAAATAAATCACTATTAAAATTAAAGCTTTAATATAACCAATATGCAATAAAAGGGAGGTGCTGCAAAAATATAGGTTAAATCATAATACACCTACCTATATTTGCAAGCAGGAAAATATGGATAAAAATGAACAATCAGAAAAAGACACTAGTGAAAGTATAAAAAATTTATATTCAAACAACAATTTAGAAAATCATAAAACTAAATCTAGTGAATCTACTCAGTTAAAAGCACATGGGGAAAGTCAAAAGTACATAAAAGAAATGCATGAACTAGCAGACAAAAATGAGTTTAAGAATAATATAACTGTTATAGGACTTTTTATTGTTATAGCAGCTATAATTGTGTTTTCTATATTAATGAACACATCTTTCATGAATCCAAAAACAGACGTAGTTACCAATAAAGTCGCTACAAAAAGTACTGTTGATAGCACCATTAAACCTATTACATCGCAAGAAAAAATTTATGAATATTTGGGTGTAGAAGCAAATAGAACATCCACACTAAAAAAAGCAATTGAATTAAACAAAGGAAGCAAAACTGGTGTTACTGTATATCTCTTATCAGAAATTTTAAGATCTAATGAAGTTGCTATCCCTAAAGAAACATCTACTGTTAAACAGCTGATGACAGATTTAACTTCGATGGAGTGGAAAAAAAATACTGACCTTACTAAATTAGAAAAAGGTGATATATGTTTCACCACAGATGTTGCTAAAAAGCCTGGTGTACCTTCCCACGCTTATGTGTTTATGGGTTGGGTAGAAGATGGCAAGACTGACTATGCCAATATATGTGATGGTCAAGTTCAAGAATATACTAATATACTTCATAAGCGAAATGTATCTATTTCAGTTTCAGAAAAGGATAAATTCAGCTTTTTTCTTAGGAAGTAATTTATAAATGAAAAGTGTTAATTTTTATAATAAGAAAATCAAGGATAGCCTATGGCTATCCTTATATTTTATAAATAATTTGATTATAACTGGAGATTCTAATAGAATTTTAGTCTTACCTAGAAGTATTTATGTTGTATTTTTCGCTAGAATCATTAACAGTATGGGTAGTTTTGTTCATCCATTTCTAACACTATTTCTTACTAAAAGCATTGGTCTTGGAATTGAAACTGTAGGTTTATTTTTAATGATGGCGGCCTTCTCTTCAATACCTGGTTCACTAATCGGTGGAAAGTTATCAGATCATGTTGGCAGAAAAAAAATCATTATTATTTTTCAAGGTCTGGCAGCACTATGCCTTATTCCTTGTGCCTTTCTCGGTAAAGCTATAATCATTATTTGAAAATTTTATTTTTAGGTGATGCAGCTACAACTATATTATCATTAATACTAGTTGCTGTATTTGTAGAAGAGAACCTTCCCACCAAGTCAAGTTTTTTCTTTTCTTCTCACCCCAAATATCGATGTCCCAGGATCTCCTGAAGTTTTATTTTTTTATAAATATATTTCTTTTATAACTGTTCCCTCTAAATCTTTTATTTGAAATAAATCATCTTGGAGTATCGCATAAGAATTAGGGTTATTTTCCTTAGGCAATGATATGGATCCTGGATTTAATATATATATATTATTATGTTTTTTAGCTACAGGAAGATGTGTGTGACCATGTACCAAAACATCATTTTCACCTAAACTTGGCAAATTACCCTCATTATATATATGACCATGCGTCAAAAATATTCTTTTGTTATTGTACAATATTATAGAATAATCAGCCATCATAGGATACTCTATGAGCATTTGATCCACTTCACTATCACAGTTTCCTCTAACAGCTATTATCTTGTTTTTATATTCATTTAAGAGATTAGCTACTCCCTGTGGATTATACTCCTCTGGCATTGGATTTCTTGGTCCATGATATAACGCATCCCCTAGCATTACTATATAGCTCGCTCCTTCTTCATTATACCGTTTTAATGCCTTTTTTAAATAAAAAAGTGAACCATGTATATCGGAAATAAAAAATATTTTCATTTCTACTGGACCCCTTCCAAAAATCAATTTTTATGTTTAATAATTCCTATAGCTGTACCTATGATGTATGTATCTTCACTATCTATTACAATAGGCTTATATTTTTCATTTTCTGGCATAAGTAGTACTCTATCTTTTTCTATAGAAAGCCTTTTTAAAGTAGCATTACCACCTATATCAACTGCTACAATATCCTTATTATTTGCAGCATGCTCCTGCCTTATTATTACATAATCTCCATTGTTAATATTAGCCCCAATCATACTGTCCCCTTTAACCTTTAAAATAAAGGCATTTTTTACTCCCTTTAACCAGTACTTTGGAAGGTAAAATTTCCCTTCCATTTCAGAATTAATAAGTATAGGTTCACCTGCGGCTATATCACTATATACTGGTAGTTCCAATAATTCCTCATTAATATACTCATAATCGCCTTTTTCATCATTTACTAGAATATCTGATATTCTACTATAATCTCTCATAAATTCATAGGATCTACTATGCCTTAAATCACAAAATCTAAAGTTCTCTAATGAATTAATGTCTAAATTTTCACTACATATATTCACCTGTTTTTTTTGGAGGGCTTCTTGTGTTTTATGTTTATTTTTAAATGAATGCGCTTTTGCCTTTTCTCCTAAAGGGCTTGTATTAACTCTTTTGCCTTTTACCATCCAAGAATTAGTATTGTGGATCATATCCATATCAACAAGAAACATCATACTAGAATAAGATTTTTCATTAAATAATGCATTAATAAAATCCACCTGCACCTTAGTTAAATTGCTACTTTTATGGACTATAATATGACAGTACTTATCTATTTTAAAGGTTTGTGCCATTTGTAACGCGTATATATTAATATCTTCATTATCAACTAAATTCTCTGCTTTAAGCTTTTCATTATACCTGAGCATAAGCTGAAATATTGCTTTTCTAGCAGTTGAATTTTTGTTAATTCTTTGGGGACCTTGTCCCTTTTCACATTTTCTTCCTGTTCTATTTGCTTGCAAATAGGAATCATCTTTTAAGTGGTTGCAACTTTTTATCCATTTTATTTCTTCAATAAAGAACTCAGCATAATCAGTATTTAATATTCTTAGCCTTGGATAAATATTTTTAATGTCCAATATACAATTTTTTATAATGCTATTTTTTTTATCATTACCTATAATTGATTCGTTTTTTAGTTTATATTTATTTTTATATTCTAAAAAATATCTATGTATAATGCTTTCCAATGTAAGGACATGAAATTTTCTTTCACTATTAGAAAATAGAGTTAAATATTCTAACCTAGTTTCTTCTTCTACTATGTTATATATGTCTTCAATATAATTTATATCTTCATTCTTAGACGCTAACATTAATATTTTATCCTCTTCATATAGGCAATAGTTGTTTTTTAAATAAAGACTTCTATAAATAGATGCAATTGTCTTCCCTGAACCTTGATTTCCCCTAATTGTGCTATATCTTGAGGGTTTGCTATGAATCATTTTTTGTTGCTCTAAAGTTAATTCCATTTCGTCACCTCCACTGTTGTATTCATACTAATAGTATACATTAAATTATACTATTTAAAAACTGTTGTAAATATTTTTTGGAAATTTTTTTTAAAATTACCTATAATACATAGTTAGCTATTTGTATATATACATACATCTACGGAGCATACTAAGTTGTAGAATAATTTAAAAACTTTTCTAAATAGGATTAACTAGGGGTGATTAGTGTGAAATCAAAGTTATTGAGTATTATTATTTTTTCAATGCTTACGGTTAGCTGTTTATCAACTACTGTTTATAGCAAAGAATTAAAATGTATGTCAATTATGGACTCTAAAACTGAATGTGTTGAATGTCATAACAAGGGTAATTCAAAAACACCTGTCCAAATAAATTTTTTCAAAAACGTATTTAGTAATAATAAAACCCTCAATGGACTAAGTACTAAAGAATATAATTGGTATTTCCAGCCTCGTAATGACAATGCTCCACCTCAAGGCCCTAAAGAAACCAGTAACATTATATCAAACTATGAGTGCTATTATTTAGGAGATACATCAAAAAAGATATTATATTTAACTTTTGATGAAGGGTATGAAGCTGGATATACCGCTCCAATATTAGATGTTTTAAAAAAACATAATGTGAAAGCTGCATTTTTCGTTGTAAAGCCCTATATTACCTCTAACCCAGAGTTAATTAAAAGAATGGTTTCAGACGGACACCTAGTGTGCAACCATAGTGCTCGCCATCCTTCAATGGCTTCTATAATAGATTTAGAAAAATTCAATAGTGAATTATCTGATGTAGAAGTGGCATTTGAAAATATTACGGGCAAAAAAATTTCTAAATATTTTAGACCTCCCATGGGCAAATATAGTGAACGCTCCTTACAATATACTCAAAACTATGGGTATAAAACTATATTTTGGAGTTTCGCTTATATGGATTGGCTTACTGATAAACAGCCCTCACATGAAAGTGCAAAAAAACGCATTATGCAAAGAACACACAATGGTGGAATTATGTTATTACACGCAGTATCAAAAACCAATGCTGAAATATTAGATGATGTAATTGCGCAATGGGAAAGCCAAGGATACCAACTAAAAACATTAGATGACTTACCTACTAAACATTAACAACATAAAAGTAAAGTATATATTATTACAATTGCGTTTCTCTTCGCTAAGTAATTCTAATAATATATACTTTTCTTAACTTTTTTTAGAAATATTGATTATTAAGATGAAGCGGATGCTCCTGCCGAAGCTGCGGCGCTACTAGCCGCTACAATAACAGCTACAGTTTGAGCTGCGATTAGTGCTTCAATGGAAATTCCAATAGATGTTTGAATAAGATCCTTTTTTTCTTTCATATTCTCAATATATAAATCACTAACCAAAGCAGCCGCTGTATATAAATGTGTTTCTTTAGTTAACCATTTATATTTTTTAGTAGACTTTAGAACTTTTACAACTTCGATAACTTGATCTACTGCCTCATAACCTTTTTCCCCAAGTATAGATAAGAAGCCTATTACTGCATATCCAGTAGAATACACCTTCATTTTATTCTCTTTTAACTTATCAAATATTTCACTACATCTTAAGACCTTAACTTTATTCTCCTCTTTTCGAAATCCTAGTATATGAGATAAGAATTGAAGTCCGTTATTTTTTCCAAACCCATTTTCATTTAATAGTTGATAACACTCTTCCATATTCTCTATAATAGTATTAACTGAGTCATCTGAATTGGCTAAAAGTATAGAAAGTGGGTAATCATCTCCACCAGTTAACCATGGATGGTTACTTCTCATTTCATTATAAATTTCTTTGGCTTTATTTATTCTTTTATCCACCAATTCCTCACTACAAGTAGCTAAAAGAGCATAATTGGCTATGGGTAAATACATATTATTCTTAAATTCTGCCTCTTTCATCCTTTTATCATAAATAAGCAGTTTATCAAATTCTTGTTTTGGATTATCATATTGGCATGCTAGCAATGCTGATAAAATTATTTTAGAAGTACCCCGATAATTAGAGAATACACCCGTAGTTTTTTTAATATGCAACCTCACATCTTCAATCTTCTCTTTATCAAAATTTCTGTTATTTAATGTATAAGTCAATGCTGTAAAATGATTAGTTAATGACTGCTCCCATTTATATTCTGATGACACTTGTTGAAATAAGTCTATTAGCCTATCTAGTTTTTCTTTCACTAATTGTTCCATAATAAATAGCGCCCCCTTTATAATATTTTAGCACATTATACCATTTAAATAATAACTTTTTAAAATTCTCACTAAAGTTTGTAGAGAGTAATCTTCTAACCTTATATTTATATATTACCATTAATGTGATATAATGTTATTTGAATTATTTTAAAAAATAAGGGGGAAATTATGAAAAGACATAAGCTTTTAAGCCTAATTCTTACCATTAGTCTTTTATCTTCCAATTTCTTAATTCTTAATACTTCAGCAAAAGAAGTAACTAAGGAGCTTGCTTATAACGAAACTATGACTTCAGCCAAGGATTTAACTAATGTACTAAAAGAATGGCAGGTTTCTAAATACAAAGGAGAAGGAATGGTAATATCTATAATCGATAGTGGTATTGATTATAATCATAAAGATATGAGACTCACAGATCCTTCAAAGGCAAAACTGAAAAATAAAAACCCAGAAGGAAAAGGAAAATACTTCACAGACAAAGTACCCTATGGATATAATTATGCAGATAAAAATCAAAATATAATTGATGAAGGTAGCATGCATGGAATGCATGTAGCTGGTATAGTAGCTGCAAATGGAACCTCTACAGAGGTTTCAAAATTTGAAGCCATCCAAGGCGTTGCACCAGAAGCACAATTACTTGCAATGAAGGTATTCTCCAATGACCCTGATTACCCTAGTTGCAATGATGAAGATGTAGTTGCAGCTATAGAGGACTCTGTAAAATTTGGTGCTGATGTAATAAATATGAGTTTAGGCTCTGATTCAGGTTTTGTAGAAGATAGTGCACCTATTCAAAAGGCTATAAGGGACGCTGAAGAAAAAGGTGTGGTTGTGGTTGTATCTGCGGGGAACTCTTCATACTCAACTTCTCCTGAAAAAGTTGAAGACATAGTGGATACATCCGTCGTTGGTGCTCCAAGTGTAGCAAAAGAGGCCCTCAGTGTGGCTTCTATTCAAAATAGTATGCTTATAACCCCAGCACTAACTTATCGTGTAGGTAGTGAATATAAAGATGTTGCATATTCTCCATCAGAAATTGCGCCAATTGGAATATTAAAAGGTGAATATTCAATAGTTGATTGTAACCTTGGAACTCCTGATGATATTAAAGATATTGATTTAAAAGGGAAAGTAGCCTTAATTAAAAGGGGTGATATTACTTTTATAGAAAAGAAATTAAATGTGCAAGCTGCAGGAGCAATAGCCGCTATTATATATAATCGTGATGGTGAAAGTGGATTTATTAGTATGGCTTCTGATGCTAATGTTAAAATTCCATCTATATTCGTAACTAACAAAGATGGAACTAGCATACAAAATGCCATAAAAAGTGGTGCAAAAATTAAATTTCCAGATAAAAAAGTCAATATAGAGAATCCTACTAAAGGACAAATGTCTGACTTTACATCCTGGGGTCCTACCTCTGATTTAGAATTTAAACCTGAAGTAACTGCTCCTGGAGGAGACATACTCTCCACTGTCAATAATAATGAATATAAATATATTTCAGGAACTTCTATGGCTTCACCTCATATTTCCGGTATTATGACCTTAGTATTGCAACATATGAAAGAATTAAAATTAGATAACTTAACACCAAAAGAAAAAGCTGAACTTGCAAAACAACTTGTGATAAATACTGCAAAACCACAAATAGATGCATCATCAGGCGATTCATTAATCCCATTTTCTCCAAGGAGACAAGGTGCCGGACTTGTAGATGCAGCTTCGGCGGCTAAATCTAATGTAACTGTTGTAGATAAAAATGGTAATGCTACCGTTGCATTAAAGCAAATTAATGAACTTACAAAACAATTCACTTTAACATTTAAAAACTATGGAGTTAAAGAAGAAACCTATTCCATTAAAACTTCAAATCTTGTTCTTTCCGATAAAAGTGATGAAGCAAGAGATCTAATTTTAGAAGGAGCGACTGTTTCCTTCGACAAGGATAAGGTAATTGTACCTGCTGGCTCTATAGTAAATATAAATGTAACATTAAATATACCAAAAACTACTCCTAAAGGAATCTTCTTGGAAGGCTTTTTAACCTTTGAAGCTACATCAGAAGAGGGACAATCACTAGGAGTTCCATATATGGGTTTCTATGGCGAATGGAACGAATCCTTAATAATGGATAAACCTCTTTGGGATAGTAGTTCATATTTAGGAGAAACTGCATTTTATCAACTGAACGAAAATGGATCTGATTCCCTTCTAGGTGTAGTGTCTCTAAACAAAAACACACTATTACCCATCGTTGATGAAACCAGAATCGCGGCAACCTCTGCAAATGGAAAAATAAGTGTATATCCTAAAATTGCTTTGCTTAGAAATGCAAAAACTATGATAGTTGACATAGTTGATGAAAAGGGAACCCTAGTGCGTAGTCTTGGAATAGAAAAAGATTTGTATAAAGACTTATGGTCTCCAGATCCTATTGATGTTCTCCAAGATGATAACTATAAAGAATCATCACCTTGGATATGGGACTTAACTAGTTACAACCCTGCTAGTGGGAAATATGAAACAGTTAAAGATGGTCAATATTATTTTCAAATTAAAGCCTCAATTGACTCGGCTGCTGACTCTAAATATCAAACAATGAAATTACCAATTAAAGTAGATTCAACTAAGCCACTCGTATCAATGGTTTCTCCAAGTGTTGTTACTTCAAGAAAACATGTTTTAAAGTTTAAAGCAACAGATAATTTATCTGGAATAAAAAATTTTCAAATAATTTTAAATGAAAAGTATTGCAATGATAAGGCTGGAAGTACCTTTTTAGCTTTGCCTAAAGATGCTAATGGAGATTATTTTGTCAATTTAGACTTGGAAAGCGGTAAAAATAATGTGTTAATTTACTGTACCGATTATGCTGGAAATACCTATAAATATGAAACTATCATAGAAGCCCAACCACTTGTAATTACTTCTCCTAAATCAGACATTGCATTACCTTCTGGTCATTTTAAGCTAGCTTATTCAGGAGATTTTAAACTTATTTCAGATATGAGATATTTCAATATTATAGTTGATGGTAAGGTTGTAGCAGAAAACATAATGGAATTATTCTATAACTTTGACAATCTAACTCCTGGAAAACATAAAATAGAAGTACAAGCATGTGATATAAACGATAATATTATAGAATCTGCAATCACAAACATAATTGTTAAAAACGAAAAGCTTTATATTAATTTTACTGGTATCAAAAGAGAAGGTAGCTTCTACAATACCCCCTTTGCACTTTTAGGTGGGGACCTATCCACTAGCGTTAAATCTTTTAAAATACAGGGTGAAGAAGTTACGATAAACTCAAATTTAACCTTTGCTAAGAAAATAAACTTAATAGATGGACAAAACAAAGTGTTAGTTTCCGCTACAGATGATAAAGGTAAAAACCTTGCCTATGCATTAAGCCTTTATTGCGATTTAATTGCACCTAAGCTAACTATTAAAAATACTGATATATCTGACAACGATAAAGTAATAGCCCTGGCCAAAAATGTTGAGACCTTTAAAATTAATTGTGAAGTTTCAGATAATAATTATGGATTTAAATTATTTGTAAATGGAAATGAAATACCAACAACTTCAGATATATATGATAAAACTGCTAACTTTGTAGCCGAAGTAAACCTTAATGCAGGAATGAATTATATTGAAGTTAAAGCTGTAGATGTTGCCGGGAATGTAACAACTAAAATAATATCTCTATTGCACTAAAACAAAGAAAGTAAGTATAACGTTAATTTAAGTTATACTTACTTTTTTAATACTAAAATAATAAACTACATGAAAATTTTTATTAATCCTATTACTAATAAATGTACTGGATAAAAAGCATAAAATAAGTATTTTAAATTTTTACCCTTCTTACCGTTATAGCTAAATATAAAAACTAATGCGAGTATCGATAATGCTTGATTAAACCAAATAAGCTTAATTGATATACCAGGATATCTTGAGATAGCTAGTAAAATTTGTGATGCATAAAATAATATAAATACAGAGGTTTGAGATATAACTGTTTTAATTTTGTTATCTCTAAAAATATAGAATGCAAGAATCATAGCAACTCCATAGATTCCATAATCTGTACTAAAAACTTGAGCGGTTATACCTAATGCTAAGGCAGCTACTATTTTCCCAATTGTAGATTCTCCTTTATCCCATGCACGTATTGCTATTAATCCAATTGCTAAAGTAAAGAAGATATTTAAATATGGAGATGGACTCCCTACAAAAAATCTTAGAAAATCCGAAAAACTATGTACACTAATCTCTTCACTAAAGGCTAATGAAAATGGTATTTGAGATACAGCTGCAAATAGTAACAATCTGTATAAATATTTAGAAAATGAATTTGTTTTAGAATATCCTATAGCAATTAAATAAGCAAATATAGGGAATGACAATCTTCCTATCATTCTCATAATTATAGCCTCTGGGAAAAGTGCTGCTCCCATATGGTCTATTAACATTAATAAACATGCTATAATTTTTAACATACTAGTGCTCATGAATACCGCCCCCTTTTTGGTAATTATAAAAAAACCTGAACTCTTTGAGCTCAGGAATTTTTTTTACTTCTTAGGTCCTTTGTTTTTTTGTTCTTTTTTCTCACCTTTTTTACCAGTGTTCTTAGTTGTAGTACCCTTACTTTTACCCTTATCTGGCATAATATATACCCCCTTGTTTTGATATCCTCTTTGTTTTAGGTAACATAACAATTATTAATAGGTATTCTCTTTGCTCTACTTTTAATGCACTAGGTTCTATATAAATATTATAATTAATATTTACATTAATGTCAATATTTTATGAAATTTTGGTAAAATAAACCTTATTTGTGTTTGTTTAAAAACTGTAATTATATTACCTCAACCTTGTTCATGTTAAAAATAGTAGCTATTATAAAGAGTATGCTACATATAATTGAAAATGCTATAGAATAAGAATAATTTTCTAGTGTAAATAGATTTGCGCCCTCAACTAACTTGTACGGCATAAACTTTCCAATAGTATTTAAATTTACAAATGCAGCACTTGTGAAAGTTATCATAACAGTTATAAATCCTGCTGTTACACCTTTTTTCACAAAGCTACTAAAAAGTGTTACTAATGCAATATTAAAAAAATAATAGACGCACATTAAAAGAGCTGAACTCATAATACCTGATAGTGGGACCATTTCTCCCTTAAGCAAAATGCTTCCATAATAAGCACAAGTTAAAAATCCTATGAAGGTGAGTAAGGTTACCACAATAGTATAATGAATTATTTTAGCCAGAACTATGCCCACTGGCACACTTCCCTTAGAATATGGGAACACGAATTTTTCTTCATTTATTTCCTCATTTAAATTACTTCCCAATGTAAATATAATGAATAAGGTTCCAATTTGAAAAAGACTCTTAATGTATTCATTAATTGCACTTTTAGGTGTTGCAATAAAAAACGAACTTAAATCTCCTTTTAACTGTTGCCCCAATATTTTAGGAAGTAGCTTTAACATAAATGGGTTTATTATAGCAAATGCAATTATTCCTACCGCAAGGATTATATATTTGTATTGTCTTTTGGATTCCATTATTTCTTTTTTAAAATAAGCCTTAAAGGTTCTCATTTTCATTCACCAGCCTTATAAAAATATCTTCAAGATTACTTTTTCTAAGTTCATAAGATAAAATAGTATTTTCTCCCTGTACAAGAAATTTTAAAAGTTCAGATTTAGCAATTTCTAAATTATTCACATAAATAGAAGCCTTATTTTCCCTTATTAAAACACTTTCTACCCATCTAAAGTTTAAAAGAATACTGTCCAATTTTGCACAAGGTTTTTCAAACTCAATATCAAATATAGGTTGAATATACTTATTCTTTAAATTCTCTAAATTATCAGATACTAGTATTTTCCCTTTATCTAAAATACTTACATGGTCACAAACCCTTTCTATATCACTCAAAATATGAGTGGACATAAAAACAGTGGTTCCTTCTGACTTCAATTTTTTTATAAACTCTAATATTTCCATTCTTCCCTCAGGGTCTAACGCAGAGGTGGGTTCATCTAAAAAAACTATTTCTGGTTTATTAAATAATGCCACTGCAATTCCTAGCCGTTGCTTCATTCCACCTGAATATTGTCCTATTTTTCTCTTTGCGGGTTCAGTAAGCTTTACAATCTCTAAAATCTCTATAGTTCTCTCCCTTATATTTTTCTCTGTCATATTAGATATCTCACCAATAAAGTGCAGATATTCATTTGCATTCATGTAATTATAAAACACAGGATCTTGTGGAAGGTATCCCACCTTTTTTAATAATCTTCTTTTGTTTTTTTTAAAATTTTCTCCACCTAAATATATCTCTCCACCATTAAAATCAATTAACCCTGAAAGTATATTCATGGTTGTTGATTTTCCTGATCCATTAGGCCCTAGAAATCCGTATATAGTTCCTTTTTTTATTTCAAAGGATATATCCTTTAAAACTTCAAACTCTCCATATTTTTTCTTAATGTTTACTACCTTAAGCATCTTAATCACGCTCTCTTCCAATTAATAAAAAAGTTATGCCACCTATTAATTGAATAAAAAGTATTATTAAAGCCCAACCCCACTTAGGTAAGAATCTCACTCTATCCTGAGTTAATCTATATAAGCAGAAAACCACAAGACCTACCTCCAATATAATTATAGGTGCAAGTAATTTTACTATCTCTGCTAGCGCCATTCCTTCAAACATATATTAGTCCTCCTTCTATTTTTTGAGAAAGATAACAAATATCAATTCTTATCTTCCTTTTTATATTTTCATAGCTTTAACGCAATTCGGATAAAAAAGTTCATTTTATTTTTAAAAAATAATGTTAATCAAAACAATTCTTTTCCCTTAGAAATTCTAAATAAATTTTATAATTCCCTATAGAATAAAACAAAGATAGCTGCTATAAATTGCTGCTACCTTTGTTTTTATTATTTAATATTACTCGTGTTACCAATAAATATACAAGAAGATTTCCTGGCGTATTCATCAGTGCAAATATACCCCAAAGCCAATAATATTTTTCTTTACGCCTTCTTGCATCATAAAACACCCAAGCTCCTTGAATTAATACGATAGGAATGAATATGGCTAGTGCTATAATTAGTGAATCATTTGAAAAGTCCATTAAACTTCACTTCCCCTTTTTTTAATTGCTATTACAGGTATTATTATCCAAGGAGCAAGAGTAACAATAATAATCTGTGAAATAATAAGCAACTTAGGACCCATTTTCAGGATGGCTATGGCACATAAAGAAAGAATTATAGTAGAGGATAATATAAAAAGAATGAATTCTTTTTTATTCTTACTGTTTTCTCTTATATACTCACCTTGCTCAATTATGCTTAAGGTATCAATATCAAAATCGAATATATCTTTATTTACCACATTCATTTTCTCACGGGTAGCATTTAGTTTACTTTTAAACTCTCTATATTCGTCACTATACTCTGTATTTTTATCAACTTCTCCCTGTGCTTCATTGTAGAATTCATCAATTATAGAGTTTTTAATTTTATCAGAATCCTTCATTCATACAATCTCCTTTCTCTCAATTTCACTTATTATATATTTTATTGCATTATGAAGCCTTGACCGAACTGTTCCAATGGGACAGCCTATAATTTCTGATATTTCCTCATATTTGTAACCATAATAATGTTTTAAAATAAATACAGCCCTTTTCTCATAAGGTAACTTTAAAATTATTTTCATTATCTCTTTATATTCGTAATTTGACATTACAATGTCCTCTACTTGTTCACTCTTGTGGAATAAATTCTCATCTACTAATTGATAAGATTTATTCTTTCTTAAATAATCTCTGTAAACATTGATAGCTATTTTTATTAACCAAGTAGAAAATTTTGCTCTAGGCTCAAATTTATTTATATTAATTACAGCTTTAAGCATTGTATCTTGAATAATATCCTGTGCTAAGTGTGGGTCTCCTACCATTTTAACAGTGTACCCTTTTAAAATATTAAAATTATCTTTTAAAAGTGAATTTAGTGCACTTTTATTTCCATCCTTAGCTTTATAAATAAGCTCTAATTCATCCAATAATAATCACCCCTAGCAATGCTTTAACGGAAAAGTTTATTAAAAAGTTCACTATATTTATTTATTATTTAATTTTTATTATTTATTTATAATTATAAGACCAACTATACAAAATGCCACTCCTAGTATTTTATGAGGCTCAAATCCCTCTTTAAAAAAGAATATTCCTATGGGTATGAGCATAACTGCAAGAATAATATTTGCTACTAAAGACCCTAAACTTATATTCCACCCTGCTCTATATGCAAGTAGATAGCCAAATTCCAGCCCAACAATTGAAACCCCTAGTACTATACTTGTCCAATTTAATTTACTAAAGGACTGAATGAAGCCCTTATCACTTTTATAAAACTGAGCTGCAATGAGGGTTAAAGTCGCTGCAGTCAAATATGTTGTGAGGAGTGCTGAAAAGGGATTAACATTCTGTGGTGTTGATTTTTGACATACATTATATAAAATATTTGAAACTATTATTAGTACAATAGAGAACACATACATAAACATAATTTTAATTCACCTATCTTCTTGATTATTTTTTATACTTTTATGAAATTCCATTAGTAGCATTAACATCATGCATATTATATTTATGATACATTACTATTTAAAAAAATAAAAGAACTTTCCTTTACTTGGACAAATAAACCCTTAAAAACCAGTAAAAAAACGTTCTTTATATTCTATTTTGTAATTATTGATTTATTTTGCTACCATTCTTTAAAATCCTTTTTTCTTTTATATAATATGCAACACTTACCATAAGTGAAGGCACTGCAATGGCTACTAGAATAGTTCCTATGACAACCAATATATTTCTTATAATTGGTCCTTCAATTCTACTTCCTAATACAAATTCAATCATGTTTACAATAATAAGCAATACAACAGATATAATAGCCGTTTGTTTATAGCTTTGTTTTGAACTTTCATACTTGCTTAGATAGTTCTCTTTTTCAGTATATATTGGAATAGTTTCTGGTGGGGCTGTAAAGAAATGAAAATCGCCATAAGAACACATGTGCTCCCATCCACTTCTTTGAAATAATTCAAAATATTCATCAGTATTTTGGCCCAGCTTTTTATAATCCATGGAGTAAACTATTTCTTTTGGTTGACTCTTTGCTAATTTATATCTGAATAATGACATTTTTTCAAGAATCCAACCCTCTTTAGCCATTAGGCACAGTTTTTTCATAGCTCTATCTTCATCAAAAGCTAGCCCCATATTCATTATATACCTATTTTTCTTTTCCATTGATATCTTCCTCCTCTAAATATTTTAAAGCTTCCTCTCCTTGTCTTACCATAATTATTCTTCTCTTAATGTCTTTTTTCAATATTTCTTTTCCCTTTAAAGTTAGTGTATATGTTTTCCGTATCTCTTCATCATCTTCCACTAATAGAATCAAATCTGCACTTTGTAGCTTCTTTATAATTGTATAAAGACTTGCTGGACCTATTACCATTTCACTTTTTGGAAATTCATTAATTTCCTGCATTATTCCATATCCATGCATAGGTTTTACTAGTGTGAGTAAAATGTAATAGGTTGAATCCGTCAGTATATCCTCATCTAAAGCTTTTCCTCTAGCCACCTCTTCACTCCCTTATATTGTTATTATATATATTATTTAACACTATATCATTTATAGATATATCATTTATAGATATATCATTTAATAACATAGTATGCCTTTCCAATAAAATTGTCAACACTTTATTGGAATATTTTTCTTTTTATTTCAGACTCATTATTGTATTCTAATTTTCTTATAAATCCTTAAAGAAAAATAAGCCCCTGAAAATCAAGAGCTTCTCTGTACTAACTTTAAATCCTAACTACTATATTTAAATGTTCCGTGGCATCTCTATATTGTGGAAGTTCACATTTCTCTACAGCAACTTTAACGAAATTATCATAAACTGTCCTATTTTCTTCATAAACCTTCTTAAGTGGAAGATGAAGTCCACTTAAGAAGCTTTCTGCTCCACCATAGCTTATGATTTCAAAACCAGCTTCTTCTAATTCTCCTAATGCAGCCTCTGGAGTTGTAAAATACACCTCTGTAAAGCTTTTAGTTTCATCAAATACTTGTTCTCCTAAATAGTTATATACATTGTCAATTTCCTCAAAGGTCTCATAGAATTCAGTAAGACCCGCTTTCAAAACTCCTATTGAGTTAATGTAGGAAATCAATGCTACTCCATCATCAGTTAATTTCTTTTTAGCTTCCTTTAAAACCCTTAATCTATCTTCTTTTTTATAAAGATGATACATTGGTCCCATTAGGAGCATTCCATTAAACTTCTTATCTTCTAATCTATGAATATTTAATGCTGTGTCACAAATAAACTCCTCTGCTTTTAATCCTTCTAATTTAATCTTTTCCTCAGCAATTTTAAGCTCTTCACTTGATAACTCGAATAAAGTTACATCATAACCCTTTTTAAGCATTTCAATAGAATATCTGCCTGGTCCACATCCTATATCACAAAGCTTTCCATTTTTAGGAAAGTACTTATTTATAAGATAAAGTGTACTTAGAAACTCCACTTTTGTATATGGATTGCCTAATCTCTCCCATTCATATTGTGCATTTTCATCATAATATCCTTTAACTATATCACTCATTCTAAATTCCCCCTAACCTTCTATTTATCTAAGTATTTAAATATCATTTTTACCATTCACCAATAATAGTTACTTTTTTATTTGTGGCATCAAGCTCTATTTCACATCCTATGGGTAAAGTTATCATGGGGTGTGTGTGGCAACAATCAAAATCTGCAATAAATGGTATTTTTCTATCACCTAATACTTCTAAAAGAATTTCATATGGTTTTCTACCCGTTTTCAATTCATCAAATAATTCATGCTTACCAAGAATTATTCCAGATATTTTATCAAAAATACCGTTTACTTCTAAAAAGGAAAAACTTCTTTCTATTGTTGCTGCATCTTTTAATGAATCCTCTATAAAAAGTATATCCCCATCTTCTATTGCTGGCATATATTCACTACCCCATATACCTTGTATTGTATTTAAATTACCGCCAATTACTCTCCCCTTGACAGTACCCTCATAAACCGTAATCCATTGGTTTTCTATTTTTTCTTTACTTCTATCTTGTGTTTCCCAATTAATACATTCATCTGTCCAATACTCAGGAATCTCTAAAGCATAAGGAAATTTTATTTCATCTACAGTAATTTCTTTAAAATAGTTATAAGTCCAATCAACAAAAGGAGACAATTCTCCAAAGGATGCTACCAGTGCAGGTCCGTAATAAGTATTTATTCCTGTTTTTGCATATATGCCAAGTAAAATTGCAGTAACATCTGAATATCCTATTATTATTTTAGGATTTCTTTTAAATGCTTCATAATCTATATATGGAAGAATTGAATTTGAATTCATACCTCCTATAGTAGCCATAATGCATTTTATATCTGCATTTCTAATTAGACTGTTTAATTCATCTGCCCTTTCTTTAATATTTCCTGCTCTATAACAATCACATTTTCCCGTTAATTTTCCTTCAACTATTTTAAACCCCTTGTTTTCTAAATACTTTTTTGATCTTTCAAATCTTTTAGGACAAGTGTAAGTTATAGGTGATGATGGTGAAAATACACCAATCAAATCTCCTTTTTTTAATTTCATTATGCTATCCATTACAATTCCTCCTCTTATAATTTCATTCAATACAAAAAAACCTTTCATCCTACTATAGGACGAAAGGTTTAACTTCCGTGGTACCACCTAAATTATTATAAAAATAATCACTCACTGTGCAGTACGGAACAATATTCGATACTGCTCACTTATAACGGTGTGATACCGTCCCCACCTACTTGCTTTTTAGAGCATTGCTTTCAGCTGGATACTCCGAGATGTTTTTCGGTTAAGGTTTCCATACCAATCTCACACCATCATTGGCTCGCTATAACTTCTTCCAAAACTTACTCTTCTCTTCATAGTATTTATAAATTTTCCATTTGTTACATTATATTGGTTGCTATTATTATTGTCAATAAGAAATTTCATATATAAACTTTAAAAAAGTTCCATTTGATCAACGGCTACTTCTTCTTCTAATTTAAATCTTGAAGCAACAATAGTTTCTATATATTCTTCGCCTTTTATATGCTTTGATTTTAAATATTTCAACCCACTTTTAAGCTTTGATGGTATTAAATCCAGCACATATATATTGTCAAATCTATTTAATACAGATTCTCCTCCGAGTCCAGACAAACAAATAAGCTGCGTGTTACTTTTCTTAGCTATATCCATAAGAGGTTTTAATAAGTGCTCTGCATTAGTTTGAGCAAATGGATTATCCATTATGAGAACTTTTCCATCTTCATTGCTTGCAAATATATCTGTTTCGTCGCGTCTCATGTATGATAGCAGGCTTGACAATATTACAAAGGCTGAAAGGAAGCCTTCTCCCCCTGAATTTAGTGCAATTTCGTTCCAACATAATTGAATTTGTCTATCCTCTTCTATTTTATACAATTTAACCTCTATATTGCTTATAGATACAACTTCATTGTAAAGATCACGGGTATTAATACTCTTAGATATTAAGTCTTCTATATTTTCATTGCTTTGAAGTCTTTCAAGGGCTTTTATAGTAAGAGTTTCTAAAAAATCATTAACTCTTAATCTATAAAGTTCACTGTTTGACTCCCACTCTGGAAGCTTTATACTTACATCTTTACATATTTATCTTTTATTTTTATTGAGGAGTTTAAGTTTTCTATTACAATATCTGGCTTATCTATACTTCTTTCAATAGTTTCTAAGGACTTTTTAAAGAAATCATCATTTAAAAATAATGGTTTTCTTGATACTCTATTTATTTCATTACTTAATGCAAGACTTTTCTTTGCGTCTTCATCTAATGACTGTCTATAATCACGCCTAAGCTCTCCGCTATATTTGTTAAGCCCTTGAATTTCAACATCTATTATAAGCTATTGAGTTATAACGAAATCCTTAAACTCTTCTAAATTAGATAAATTGTTTTCAAGTTTTTCTATAGTGTTTACTGATAATAATTTTCCCTTTTTAACTTCTTCTAATTGGTGACTTTTCTCAAAGGTTCTTTTATTAAAATCTCTATCCAATATTTCTTCTCTTGCTTACGGAGTTTCTTTATTAAAATCATCTCTTATTCTTTTATAAAGATTTTCTATATTGGTATCAACTTTTGCAATAGCTATTTGTAACTCATTTATGTTATTATTGATTTTAGCTATAGCACCTTTAAGATTCTTTAACTGGCCTTTTATTTCTTCTTCTTTAAATCTATCATAGGTTGCTTCCCTATATTGAATTTCATTTAAACAATATTCACTACCTTTAGCTATTAAATCTTCTTCTTTTAGCCTAAATCTTTCATTTGCATCTTTGAGGCTATCTTCTAAAAGCTGAATATCTGTGGAAATTTCCTTAGTTAAGCTATCATATCTAGCTTCTAAGTCTTCTATATCCTTTTGCAAAATTTCGCCTTGATTATATTGATTGTACTTATTGAAATTATCATTAATTTTTTTAAGCTTTCCATTTAGATCTCTAAATCCATCTTTTAGATTTGACAATGAGGTTTCTAAGCCCATTTTATTCTTTTCTTTAGTGTTTTTATCACTAGCAAGCTGCGTTATATTTTCAGAAAGATCATCTAGCTTTTTCTTATCAAAAGTATATTTTTCATAGCTTTTTAGAAGTGAATTAAAATCTTCTATTTCCCTTTTTAGATTCTGTAATTCATTTTCTTCTGTTCTTATTATTTTGTTTGTTTTTTCTATAGTTTTATTAATATCTACTATGGTATCGCGAATAATATTAAACCTGTTTTCCTTTGATATTAATTCTTCTTCCTTTAAAATCAAATGTTTTTCTAAGTTCTCGTAAGTTTCTTTATCTAATACAGAAAATTGAACTTCACTTCTATTTCTTTCATAAAACTCAATATCACTTACTTTTCGGACTAAAGCCTCCTTTAATGAAGTTATTTCACCTTGTTTTTCACACAATAATTTCTTTAGCTCTTCTTCATTTATAAGCCCATTGTTAAAGGATACATAAAATGTGATATCCTCTAGGTTGCATAAACTATTAACTTTTCCACTAGATTTATTAGTTAAGCTCTCCCTTTTCACTATAGGAATAGGATAGGAGGTAAACACTCCTAGCTCTTCCTTTTGAAGCTTTATTAAATCCTCTGGATCCATAATTAGGGAATAGGGTAGAAATGGATTATCCTCTATGAATTTTATATTTTCCACTTCACTGTAATTATTTTTCTTAAGCCAATCCATACCATATATTATATTTATATCTCGCAAGCGAAGCTTTTCTTCCATGTCCCTTGGAATCTCTAGTGTTCTTCCTGTTTGAAGTTTTTTCTCATCTTGTTGCAACTTATTTAATTTAATAATAAATTTATTTTCTTCTTCTTTTAAAATTCTAATTTTACTATTAAACTCATTTATTATATATTCTTTATCAAAAAGCTTGCTCTCATCTACATCTATATATCTTATAATATTCTTTCTATTTTCTATTTCTTTAAGTAGCTTGTTTTTCTCATTTTTCATATTGGATATTTCATTATTGATATTACTTATTTCTTTTGAAATATCATCTTTTTCTCTTTCTCGAGCCTTAACCTCAATAGATTTATCTTCATATAACTTTTTGCTCTTAGTAATTATTTCCTCTTTTTTAGTTGAACTTTCAGGATAAGTTAAGATTTTTCAGTATCCTTTTTCCACCTTCTCTGTTAAGGAACTTTTCTCTTTCCCAAATTTGAAAACTTCTTTCATTAGCTGCTACTTGTGTATTAAGTAAATTTAACCTTTTATCAAGAAATTTACTCAAAGAAAGAATAAATTTCCTGTCTTCTTTATATTTATCAATATTTTTCAAGTAATAGGTTTTATCTAACTGAATGTTAATACCATAGGATAACTCCTGTGTATACTTAGTATTATCTTCATTCTCTCCTACAATGGTATATCTATTATATAAAGCTGGCTTCTTACCATTTAACTTGCTGCTTTTTATAGGTATTATTGCTTCATTATTAATAAATTTGTTACTACATTTACCAGTTCTATATAATCTTTTATATTAAGATATTGTTGTATTTCATCAATATCTATTCTTTTTTTATTTAGATTTTTTAAATCCTTCATTGATATCCCTCCCGCGCATATATACGTTCAAAAGCTTTTTAACTTGTACATTTATAAATCTAACTCACTTATAATTATAATGCTATTTTCATCTAATTGTAAATTAATTTCATGCAAAAAACCTTTCATCCTACTATAGGACGAAAGGTCTAACTTTTTTGGTATCACTTGAATTATTCTTGCATTCATTGAAACTTTTTCTAAATAACCTGTTTTCACAAATGCTATAGGTAATCTTTCATATATACTTAAGGATTTACAACTTCAACATTAACAAGTTTAATTCCATCTTGTTGTATATCCCATGTTCCTTGTACATATCCAAGGGTTTCAGCATTGCTTGTTCCAATTACTCTTTGAGAACTTATTAGTTGATATTTACCATCAACAGCTTTAACTTCAACATTACTTAATGGATTTCTCATGCCAGAAGCGTTTTCCATAAGTTTCCCATCACTATTGTATACATTTAAATTTATATAAGCATCTTTCGTACTACTTATGTCTAATGAATATGTTTTATTACTATCTTTAACATTAACATCAACTTTAAAACCATCTTTAAATTGAACATCATATTCTAAACCATAGCTAAACTTCTCTGTGTCAAATAAATTAATTACTTTATTATCTTTTAGTGATATTAAGCTATAGGATTTCATACCACCACTCCCGCCACTTGGTATGCTAATAAGTAATTCCTCAGCTTTATCATTGTTTAAATCAGCTACAAACAATGTTGGCGTATATCCAGAATTGTTTTTGCTAACAGGGACTTGCTTAACCTTATTAGTTTTAGAATCATAAACATCAATACTTATATTCTCTACATATAAACCTGATAAACTAAGGTCAGAGGTTCCTGTTAAGCTAATAAACTCTTTTATTCCATCGCCATTAACATCGGCCTCAGTTTGAGTAAAAATATGTTTTATACTTACTTTATCAACATCTAGTTTTATATTTTTGCCATCCCATTTCCACCGTGATTGTAAATATCCAAGTGTATCCGCATTACATGTTCCCACTATGCGTTGAGAAGCAATTAACTCATATGTTCCATTTTTATCTGTGTCTATTGGGGTTAGTTCACCCAATCCTCCCATCCATGGCTCAATATTTTCTTTCAATTTACCATCTTTATCATATATATTCGAGTCTATATATTGAACCTTATTAGCTGATAAATCAATTTCAAAAGTTTTATTTAATTTCTTACTACTTAAACTTACCATAAAGTTATCTTCAAATTTACCTATTAGGTCTATTTCACCGTCATTTTTTTTGCTATCCCAAAGCACACTTAGGTTATTTCCCTTAAGCTTAATAATGGAATAGTCGGTAAATCCACCACTTCCACCAGTTGGCATTTTTATGAATATATCAGGTTTTTTATCCCCATTAAAATCGCCTAAAAATATTGTAGGCTGATATCCAGCACTGTCTTTTCCTAAGGATGATTTAATAAATTTTTTAGTTTTTCCATTTTGAACTATTATATTTAAGTTCTCAAAATATATATCAGCCTTATTTGTTTTTGTTCCTGTTAAAATTACATTGTCTTTTATATTATCACCAGTTATATCAACATATTTATAATCTGAAACATAAGTGTTTTTACTTAATTTTAGTTCAGGTATTGATATAGGTGAACCTATTTTATAGTTTGCCAGTTTAGATGTTGTAATACCTTGGGCACTTATTGTAGTTCCTGCAATAATCAGTGAGCTTAAAAGTATAGTTGATAGCGTATAAAATTTATTTATCATAATTATTCCTCCATTTAAACTAATTGTTTTATATACTAATAGTATCTCATTTACTTATTGAAATAGTTAAAATTTAGAGAATATTTGGTTACAAAATAGCTACAACTTATAGTCACACAAAAACAATAAGAGGATACCTTATTGGCATCCTCTTTTTTGTTTTTAAATTTCACCCCATTATTTTTCCAATTGACTATTATTCTTTTTCAGAACCCTTTTTCCCATAAAGTTTATGTAATATTAAATCATATTGCCCTAGCTTATCTGCTAACATATGCCAATTCTTATGTTCAGCATTTGACACATTCACTTGATTGGTTTCAATGTTTTTAACCCTAACACTGATGTCTTTAATATCCTTTTGCATTTGTATTAACATTTCTTTTATTTCAATATCCATAATTATCTCCTTCTCATTCTATATATTATATTTAAACCTATTATACATTATTTTTATACATCTTACATGATTTAAGAACACCCTTTTTAAACTATTTCGAGATGCCTATATCACTTACCCCTTTATATCATATACTATACATAATATATATAATTTTTAGGGGGTATTTATTATATTCAAAACAATAAATTTAAGTCACCCCAGAAAAGCCTTAGTAGATAGCATTAATAATGCTATCTTTGAAGCAAAACTAAAAGATATTAAAATTAACGCATACCCAGCCATAATAGGTTTTATAACGAGCAGTATATTGTTAAACCAAGATCAAGTATATGCAAAAGATGCTTCACAGCAAGGTACAGAAGTTATTAAATTTATATCTAATCTAGGCCCACCAACATTACTTACCTCAGTAGAAATTTACAAGGTAAGAGCTTATATAAAAATGTACATTGTAAATTTAAAATTAATTACAAGAAAAAATGGCAAGTAATAAAACTTGTCATTTTTATATATTTATTATCTTATTGTACTATTTTATTCCGATAAGAGAAATTAATCCATATGCCAATGTTTCTCCCCATGATAAATAATCATGAGCGCCATTAAACAATTGAAAATCAACATGGTAGCCTTTAGATATTAATGTATCTCTTAAATTTATATTCGTATCAATAATTTTATACTTAGTTTCTAAAACTCCCATATCTAAATAAAATTTAAGAGGCAGCTTATTTATTTCCTTAAACTTAGTACTCATCCAGCAATCCTCATTAGGTGCAAAGTCTTCTGAATTGTACCAATAATAGCCTGATTGAGAAAGAACATTGCCAAAAACTTCTGGATAGTTTAATCCTAAATAAGCTGCTGTCAAACCTCCTAAACTAAGCCCACAAATTACGGCTTCTTCTGGATTGCTAGAAATATTATAATTTTGCTTAACCCATGGAATTAATTCTTTTATAATAATTTCACAGAAAGAATCATTACACTTTAATTCTTTTCCCCTTGTTTCTGTTGAATCAATAAATATTGCAACTATAGGAGGTATTCTTTTAGAAGCTATAAGATTATTCAAAGTTTCTATGGCAGAAAGAACAGAAATGTAGTCATCACCATCATTGAAAACCATAAATCCATATGGTTTTTCTTCCTTATCATATTCATAAGGTGTGTAAACTCTAACTCTGCGCTTGTCCTCTAAGTTTTTACTTTCAAATTTATATTCTTTTACATTGCCTCTTGGTACATCTTCTATTTTTTTAGCCCAAATATCTTCTGGTGACTTTGGCATTATTACATAAGAACTTTTATCATCCTCTTCTCCATTTCCCCCTTTAAAAATTAATACTTTTTTACTAAACCTATCATATATAACTCTATTACAAAATCTGTCATTCCAATCATTATCCAATGGATCGTTTGGTGAAAAATAGTAGACAAACCGCATATTATTTTTCACTTCATAAGTGATGTACCATAGGTCTGTTTCCATTATTCTTTGCATTTGAAAATTTTTATAATTATCTTTAAATCTATCTAATCCTATATCAGGCACAAACAAAACACTTTTACATTCTTTATCCCCTTCGTATATAAAAGTAACTAAATTGTTTTTAGTATCATTTTCTAACTCTTCTATTATTGGAGTACCCTTCTGTTCAATATCACATAAAAATTCTTCTATCACCCTATCCCCATACTGTTTAATTTTCTCCTCTAATTGAAGGATAATCCTACTTTTCAATAAAGATTTTTTCATATTAATCTTTCCCCCCTTGTTTTCATTACACATATTATATCCTTTACATCCTGCTAACCAAAGCCCATAAACAGTTCTATATTAAACTTAAGCATATAATATAAAGAAAGAGCGTTATCTCAATGATAAAACCCTTTCCTATAATCACATTTTTCTTATGGCACAATAATATTATTATGCGCATAATACCTTTTCTTGACTTACTATTCTTCTTATACTTTTTTCTGAAAGATAATACTGATTAGCTAGTTCTATAACACTAGATCCCTCAATGTGCTTATTAAAAATTTCGACATTTCTATGTTTAAGGCTCTTTCTTGTTCCGTTTTTCTCGCCCCAAGCTTTTTCATTTCCATTTTTTCTAGGGATATATAAGTATTCACCATCTACATATTCTTGTATTATTTTTACTATCTCCTCTGGCAACACATTTTGTGCTTTAGAATATCTCATTTCCTTGCCCCTCCTCATATTTCAATACTTGGAAAAAAGCAAAGACTACATAGGCACTTTTAAATGCCTTAATGTGTTAGCTATGTCTATATTTTATTTAGTTTCCTGAATTTTATTTAGCTTAATTCATATTGTTTTTAAATTAAGCTCCAAGCAAAACATAACTTTATTTTAGTAGTCTTTGCTTGGAGCATTTGCACTCGATTTATAAAATGTATGAAACATATAGAGACTCATAATAGCACCCCCCTTATAAGAACGGATTTTATATTCTTTTTACATTTTAACATATTTGGTTTTTATTGTTAATTATTGAAAAAGTTCTTTGGACTCCGCTTCCACCATAGGTGGAAAAAAATACAATATCGATAATATATTATTACTCACTTTAACACCTCAATTTAATTTTAGTTATTTGAAATAGTTTCTTCTTTCATTATTATTAATAAAATAGTCAATAAACTAATTAATACAAATGCTGGAACCACACTTATAGGATGCTTTGATGTGATAAATGCCTGACCTGTAATATTACCATATGCCATAAGTGAAACCATGCCTATAAATGTAGGAAATATGAATCTTTTATTGTATTTTTTCTTTTTAGTAAATCCGTATATTAGAGCTTTGAATAAGGTAATCCACCATGAACAGAAGAATACTATAGCAAAAGGTACTCCAAACTCTACCGCAACATTTAAAAATATATTATGAGCATCAATATATGCTTTATGCAGTTCCGGTGTATATACTTGAAAATAATACTTGAAATTAGCTGGACCTACTCCAATATAAGTATGATCTTCTATCATTCTATATGCCGCTGACCAAATAGGTTTTCTATTACCAGCCTGCTCACTTAATTTATAAAAGAATCCATTATCACTTGCTAGAGCACCTTCAATTTTAGGTACTCCAACATTTACAATGGATTCAGTTATTTCTGCCATTTCACCTCTTTGGAGTACATTAAAAGTACTACATCCTAGTATTACTAGGGATACTATTAAATATTTTTTATAATTTTTATGATCTATTATAATAATAGCTACAAAGGCTATACCTAATACGCCCAAGAAACCTCTAGATCTTTGAGTACATAAATTAACAATGTCAACTAGCAACAGTAACTTGTATATAAAATTATACTTACCTGAAACTTCTTTGTTAACAGCATATATTAGTATAAATGGAAGTACCATCAAAGTATATCCTAGCATAAAATTACTGCCTAATACCCCATACAGGTGAGTATTTTCCCCACTTAATATTAGACTATATAAGGCTATAAAAGTATCTGGTATTCCCGATATTGTAACTCCTATACATAAAAATAAAATAATCTTTTTATAAAAATCATATTCCTTTATTTCTAAACATATTAATATTAAACTATAAAGAAGCATAAATATGACTCCAATAAATGTTAATCTAAATGCTTCAAATTTATAAGCACTTAGCAATGATGAAATTAGGGCAATAGCACACAGGAAAAAATATACTATGGTAACTACTCTATATTTACTTTTTATACTAACCTTTTTAAAATTTAATTTTTCCTTTCTTATACCAATTATTAAAAATATAAAAAATATAAAATACATTGTAGCACCAATACTATTTTGATTCAATCTATTTAATAAGTATAACTGCATAGGCAGTATTGGTATGGAAATATTATATATGAGTATGGCAGTTTTTGAATCCTTTAGCATTAAAACTAATGAACTAATTATAAATATTGTTGTGAAAAAACTAGCTGCAAATATAAAATAGTTGGTTTTTCCTATATGCAAATAAATACCTAATTGACAAACTAAATATGCTACTAAAATTAATATTTTATATTTTAATAAGTATTCGATATATTCTTTTGACCCATTTTTAATTAATAAATTCATTTCTTACCCCCTGTTATTCCTCTGATGTACTGAACAATTATGAATTATTCATTTTTCACTTTATATAAGTTTGACTTAAAAACATTTTATTTAAATTTATTAGTTCAAATATTATCTGTATAATCTCTAAATTCTTTTACTATATTTAAGGAGCTTACCCTATGGAGTTCTTTATGCAATAATTCCATTATACTTACATAAACCCCTAATATCAACCTAATTATCCAAGTTTCGGATTTCAATATATAAATATTCTTAATTATATGTTATTCAAAACAAAAGGAACATTACCTAATTAGTCGAACTAATTAGGTAATGTTCCTTTTGTTTATGTAATAAAAATCCCGTAAGCAGCCCAGGACGCATAACAATTAATAATTGTTATGTATCCAAGAGACATACTAAGGCACTCTGGGATTCCATTATTTTTTATAGAATTTCTTAATAGTTTCGCAAACAAATTCTACTTCTTCAACAGTTATCTCTGGATATATAGGAAGTGCAATGATATTATCTGCAGTTCTTTCAGCTATTGGGAAATCACCTTTTTTGTAGCCTAAATATTCAAAGCATTTTTGAAGGTGAAGTGGTATTGGATAATAAATGCTAGTTCCTATTTGATTTGCTTTTAAGTATTCTGAAAGCTCATCTCTTTTTTGTGCCAATACATTAAATACATAATAAACTGGTTTTTGATTTGCACTAATTTTAGGAATTTTAATATATTCACAATCTTGTAATCTGTCTATATATAATTTTGCAATCTGATCTCTTTTTTGAATTGCCTGATTTATATATTTCATCTTCACTTGTAATATAGCAGCTTGAATTGAATCCAATCTTGAATTATAACCAATAAAATCATAATGATACTTCCTAGACGCTCCGTGAACTCTGTACATCTTAGTAATACGTGCTAAGCTTTCATCATTAGTTACAATCATACCTGCATCGCCATATGCGCCTAGAGTCTTTGTAGGGAAGAATGAGAATACACCAAAGTCTCCTATAGTTCCTGCATGTTTGTATTCTGATCCATTACCTTTGAATCTCATACCAAATGATTCTGCAGAGTCTTCTAAAACCCTTAGATTATTTCTATTAGATATATCCATAATCTTATCCATATCACCCATTTGTGAAAATAAATGAATTGGAATAATTCCAGCAGTATTTGTTGTTATTTTTTCTTCTATTTTATTGGCATCTATGCTAAAAGTTTCTTCATCAATATCTACAAATACAGGCTTTGCTCTATGCTTTGCAATGCAAGATGTAGAAGCGAGGAAAGTAAAGGGTGAAGTTATTACTTCTTTTCCATCTTTAAAACCTAGTATATCAGCAGCCATTACTAGACCATCTGTACCGGATGCAACACCAATTGCATATTTAGCTCCAGTAAATTCTTGAACTGCACTTTCAAAGGCAGTTACTTCTTTGCCAAGCATTGATATTCCTCTTCCCATAACTCCTAGAACAGCATTATCAAATTCCGCTTTTTTTTCATTATATTCTCTTGTAGATGTATAAAATTTAACTTCCATTGTTTAACCTCCGATTTAATATAAAAATATTTATTATTTAGCAATTATCTCTTCTGCACATCTTATTACTTCTTTAATTACATATGCTGCATCCTCTAATTTAAGTGTTGAGTATACTGGAAGTGTAATTTCATTTGCATACTGATTGTATGCATTTGGGTAATCCTCTATAGAATATCCAAGATTTTTATAAAGTGTAAACATTGGTAAAGGGGTAAAATGAACATTAGTAGCTATGCCTAAATCTGCAACCTTTTGTATTAATTCATCCCTTTGCATCTCAGTAAATCCTTTTAATCTTAGTGGGTACAGATGATAAGAAGTCTCACTATTTTCATCTTTAGTAAAAGGAATTATTGCCCAAGGTTTAGTGCCAAGAGCTTTTGTATATATATCAAAAATAGCTCTTCTTTTTGTAAGCATTCCTTCATATCTTCCAATTTGTGCAAGACCTATAGCTGCATTAATATCCGTCATATTACATTTAAATCCATCTGTAATAATATCATATTTCCAAGCTCCCGCTTTCATCTTAGACAATGCATCCTTTGACTGTCCATGAAGAGAATTAATTTTAAGCTCTTTCTTTAAATCTTCCTTGCCCTTAAAATTATTATCATTAAAGGTAATTGCTCCACCTTCAGCTGTAATTAAATTTTTAACCGCATGGAAGGAGTAAACATGAAAATCAGCCTGTGTTCCAACTTTGTTTCCTTTGTAAGTTGCTCCGAAGGAATGAGCTGAGTCTGATATAAATATAATATCTTCTCTGTTTTTTTCCTTAAGCACTGCTTTTATAGCATCATAATCTACAGGAACCCCTGCAAAATCCACAGTGATTATTGCTTTTGTTTTAGGTGTAATTGCCATACCCATTTTTTGCTCATCTATTAAAAAACTACCTTCTTTAACGTCTACAAAAGTTGGTTTAATTCCTCTATGAACTATTACACTTGCTGTAGCTGTATAGGTATAAGGGGTTGTAATAACTTCGTCACCCTCTGAAATGTTATAAACCTTTAATATAAGCTCTAAACCCGCAGTTGCACTTGATAGTGCTACTGCATTATTAGCGTCACAATATTTCGCAATTTTATCTTCAAATTCCATAGTCTTAGGTCCCGTTGTAATCCAACCTGAATCTAAAACCTCCATTACAAGCCTTTTCTCTTCCTCTGTTATGTCTGGTGGTGAAAAAGGAATATTCTTAATTTTCATATATATCCTACCTTTCAAATTAGATTTTATTTTTGTGTTAAACTATTTATATTTTATTTTTTACTTAAATCTTATAAATAAACTACAACAACTAAAAAATATAGAGTAAATGAAATTTGAACTTATAGACTCTTTTGTGCCTTAAAAAAGCCTGTATCCTTTGTTATGTAAATTCCACCTTCTGTATCAATTTTATCTTTTAAATATTTGTTAAGCTCTTGAAGCCTTTCACTATTAAAACTTTCACGTACATTCCCTGGCATTGAAAACATATAATCAATAATAGATGCTTTCTCTGTTACAATTAAATTATCCTCATATCTTTTCATTTCTATGTTATCAAACCATTTTTTTAACTTTTCAGCGCCGTTTTCTAACTTAAACCTTGAAGTAATATCTGAGCTTTTAATATCCATTGTTTCTGATTTAAACTTAGACATAATATCTCTAATTTCCATCATATGATTTTGTCCAACTGTTGAAGAATAAAAATATCCACCGGGCTTTAATACTCTATGTATTTCTGACAGTGCTTTTTGAATGTTGTCCACATGATAAAGCATATGATTTGCTATAACAACGTCAAAGCTACCCTCATCATAAGGTATATCCTCTGCGTCTATAATTTGAAACTTAAAATTCTCTGATTTTTTACCTAAGTTTATCTTAGCATCACTTAACATTCCTCTTGAAAAATCACTTAATGTAATATCTAAGTCACTGGGGATTCTATCTTTATTTTTCTCCCATAAATTGGCATCTCCGCATCCAAGCTCAAGAATGCTACACTTCTCTGGTAGATTTAATCCATCAAAATACCATCTCATCCATCCATATTTGTTTACACTAAACATCTCATGAATGTTTATTCTGGCTCTTAAATTTGATGCATTTTCATATTGTTCAATTAGCCTTTTGTCCGAATTAATTACATTTATAATATTGGTAAACTTATCCCAACTTACATTCTGCTTATTCTCCATGTCAATGGCTTCTTCAATAGCCTTAATTACCATGAAAGTATGTGCAGCTCTTTGTTTCATGATTTTCTTTTGTATTTCCAAGGATTTTACGAAATTTTCATCAGTGACATCATTTTCAGTTATTTTCTTAATTTCATGGAGAGAAAATCCAATGAATTTCAAGGTTAAAATTTGTTGAAGCCTTGCAAAGTCTTGATTACTATACAATCTGTGCCCTGCCGCGCTATAGGAACTAGGCTTCATTAAACTAATTTTATCATAATATCTAAGAGTTCTTAAGGTAACACCTGCTTTTTCTGCAAATTCACCAATTGTGAAAAACTGTGATTCATTATTTTTCAATGTCATCACCCCTTATGGAACTTAGATGGTAAATATGTTATGATTTATCCTTCTATAGGTATATTAACACATTACGTTACGTCATGTGCAATAGTTTTTTTAAAAATTTTTAAGAATTCTTTATAATAACCATATATGTTATTTGATTTTGAAAGACGACAAATTAAAATTATCGCTCTTCATCGTAAAACTTAATAGTTTATTGCAATAACTTTTCAATCTCTTTTAATTCCTTGTAATGCTTTTTTGGAGATAATCCGAACATCTTTTTAAACGCTCTAAAAAAACTAGAATAATCCTCAAATCCACATTCAGCGCATGCCTGCATTATTGATTTGCCTTGCTTTATCAACAAATTGGCCATAATTAATCTTTTTTGAAGTATATAATTATGAATAGTATATCCCGTTTGCTTTTTGAATTTATGCATAAGATAATATTTACTCATATAAAACCAGCTGGCAAGATTATCAATAGATAATTCTTCACTAATATTTTTATTTATATAATCCAAAATATCACCGATATTCTCATCATATTCAATCCCACTTATTCCACTATTGTTTTCCATGCCCATATACAATCTATTTAAAGAAACTAATAGTTGTAAAATTAATGAATTTTTTAATATACAACTTCCAAATTCACTGCTTTTGCACTCCTCCTCAAGGTTAAATAATATATGTTTTATGTTAACGAGTAATTCACTGTTAAGTCTAAGCATATTAAACTTCCTTTTTACAGCCAATTCAAAACTAGCTAGTAAATTACAATCATCAGAATTATGCTTCTCTAAAAACCTAGAATTTACCCAAATAACTATACGTTCGTAAGGTATAGAATAATCTATTATAGGCTTATGCACCTCACTACTACTTACAAAAAGTATATCCCAAGGCTTCAGTTTATAAGCCTTACCCTCTATTAGATAAGTAGCATTACCTGATATAAAAATTATTATTTTATTAAAGTCATGGTGATGAAATCCAAACTCAATGTTCCTCTGATCTTTTAAATTGAATAATTGAAAATCTTCATTTAAGTAACCTCTTTTACTATTAGGTGCATCCCTTTCGATTTTCATAATATCCTCCTAGTACTTCTCTTTTGAAAATAACAATTAGTAATTGTTCAGTCATTAGAGGTCATTAATACGAGCCTTTTATATGATAATTTAATAGTAGAGCACTTTTTGCAATGTTTCAAGCATTTTTAGCAATAAACATAGTAAAAATTTTCAATATAATAAGTATATAGATATAATTTTGTGAAACGGAGGACTAACTATGAAAATGAAAGATCTCTTAAAAGGAATTCACTATGAGGTAATTCAAGGCACGGATGAAATAAATGTCCCTAATATTTCATGGGATTCAAGAAGCTTAAAACCTAACTCATTGTTCATTTGTGTTAAAAATAAAAATATAGATAGACATGATTATGCACATGAGGCAATTAATGTTGGTGCTACAGCGTTGTTAATAGAACATAAAATTGAAAATATACCTAATAGTGTTAATGTAATAAAAGTTAAAAATACAAAGTTAGCTATGGCTATTATTGCAAGTCGCTTTTATGATGAGCCTTCGAAAAAACTGAATCTTATTGGGATTACTGGAACTAATGGAAAAACAACTGTAACTTTCTTTATAACAAAAATATTAGAATGCATTGGACGTAAGGTTGGTATTATTAGTACTATTGAAAACCGCATCGGAAATACTCCATTAATAACAGCAAAATTAAATCCCACAACTCCTGATTCCATTGAACTTCAATCCTCCTTTGCTGAAATGATAGAAAACAATGTTACAGATGCTGTTATGGAAGTAACTTCTATAGCTCTAGAACAGCACAGAACTTATATGTGTGATTTTGATATAGGTATATTTACTAATTTAACGCAAGATCATTTAGATGATCATGGCACAATGGAAAATTATAAAAATGCAAAAATGAAATTATTTAAAATGTGTAGATTTGGAATTATTAATGCTGATGATCCAGTATCACAAGATATAATCCAAAATTCCACTTGTGAAATTATCACCTATGGCATTAATACCGCTGCTGATTTTATGGCAAAAGATATTAAGTATTCACAAGAAGGGGTATCGTTCACCTTAAACTTTTGTGATAATCATAAAAAAGTTAAACTTAATGTCCCAGGTGAATTCAATGTTTATAATGCCTTGAGTGCTATTGCATCTTGTTATTTTTTAGGATTTCCGTTACATATAATTATTGCTGCATTAACAAATATTAATGGAGTTAAAGGAAGGTTTGAAGTAGTCCCAAATGATAATGGATATCTGGTCATTGTAGATTATGCACACACTCCAGATAGTCTTAAAAATATTTTAACGACGTTTGGGGATGTGAAAGAGCAAGTTCAAAGTAACCTCATTGTTGTATTCGGATGTGGCGGTGAAAGAGATAGGACAAAGCGGCCTATCATGGGCGAAGTAGCAGGTAACTTTGCAGACTACTGTGTTCTTACCTGCGATAACCCTAGAAAGGAAGATCCTATTAGAATAATTGAAGAGATTGAAGAAGGAATAGAAAGAACTTCATGCCCCTATGAAAAAATAGAGGATAGAAAAGTTGCAATTCATACTGCACTTAAAAAAGCTAATCCTTCCGATGTAGTTATTATTGCTGGAAAAGGACATGAAAACTATCAGATATTAAAAGACAAAGTTATACACTTTGATGATGTAGAAGTGGTAATGGAGTATTTCTCTCTTCATTCTTTATATTAAAATAATTTAAATTTAATTATGAAGGTGAAAGCATGTAGGATGCTAAACAATTAATAATTGTTTAGAATCCTACATGCCGAATCTTCTTTGAATATTTAAAATTTATTGTACATTTAATTCTTTCTTATCAACATTAGAATTATATAATAATCCTAAAAGAATTAATAATCCACCAATAATTTTACCATTTGAAATAAAACCCACTCTGAAATAATCAATGAGTATCCCTGTAAATAGTTGGCCTATAAATATAAGCAAAGTGGTATATATTGTAGGAATTTTAGGAAGTACAATATTAGAACTTGAGACAACCACTACTCCAAGTAGCCCACCTAAAAAAGCCCACCATGGTATTTTAGCAAAACTACTATAAGGAAGGCTTAAAGAACTTTTTACTATAAGCATAAGTAATATAGTAGTAGTTAATCCTACAATATAATTTATAAGGGTTCCTTGAAGTGTCCCTATTTTTTTAGCTAGATGTGAATTTATAATCATGGATATTATAGTAATACAGCCACAAAAAACCGCTAAAATTATATATAACATATTTTCACCCCCCTTTCTAATATCTTATCATTGTAATTAGCCCAGATAATATTATAAAAAATCCAATAATCTTTTTCTTATTAAACTTATAAATATTGAGGCCAAATAGGCCATAATGATCTATAAAACAAGCTAAAACTAATTGTCCAAAAATTCCAAGGGATAGTGTTAAAGAAGCTCCAAGAGAATTAAAACATAAATTATTTAAAAAAACTACAAAAACTCCTATTAACCCCCCACTAAATAAGTAAATAGGAATGTCTTTTTTAAACTTGAGTTTCTCCTTTTTTAACAATAAAATAATAATTAAAACAATAAGTCCCACTACATGAATTATTAATATTGATTTATATTGATCTGTATAATTTGCTAAAACTCCATTAAAAGTAACCATTATAGCAATTAATATTCCTATTAATACCGCAGATGCTTTATACATTTAAGTTCCTCCATTCTTTGATTGTTCATCATATCTCTTAGATAAGACTAACATAAAAGCTTGTTCATCTATATGACACATGTCATATTTTCATCAAATTTATTATACAAAACTAAAATAAACAATTATAATAAGACATAAGGCAATAATAAATATCCTTTATCTTCAAAGAGAACTACAAGGAGGCAGCTTATATGAAACGTATTTATAATCAAACTAAATTAGAGCATTACATAGAAAAATATAGTATTGAAGATTTCTTTGGAGTAGATATGAAAAAATATATGGAATTACATATTTTCGAAAAAGGAAGTCACCTTGTAAAAACTAATGAACCCATAGATTATTTTTACTTTTTTGTTGAAGGTAAGGTAAAGGTATACACTGTTCTGAAAAACGGCAAATCTCTACTTTTTAGATTATATAAACCTATGATTATAATAGGTGATGTAGAATTTATTGATTGTGATACAGCTAATTCAAACATTGAAGCAATAAATGAATGCTTGTGCATTGGAATATCTATGAGCAATATAAGAAGATATGCTGTTAACGATTCTACTTTTCTAAAGTGTATGTGTGCAAGCCTTGGCAAGAAATTTATTAGCTCATCTATTGCCTCATCAATAAATATCCTTTATCCACTAGAAAATAGGTTGTCAAGTTATCTACTTGCTATAACACCTGAAAATAGTCAACATTCAAATTTAGATGGTGGAATTATTACAGATAAGTTTACAGAAATGGCAGATTTGCTTGGAACAAGCTATAGACATTTGATTAGAACCATAAATAAATTATGCCAGGAAAACATAATAAAAAAAGAAAAAAATTCTATTGTCATCCTAAATATAAAGGCCTTGGAAGCTCTTGCAGGAGATTTGTATGAATAAAGGGCATGCATTGTTATAAGCTCATCCCCTTATAACAATACATACCCTTTTTCTTATTATTCCCAAATAGCGATGCTATTTCATACCATTCATTTTACCCTTTAGCGCCTTAACTCTCCCATTTACATAATTAACAAGCTCATTTTTATTCTCTTTTATTTCGTTTGGAGCGCTAGTAACCATGCTAATTATATCTAATTTGTTACCTTTTATTTCTTTGGCAACTTCATAAGCTAAATATTTATTTTTCATCTTCCAATAGGTTATGTTAAATTGATCTGCTTGGCGTTTATTGTAATGCCCCTTTTCAATGCCAAACTGAAATAAATCTGCTGCTGATTCTAATTCCTCTAAATCTTGAACCTCTAAAGTCTCATTAACTAAATCTTGAAATGTTTTCATTTTAGCTCTCCTTTTTAACAGGTAATATTATGGTTTGATTATATTATCCTTGTTATACTTAATATCACCTAGTTGTTTGTTTTAAGAAAGTTACTCTTTACTAATCTTTCTCACAACTTTTATATTTTAACACATATTAAAGAATATTTGAATTATGTTTATAAACAAATTTTATAATTTCCTAATTAATAAAATATATTCAAGTGTACCATTATTTTAGACATAGAATAATTCATAGTTTATTAGGTTATATGGATTTCATATGGTACAATAAATTGTTAAAGCATTATTTATTGTAAATTTTTATGCATTTTTATTTTTTATTTTTTTAACACAGTCTTAAGTACTTATTAGAAGAATATACAATAAGTAACTGCACACTATTTTAAGGGGGAAACATATGCAATTCGAAAATGTATCTATCAAAACAAATTCTGAGCTTAGACGCTCTACAAGAGAACAACTTAAGGGAAACTGGGGTACCGCTATTTTATTATGCCTAATATTCTCTATAATATGTGGCTCGCCTGGTCTTATCTTTTCTAAATTTAATCCTTACGCTGGCCAGATTTTTGGTATAATAATAGGTGGCCCACTAGCATTAGGTCTTAACACATGTTTTTTAAAGCTTGTTAGACATGAATCTTTTATGTTTGAAAATTTATTTGACGGTTTCAAAAACTTTTCATCTTCTGTGATTGCGCAATTATTAATAACAATATTTGTTTTACTTTGGTCATTACTTCTTTTAATACCAGGAATAATAGCAGCTTATAGATATTCCATGGTATTTTATGTATTAAGTGACAACCCACAAATAGGCGCAATGGAAGCTTTAAACAAAAGCAAAGAAATGATGCTAGGCTTTAAATGGAAGTTATTTTGCCTACATTTAACTTTTATAGGTTGGGCATTACTTGGAATACTAACACTTGGAATAGGTTATTTGTGGTTAACACCATATATCTACGGTGCTACTGCAAACTTCTATGAAAATTTAAAAACTACTCAGCAAAAGGCAATGTATTAACAATTTATCTAACACAATCATAAATTTATACTTTCCTACACAATAAAAAAAAAGACTTAATGCAGATTAATATTTTATACTAATCCGCATTAAGTCTCTTTTTGTATATTATCTTTGAAAGTTTTACAATCCATCAATAAAAGCATCCCACTCATTTGAATTTACTTGGGGCTCAAATTTTTTCCTGAAATATGTCTTTAGTTGTTCTTTCAAATAATCACAATCTTCCATACTACTTTTACGCGCAGCATAATCCCTTAAGATTTCATATTCTTCCGCGGACATTAGATACCTGTAGTTCTCATTAATTCCCCTTAGACCTTCTAATGTAATTGGGCGAGCTTTATTTTCTTCTGAAACTACAATAGTTGATGCAACAAAGTCTCCTAATCGCTTATGCTGCTTTGTGAAAAATATTAATACCACACCTACCCCAAAAATATCGAGAAACACTCTAAATAAATTTCTTAGTGCAGAGTGTTTGAGTGTTATAGGTTGGCCATTATTTCTGATGGTTCTTATTTTAAAAACTTTTTTACCTAGTGTCATGCCATTCATGCTTAGCTCCATTGCTATAAAATACCCATAGCTTATTAGTGCGAAAACTAGTAGTGTTCCACCTATAATCCAGCCATAATATTCTTCCCAAAAATTCGGAGAAAAGTAGCCTATGAGTAGTAGTGCAATTCCCAGTATCAAAAGCATTAAGCCCTGAACTACCATATCAATAAGTGCGGCGCCTGTTCGTGAACCTAGCCCCGCTAGCGTATATTCAACTTCTATGTTTTCTGGAGTTGTAATTTTAATTATTTCCATAGTACCCTCCAATTCTTTCTTTTAAAATACCTTTTTCAAAAAAATATCTACAATATTTACAATATATGATAAAATAAGTATGAGGTGAAAATATTGAAAGAAGAACAATTCATAAAATTAAATTCTGATACTTGGAGAGAACTTGAAACACTCTCCACAATAATAAATAAAAAGGGTCTTAAAATTCTACCCTCTAAAGATGTAAAAAAATTTCTAAGTATTTTTAGGAAAAGTAGTCATCATTTAGCTTATGCTAGAACTCATTACCCGAGTAGCAGTGTGGTGTCATATTTAAATTCACTTATTAATAAATGCCACAGCCATGTTTATGCAGTAAAAAAAATATCCCCAGGGATTTTATTAAAATACATTGCTCGAGATTTTCCAAGGCTTTTAAAGGAGTATAGATGGTTTATAATATGTTCCTTTTCTTTTTTTGCTGTTGGTGTTCTACTCAGTATGCTATTAGTTATAGTGAACGTTGATAATGCTAGTATATTTCTTCCTGAAAATCTAATTGCTACTATAAAAAGTGGCAAATCCGGTGGTGGCCAGTGGAACTATCCCTTAATGTCAAGTTATATTATGGTAAATAACATTTCAGTTTCCTTAAAAGCTTTTGTTATGGGTATAACTCTTGGAATAGGAACAATCTATGTTCTGTTTTCTAACGGTGCATTACTTGGAGCTCTAACAGCCTTAGTTTATACTTATGGTAATCCTATGAACTATTGGTCTCTTATTCTTCCTCATGGAATAATTGAGCTCACTGCTATTTTTATTTCAGGTGCTGCAGGGCTTATTATTGCTAAAAGCATATTACTTCCTGGCGAATATTCTAGAAGACATTCACTTATAAAAGGTGCAAAAGAATCTATTTCTCTAATAATTGGTATAATCTTTATGCTTATAATTGCAGGAATTATAGAAGGTTTCTTTACTCCTCTGAAAATTTCCGAAGTATCAAAACTAATTTTTGCAGCTATAACAGGTGTAATATTAACATTATATTTTTCTATTCCCTACTTAATAAAAAAATAATAACTAGAGAAGTTTATCCTAAGGACGAGCTTCTCCATTTTTTTATAAATAAGTGCGGTTTTTAACTTGAATATATTTATTTACCACTGTGTATTCTAGTTTTTCCGGTGCACATTCAATGCAAAGAATTCCTTTTTTATTCAAAAGGTTTATTATCTTGCGTCTTTCTTCAATAATTTCTAGCGCAACACCTTTATTAAATAAATCCTCTTTGTTTTTTATTTTTAAAGAACTTATTAATTCTATGCTTTCATTTTTTATAAGAATAATAACAACTAGATTATTCTTTGAAATAGTTGGTAGAACTTTAAGTATACTTTCAGTTTCCTCTACTGTATTAAAGTCTGTAAAAAAGAATACAATGCTTCTATGACGCTCCTTTTTTTTTAAATAGTAAAAAGCTTCATCATAGTTAGAAGTTTGATTAGTATTATCAATGTGGTAAAGAGCCTCCATGATTTTGCCTCTATGTCCCGGTCCTTTTCCAGGCATTATCATATTGTCTACTTTGGTATTAAATACCATGAGTCCTGACTTATCACCATTTTGATTCACTATATCTGAAAGTACTAGGGCTGTATTAACAACTAAATCAAGCTTTCTAAAACCTCTAACGCTATAACTCATAGCTCGCCCAGTATCTATTAAAATATGAACGTGCTGATCTTTTTCAGGTTCATATTGATTTAATATTGGTTTATCCCCTCTAGCAGTTGCCTTCCAGTTAATTTTTCTATACTCATCCCCTGCTACATATTCTCTTAAACTTTCAAAGGATGTACCTTTTCCGATGGTTTTTAGTGTTTTTTGACCCTGTTTAAAGGATCGATTATTACACATGTTAAGCCTGTATTTGCGAAGGTTTTCCATGTTTGGGTAAACCTTATAATCACGAGGAATCTCTACTTTAAATATCTTTGTGCAAAGCTTCAATCTTCCTTCACATTTAACATGAACATTTTCAAAAGTAAAGGCTCCACGCTTAGTAGGATATACCATGTATTTAAAATCATCCTTTTCCCTAGGCATAACCCTACCTTTCATTGTAGTAGTTTTAGTCTCAAAATGAAAATCTGGAATTTCATCCTTAATCTCCAAATAAAGCATATAATTACTCTTATTAAAAACTTGAATACTTATAATTCCACTTTCATATATTGACAACTTATCATCACCATTACGCAAAAGAGTTATATCCCTTTCATCTATGGAAATAAAGTAATCAATTATTAGCAGTGCAACACATATCAGATTATAAATTATAAGCATTGTAAAGGAATTATTTAAAAACAGTGCTAATATAAGAAGCACAATACCACCACATAACAAAATTACAAATCGCTTAGTAATACCCAATGCTATCCCCCACTCTCTATCTAGGTACTCTTTACCTAAGCTCTCTACCTGGGTACTTTTACTTTAGAAAGTATATCTATAAGTACCTCTTTTGGCATAATACCTTCAAGCTCTAATTCTGGCTTTAAGGTTATACGGTGCCTTAGTGTTGGTATTGCCATTTTTTTTATATCCTCAGGAATTACGTAGTCACGGCCACAAATAGCAGCACAAGCTTTAGAACACTGAAGTAGTGCAATACTTCCTCTAGGAGAACTTCCGATTTCAATAATAGGATTATTTCTAGTTTCATAGACTATATTCACTATGTATTCCATAAGAGCTTCATCTACCTTAACCTTTTGGATTTCTTCTTTGCATTTTAAGATATCTCCTGCAGTGCAAACCCTTTGTAAATCACACTTATCTAAATCTATACTTGAAAATCCTTCATTGTGACGCCTTAAAATTTCTTTTTCTGCAACAGTTGAGGGATAATCAATTATGATTTTCATCATAAACCTATCTACAAGTGCTTCTGGCAGTGAATAAGTGCCTTCATATTCTAGTGGATTTTGCGTTGCAAATATCATAAAAGGCGCATTTAGAGTAAACATCTCTCCATCAATAGAAACAGTACTCTCAGACATTGCTTCAAGCAGTCCTGCCTGTGTTTTCGGAGGAGTACGATTAATTTCGTCTGCTAAAATAAAGTTTGTAAAAATAGGACCTTTTTTAAGTTCAAATTCTCTTGTTTGCATGTTAAATACCTTTGTACCTGTTACGTCTGATGGCATTAAATCTGGTGTAAACTGAATCCTCTTAAAATCCACTGACAGGGTCTTAGATAGTGCTCTCGCCATCAAAGTCTTAGCAACACCAGGAAATCCTTCTAGAAGTACATGGCCCCCAGAAAATAAGCTTATTAATGAGTATTCTATAAGTTCATCCTGCTCTACTATAACTTTCTTTAACTCTAAATTTATTTTTTCTACAAGTTTTCGTGTAGTGTCTTTTTCAAGGTTTTCCAATTCGTATCGCTCCTTTTATCCAAAATATTATTAAGATGTTCTATCATAGTTACTATTTTAATATATTCTTTTTGCCTTGGCTTTGTTTTTTTATATTTCATAAATTCATAAACACTTCTAGCTTGATTTAGTGATGGTATTTTCTCTTTTTCCCAATACTCTAACCACTCTTCACTATTACCTACAAATCCTTTTAAAAAATTTTTATAATAGTTATCCACCATTAAATCATAACATTTAGCCTGTCTGTATAAAGAAGCGGCTGAATACAAGTACTCGTTCTCACTTCGCTCTACTTCCTCATATAGAGGTAGTTTTTTTCCAAAACCTTTACTCTTATAATAAAAGAATGCTGCTAAAGATATAATCATTTGATAAATTATATATTTTATTTCTATAGGTGTAATATCCCACAGTGATTTTGTACTAGTTGATAAAAATAAATAAGATTCGTTAAAATATATTTTTTCATAGGGTAAATTACTAATTTCTTTAAGTAGTTCGTAGGCGTAATCGGTATCTTTAATAAGCGTCTTATTTGTCATAAAATCGGCATCAGCGTTTATTATTCTACCCTTAAGATATGTATATTGTTTTATATTGTTTTTTGTCTCCACCGGTGCTCCGTATCCAATGTTTTGATCACTCTCTGTTGTAAGATAAACCAGTGTTCCACCATTTTCTAACCATTGTTTTACCTCCTGGTTATTTATATTAAAATTCCCTCCAGGTGGCATTATCTGTACACTATTATTTGGGTACTCATTCACAGGCACTAACGCTTTTTCTACTGGATAATTAAGTTGCTTTAATGCTTCATAAAACACACTGTATCCCATTTTAGATTTATTTACTACAGAATATGCGGGATTGCTTTTTTCCATTCTATTAGAGATATAAAAGGCTAAAAAAAGAAATACAGGCACAACTAAAACAAATAATATTAAGTCTTTATTTGTTTTTTTCTTCATACGCTATCACCTCATTCCAAATCAGATTAATGCTTTTCAAAGCCTTATCATAGGTTTCCCTATTATAAACCTTATGCCCATACCAGGATGAATTAAAGTCATTTATTATATATTCAAATATTGAAAATATAGTAAATTTATTTTTCTTTAAATACTGGTAGATTTCTTCATTGGTTTTGGTTTCATCAAGATATATAATATTCTTTTCATGCATGAGCAGCAAAATAGCAATAAAATCATATCTAATGGCTTCTCTAAAATCTCCCTTTTCTCCAAAGACCTTTGCTGTACTTCTTAAACTACTTGGAGTTGTTTTGTTACTGATTTTTTCTCCTAAAATTTCTTTAATTCTTGATTTTCTTTCAAAGGTTTTGCACACTTTTACAATTATTATCACAACTATTACAAAAATCAGTAATAATCCAATAATTATTAGTATATTGGCTAAATTATTTGATACAGAATCTGGAGATGGTATGTTTGAAATAGTTTTTTTAATTATTTTCACTATCCACTGACTTATACTCTCCTTAATTTTGGTAATAAAATCTAATAAGTTATTTTTTAAATGTTTATATTCAGAGCCCTGAAGTATCTTATTAATGGTTGTATCAAACTCTTTGTTAGATGGAGTTATTATACTGAGTACTTTCACACAACTGCTCCTTTTCTTCACACTTTTGTATTTTATTAAGCCTTAGTGTAATATCATATCCTTCTTTTTTAAATCTCTGGTTGTAATACAAGTAGGTTAACATAATTGTACCTAATGGAGATATAACTAGCCATGATAAAATGCTAATAGGCCATGAGGAGTAATTATAAGCCATAGTAGCAAAGGAAAGAAGGTCTTGTTGAATATTTAAGAACTTTAAAATCATAAAAACTACGCTAGCCACTACTCCAAAAAAACTTTGAAGGGAATATACAATTGCATATACACTTAAGTTGAATAATATAATACATCCGAATATTTTAAAGTAATCTCCTTTTACAAGATTATAACTACGTTTTAATGCAGCAAACACCCCTTTATTTTCTATTGCAACTGCATGAAATGAAAAAGAAAATATAGTGATATAAGCTAGAACAGATAAAATTAGAAGTATTGCAAATATAATCATCAGAATTATTGTACTTATTTCATAGTTGTCATACATTCCAAACCATAGCAATGGTTGTTGAAATCCATTATAAAATACGTAGCCTATAGCAGCAAAAACACCAAAAATAGGAAGGAATAATATCATTTCCATTAATAAAACTCCTAAAACCACAAAAAAATTTTTAAATGAGACTCCTATAGCTTGACTTGCATAAATTCTGCCCTCCAAGAATTCTTGACTGGATATTTTAATTAGTCCTATTTTGAAACTCATTACAAAAGTAAAAATGCCTATACCTAGTATGAAAGAAAATATTCCCAATACTACATGGTTTAATTTAAGTCCTAGAGCTATTACCATTAGAATTGCTCCTACAATAATGGCCCCAATGATTCCAATAAAACACAGAGCCCCATAAGCAAGATTAAAAGTAACTATCGTTTTTATGTATCTTTTTAAAGTTTCTATTGATTTATCCATTATTTCGGTAAGACTCATTATGCCCATGACACATCTCCTTTTGAAAATATTGGAATTTAATATGCAAGAATAATAATTTCTAATGTTAGAAATATTTTTCTACAAATTTGATAAACTAGAAATATTAGCCTCTAAATCATAAAATAAAAACCAAGTTAAATTTTCGTATATCTAACTTGGTTTGACTTATTATTAAATGAACAGCCGTATACTATTGGAAAAATAATCAACCACTCTTTGATATTTAGTTAAATCATTGGTTTATATTATTACGCAGTTTCATCTACTAATTTATTTACAGCAATATTAGCTTTTTTTGATGCATTTATTTGAATATCTGATTGCTTATCAATATTGTTAATTTCATTATTAATATTTGTTATTTCCTTTGATAATTTTGTTAATATAAGGTTTATTTCTTTTGCAAATTCTCCGCTATTGTTTGCTAATTTTTGAACTTCCATAGCAACCACAGAGAAACCTTTACCATGCTCTCCTGCTCTTGCTGACTCAATAGATGCGTTTATACCTAGAATCTTTGTTTGCTTGGATATATCATTAAAATACTTAATAATCTTATCACTTTCTGCTATATGTTGTTTAGATAAATTTATTGAATTCATTAAATTAGCACTAACATCGTGAATATTATTTACGGAGGAAGAAATATCATTTAATTCACTTTGAATTATTTCTGAAGTACCTTTAATAATGTTTATGTCTTTGTTTATTTTTTCAGCTCGCTGTGCATCTTTTTTTACTAGCATACTAAACAAAAGCGCTGATTTTGAATCAATTATAGTACATTTATTTTCAAACTTTTCTTTTAAAATATTCCTTAAGTTCTCATTCCCTGTAACTTCAATAATAATATCTGTTTTGTTTACATTAATATCTTCTACATTTTGTGAAAAAGCAATTTTCAAAGTTTTAGCGAGTTCCATGCCTGGAGCATTTAAATTTTTGTCAATAATCATTTCAATTTTTATATCTTCTAAATGAATTAGTGAACTTAATATTTCACACCCACCTGTTCCTGCGCCAACGATAACAATATTCAAGCGAACCCCTCTTTTCTTAACGAATTATTACAAAATAACATGAAAAAACTTTGGATAACTTTAGTAAAATCTTATATTATTGTAACATGTAAACATTTTATTCTCAATATAAACCAGATTAAATTTTTTAATAATTATTAGTTATTTTTCTTCAATAGCTAATAAAAGATGAGGTAGATAATCTGATTATCCGCCTCATCCTTTATTACATGTATCCACTATAGGTACATAATAATTACTATTTATTTGCTTTTTCTACCCTAATAGCTTTTCCCTTTATTGTTGATGTTTTAAGGGTTTCTAATACCAATTTGCCTTTTCCGCCCATAATATCTACATGAGAGAAATTATCTTGAATGTCTATAATGCCTATATCCTCAGAACTAACCCCTTCAATATTGCATATGGTTCCTACAATATCTACAGTCCTTATTTTTTTCTTTTTACCTGCGCTGAGATATAATTTCATTATATCACTACTAAAATTAGAGGCTTTAGTCTTTTTAAGAATAGGCTTAGTATCGTGCTTTTCGTAAAAGGCCTGCCTGTAAGGCTCTGATTCTTCTTTTGATGGAACTGCCGCTTTAGGTATCTCCATACCAATATACTCTTCTATGGCATGCAGAAATTTATTTTCATAATGTGTGGCAAAGGTTATAGCTTTTCCTTTTTTTCCTGCACGCCCTGTTCTACCTATTCTATGTACGTAATTACCTTTTTCTAGTGGTAAATCATAATTTATAATATGAGTTATGCTTTCAACATCAATTCCTCTAGCAGCAACGTCTGTAGCCACTAAAAATCTAAATTCACCTTTTTTAAATCTTTCCATGGCATCTAATCTATCATTTTGAAGCATGCCTCCATGTATCTTAATACATGAATAATAACGATTTTTCATTTGAGCAGTTATTGCATCAACATTTTCTTTTGTTCTACAAAATACTATGCAAGAATCTGGACTCTCAATATAAAGTATTCTCTTAAGGGCACTAAATTTCTTATCTTCCTCTACTTCATAGCAAACTTGATCAATTTTATCCACGGTTAAATTCTCAGGGTTTATTTCTATTTTAACGGGACTCACCATGTATTTAACACAAATTGCTTCAATAGATTCTGGTATTGTGGCTGAGAATAACATAGTAACCCTATTTTTAGGAACAGCCTTAATAACCTCTTCTACTTGTTCTATAAATCCCATGCTAAGCATTTCATCTGCTTCATCTAATATTAAATATTTTACTTTAGCTAAATTAATAGTACCTCTTTCAATATGATCTAAGGTTCTTCCAGGGGTACCTACTACTACGTGTACTCTTTGCTTTAACTGTTTAACTTGCATTGCTATAGGTTGTTTACCAAAAACAGCTATAGCTCTAATTTTTTTATACCTACCGATTTGTGTTATATCCTGACTTACTTGAAGCGCTAGTTCTCTAGTAGGGGTTAATACAAGTGCTTGAGGCTCTGTTTCCTCTATGTCTGCACTTTCACAAAGTGGTATAGCAAAAGCTGCTGTTTTTCCACTACCTGTTTGTGATTTTACTATAATATCCTTACCTTTTAGCGCTATAGGTATTACTGCAGCTTGAACCTCTGAAGGGTTTTTATATCCTAAATTAACAATTGCTTTTAATATTTCTTCACTAATATTAAATTCCTCAAATTTTATGTTACTCATTTTAACTTCCTCTCTTGTTTCATATATAATTTTTAAGCATAACTTAAATATATTTTTAACTCATAAGTAGATATTATACCATATTTAGACACATAATTCCTATTGCAAATTTTAACAATTAACAAATTTATTTATTTGTATGTGCCTATTATTACTTGTAGCGGTTTTGCTTGGAGCACTAATTTTAAAGGAGCCTATTTCCATAGGTGTAGTATTATCTACTGTAGTCATTTTAGGAGGTGTTATTTTAGTACAAACCTCAAAGATTAAAACTGGAGATGAAATATTGAAATAATTATGATATATATGATAAAGTTAGATTAATAACTTTTGAAAGAGGTGTAGCAAATTGATTAGATGCGATTGGTGTGGAAATGATCCACTATATATGAAATATCATGATGAGGAATGGGGGGTACCCGTCCACGAAGATAGAAAGCATTTTGAGTTTCTAATTCTTGAATCTGCTCAAGCGGGACTCAGCTGGATTACCATACTTAGAAAAAGAGAAAACTATAGAAAAGCCTATGATGATTTTGATTTTAATAAAGTAGCACAATACGATGATGAAAAAGTAATTGAGCTTATTCAAAATGAAGGCATTATTAGGAATAAACTTAAAATAGCAGCTTCCATAAATAATGCTGTGATGTTTATTAAAATTCAAGAGGAATTTGGTAGTTTTGATAATTACATATGGGCTTTTGTAGACAATAAACCTCTAATAAACCAATGGGACAGTATTGCAAATGTTCCCGCAACCTCTGATTTATCAGATAAGGTTAGCAAGGATTTAAAAAAGCGTGGTTTTAAGTTCTTAGGTTCAACCATAACATATGCTCATCTTCAAGCTACAGGCATAATAAATGACCATATTGCAAGCTGCTTTAGATACAGTGGAGATTTGACAGTTAAGAGTGAATAATTGTGAATTTTTCATTTAACAAAAAATAGTAAAATAGTTCTTAATAAGATACTAAATCATATTAAGAACTATTTTCTTTTATTTCTATTAGTTAGAGTAAAAATAAGCCCTATTTGTCCTTTGACCTTTGTGAATTGCAAAGCAAGATAATTCTTGCTATATTTTCACAAGTTCTTTCAATATTTTCTGGACCTTTTTTAAGTGCTTTTTCAATTGTATCAGCTTCTGATAATATGCCTATTATTGAATTTATTCCATGCTCATATAAATCCACTATTCCATCACCTATACGTCCTGCAAATGCTATAACAGGTATATTATATTCTTTGGCTATTAAAGCCACTCCAAGAGGTGTTTTTCCATAAAGTGTTTGCGCATCAATGCTTCCCTCTCCAGTAAACACATAATCTGCATATAGCATTTTCTCTTTAAGTTTAGTATGCTCCGTAACTAATTCTATTCCCCTTTTAAGTTCTGCGCTGAAGAAAGCTAGCAGTCCTGCACCTAGCCCACCCGCTGCTCCTGCTCCGGGAATACCCTCAATATCCATTCCTAACTGCTTTTTTATAGTTTTTGCATAATGACTTAAATTTTCATCTAAAATTTTCACAATATCGTCAGTGGCGCCCTTTTGCGGTCCAAAAACATGTGACGCACCATTTTTTCCTGTTAAGGGATTATTAACATCACAAGCTACTTCAATCTTAATACCTTTTAGTCTTTTATCTAGTCCCTCTAAATCTATCTTATGAAGAAGATTTAAATATCCACCTCCTAAATTAATTTCTTCATTATCCAGGGTTAAAAGCTTTCCACCAAGTGCTTGTATCATTCCTGCTCCTCCATCATTTGTAGCACTACCACCTATTCCTATAATCAAATGATTAACTCCCTTATCCAGAGCGGCTTTAATTAATTCTCCTGTACCATAAGTTGTAGTTAAAAGAGGATTTCTTTTTTCTCTAGGCACAAGGTGTAACCCACTAGCGCTAGCCATCTCAATTACTGCTGTTTTTTTATCCCCAAGTACTCCAAATGTAGCTTCAACTTCATCACCAAGAGGTCCTTTAACTAGCACTTTATATAGTTCGCCTTCAGTTGCATCTACAAGAGACTGAACTGTCCCTTCTCCACCATCAGCCATGGGAACCTTAACGCATTCTGCATATGGAATAACCTTTTTAATTCCTCTTTCCATAGCGTCTGCTGCTTCTTTTGCTGTCATACTTTCCTTAAAGGAATCAGGAGCTAATAAAAATTTCATGTTTATCTATCCTTTCCAAAGTAAGTCTATAATTTACACATTGAAATATATTCTATTATTAATTCTCACTCTAAATATATCACTTTTATTAATATCACGGAAAGATATTTCTAATGCAATTCTAATCTCCTACTAATAATGCTTTAATCCGTGCATTATATAATAAAAACATAGAAAGCAAATAATTCTTATACAACCCAAATAAAAATTAGGAGGAATTTAAATGTCAATAAATTTAGAGCAAATTGATGAGTTAAGAAAAAGAGCTAATGTAAGTTATGAGGATGCTAAAAACGCCTTAGAGCAAAATGCAGGAAACCTTATAGAGGCAATAGTATATCTTGAAAAACAAAACAAGATTAAGCCAGAAGAGACTCCTTCCAGTGAAAGCAAATTCTTTAAGAGTGTAAAGAAGCTTATTAAAAAAGGCAACGAAACAAAATTAATAGTTAAAAAGGATGATAATGTTGTATTAAATATTTCTGTAACCCTAGGTATTATAATAAGTATAGTGGCTACTCCATTAGCAATTGCAGCAATAATATATGCTTTGGTAACTAACCATAAAATAAGAATTCAAAAGAAAAATAGTGAAAACTTAGAAATAAATAAAGTTTTTGATAAGATGTCCGTTGCTATCAATAAAGTAACTACAAAAATTACAGAAGAAATGAAAACTGAATAATGCCCTAGTAACCTACATTTTATCAATGTAGGTTGTTCTTTTATAACAGTAAAATTTAAATAAAAATATAAAATCGAATGTCTGCAATTATATACAAAATAATATATAATAAAACTATGGTAATTAACTCAACTTTCGCACATAATCGTTCTATATTACTGCATAGAGAAATTAAGTGCGATAGTTGGGGGGTAATATAATATATTTTGGGGGTTAATGTATATATGAGTGGACAAAAAATTTTAATAATTGAGGATGAAATAAAAATAGCAAGATTTCTTGAGCTAGAATTAGCCTATGAGGGCTATACCGTTTATCAATGTCATGACGGACGAGAGGGCTTAGATAAAGCTATTAACGAAATTTTTGATATAATAATTCTTGATATTATGCTACCTTCACTAAACGGCCTAGAAGTATTAAGAAGACTAAGGCTAGTGTCTGCGGTTCCCGTTATAATGCTTACTGCAAAAGATGAGATAATGGATAAAGTTATGGGCCTTGACATAGGAGCCGATGACTATATGACTAAGCCTTTTGCTATTGAAGAATTACTAGCAAGAATAAGAACAGCATTAAAAAAAGCACCAGTTTTTAAAGGAATCACTAATATATTATCTATTGGGGAATTGTCCTTAGACTTAGATGGACATATGGTTACATTTAGAAGCAACTCCATAGACCTAACTAAAACGGAATTTGATTTACTTAAATACCTAATTGAAAATAAAAATATTGTACTTACAAGAAATAAAATTATAGATATAGTATGGGGCTATGAATATATGGGTGATACTAATGTAGTGGATGTGTACATTAGATATTTAAGAAGTAAAATAGATGATAGATTCAACAAGAAATTTATTTATACAGTACGAGGGGTGGGGTATCTTTTAAAAGATGAATAATTTAAAATTTATCTTTAAGTTTATGTTACAATACTTGCGATTTCTATTCAAGGCAATAAAAATAATACTAATTTTTATACCAAAGTTATTAAAGAAACTAACTTACGAAATTCATAAAGGGTTAAGATTTTCAATTAGTTTTAAAATGACCGCAGTATACACTCTTATTTTTTCTATTACACTACTTCTGTTAAGTGTAGGTTTAATTATAGGCTTTAGGTTATTTCAACTAAACGAAGTTCAGGGTGAGCTTACTAAATATAGTTCAGTGGCTATTAATTATGCTAAATTAGACAGTGATATTCAGAAATTTAATGTGGATATTTTTTCTAATATAGAATATGTAACCTTTAGTGTTTTTGATAAAAGTGAAAATCTTGTTTATTCTACCCAAAAAGATAAAACAAAGGTATCTTTTAATAAAGATACCTCAACTTACCCTGTTATTAATGAAATAAACCAACAAATTGTTTTTGTTACTACTAAACTGACCCAAAATAATAAAACCTTTTTCCTTCAATTTTCTAAAAGCCTTAAAAAAGAAAATGAATATTGGGGCATTTTTTCTCTAATTATTTTTCTAGTAAACATATTCTCTTTAATTGTTACATTAGGTGTTGGATCTAAAGCCAGTAAAAAAATGCTTCTGCCTATAAAAGACATGACAAAAATCACAAAAGCCATTTCAATTAATGCCTTAGATACTAGATTAAATGTTAGTATTTCCCATGATGAACTAAAAGATTTAGCTGAAACTATTAATAAAATGCTGGATGGTATTCAAACTTCCTATGAACAGCAAAACCAATTTGTATCAGATGCTTCTCATGAGCTTCGAACGCCAATCTCTGTTATTCAGGGCTATGCGAACATGCTATACCGCTGGGGAAAAGATGATAAAGAAGTGCTAGAGGAGTCTATAACCGCTATCAAGGGTGAAGCTGAGGATATGCAACTGTTAGTAGAAAAGCTTTTATTCCTTGCTAGAAGTGATAAAAATACTCAAAAAATAGAAAAAGAGTATTTTTATATTAATGAATTGATAGATGAAATCATAAAAGAAACGAAATTAATTGATATTCTCCATGAAATAAAATCTGATGTGAATGAACAAGCTTCTATTTATGCAGATAAAAAACTACTTAAGCAGGCATTAAGGGTTTTTATAGATAATAGCATAAAGTATACTCCAAAGGGTGGAACTATTGTGTTAAATAGCTATATTAAAAAGAAGATTCTATTGATCGAAATTATAGATACAGGAATAGGTATCCCTAAAGAAGATCTTCCCTTTATTTTCAATAGGTTTTATAGATGTGACAAGTCAAGAACAAAAGAAAGTGGTGGAACAGGACTTGGTTTATCTATAGCAAAATGGATTATTGGCAAGAATAATGGCTCCATTGTAGTAGAAAGCAGACCTGAAATGGGAACAAAGATAACCATTGGGCTTCCAATGAAAAACAAATTATAAATTTGTTATAGAATAATATAAGAAAAAGTATTGTATAATTTAAAAAGCAGCAATGCATTTTCATGCACTGCTGCTTTTTTTGTATATAAGTTGAATAAACTTCTTAAGATTGACTTTTAAAGTTTATCAAATTAGTAAATTTATTTTTCAAAGACATTTATATACATTTGCTTAAGTTCACTAATCAATGGATATCTTGGATTAGCTCCTGTACATTGGTCATCAAAAGCTTGCTCACTCATATGATCTAAGGTAGCATAGAATTTTTCTTTAGAAACGCCTGCTTCACTTATTGTCATAGGGATGTTAATTTTAGCTTTTAATTCATCAATAGCTTTAATTAATAATTCTATTTTTTCATCTTCTGTGTTTCCACCTAGTTGTAAATAGTCAGCCATTCTTGCATATCTCCACTTAGCATTTGGGTATTTATATTGTGGGAAGGCTGCTTGTTTTCTTGGGTTATCTACAGCGTTGAATCTTATAACTTCATTGATTAGTAATGCATTAGCAACACCGTGTGGTACATGATGCTCTGAACCTAATTTATGTGCCATGGAATGACATACTCCTAGGAAAGCATTTGCAAAAGCCATACCAGCCATTGTTGATGCACTAGCCATTTTTTCTCTTGCTTTTATATTAGTTGTACCCTCATTATAAGCTTGTGGTAAATACTTGAATATTAATCTCATTGCTTCTAAAGCCATTCCATTAGTATATTCCGATGCAAGTACTGATACATAGGCTTCTATAGCATGAGTTAATGCATCTATACCAGAAGCTGCCGTGAGTCCCTTTGGCATATTCATCATAAGTTCTGCATCTACTATGGCCATATTTGGAGTTAACTCATAATCAGCTAATGGATATTTAACTCCTGTTTTCTCATCGGTAATTACTGCAAATGGAGTAACCTCTGAACCTGTTCCTGCTGAAGTTGGTATTGAAACCATCATAGCTTTTTCACCCATTTTAGGGAAAGGATATACTCTCTTTCTGATATCCATAAATCTCATAGCTAAATCTTCGAATCTTACTTCAGGATGCTCATACATTACCCACATGATTTTAGCTGCATCCATCGGTGAGCCACCACCAAGTGCTATTATTGTATCTGGCTTAAATATTTCCATTTCTTTAGCACCTTTTTTTGCTATAGCAAGAGTTGGGTCCGGTTCTACATCATAGAATATTTTAAATTCTACTCCAGTTTCTTCTAAAATGCTTGTAACTTTGTCAACGTATCCTAGGTCATAAAGAACCTTGTCAGTTACTATAAATGCTTTTTTCTTGTTCATGTCCTTTAATTCTTTTAATGCTACTCCAAGACTACCATATTTAAAATAAACTTTTTCTGGAACTCTAAACCAAAGCATGTTTTCTCTCCTCTCAGCTACACTCTTCACATTTAATAAATGTTTAACTCCCACGTTTTCTGATACGGAGTTTCCACCCCATGATCCACAACCCAGGGTTAATGAAGGAGCTAGCTTAAAGTTGTATAGATCACCTATAGCGCCTTGAGCCGCCGGCATGTTTACTATAACCCTTCCTGTTTTCATGGTTGCACCAAACTTAGCTATTCTATCTGCAGACTTAGTTCTGTGAGTGTATAATGATGATGTATGTCCAAAGCCTCCAAGTTCAACAAGTCTTTCTGCTTTTGTTAGTGCTTCATCAAAAGTTTTAACCTTATACATAGCAAGCACTGGAGATAATTTTTCGTGTGAAAATGCTTCTTCAAGTTCTACAGATTCAACTTCTCCTATAATTACCTTTGTTTCTTCAGGAACTTTCACTCCTGCCATTTCTGCTATCTTAAATGCAGATTGACCTACTATATTTGCATTTAATGATCCGTTAGTTAATATTATTTTTCTTACTTTGTCTACTTCCGCTTTTTTAAGGATATAAGCTCCTCTTTCAGAAAACTCTTTCCTAACTTCATCATATATTTCTTCCATAACTAATACTGATTGTTCTGAAGCACATATTACCCCATTATCAAAGCTCTTAGAAAGTAAAATCGAGTTTACAGACATTTTAATTTCAGCTGTTTCATCAATAATTGCTGGTGTATTTCCTGCGCCAACTCCGATAGCTGGTTTTCCTGAAGAATAAGCAGCTTTAACCATTCCCGGGCCACCTGTTGCAAGTATTATATCTGATTCTCTCATAACTACTTGTGATAGTTCTACTGAGGGCTCATCTATCCACGCTATTATTCCTTTTGGAGCGCCCGCTTTAACTGCTGCATCCAGTATTATTTTAGCTGCTGCAATAGTGGACTTTTTACTTCTTGGATGTGGGGAGAAAATGATACCATTTCTAGTTTTTAACGATATAAGAGCTTTAAATATTGCTGTAGATGTTGGATTTGTAGTTGGCACAATGGCAGCTACAACTCCTATTGGTTCTGCGATTTTTGTAATACCAAAAGATTTATCTACATCTATAACTCCACAAGTTTTTTCATCTTTATATTGATTATATATATATTCTGAAGCAAAATGGTTTTTTATAACCTTGTCTTCTACAATTCCCATACCTGTTTCTTCTACTGCCATCTTTGCTAAATCAATTCTTGAATTATTTGCAGCCATTGCTGCTTGTCTAAATATTTCATCTACCTGGTCTTGAGAATAAGTAGAAAACTCCTTTTGAGCACTTCTAACCTCTTTTATTCTAATCATTAATTCTTCTACGTTTGTTACTTTCATATGCTACACCTCTTTCATAATAATAGATTACATTAATGGTCAACTTTTATAATAATAATTTATTTGTTTATTGATTTGAAGTAATTTTTTATTTAATATTTCAGAGTAGTTTTTATTTTATATATTAGTTCCTTGTTGTGTGTTAATTATATCACAATGTTTTCATCTTTGTAAACACTTTTTTTATAATTTTCAACATATCTTATTATTCATTCACAATTACTAGATGCTTGCAAACCTTTACATATAGTCAATTACAGGTTTATTCGTGGTATTTTTTAATTCGCATTTTATCATTATTAAAATATGAGAAGTGTAAAAGTATGTTATTTTTTAAACAATATAGTTTTTCACATATATAATTAACAAATGAGGCCCTGCGATTTTCTATATAAAAAAACAAGGGATGGTAAAATTACCACACCTTGTTTTCATATACCTTATATTTGTTACAGGTTCATCTCATTAAGCAATCCTTTAAGCTTTATAAGTTCTTCTTTAGATAGTGTAATCCCTTTTCCCATTTTCTCATGTTCTGGGGACCAATCTCTAATATCGTACTTAGCTTCCTTATCATTCCAACTTATAAGATTTAATTCTTTTCTCCATATTTTACCATCTTCTGACAATTCTCCTAGTGTTTCTTTTATTTCATATTTAATATCTGCCATGTCTTTACCTCCATTAATAATTTTACCAACATTCTAATAATTTTAACTGTCCTCATTAATACTATATGATTTTAACAGAAAAATCTATAATTTAAATGTTTTATAGCAATAATGCCTTTGATATTTATATTTTTCATGTTTTTTTAGTGAATCTCATCAAAATATGCAAATATTTATTTGATTATTTGTATATTATTTTACACACACTATAGTTATGTGATATGATTAAACATAGGGTTTATTCTAACATCTATTCAAATATTATATTTATTTAATAAGATGTTTTTAACAAACATTTTAAATATTGTTATGGCTTTGATGATATGGAGCTTTATATGTAACACTTTTATTAGTATATTTTATACCCTGACTTAAAATATTTTGTACAATATTTTAAAGTTATCTTCATCATGGGTAGAATTGCAAAAAATATACTTATTCTAGGATATTATAATTTTCATACGATTGAGCAATAATTAAAATATATTAAAGAATATCCGTTAGTAGAAATGTTTTAACGACATTTCAGAAGGACATCCCCCTATATTCCACGAGTGAGAGATATACTCAACAAAGATAGAACTTCAGTTGGAGTATATCTCTCCTTCTGAAGTCGTTAATATTGCAGCTTAGAAAATGAAAACAGCTGCGCAAGTAATTATTTAATTTATATTCATTGGTATAACTAAATTATATGAGGAGTGATATTATGCAAATAAGATTAGGCTACGTAGCTACTGCTTTAAAAGCAGCAAAAATAACTTCTGCTAGCACAGTAACTTTTTCTACATATACTAAACAATCCACGGATAGAGATAAACTCGAAAAACTTCAAAAGGTAGCGGTATCAAACGTCAATGATTTATATAAAATTTTAGAATACACTGTAAAAAACAATGTTCACTTTTATAGAATAACTTCTGCACTAATACCTCTAGCTACTCATCCTGAAGTTACGGATTGGGAGTTCAGAAGAATTTTAAAAATGGATTTTGATTGGCTTGGAAATTATATAAACAATAATAATTTAAGAGTTGATATGCACCCTGATGAATCTAATGTTATAAATAGTTCTAAGGAAGAAGTAATAAAGGCTACTGAAAAAAATCTTATGTTCCATGCAAATTTTTTCCAGGACATTAATTATCCCTTAGGAAAAATGATATTGCACATCGGAGGTAAAGAAGGCGGGAAACTAGCTGCTACAGAAAGATTCTTTAAGAATTATAATAACTTACCAAAAGAAATAACAAAATTATTAGTATTTGAAAATGATGATAAAAGCTTTACTACAAAAGAAGTATTAAACATATGCAAAGAAATAAATGTGCCAATGGTACTTGATGTACATCATCATAACTGCAACAACGGTGGCGATGAACTAGAACCTATGTTAAAAGACATATTTTCCACTTGGGAAAACGAACTTCTACCAGTTAAAATACATTTTTCTACCCCTAAAACTGGAGAAAAAGATAAAAAGCATGCCGATAACATTGATCCAGCAACTTTCATCGAGTTTATTGAAAAGTGTATTCCACTAGGAGTTGATTTAGATATAATGCTAGAGGCAAAACAAGCTGATTTGGCATTATTCCAACTTGTAGATGATATAAAAGTTTTTAAACCTGAATGGACCTGGCTTGATACTAGTACTTTAGAATTTAAATAAAATTTTAAAATAAAGAAAAGACTCCAAGGATATAACTATTCTTGGAGTCTTTCTTTATGTTAAAATTTTAATACCTCAGTATTTAATTAATTAACGCTTGCTCTATTTTTAAAGGTTCATTTAACTCTTTATTGTAACAATATTTCTATTTTGCTTTCACATTACTTAGTTCTATTATTTTCCCCCTTTGTCCTAATGTTAACTGGGTTTCTGGTGAATTACTAAGTTCTGTATTTTGGTTTTCTATAATTAATACCACTGCATCCTCACTTAAGCTATGAGTGTGCCAAGTAGCTTTTTTTACATTATACATTTTTAAAGGCTGTAGTTCCTTGGCGTATACATTTTCTACCATATCGTCACCATCCCCTATATAAAGTATGAATTTACCTTTTAAAAGCACAAATACCTCATCTGTATCATTATGCTTTTGCATCTTAATAATGTTTTCTGGAAGCAATTCATCACAATATTTTAAGATGGCAACTCTCCAATTACCATAGTCAATCATAGGCATATAACCATCACCCCCATACTCTTTTATTTCTAAAAGGCTTTCGTTTATCTCCAAGGTAGCACCTCCAACTTATTATTCTTATATAAAAGAAATGTTGCCTCTTATAAAGAAGTAACAAAATCACTTATTAAATATTATTATATAGATATCACTTTTAACTCTGTGCAGTAATTGCTATAATAACTCAACTTTTAGCTGATGCGCTTTATCACTTTGTAAGGCTTCTATTAAAGTTCTACTTATTATAGCCTTACTCTCTTCATTTATATATTCTATGTTTTCACCATTAATTTTTACCTTACCAACTTTATATTCACCAAATTCCACATTATTAATGTTCTTATAACAAATATTTAAAGTTTTTCCAGCAAAAATCGTTGAAACATCTACTTCACCTGATTTGTCAAACTGCTCTCTCAATATTTTAGGCTGAATTACTAAGTCTCCCATGCTACCCTTCACTCCATATACCTCAGTAAGCAATGTTAAAAGCAACCAACTAGCTGAGCCCGTTAAATAATTGTACATACCTCTTCCCTTTTGGTTAATATATTCAGGTACTCCAGGATATATCCTACTTTTATCAAAATCTACACAATGCTTGTATATAGAATTTATAACCTCAAATCCACTCTTGACATATCCCCTTTTATAAAGGGCATTGCCGTACATAATTGACATATGACTAAACATTGCACCATTTTCTTTATGTCCATAGGCGAATCCAAAAAGTCTTCCCATATTTAACTTAACCTCATTAAAATTAGTATTAAGTCTATATCCTCCAACCTCTTCATCTCTTAAATATCTGTTGCTTGCTTCAATAATCTTATCTATCTGCTCATCTGTAGCCACATTACCCATAATAGTAAACACTTGACCAGTTAAAATCATCCTTACTCCTAGGTCATTGTCGCCCTCTACTCTATTACCATCATTGTCATAGTATCCATTAAACCATTCATAACCCTCTCTATTTTTTATTATTTCATTTTTTCTCACATGGTTTATTGTCCAATTCCCCTTTCTTCTAAGGTCACTTATAATATTATCTATATGGATTTTCATTTTTTCTCCTGAAATATTATTAATGCATTTATTATAATATTTGTTTAACAACTGGAGTTTTTGTGAAACGTCCCCATAATCAATTTCTTCACCTAGTGAATCAAAAAGCTCTACAATTTCAGAAGCTATCTCTATATAATTAACGGAGGCTTTATTTTTCAATGCTTGTAGTAAATTGCTAATCTCAATTAAATTACTTCCATAAAAAGCAGTAAAAGCAACACTTTCTCCTTTATCAGATGCCATATCTAATCCGTCATTCCAGTCTGCTCCCTCTAACTTAATATTGTTATGCATTCCTACATTAAAAAACGGGGTTAAATTTTCAATTAATATATGTTCTAAAATTGTACCTCTATAAATATCACCCTTAATATTCTTAAGTTTATTTCCATATTCATCCTTCCAATTTTTATCAATATCAGTGCATCTTTTAATTTGTTTATCCTTAAAATACACTTGCTCCTGAAGTAAAAATTCTATATCACCACTTTGCTCTATATACAGCTTTGTAGTTAGGAAAGGCCACGCTCCATGATCCATCCAGATTCTTGCAATATTATTTCTATCAGCAATAAATTCTCCAGGTTTAGCCCCAATAATAGTAGCATTACTACCATCTATTCTTACCCCTGCATAGTTGTTAAGTAAAACAGTCCTTACTCCTTCTGGTTCTATAATTAATAGTGCAAGACAATCCTGCCATAGATCTCGCCATCCTCTTCCCCCTCTTCCATAGTCATGGTGAGGTAAATATGAGCATCCATATATCCGTCGTAGGATAGGTTGAAGAGCAACCCATTTCATCCAGTTGTCAAAAATTTCATCTCCAGATTTGAAGGAAAGTTTATTTATTTTTTCTTGCCAATGTTTCTTATTTTCATCAAAAGCCAAATCAAAAGTAGATAATGCACAATATTTCTTTCTGTAATTTAGTGCCTCAACTTCATCTCCACTAATAGACATTGATATAATATATGTCTTTGACTGACCTTTTTGAAGTTTTATATTTTTAAATCGCAGACCACCTAAAGCCTCGTATCCCTCTAGGATTTCATTAGCCTTGTAATAATTCTCACTATTCCTCACAATAGCCTCAGGCCATTCTAAGTTGCCACCCTCACCAATATATCCTTCAACTTCCGGGAAATAACCTATAGGAGCATTTCCATTATCCTCTACTCCTTGTACGGAATACACAATATTGTTTATTTTGTGACCTCTTTCATCAAAGGATAAAGTTGGCTTTACCATAACGCCATAATCGCTAGTATAAGTTCTCTGTAATAGAGAAGTTACATGTCTATGATCCCTTATATTATCTGCTGAACGTCCAAATATAGGCATAGCCGCTGTAGGCGTAAACTCTATAGCTTTATCTTGAACATTTGTAACTGTGACTTTCATTAGCTCTACATTATCTAGCCCTTGTGGTACAAAGCTAGTTATGTCTGCTTTTATACCAATTTTTAAATTTTCTCTTATAACTCTATGCCATAGAAAGCCGGCTTCTACAATAACAGTTTCTTCACTTTCAGCCTGGAAGTGCTTTGATATCTGAGTTGGTGAACTGCCCATTAATGACCAAGGTCCATAGCCCTCTATAAATAGCCAAAAGTTTCTACCGGATCTTGAATTATGTAGGTCCTCCGATGAAACTGGAGCCATTAAAAAAGTGTTTTGATTTGTTTTAATATCTCCCTGCAATAGCGGAGTAATTGAGGACATCATTCCACCCTCATTAGTTAATGGAAAATACAAATAACTTGTATTATCTGCGTTCACTAATTTAAATTCTCCCTGTGCTGAAGTAAATTGCAAACCACTTCTATTGCTATTGCACATATCTATCCGCTCCTTCCTTAGATAATTCCCTCAGGTGCTGTAATATTAACCTTTAATAGCACCAGAAATAAGACTTTCCTGAACTTGTCTGCTTAAAAGTATATATATTATTACTGTTGGAAGCGTTGCAATTACCATACCTGCACCAATCATTCCCCAGTCTGTGGCATATTGACCGGCTAGTGACATTATTCCTACTGTTAAAGTTCTATATTTACCACTGTTAACAAAGGTATTTGCGAACATTAATTCATTCCAAGTACCTAAAAATGTAAATATTGAAATAGTAGCGAGAGCAGGTTTTACTACAGGGAAAATAACCCTAAAGAAAGCCATATAAACATTGCACCCATCAATATATGCTGCCTCTTCTAGCTCCTTTGGTATGGATTTATAAAAGCTTACCAATATTAAAATACTCATTGGTAGTGCAAAGGCAATATATGGAATTAGCAATGCTGAATAAGAGTCTAGAAGCTTTAACTTGGTAAGCACTATAAATAGTGGTAGTAAAGCTGCATGAATAGGCACCATAATTCCTAAAAGGAAAAGGGACATTACTATATTATTATATTTCCACTTCATTCTAGCTATAGCATAGGCCGCCATGGAACTTAAAAGCCCTGAAACCACTACTGTAACTACAGTATAGAACACACTATTTGAAAAGTATTTTAATAGTCCCCCATTGATAAGGGCACCGCTATAATTTTCCCATCTAAATATCTTTGGAATCCCCGCTATGTTAGTATAAAAAATTTCAGTATTATCCTTTAGCGAAAACATTATCATCCATAATAGTGGATATAGTTGAATAATAGCAATCCCAAATAATATAATCATCAAAATAATTGAAGATAATTTCCACTTTATTTTCTTCTTCATTTTCAAACCTCCTAACTTATAGTGCTGACGCTGAATCTTCTGACTTTTTAAACATTGCTTGCACTACAAGACTCATAATCAAACACTCAAGTATAATAAAAAACGCTTGTGCACTACCATATCCATATGCACCTTTTTTAAATAAGTTTGCGTACATAACGGTGCTTGGCACCTCACTCGAATGGAATGGTCCGCCACCAGTCATAATATATACTAAATCAAAAGCTTTAAGTGAACCTATGGCTGAAAATGTTACACACACTTTTAATATAGGCATAAGCAATGGCAGGGTTATTTTGAAGGCAGTCTGAATTGCATTTGCTCCATCAATCCTCGCAGCCTCATAAACATCCTCTGAAATGGATTTTATTCCTGCATATAATATTAGCATGTGATAGCCTATATATTGCCATACTCCGGGAATCACGGTTGCTAAAAATGCAGTATCCTCTCTTCCTAGCCAAGGTAAAGCATACTTACCAAGACCAATTGACTTAAGAAATTCATTTAATAAACCATGGTCCCCATTGAAAATTTTCATCCATAATTGTCCAATAACCATACTTGAAATAACCACAGGAATAAAATAAATCGTTCTAAAAAATTCTTCAAATTTTACTCCCCTTGCAAGTATCATTGCCAGTACCAAGGCAATTGGTAGCTGAATAAATAGTGATGCAGCCACAAGTTTTAATGAATTAATAATGGATTTTTGAAATACTGGATCAGATAAAATTAATTTGCTATAATTTTGAAGTCCTATAAATTCCATGCTACCCATACCATTATATTTAAACAAACCATAATAGGCAGTTATAACTATAGGTAATAACACTACTAAAAAATATATGATAAATGTTGGAACTAAAAACACAGCAATAGCTTTTTTATTATACATTAGCTTATTCAAAATATCACCTCAACCCATAAAATTTTTATTAATATAGGCTGTCCCCTATTCTATGTATTTTAGGGTGACAGCCTAGATTAAAATTGTGTGATTAATATATTATTTTATTTCTGTAATGCCTCTTGATGAATTTTCATGAATTCTTTAGGGGTGATTTTACTATTAAATAGAGCTTGAACTGCTTCTAAGTGAGCAGTAGTTGGTGCTTCATCAAGTGAAGTATCCCAAGCTAGAACACTTGCTTTTGAAGTTTTAACTTGCTCAGCTATTTGGATTGTTAGAGGATTTAATTTACTGTTGTCTATTTCACCTTTCCATCCTGAGAAACCAAGACTATTTTCTGCAGCACCTTTACCCATAGCTTCATTTATATATTTTGTAAACTGGACTGACTCATCTTTATATTTTGTGTTTGCATTTACCCAGAAGGATTCTATAAATCCACCTGCAAATTCATCTGTATTACCTTTTCCTGATGACATAGGAATTTTAGCTGCAACAATCTTATCTTTAACTGCAGTATCTTTGTTTGTATACACGTTACCTGCAAGCCAACTTCCCATGAGTCTCATAGCTGCTTTACCTGCAATAAAGGTAGCATCTGCTTCATCGTGTGATGTAGCGAGTGGGCTTTTTCCAAAAGCTCCAGCTGCACTTAATTCACTTAATTTTCTAGCTGCTTCTGCAAAACCTGGATCATCGAAAGCTGCACTGCCACTTAAAACTGCATTTATCTTTTCAGCTCCTACTTCTCTTAATGCTAACGCTTCGTAAACAAACGCAGCATTCCATCCATCTTTAGCGCCCACCACGAGTGGAAGCACTCCCTTTGCTGATAATTTCTTACTTGCATCTAATAGCTCATCGTAAGTTGTAGGAATTTTTACCCCATTTTTATCAAACAATTCTTTGTTACAATATAAAACCATGTTCCATGAAAACATTGGTAATGAATAAGTCTTTTGATTATATTGAAATGCTGTTGTTGAACCTGGGATAATTTTATCTAATGTGCCATCCTTTACATATTCATCTAGTGGTAGTAATTTACCTGATTCTGCTAATTTCCTTGCTTTTCCTCCACCCAAGTAGTAAAAAACGTCTACTGCTGAAGTATTGCCTGCAAAGGCTGTGTTTATCTTTGTTTTATATGCTTCTGTATCTAAAGTATCTGTTTTTATAGTTACATTTTTATGTTCCGTCTGATATTTCAAAACTGCTGCATCGTATATTTTCTTTAAGTCATTTGAATCATTGCTCCATTGGTGCCATACATTTAGCGTTATCTGTGTATCCTTTACCACAGTGGCATCCTTAGTTGCGTTTGAATTTGATTTCCCACATCCTACTAAAGTCACAAGTAATGAAGCTGTTAATAATCCTGTAAAAGTTCTTTTTAGAAGCTTATTCATTAATAGTCCCCCTTTAATTCATTCACAAATTGGTACCCTTAAAACGTTTTCATTTAACTTATAAAAGCATCTTATAGGACTCCTTAATGAAATTATATAATATATTAATCTTCTGTTAAATTCAAAATTTCTATATAAATAGTTAATTATTCTACTAAATATTTCATATTTCTATATTCATTGATTGATTTTCCTGTATGCTTTTTAAAACAAATACTAAAATAATGGGCATCATTAATACCTACTTTTTCTGCTATTTCATAAACCTTTAAATTTGTATTATTAATATACAAAATGCTTTTATTTATCCTAAGTTTTGTAATATACTCCGTTATACTTTCTTCCATTTCCTGTTTAAATACTCTACTTAGATAACTATAATTCATAAATAAACTATAAGATATTGTACTTAAGGATAAATCACTGTTAGTAAGATTTTCTTCAATATATGCTATGATTTTTTCCACTGTTTCACTAACTTTTTTGTTATTATTTAGTTTAATAAAAGGTAAACCTCCACTTAATTGCTTTTTCATTGCATTATATTCATTGAAATATTTTCGCTTATCTTTAATTTCACCTTTTAGTTTCAATGCGATTTTAATAACTTCCTCACTATTAATTGGTTTTAAAAGGAACTCCGTTACACCTAGCTTTATAGCTGTTTTTGCATATTCAAATTCCCTATGCCCTGTAATAATGATAATTTTTATATGCTCATATTTTTCACGTACTTTTTTACATAGCGCAAGACCATCCATAAAGGGCATACATATATCTGTAATTAAAATATCCGGTGGATTCTTTTCCATAAGTCTTAAGGCTAATTCGCCTGATTCAGCTTCTCCAATTATTTCAAAGCCATGTGTTACCCAATCTACACTAAGTTTTATTAAAGCTCTCTCTAAATATTCATCATCTACTATTAACACTTTAGTTGTCTCCATTTGCTTCCCCCTTTACCATAGGAACTTTTATGGTTATCTCTGTACCTTCATTTATTACGCTAGTTATACTTAAAGGGTTTTCTATATTATAAAAAATCGAAATTCTCTGAACAGAACTGTAAATACCAAATCCGTTTTTATTCACTTGAGATTTTCTACTTAATATTTCCACTATCTTATCAGAACTCATACCAATACCATCATCTTTCACTATAAAAACTAGCATTTCCTCTTTTATGTACGCTTTAATTTCTAGGTTTCCCTTTCCATGTTTATTTCTTAATCCATGGTGTATTGCATTCTCTACAAAGGGTTGTAAAATAAGCTTTAGTATTTCAATATTGTAAATTTCTTCTTCTATTTCATAGGTGACAGAAAATTCCCCTTTATACCTTATATCAAGTATTGTAAGGTAATTTTTAATACAATTTATTTCTTCTTCCACCCTTATAATCTCTTTACCACTACTTAAACTAATCCTGTAGAATTCGCCTAAGGATTGGGTTATTTTGAAAGCACTCTCGTTATCTTTTAATAAGGATAGAGCACTAATTGCATCTAGGGTATTATATAGAAAGTGAGGATTAACTTGAGCTCTAATTAAATTCAATTCATTTCTTCTTATAACCATCTGTTCCACTTTAACTTTATTTATTAATTCCTCTATCTCAATAATCATGGAATTATAGCCCCTTTTTAATTGAACTATTTCATCCTCTCTATCTATATCTATTGCCATAGTTGTAAAATCACCTCTCTCAGCCTTCCCCATATAATGTTGCATTTTTATAAGTGGCTTTGTAACAAGCTTTGTAACATATACAGCGCCTAGTGAAATAAACAAACTATTAATAATAAGTATAATTATAGAAATAATTCTCATAGTACTAATATCCTTAGATAATTCGCTTATAGGCATAATACCAACAATTTTCCAATTAGAATTTTTTGAAGTAGTAAAGCATATTATATTTTTAGTATTTCCTATGTTTTTAACAGTATATCCTTGTTTTTCCACAAGCTTCGGAATTAGCTCTTTCTCAAAAGATTTATCCTTAATAAGTGGGTTAGTAATATACTGTCCCTTTTCATCCATTATAAAAAATTGAGACTTATATTTATTGCCTATGTCCTCAAAACCCTTTTGAATAGTATCCTCATCTACATTAACTATCAAAGTAGCTACTTTTTTCATAGTGTTAATGTCATTTATCACCCTAACTAAAGATATATAATTATGATTAGGGTCCCTTGCTATTGCTCCCCCAGCATTTACAATCCACCTCATATCTCCTTGTAAATTTATGATCTCATTGTACCAAGGTGCATGTTCAATTTTGTCAACAACCATAGGCTTTAGCACATATTTTCCCATGGAATACTTATTGTCGTAATTATCAAAAACATATACAGATGATATATACTCTCCAGACAGCAGCATATTTGCAAGATATTTATTTAAAACGCTTTGGATATTATACTCGATGCCCTCAGATTTTGAACGCCTTAATGCATCTTGAACACCTTTATCAAAAAATATTAGATTAGAAAATTCAGAAACATTTCCCAAAATATATTCTAGATTCTTAACTAGTGCATTCAAGGTCTGAAGTGAAGTCCTGCTAATATTATTTTCTACAATTCTATTATTTATTGCATTGTACACCACATAGCTTATTGAAAGAGAAAACAGCAGAATTACTAGATATATCGTATTTATTTTTGTTCTTATTTTAAACTTGAGAAAACGTTTATATAATCTAGATACTAGTTTTTTAATTATATTCAAAATGAATACCGCCTTTCATTAGTGAAATAATCTCCTAGTTTTAGTATATAATAAAATAACATTCCGTCAAATTTATATTTATTAATAGAGTAAATAATATTTAAAATCTATTCTTTTTTTAAAATTAAATTACTCTTTTGAGACTTTATTCTCAAAAAAAAAACCAGCATTTCTGCTGGCTTTCTCTAATTTATTGTGTTTGAAATGTGCAATTTATCTTACATCCCATTTTACAGGCAAATGTCTGTAGTAGCCGTCTATCACCTTTGCTTCTGCTTGCTTAGGTGATTCAATATTTTGTCCCATAATTGACTTTAAACTGGCTTGTTTTACGTCTGATACTGCAATACCAACCTTTTCACCGTAACCATTGTCTATAAGTCTATATAAAAACTCCGTCTCATCCACCACATAATATTTGTTATCCCCTATAATATTAGGAAAATAAGTCACTCCACTTCTTAAAATTGTATTAGATTCCCCATCTATTTTAAGATTACTTAAATCTCCATTGTCATAATCTGAGTAATAAATATATCCACCTGATACATTAAGAAATACCCCCGCTTTATCCCCTACTTTTTCTCTAGAAGTACCATTAGTTTTAATTTTATAAATCTTATATTCTTCAGCTACATTTGCATAATATATCCATCCATCCTCAACATTTATATATTCAGAACTATCATCATTTATTTTAGCTCTTCCTTTCCCGTCTTTTGTGATTTTATAAATTTTAGAATCATCATCAAAATTTGTATAATAAATAAAGTCCTCTTCTATATTAATATCATAAGATGTATCATTATTTAACTTAGTTTTAGAACTACCATCAGTTTTTATTTTATATATAAATCCATCCTCATTATTAATATAATAAATCCACTCATTTTCAACTGTAATCTGATCTACAAGGTCATCACTTAATTTTGTCCGCTCTGTTCCATCAAACTTTATCTTATAAAGCTTACCTTCATCTGAAAAATTACTATAATAAATCCAATCACCTAATATATTTATATATATAGCAGTATCATCGCATATCTTTGTTGCCTTATCATTACCTACAGTTACCTTATAAAGTTTGTCTGCATCCTTATTTTCATTATAATAAACCCATCCATCCTTTTGTGCTACCATTCCTAGATTTATAATATTTCCAGAGGTATTTCCTCTAGTTTCTTCAATGTTTAGTGTAAGCTTTACTTGCTTATCATAACCTAATACTGTGCCATAAAGCTCACATAAGCCTGCTTTTCTAGTATCTGCTTCTGCATTCCATACTACAGCTTTGAGTACCTTGCTTCCATCCTCTAAGGTAGCAGTTACAATCCTTGGCAAATAATATCTAGTACTTCTCTTGACTGAGGCTTGTATATCTTCTACCTGAGTAATTTTCATTAAATCAGATGTAATATGTATAACTTTTAATTTCCACCCGTCATACTTATTAATTGAATTTTGATTTTTTCCCCATACATCTAAGATATATGTTCCTTCTGGAATATTACTTAAGTCATAATCTATTTTGTCACTATATTCTGTTAGATTTGTAAGCCATTTGTTATTTACTGTATCATATAGGTGAAGCTTATATTGTGTACTTTCAGTAGTTCCCTCTACACTATCTATTTTAAGCTGATCATTTTTAGCATAATCAGATTTAACCGGCAATAAATTACCTGCAAGATTTAAAGCAGAATTAGCAGCTACTGTTACATTGAAAGGATACGCATCATCATAATCACCATATTGATTCTTATATTTACCCGGTACTCCGGATCTTCTTACCCTAATTGCAAAGCGATAAGACTGGGGTTTCAAATTCAGATTGCTAATATCTACTTTAACAGGCTCCTTGGCATTTGTAGCTTTTGTCCAGCCACTTACCATGTCCTCATTGTTAATTAATTCCCACTTACCGTTCATAGTTGCGTCGCAAGTATAAAATAATTGATACTGAACCAGTCCGCTGTACTCCTTAGAACTTATAAAAAATTCATTATTATCTTTTTCTACAAAGGGATAATGCTCTAAAGACACTATGTCAACTTTAGGTATAGTCTCATTTATAACATTGATAACACTTAGTTTCCAACCATCATATTTATTAGTTGAACCAACATTTTTTCCCCAGACATCCACTATGTATGTTCCAGCTGGAATCTTACTTAGATTGTATTTTATAGTATCACTATACTCTGTTAGATTAGTCATCCATTTATTATTTTTAACATCATATAAATGGAGCTTATATTGTATATTTGATGTATCTGTACTTGTCCCTTGAATCACTAAGCTATCACTGTTGGTCAAGTTATTTTTATTAATTATCATGTTCCCATTTAAATTAATTTCCGAAGTTTTTAGAACATCCATGGTGAATGGATAAGCGCTATCGTAATCTCCATAGGAATTACTATATGCACCTTTTACTCCAACTCTTTTAACTCTTATGGCAAATCTATAATAATCTGCACTCAACTTTAAATTACTAATATCTACCTTTTGAGGTTGAAAAGCATCTACAGGTCTTGTCCACCCATTTGACATATCAATGTTATTGATTAATTGCCATTTGCTCCCCATAGTTGTTTCACAAGTATAGAATAGTTGATACTGAACCTTACCAGTATAATCCTTGGAAGCTATATAAAACTCATTATTGTCTCCCTCAACAAATGGAACATGGTCTAGCGAAACAATTGAAACCTGTGGTATTAGCTCTGCAGCTGAAGCCACCAAAAAAATAGGATTTTCAATTGTAATTCCACCTACAATCAAAAACCCTATAAACGTTAATAGAAGTTTTTTAATATTAATTTTTTTCCTCATTAGTTACCCCCTGATAATTTTTTTAGCTTTTGTAAACATATTTTGTACATACTTTGTACACGTATTGTACATGTATTGTAGCATATGTCCTATTATTTAGTCTAGAGGTATATATTTCCTGCGTACCCACTTTTTTAAATGATTTAGCTTTTAAAAAGGTAAGGACCACCCTCAATGGCGGTCCTTAATTAACCATAATAATTTTCACAAAATTTCTTTTACCACATTGTATTACATCTCCGTCACTTAAATCAAGTACGTTATCTATGGAGATTTTTTCTCCATTTATTTTCACTGCTCCTTGCTCAACAAGACGTCTTGCTTCCCTATTGCTTTTAGCGAACCCCATGTCAGTAATTATTTTTAAAATAGTACTTTGTTCATTTATGGTAGAGTTCTTTATAATCACTATTTCTTTAATATCATCTGGGATATCTTTATTTTGAAATACTGTTTTAAAGTACTCCTGGGCCCCCTCAGACGCTACCCTCCCATGATATAATTTAACAATTTCCTTAGAAAGTTTCATCTTTATATCCCTTGGATTAATTTTACCACTTTCTAATTGTCTTGCAATTTCTTGTATTTCATCTGGATGAATATCAGTAGCCAAATCGTAGTATTTTATAATTAATTCATCTGGAATGGACATAACTTTACTATACATATCATTACAGTTCTCATCTATTCCAATATAGTTTCCAAGACTTTTGCTCATCTTTAAGGCTCCATCTGTTCCCTCTAAAAGAGGCATGAATATTGAAATTTGTTTATCTTCGCCATATTCCTTTTGAAGGGTTCTTCCCATTAAAATATTAAACCGTTGGTCTGTTCCACCAAGTTCAATATCCGCTTTTATTGCTATGGAATCATATCCCTGCATTAAAGGGTACATAAATTCATGAATTGCAATTGATTGCTGTGCTTTGTACCTATTTTTAAAGTCCTCTCTTTCCAGCATCCTGGTTACTGTGTATTTTGAAGCTAATGTAATAACATCTTTAAAATTCAATTTTGATAACCACTCACTATTAAATTTAACCTCTGTTTTATCTGGATCTAGTATTTTAAACATTTGTTTTTTATAAGTTTCAGCATTTAACAATACTTCATCTTGAGTTAGCTCCTTTCGAGTTTTTGATCTTCCTGAGGGATCCCCTATCATCCCAGTGAAATCTCCAATAATTATAATAACCTTATGGCCTAAATCCTGTATTTGCCTCGCCTTTCTTAATACTACCGTATGTCCTAAATGAATATCTGGTGCGGTGGGGTCTAGTCCAAGCTTCACTATAAGCTGCTTATTACTCTCGCCTGCTTTAATAAGTTTTTGCCTTAACTCCTCTTGGTCTATTATCTCAGTTGTGCCTTTGGATATAATTTTGATTTGTTCATTAATATTAATCATTTTAATTCCTCCTATTTTTTATAATTTCAAAAAACAAAAAACTCCCATCCTCTAGAAAATCTAGAGGACGAGAGTAAAATCCCGTGTTACCACCCCAATTTATTAATATGTTACCACATTAACCTCTTAAAGTACGGCACAAATATGCGCTTATACTATAGCACTTTAACGGATGCAAGGATTCCGGCAACAGCCTACTACCACATAAAGATAAATCTTCAGTGGATTTGGTGTGCAGCTCAGAGATGTATTCATAATACTATTCTTTGCTCCTTCTCAGCTAGGGGAGCTCTCTGTAAAAGAAACTGTTTTACTACTGGTTCTCATCACAGCTTTTATTATTTTAATTGTTTAGTTTAGAATATGAAACCATTATTTTAATGTTAATAAATATTATAATCCTAATTTCAAGAAAAAACAACTGGAAAATATGTAAATTTAACAATTCTAAGAAAACAAATGCTTATCTCCTAATTCGACAATATTTAAACGTTTTCATCGCCTTAAGGGCTTAAATCATACTTTTCTTATAAGAAGAAAAATGTTATTATACCTCGGTGAGACAAACGTGTCACAGTAGTGACATTTTTGTCTCAATTTTTCTAATTTATATGCATATAAATTATTCTTTAAAATAAAAACATTTATAACTTCATAAAAACATATTAATAGGGGGAAAATAATGGCTCAATTATCTACAAAAGAAGGGGTTAAGATCGCTCCTAAAACCAATGTAAACAAAGGTTTATTAATATTTTTATTGTTGTTTTTTATAGGTGCTGCACTCATTTTAATACCCAGCATAAATCACAACGTGTCAACTAGTATGTCAGCAATTAATGCTGAAAGTAGCACAGTTCATCAAACAACCCTGCAAAATAGTACCATTTTTGATACGTTAAAATATGAGCGTTCTATTCATATTTTAGCAATGCTACTTGTTGGTTTTGGTTTCCTTATGGTTTTCATAAGAAATCACGGCTATACTTCAATTACTGCAACATTTCTTGTAGTAAGTATAGCTATCCCAATGTATATGATCATAAAGAGTTTTGGTGGAGAAGGTTTTTCTATGTCAACTATAAGCATTGATACTCTTATTTTTGCAGAATTTGCTGCTGCAAGTTTGCTTATAGCAATTGGTGCTCCTCTTGGACGTTTAAAAATGGATCAATATATTATAATGGGATTATTATTTGTACCAGCTTACATATTTAATGAATGGCTTGTACTTGAAAGCGGTATATTTAAAGGCTTTCTTGATACTGGTGGTTCAATTGTTATACATGCTTTTGGTGCCTACTTTGGACTTGGGGTTGTAGCAAATACCTTTTCTAAATTTAAAGATGATGTTATTTGTGAAAATAATAAAAGTTCTAATCAGCTTTGTCTACTTGGAAGTATGATATTATGGCTTTTCTGGCCATCCTTTACAAGTGCAATAGTAGCTCCAGAAAGAGTTGTATTAACTGCAATAAACACTATTTTTGCACTATGTGGTGCAACACTCGCAACATACATATTCTCAAAGATAATCAGAGGAAAACTAGAAATAGAAGATATAGCAAATGCTGCCCTTGCTGGTGGAGTGGCAATTGGTTCTACTTGTGATATGACAACACCTGGATATGCTATGCTTATAGGCATCGCTGCAGGAGCGCTTAGTGTAGTTGGCTACAGTATCATTGCCCCTAAACTTCAAAAGCTTATAAAGGGAACTGATACCTGTGGAATTAACAATTTACATGGAATGCCTGGAATCCTTGGCGGCGTAGTGGCAATATTTATAACTGGAAATGCTGAAATTCAGCTACTCGGAATATTTGTTACTGTAGGTGTAGCTTTCATATGTGGACAACTTACTGGTGCGGTTATCAGTTTGCTTGGTAAAAAAGAGATGCCCTATAGTGATGAAGATGAGTTTTTCGTAGAGGGATAGTATATTCTGATGGTGTTTTTCGTATGTATCTACTATAAATGAAGTAGGAGCTAAATAATTAATTATTTAGCTCCTACTTCATTTATACATATAATAAGATTTTTTAACTGATTTGTCCAAACTTACCCTAGAACATCTTCTAATCTATCATTTAAATACACATAAGAATCAAAAACTCCTTGATTTAAAACCCAATAATGGTTTTTATTATGTAATATAAAAGAGGCATAAAAATAGCCGGAAGCATGTTGCCAACTTTTATTCTTTTAATATCCAGCATGTTTGCGCCAATTGCTACAATAAGTAGTCCCCCAATAGCAGACATTTCATTTACTACAGAAGCTATCAAAAATTGTTTCATAAGTGAAGCGGTTAAAGTTATGATACCTTGATATATAAAAACTGAAATAGCCGAAAAACATACTCCTATTCCTAAAGAAGATGAAAAAATAATTGCAGATATACCATCTAGTAGTGATTTAGCGTAAAGTATACTATGATTATTAGTAAGACCACTTTCTAAAGAGCCCATTATGGCCATTGCGCCTACACAATATACCAGACTAGCTGTTACAAATCCATTGGATAAGCCCTTTTGCTTTGAGAATCTTCGCTCTAGAAAGGCTCCGATATTTTCTATACCCTTTTCAATTTTCATTATTTCACCAATTAATGTTCCTAATGTAAGGCAAATAATTAATAGAAGTATGTTATTCACCTGAAGTGCACTCTTTAAACCAATAAGAATTACAGATAGTCCTAACGCTTTCATAATCGTCTCATTGTATGCATTGGAAATTTTATTCTTAAATAGTGACCCTACTAGTCCCCCAACTAATATTGATAACGAGTTTACAATTGTACCCAACATAAACATCCCCCCTAATTCCATAACTTTAAATTAATTATAAACGTAAAAATTATTCTTTTCCACTAAAAAACACCAGTTTATTAGAATTTTTTCTAATAGCCTGATGCATAGAATTTTACATTTTCTAATATCTTATATTACTATATTTACCATTTCATTGCCATAGTCATCTGTGATTTTTTCAAAACATTCAATTGTCCCTCGGTATATTGCCCTATTAAAATAATCACTATTACTTAAATCAAAATCTTCAACAGAATACCCTATAAGATTTTGTACAATATATATAAGCTGTTTTCCATATAAATCCATGCAAGCCTCTGGTGTAACCCCCGGCCAAGCATTACAGCTTACTACTGTTCTACGATTTTGTGTTTGTAAACACTTTGGCACCGTGCTATACTCCTCATCACTAGGGTAAATAACATTTTTATCTAATGTTCCATGGGGTATACCTTCTACTGCCTTTATCTGAACATAACTAGCCGTAATTAAATATGGATCTGCTGTTAAATCTAAGATTATAGAATGCTCTTTTAAATATCCTAATAATTCATTACTGACAACATATTTTGTTGCATCACCTCTGGTAGTTGCATCTACTAAAATGTCTGTCTTTTTCAGGATTTTTATCATCTGTTTTTTATCATGGGTTATATTTCTAGGTAGCATCTTAACAATTACTCCTCTAGTTTTCTCTTGAAGTATAGCTTCATTAAGTTTGTTATTCCCATATTTTCCTGCCATTCTTGCAGCGGTTAAACCAACTCTGCCCATTCCCATGATACTAACAATTATAGGTTTTCTTTCTTCAATACAGATATTTTCATAATTTTTGACCAGCTCAGTAAATGCCAAATTAATTCCATTTTCAGAAGTTCCTTCATAATTTACAACCATTCTTTCAAGAAAATCATTTCTAATAGAATCCATAGAAACTGCAAATATGCTCTTTTCTTTAAGCTTTTCAACTCTAGTTGCTCTAGTTGCATAATGAAGCATACTAAGTAGTGTACTTCCTTCTTTCATATACTCAATTTCTTCAAACTCTGGTGACCTTAAAACAACAACTATATCTTTTTCATAACATTCTTTTTTAGTTACAAATTGTATTTTTTTGTTATTATTTGAATAATCTTCTTGTGTATAACCTAAAGCAGAACCATATCCTTGTTCAAGAAATATTTGTACTCTTTCAGTTTTAAGTGTATCAAAAAAAGATGGCAAAAAATCTCTTTTCTCGTTTATTTCTTTATGCATTCTTGGAAAACCCATAGTTTTCAATAATATCATCCTCCCCCTATTTGTTTCGTGAATAAAATAGCTATCAATTGATAGCTTCAATAAGTTATTTAATTTTAAACTTTTTCTATCTTTGAAAATTAGATGTAAAAATAAAAGATTTTTTTGAAGTGAATAGAACTTGAGATTGTTTTTCTTTAAATTCTATTAGGAATAGTGTAACCCTGATTATTGCTAACTTTTGACAAGTAACAATTTGCATTGTATAATTAAGTTGTTACTTGCTACAGTTTGATTATACAATGCAAATTGTAAATTAGCAATGTTATATTAGGAGTTGTTCGATTTATGAAATATTTTTTAGATAATTATATTAAAAAAACTAATTTTGATTTTATTTTAACTATTGATTGTGAAGGATATAATTTTGATAAGAATTTAAAAAATAATGTACTAAACTTAGAAAAACTATTAAAATTGAATTCTGACAACAACATATATACCCTTTTATTTATAACTCCATTTTTTGCTAAAATGATGAATGAGTTAGATTTAATAGAAAAGATAAAGAAAAATTACAAAGTTATATTTGGCCTTCATATTCATCCGAATAATTTACCGGACTCTATAGAAAAGCTTTTCCCCTTCATAAAAAAGGATGAAGATTTAATAGCTAAGTACTCTTATGATGAACAAAAGCTAATAATAAAACAATGCTACGAATATATTTTGAAATTAGGAATTGAGCCAATTGAAGCTTTCAGAGGAGGATATTTTTCAATAGATGATAATACTGAAAAAATATTATTTGAAATATCCCCCATAAAGTATGAATCTCATAATATTTACAGACCTGAGTACAAAGTAACCGAAAATGTTTTAACCTCTTTACCAGTTTACGCAGAAAATGAAAATGAGGAGTTAAGATTGGAGTACTTTAGTATTGAAAAGCTGTCAGAAATGCTTACAAAAGGAATCTTGGAAAACAAAAAACTTTTTGGTATAACTCATAGTTATTTATTAGATTCAAATGATTTTCATTATAAGCGTGATAACATAAAGCTAGACATTCATGAGCGAATGAATATTTTAATTGACATTATTAATAATAATAGATAAAAAATACTATTTACATTTAATTATTTTAATGCTACAATCATTCTTATATTATAAATTCGTTGAACAGGAAGAGTAGTTAAAGCCATGCAATTTCAGAGAGCTGAGGACAGTGTGATCTCAGTATTGATAACTTTAGTGAATGGACCTGCTAGAAGTAACCCGAAATCAGATTTTGAGAGTAGTAGTTACCGGACGCCCACTGTTAAAAGGGCTAGAGCATTTTAGTGCTTGAAGATTAAATATGCACGTTTTTTTTGTAGCATAATTTAGGTGGTACAGCGAATATCCTTCGCCCTAATACAGGGCGGGGGTTTTTTTTATTTTAAAAAATAAACTGAAAGGTGGTGGTTAATTTGATGTACTGAAAGATACTTGCACTTAGAAAAATAACAAAACCAATACATCTAAATTATTTTGAAAAGGAGCTAATTTTTATGAAAACAAATAAAATAGTAATGACTTCTCTATTCCTTGCAATAGGTCTTATATTGCATCAAATTACACCAGGTATATTCCTCGGAATAAAACCAGATTTTTTATTAGTATTTATGATCTTATCCATAATTTTAACCAAAGATTTTAAAATCGCCTTTATTACAGGAATCGTAGCAGGTGTTTTATGTGCCTTATCAACCTCATTTCCTGGTGGGCAATTACCTAATATTATAGATAAGATAATAACCTCAATGGTTGTATATGTCATATATAAAAACTCAAAAGCAGATTCTCCTCTTAAGTTAACAGGTATTTATTTTCTTGGAACTATAATAAGTGGAAGCATTTTTCTAGGTTCAGCCCTTATTCTATTTGGTTTGCCAGCGCCATTTTTAATACTATTTGTATCTATAGTTCTTCCTACTTCAGCACTTAATTCATTTTTGGGATTCTTCCTGCATAAACTTATCCTAACTAACCCAGCTCTTAAGAGTAAATTTATTAATTATTAATAAAAAAATTACAGCTAATGTCAAATAACTCTTTCGTATTTTTCAAATTTGTTCACTTAGTTTAATTTAATTAATTTATTTTTTAAAATAATAAAACCCTCACTTTTTATGTGAGGGCAATATTTCATAAAATCTTATATATATTTTTTAAGGATTTTATTTTTGCTTAGGATAATATTTTTTAAAAGCATCTTCATAATCTTCTGGTTTTTTAAATTCCTGAACCTCACTTATAAAAGTTTTTTTGCTAACCTTTTGCTTTTCTTTTCTTACTTCTCTATTATTTTCATTATCCAAAATAACGCCTCCACTTAATTACTCTTGGCAGAAAGGAACTATTATATGCTTTAACTTGTTACTCTTATAGTATTACCAACATTAGAAAAAATATATATATCCTTCCTTGAAATTTTATTTATAATATAATTCTCTTAACTTGTTATACCTCTCTCTATTTAGCCCCATATCAGAATATCCAATCCTTGAAGCTGATCTAATTTGGATAAGTTTTTTGCTTTCATCAAAGTAAAATTCTACATCGTCATGATATTTCATTATTCCAGTTGTAAAAACTACATATATATAATTTGTATCATTTTTAACTATCTTAGCATTTCCATAGTTTTCAATAACTTTAATCATCTGCTGCTTTGAATCATTTAAATTTCCTTTAAACTCAAGTGGTTCAACTTTCTTATCTTTTTCTTCTGTTTGTGATGAGACTGCATTTGGTTTATTGGGCATTTGGGCTAACTTTCCGTTAGTTACCCCTAAATTATTTGGAGTTAAATTGTTTTTTACCACCATATAAATCACAATAGCTCCCATTACACCTATTACTCCAGTTAGAATTTTCATGTTTACATCTCCTTTATCATATTTAAATTTAATTATTTGTAACCCTTTGACTTCTTTATTAGTACCTATAGTTCTCAATTTTATCTATTTTTTTCAATAAGGCATCAAATTCCTTCATATACTCCAAATACTCCTCCATTGTAACTTGTGTAGTGCGAGTTATTTCATTTGGAACATTAGAAGCTTCCTCCTTAAGTTCTTTACCTTTTGTAGTAATGTGAATATAAACCTTTCTATCATCCTTTTCATCCTTTATTCTGCATAACTGTCCCTGACTTTCTAATTTGTTCAGTATTGGAGTTAAAGTTCCTGTTTTCATCTTTAAATTATTACTCATACTCTTAAATGATATCTTTTCATGTTCCCATAGAATTAACATAACCAGATATTGTGGATAAGTTAAATTTAAACTATGGAGTATTGGTTTATATAATCTAGTCATAGCCTTAGATACTGAGTAAATTTTAAAACAAAGATGATTACTTAATTTTAAATCATCGTACTGCATAAACACCATCCTTACCAAATTTAAATTTATATATTTGAAATCAAAATCGTATTCGATTAATCTTATAAAATAACATATTATAGCACATATTTTACATAAAAACCAATTATTCATATGTTCCCAATATAACCATTTCTTAGCATAGATTAATTTGTCGTTTTATGTTATAATTTAGATATTACATTGCCGAATCTCCTAAATAGAGAACGGGGGATTTCTTATGGGGTGAATCTCTTATTTATAGCAGGGTGCCTTTAACCCGAATCCGTCAACTCACCTCGCAGGCTTATGAATGAGGACTCGTTCTTATTAAATTAAATTTTAAAACTACTCTGTTAGCTTTATCCTTAGCTTTAGTTAGTAGCAGCTCTTTATATGCTGCTTCATATAAAGTTAAATCAGGTGACACATTCTATAAAAATTATAACAAAATATTAATAAGATAATCAAAAAAAATAAAATGACCAATTAATAACACTGCTCAGTGTTATTAATTGGTCATTTTATTTTTCAGACTATTAGTCTCTCAAAATTAAACAGAGAATAGGTTACGAGTAATTACAGTAGATGTTTTGCATTGACCGAGGTCTTTGCATCTACTCCCTAGAAAGGAGGTGATCCAGCCGCAGGTTCTCCTACGGCTACCTTGTTACGACTTCACCCCAATCATCAATCCCACCTTCGGCCGCTGGCTCCTTACGGTTACCTCACGGACTTCGGGTGTTACCAACTCTCATGGTGTGACGGGCGGTGTGTACAAGGCCCGGGAACGTATTCACCGCGACATGCTGATTCGCGATTACTAGCAACTCCGGCTTCATGTAGGCGAGTTGCAGCCTACAATCCGAACTGGGATGAGTTTTTGAGTTTGGCTCCACCTTGCGGTCTTGCATCTCTTTGTACTCACCATTGTAGCACGTGTGTAGCCCTAGACATAAGGGGCATGATGATTTGACGTCATCCCCACCTTCCTCCCGGTTAACCCGGGCAGTCTCACTAGAGTGCTCAACTTAATGGTAGCAACTAATGATAAGGGTTGCGCTCGTTGCGGGACTTAACCCAACATCTCACGACACGAGCTGACGACAACCATGCACCACCTGTCACCCTGTCCCGAAGGACTTCGCCCATCTCTGGGTTATGCAGGGGATGTCAAGTCTAGGTAAGGTTCTTCGCGTTGCTTCGAATTAAACCACATGCTCCGCTGCTTGTGCGGGCCCCCGTCAATTCCTTTGAGTTTTAATCTTGCGATCGTACTCCCCAGGCGGAATACTTATTGTGTTAACTGCGGCACCGAGGTTCGACCCCCGACACCTAGTATTCATCGTTTACGGCGTGGACTACCAGGGTATCTAATCCTGTTTGCTCCCCACGCTTTCATGCCTCAGCGTCAGTTACAGTCCAGTAAGTCGCCTTCGCCACTGGTGTTCTTCCTAATCTCTACGCATTTCACCGCTACACTAGGAATTCCACTTACCTCTCCTGCACTCTAGACACCCAGTTTCAAATGCAGCACCCAAGTTAAGCTCGGGTATTTCACATCTGACTTAAATGTCCGCCTACGCATCCTTTACGCCCAGTAAATCCGGACAACGCTTGCCACCTACGTATTACCGCGGCTGCTGGCACGTAGTTAGCCGTGGCTTCCTCCTCTGGTACCGTCATTATCGTCCCAGAAGACAGAACTTTACAACCCGAAGGCCTTCATCATTCACGCGGCGTTGCTGCGTCAGGGTTTCCCCCATTGCGCAATATTCCCCACTGCTGCCTCCCGTAGGAGTCTGGACCGTGTCTCAGTTCCAATGTGGCCGATCACCCTCTCAGGTCGGCTACGCATCGTTGCCTTGGTGGGCCGTTACCTCACCAACTAGCTAATGCGCCGCGGGTCCATCTCAAAGTGGAAACTCTAAAGAGAATCCTTTGATGTCTCAATCATGCGACCAAAACATATTATGCGGTATTAATCTCCCTTTCGGGAGGCTATTCCCCTCTTTGAGGCAGGTTACCCACGTGTTACTCACCCGTCCGCCGCTAATCCACCCCGAAGGGTTTCATCGCTCGACTTGCATGTGTTAGGCACGCCGCCAGCGTTCGTCCTGAGCCAGGATCAAACTCTCAATTTAAAAGTTTACACTTTTTATTTGAAATGAATAATCTGCGCCAACTGTTAAGCTGGTTAGCAAGCTCATTACATACTTTTTAGTCTTACGACTAAAATTACTTTTTTATCTAAAGTAATTAACTGGTCTAACGAAATATTATTTCGCTATTTTACCTATTTCTCTGTTTAATTTTCAAAGACCAATTTAAAATGTTTATTCGTCACCAAGTGACTACTCTTTGTATTCTATCAGTTAACATTGTACATGTCAACGTTTTTATTGGTTTATTAATGTTTTTTATTGGTTTATTAATGTTTTTTTTATTGGTTTATTAATGTTTGATGACATTTCACAACAACACCCCACTAATTTTATTCATGAAATCTATCTATAATCGTTATATAATTTACTATAAAATAAAAAGAAAGCTAATAGTTAAAACTATCCATTGCTTTCTTTTTAAAAAATCTATTTTTATTTTTTTTATAATTTTAATAGCGCAACCACTTTTTCCTTATCAAAGCCAACCATTTCTTCTCCGTTTATATCTATTACTGGCACTCCTCTGTATCCCTTTTTTATAAGTGCTTTTTTTGCTTCAGGATCTTCAGAAATATTATGCTCTATAAAATCAATATTGTTTTCGTTAAAAAACTCCTTAGCCATATGACAATATCCACAACTATTACTTGTATAAATTTCAACTTTATTCATAAATGATCTCTCCTTTATTCTTATTCCTATAACTTGAATCGTATGCAATTAATCTATACCTTGATAATAACATTTTTCCTCACATAAGTCAATAATAATTATTCACTAATGTACTTTATTAGTATATACTTAAATTCACTAATATATTATAAATTTTTTTTATTTATCTTTACATATATTTTTAATAATATTATGATAGTCTTAACACTATACCTTAGAGGAAAAACAATTGTTAATTGTTTTTTACTCCGGATAACAGAAAGGAAATAAGAGTTCATAACTTTTATTTCCCTCAGAGAAATACTAGGGGGTACCATAATAATGAAATTATTAGAAATCATAAATAAGGCAAAAACAGAACATATATTAAACAAAGAAGAAATCATCTCTCTTTTAATAAGCAATGATGTCGACCAAGAACTATTTAACGCGGCGGATGAAGTTAGAAACAAATATTTAGGTGATGAAGTCCATCTTAGAGGTCTTATTGAATTTACTAATATATGCAAAAGGAATTGTCTTTACTGTGGACTTCGCCGTGATAATAAAAAGATAATTAGGTACAGATTAACAGAAGAACAAATTTTAGACTTTGCTACTAAGGCTAAGTCCTTTGGTTATAAAACCATAGTGCTTCAAGGTGGAGAAGATGATTATTACACAAGTGATAGAATTGTTAGAATAATAAAAGGAATAAAAGATTTAGATTTAGCCCTAACTTTAAGTATAGGCGAAAAAACTTATGATGAATATAAAGCTTTTAGGGATGCTGGTGCTGATAGATATCTTCTTAGAATTGAAACAACAGACAAAGACCTATATGAAGAACTAGATCCAGGCATGAGCCACCAAACCAGACTGAATTGCTTGAAAATGTTAAGAGAATTAGGTTTTGAAGTTGGAACAGGTGTTATGGTTGGACTTCCAAACCAAACTATAGAATCCTATGCGGATGACATATTATTTTTCAAAGAAATTGATGCTGACATGTTAGGCATAGGACCTTTTATTCCAAATGAAGACACACCTCTTTCAAATGCTAAGGGTAAGGAGTTGACTATGGCACTTAAGGTTATGGCTATAACCCGTTTGCTCCTACCAGACATTAATATACCTGCAACAACGGCTATGGAGTCCTTAAATAAAAACGGAAGACTTATGGCCTTGCAAAGTGGTGCCAATGTTGTTATGCCCAATGTTACAGAAGGTGAATATAGAAAACAGTATGCACTATATCCTGGGAAAATATGTACCGGTGATACTCCTGCCCATTGTAGGGGTTGCATAACAGGTAAAATCACTAGCATTGGACGAAGAGTCTCTACTAATTATGGTTTTAGAGGAAATAAGATTACTAACGAATATGAAAATAAATGATTTTACAATAAAAAAAGAGCCCTAGGCTCTTTTTTTTAACGGAATGTTTTTTTAGCATCTTTTATTGGCTTATTATTAACTGGTTCATCTTCAGCATCCACAATTCCGGGTTTATTATGTCTCTTATTTAAATCATGTTGTATATTCATTTTTGTAGCTTTATTTGGCATTAAAAACTCCCCTTTCTAGGATTATATTAACCACCAAGGACAATTTTTATTCTAAACTTTTTATATTTGAAATTTTATATATTAAAGTTTGAACTTCTGTACTATCTCATCCAATTTAGCTACAATCTTCTCAAGATTTTCTGAAGTATTTGATATTTCTTCCATAGTACTAGTCTGTTCTTCCATAGATGCAGATATTTCCTGGGTTGAAGCCGCAGATTGTTCTGATATTGCTGACATTCCTTCTATAGCTTGTAATACCCTCTCTTTATTTTTATCTACATTATTGATATTAGAACCCAAGGTATCTATTTGAGAAATCATGTTAGCAATAGCTTTTTCTATAACATTAAAAGATTTTTGTGATAGCTCCATAGATAGGTTTGCTTCTTTATTTATAGTTGCTCCCTTATTTATATTCAATGTAACTTTGCTAATCTCTCCTTGAATTTCCACAATCATATCTGTAATTTCATTAGTGGCTTCTGCAGTTTTTTCAGCAAGCTTCCTTACTTCTTCAGCTACTACTGCAAATCCCCTTCCAGCTTCTCCAGCTCTAGCGGCTTCTATAGCAGCATTTAAAGCTAAAAGATTGGTTTGCTCTGCTACAGCCTGTATAGTGCTTATAACCTCTCCGATAGAATTTGATTTATTTGCAAGCATAGATATATTTTCTACTACTTCTTCATTATATTTGTTACTTTCCTTAAATCTTTCAGTAAGAAGCTTCATAGATTGTAGTCCCTCTGCATTTACTAATTTGGTCTCATTAGAATAATCTTTTAATAGCTCTGAACTATTTACAGCAGTATTAATTTCTTCCGCAAGATCTGCAAGTTCCCTTGCACCACTTTGAGCATCTTGCACTTGATTTGTCGCCCCCTTGGCTAGCTCCTCGATTGCTACAGATACCGCCTCTATAGATTGTACTGTTTCATCTGTAGCAATTGTCATATCTTTTGAATATTGAAGAACCTCTTGAGAATTGTTTTGTAAATTAATGGTGATGTCTCTAAGTGCACTTCTTAAATTAACAACCGCTTTTCCAATTATGCCTGTTTCATCTTTATAGTCTAAAACCTTTTCATAACTTTTATCATAAACTAAATCCAGTTTTGCGGTCTTATCCACTAGCTTACTTATAATTAAAATAGGATTAGATATTTTTTTACTAAAATAAAATGCAATGATTACGGATAATCCTATAACTAATATTACTAAAATGGAAAAATAAATTACACTTTCAACAAATGATTTGCTCAAAACAGTCTTTTCACTTAAAATAAATTTATCTATATCGTCCACATAATTACCTGTACCAATAACCCAATTAAAGTCTTTAAAGGCTTTACTGTATCCTCTTTTGGGTAATGGTGTTTGTTCCCCTTTTTTAGGAAACCAATAATCTGTATATCCGCCTTTTTCTTTTAAACCATTTTCTATAATTTCTTTGACTAGATATTTCCCTTTTACATCCTTTAACTCAAGTCTGTTTGTTCCTTCGGACACACCCCCAAGAAGAACTACATTTACTCCTTCAACGGTATCTATCCAAAAATACCCACCTTCACCATATTTCATTTCACGTGTTAAATCTGCTCCAAGTTTCTTAGCCTGTTCTAAAGTCATTTCTCCAGCTTTATATTTTTTATTAATACCCTCTAGCATGGTTATAACATTTTCTACTCCACTTTTGATTTTTTCATCATAATCATTTCTAACAGTAGTATCAATTGTTGTAATAGTATTATTACTTAGAACTGACATTCTATAGGCTGCCACTCCCCCAATTAATATTGCGGTTAGGAGTACAACTAAAATATTTAAAGCTATTATTTTAGTGCTTATTTTTTTCACCTAAAACCACTCCTTCTCTTTAGTGTCTTTTTTCTCATTTATATTCATATTTTTTAACTATTTCCACTATTTAATTATCGTAATATTTTAAAAAAACTTGATATATATTTCTTTTCTGCATAATATATGGTAATTTATTTAAATCATTTGCTATAGCTAGTAATCATAAGCATAAATCTTCTTATAAGCAAAAAAAAGATAGGGTTAGCCTATCTTTATCTAAAGGGTGGTTTTATTAATAATCGGACATAATATTAAGTACATATATATATTCGTTTCCATTTCAAGAAGGGTTTATCTATTATTAAAACTTATTAAATGCAATATTAATTTCAATTGGAATATTGTCAACAACAATGCTAATACATAAAACTTGATCAGTGTTCATCTTTGCTTCAAAATCATTTCCATGCATTAATGTTGGGGTTGAAATATTGATATTTGTTCCATTTTCCGCAAAATTAGTGCTTGCATTTGCAGTGAGCATATTTGAAAGCTCCGATAAAGCGCTTTGTGCCATATCATCTAGTTCCGTAACAGGATCTCCCATCATCATCACTGAGGCAATTTGTTTTGCACTTTCAACCTTAAGTGAATATATAATATTTCCTTTAATATCACCTACTATTCCTAAAATCATCATTACACCCAAGCTTTTATGTATTGTTAATCATTATTTTAATTACATTATACATTAATTGTTGAAAATGTGCACCATAGATATCTCTAATGTTATAAATTAATGTACGATTCGCATATATAAGCCAATAAGATTCCACTTATTGATATTTTAAATAGACAACAGCTAATCAATATGAAAAACCTATTAGACTTCATAATATGGAAATTCTATAATTAGAGTGTTATGGAATAATTTTTAGAGTTTTAAGGAGGTCTACATACTATGAATGATTTACCTAAAATATTTAATGAATTCAATGAAGCAAGACAAAAGGGGTTTGTTGATGTAAAAAATTTAAAAGATGACGGAAAAAAAATAGTAGGAACTTATTGTACATACAGTCCCTGGGAGCTTATTATGGCTGCAGGTGCTATTCCTATTTCACTTTGTAGTATGAGTGATGAACCTATTTCTGAAGCTGAAAAACATCTTCCCAAAAATTTATGTCCACTTATTAAATCAAGCTACGGTTTTGGTTTAACAGATAAATGTCCATATTTTTATTTCTCAGATATGATAGTTGGAGAAACTACTTGTGATGGAAAGAAAAAAATGTATGAATATCTTGGACAAATTAAACCAATGCACGTAATGCAATTGCCCCAAACTAACAAGGGTGAGGCTGCCTTTAATGCTTGGAAAAATGAAATGATTTTATTTAAAGAGAGATTAGAAAGTGAATTTGACGTAGAAATCACACAGGAAAAACTTAAGGAAGCCATTAATCTTAGAAACAGAGAAAGAAAAGCACTAATAGATTTTTATGAACTAGGGAAAATGTGCCCTCCCCCTATTACTGGAACTGAAATGCTTCAAGTATTATATGGTGCTACCTTTAAAACAGATAAAGAAGCCCACATAAAAACCCTTACAAAGTTTACTCAAGATATAAAAGAAGACTATGAAAAAGGCAATAAAAAAGTAAGTGAAAGTAGAAAAAGGATATTAATTACTGGGTGTCCTTTAGGTGGAGCTACAGATAAAATCATTAAAATCATAGAAGAAAATGAGGGTGTAGTTGTTTGTTATGAAAACTGCACAGGAATAAAAGCAACTCAAGAATTAGTAGATGAAAATATAGATCCAATAGACGCTCTTACTAAAAAGTATTTAAATATACCTTGTTCATGTATGAGCCCTAATGATGGAAGAATAACTTCTCTTTCGACTTTAGTAGATGAGTACAAAGTAGATGGTGTAATAGATGTAATTTTACAGGCCTGTCATACTTATAGTGTGGAAAGTTACTCAATCAATAAATTTATGAAAGAAGAAAAGCATACTCCATATATGAGTTTAGAGACAGATTATTCTCAAAATGATGTAGGTCAACTTAAAACAAGAATTGCTGCCTTTATCGAGATGCTATAATTTAGAAACTTACTTAAACAAAATGGAAAAGAACTGCTGAGCCTCGGCAGTTCTTTTCCATTTTTAAAATACTATATAACTGGTTAATATATTCAATAATTATAGAGAATATTAACGAATAAAGTTCATGAATATTTTATCTTCTCTTTCTGGTGCTTTAACATTTTCTTTTCCATTTTCAACTAATTTCATAAGCCATGCCATATTCTTCCCGAGCACTCTCATGATTTGTACACCCTCTTCATCTTGCAATACCTCTCCTGGGCTTGTGCCATTAACGACATTCCAATAATTTGAAGTTGGCATTAGCATTTCCGAATAATTAATAAAATTATTCAGCTGATTAAAAGTTGGAATCCCACCTGCTCGCCTTACAGCAACAACGGATGCACCAACCTTATGTCTTAACATTCCATTATTATTACCTGCCACATAAAAAGCTCTATCTAAAAATGATTTCATTGTTCCTCCCATGGATGAATAATGAACAGGAGAGCCTAAAATTATCCCATCTGCGCTCTTCAACTTTTGAATCCACTCATTAACCTCATCACCAGGAAGCACACATTTCTCATTTTTATTTTTTGCACATTGATTACAAGCAATACATCCTCTAATTGACTTATTACCTACATGAATGATTTCCGTTTCTATTCCTTCTTTTTCAAGTTCACTTAAAACCATTTTTATTGCATGATAAGTGTTTCCTTCTTTATTTGGACTTCCGTTAAATGCTACAACTTTCATTAGTTTTACCTACCTTCTAATTATATTTAAAGCAATCATATCTATGAACAAGTTCACAAATATTATGTTATACCCTTTTATATAAGTTAACCTCTGACTGGCTTTCCTTGAACACTCCAAATTTCGGAACAATACTAGTAAAATGTTCTGAGTTATTATGAAGATTAATTGCTTCTTTATTTTCCCATTCTTCTATAAAAGTCAATATATTACAATTATTAGAATCCTCATATAAGTTGTAAGATATACATCCACTTTCTTTTCTGCTTTCATTTATAAGTCTTTCCGCTAAAACTTTAAATTCCTCTGCTTTACCTTGTTTTATTAAATTTTTTGCAACTATAGTTATCATTTAAATTCACTCCTTCTTATTTTGTTGAATTAACCACATTTCTATTTTAAAGTATACGCTCTAAAAAAATATAGAACAAGTATGCACTTTTAGGTAAGGTAACTTACCTAAAGGTATGAATTGTTGTATTTCCAATGATTTCCGTCAAATTTATTTCTAAGTAAATTGATACTATAGATTCAATGGTATATAATAATACTTATTTATGATGCTTTTATTTCATAAATTTTTCATAGGTAGGTGTATAAATGATCATACATAATGGTAAAAAATACGTTTGTAATATAGATCTTGGAATGGAATTAATTCGTGGCAAATGGAAAGCAGTTATCTTATGCCACCTAAGTGATGGTCCAAAGAGATTTTTAGAACTTCAAAGAATAACCTGTGGTGTTAGTCAGAAAGTTCTTAATGAGAAATTACAAGAACTTCAAAGAGATGGTTTAATTTTAAAAATAGTTTACCCAGAAGTTCCACCTAAAGTAGAGTTCCTACTAACAGAAATTGGCAAAGACCTTTTCCCAGCATTAGAAATGATACAAAATTGGTCAATTAAACATTTCCCTAATAATCTCACCTCATCCCAAAATTAAAAAGAACTGCTCAGTTTAAGCAGTTCCTATCTATTTTATAAATTACTATATAACTTACTAACCTCTTCAAGCATTATAGAATATTCACTATACTTTTCACTAGGAGTAGATTTATCAAAGGATTCCTCAAATTCAATGATTTTTTCTTCTAGTTGTATTATTTTATTTTCTACATTCCCTGTATTAGTAGCATTATCCTTATTTTTTACCACACAATTTGGGGGGGCTTTGATGTTTCCTTGTTTTTTACTATTTGATCCCACTGATTTAGTATCCCTTAATTCAATTTCTAACTTTAACTTTTTACTATTTTTATAAAATTCATAATTTCCGTCATAAGAAATAATCTTACCTTCTGATGTAACTTCTAATATTCTGTTGACACAGTTATTTAGATAATACCTATCATGAGATATAGCAATAACTGTCCCTTTAAATTCCAAAATAGCATTTTCTACAGCTTCTCTTGCCTGAATATCTAAATGATTAGTTGGTTCATCTAATATCAGACAGTCAGAATTTTCTAATATTATGCAAGACAAATATAGCCTTAGCTTTTCTCCGCCACTTAAAACTTTTATTTTCTTATATAGGTCCTCTCCATAAAATTTAAAAGGGCTTAGATGCTCTCTTATTAAATTCATATTCATTTCTTTCCTAAACAATATTTCTTCCACTATAGTTCTCTCTTCATCCTGAAAATTAATATCCTGACTTAAATATGAATATTTAACCCATTCTCCAATTTTCACAATACCCTTATAATCATTATCTTCGCCTAAAATAATTCTAATCAAGGTAGTTTTACCACATCCATTGGCACCAATTATTCCTATACGTTCTCCACCTCTTATATGAAAGTTAGCTCCATTAAATAAAGAAACATCTCCAAATGATTTTACTAATCCTTCTGCCCACACTATATCTTTACTAACCTTCTTTAATTCCTTAAACTTTAGTTTTATTCCATCATCTCTCTTAAGATGTTCCCGTTCTTTTAAAATTTGTATATCTTTCTTAAGTTCTTCATTGATACGAACAACTGTCTTGTTCCTACTTTTGGCAGCTCTGATTTTCCCCTTCTTTTTGAGTTCATCATTTACTCTATTTATATTTTTCATTTTCCAATTTAAAGCTTTTTGTTCCTTCAACGCATATGCTCTAAGAATATTTTTTTGCTCAATAAAATTCGAGTAACTGCAACTTTTTTCTATTATAGTTCCTTCTTGAAGTTCAGCAATTCTTGTTGAAACACCCTCTAAAAAATATCTGTCATGGGACACAAAAAGTACTCCTCCTTCAAATTTTTCAAGAAACTCTTCTAACCACTCTAATGCATTAATATCAAGATGATTAGTTGGTTCATCTAATATAATTAAATCTGGTTCCTTTAATAGCATTCTTGCAATAAGCACTCTCATCTTTTCTCCTCCGCTTAAATTAATTATAGGAATTGATAAAACCTCTTTTCTTAATCCAAGTCCCATTAAAATCTTGGTAATCTTCTTCTCAATGATATATCCATCTATGGCATCATATTCTGATAAAACATTAGAATAACTATTCATTAGCCGGTTATATTTTTCGCTGTTATAAATTACTGACTCCATATCTTTTTCAATTATCCGCATTTTATTTTCAAGTTGTATAACTTTTTCATAATGTAATGCTGTGTTTCCTTGCTCTTCATCTCTTATTTCAAACATGTCTTGTGACAAATATGCCATTCTTATATTTTTCGCTACAAATACCTTTCCACTATCACAGTTTTCTTGCCCAGTTGCTATCCGAAGTAGCGTTGTTTTTCCTGATCCATTTGCTCCTATAAGTGCTACTCTTTCTCCTCTTTCAATTCTTAAATTAACCTCCTTTAACACAACTTGATTCTTATACTCTTTCATAATGTTTTCAAATACTAATAAGCTCATATTTTTCTCCTCCATTTTTTATAATATTTTTTTGTAAAACAAAAAGACCGCAAAGTAAAAACACCTGCGGTCTTTTATAGGTATACAAGCTGAAAATGAAAATTCAACTTGCATATCTATTGAAAAGGAACAAATTCAAGAAAACTCATTCCCCTTTATAACTTTGTAATTCTCAATAAGAAATACAAAACTATAACTCAATATTAATTAAATTTTAACAACATAAAATTGTATAAAATAAAATTAAAAAGCCGCGGTATGGCTATGCCATCCGCAGCTAAAATCACACGCTAATAAAATTGAGTATGACAAAAAACATCAAACACAAAAGCGCACTTAATTACCAGATAAGATGCCTTAAATTAAACATAACAAAATAAAGATATACATCCAGAATAATAGACTCTAAAATGGACGTAACTATCCAGTGAAAATATATACTAATTTTAAAATTCACTTTAATTTATTATATTCCGGCATCGGCTATTTCTGGTAATCAGCTCCGGACAAAGTATAACCGATATTCACTTAAGATTTTTATTACTTAAGCTATCCTTGTACGGAGCAAGTACCACTAACTAATGCCGGCACGATAGGTAAACATATATTCATAATAGTACCTCCTGCACTGGCTATTTTATACAATTTTTTTATTATAATATTATTTTATATTATTTTTTACATTTTGTAAATAGTATTGCATAATTTACATACTAAAATTTATTTAAGTTAACTACACTCTAACTTCAGTGATGAAGCTATTACATTATAGACTCCATCTTCATTATTGCTTTCTGTAATAAAGTTAGCACGTTTTTTAACATCTTCTGGAGCATTCTCCATGGCATAACTATAGTGTGCTGCTTTAAACATAGTCAAATCATTATAATAATCTCCAAAAACCATTGTGTTCTTTTGATTTATCTTAAATTTTTCTTGAAGTATTTTTATAGCATTCCCCTTACATATACCTTTATTCATTATATCTACCCACTTGCCTCCAGATACAACAAATTCAAGCTTATCATTCAAATTTCCCTTTAGATAATCGACTATAGATGGATTTACACCATGAGCCATATAATAAGTAATCTTGTATATGGGAGTTTTTATCTCACTAAAAGATTTTACTATTACTGCAGGCACTTCAAAAAGTGCAAATGTATTCAACATATCTTCTGATGGATTTACTATATATGCCTCATTTTCTCCAGCTAAGAATAGTTCCTCCCCTAGTTGTGGGTTTAAATTTATTACATAATCTATTTGTTCTTTATCAATACTGTTTTCATATAGCGTCTTCCCCTTGTTGTTTTTAACTAGAGCTCCATTATGAGCAATGAATATTATATCCGTATTGACCTTTTCAAAGTTTTTTTTAAGTTGAGAATAAAACCTACCACTGGCTGCTGCAAATTTTATGTCCTTCTCATTAAGAGCATGTATTAAATCAAATATTTTTTCGCTTATATTTCCATTATCATTTAATAAGGTGCCATCCATATCAGTTGCAATGAGTTTTATCATAAGTGTTTCCTCCTTTGTGTAATAGGGCGGTTAAAGATAGCATTTTCGCCCTAATATCCATCTAAAATGTAATTATTTTAGATTTAGTTTTGAAATTAGTGTAGCTTGTTTTATTTTATTATATCATCTGAACTACGCATAAACAAAATTTATAAAGCTATAGCTAACCACATTGCTTTCTACTTTGTTTATCCTTATACATTTTTTCGTCTGCAATTTTTATTAATTCTTCGAAAGTAACTCCATCTTTAAGAAATAACGAATAACCAACGCTTATTCCAGTATTTTTTTCAGGTAATATTCCATAAATTGCTTGTTTCATATTTAAAATGATTAGTTGTAACTCTTGAATATCTATATATTCTAGAAATATAACAAACTCATCCCCACCAATTCTAGCAATGTTACCTTTTGACCCTATTATATCAGTCATTATTTTAGTAGTGCTCTTAATATACTTGTCCCCAACTAAATGACCCAAGCTATCGTTAATTTTCTTTGTTCCATCAAGATCACAAACAATAACATAAAAAGAAATCCTTGCTTTAACTCGCATATTGAAAATTTTCTCTATACCATTTCTATTTAATAGCCCTGTCATAGAGTCAGTTAATGCAGTTTTTTCGAATTGATTAATCATTTTCTGAGTGTAATTACTCCATAATATTACACCTAATACGTAAATAATCGCTCCTAGAGTAAAGAAAATTTTTATTAATATGTAAATAAATTCATAATTTTTGATATAAACAATCATATCTAAAAAAGTTCCAATAGTAAGTAAGCTAAGACCTCCAATTAATACAGCAAATGTATATGTTCCAAATTTCCAACTTCGTTTTGTGAGAATCAATAATTTTATCATATAAAAAAGAAGTACTAAAACAAATAAAAAAACAATTATTTTACGAAATTGTATCATAAATTGCCTCCATCACCTTCATTTGTAAAAAAAATCACTCAAAGTTAATCTTATCTTCAATAGTTTTATTCTATTACAAATATATGAAATGTTCAATTCATTCTTTATTAGTGGACATTTGCCAAATAACAAAAATGAGCTATAAATGAATGTCCATTTATAGCTCATAATATGTTTTAATCTTCATTAAAAGTGTATCTAGGTTATATCATTATTTTACATATATTGTTTGTAAATTCTACTGGGTCATTAATTGGAAGCCCCTCGATAAGCAATGCTTGATTATATAATATATTAGTATATAAATTAAACTTATCTTTATCATTTTCAAAAGACTCTTTAAGGGCTTTAAACATATCATGGTTTATATTTATTTCTAAAACCTTGTCTGCTTTTATATTTTCGCTATTAGGCATAGCATTTAATACTTTCTCCATTTCTATTGTAAGGTCACCATCATTTGATAAACAAACTGGATAGTTCTTAAGTCTCTTTGATGCCCTAACATCTTTAACCTTATCTGATAAAAGTTTTTTCATGTTTTCAAATAATTCTTTACTTTCTTTATCATCCGTTTTAGTAGCGTCTTCTTTTTCTTCTACTTCTATACCTAAGTCACCACTTGATACAGATTTAAACTCTTTTTCTTTATATGCCATTATCATTCTTATTGCAAATTCATCTACATCATCCGTGAAGTATAGAATTTCAAATCCTTTATCTGATACCATTTCAATTTGTGGTAATTTTTCTATTCGCTCGTTGGACTCTCCTGCTGCATAATAGATATATTTTTGATCTTCTGGCATTCTAGAAACATATTCATCTAAAGTGACCATTTTCTTCTCTTTTGATGAATAAAATAGTAATAAGTCTTGTAATACTTCTTTATTACTTCCAAAATCGCTATAAATACCATATTTTAATTGTCTTCCAAAGGATTTGTAGAATTCATCATATTTTTCTCTTTCATTTTTCAATAAACCGTCTAACTCATTCTTAATCTTGGTTTTGATGTTTTTAGCTATAAGTTTTAACTGTCTATCATGTTGTAATACCTCTCTTGATATATTAAGTGACAAGTCTTCTGAATCCACTATTCCTTTTACAAAACTAAAATAGTCAGGCAATAAATCTGCACACTTATTCATAATTAGGACGCCGCTTGAATATAATTCTAGGCCCTTTTCATATTCTTTTGTATAGAAATCATAAGGCATTTTTTCTGGTATATACAAAATTGCATTATAACTTATAGCTCCGTCAACACTGATATGAATATGCTTTGTTGGTTTGTCAAATCCATAATGCTTCTCAGCATAGAAGTTATTGTAATCTTCATCTGTAAGTTCACTTTTATTTTTTCTCCATATAGGAACCATGCTATTTACAGTCTTTTCTACCGTAAAGTCCTCATGTTCTGTTTCACTACCTTCTTTTAATCTTGATTCACTTACTTCCATTTTAATTGGATATCTAATAAAATCAGAATATTTCTTTATAATGGATTTTATTCCATATTCCTCAAGGTATTCATCAAAGTTTTCGTCTTCTGTATTTTCTTTTATCTTAAGTATAATCTCTGTACCAATAGAATCTTTTACGCAAGGCTCTATAGTATAACCCTCTGCACCATTAGATTCCCACTTGTGTGCCTCATCACTACCTAAAACTTTACTTATAACAGTAATATTATCCGCTACCATAAACGCAGAATAGAATCCTACTCCAAACTGTCCAATTATGTCATACCCATCTTTTATTTCATTTTCTTTTTTAAATGCCAAAGATCCACTCTTAGCTATTACTCCAAGGTTATCACTAAGTTCCTCTTCTGACATTCCAATACCTGTATCAGAAATTTTTAATATCCTGTTTTCCTTATCACTTGCTATTGTAATGTAGTAGTTCTCTTTATCAAAAGTTAGCGTTTCATCTGTTAATGTCTTATAATAAATTTTATCAATAGCATCACTAGCATTAGAAATAAGTTCTCTTAAAAAAATATCTCTATGAGTATATATTGAATTTACCATCATATCCAGAATTCTTTTAGACTCTGTTTTAAACTGTTTCTTTTCCAATTAAAAAATCCCCTTTCGTAACAAATCCTATTGTTTTTTTATTTGTTAGCACTCTGTATGATTGAGTGCTAAATATACTTATAAATTACACCATTTCATATGATTTGTCAATATACTATTTACCATTTGCATCTGTTTTTCAAACTACAAAAACACAAGAATAGTAATTAGCAGATTCAATTGATGTTATCGTTAGAACAATAGATGGAATAACCGGTGCAACAAATGAGGGTGCTCAGGGCACTGTAAATATTACAGAAAAACTTACAGATGTTGTTCAAAAATCAAATCAACTAATAGACGAAACAAAAATTGCTAAAGAAAATTCAGATAAACTTTTAAGTATATTATCTAAATTTAGAGTTTAGGCGTCCAAATAAATAAAGACCCCATGGGGCCTTTATTTTTTGGGATATCATTTACAAGTCCAGGGCATAATTCGAGCTAATCTCCTTGCCAATCTTAGTGTATGCCTACAATATCTTCTCTCTTTTGTTTTTTATTGCATATCTTTTTTCGTCTAGTTTCAAGTTCAGTAACAATATCTTCTACTTTTACACCTTGCGCTACCATAAGTACTAGGATGTGATATGCTAAATCTGATATTTCTGAAACTACGTCTTTTGAGTCATTGTTCTTGCTACTAATTATAACTTCTGCACTTTCTTCTCCAATTTTTTTTAAAATTTTGTCCAAGCCTTCTTCAAATAGATAGCTAGTGTATGAGCCTTCGATTGGACTTTCTTTTCTTTCTTCGATTATTTTATAAAGTTCCTGTATTACGTTATTATCACTCATTTTTTTATTCCCCTTCTCTATTTATTTTAACAACTTTTTTCCTACAATATTATTTTTATCTATGGTTCAACCTTCCAAATTTCCCTATAAAAACAGCTTTTACTTCCAGTATGGCAAGCTACTCCCACTTGATCTACCATTATAAGAATTGTATCTCCATCGCAATCAATGCTAATGTTTTTTACATATTGAAAATGTCCTGAGGTTTCTCCTTTATTCCACAACTTATTTCTAGATCTGCTCCAAAACCAAGTTGTTCCAGTTTCCCTAGTTTTTTTTAATGATTCTTCATTCATGTATGCCAGCATCAAAACTTTTCCACTACTATGTTCCTGAACTATTGCAGGGACTAACCCATTATTATATTGAATCTCCACTATGTCATCCACAGCCTCACCACATTTCTTTATTTTTTATTAGATTCTAATTTCTACACCACTATTTTTAAGATACACTTTTACTTCTTTTATAGATAGTTCTTTGTAATGAAACAGTGAAGCTGCAAGGGCCGCATCCGCACCACTTTTCTCAAAAACCTCACAAAAGTCCTCTATTTTTCCACATCCGCCAGATGCAATCACAGGAATATTTACACTGCTGGTAATTGCATTTATGAACTCTATATCATATCCTCCTTTTGTTCCGTCTGCATCCATACTTGTTAAGAGTATTTCTCCTGCTCCTAGCTCTTCTACCTTTTTTGCCCACGTTACTGCATCAAGGCCCGTATTTATTCTTCCACCATTTATAACTACATGCCAACCTAAACTGTCCTCATTCTTTTTCCCATCAATAGCAACCACAACACATTGACTTCCAAATTTCGCTGCTGCCTCTTCTATAAGCTCCGGATCTCGAATTGCAGCAGAGTTTATAGATATTTTATCTGCTCCCGCTCTAAGGGTTTCTTTAAAATCCTCTATACTCTTAATTCCTCCACCTACTGTCAGGGGAATAAATACCTTTTCAGCAGTTCGTCTCACTACATCCAGCATGTTTTTTCTTCCCTCATGAGTAGCTGTTATATCCAAAAAAACAATTTCATCTGCGCCTTCACTATTATAAAATTCAGCAATTTCTACAGGATCTCCTACATCTGTTAAATTTATAAAATTAATTCCTTTCATTACCCTACCCATAGTTACATCTAAACAGGGAATGATTCTCTTAGTAAGCATCGACAACACCTCTTCCTGCTGTAATTGCTTCTACAAGAGATATATTCCCACTGTAAAGTGCTTTCCCTATAATGGCTCCATACATATTCATCTTCACAAGCTTTTTTATATCTTCAATATTTTTCATACCACCAGATGCAATAATATCACAGGAAACCTGGTCATTTATCTTCCGTGTTGCTTCAAAATTAGGTCCAGCCAAAGTACCATCCCTACTTATATCAGTAAAAATAATAGTTTTCGCTCCTATATCTTCCATTTGTTTTGCAAATTCTATATATTCTATTTTACTACTGGTTTTCCATCCATCCACTGCTACATAGCCATTCCTTGCATCGATGCCAATGGCAATTTTATCTCCAAATTTTTTTATGGCTTCTTTTACTAGTGAAGGATTGTTCAAAGCTGCGGTACCCAATATTACCCTATTTAAACCCTTTTTTAGTAACATTTCAATGACTTCTATACTTCTTATACCGCCACCTAACTGTATAGGGATATTTATATTCACTATAACTTTATTTATAATATTTGCATTTCCAATAGTTCCACTTAGCGCTCCATCCAAATCTACCATATGTATATATTCTGATCCCTGGGCTTCAAAGCTTAGGGCTGTTTCCATTGGATCTTCCCCTACCACCTCCGATGAGGAAAACTCGCCTTGATAAAGCCTAACACATTTTCCATTCTTCACATCTATAGCTGGAAATATCTTCATTATACTATCCCTCCAAAGTTTTCAAGTAATTTCATTCCAGCCTCTCCACTTTTCTCTGGATGGAACTGCAAACCAAATATATTACCCTTGCTTACAATTGCAGGTATCTTTTTTTCATACATACTATAGGCATTTACAATGTGTTTCTCGCCAACTTGAGCATAATAAGAATGAACAAAATATACATAATTATTTTCCACTACACCCTCTAGAAGCGGTGAATTAGTTTCAAAAAACAAATCATTCCAACCCATATGAGGTATTTTTATAGAACCTTCTAGTTTCACAATGGTTCCTTTTAAAAGTCCCAAGCCTTCGCATTTTTCAATTTCTTCACCTTGTTCAAAGAAAAGTTGCATACCAAGACATATACCAAGTATTGGTTTGCCTTCCTTCGCTGCCTTTTTTATTACCACATCTAGTCCCATATCCCTTAGATTTTTCATTGCATCAGGAAAGGCACCTACCCCTGGAACAATAATACTTCTACTATTTGTGATTTCTTCCTTGTCTGAAGATATTATAGACTTAATATTCAAAGCATTAAGCGCATTTTGAACACTTTTCAAATTTCCCACACCATAATCCACTATTACTATCACATTATAGCCTCCTTATAGACATCCTTTTGTAGAAAGTACGCCTTTTATTCGCTGGTCATAGGTTAATGCTTCACTTAGTGCACTTCCAAAGGCTTTAAATAGTGCTTCCACCATATGATGATTATTTTTACCATAAAGCACTTTTGCATGAAGTGTAATTCCACCATTAACTGCAACTGCCCTAAAAAACTCCTCCACCATCTCTGTATCAAAACTTCCAAGTCTATCTACTGTAAAATTACCTTCAAATACAAGGTATGGTCTGCCACTCAAATCTAGCGACACTGTAGCCAAAGTCTCATCCATAGGTACAAAACTGGTTCCATATCTTTTTATTCCCTCTTTACCCATCATTGCTTCTTTTATGACACTACCAATTACTATACCTACATCTTCAATTGTATGATGGGAATCCACATTTAAATCCCCTTCTACCGCTACATATAAATCCAGAAGTCCATGTTTTGCAAAAAGACATAACATATGATCAAAGAAACCTATGCCTGTATCGCCTTCATATTTTCCAGACCCATCTAAGTTTATACTGATATCAATTTTTGTTTCACTACTTTCTCTAACAATTTTTGCTTGTCTTGAAATCACATACCTCACCCCTTAAATTCTTGAAAGTTCAATATATTCAAAGCTTATAAAATGACTTTATTTTCCTGGGAAATATTGTTTAACAGGTATTCATTTTCTTCTCTACTTCCTATGGTTATTCTTAAACAATTTTGTAATGTATAGGACGTAAAACTTCGTACATTTATGCCATTATCTAAAAGTTGTTGTTTCATTATTTGTGCATTTTCAACTCCAATTAATATAAAATTAGCTTGTGCATTATAGAGTTTTATCCCATTAATTTTTTTCAATTTTTCCCATAAGTACACTCTTTCTTTGAGTATACCCTCCACATTATTATGTATTATTTCCGAATCTTTTAAAATAACACAAGCAATACTCTGAGTAATTGCATTAACATTATAGGGTGGTTTTACTTTTTTAAGTTCTGTCATTAGAATAGGACTCGTAATCAAAAATCCCAGTCTGATTGCAGCAAGTCCAATCTTAGAACAAGTTCTTAGTACAATTAAGTTTTCATATGCGTAGATTTTATCTACTATGGTTTCACCATAAAATTCAAAGTAAGCCTCATCTATAACTACAATGCAGCTGCATCCTTCTATTATTTTTATAATGTCCGTTCTTTTAATAATTCCACCTGTAGGATTATTGGGATTTGATAAAAATACAATTTTAACATTTTCGCCCTTAACCATTGAAATAAAACCATCTACATCCAATTTAAAATCTTCATCTAGTGGAAATTCAATGGGAATTCCTCCTGCAACTTTAGTATATAATCCATACATTGAAAAATCAGGGCTTTGAACTGCTACCTTATCCCCTGTATTTAGAAATGTATTTGCAATGATTTGTATACATTCATCTGAACCATTTCCCGCCATTACATTTGTACTTTTCACCTTTGCATATTGTGCATAGAGGTCACATACCATAGACGCGCCTGCATCAGGATATCTATTAAAAATAGAATCCTCAATTGCCCAGCTTATTTTCGTCCTTATCTCTTGAGGAAGGTTACTAAAGCACTCATTTGCATCCAGCCTCACTTTATAATCAGTTTTGGAAGGCTTATATGCCTTAAAATCACTTAAATCCCTTCTAAAATAATCCTGTATCATGATTCAAACCTCACTTTTATAGAATTTCCATGTGCGGTTAAGCCTTCAACCTCTGTAAGTTTTATTACCTTATCAGCCACCTCACACAATGCATCCTTTGTATAGTATATATAACTTGATTTCTTTATAAAATCATCTACAGATAATGGGGAAAAGAATCTTGCGCTGCCACTGGTTGGAAGAACATGGTTGGGACCTGCAATATAGTCACCTAGAGGTTCTGGCGAATATTGTCCCAAGAATATAGAACCTGCATTTTTTATATCCCCTAAAAAACCAAATGGATTGTTTAGAAGCACTTCAATATGTTCTGGTGCAATTTTATTGGCCAAATCTATGGCCTCTTTTACATTTTGGACAATTAAGATAACTCCGTATTTTTCCAAGGATTCACTTATAATGTCTTTCCTACTCATTGCTTTTATCTGAACTGCTAGCTCGCGCACCACCTTTTCTGCTAGTTCTCTTGAAGTGGTTATGAGCATTGCAGAAGCAAGCACATCATGCTCAGCTTGAGACATTAAATCTGCTGCAATAAACTTTTCATCCGCATTTTCATCTGCAATAATTAATATTTCACTAGGCCCTGCAATCATATCTATATCTACATATCCAAACACGTTTTTTTTCGCCATAGCCACGTAAATGTTTCCTGGACCTACTATTTTATCCACTTTAGAAATACATTTCGTCCCAAATGCAAGTCCGGCGATTGCCTGAGCACCGCCTACTTTATAAATTTTGTCTACTCCCGCTATGTCTGCAGCCACTAAAATATGAGGATTCACACTTCCATCTGCCAGAGGTGGTGTTACCATCACTAGATTTTTAACACCTGCCACCTTTGCTGGAATTGCATTCATAATAACTGACGACGGATAAGATGCTGTACCGCCAGGTACATATATCCCTACGCTTTCAAGACCTCTTACTGTTTGACCTAAAATAACGCCCTTTTCTTTTGTCATCATCCAAGGGTTTTTCACTTGTTTTTCATGGAATTCCCTAACATTTTGCTTTGCTAGGGTTATTGCATCTAAAAAATCTCCGTCTACCATTTTATATGCATTTTTAATTTCTTCGGCAGTTACAATAACATTCGCTAACGTAACAAATTTACTATCAAATTTTTGTGTGTACTCTATTATGGCATCATCGCCTCTAGTTTTTACATCTTCTAAAATTTTATCAACTACAATATTTACGTCCTTTTGAACGTCTTCTGCTCTTTTTTTTAGAAACTCTATGTATTTTTTTCCCTCATTGCTATTTGCCTCTGTAATTTTCATCATGATACCGTCACCTCATTCCGATCTACGTATTGTTGAACCTTGTCTATTAAATTACCGATTTTTTCCTTTTTCATCTTCATACTGGCTTTGTTTACTATCATTCTTGCACTAATATCACAAATTTTTTCTATAATAATTAGTCCGTTTTCTTTTAAAGTGTCCCCGGTTTCAACTAAATCTACAATTGCATCTGATAACCCTAATATAGGAGCAAGTTCCACTGACCCATCAAGTTTAATAATTTCAACATCTTCGTTATTTCTTTTAAAATATTCTTTTGCTACTGTGGGATATTTGGTAGCTATTTTTTTACGATTATATCCATCATAACTTAGAAAGTTTGGTAAGGATGCTACAGCAAACATACATTTGCCAACCTTCAAATCCACTACTTCATAAAATTCTTTATTCTGTTCCATTAAAGTATCCTTACCAACAATTCCAATATCCGCCGCGCCATGTTCTACATAGGTTAAAACATCTGTAGATTTTACAAGGACAAATTCTATATTGTTTTTCTCATCCTTAAGGATTAATTTTCTTCCTTTATTTTTAAGTTGTGTACAATCTATTCCCAGGTCTTCAAACATTTTAATAGCACACTTTTCTAGTCTTCCTTTTGTTAATGCTATTCTTATTGCTTTCATAATTACTCCTCCAAACTCTCAATAAGTTCCTGTAAATCTACATTCCAACTCTTTTCACTTTTAATATCTGTTATTTCAAATCTATCATCTTTAAATATGAAAATCATTTTATCTAGTTTTTTTTGCTCACCATAACTTAAAGTTTTTTCTTTTTCTTCAAATAAGCTTAGTTCACAATCAAATCCTTTTTCTCTAATTTGCGTTGCCAATCTCCATGCATCTCCTATTAGTGAATTTTCATAATGAATAAGAAATTTTGTTCTGCTTTTTTCATTATTATTCCCTTGTTTATCAAGAACAGACAAAATATTATCCACATCTATTGCAAACCCAACTGCTGGCATAGCTTCTCCAAACTTTGCGATTAGATTATCATATCTGCCTCCACTTATAATTGTAGTTCCAACCTCACTACTATATCCTCTGAAAGTAATGCCTGTGTAATAATCGATATGCTGTACCATTCCTAAATCTATAGAAATATAACCCCCCAGGCCTACATTTTCTAGTCGTTCATATATTTTTTCTATAGTATCTAATGCAGCGTGTGCTCTTTTATTTTGGGTTAGGATTCTTGCCTTTGCAAGTATTTCAATGCCACCAAATAGTTCTGGCAATTTTTTTAGTGCTGCCACATTTTTTGTACCAAGTGTTGCTTCCTTTTCTTCTATAAACTCTCGCAGTGCTCCAAAATTTTTATTTTCAACAAATCTTCTTAATCTTTCCATTTCAACTGACCCAAGATCGATGTCCTCAATGAGACCTTTGAAAAACTCAGCTTGTCCTATTTCAAGTTCAAATTTTTTTACTCCTATAGCAATAAGCGCGTTAATGGCCGTTATAATTACTTCCGCGTCTGCCTTTGAGCTTTCACTTCCTATTATTTCGATTCCAGATTGAGTGGTTTCACTTACCTTTCCCTCCCAATTTTCATTGATTCTAAATATATTTCCGCTGTAACATATTCGCAGTGGATATAATGAATCTTTAAGCTTTGTTGCAACAATTCTTGCTATTGGCATTGTCATATCTGGTCTTAACACTAATATCCTTCCTACATTATCAAAAAGCTTATACATTTTTTCTTGTTCAATAGATATATTATCTCCCTGAAATACATCGTAAAATTCTAATGTAGGAGATATCACTTCTAAGAAACCAGAGTTTACATATAATTTTCTAAGTACATTTATAATTTTAATTTTATTATTACAATCCTCAAAAAGTATATCTCTTGAACCTTCTGGTATATGTCTTTTCCAATTATTCAAAATCTTGCTCCTTTCACTCCGCTTTACTACTGCATTACGTTACCTTGCTAAATTAATAAAATAATACCATCTTTCTATTTGGAAGTCAACCCTTGTTTTTCTCTTTGATTTTAATCTTGATTTGTAACCCAAAACGGATGAACTTAAATGGGAAATCAAAAAAAATCACTATAGTAACTTATATTTAAGCTACTATAGTGATTAATATATATTTTTATATTATATTTGAGCCTTGCTATTGCTATCTCCCCTATTAAATACATAAATTATTATTTCGCTACATAAAAGCCCTAAGACCATACCTGCTAAAACATCTGTAGGATAATGTATATATAAATATAATCTTGAAAAAGCTATTAAAAAAGCTAACCCGAAAAATCCTAATGCATAATTTTTTAAATATTTTGCTAACACTCCTGCCACTGCAAAGGAAGAAGTTGTGTGGCCTGATGGGAATGAATAGGATAAAGGTCTTTGTATTAAAAGATCAAATGCTGGTATATTCGAAATTGGCCGCATACGCTTAACCATATGCTTTAATATTCCTTCACCTAAAATTGTGCTTAATATTAAAGCTGCTATTGCCATAAAACCTATTTTTCTATATTTTTTGCTAATTATTAATGCCAAAGCTATTATAATCCAAATGATCCCCCCATTACCTAAATACGTTGATATAATCATGACTTTATCCATAATAGGTCCATGCATATTATCTTTTATAAACAATAATATGGAACTATCAAATTTCTGTATAAATGATATCATTATATTATTCCCCCCATTTTCTTCCTATCGTTAAATTCTCTTTACAATATTATATATTTATAAGATTAAGATCAGATTAAAAAGTTCTTATTTTTGGCTTAAGAATTAATAAAGCCTAAGATTGTTTTTCCCAATCCTAAGCTTTATTATTGTTATCTTAATACATTTTTTTTATTGATTTTCTTAATAAAATTTATTTTCTAGGTATAAGTAAATCTTTCTCTAATATATGATTAATCAACCAATCATTTAAAAAAATTAGTATTTCCATTATAGCCTCATCCTGATTTTCATCAACTTTATTTAAATTAATTCCTTCAAGTTTTTCAATAAAGGCTGCATGATCCATCTTTTGTGTGAATAACCTTTTATAATTTATACTCTCCATATAGTTTTCTTCGTCTTTAAAGTGATAAATCGTATACTCTTTTAGTTCTTCAATTACCTCAACTATTTTATCATATTTATCCGTATCATATGGACTTTTTAATAATTGATAAGCTCTTTCACCTATTTCAAAAAGTTTTTCATGCTCCCTATCAATAAGTAGAATACCTGTTTTAAATTTTTCTTTCATCTCAAACATTTTTTAATCCCCCTTAAATTTACTCTTATTCTTTTATATTACTTTGTTTTATTCTGTTTTACAACAAAAATTTCCATATTATCTTATATTATTTATATAATCCACTTTATCTTTGTTAATATAGTATAAGTTATCCATGATACTGATCCACAAAGGGTGGTACCCCCAATTAAATCGATAATTATATACTTTGCAAATATAAATTCAAATTTGGCTATAAAAAAAGAATTCTCAATTATATAAGAATTCTTTGTGCTATCTTTTTATACTAAAAAGGCATAATAAAAGTCTTTCCAGTTTTTGGGTTTTTAGTTATATAGACCTCTAATCCATAAACCTTTTTAATTATATCTTCTGTTAATACTTCCTCAGGAATTCCATTTTTGTAGACTACGCAATCATGCATTAGTATCATACGATCACCATATGCAGCTGCTAAGTTCAAGTCATGAAGTACCGCAATAATTGTTATGTTTTTATTTTGATTTAGTTCTTTTAGTTGATTCATTATTTCAATTTGGTGATGAATATCCAGGTGAGAAATAGGCTCATCTAAAAGAATTATTCCTGTCTCCTGGGCAATTGCTCTTGCTACTACCACTCGTTGTTTTTCTCCACCACTTAATGCATTTATGCTTTTATTCCTAAGTTCCCAAGTGTTTGTGCATTTCATAGCATTCATAGCTATTTCTATGTCTTTTTCACTTTCTGAGCAAAATCTAGAGATATGTGGGGTCCTCCCCATAAGAACTATATCTTGTACTGAAAAATCAAATTCAATCTCTGTGCTTTGTGGAACCACAGCCATTTCCTTTGCAAGGGTGTTTGCTTTTATTTGGGTTAAATCCACTCCATCAATAGAAATCTCTCCTTTTTCCATATTCAGAGATTTTGACAGTATCCTTAAAAGAGTGGTTTTGCCTGATCCATTTGGTCCTAAAATGGTATAGAACTTTCCTCTTTCTATATTTATATTAATGTTCTTTAATACTTCCTGTTCAAAAGAAAAACTCACATTACTTATTTCTATCAATTATATCGCCTTCTTTTTTGTTCTGTATAATAAATATATAAAAAATGGAACTCCAAAAATCGAAGTTATAATTCCAACTGGTATTTCTGATGGAGGCACCACTACTCTTGCAAGTGTATCACAAATCACTAAAAATATAGCTCCTCCGAGTGCTGAAAATGGTATAACCACTCTATTATCAGACCCAAAAATCATTCTAATGGCATGAGGTATTATAAGGCCTACAAATCCAATTATTCCACTTACAGATACAACTGCTGCCACCATTAGTGTACTTATTACAAATATATGCTTCTTAAATCCATTTACATCTATACCAAGACTTCTTGCACTATCTTCCCCAAGCAGCATTATATTCAACTCTCTTGAAAAGGTAGATATGAATATAATTGAGGGAACTACTATTATAAACAGTAGAATAACCTCATCCCAACCAGCTGTTGAAAAACTACCCATAGTCCACATAACTATTTTTTCAATATTATCTCTATTAAAGGTCATCATTAGTGAAATAATAGAAGACAGCAAATAATTTATAGCGATTCCTGCAAGCAGAAGTGTGGCAACTGGAACTTTTGTACCAACTCTAGCAATATTATAAACTAAAAAAGTAGTTATTATAGCCCCTATAAAAGCAGTGAACGCTACCATACTCATTCCAAAAAAATGAATTTCCTTTAGAAACACCATGGTTATAGTTGCTCCAAGTGCTGCCCCAGATGAAACTCCTAGAACAAAAGGGTCTGCCATTGGATTCTTAAAAATGCCCTGAAAAGAAGTGCCAACCACTGAAAGTGCTGCCCCTACTAAACAGGCTAAAAGTATTCTAGGCAGTCTTAAATTTAATAATATGATTATTGATGTAGACTTAATTCCACCAGTGGATACAAGGTTATTTATTATTGGAATTTTACTTATTACAATTAAAGCTGTCTGTTTGAATGATATATCTGCCACCCCAAAATTTGCCGCAGCAATTATCACAATTATAAGTAGAAATACCCCTATTGCAAAAACTTTTTTATAATAACTCTTATTTTCTATAAATGTCATGGTAGTAAATCCCCTTTTATTTGAAAAGTTCAGGATGAATTAGTTTAGCCATTGCTTCTAGCCCATCTGCAAGTCTTGGTCCCTGCCTAACAATAGTATTATCATCAACTTCTAATAATTTTCCGTTTTTAACTGCTTTCAAGTCTTTGTAACCTGTGGTAGCTTCTATACCTTTTTTCGTATCAAAGAACTTAGAGCATATTAGCACATCTGGATCCTTTTCTACAAGCTTTTCTATACTATATTTCCAACCAATTGCATCATCAGCGGCATTTTTCCCACCAGCCATTTCTATCATATTTCCTATAAATGTATCTTTTCCTGCAGTGAAATCGCCGCTTTTACCGAAACCTGCTACGTAATATACTGTTGGCTTTTTAGCATTTGCTACCTTCTTAGTTATATCTGCGACCTTCTTTTTCATGTCTGATATTATTGACTGTGATTTTTCACTCGCATTTACAATTTGGCCAAGCTTTGCCATTGTATCATATACACCGGCAAAATTTTCTTCGCCATAAAGTACTATAACTTTTATATTAAGAGCTTCTAATTTTTTAATAACAGCCTTATCAAAATGAGTTGATGCAATAACTACATCAGGTTTTAACTCAACAATTTTTTCTATATTTGGTTGTAATAAACTACCAACTGATGCTACCTTAAGGGCCTCTGTTGGATAGTCATCATAATCACTTCTACCAACTAAACTTCCACCTTTACCAAGGGCATATATTCCCTCTGTTATATTTGGTGCAATTGTAATAATCCTTTTAGGTTCACTTTCAATTGTAACGGTTCTATTATATGAATCCACCACTTTTAAAGGATAAACTACAGCCGGTGTTTCCTTTTTAGTAGTATTAAGATCCTTGTTGCTTGTGGCTTTATTACCACATGCAGTAAACACAATACATACAAAAATTGCAAGCACTATACTTATTATACTCTTTTTCTTAAACATAAATTACCTCCATAAATTTTGATTTTATCATTAATTATTTAATTTTAATTGGTATGCCACAAACCACCAAGTGAACTTCCTGTGCCCTGGATGCAATATACTGATTAACTCTACCTGCAATATCTCTAAAAACCCTTGCCATCTTGTATTCTGGTACAATTCCAGAGCCAATTTCGTTAGTTACAATAATTGTTGTTTTTGCGCTTTTTTCAACTTCGGAGATAAAGTCAGATACCTCTAGTAAAATTTCACTTTCCATAGTATCTATCTCCTCATTATTAAGATCATCAAAGTTATCCCCTGCGCTATCAAACATAAGATTTGTAACCATTATTGTTATGCAATCTAATAAAATCGTATCAAAGTGCATATCTTCATTATAAAATACTTGTTTTAAATTCTTATAGCCTTCAAAAGTACGCCAATTAGCTGGTCTTCTTTGTTTATGCTTTTTAACCCTATCCTTCATTTCATCATCAAATGGAATGGAAGTCGCAATATAAAGTACCTCACCCTTTTCTTCTTTAGCTAACTTCTCAGCATAAGTACTCTTTCCACTCCTTGCACCACCTGTTATAAGTACAATGTTTTTCATAGTATACTCCTTATTAATTTAGTGATAAATCCCTAAGTAAAAAAATGCATGAAATAAAAAAAACACACCTCATGGATGTGGTTATGCAGTTAATTTTTTCACTTATTGGATTACCCAATATTATTTCTAAATTATGCATTTTTCATCCTCCCTCCGAAGACTAAAATCATTTGCATTTAGGCAGGTTTACTGGCTTTAGCATCATCTTACTCTCCAACCTTCTCAGTTTCCCAATGGTTTTTCGGATTTCATCCTCTAATACAGTAGCGGCGGGCTGCAGTGGTCTTTAACCACTTTCCCTTTTAACCCTTGCTTCAGGGCACCTAGTGCTAATATTCAATTTTTATTAAATTCACAATAATTATTGTAACATCAAAAAAATATTAAAGCAATATAAGTAATAATATATATATAAACTTTATTGATATTTAAAAAATATTGTGCTATTATTTTTAAGTTATAATTATTCAATCTAATGTATAATTATAACTTTTAACAATTCTAATATGGATTGTATACTATAAATATATAATAAAAAAGGAGCTGTTACGGTGTGACAAAAAATGTTTTCGTTCAATTGTTAAATATTTGTAAAAGTTTTGATCAAGATAAGGCCGTCATTAAAAACCTAGATCTTGATATCAGACAAGGGGAGTTTTTAACTCTACTTGGACCAAGTGGTTGTGGAAAAACCACTACCTTAAGAATGATCGCAGGTTTTGAATTACCTACAAGTGGTGAAATCATAATTGATGGAGAAAACATTACAGACAAGCCACCTTATAAGCGGTGTGTTAACACAGTATTTCAAAACTATGCCTTATTTCCTCATATGAATATCTACGATAATATAGCCTTTGGACTTAAAATGAGAAAATTTCCAAAAGCTAAAATCAAGGATAAGATAAATGAGATGTTAAAAATGGTTCAACTTGAAGGTTATGAAAATAGAATGCCCTCTCAGCTAAGTGGTGGTCAAATGCAGCGTGTTGCTATTGCAAGAGCGGTAGTAAACAGCCCAAAGGTTCTTCTTTTGGATGAACCACTAGGCGCTCTTGATTTAAAGCTTCGTAAACAAATGCAATTAGAGCTTAAACATCTCCAGAAAATCCTTGGTATAACATTTGTTTTCGTAACCCATGATCAAGAAGAAGCACTAACCATGTCTGATAGAATTGTGGTTATGAACAATGGAATTATTGAGCAAATTGGTACACCGGAAGAGCTTTATGAGCACCCTAAAACTAAATTTGTAGCTGACTTTTTAGGAGAGACAAACATCTTAGAAGGAGAAGTCTTTAAGTTGAAAGAAGATGAAGTTCTACTTAAGCTTGAACAAGAAGAAGATATAATTAGAATACCTAACCAAAATTATAAGCTCGGAGAAAAATTTATAGTTTCTGTTAGGCCTGAGAGGATTACAGTAAAAGAAATAGTTGAAGATGGTGATGTATGGCTTCAATGTAAATTTAAAGAGAAAGTTTATGTAGGTTCGAACATTAAAGTTATTATGATTGTTAAAAACGACAAAGAAATTATAGTTAATGAGCCCATAGGACAAAATTTTATATTTTCAGATGAAGCCAAAGATTATTTCATAACCTGGAAGCCAAAGCATACTATAGTTATCAAAGCATAAAGAGGAGGTCATAAATGAAAACTAATAGATGTAAAAATCCCATTACAAAATACTTATCTTCAGTTTTAAAATATTTGCCAACAATTTTACCCGCTCTGCTATGGATGATTGTTTTTTTCGTTATACCTCTTTTATTTATAGTTGTAGTAAGTTTTTCTACTAGAGGAGAAGTTGGAAATATAGTATATAAGTTTACATTATCCAACTATACAAAACTTTTAAATCCACTTTATATTAATATCTTTTTCAAATCTATTTTAATTGCTATTTATACCACGGTGTTATGTCTGCTGCTTGGGTATCCATTTGCATTTATAATAGCAAATATGCACAAAAGGTTTAAACCTCTATTACTTTTACTTATAATACTTCCATTTTGGACTAACTCTTTAGTTAGAACCTATGCAATGATTATATTACTCCGAACAGAAGGAATAATAAACACTGTACTTCTGCACTTGCATATAATAAATATACCGCTTAATTTAATGTATAATAATGCAGCGGTTATGCTTGGTATGCTATATATGATGTTTCCCTTTATGGTACTTCCTCTTTATAGTTCAATAGAAAAACTTGATAAGAGAGTACTAGATGCCGCTTCAGACCTTGGTGCAACACCAATTTATAAATTCTTAAAGGTTACACTTCCACTTACAAAGGGTGGAATTGTATCAGGTTCTATTTTAGTATTTATTCCTACCCTGGGGCTTTTCTTCGTAACTGACCTTATGGGAGGAAGTAAAGTAATCCTTATAAGTAATCTTATTAAAAATCAGTTCCTTACTGCAAGAGATTGGCCCTTTGGTTCTGCTATATCAGTTATTTTAATAATTGTTATGCTTTCAGTTATTATCTACAACACAAGGGTATCTGGAACTAAAAGCACTAAGGAGGTTTTATAAGGGTGAAAAACAGAAAAATAAGTTTAATAAAATTTATGTATTTACTTTTGATATTTATGTTTTTATATATACCCATTATGGTACTTATAGCATTTTCTTTTAACCAATCAAAGCTAAATGTAGTTTGGACTGGTTTCACCTTTAAATGGTATCAAAGCCTTCTCCATAATGCAGGAATCTTAGAGGCTGTTAAAAACTCTTTTGTTATAGCTATAATAAGTACAGTACTTTCGGTAATTATAGGTACATTAGCAGCTATTGGGATGTATAGGTATAAATTTAAAGGAAAAAGAATAGTTGACTCTATACTATATGTGCCATTAGTCATACCTGAAATAGTTATGGGGATATCACTCCTTGCCTTCTTTTCCATTGTAAAGGTTCCACTCGGAAAGATATCTTTAATTATTGCTCACGTAACCTTCAGCATAGCTTATGTAATTGCAGTGGTTAAGACAAGACTTGACGGCTTTGATAAATCAGTTGAGGAAGTAGCAATGGATCTTGGAGCTACCCCTTTAAAAACCTTTTTTTATGTGACGCTGCCGATTATCATGCCAGGGGTTATTGCAGGTGGGCTACTAGCCTTTACCTTATCCCTTGATGATGTAATAATTAGTTTTTTTGTAGCTGGACCTGGAAGTGTAACTTTACCACTTAAAGTTTTCTCTATGGTAAAATTCGGTGTTACACCTGAAATTAATGCTCTTTCAACTTTATTAATATTTTTAACGGTTATTGTACTTGGATTTGCGCTTTTGATTAGAAATGTAAATATTAATATGAAAAAGGTTGCAGTTATACTAACAGCAATTTTCCTTGTTTTCTCAAGTATTGGAGGGGGAATATTTGCTTATTCCAAAAACAATGCAGGACCTAAGGAGGTACTAAATGTTTTTAACTGGTCTGAATATTTACCACAATCGGTTATTGATAAATTTGAACAAACCTACAATATTAAAGTAAATTATAGTACCTTTTCTTCCAACGAAGAGATGCTAGCGAAACTCATGGCCGGTGGTGGAAATTATGATGTAACAGTTGCTAGTGATTTTATGGTTGAAATATTAAGTAAACAAGGCCTCATTCAGCAAATTCATAAAGATAGCCTACCAAACCTAAACAATATTGGAGCACAGTTTTTGAATCTACCCTTTGATAAAGGTAATAAATATAGTGTTCCCTACATGTGGCTTGCAGGAATAATAGCCTACGATAGTTCAAAAATTCCTGAAGGTAGCATAAAGGGATACAAAGACCTTTGGAAGCCAGAGTTTAAAAACTCTTTAACCGTACTTGATGATGAAAGAGTTATAATTGGAATAACCCTAAAGAAGCTAGGATATTCTCTAAATGAAACTAGTCCAGAAGCTCTTCAAAAAGCAAAAATCGAGCTAAAAAAGCTTCAGGCTAATATTAAGTCTTATGATAGCGATAGTCCGAAAACAAGTCTTATAAACGGAGAATCAAAAGCAATATTTGCTTGGGGAGCAGAAGGAAACTTGGCTAGTCGTGAAAATCCAAACATAAAGTATGTAATACCGCAGGAAGGTCTATTCCTTCAGCAAGACAACCTTGTAATTCCGAAAGCTGCGAAGAATATTAAAGCAGCAGAACTTTTTATTAATTTTATAATGGAACCAGAAATAAGTGCAGAAATTTCTCGAAATTTCCCTTATGGAAATCCTAATACCTCCGCCTATCAATATATAGATAAAGCAATACTAGATGATAAGGCAGTTTATCCACCAGAAAAAGCTGTAAAAAAAGGCGAGTACCTAAAGGATATAGGAAACTCCGTAACAGATCTAGATAAGATATGGACTGAAGTTAAATAAATAAAGTGGTTAGGATTTTAAAATCCTAGCCAATTTATTTTTGTATAAGGATTTTATGATAAACCCCAAAACAGTAGAAAGGTCTGTAGCAAAATAGTGCCACTGACCTTTAATTATAATAATTCTATATCCTCTTGTTTAGAAAACTCTTCTAAAATATCCTCCACTAGAACATGTTCTAAATTTCTAAAATTTCGTGCCTTGCATATAAACCTTAAGCTTAAACATATTCTTCCAGATTTCATAGAGGTATATATTGTGTGCGAAAGGTTCTCGTAATAAATTGGAAGAGTTTTTGAGGCTATACTTAGTGACTCCTTTACTTCTTGTTCTATATCCCCTACTTTATCATTAGCAATAGCTAATAATATATCTTTAGCTTTTTTCCAGTTGCTGTTAAGGGTAAGGTTTATTTCAATTTCATTCCAAGTAAAAGGAAAAGAGTTTGTTTCATTTATAAGTTCTTCAGTTAGCACCTTTATATTTGGTATATGAGTAATTCTTCCAGTACTTTGTCCGTAAGTTTTGTTGTCATTTTCAATAACTTCAATTATTGTAGTGTAAAACCAGTCCACTGCTAATACATCACCAAGACTTTCCCCAATTTTTATTCTATCACCAATAGCAAAGGGCTTTTGGGTGTTAATTATTAACCAACCTAAAAAACTAGCTACAACATCACGAAAGGCAAAGGCTAGCCCTGCTGAGAAAATCCCCAAAAAAGTCAGTATATCCTTAGACTCATACATCCATATTGGTATAATCACTATAACTGATAAAATATTTATAAATAAGGAAGTTTTCTTTTTATATTTTATTATGTCATTAGAATAAATTTTTGATTTATCAACAAATGAGCAGATACCAATCTTCACTAGATGAAACATAATTATTAGTACTAAAGTTATTATCAGCCTTATTAAAACACTAACGGTTTGAAACTTCAAACCTAACTCCAACAAAAAATCAGCCACAGGCTTTCCCTCCTTTATATAAATTTTAACTATACAGGGAATGGAAGTTAGTCAATGTCACTATGCTTGTAGTAAAGCGTTTAAAGCCATAACATAACCATATTTACCGAAACCACAAATTTGGCCGATGCAGGCTGGCGCAGTTACAGATTTTTTTCTAAATTCTTCCCTAGCATAAATATTGCTAAGATGAACCTCTATAGTATTTATTGAAACTGATTTTATTGCATCAAATATTGCAATACTATAATGGGTGTAGGCTCCAGCATTAATGATTATTCCGTCGTACTTATCATAAGCCCCTTGTATTAGGTTTATAATTTCGCCTTCAATATTGCTTTGAACAATATCAATGTGAATTTGAAGTTTTTTAGCCTCTTTATAGAGGTAGCTGCACATCTCTTCGTAAGTTGTGTTTCCATAGACATTTTTTTCCCTTATTCCTAAAAAATTTAAGTTTGGACCATTAATTATTAATACCCTCATAACCACACCTCTTATTTATTAATTTCTGCATATATCTCTATAATATTATTCACTACATCCTCAATATTACTAATATTCATAATTTCATGGTCACAATATTTTTTATAAAAGGGGCCTCTCTCCTTAAACAATCTATAAAGCCCTGATGGGTCCTTTGAAAGTAAAGGGCGAGTATTAACCTCTATATCCTCTGCTATGTTTTTAATAGGGCGATTAATGTAAATTATAATTCCATTTTTCTTAAGGTTTATGATATTTTCATACATTTTAACAACTCCACCACCAGTTGAAATAACCGCAGGAGCTTTTTCTGATACTTCCAAAGTTGCCTTAGCTTCTATTTCTCTAAACAACGCCTCACCATTTTTAAATATTTCAGTAATGGTATGCTTTGTACTTTCCTCAATATATGTATCTATATCTAGGAAGGTCAATTTTAGTTTTTCTGCAAGTATTTTCCCAATTACACTTTTACCACAACCAGGCATCCCAATTAAAACTATGTTTTTCATCTTCATTCAATATCAACCATTGCACTTTTGTAATTGCCAAGTACCTTAAAATAACGGCTATTCAATTTAATTAAATCAATTGAAGCCTTTACTTTATCTTCATTTATATTACCCTCGAAATCTATGTAAAAGAAATATTCCCAAGGTTTATCCACTATTGGTCTAGATTCAATTTTTAAAAGATTTATATTTTTTTCTGCAAAATGCTTTAAAACATTATAAAGTGAACCTGCCTTGTGGGTGGTGGACAAAACTGTGCTTATTTTATTACTATCGCCCGTTGTCTCCATTTCCTTGCCAATGACAACAAATCTAGTCATGTTTGTTGCATTTGAATTTATATTTTTCTGCAAAATTTGGAGGCCATATATTTCTGCTGCTTTTGAACTGGCTATGGCTGCCATGGTTTTATTCTGACTTTGTTTAACTAACTCTGCACTTTTTGCAGTGCTCTTAAATGGGACTAGTTTCCAATTCTTATAGCCTTTTAAAAATTCCATGCTTTGCTCCAGCCCTTGTGAGTGAGAATAGACTTCTTTAATTTCATCTAGGGTTGAACCTTTAATTCCCATTAGATTTTGACTTATTTTAAGATATTTTTCCCCTATTATATAAAAGTTATATTTATTAAGTAGATCATATACCTCAGATATCACTCCTGTGGAAGAATTTTCTATAGGGATAACACCATAATTTATTTTCCCATATCTCAAGTTTAAAAATATATCTTCAAACTCACTTATTGCTTTTGTATCCACTTTTTCACCAAAATACCCTTTTAGTGCTTCTTCGCTAAAGGAACCTGTAACCCCATAAAATCCAACAGTTAAATTTTTATCTATAGCCAGTGTTTCATGAATTTTTAAATTTTTATTTTGATACCCTCTACTTATTTCCATAACAGATTTAAAAAATTCTTCTACCTCTAAAAGTAAATCACTATTTTTAACCAGGTCTAAATTCTTCTTTATAACCGCTTCTTCTCTAGCTTCATTTAAAATTTCCATATTATTCTTCTTTTTATATTCAGCTATTTTTAGAACTACCTCCATGCGATTTTCAAATAGTGAAAGCAGTCCAGCGTCGATTTTATCAATTTGATTTCTCAAATCAACTATATCATAATTATCTACATTACTCATTAAATCACATCCTTAAATCATCACCCTCGCAGCTGTTCATCTTCTACGAAGCTGTAATATTATATAAAATCCAAAATGCTCATTGCAGCACAGGCTTCAATTACTGGCAGCGCTCTTAAAACTATACAAGGGTCATGCCTACCAGTAACAGATACTTCTGTATTTTCATAAGTGGCCATATCAATAGTATTTTGAAGCTTAGTAATGGAAGGTGTTGGTTTCATTGCGACTCTAAACACTATAGGCATCCCATTAGAAATACCCCCATTAATTCCACCATTATTATTAGTTTTCATTTTCACACTACCATTATCCATGTAAGGTATATCATTTGCCTGACTTCCTGGAACTTTTGTTATTTCAAAACCACTACCAAATTCTACGCCCTTTACTGCAGGAACTGAAAATAGTAATTGAGCTAAATTACTCTCTATAGAATCAAAGAATGGTTCTCCAAGCCCACAAGGCAAATTTAATATGGCAGCTTCGATTATACCTCCAACAGAATCGGATTCTTCCTTAGCTTTTAAAATAATGCTCTTCATTTCTTTCCCTTTCATATCATCAATTACGGGGAAGTTTTTATTTAAAATATCTATTAAAAGCTGATTTTTTAAATTAACAGCATCAAAGTAACTATCAAATATATTTGCAATACTCAAAATATGGCTTCCAATTTGAATTCCATTTTGTGCAAGGATTTGTTTTGCAACAGCACCTGCAAAAACAAGTGGCGCTGTAATTCTTCCTGAGAAATGGCCACCACCTCTATAATCGTTAAAGCCTGAATACTTAACTTTACCTGTAAAATCTGCATGACCAGGTCTTGCTAAATCTTTTAACTTATTATAATCCATAGAATTTTGATTTTCATTAAAAATAACTGCGCAAAGAGGTGTGCCTGTTGTATATCCATTAAAATACCCACTTAAAATTTCAACCCTGTCCCCTTCACTTCTTGTGGTTGAAAATTCATCTCTGCCTGGAGCCCGTCTTTGCATTTCATCACTTATAAAATCCATATCAAGTTTTATACCCGTGGGCAACCCATCAATGGTTATTCCTATGCCTCTTCCATGAGATTCTCCAAAAATAGAATACTTCACTTTTTTACCCCATTGTCCACTCATTAATTTTCCCTCCTAGACTCTTAAAATCCTCATAAAAATTTGGGTAAGATTTTTTTACTGCACCGCTATCCTGTATAGTAAGGTTTTCAGTACATTTAATTGAAGCAATTGCCATGGCCATAGCTATTCTATGGTCATTCCAACTATTTACAACTCCACCCTTAAGCCATGGTTTACCATGAATCATAAGTGAATCCTCTCTTTCTATAACCTCTGCCCCAATTTTACTTAGCTCTGTTGCTATAGCTTTTAATCTATCAGATTCTTTAATTCTAGCTCTACTGGCATTAATAATTTCTGTGGTTCCCGCGCTTAGTGCACCAAGCACTGCAACTATTGGTAAGAGGTCTGGGCATTGTGATACATCAATAATAGTACCCTTTAAGTTTGATTTTGAGGCCTTTAAGATACCATCCACAAGTGATATCTTTCCGCCCATATTTCTTATTATGTCCACTATTACCCGGTCTCCTTGAAGTGATTCCATATTCAAATCAACACATTGAACCTCTCCACCTAAAACACCTGCTGCAAGGTAAAAGGCTGCTTGGGAAAAATCGCCTTCAACCCTGTAATCTCTATTTTCATAACTTTGATTTCCACTTATTTTAAATTCTCTATAATTATTATTTTCTATGCTTAATCCAAATTTAGAAAGTACATCTAAGGTTAAATCTATGTACCCAATGGATTCCATCTTAGTAGTAACTTTAATTATTGAATCCCCATTTAATAGTGGCAGTGCATAAAGAAGACCAGTAATAAATTGAGAGCTTACATCTCCTCGAAGTTCGAAAATTCCAGGTTTAAATCCACCATCTATTGTTAGTGGAAGAAAACCTCTATCTGTTGTGTACTTTATGTTCTGCTTATCAAAGATTTCATAATAAGGTTTAAGTGTTCTTTCTACTAGCTTCCCTCTACCTTTAAAAACTATTTTTTCGACCCTGTGCATGGCTATTGGGATCAGGAAACGTAAGGTTGATCCGCTTTCATTGCATTCTAACTCAATGCTAGCAGCTTCATTGTTTTCTGAGTTGTTATTTTCAATTTTATTATTAACAATCCCTTTGTGAAAAAAATCATACAAGCCTTCTCCATTTATGTGAAGACTGTTTGGATTTTTTTCAATTTTTGCTCCAAGTTTTTCCATGATTTCACAGGTAGCTATTATATCCTCAGACATATTAACATTTTGGATCTGGCATTCCCCCTGGCTCAATGCGGCGGCTATAATTGCTCTATGACATAAGGATTTCGAAGGTGGAATTTTCACTTTTCCATTTAAAGAAAATGGCTGAATCATAACTGATTTCATAGCTACTAACCTCAATTCTATAGAATAATTTATTTATGATTTTTTTTGTAAATAATCCACAATCTTAGCTTCCTCAATTTTACCAATAAAGCTATTTCCAATGGACTCTATTAATATAAAATTCATAAAGTCACCAATGTTTTTCTTATCATGACTAATAGTTTCAATTATAGCCTCAGTTTTTATTTCAGGCAAGGTCCAAGGTAAATTATACTTAATTAAGATATCTTTTATAGTACTTGATGTTCCAATTTTAGTCATTCCTAGTTCTTCGCCTATTTTTGTTATAGCATACATTCCCATTGACACCGCTTCTCCATGAGAGTACTCTTTAAAATTAAAAAATTGTTCAATTGCATGACCTATGGTATGACCAAAGTTTAGTAACATTCTTTCCCCAGTTTCCCTCTCGTCTCTTTCAACAATACCCGCTTTAATGCTACAACAAGTATAAATGATTTTATCTATATCTTTTAAAATAGCTTCACTATTTTCATACTCCATTAATTTATAAAATAACCCTTTATCTTTAATTGCACCATATTTTATAACTTCACCCATTCCGTCACATACAAACTTATCACTAAGTGTTTTAAGCAAGAATGGATCAATAAAAACTGCCTTGGGATTGTAAAAACACCCTACAAGATTCTTGCCGCGAGGTAAGTCTACTGCCACCTTACCACCCACGCTACTATCCACTTGCGCCAGTAGCGTAGTTGGAATTTGTATAAAGTCAATCCCTCTTAAAAAGGTTGCGGCTGCGAAACCAGTCATATCTCCTACAACTCCACCACCTAAGGCAATTATAATATCTCCTCTATTTATCTTAAAATCTAAAAGTTTGTCATATACCTGCAAAAGAGTTTCAAAGGATTTGCTTTCTTCCCCAGCTTTCACCACAATTTTAAAAGTCTCAAAACCTTCCGATTTTAATGAGCTAATAGCCTTTTCTCCGTAAAATTTATTAACATTAGAATCAGTTACTATAGCTACTTTTCTTCCTTTATATATCTTTTTAACTTCACTACCAATTTCACCTAGTAATCCGTTCTTAATGTATATTGGATAGCTTCCGCCCGAAGCTTTAATTTCTATACTATACATCTTAGCCTAGCTCCTTTCTCTTATTGGTTGCACGCTGAAACCTATTCTTTAGAAAAGCTTCATCGCCTTTAATTATTGCATCTTTTATCTCTTTTATATTATTTTCAAAGTCTTGTATTTTATTAATTATATTCTCTTTATTATACAATAGTAATTCAGGCCACAATTCCTCATTTACAGTAGCGACTCTAGTTGTATCCTTAAAACCTTCTCCAACGAACTTCGATATTTCCATAATTGAATTATTACAATCTATTAAGGAAACTGCTATAACATGAGGCAATTGGCTTGTGTAAGCTATTATATCATCATGCTCCACTGGAGTAAGGCGGACCACCCTTTTGCAGCCCATATTCCTAGCTAGATCCCCTACTAAGTTTATATTTTTCTCCATGTTGCTATCTATTGGGGTTAAAATATAATTAGCATGTTTAAACATATCAACATTGGCCGCCTTTAAACCAGATTCTTCTTTTCCTGCCATAGGGTGACCACCTATAAAATCTAGATCCTCTCGAAGTATAGGCATAATTTCACTTAGTAAATCACTCTTAATGCCTGCAGTGTCTGTAATAACTGCTTCACTTTTAAAGAACTTCATATTGTTTTTCACAAAATCAATAGTTTTTTGAGGATAAATGGCAAGTATCACAATGTCCGAATTCATAAGTGGTATTTCTGGACTTATATATCCCTTATCAATAATATTCATTTTCTCTGCTGTTTCTAAAACAGCACTATCAATGTCAATAGCCCAAAGATTTTTAGGCGTTAATTCTTTTAGTGCCATAGCAAATGATCCCCCTATAAGTCCTAGGCCTACAATTGTAATATTAAAGTCCCTAAAGTCCAATTCTACCACCACCTCTTAAATTATTCTATCTTGCGATATTGCAATTGTTCTTACTGAATCTATAAAAGTCTTGAATTTCTCTGGTTTTAAGGATTGTGCTCCATCACACAATGCATTCGCAGGATCGTAATGCACCTCAATTTCCAGCCCATCTGCACCAACTGCTATAGCAGCCTTTGCCAAGGGTTCTACTAACCACCATTTACCAGTAGCATGACTTGGATCTACTATAACCGGTAAATGAGTGAGCTTCTTAAGCACTGGAATCGCACTTAAATCTAGTGTATTTCTTGTAAAAGTTTCAAAGGTTCTAATCCCTCTTTCGCATAAAACTACATTTTCATTGCCCTCTGACATAATATATTCAGCAGACATAAGAAGCTCTTCAATGGTTGCACTCATACCTCTTTTTAAAAGTATTGTCTTATTACATCTACCTACTTCCTTTAAAAGATCGAAGTTTTGCATATTTCTAGCTCCAATTTGCAATACATCAGCATACTGTGATATTTTCTCAACAAGCTCTACACTCATAACTTCAGTAACTATTGGAAGTCCCGTAATTTTTTTAGCTTGTAATAATATTCTTAGTCCTTCTTCCTCCATTCCTTGGAAGCTGTATGGAGACGTTCTTGGTTTGTATGCCCCTCCTCTTAGAAAATTAGCTCCTGCTAGCTTTACATCTTTAGCAATTGTTATTAGCTGTGATTCACTTTCCACAGCGCAAGGTCCAGCTATTATTGCTAGTTCTTTTCCTCCGATTGTTCTGTCATCTACTTTTATTATAGTATCTTCGGGATGAAAAAGTCTATTAGCTCTTTTGTACGGAGCTTGAACGTTCATAACCTTATCAACAAATTCCTCTGCTTCAATCTGGCTTATATTTATTCTACTTGTGTCTCCAACAAGTCCTAAAACACAATGGTTTTCTCCCTGGGAAACATGAACGATGCAACCTAGCCCCTCTAGTTTTATCACAATACCTCTAACTTCATCTTGTTTTGCATTTGGATTCATTACAATTACCATTTAAAATTCCTCCTAAAATATTATTTTTGCCTCATTTTAAAAAACGTTTAGTTTATAATCTGCTATAAAAATTTATAAAAAAAGGAAGACCCCTTATAATGAGCCTTCCTCTAAAAAAAAGGAAGACCTCTTATAATGAGTCTTCCTTGCGAACAGACAAAGTTTACTTTCTATAAATCAGCATATACTGGTATTATAGTTTTATTATTAAACTCATTATTTAAAAGAATCATATATATTTTTTTGCACAAAAAGTAGCTAAAGCTAAAATAACGATAGCTAAAGCTAAAATAAAAATATACTTTTTGACTGATTCCTTTAACAATGATATTTTTCATAATTACGCCTCACAAAGTTTGAATTAGTATCTGTAAATTCTTTAATATTAAAACAGTATAACATGTTAGGTATATTTGTCAAGGAATCACTTTTCATAAATAGGAAGATTTAGAAAATTATTAGAACACTGAGTTGATAATGATTATTAATTAGTATATAATACTATTATGAAGTTGAAAATGAAAGGAAGTTTTTGTATGAAAACAAGAGGAAATAAAATATCCATAATTGGAGCAGGCTTTGTAGGTTCTACTACTGCCTTTGCACTAATGACTAGTGGACTTGCATCTGAAATTGTAATTGTAGATATAAATAAAGAAAAAGCTGAAGGCGAGGCAATGGATTTATCACATGGTGCACCCTTCGTAAGGCCTATAGATATAACTTCCGGGGAGTATTCAGATACAAAAGATTCAGATATAGTAATTATCACAGCAGGAATCGGACCAAAACCAGGAGATTCCAGACTTACTTGTATTTCAAAAAATCTAAAAATATTTCAAAGCATAGTTCCTGAGGTTGTAAAATTCAGCCCTGATTCTATATTAGTAGTAGTTTCAAACCCTGTGGATATATTGTCTTATATGACATATAAGCTTTCAGGCTTCCCAAGTGATAGGGTAATTGGATCAGGTACAGTTCTTGATACTTCAAGATTTAAATACATGCTTGGTCAGCATTTTGAAGTTGACCCCCGAAATATACATACCTACATAATGGGTGAGCATGGGGACTCTGAAATTGCCACTTGGAGTTTAACCAGTATTGCAGGTATGAATGTTGATGAGTACTGCGATACTTGTGCAAAAAAATGTGGCGGAGAACTAAAATTAAATATATATAATGACGTAAAACAAGCAGCCTATAATGTCATAGAAAAAAAGGGTGCAACCTATTATGCTGTTGCTCTAGCTATTAAAAGGATAGTTGAAGCAATATTAAGTAATGAGAACTCCATTCTTACAGTGTCCTCTATGCTAAAAGGTGAATATGGAATTCAAGACGTTTATATGGGAGTTCCAACAATTATAGGTAGACAAGGAGTAAAGAAAACATTACAAGTTAAACTAAGTGAGGACGAAAGCGCTCAACTTATTGAATCCTCAAAGGTACTTAAGTCAGTTATAAGTGATTCAAAAATATAAAATTTTAATAAAACATTGACTTTTACTAACTTTGTGTATAGTATTTATAATGAAATATGAAGACTTCTAGCCACTTCTCAAAATTGGTTAGGAGTCTTTTTATTTAACCATACTATATAGAAGGAAGGCAAATAAAAGTATTTGCCATGGAGGTAAAAATGGGTAAGAATCATAGTGTTAGAAATAATTTTGTATACAACAATATAGAGAAAAAGGGTAAGAATTTTATGTATAAAAACCTTGAGAGAAGCAATTGCTATAATTGTGATTTTTCAAGGTCAAATTTTGATTTTGTAACTTTTAGAGGTGCACATTTTAAATCCTGTGTTTTTTCTGAATGTACCTTTAAATGGGCTGAATTCATTGGAACAAATCTTAAGGGCAGTGATTTTAAAAACACAATATTTGAAAATGCTATATTTGACTCTGTGAATTTAGATGGGGCTGATTTCAAAGATGCTGAATTTAAAAATACCATATTTTTATCAACTGACCTTACCAAAGCTAAGAATCTTAGCATTAAGAATTCAGATACTAGAGTATTCAGTGAAATGCCTCAAAATGAAATTAATGAAGATATTCGAATAGCTGTTATAAATGCAATGAAAAATAAGTATGTTAAAGCTGCTAGAGTTCTTGATACAAAAGATGGCGGCATTAACATAATAAGTTTAATGATATTACTAGAAAATTTTGATGAAGAAACTTTAATTAAAGGGTTAAATATCATTCAAACTGAATTAGATTGTGATTTTTACACATTAAGTTATTTAGTTAAGTTTTTGAAAAATAATATGTAGTTAATGACCCTAGTGACTTTTCAATGACATTAAAAAGGTAAGGTGACATAATATGAATGGTAGATCCCATCAAAAAATAGCAATGCTATCCTATGCAATAGTAGCAACAATACCTACAGTTAATTCAATGATATTATTCAACAATAAATATATACATGTACCCATGGGAATAAGCCTTATAGGCCTTGCGACTGCAGGGCTTTCAGGATTACTTGTTGATGCGGATAGTCAACATAGTAAGATAAATCACATGAACCCACTTACAGGTACAAGTAATAAAGTGATAAGTGACATAGAAAAAATATTAAAGTTCCTGCTTAGATTATTCTTAGGGATTGGACTTGGCGCACTAATTTTATGGTATTCAAAGACTATTATAGGGGAACTCGCAGGAATAAAATACATAAGCAAATATGCTCAAATAATTACATATGCTATTTCTTTCATCTTTATAGTTTTAGGAGTAACCAGTGAAAGAAATTTTAAAAGGATTCCTATAATTGGGCTAGTTTATAAGAAGTTATCATCTATAATAAATGTGGGATCCCATGATTTTATAAGAATAGCCATGTTTTTAACTTATGCTGGCTCAAGCACAATTTTAGCAGTTTATAACTTCACTAATTTAAAGGACGCAAATATTTATCTTATTTGTATTTTGTTAATTGGTATAGCAACCTTCCCACATAGAACATTTTTGCACTCAATAGAAGGCGTTACTATTTTTACCATATCAGCTTCCTATGTATTTAATAAACTAGGCTACGAATATTTAACTGGATGTTTTTTTGTTGGTTATATAAGTCATATTTATTGGGCTGATATATTTACAAAGGAAGGGGTACCAGTACTTTCAATGCCAAGATTTATTGCAGAATTATTGAAAAAATTAGGCTTTCATAATAAACTTGTTCATGCTTTAGAAAAAATAGGTAAGGTTAAGCTTAAATTACCACCTCATATTACCACAGGCTCTGATACGGGGAATCTATTTGAAATAATATATATTTTACTGTTATTTGTTGTAGTTGTAATAGGTTTCACTGTTTATGGTGGAAAATTCACAGTAATTTAAATTTAGTCTTTTAACAATAAACTTGGATTTTGGTTTATAATGAAGATAAATAAAGGAAATGTAAAGGAGAGATTTTATGAAGTTTGTTGCGGATTTACATACCCATACTATAGTTAGTGGCCATGCATACAGTACACTAATGGAAAATGCAAAATATGCCAGTGAGATAGGTCTCGAGATATTAGGAGTTACAGATCATGGTCCTAATATGCCTGGTTCTCCTGATCTTTGGTATTTTGGAAACTTTAAAGTGCTACCAAAAGAATTATACGGTGTTAAAATGCTTTACGGATGTGAAGCTAATATAATTGATTATGAAGGTAATCTTGATCTACCAGTAGATATGCAAAAGAATCTTGACATAATGATAGTAAGCATGCATGAACCACTTATGGAAGGTGGAAAGAGCGCGGATTTAAATACAGCCACTATTTTAAAAGCTATGGATAATCCAAATGTAAATATCTTAGGACATTTGGGAAATCCAAAATTCCCTATACACGAGGAAGAAATAGTAAAAAAAGCAAAAGAAAAAAATATACTGATAGAATTAAATAATAGTTCTTTTATAACTTCAAGATTAGGCAGTGACGTGAATTGCATTAAAATAGTAAGACTTTGTAAAGAATTCGGACAAAGAATTATTGTAAATAGTGATGCTCATTTCTGTTTTTCTATAGGAAATTTTACAGTTGCTGAAAAAACACTTAAAGGTATAGATATGCCTGAAGAACTTATTATTAATACAAATAAAAAAATGTTAATAGAATTTCTTCGCGAAAAAGGTAAAAATATATAAGTCGAATTCACTTTATCTTAAAAAAATAAGGAGTACATAGCTATATAAACTATGTACTCCTTATTTTTATTACTATTTTACTACAGGTACTTCAAGAGCTCCCTCAAAAGGATTACCCACTCCAAAGCTTTTCCATACAAAACATTTCACTATAAATCCATCAGGTAATATTTAATACTATTTCTTACCAATATTAAAAATAAAGTCACTATAACTAAGTTTTTCCTTAATATCTAACTATATTTTGTTTTTTTATGATTTTAGTGACTTTATGATATTTCCTTAATTAACTGCACAAACTCTATTTCTACCACTGTTTTTTGCCCTATAAAGTCTTAAATCTGCAACATTAAATAATTCATTAAAATATAGCGCAGCGCAAGTTAAATTATCTGTGACTCCAATACTAATCGTTATGGGAATTTTCTTGCCTTCCTTATTTATATTCAAATTTCTTACTGTTTTTAAAATTTGTTCTGCCTTCTTTTCTCCATTTTCTAGAGCTATTCCCTTTAGAATAATAACAAATTCATCTCCACCAAAACGAGCAAATAAATCAATTTCCCGAAGAATACTAGAACAAGCCACACTTACCTTTTTTATAACTTCATCTCCAAAAAGATGGCCATAATGATCATTAATAGCTTTAAAATTATCTATGTCAAAGACTATACATATTATACTTTCATTATTTTTATATGCACACTTTAAAAATTTATTTGCAGTAGTTTCCATATAATCACGATTATATATACCCGTTAAATAATCAGTATTGGCTCTCTTTTTCATGGAATCTATTCTATATTTAATTTCAAGTTTTAGAGCCGCTTGTGCAAGTTCTGTTTTGCTAATGTCATTGAGAAGAGATATGTATTCCTTTTGAATTTTATATGCTGAATTTATATCACCCAACAGTTCGCATAATTTGCATCTTTCTTCTTGAATAGATTTTAATAAATAAATATCATTGGATATTTCAACAAATTCTTTTGCCTGAGAAAAAGATTGGAAAGCTTGGCTATATAATTGTTGCTTACTGTACCAATATCCTTGTAACTCATAACAATTTGCTTTTTCTCTTATAAATAAATCTAAAATGGAATCATTTATCATTTCCACAATTAGTGATTTTGAAGATTCGAAGTCCTTTAATTCTATTAATGCTTTAGCAATGTTTAATTTAACTCTAAGTTCTAAAATAGGAGTAGATGGCCTATGTAGTTTTGCCATTTCAAGACCTATATTCGCCATTTCTAATGCTTTAGTATAGTCTTCCTCCATCATACATATATGACTATAATTACTATATCCATTGCTCACAATATTGTATTTCTTTAATTCTTTACCTAAAGCGATACTTTTTTCTAGGGTATTCTTTGCTTTGTCTAAATCCTTATTATATTCATATAGTAAAAATAGTGAATTGTATGAGAATAATATGTCTTGTCCATCGCCATGTTTATCACAAATTTCTTTGTAAATCTCAAGACTGCTAAATGCTGCTTCAATGTCCCCAATAGAATAGTATGAAGCCACCAAATTCATATAGCCAACTAAGATAGATTTGTAATCTTTTACTTGCTCTCCACTTTCAATAAGCTCATAGCAATTTTCAATTGTTTCTTTGTATTTTCCTTCAACCCTTAATATAGAAATTTTTCGTTGAAGTTCAATCAAATCTTCTTTCAGCATATTTATTTGCCTCCTAAGCAAGTCATTATATATTTTATTTGATCTTTACTTATAGATTCATATACAACAATATAAAATAAACTTTTCACATTAATCTCACAATTTATCTCATATATCATCATATATCTCCAATTAGTATAGCATATTCCATTAAAATATGTCCCCTTTATAAAACAATTTCAAAAAAGTCTAAATTGAAATAAAAACATGAATCAACTGGGTTTATGCTGAAATTTATCAAATGATTTCAGTTGACATATCAACCATATTTTGTTATTCTTAATTTAGTTGATACATCAACTAAATTAGTGAGGTGAAATTATGGATATAACAAAAAGGCATATATCAAAAATTTGTCGTGTATCACATAGATACGCAAGCTTGCGCCTGCAAGGGACTAATATTGGAACCTCTGAGTATGAATGTCTACATTATATAAGTAAAAATACGGGCATTAGTCAAGAAAATTTGCGCAGCTTTTTAAATATTGATAAATCTGCGGTGGCACGAATGGTTGCGAACCTTGAAGAAAAGGGATATCTATATAGATTGCAAGACGAAAATGACAAGCGATCCAAAAATCTTTTTATAACAGATAAGGCAATCCATGTTAAAAATAAGTCTTCTTCCGTGGAATCCTTTTTCTATGAATGGCTCCTTGAAGACATCAATGAGGAAGAAAAGAAGATATTTTTAAAGGTGCTCAATGATCTTTATATAAAAAGTAAAAAGGAACGTGTAGAAGGCTTTATAAATATAAAGAAAAGAGATGTTAATTTTTATGGCAAAGCTAACGATTAAACCCATATATGGGGCAAACAAAATTATTAACTATTGGAAAAAAGACAAGTTTGTTGTGGGATGTATTGTGATATTTGGCTTAACCTTTAACATTTCGTCTATTGTAGCTCCTATTTATCAAGGTAAGTTGATTGATTCCATTACTTACGGTAATAGCTTATCCTCTGTTGTAATGCTAGCCTTTACTTTTGTTTTTCTTATAGCTATGATTCAATTAATGCGCTATTTTAAACGTTTCTACATAAGAAGATTTGCCAATAGTACTAGCGCTACCATGAGGCTTATGATATACAATAACATAATGCACAAAGACACCCATGAGTTAGATAAGGAAAATATGGGTAATTTAATGACTAGAGCTATCTCTGATGTTGATCTCTGCGTTGAGGGTATGCGAAAATTCACTACAGAGATATTTGATACAGGCGTTCTAATGGCCTCTTATTTCATATCAATGCTTTTTTATGATATAAAAATAACTATCCTATCCAGTATTTTTATTCCTGTTGCTATGGTGCTGGCTGAAAAATTAAAAAGCGTTATATACAAGTACACTATTGCCTTTCGTGCCAAAAGTAGCTGCGTAGCCAATATTACCTATGACACAGTGGAGAATGCTATGCTCTATAGGGCAAATGGCATGGAGGATCAGAATCTAACCAGGTATAATATTGAACTTAGGGATTTGCAAAACAAAGCAATTAAAGCCAATATCTTAGAAAATTCATTACAGCCAATTTATAATGTAATTGCCATGTTTGGAATAATCATTGTAATTTACTTTGGAGCTTCGAAGGTTATTAATGGTGGCTGGACTGTAGGTAACTTTTCTACCTATCTCATCATGTTTGCCGCTATGGCAAATAAGGCAAGTAAAGCAGCTAAACTATTTAATTCAATTCAAAAATCACAGATATCATGGAAACGCATAAAACCTTATCTTACTGAATACCAAAGCAAAGCTACCACTTGTTGCATTGATAATGATAATACAATACTTTCAGTAAATAACCTTAGCTTTTGCTATTCTAAAGATAATGAGAACATAATTCAGAAAATTTGTTTCGAAGGTATGCAAGGCGAAATTATAGGCATTACTGGTTCTATTGCCTCCGGAAAATCCACACTTGCACTATCACTACTTGGAATGTATCCATATTTGGGAAGTATAAAAATTGATGGTAAGGAGCTTAAGAGCTACTCTGAATATGAGAGAGGTCAAATGATTTCATACCAAGGTCATAATCCTCAATTACTTTCCGATAGCATTTATAACAATATTACTCTTGGCAATCACCAGGATATTAGTTCTGTTTTAGTGGATGTTCGCTTTGATACTGATTTGGCATCAATGCCAAAGGGTGCAAACACATTGGTTGGCAACAGTGGAACCCAGTTAAGTGGCGGTCAACAGGCAAGAATATCCCTGGCAAGAACGCTTTTAAGGAAAAGCAAAATCATAATTTTAGATGACCCCTTTTCTGCAGTTGATATGAAGACAGAAGAAGAAATTATTGATAAGCTTAAAAGTAATTATAAAGACAGTCTAATTATATTAATCTCGCACCGCTTAACTATTTTTAAGACGGTGGACCATATTGTGTTTTTGAACAATGATAAAACAACAGATTATGGCACACATAATGAACTTATGAAAAGTTCAGAGGTTTATAGCGCAATATTTAATTTACAATGTGCTGGGGGTGATAATTATGAGGAATAGTTCCGTAAAAAACGCTATTATTGTGGTGCTTAGGAAAAACATAAAAATTGATATATTATTGGTCTTTGCTGTTTGTGGTGTTGTTATAGCAAGCCTGATTCCTCCCCAACTTTTGAAATATATTGTTGATCATAACCTTGTACCCAAAAGCAATGAGGGTCTACTTCCTATAGGGATTACCTACCTTGCAGTGCTATTATTTATTGGTATATTTGATTTTGTTAAAGACGCTGTACTCACAGTTTTAGGTCAAAAAATCACCAGTGAAATTCGTTTGGACATGATGGAAAAACTAAAAAAAACAAATGCTATGTTCTTTTCCGAAAATGGAACGGGCACCATTGTTTCAAGGTTCACTAATGATGTGGATGCAATTAACTCGCTATTTACCAGCGGTATTATTGGAATGATGGTTGACTGCCTCAAAATTTTTGGAATTGTAATTTCAATCTGGTTATTTAGCTCAAAACTTGGTGGTGTTACTCTCATACTGCTACCTGTCATTTATATAATTACTCGGATTTTTCAAAAGAGAATGCTAAAGGCGCAAATAGAAAATCGAATTTACGTTGGCAAGGTAAATAATCACATTTCAGAAAGCTTGAAGAATGTTCAGATGATTAAGTCTTACAGTAAAGAGGGCTACATGGAAGAAAACTATATTTCCTATTTGCTAGATAACTACAAAACCGTGGAGAAAGTAAATTTTTATGATTCTGTATTTTCTCCCATCATTCAACTTACCCGTGCTATGGTCATTGGGTTTATTGTGATATTATCCTCAAAGAGGCTGAACTATTTTGGTATATCCCTAGGCATGATTGCAGCCTCCATTGACTTAATCTCAAATTTATTTGCACCCATTGAAAACCTGGGTATGGAGCTTCAAAATATTCAACAAGCAGTATCTGGTATTCATAGGGTGAATGATTTTTATAGTTTGCCTGAGGACCAACGTAAAAACAATGAACTTAAAGCAGTGGATATTATTCCAAGTCGCCAGGATATTAGACTATCCTTTAATGATGTAACCTTTCAATATGAAGAAGGTATTGATATTCTGCAAAACATTTCTCTTGATTTAGACCCTCAAGAAAAAGTTACCTTTGTAGGTAGAACAGGTGTTGGAAAATCTACACTATTCAAGTTGGTTATGGGATTCTTAAAGCCTTCAGATGGAAATATCACAATAAATGGAATTGATGTTTATAACATAGCTAACTCCGAGAAGCGCAAAATATTCGGATATGTTGATCAGGGCTTCCATATTATAGACGGCACAGTGGCTGAGCAAATTAGTCTTCAAGATGAAAGCATTACAAAGGAGCAAATTGAAAATGCTCTGGAATTTGTGGGACTAACTGATTATGTGGCCGGCTTAGAAATGGGTATCGATACACAAGTAAATAGCCATTCCCTTTTTTCACAAGGACAGAAGCAACTCCTTGCTATTGCAAGAGCCATTGTGACTGACCCACCTATTTTACTTCTTGATGAAATCACTGCTAATCTTGATTCTATAACAGAAGAAAATTTTATAGCTGTATTGCAAAAGGCAAGCCATTCTCACACTATATTGTCCATTACTCACCGCGTATCATCAATGATTGCCGGAGGTACTGTGGCTATTCTAGAAAATGGCATGATTAAAAATACAGGGTCTCCTGAGATGCTTTTACAAAATGATGCTTGGTATCGCAATCATATTGCACTGGAAAAGTTGACTTGGAAGTAAAATATAAAGTTATCGCTCCATTTGTTTAACAATAAAAAAATTCCAATTTATGAAAGGTAACAGTTACCTTTCATAAATTGGAAACTAATTTTAATTTTCAATACTTTACTATTTTGTAGAAAAGCTTTTTGGCAATTTCTGCAGTTGCAATTTGCTCCATGAGCAAGATTTATACTGATTATGGCAGGTAGTATGGTGTCAATCCAACTGCCAGTATTCCTGTCTCTTTTTCAAGTGGGTAGGTTTCATCGGTCAAAGTAGTTTCTTCTATAAATAGCGAATTGGACTCTATGATGAGGCAATCCCCAGGTACCATATCCCCTGCTTTTAATATAACCACATCTCCCGGTACGATTTCTTCCACACTTATTTCCTTGGATAAACCATTACGAAGCACCGTTGCCTTAATTTGCACCAAGGCCAAAGGTTTCTCCACTGCGTTACTGGTTCCATATTCTTGCCAAAAACCAAGCAATCCGCTGCCTAGTACGATTGCTAATATAATTAATGCATCCACAGTATCTTTAAGAAAAAAAGATAAGCCAATAGCAAAAAACAAAATTAATATGATTGGGCTTTTAAACTGAGAGAGCAAAAGTTTTAACACACTATTGCTCTTTTTAGGCTTCATTGCATTTAAACCATATGTCTCCAATTTTTTTTGGCATCATCATTTGTTAATCCATCCTTACTGGTTGCTAACTGATAAATGATATCTTATTTTATATACTATAACTTCTTTAAAAGATGTTAATATATTGCTATCGTGTAATTGTATTGATATTATGTAAGTATATCTATGATATAATTTAAAAAACGAATAACAAAATGAGGTGTATTATGAAATTAAGTAAAAACCCATTTATTATAATTACAACAATAGCAATCTTTATATTGTGTTTAGGACTAACTTATGGGATTAATAGGTTAAGATCTTCTAGTGGAATAAAAATACCGGAAGTAATTAATGAACAAATTAAATTGACACCAGAGCCCTCAGATAAATTGGCTGTGTATGATAATTTAAAAATCGAAGAAAAAATTTATAAATCATCATCTGTTTTCAAGGTGAATAATAGTAAAATACCAATACTTATGTATCATTCTATTAGTTATGAAAAAGGAAATTCTCTAAGACTTTCCAAAGAAAACTTTAGAATGCAAATGAAATATCTCAAAGATAATAATTATACAACTTTAACTGTGGATGAACTTTATAGTTATATGCAAACAGGTAAAATGATACCTGATAAACCCATAATCATAACCTTTGACGATGGCTATAAAGATAACTACACTAATGCATACCCTATATTAAAGGAATTAGGATTAAAAGCAACTGTGTTTGTAATTACTGGTGCCATAGATACTGAGAAAGATTTTTTAACATCTGATGAAATAAAATTCCTAGATTCAAACAATATAAGAATAGAAAGCCACACAGTTGCCCATGAACATTTAGATAAGATATCCTATAGTGATAATATAAAAACAATGACCTCTTCAAAAGCTAAATTAGAAAAAATATTAAACAGAAAAATAAATTACTTAGCATATCCTTATGGAGGATATACGGAAGACACAATAAAAGCTGCAAAAGAATCCGGTTATAAGTTAGCTTTTTCAACAGATATGAGTTGGATAAATAAAAACAATAATATTTATTCATTAGGCAGAATTTTTGTTAATGCAAATTTCAGTTTTAATGAGTTCAAAGTAAAGTTGAATCCATAAAATTTATTTATAGGGTTTTAAGTGTTACCTTAAAACCTTATAATGAGGAAATAGGTGGAAAATATGAAAGCAAAATGGTTTAAATTCAAGGTGCTAATTTCTATTATTATAGCAATCCTAGCGATTATTATTTCAATTAGAAACATTAATTTAAAAAATAGTATTGTAGCCCCTTCAAACAATAAAGCTGAAGTAACCGTTAGTAAAAGTGAAGAAATAAAAAATGATAAAATACAAGACGCTGAAATTAAAAAACAGCAAGTGATAAAACAAAAGCAAGAAGCCTTAGAAAAGAAATGGAAAATAGGTTACGACGAGTTTTTCAAAAAAAAATATGTGCAAGCTATCGAAACAGAGAGAAAGGTACTTAAAGAAGATTCTAACTTTTATAAAGCATATGCCGTGGAAGGAATTGCTCTAGCTTACAGTGGAAATTTCAAAAGTGGTTTAGAGCAAATTGATCAAGCTTTAAAACTGAAACCTGATTATGGTTATGCAAGATTTAATAAAGCACTAGCTAATGAATTATACGGACATTATGATGAAGCTATCAAATGGTATAAAAGTGCTTTAGAAGTAGAAAAATTCGAATGGAGTTATTATGGTATAGCTAGTATCTATGGAAGAAAAGGTGATATTGAAAACTCTATAAAATATTTAAAACTAGCCATTGATATTAACCCAACTATTAAAAATACAGCAAAAGACGAAGAGGATTTTGATAATGTACAGGATAGTATAGAATTTAAAGAGCTAATAAAGTAATAATGGGGACTTCATTTTTTAACATTTACAGATCTTATCCTTGCCCTTACCTTCATCTAGTATTTGTCCCGGATTTAACATGCCCTCTCCTCCAATGTGAAAACTCCTATTTAAAATATATTGTTAATATTACCTCACTTTCTTTAATACTAGTACTGTTCTACTAGGTGAGTATATTATAACTCCAGTTTTATTTTCCTTATGCTTCAATGTTTCTGCATGGTAAATATAATTACTTGAAATTCTACCCTGCCCACCAAATATTTGCTCATCGCTATTAAATACAATTTTATATTCACCCATTTCATGAGTAGGAAGTTCATACTCAGAGAAAGATTCGCAATGATTAAAATTAAATAAAAATATCAGCTCACCTTTTCTGAAAGCAAGCAGTTTCTTCTGCTCATCAGTCCAAAGGTTTTGCAGATCACAAGCGCTTAAAACATTATAGGTTTTTACTAAACTCAACATACCTTTATCAAAATTTAATAAATATTCATACTTAAGCTCTTTGTCCTCCATTAGACTCCATTGTCTTCTTGCATAATGATAACTCCAATGGTTACCTTCTCTTGGGAAGTCGATCCATTCCGGGTGACCAAATTCATTACCCATGAAATTCAAATAGCCTTCACCACCTAAAGTTATAGTGATGAATCTAATTAATTTAAGCAATTCTATAGCTTTACTTATTATTAAATTGTCATCATTTTTTGACATATGAGTATACATTTCCTTGTCTCCTAAACGGAACATTAAGGTCTTGTCACCTACAAGTGCCTGATCATGTGATTCAGAATAACCTATATTCTTCTCGTGAGGTCGTCTACTAGTCAATTCATGCCAAAGCTTACTCATACTCCATTTTTCATCCGGTGTCTCTTTAAGTATTTTCACCCAAAGATCAGGCACTCCCATAGACAACCGATAGTCAAAGCCCAACCCACCAACGTCTACTGGCAAACACATTCCAGGCATTCCACTCATATCCTCAGCAATAGTTACCGCACTCGGTTTCACTTGTCTAATTAAATCATTTGCAAATTGAAGGTAAGTTATTGCTTCTATATCTGTATCCATACTAAAGTATTTACTATAATCTGTAAAGGCTACTCCAAGTCCGTGGTGGTGATATAACATGGAGGAAACACCATCAAATCTATAACCATCAAAATGATATTCCTCCAGCCAAAACTTAATGTTAGACAAAAGAAAATGAAGAACCTCTGGCTTTCCATAATTAAAAAGTTTTGTACCCCAAGCGGAATGATTCCCGGAGGTTCCAGTATTAAAAAATTGATAATCAGTCCCATCAAACTCATTAATACCCTCTGCTATATTCTTACTTGAATGAGAATGCACTAAATCAAGTAATACAGCAATTCCCATAAGGTGGGCAGTATTAATTAATATTTTAAGCTCTTCAGGGGTTCCGAACCAGGAAGAAACTGCAAAAAAATTAGATACTTGATAACCAAAGGAAGCATAATAAGGATGTTGCATTACAGCCATAAGCTGCACTGTATTATAGCCAGCAGCTTTTATCCTTGGAAGTGTAATTTCCGTAAATTCACTAAAAGTTCCCATACCTTCTTTTTCCTGCGCCATACCTACATGAGACTCATATATAAACAGTGGTTTATTATTATCAACATGAAACTCACTATCCTGCCAATTAAAATCGTAATCCGGTTGCCAAATCTGTCCTACAAAATCATGAGTAACAGGGTCTTGAACAGTTCGCTTAATATAAAGTGGAATTCTATCTCTTGATACATTTTTAGCTACTACTCTTACCTTAACATAAGACTTATGTCTCAGCGCTTGCAATCCCGGCAAAAATATCTCCCAATTACCATTTTCTTTTTTTTGTAATGGATGTGCGTTTGCATCCCAATAATTAAAATCACCAATTAAATAAAGAGCATCTGCCTTAGGAGCCCATTCTCTATAAATCCAACCATCCGATAGACGATGAAACCCGTAAAATAAGTCTCCATTAGCAAAAGACTGCAAACTTTGATTATTAGCCAGCAATTTTTTTTTGCACGATGTATAATTTGACCCTCTAAGTTGAATATCCTTTTCAAAAGGTCTGAGATATGGATCAATCTCCATTATTTCCATGTATTTATTTTTATTTTCATTATTATTCATAAAAAAGTTCCTTTCATGCTTGTAATTATTGAAAAACAAAATATTTTATAACTTATTATATCTAATTCGACTAATTATTTTCAATACCTTTGTTATATTATTAAATAAGTAAAAATAATTTTTATAACTACTTGACATAATTAGTTAATTATTGTTATTATACTACTATAAAGTAAATAATAATTATTAGTAGTTTGTAGCTATTAGTAATAAATAATTATAAATAATAAAAAGAGATAAAGGGGTGTATTTAAATGAATTTAAAACAAGTCTATGAAGATAGAAGGTCTATCAATTTTTTCGATACAAATAAAGGAGTGGAGGATGGATTACTTAAAGATATAATTAACCTTGCAGTACTCGCTCCATCAGCATTTAATCTTCAGCCTTGGGAAATTATAGCAGTAAAAACAGTGGACGCTAAAGAGAGATTACACAAACTTTCAAATAGTCAACCTAAGATATTAGAAGCTCCAGTAACTTTAATAATTGTAGGTAATAAAACTGGATATGATGAATCAAATCCTACATGGCAAGATATGTTAAAAATGCTTGGTAATGATAAAGAAAAATTAGCAGGTACTCAAGGTTTTGCACGTAGTTTATATGGAACAACAGAAGAAAACAAATTAAAGTTTGCTGAAAGTAATGCAGGACTTCTTGCAATGTCTATAATGTATGCAGCAAAGAGCTTTGGAGTAGATTCTCATCCAATGAGTGGCATGGATTTTGAAGGAGTTAGACGTGAATTTGGACTTGAAGAAAATAAGACAGTTGTAATGCTAATTGCACTTGGACACTTAGATGAAACTAAGACACTTTACCCTAGAGCATATAGAAGAAGCTACGATGAGATAGTTAAAGAAGTTTAACAGTTTTTAATTTTAAAAGCGGTTCCCTAGATTAATGGGGAGCCGCTTTTAGTTTACTTAAAATATTGAAAACTTCAAAATAAATGCTGCAAATACTATTGATACCATTGAAAGTAACTTAATCAATATATTTATTGCTGGACCTGAGGTATCCTTAAATGGATCTCCCACAGTGTCACCAACAACAGCTGCTTTATGACAATCTGATCCTTTTCCGCCTAGGTTGCCAGCTTCGATATGCTTTTTGGCATTATCCCAAGCTCCACCAGAATTTGCCATCATAACAGCAAGTACAAAACCTGTTACAGTTGCTCCTGCCAGGAGTCCTGCCACACCATTTACACCTAAAAGAAGTCCAACTGTTATTGGGATAATAATAGCCAGTAGAGCAGGCATAATCATTTCCTTTTGAGCTGCTTTTGTACAGATATCAACACAGGTTGCATAGTCAGCCTCTGCTTTGCCCTCCATAAGACCCAATATCTCTTTAAATTGTCTTCTAACTTCTACAACTATAAGTTGTGCTGTTTTACCTACTGCATCCATTGTTAATGCCGCAAATACAAAAGGTACCATTCCACCTATAAATAAACCTATAAGAACCTGAGGATTTAATATTGACAAGTCAAAAACAAACTTCAAATTTTCTTTTTTTACAATAATCTCCACTTGATCCCTATAGGCTGCAATAAGTGCTAGAGCTGTTAAAGCAGCTGAACCTATAGCAAAACCTTTACCTGTAGCTGCTGTAGTATTTCCTAGTGAATCAAGAGCATCTGTTCTCTCTCGAACTATAGGATCTTGATGAGTCATTTCTGCAATACCACCAGCATTGTCTGCTACAGGACCATAAGCATCCGTAGCTAAGGTTATACCTAGTGTACTAAGCATACCTACTGCTGCTATTCCCACACCATATAACCCCATATTGTAATCTCCCGCTCCTCCAGCAAAATTAAAACTAGCTGCGATTGCTATAGCTACTATTATAACCGGAAGAAAAGTAGACATCATTCCCAGTGAAATACCACCAATTATAACTGTGGCTGCACCAGTTGTTGTGGTCTGTGCCAGTTTTTTAGTAGGCTTGTACGTATCTGACGTAAAGTATTCTGTACAAAAACCAATTAAATTACCTGCTATAAGCCCACTTAATATTGCACAATAAACTCCGATGTGCTCCCATCCAAGTACATTCCATACAAGGAAGAAGGAAAGTATTGCAATTATTGCAGAACTTACATAGACACCACGCCTGAGAGCTGCTAAAAGACCCTTTTGCTCTGTTTTCTCCCCTGATTTAACAAAGAAGGTTCCAATAATAGATGCAACTACACCAATTGACGCTATAATCATAGGAATCGCAACACCTTTAACTCCAAGTCCAGCAGCTACTGCAAGAGCCGAAGTGGATACTATTGATCCAACATAGGATTCGTAAAGGTCTGCTCCCATACCAGCTACGTCTCCAACATTGTCTCCAACATTATCAGCTATAACTGCAGGATTTCTTGGATCATCTTCTGGAATTCCTATTTCAACTTTACCAACAAGATCTGCACCTACATCTGCAGCTTTAGTGAATATACCTCCACCTACACGAGCAAATAATGCCATGGAGCTAGCTCCCATTCCAAAAGTAATCATTGCACTTGTTATATTTTGAATTCTTAGAGCCGCATCTAAATCTCTATAGAAAAAATCTAACAAATAATACCATATGCTAATATCAAGAAGTCCAAGACCTACAACAGTAAGTCCCATTACTGCACCGCTTGAAAAAGCAACCTTTAAGGCACTGTTAAGACTTTTCCCAGCTGCATGTGTAGTTCTAACATTTGCACGAGTGGCAATTTTCATTCCTATAAAACCTGAAAGACCTGAGAAGAAACCTCCAGTTATAAATGCAAAAGGTACAAATGGGGTAAGAAAACCAAATGCTGCAAGTATCCCTAGGATTACAAACATAACTACAAAGAAAAGAGCTACTCCTGTGTACTGCCTTTTTAAATAGGCATCTGCACCTTTTCTGATAGCCGCAGCAATTTTTTTCATTTGCTCCGTTCCTTCGTCTTCTTTCATTACTTTATATGCAAGATATCCAGCAAAAGCAAGTGCTAATATAGAACAAATTGGGGCCAAAATCAATAATTTCATAATAACTGCCTCCTAAATATTTTAGTAATAAGATTCTCTTCTCGTTAAAATTCAACTATGTAACCAGACACCTAAATCTAATTCTCATCTCCCCTTCATGAAATACAATATCCTTACAAAGCTCATCATAAATGTTAAGATTGCAACACATAATATTATCAGTGATTTTCATATTAGGAGTCCTTAACTCTCCTAGATTTCATTTTATATAACCTTGTCCACAATTTAAGGCATTTTGTTGTATATCTAAACACTGTAATAATTTTTACAATTATCTCTATAGCTTAATAAGTTTTTTAGTTGAATTAATAAATTAAAATATTTTTTAAAAAAATTCCTCGTCATTATATATTATAGCACAAATAACCAAATGTTAGTATACATGTCAATATTTTTATAAAATATTATAGTTTTGCTAACTTTAATGTTTTTAACACAAATTTAAATATTACCCAATTACCAACTGAGCTTACGAGCCTCCAAAGCGGTTTCACTTCTATTCTTTAAAAGCTAAAAGTGCTCCAGCATTTTGCTAGAGCACTTTTAGGTATTTTTTTTCAAAAGTGTTTTTGTGCGCTAGGACTGTTGTTACTTAATTTCCTCTACAACCACTTCAAACTCCTTATTATTTAATCTTACTTTAAAATTTTTAGTGCATGTTTTGTTTGATCTTAACTTTGCCACGCATTCTCGTATCTCATGGAAGTCTCTAATGTATTTTTTATATATTTTATGAGCTTCCACAATGTCTATTGCTTTAAACCTTATACTGTCACCAGGCTTCAACTGGCCTACTATGTTTATATCCGGTGTTATTACTGTTGCGATTTTTGTATATCCACCAGTAGTTTGTCTATCCGCCATCATAATTATGGGAGCCCCATGTCCTGGAACCTGCACAGACCCCATGGTTATGCCGTCAGATATAATGTCTGCACCGGTTTTATGGGAAATTTTAGTGCCTGATAAACGATATCCCATTCTATCGGCTTCATTTGTAACTTCATAGGGACAATTGAAAAATGTATTGATACCCTCTGCTGTAAAATAATCATCCTGAGGACCCATCACTACCCTTACCATATTATCCTTATTATAACTTGGTATAAACTCAGTTGGAAGTTTTACCCTACTATCAAAATTACTTCCTTCTGAACTTCTTATCCTTATCTCATCACCAGCCTTCAGTATCCTTCCCTCAAAACCTCCCACTTTTCCCTTCACATAAGTAGACTTGCTACCCATAACCTCTGGCACGTCTATTCCATTTGTTATTGATATATAACTCCTGCATCCACTTTTTACAGTTCCAAAGGAAAGTACATCCCCATCTGAAACTTTAACTCCACACCACATATCTACAGCCACATTATTTATCCTAGGGACCAGATTAGCTCCTGTAACTGCAATCATTGCCTCACCCTGGAATTTTATTTCCGGTCCCATAATGGTAGCTTCCAAACAGGCTTCACCATCACTGTTTCCTACAAGAATATTTGCCACTCTTAGAGAGAATTGATCCATTGCTCCTGCAACAGACATTCCAGATTTTTGGTAATTATATCTGCCCTCATCCTGAATGGTGGTATACATACCTGGCTTTAGTATTTTCATTATTGTCATATACTCACCTTCTTTCCCTTGCTCTTGTAATTACTTTATATTTTCCTTCTCTCTCAAAAGCCTCAATATTTTTATATTCTACTTCATCTATTTGTATGAATTTTATATAATCACCTGCATTTAATAGTACAGGCTCCTTCCTGTATGGATCATACAGATTAACAGGAGTCCTGCCAATTAATTGCCATCCCCCAGGGCTTTCTATAGGATATATACCTGTCTGGTTACCTGCAATTCCTACGCTTCCAACAGGTATTTTAGTTCTTGGGGTCTGTAGCCTAGGTGCCGCTATTTTATCATTCATACCTCCTAGGTAAGGAAAGCCAGGTGTGAATCCGATCATATAAATCAAATACTCCATGGACGTATGAATCTTTATTACATCCTCTATAGATATTTCATTGTGTTGTGCCACAAACTCAATATCAGGTCCATGCTCCCCACCATAAAATGTTGGTATCTCAATAACTTTAGCATCAGGAAGCTTCATTTCATCCATTTTCGCCTGGATAGACTTTACATTATCTATAAGCTCCACTAATTCTATTATCATAGGATCGTAAATTACCATCAGTGACCTGTATGTAGGAATAGTCTCTATTATTCCTTTAATCCCTTCTCTCTCCATTGCAAGTGTAAGACTTCTGATTTTCGAGTTAATACCTTCTTCAATTTCATCTCCAAATTCGATAACTAATCCTCTATCTCCCGCAGTTAAATACTTAACTTTTTCATACATATTGTATATTTACCTCCTATCTCCATAGTGCAGCTATTCCACTCATGGACTGGTAGCCTGCAATAATTGCTAACACTACAACAATATAGCCCGTATACATAAGCCACTTTGAATGCTTATACTCTCCCACAATATTTTTCTTAGTAGACGCAATAAGTATTATTCCAAGGGCAATTGGAAGAATCAAACCATTCAATGAACCTGCTAATACAAGCAACTTTACTGGCTTACCTACCGTTAGAAATATAATTGTTGATATTGCAATAAACCCTATAATAAATTTCGAGGTGTGTTTTTCAAAGACTGGGGCTAGTGTTTTTAAGAATGATACCGATGTATAAGCAGATCCAACCACTGAAGTTATAGCCGCCGACCAAAGTACAACTCCAAAAAACTTATAGCCCAGGTTACCCGCTCCAAGTCTGAACGCTTCAGCTGCAGGATTTTCTGAGCCGAGTGGTTTTCCTATGTTAACAACAACTCCAAGCACTGCGGCGAAAAGAAGTATTCTCATCAATGATGCTATTAGTATACCAATTACTGAACTTTTGGTTATTTCCCCCAAATTTTCTTCTCCAATAATATTAGCATCTATTAGTCTATGTCCTCCTGCAAATGTTATATAACCTCCTACTGTTCCACCTACAAGCGTTACAAAGGGCAGAAAGTCAAACTTGGTTGGTACAAATGTCCTTGCAATCATCTGCCCCACTGGAGGATGAGTCTTAAATGCAACAAAGCCTATGACAATAATCATAAGCACACCCAGTACCTTTGTAAAATTATCCATTGCTTTTCCAGCTTCTTTAGAAGTAAATATTATAACCGCTATAACAGCACTAATCATAGCACCTATTTTAGAATTTATACCGAACATTACATTAATACCAAGGCCAGCTCCTGCGATATTTCCTATATTAAATGCAAGTCCCCCAAGACATATGAGTATTGCTAGAAAAACACCAAGACCAGGCATGGTCTTATTTGCAATATCTTGCCCTCTAAGTCCTGATACACCAATAACCCTCCATATATTGAGTTGGGCTACAACGTTTACAATAATAGTAAGTAGTATAATAAATCCTAGGTTAGCTTTATATTTTTCTGTAAATACAGCAGTTTGAGTCATAAATCCCGGTCCTATAGCAGATGTAGCCATAAGGAATGCTGCTCCAATAAGTACACCCCAATTACTTTTCTTTTTTATGTTTATATGCTTTTCCTCAGAATGTATGTTATTTTTCATAAAGTCACTCCCTATTTTATAAATTCATGTAGTGGTTTTATTTCTATTCTAGCTTTTAATAGCTCTTCCTTTATAAGTCGTACAAAATCAACAGCCTCTGGATTGTCTCCATGAACACACATGGAATCTGCCTTTATGTCCAATTCTTCTCCGGATATTGCTGTGACTTTTCCCTCTGTTACCATTCTTATTACCCTTGAAATAGCTATATTCTTATCCGTTATCATGGAGCCAGGAAGACTTCTTGCAACAAGAGTTCCATCAGAATTATATGCTCTGTCGGCAAAAACTTCATTTGCAACTTTTAATTTCTTTTCCGCTGCTGCCTTCACCATTTCACTTCCTGAAGGTCCAAGGACTATCAGATCTCTATCCACTTCCCATATTCCCTCTATTATTGCACAGGCCATTTTGCCATCTTTGGTTGCCATGTTATACATTGCTCCATGAGGCTTTACATGCTGTATTTTACCTCCTATTGCTTTTACAAAACCGTATAATGCTCCAAGTTGATATATGGTATACTGCTTTATCTCATCAGGAGACACTGTCATATTTCTTCTTCCAAAACCCATAATATCAAAAAATCCAGGATGTGCACCAATACCTATGTTGTTATTATAAGCAATTTCTACAGTCTTCCTCATAACTACAGGATCCCCCGCATGCCATCCACAGGCAATATTAGCTGAAGAGACATACTTTAGTACCTCCTCATCAATCCCTATCTTGTAAGCTCCAAAACTTTCTCCTACATCACTGTTCAAATCAACAAACTTTCTCACACTATCTTTCCTCCTTCGTTTTGGTAATTAATGTTATTAAAAAGTTTAAATATCCACTACCTAATTGTACTTCTCTAAACAATATTTAGCAAATTCACTTTATTTCTAATAATTAGTTAAATCTATTTTGGTACTTTATTCAAGTAATATTCCATTACTCCCTTTACAATAGGTACAACATAGTGACTATCACCTTTATTTTTAACATCCTCAATTAACATCGATACTACTATTTGGGGGTTAGCTGTATCCATACATACAAACCATCCATTATTTTCTGCTGTAGTATCTTTGGCATCTTTCTTGAGTTCTGCTGTTCCAGTTTTACCTGCAAGAGCTATCCCGTTAATTTTTGCCAAATTACCTGTACCATCCGGATTTTCTATAACTGCAGTGAGACCGTCTTTTATGAATTTTATATTACCCACAGAAATTGCATTAGCTTTCCATACCTTAGACTTTACCTTCGTATTAAAACTTTCTAAAGTTGGGGACATAATGTTTCCATCGTTAACAACTGCGCTATATGATAGTGCAAGCTGTAGTGGACTCATAAGTACCTGCCCCTGACCATAACCAGTATCCGCTAATGCTACCTCATTTTTAATATTGTCAGTTACTACTTGTGAATTTGCTATGGGATAATCTATTGGAAGTTTTTCCCCCATTCCAAATTTACTACTTCCCTTTATAAATTCCTCTTTACCTATTTTAAGAGCTGCCATTGCGAAGTATATGTTATCGGAATATACAAATGCATCCTGTAAATTCACTGACTTTACCTTATCACTAACCCTAGTAACCATATGGGGTCCCCATGATTTATCCTTTTGCCACTGTGTTCCCTGTATGTTTATAAGTTCATTAGGTTTTATCTTACCTTGATCTAACCCAATAGCAGCCGTTATCATTTTAAATGTAGATCCTGGAGAATATACAGCCTTAAATCTATTTTTAAATGGTTCCTTAGCACTTTTCCATGCTGCGCTTTGGCTATTTGAAATATAAGTGGTCCGTGCATTTGAATCATACGATGGTGAACTTACTAAAGCCAAAACCTCTCCACTTTTTGGATTTAACGCAGCACAAGCTCCTGCATCCTTATTCATTCCTGCATATATTTTCTTTTGTAGCTCAGAGTCTACTGATAATTTTATATTTTCACCAGCTTTAGCTTCTTTTTTAAGAATTATAAGCTTTTGGATTTCCTTCCCATCCACTTCTTTTGATATATATATTGTTGCTCCATTTTCCCCCTTAAGTCTTTTTTCATGGACCTGTTCTAGCCCTGCCTTACCTACTAAACTCACTGAGCTATAACCCTGCCCAGCCATCTTTTCTAGTTCTTCAGCATTTATAGGCTCAATATACCCTATCAATGACCCAAAGGCTTCACCACCTGGATATATTCTACCTTCAGGTTTGTTATGAATTACACCTTCAAGCTTCATAACCTCAGCTATTTTCACTTTTTCACTAGGCAATATGTTAATAATTGGTACAAACTGTTCAGAATTTGCATTAGCTTTAAGTTTAGTTTCTATAACGGTGGCATCAATATCTAATATCTTAGCCATTTGAGATATATTACTATCCTTATTTTTAACAAATCTATTGGGTTGTATCCCAATACATACAATTGGCGCATTTATAGCAAGCGGGTTTCCATTTCTATCAGAAATTTCTCCACGTTTTGCCATTTCTAGTTTTATCCTAACCTTATCTCCTGCTTCCATATTGGGGAATATCATTTTCTCATCCCAAACTATGGTCCATTGTTTTTTCGTAAATAGTGCCCACTGTTTTTTATTATTAACTTTTTCCCTTACCATAGTTGCCTGGTACCCTTGCATATTTAATTTCCCAGCAGCTGTATTCATAACTATGGAAAATGGTATAGTAATATTTTTTTTGTTGCCAATTTTAATTTTATCCTCATTCTCCACTTTAATTGATATGCTTTCAGCTCCTATTCCACTATAAATAGCAGAGTATTTATCTATAAATTGCTTTTCAGTTACTGTTTCCTTAGTTTTTACAGAGAGCATGCTATACATGGTTTTGAAATCCTTCTTCACCCAATTATTCTTATATGCATCAAAGGTTTGGGTTGCACTATCGCCTTTTGTTAAAAACACAACCATAAGTGCCGTTATTATAATGATTACTGCTGTGAAAAGAATTATTTTAAAATTTTTCTTTAACATTTTACATCACCCCTTACTAATTATAATGCTACTTACTAATTATAACACCCAAACCGTCTAAAGAGGGTAATTATAGATATACAAGTAATCTAATATAAAAATGCCCTTGTAATTTGTAAAATTACAAGGGCATTTTTCTTTAATAATAAATTGTTCTGTGAATTATATTATTCCATCATTCTACTTTGTTCTTCCTTTTCTTCCTGCTGTTTCAATTTATATTCATAGGTAACATAAAGTTCTTCTAGTTTTGTATTAAGATATTTAGGAACTATTTTAACTTGTGTTAGGTTGGAAAGCTTATTTAAATCCCCAAAGAATGTTTTAATTCTATTTTCTATTACTTCTATATTGCTAAATTTCACCTTATCAATAATAGAATCGCACTCATCATTAAAAATCCTAAGGACTAGTTTAATCATATCCTCTGTCATATCCTCAACTAGTTCATTACCTTCTTTTATGCTTCCATTAACAACCCATTGTTTAAATTCTATAGCTTCTTTTGACTTAACCATATCCATTTGCTTTTCTCTTATATTTTCAAGCATTGTAGCACCTTTTATTGAATTCATTAAATTATATTCAGGCTTATAAACCCCAAAACTCTGCATTAAAATATCATCATCTAAAGTTACAATTTCAGACTTTAAAGTATCTACAGATGTTTTCACATTATTATATTCTAAATTAAGTTCATCAATGGATTTTATTTTAGTTCCAATTAAAACTTCATATTCACTTAATTTCTGCTTAAGGTCCTCAGCCTTTTGTCTAGTTAAATCCTCATATTCACTATTTTTTCTTTCAATAAATTCATCGTATTCTGTACTTTTGTCTTGAAGTTCTTTGCTTTTTAAGGCAATTAGATTATCATATTCTTGGCTTTTGGTTCCGATTAAGTCATCGTATTCTGCTTTTTTATCTTCCAGTTCTTTACCCTTTAGTCCAATTAAATTATCATATTCTTCACTTTTAGTTCCGATTAACTCATCATATTCAGCCCTTTTGTCTTCAAGCTCTTTACCTTTTAGTACCATTAAATTGTCATATTCATTTGATTTTTCTTCAAATTCCTTGGTTTGATATACAGCTTGGCTCTTATATTCCCTATTGAGTTCTTCTATGGCTTTTGTTTTTGTTTCAATTAGCTTGTCATATTCCTCCAGTTCCACTTCAAGTTCTTTAATTTTAGATAAAACTTGGCTCATTCCCAATTGAGTTGGAGTTAGCTTTATATATCTCAAATTTTTATTTTCCTCGATTAATTTATCAATCTCAGATTTATATTGCTTCGCGTTTAATGCATCCTTAAGTGACGTAAGTATTGCCATTGAAAAACCTCCTTATTTCTTTAACAATTTACATTATACCACAAAAAATTCATTCATAAATATGGTAATATCATCTATAAATGATTTAACAGCCGCGTCCTTTGTGGCCCAAGATGTTACTAAACGAATAGCAGAATTATCCTCATCAATTTTTTGCCATATATAAAAGGAATACTTTTCCTTAAGCTTTTCAATTATTTTATTAGGTAATATTGGGAATATTTGATTTGTTGGAGAGTCTATTAAAAATCCATATCCACAATTACTAATTCCCTTTTTTAATAGATGCGCCATATTATTCGCATGTTTTGCCAAATCAAAGTAAAGATCATCTTTAAATAGCTCCAAAAATTGTATACCAATTAACCTTCCCTTAGCAAGTAACCCACCCTTTTGCTTTATATGAAATCTAAAATCCTCTTTAAGAGAATCCGTGCTGATAACAAGAGCTTCTCCCATTAATGCACCATTTTTAGTTCCTCCTATATAAAAAGCATCAGTGAGCTTTGGCAAATCCGAGAGCTCAATATCATTCCCTTTTGAGCATAGTGCGGAGCCTAGTCTCGCTCCATCAAGGTATAAAATCAAATTGTAGATCTTGCAACACTCACTTAGATCTCCTAATTCTTGTTTGTTATAAATAGATCCTATTTCTGTTGGATTTGAAATGTAAACCATCTTAGGCTTTACCATATGCTCATCAGTATGTTCCTCAAGTGCCATTTCTATATTAATAGGCTTAAGCTTCCCATCCTCTACTTTCATGGAAATAACTTTATGACCAGTGGCTTCAATAGCTCCAGTTTCGTGTACTAATACATGACCAGTACTAGCTGAAATAACAGCCTCGTGTGGTCTTAAAAATGCAGAAATTGCAGTAAGATTTGTTTGAGTTCCACCACAAAACATATGTATATCAACATCAGAACACTTTAATTTATCCTTTAACAATGTAATAGCAGCTAAAGAATACCTATCTTCTCCATACCCCTCTGTCTGTTCCATATTTGATTCCATTAGTGTTTTTAATATATTTGGATGGGATCCCTCACTATAATCATTTTTAAAACTATACATTAGCTTAATTCCCCTTTCATTATGTTACTAAATAAATCCCTTAATTTTTCTAGAATTATATTCTACTATGCTTCTTTCTATATTATTATACAACTTTTAATTATCAAACGGCATAAAAAATACTATTCTATAGTCAGAATAGTATTTTTTATTTAAAGATTTTATTTAATAGAACCTATCTTATTAAAGGGAAAAACTCTAAATACCGCTTTACCTTCAACTTGATTATAATTAATTAGCCCAAATGCTCTACTATCTTTACTTACAGGTCTGTTATCGCCCAATACAAATAATTTATTAGCTGGTACATTTATTGGAAGACTAAGTTCCTGGTTAAAAGTTTCACCTTTTACATAAGGTTCATTAAGTTTTTCACCATTTATATATACATAGCCATCTTTTATGTTGACCTCATCTCCTGGAACACCAATTACTCTTTTTACCAATCTTTTGTCCTCATCTGTATTTTTTAATAATGACTTTATGTTATTAAAAAAAATAACAGTATCATCAATAATAGTTCCTCTTTGTTCATTTTCAAGAAATATAATGATATCCCCTCTTTTGGGCCCAGCAAAGTTATAAGTTAACTTATCTACTATCAATTGCTGGCTGCTATACAAGGTATTTTCCATAGAGCTTTGTTGTACTTGGACCCTTGCAAAAACTTTACTATTAATAAGTGACGCTATAAGAACCGCTCCTAAAATAGGGAAAACCCAGTTTCTAATTTCTTTTATTATTTTGTTTTTTTTAATCATATTTATCCCTCCGATTTTCAAAATTCAATTGTTACATAATCTGAAAATAACTGTTCACAAACTATTGCTTATTCATTAATTGAGCGAATCTATTAATATTATCTTCATGTATATTTAAAATATCTTTATTCATATTTACAATAGCTGCATTCTTTTCTTTTTTTGATACCATCTTAATTATAAATTTCTCGAAAAAGTTCATTTTACTAAAAGTAAATCCACCTCCAAAATGTTCTTTAGCTGTAGCCATAGACATTAATTCATTTGGTAAACTATTATTTAACTGTGATATTGCTTTTTCCCCTTCACTCATACAGCATACAAAAAGGCCTATTTTTTTGGTTTTTAAAGTATTAGCATTTTTAAAACAGAATTCTCTTATCTCCTTTTGAATTCTTCCCGCATAGATTGACCCACCAATAACAATGCTACCAAATAAACTTATATCTGGTATTATGTCCTTTTTAATATTTACAACTACAACTTCCCCATGGAGCTTATTTTTTAAAACTTTACTACATTTCTCTGTAGCCCCATGTTTAGAACCATAAACAATAAGTGTTTTCATAAATTTCCCACTCCTTCTATATAATATTCCACGGTTTACATTTTAAAAATGATGTGCATTTTTATCATGGCTTATATTTCCAAATACCATTATGTAATATATTCTTTATTACCAAGGAAAATTCCTGCTAAGTTAACAATGATTTTTCGTAACCCTAACCCAAATTTCTTATTCAATCAAAAAGATGACTTCTGTCTAAGATACAGAAATCATCTCCACAATCCACATGGGTTTTTCAATTATAATCTAATATTATACTTATGCAAGTACACTTTCCCCTAAATAAGCCTTCTTTACTTCATCATTGAGCAATAGCTCTTTTCCAGTTCCCTTAATTATAATTCTTCCAGTTTCTATCACATATCCTGTATCTGCAATATGCAAAGCAGCATTAGCATTTTGTTCAATTAAAAGTATAGTTACACCTTGCTTATTAATCTCTTTAATAATATTAAATACATCTTTAATAATTAATGGCGCAAGTCCCAAAGAAGGTTCGTCCATCATGAGTAACTTTGGCCTTGACATTAATGCTCTTCCAATTGCAAGCATTTGCTGTTCTCCGCCAGATAGTGTTCCTGCTTGTTGCCAGGTTCTTTCCTTTAACCTGGGGAAAAGAGTATATACCCGCTGCAAATCTTCTTTAATTCCCTTTTCATCTTTTCTTGAAAATGCACCTAGTTTTAGATTTTCAAGTACCGTAAGGTCTCCGAAAACCCTTCTTCCCTCTGGAACTAAAGTAATTCCGTGCCTGACTATATTTTGAGGTTTAATGAGCATCAAATTTTTATTTTCATATTGAATTGTCCCACTTTTAGTTTTCACTAGTCCTACAATAGAACGAAGCATGGTGCTTTTTCCAGCACCGTTGGCACCAACTAAGGTTACAATTCTACCTTCTTCAACATGAATGCTAGCTCCTTTTAAAGCTTCAATTCCACCATAAGAAACTACTAAATTATCAATATTAAGCATCCTCTTCACTCACCCCCAAGTATGCCTGAATAACCCTTTCGTTATTTTGAATATCATAGGGAGTACCTTCTGCTATAGTAACACCATAGTCAAGAACATAAATCCTATCCGATATTCCCATTACAACCTGCATGTGATGTTCTATCATAAATATAGTTAAGTCAAACTCGTCTCTAATCTGTTTAATAAAAAGTGTTAAATCTTCTGACTCCTTTGTATTCATTCCTGCTGCTGGCTCATCTAAAAGCAAAACTTGTGGACTCGTAGCCATGGCTCTAGCAATTTCTAGTCTTCTTTGCTTTCCATAGGGCAAAGAATGTGCCTTCTCATCTTTTAAATCCAATAAGCCTACTTTTTTAAGCAAGTTAAGCGACTTTTCCATCATTTCATTTTCTTCTTTTCTGTACCATGGAAGTCTAAAAATAGCATCCATAAAATTAGATTTAATATTCAAATGATTTGCAATTAGAACATTGTCCAGAACTGATAAATCTTTAAACAATCTTATATTTTGAAAGGTTCTTGCAATTCCTGTTTTAGTAATTAAATCTGGTCTTACTCCTGTAATATCCTTATTATTAAAATAGATTTTCCCTGAGGTTGGTTTGTACACACCAGTAACCATATTAAAGGCTGTGGTTTTGCCAGCACCATTTGGGCCTATTAACGCCACAATTTCTCCACTGTTTAGAGAAAGATTAAAATCCTTTACTGCAGTAAGTCCTCCAAACTGCATCAATACATTTTCTATCTTTAATACTGTTTTCACTTCTTTTTTTACTTGTGCCATGCCTCATCGCCTCCCTTGACAGGTGGTTTTTTGCTAAATATATGAATAATCTTGTCAAAGCTAAACTCGTTAGTTCCCATAAGCCCATGTCTAAAAAATATGACCACCATCATTAATAGCGCTGAAAATACTACCATTCTAAGACCAGGTATTCCTTGAAAAGATATAAATCCAAAATCCATCTTCTCATCAAGAAACCGTAAGGCCTCTCCTGCAATTGTAACAAGGAAAGCGGAAATAACGCTCCCTGTGATGCTACCCATACCCCCAAGTACTATGATAAGAAGTATATTAAATGTTAATATAAACCTAAACATATTAGGATCTATTGTTCCCAGCAAATTTCCTAAAAGCCCCCCGCCTATGCCAGCAAAAAATGCGCCAATTGTAAAAGCCAATACCTTATGTTTAAACAAATTGATTCCCATACTTTCTGCTGCTACCTCATCTTCTCGTATTGCTTTTAGAGCTCTCCCATAGGAGCTATTTATGAGAAGGGTAATTATTGTAACCGTAACCGCAGCCGTTCCAAAAGTCCACCATATATTTGTGGTGTTTGGAATTCCTTTTAAGCCTAAGGCTCCATTTGTTAAGGTTTGAGTATTTGTAAAGACAACTCTTATAATTTCTGCAAAACCTAAAGTAGCTATTGCCAAATAATCTCCTTTTAATCTTAGCACAGGGGTTGCTATTAAATATCCGACAAAAGCTGAAACAAGTCCTGCTATAATAAGTGATGGAAAAAATGGCAAGGTTAAGTTTGCTAGTGGTTTAATGATAGGTGCTAAGAAAAAATTTTGAGCCTTCATATCTGCAGACATTGTTAGTATTGCTGTAACATAGGCTCCCACTGCCATAAAACCAGCATGTCCAAGTGAAAATAATCCTGTAAAACCATTCACCAAATTCATACTTAGTGCAAGTATTACATAAATAGCACATAAATTTAATATCCTTGTGTTATAGGCGTCTAAATTCCTATCTATAATAAATAATATTACTATTAAAATTAGTATAGAAATAATTGTTAAAATCAAATTTCTCTTTTTCACATTCTACACCTTCTCCGATATTTTTTCGCCCATTATACCTGTTGGCTTAAGTAATAGTATAAGAATAAGCAATATAAACGCAAATGCGTCTCTATATCCTGATAAATCCTGGAAAAATGCAACTAGCATAATTTCACCCACACCTAGTATAAAGCCTCCAATAACAGCACCTTTAATATTTCCTATTCCTCCTATAACCGCTGCTATAAAACATTTTAACCCTGGCATAACCCCCATAAGTGGTAAAATCGACGGGAACTTCAAAGCCCACAATAACGCCCCCACTGCTGCAAGCATAGATCCAATTCCAAAGGTAAAAGATATTGTTTTATTTACATCTATCCCCATAAGCCCCGCTGTTTCATAATCTTTCGAAACAGCTCTCATTGCCATGCCATTCTTTGTATGATTAATCAAATATAATAGTAAAAATAAAAGAATAAGCGTAACTACAGGAATGACGAAAGTCAATCTCTGCACAGATATATCCCCAATTCGAACCATTTTATCGAAAATTTCTGGAGTTGGAAAAGGTTTTGGAATTCCTCCAAACAATACAATTGCTATATTTTCCAAAAGAAAGGAGGCTCCAATGGCAGAGATCATGATTGAAATTTTAGGTGCACCTCTAAGAGGTCTATATGCAGTTTTTTCAATTACCATTCCTAGTGTACCAGTCAAAATTATTGCTAATAAAAAAGAAAAATACCAAGGCAACATGAAGGTTGATACTCCATAAAAAGCAAAGTATGTTGCCATCATAAAAATATCACCATGAGCAAAGTTGATCAGTCTTAATATTCCATAAACCATTGTATATCCAATTGCAATCAGTGCATACAAACTCCCAAGAGAAATCCCGTTAGTAAGATGCTGCAAAAAAGTATTTAAGTTCATATGGACACCCCCTATCCCTCATTATTAAGAACAATACGCTTCACACCATTTGATGGAAGCGTATTATTTTATTTTGCTACTATTTAGGTTGAATTACTTCTTTAAATGTGAATTTGCCATCTTTAACTTCTTTAATTACAGCACTCTTTACGGCATCTCTATTTTCGTCAAAATTAATAACTCCAGCTGCACCTTGGAAGTCCTTAGTTTTGGCGAGTTCATCTCTTAATTTAACTGAGTCAGCAGCTCCCACTCTCTTAAGTCCATCTAAAAGTATGATATATGCATCATAAGCAAGTGCTGTTACAGCTGCGGGTTCTTTTCCGCCATATTCTTTTCTATACTCTGCTAGGAATATTTCTGATTCTTTTGTAATTGGTTTTTCTGTAGCAAAGAATGTAGAGAATGTTGCTCCTTCTACAGCTTCTTTTCCTATTGTTAAGAACGCAGGTGTTTCCCAAGTATCTCCTCCAATAAATGGTGCGGTAATTCCTAATTGTCTTGCTTGTTTTATTACTAATGCAGATTCAGTAAAGTTACCTGGTGCAAAAATTACATCAGGATTCTTAGCTTTTAAGTTTGTAAGCTGGGCTGTAAAATCTTGATCTCCAGTATTATAGTTTGTTACTGCAACAATAGAATCGGGGTCTCCTGTTAATTGTTTAAAGGAATCTGTAAAATATTTTGCAAGACCAATTGCATAGTCATTAGACACTTCTTGAACTATTGCAACCTTTTTCGCTTTTAATGTGCTATAAGCATAATTCGCCATAACAGTTCCTTGGAAAGGATCTATAAAACATACTCTAAAGTAATATTCATTGCCCTTTGTAACAAGTGGATTGGTACAAGAAGTTCCCATGGTTGGAATCTGTGCTTTTTTAATTATATCTCCAGCCGCCATGGAAAGTGAACTTCCCCAACTTCCGATTATTGCTGTAACCTTTTCTTTAGAAACTAATCTCGAGGCTGCATTGGCTGCTTCCACTTTATCTGACTTATTGTCTACAATTACAAGATCAACTTTCTTTCCTAGTACCTCAGGATAAAGTTTATTTGCCAACTTTATACCTTCAATTTCTAGCGCTCCCCCACCTGCATTAGCTCCAGTCAAAGGCTCAAAAACTCCAATTTTAATTACATCTCTATCAGTTGCAACCTTCTCTACTGTTTTTTTTCCGCAACCACTGAGCCCCATTGTCGCTATCATAAGAGTCATAAGCATAATTGATATTTTCTTTTTCATTTTATTCCCCCTATTTTTTATTTTGATAGTGTTAGCACTATCTTTTTATTCAATTAAAAATAAGTAAAAACTGCGTTTTCAAGAGTACCACACTTTTATTTGCTTGATTGCAATAACTAGTTTGTTTATTTTCTCAATTCTGTTAATATAAGTTTTATGCATATAGCTCCAATTATATGCCTGTAATATTAATTTATATAATAATAGGCCTAACACTATTTTGCCAAAGAATAATTCACTTTATAAAAAAAATAATTTTATGCAGGAATATTGTTATTAAAAAAAAGAGCCAGCAGATATTTATCTACTAACTCTATTTTTCTATAGTTTCAATTTATTATCAAGTTTTATAAACTTTTAAAATATATTACCGCTTCTTGCTTTGCCTTAATATATTTTATCACAGAAGTGGTCAAACTCCTCATCAGCTATTTGCAATTCAGGATGAGCTAAAATGTATTTAAGAAAGTTTGACTCCGTATATATCTTGTTTACCAATCTTTATATTTTCTTCATATAATAGTGTTAAAATGATTTTATATATAATAATTATATAAACTAAATTCGATGGAGGCTATTAATGAAATCTTTAAAACAATGGTTCAATAATTTTATAAAAGACTTAGAAAAAGCCAACGAAGAGAGTTTTGGTGATAAGAAATTAGGTTGCTGTGGATTAAACGCTAATAAACCTAATAAACCTAATCCAACTAAACCACAAAAATAAAACCCGTTTTAGGGTTTTATTTTTGTTAATATTTAATTAAAGGGAGCTCTAATTAAAAAACATTTCATTATTACTATCTATTTATAATACCAATTGCTCTTGCATGATAATATTGTTAGTCTTTAGCTTTCTGGACCATATAATTTAATTTATCAATAAATCTCTTTTTTTCATTCTCATTTTTAAATACGTGAACTGGTAGAATATAAGCCGCAACGGAACTAATAAATATAAAAATATGTTTTTGGGTTTGTGTTATTTTTTCAATAACACTCCAATCTGTCTTTGATTCACTTAGTGTACTACAATCAATAATACCCTTTTCTGTAAGTGTCAAAGAACGTTTACCTAACATATCTGTGTTATCACCTTCATCTAGCATTTTTATAATTCTTTTTGATACAGTCCATTTAAAATATTTGGGATAAAATATAACCCATAGCACGCTACATACTAAAAAAATTTTAAACCAATACCCCAGTGGAATACTTGTAACTCTTATCAAAACAAATGGTAATACTAAAAACATTATAGGAACAATGTATCTTTGAGCTATGAATAACCTTTTAATAGTCTTTGAATTACTCATGTAATTCATATTAAAATCTATATAGTCCTGTTTAGTTAGTTGATAATCAATTTTCATAAAAATCCCCCTCAACTTTACAATTAGAATATCATAAAAAATTAAAATATTGTGTCTATATTTTACATTAATGACGCCTAGTTGGCAAGTAGCTTCTGCGTATATATTATAAGCCTTTTGGAAAATATTATAATGATAATATTTCTATGAGATTTTAATGTTAGTGATATTTTTATTCATTACCTGGTTTTAATAACTATGTATTGTGTTTTTTATAATTATATGATATATTGTCAATATACATTAAATGAATTATATCAAAATATTACTGGGTTTAATATTTAATTTTGTGGAGGCAAATTATGAAAATAAAAGATAGTTACATTCTTATAGCATTTGGTGATTCTATTACCAAGGGAATTATTTACGATGAAGAAAAATCTAAATATTCAACTTTAAAAGAAAACTTTACAAGTATCATTGGAAATAAAATAAAAGGGCAAGTATACAATGCAGGTAAATTTGGTAGTACAATTATGAGGGGCGTTAGTAAAATGTATAATGATGTCATAAAGAAATCACCTGATATAGTTTTAATAGAATTTGGTGGTAATGACTGTGATTATAAATGGGATGACATTGCTAAAAATCCTGACGAGGAATACAAACCAAATACTGATATTTCTACGTTTCGTGAAACACTACTTACAATGATTGATACCTTAAAGAATAATCACATATTACCTGTACTTATGACTTTACCACCACTGGATCCACTAAAATACTTCAAATGGATTACTAAGGAAGATTCTTTTGCTGAGGAAAATATTTTACATTGGCTAGGAACAAAGGATGCTCTCTTCAATTGGCATAGTTCATATAATAAAATTATTACGGAAGTAGCTAATGAAACTAGTACTGTTCTGATAGATGTAAGAACAGAGTTTTTAAAACACCGTAATTACAGTGAGTTTTTATGTAAGGATGGTATCCATCCAAATATTGATGGTCAATCATTAATAGCTACTGTTATATTAAAATTTATAAGTGAAAACTATAATTTTTTATTACAAGTATAATTAATTTAAGGCTATGTTACCATCTAAATAATGGTAACATAGCCTTATTTATATTTTCTTTTATACTACTTCATTATCTAAATTTGCACCAGCAAATTGACTATTATACAGATCTTCATAAAAACCCTTCTGAGCAAGAAGTTCATTATGACTCCCCATCTCAATAATACTTCCTTTATTCATAACTAGTATTAACTCTGCATCTCTAATTGTAGAAAGTCTATGAGCAATTACAAAGCTTGTTCTATTTTGCATAAGCTCTGTCATAGCTCTTTGTATATAAACTTCTGTTCTTGAGTCAACGCTGCTTGTAGCTTCGTCAAGTATCATAATAGTTGGATTTGCAAGTATTGCCCTAGCTATAGTAAGAAGTTGTTTTTGACCCTGTGATATATTTGAAGCTTCTTCATTTAGTATTGTATTATATCCATCGGGAAGAGTCTTAATAAAGTGGTGTGCATGAGCTGCTCTTGCAGCCTCTATAATTTCTTCATTTGTAGCTCCCTCTTTACCATAAGCAATATTATCCATTATAGTACCATTAAAGAGCCAAGTATCTTGAAGTACCATCCCAAACATATTACGTAGTTCTGCACGTTTTATGTCTCTAATATCTACTCCATCAATTGTAATCTTACCTGCACCTATTTCATAGAAACGCATAAGCAAGTTAACAAGGGTAGTTTTACCAGCTCCTGTTGGTCCAACAATTGCGATTGTATGACCTCGTTTTACATCAATGTTCATGTTCGTAATAAGAGGTTCATCTGCCTTATAGCTAAAGTCAACATGTTCAAACTTAACTTCGCCTTTAGGTAATTCTATAATTCTCGCGCCTTTAGCATCTGGTAACTCTTCAATTTCATCTAAAAGCTCAAAAACACGTTCAGCAGATGCAATTGTTGATTGCATTATATTAGCAATATTTGCAGTTTGAACTATTGGCTGAGTAAACTGACTTGAATATTGGATAAAGGCTTGAATATCACCAATAGTAATTCTTCCTTGTGTTGCTAAATAACCTCCAACAACGCAAACTATTACATAACCTATATTACCAACAAATCTCATCATAGGCATTATTATCCCGGATATGAACTGAGCTTTCCAACCTGAGTTGTATAACCTATCATTAATATTTCTAAACTCCTCAATTGAATCTTTCTCGTGTCCAAAGGATTTAACAATTTTGTGGCCAGTGTACATTTCTTCAACATGACCATTGAGCGCTCCAATTTCTTTTTGTTGCGCTGCGAAATATTTCTGAGAGCGTTTTGCAACAAAAGCTGTCACAACAATATATAGTGGCAATGTTAAAATAACCACAAGTGTAAGTAGTGGGCTTATTGTGAGCATCATAATGATAACACCTAGGATGGTAACAATAGATGTAATAAGCTGAGTAAGACTTTGTTGCAGGGTGGTTGAAATATTATCAATATCGTTTGTTACACGACTTAATATCTCACCATGAGTTCTTGCATCATAGAATTTTAGAGGTAAGATTGACAGCTTATTATCAACGTCCTTACGCAAATTATAAACAGTTTTCTGAGCAACTCCAGCCATAATATATTGTTGAAGGAAACCAAAAAGTGTGCTTATTAAATATAGTGCAAGTAATAATAAAATAATGTTCTTTATATATGAAAAATCTATTTTACCGCCATTTAAATCCATTATCTTAGTTATTCCAGCTTTAATTTGAGCCGTACCCTCAATTACTTTTGGACTCTTCGCAGCTGCAGGATTAGCCTTTATGACCGCTGTTATTTTATCCTGCTCCGAAAGAAGCTTAATTAATCCAAATTTACTCATTATACCTTCAAATAGTTTAGTTATAGCTTTACCTGAAATCTTAGGTCCTACTATACTAAAAACAGTACTGATGATTGCAAATATAAATACTAGTATAAAATTAACTCTTTGTGGCTTTAAGTAACTTAAAAGTCTTTTTAAAGTTCCTTTGAAGTCCTTTGCTTTTACTACAGGGCCAGAAAAGGATCCCATTGGTCCACCACCTGGACGTCCCATACCTCCGCCTGATCTACCTTTTTTATTCTCACTCATGCTAATTCCTCCTCTGAAAGCTGTGAAGATACAATCTCATGATATATCTTGCAACTAGTTAAAAGTTCCTTATGTGTTCCCATTCCTGCTATTTTACCATCATCTAAGACTATGATTCTATCCGCGTCCATAACCGTTGCAACTCTTTGAGCAATAATAAGTACAGTAGATTTTGCTGTTTCCTTTTTAAGTGCTGCACGAAGTTTTGCGTCAGTTTTAAAATCAAGAGCTGAAAAACTGTCATCAAAAATGTATATTTCAGGTTGTCTAATTAAGGCACGTGCTATAGATAAACGTTGTTTTTGTCCTCCTGAAACATTTGTTCCTCCTTGAGCAATAACATGTTCATAGCCATCTTTCATTCCATTAACAAATTCTGTAGCTTGTGCTACAGTAGCTGCATGTTGAATTTCCTCAGCAGTAGCACTATCCTTACCAAATTTAATATTATCAGCAATAGTTCCAGAAAAGAGTACCGTATTTTGAGGAACGAACCCTATTTTTGACCTTAGGGACTCTTGACTCATTTCGCGTACATCTACACCATCCACTAGTACGGAACCACTAGATGCATCATAAAAACGAGGTATTAAGTTTACAAGGGTAGATTTACCAGAACCTGTGCCACCAATAATAGCTGTTATTTCTCCAGGCATTGCACTAAAGGTTATATTGCTAATAGCTGGTTGTTCTGCACCTGGGTAGCTAAAAGACACATCCACAAATTCCACATATCCACTTTCTTTGTCAGCTAGAATTGCATTCTTTGGATCTATAATTTCTGGTTCCATGTCTAATACTTCATTTATTCTTATTGCAGAAGCTTGAGCCCTAGGTATCATTATAAATACCATAGCAAGCATTAAGAAACCGAATAAAATTTGCATTCCGTATTGTATAAATGCTATTAATGAACCAACTTCCATACTACCAGCGTCTATTCTTTTACCACCAAACCAAATAATAGCAACTGTTGTAACATTCATAATTAGCATCATTATTGGTAATAAAAACGCCATGATTTTATTGACCTTTACAGCATTGTCCATAAGGTCAGCATTTGCATCATCGAATCTAACTTTTTCAGTATCTACACGGTTAAAAGAGCGTATTACCCTAATGCCAGTAAGCTTTTCACGTAATACAAGATTCAATTTATCTATTTTCACTTGCATTAATTTAAATAATGGCATTGCGTATTTAAGAGTTGCTGCAATAATTATTCCAAGTAGTGGAACTACAACAGCAAAAATCCATGTTAGTGATGTATCCTCTCTTAAAGCCATAACAACACCGCCTATAGCGGTTAAAGGAGCAAAAAGCATAATAGAAAACATCATTACTGTTACTGTTTGAATTTGAGTAACGTCATTTGTTGTTCTAGTTATTAGGGTAGCAGTACCTACCTTATCAAATTCATGTAGCGAGAATCCTTCAACTTTCGCAAACAATTTGTTACGAATAATCCTACCAAGTCCCACAGCTGTTCTTGAAGATAGGAATGAAGCTACAACTGAGCATATAGCACCACCTGCTGATATTAGTAGCATAAAACCACCTATTCTAATAATGTAATCTACCCCTTTATAAGCTCCTGTAAAGCCTAAAAATGAAATGGTTTGAACTACATCTTTTTGCATTATACCTTTGTCTACTATATCAGCCATCAATGTTGGTAAATATAGGTTTGCAAGTACTTGAGTAAAAACCAATACAACTATTGCCAATATCTGCAATGTGTATTGTTTTAAAAATCTGAACAATTTAATCATTTAATACCATCCCCATTCATTGTTATTGTTTTATTTTTGTTGGTCGCTTAAAAGCTTCTTAAGTGTACTTAATCCTTCAAAAATTTTATGAAGTTCATCAATGCTTCCTTTACTCATAGTATTTTGAATATTTTTTTGAAATTGCTTATGAAAGGCTTCATGCATGTCTTTGAAGTTTGGTGATATGCTTACATAAACTACCCTCTTGTCACTTTCACTTCTTTCTCTTACCACCATTTGTTGCTTCTCAAGCCTATCCACGATTCCAGATACAGTACTATTGGATAAACAAAGCTCATGACTAAGTTCTGTTATCTTAATCTTCTTTTTTTTACTTAAAAGTCCTAGTACCATGCCTTGAGGTGCAGACATACCTGTTTCTTCAAGCAATTTGTTCATACTATGTTTAAATAGCTGCATAACCTCTTGAAAAAGGCTTGCAACTTCCATACTCTCATTTAATATTTCCACTTGTTCACCGCCTTAAAATGTATTTCGCTTGCGTATGTTTCGCTTACGTATATTTCGCTTACGAAGTATATTATAATCCCATAAATTTTTTATGTCAAGATATATTCAAAAAATATAAAGAGACAGACTGAAGTGTCTGTCTCTATGAGACTGCAACCAATTTTTAACTAAACTCAAAGTTATATTTTTATCATCTATCTTCCCTAAAATATGGGGTTCCCAAATTCTTAGGTGGTGAATTTCTTTTAGATTTTTTCATAGATACAATTACAAGAATCGCTATTGTAACTAAATATGGAAGCATATCTACCAGATATTGAGAAACTACTTGAATTCCAGCTCCTTGAAGCCTAAAGCCTATTATATCAAGGCCCCCAAATAAAAATGCTCCAAATATTGCCTTATAGGGATTCCATGCAGAAAATATAACAAGTGCTATGGCAATCCACCCTCTACCTGCCACCACATTTTCTTGCCAATTAGGTATGTAAACAAGTGAAAGGTAAGCCCCTCCAAGTCCACACAATGCTCCTCCAAGTAAAATATGAACATACTTATATAATGTAATATTTATACTTGCTGCATCTGCACAACCTGGATTTTCTCCTATTGCCCTTAGATTTAACCCTTTGCTAGTATTATATAAATATACACCAATAACCACAGCTAATATATACCCAAGATAAACAAATGCATCCTGTTTAAAAAATATTTGTCCAATGACAGGAATATCACTTATTACAGGAATTGAACATGGTCTAAAAAAATTTTTTACGGCTGCAGGTGCAGTTTGCCCTACCAATTGCTTGCCTATTAAAGTTGAAAAACCACTTCCAAAGGTAGCTAGTGCAAGGCCAGTAACAACTTGATTTGCCCTTAAGGATATTGTTAAAAAAGCAAATATTAAGCCGCCAAATGCTCCAGCAACCATGGCTCCTAGAAGAGCTGCAAAAACATTTCCAGTATTTAGCCCTACTAAGAAACCTATTACGGCCCCCATAAGCATCATACCCTCTACGCCAAGATTAAGGTTACCCGCTCTCTCTATCAATATTTCACCAAGAGTTGCAAAAAGCAGAGGAGTTCCTGCAACTATTGCTGCAGCTAAAAATGTTGTCATTCCATTCATTTTGCATCACCTACTTTTTTAGCAATTTTAAACCTAATAAAAAACTCACTACCAAGTACAAAAAACAATATCATAGATTGTAATATTAGTGCAGTTGCACCGGGTATCCCATAGGAGGTTTGAATGAAGGATCCTCCTTGCTGAAGAGCTGCAAATAATACTGAAACAACAAGAATAACTGGGGCACTTAGATAACCAAGCCATGCTACAATTATTGCTGTATAACCTACTCCTCCAGATACACTTTCAACAAGGGTATTGCTTATACCTGAAGCTTGAATCATACCAACAAGACCACATAAGCCACCACTTAAAAGTATGGATATAATTATTGTTTTCTTAACGTTAACCCCAGAGTAAAGTGCTGTTTTTTCACTTTCTCCTAGCACTGAGATTTCGTAACCTGTTTTAGTATAGTTCATAAAAATAAATATAAATATAACTAAAACTAGTGCAAAGATCCAACCAATATGAACTTTAAAAATCTCTGGAAGTATAGCATTATCAGTAAAGTTTGCTATCTTAGCAAAACCCTTTGCATTAGGGTCCTTTAATGGTCCATGCTGAAGAAAAACTATCCATTTAATAGCAATGTAATTCATCATCAATGTAACTATGGTTTCATTCGTACCCCACTTTGCTTTAAAAACCGCAGGGATTAGTGCCCACAAACTTCCACCGATTATACCCGCTACCATCATTAATATTAAAAGTGCCGGTCTTGGCATCGCTGGAAATTTCAGTGCAAATATTGAAGCTGCAAAGGCACCCATTAGGATTTGACCTTCAGCACCAATATTCCAAAAATGCATCTTAAAGGCTACACCAACACCTAACGCAGCTATGCAAAGAGGAATGGCTAGTTTAATAGTTTCTCTAATGGAATAAGAGGAACCAAAAGCACCATTAAGCATTGATGCATAAATATCTAAGGGATTCTTATCCATCAGTATAAAAACTATGCTAAATACGAAAAGTGCAAGTATTACTGAAGAAATTCTAATAGTTGTACTTTTCCCTTTGGTTATTTCATCTCTTTTTATAAACCTTAGCATCCACTATCCCCCCTATTCTCCTGCAGCTCATTTTTGTGTCCTGTCATAAGTAACCCAATTTCCTCTTTTGTAGCATTCTCGCCTTGCAAAATTCCAGTTATCTCACCACTACAAATCACCATTACCCTATCACAAAGCTGAATTAACACATCTAAATCTTCTCCAATAAAAAGTACTCCTACACCCTTAGCCTTTTGCTTGTTTATCAGGTCATATATGGTATAGCAAGTGTTTATATCAAGTCCTCTTACTGGATATGCCATTATGAGAAGCTTTGGTTTTGCGGCAAGTTCTCTTCCAAGTAGTATCTTTTGAATATTTCCTCCAGATAAATTTTTAATAGGATAGTAAATTCCTGGAGTTTTTATTTCAAGCCTTTCAATGATTTCTATTGCCCTATTTATAGCGGGCTTTTTATTAATAAAAAGTCCCTTTTGACACTGATATTCCTTAAGCATTAAGTTATCTACCATGTCCATAGAACTAACGAGTCCCATACCAAGCCTATCTTCTGGAATAAAACTCATACTAATACCTTTTTTGATTATTTCTCTTGTATTTTTCCCTACAATATTTTCTCCCTGAAAATTTATTTCCCCTTCTTTTACTGCTTGCATTCCTATAAGTGATTCACACAATTCCTTCTGACCGCTGTTTACAATACCTGCCATTCCAAGTATTTCTCCTTCTCCTATAGTAAAGCAAATTTTCTTTAATCTCTCTATTCCCTCTTCATCCAATACTTTAAGGTTTTTAACCTCTAAAATATTTTTCGCACTTTCAAATTTTACTCTTTTAATAGATAGATCTACAGGATGTCCCACCATAAGTTCAGCCAATTTTTCAGGACTAGTATCTTTTTTGTCAAGGGTAATAATGGTTTCACCCTTTCTTAAAACTGTTATCTTATCGGATATCTCCATAACCTCGTCCATTTTATGGCTTATGAATATTATGGCACAGCCTTGCTCCTTCATTTTATTAATTATTTTAAATAGCTTTTTCGTTTCTTGAGGAGTAAATACCGTAGTAGGCTCATCTAGCACAAGTATTTTTGCACCTCTATACATCACCTTAAGTATCTCCAATATTTGTTTTTCTCCAACTGTCATATCATATACTCTTTTGTTTACATCCACCTCAAGACCATATTTATTAGATAGTTCTGTGATATCCTTTATTACATTATTCTTATTTATAAAAAAACCAGTCTTTTGCCCAATCATTATGTTTTCGAGGCTTGTCATCACTTCTACCAACTTAAAGTGCTGATGAATCATTCCAATTTTTGCGTTAATAGCATCCTTTGGCGATGAAAACTTTACTTCTTTTCCACTAACAAAAATAGAACCCCTGTCAGGAATATAAATTCCTGACAGAATGTTCATTAGTGTACTTTTTCCTGCTCCATTTTCACCCAGCAATGCATGGATTTCACCGCTATTTATTTCTAGATTGATATTATTATTGGCAACTACCTTACCAAAAACCTTGGTTATTCCCTTCATGGATATGTGTGGAACAGTACTCATAATATCACCCTTTTCTATTTTACTTTACCTTTATTTTACCTTACCTTCTACTCCCTTAACAAACCAATCAAAGAGAAGCATATCCTTATCTGACATAACTTCACCCTCCTTAATTTTCAAAACACCGGTATTATCATAGATAGGTCCTACAAATACTTTATTTTTTCCTGAAATTATATCAGCCTTAGCTTTATCCACTGCAGCTTGTGCGTCAGGTGGAGCATTTTTAGTTAAAGTAGCTAAGTATATTATGCTTTTACTGTTATCTGCTTCCATTGCTCCCCAATAACTTTCTGATTTCCAAGTACCAGCAATAATTTTGCTAAGTTGATCTACATAATATGGTCCCCAATTCCAAATTGGAGCTGTCATATAAGCGTTTGGTGCAGCCTTACTCATATCTGAGTTATATCCTATAGACCAAACTCCCTTTTCCTCTGCAGCTATTTGTGGTCCAGTTGTATCCTGGTGTTGAGCAACTACGTCTACACCTTGATCTAAAAGTGCCTTTGCTGCTTCTTTTTCCTTTGCGGGATCATACCAAGTGTTTGTCCATATAGTTTTTACAACTGCTTCTTTATTTACGGATTGAACTCCAAGTGCAAATGCATTTATACCTCTAACGCATTCAGGAATGTTCATAGCAGCAACATATCCAATTTTATTAGATTTAGTTTTCATTCCTGCAACAATACCAGAAAGGTATCTTACTTGATAGTCTCTACCAAAATAATTTGACATATTAGTTTCTTGTGTATATCCTGAGCAATGCATGTATTTTATTTCAGGATGTTTCTTTGCAGATTTATCCATGCCATCCATGAATCCAAAGCTTGTTCCAACAATTACTGTAACACCATTGTTAATCATTTCTTCACAAGTCTTATCAACCTCTGCTGCATCTTCTTTTACACTTTCTTTAAATACTGTTTCTACCTTAGTTCCAAGTTCCTTTTGAAGAAATAGCCTTCCTTGATCATGAGCAAAAGTATAACCACCATCACCAATAGGTCCTACGTAAATAAAACCTACCTTTACTTTTTTACTAGTATCAGGAGTAACTGTATTGCTTTTTTTTGAACAACCTGTTAAAAGTCCTCCAAGAACTAGTATTAATGTAAGCATTAAACCAATAACTTTTTTCATAAAACGATCCCCCTATTTTTATAAGATTTTATACAAAGACATGACGTCTTTAATATACATAATTAAAACAAAAAATATAAACCCTCCAAATTGAAATTTCAAAATGGAAAGTTTATATAAAAATCTATTAAAGTTATAGAATTACTTTAAAAAATTTTATAACTTTAACTCTTATATACAACCACCCATAGTCAGGCTATTTATGGCAGCCCGATAGAAACATTTAGACCATATTACTAAACATATATAGGTTACAGAATACTTACTATTTTTTCAATATTGCAAAAATTTTGTATATAAGGTTATATTACAGTAAAAGTCATAAAATGTATATAGTTTTTAGTAATTATTTTGTGATTTTAATTAATTTTTAATCTTATTCTCACTTTGATTCACGTCTTCCAACTCCTCAAGTGCCTCCTCCATTGCAAGGCCAACATCACCTAAAGATTCTTCACCTACATGTTCCAACGTCTCCATAATTTTATCTGTATTAATATTATTATCATCTTCAATATTTTCGTCATTTTCCTCAATATCTTTATCAATATTATCATTCATATAATCTGGATTATCTACAACATTGTTAATATCAATATTTTTTATTTCTTCACAGTAATTTTTGGTAAAAAAAGCTATAGCAGCACCTCCAATTGCAACGCCCAATACTGTTAAAGGCCAAAAACTTTTAAGATTAACAATCTTTTGTTTTTTCTTACTAAACATATTTTTTTTTGCTGATTTGTCTAAATAGTTCATAATTTCCCTCCTTGTATAAAAATATTTTATTATTATATTGTTTCCTTATTATTATAAATAATTCTGTTTGAGCACACTATAAATGTAAGTTAAAAACAATAAAATTTAACTAGAGTATTTCTTAAACATTTGGTAACATGTTTATATGAATATTTTTTAACGGGGAACTTCAAACTGGAATATGCATTCTTAAGTTTAACGTGCTACCAATGAAAGGAGAAATTATAAATGGCTGATCAAAGACTTAACAAACTTGCAAAACTACTAGTAAATTATTCCACTCAGGTTAAACCAGGTGATTTTGTATTTGTATCCTGTGATGAGGTTGCAACACCTTGGATGGTAGAGGTGGTAAAGGAGGCTGTGAAGGCAGGTGCTCATGTGGAAACTTCACTTTCTTCACAGGAAGTTTCAGAAATAAAACTAAAACACAGCAGCGTTGAGCAGCTTCTTGAGGAAAATATACTTTTCAAAACTATGCTTGAAAAGGCAGATGTATGGCTTTCTGCCTGGGGGAATAGAAACACAAAGACCAATTCAAGAATTGATGCAGATAAACTTAAAATATCCTCCAAAGGAGCAGCAAGCTGGAGAAAAATATACTCTGAAAAAATGGGCAATGGTTCCTTAAGATGGTGTGGCACACAATTCCCTACTTATTCAGATGCTCAGGAAGCTTCCATGAGCTTTAGCGATTATGAGGATTTTGTTTATGGTGCGGGGCTACTCCATGCTAAGGATCCTGTAGAAGAATGGAAAAGGATAAGTGCAGAGCAAGAAAGATGGGTTAAATACCTTGATACTAAAAGTGGACTACATTTTATCTCTGAGGGAACAGATATCAAAGTAAACGTCTCAGGAAGAAAATGGATAAACTGTGATGGGAGAGTAAATTTTCCAGACGGAGAGATATTTACTTCACCTGTTGAAGATGGTGTAGATGGAGTAATTACTTTTAGTTTCCCAGGAATATATATGGGAAAAGAAATAGAAGGAATAGTTTTAGAAGTTAAAAGTGGAAAGGTTGTTAACGCAACAGCCGCAAAGGGCGAGGACCTACTTAAATCACTTCTTGAAACTGATGAAGGCGCCTGCAGATTTGGCGAGGTAGCTATAGGGACCAACTATGGTATTAAAAATTTCACAAGAAACATGCTTTTTGATGAAAAAATTGGTGGAACTGTTCATTTAGCTATTGGGGACTCAATGCCTGAAGCTGGTGGATTAAACAGATCCACTTTGCATTGGGATATGCTTTGCGATATGAGAAATGGCGGAAAGATTTATGCTGACGATGAATTATTCTATGAAAATGGCAGTTTTATTGAAAGTATATTAGAGAAATATAACCTATAATTTACTGTTAAATTGCATTTTCATGTCTTTTATGATTTTTATACATGAAAATAAAAAAAATACGTTTATTTTAAGGAGGTATTTTTATGGATAAAAAAGTTTATACTAAAAAAGGTAAAGAAGAACTAAAAAAGATACTGACCCCTACTCAATTTGAAGTAAGTCAAGAAAATAGCACAGAACGATCTTTTGACAATGAATATTGGAATAACAGTGAACAGGGAATTTATGTAGATATTAATAGTGGAGAGCCATTATTTACTTCTATAGATAAATTTGATTCTGGTTGTGGGTGGCCTAGTTTTACAAAACCAATGATAGAAGAACATGTGAAAGAAAATAAGGATGTAACCCATGGAATGATAAGAACAGAAGTAAGAAGCAAGTATGGTGACAGCCATTTAGGACATTTATTCACTGATGGACCAAGTGAAAAAGGCGGATTAAGATATTGCATAAATAGTGCTTCATTGAAGTTTATACCTATTTGTAAACTTGAATCAGAAGGATATACCGAGTATTTAGAACTATTTACGAAATAAGGTGTAAGACTCCTTATAAAGGTATATGTAGTACCTAGCACCTATGTCAAGGACATTCTAAAAAAAAGGTGCTAACAAGCAAACAGATGATTCCTGTATTGTACAGGAATCATTTTTTTAATTGCCATTGATATCTATAATTATTATAAAATGAATGTATCACACTAGTGGGTTTTTATTGACTTTCTTTACCTTTCCATAAACTCCAAAAGCCAATCTCTTCAAATCCTAAACTTTTATATATTTTCCCTGCTGAAGGGTTATCATAAAATAGACATAATGTTAATTCCAATAACTGTTTTTTATATGAAATATTTAATTTTAAAACCATTTTCACCTCCTCTAAATTTAGTCTATGTTACACTTTTTTTGAACTAGCAAACTCCATAAAATAAGTAAAAATATAGATTCTACAGTTATGACACTTAATACGAAGATTACTCACTTATGAAACGTTCAAACCCATCAACATATTTTGTAGGTGAAAACTCAATTATTTCATATTCTGCAATTTTATTAATATAAAATGGGTCTTCTTTAATTATTGTTTCAACTTCTTCCATATTCCTTGCATTACAAAGAATTACTCCACCTACCCTTTGATTTCTTCTGCCTGAACAAATAAATTTTTGTAATGAATAATATTTCTCTAAATGTTTTATATGTGGTTTTAATTCTTTTTCAACTTCCTCAAGTGGCTTTATGTACTTTAATACTATAATAAACATTAATGTTCTCCTCCTAAAAAACTATTTTTAATTAACCTTATGAATAGGTTTGGATTCAGAAGTTGAGCCGATAAAAACTATTACCTTAAGTATATACTTATCGTCTGCCACCATTTTTAGCGGTTTAGTTCTTTTTTAATATGTCATCACTTTAGAAAAAAGTGTAATTAAAATATTAGTAAACACAGAAAATATTCCTGTGTTTACTAATTATAAAATTAATTTAATGGGAAATAAATATCCATGTAAGTAATACCATTTTCTTGGAATTTTTCTTCAAGCCAGTATTTCTCCTTATAACAGTCAGCTCTGCAATCAGGCTCATATCCATTTGCGTTAACCCACTCCACTAATTTATTCCAACCACCAGGTATAGATTGAAAGGGATTTGAGAAAGGGTTAGTTATTCTGAGAGTTGCATAGTTCCATTTATCTATTTTTTTAAGTTTCACACCTTCGCAGACATCAATATCTTCATTGACTTTTATCCAATATTCATACCCCCTTAATCCCTTTTGCCTTTGTTCTTCTGAAACAGGAATATCAAATCCGAATTGTCTCGAGCTAGTATCAATATTATTATTTCCCATCCATTTTGTCATAAAGGTTATAACATCCTCTTCAGGGTTATTACTAATTACATATGAACTTGCCACATACATAGTATCAAGTTCCTCAATTTTTACATCACTAAAATTATATTCCATATTTAATCCTCCCCAAATTATAAATTCATTTTTCTTGAGAATAAGTTTTTGAGGTATTGCATAATGCTTATTTCTAAATTTGCTGGAGGTTTTGCCAAACTCCTTTTGAAAGGCTCTGCAGAATGAGCGTTCTGAGCTATATTGAAAATCAAGTGCTATATCAATAATGCGTCTTCCTCTATTAACTTCCTGCATGGCATAGGCAAGTCGTCTTTTTCTAACATACTCCATTAATGGAACTCCAACAAACAAGGTAAATAATCTATAAAAGTGATATTTTGAAAATCCAGCAACATCTGCACAAACCTCAATTGTGATAGGCTGTTTAATATTCTCTTCAATGTAATCTATGGTTTTTTGTAGATATTCAACATAACTCATAAAATTCACTCCTCGTTGCAACGATAACTTAATTATAATGCATGAATTTAATATTAAATGGACTTCTTTTGCTGTTTTAATAAAAATTGTTTCTTCATTCCACATAATGCTTATTTAACTATAATTGTACATATACATGTACAGTCAAATTATTAAGTTACTTCATAATATCTTACAAGTTTGACATAACTCTTTAACTGAGAAAGGTCTTCAATATCGCTGATATGCACTACACCTATCAATTTTTATACTTTTTTCAACTTTCCATTAATCATATAGTTTTCTAATAGGATGAACGCTATAGTTTTCTACCCTACTAAGCAAAATATTACTTGTCGGACATATATTAAGCTGAATTTTATTAGCACATAACCAACTCATAACACTCCTAGAATCTGCGGCGGCTATTCCAAGCTGTACCTGATCAAGTTCCAATTCTTCTATAGCCTTTCTAACTAATTCAGCAGTTCCAAATTCACCCACATGTGCTTTCAAAATTAAACCCTTTTGTTTAGCTTTTTTAAATTCTCTTTTGAAAGAAGGAACTGCAAATTCATCTTCAAACATATCAATGGACTTGAAGTAATGTTGATCTAAAAATATAACTTACAGCTTGTACCAAGATCCCGGCGTGCGGAATTACCGCACCGGGCTCTTCAAATATACTCACTTCCGTACTAAGCAAAACATTCTTCAAATCTAATTTGATTATTAGTCTTTTCAACTACTTTAGGCTTAATTAGACCATACCATTTCATCTTTTCACTAAACTCATCCCAATTAAAGCTTTTCCTTTGACTTCTACGATTCAGCCATTTATACAATATTTTTAAGGTTGAACTATAAAATTCACCTATACCTTTGCTATTTCCTATTACTCCGTAATTGTTGAAATATCCTCTGTATTTTGAGTTTAGAGTTTCCACTATGTTTTTAATTCTTTTACTACGGTTTTCTTTGCACCACAGGCTAAACGCCTTTATAGATTTCCTTAATTTGATCCTACTGGGTCTCCTTCTTATTACATCTTTACCTTTATTGGATACTGCCCAGCGAAATTTAAATCCAAGAAATTCAAAGCTTGTATTTTCATGTTTTCTAAAGCGAGAGAAACTTATAATCTTAGTTTTCTCCTCGGCTAATTCTAATTTGAACTTACAAAGCCTTTTTCCTAGTACTTTGTAAAACTTTTCAGCATCTGCTTTATAGCTGAATGCACATATAAAATCATCCGCTAGCCGACATATATATGTTTCTCCTATACAAGCAGGTTTTACAATTTTCTCATACCATAAATCTAATGCATAATGTAAATAGATGTTAGCAAGTAATAACCTTAGAAATGATTTATCTTTTATTCGTAACTCTAACAGCTTTAATAACCATTGATGGTCTATATCCCCAAGAAGTTTCTAATATCAGCTTCCACCACATGTTTCCTCGCTTATTCTGGCATCGTTATGAATGCGATCGATTGTTCCATCTAAAATACATCTTTTCCAATATTCCGGAATTTCAATGTAAGGCTTATCTCCAATATCATTAATCTCCGTTGATATACCAAACATTTCAAAGGCTTGTTTTTCTTCAATACGATAATTCATTTCTTTATCACCTTTCATATTAATTTGGATTGATAGACGACTAAAAGATTTTAGTTTAACTCCTGACTCGCGCGTAGCCGATGGAGTCACACCATGAAGTCTTTAGAATGCTTTTGTAAATGCTTCTGATGTTTCATAACCATACTTAAAGGCAATATCTATAACCTTTACATTTGAAAATGATAGTTCCTGCGCGGCAAGTGTTAACCGCCTATTGCGTATATATTCACCAATTGTAAAGCCTGTCAGCATGCTAAACATACGCTGAAAATGAAATGTTGATGAATAAGCACATTGGGCAATCTTATCAAAGTCAATTTCGTTTAAGATATTATCCTCCATGTAGTTAATAGAGTTTTGCATACTACTTAACCAATCCATATCTATCCCCCCTTAATTAAGATGATAACATTTAGATACTATTTTAGCCTGTCTTAAGCTGCTAACAAATGTCCTATTTTATTATAGGTTTAGTAGTATTTCCTGATAAATATGCCGAATGTAATTATGATAACATTGTATTTTATATATGTTAAATACAATGGATAAAGGCATTACTACTTTTATGGTTGATGAACAAAATTATACAAGTTCGCATATCCCCATTATTCTTTAACTGAGAAATACCCTTATAAAACATGACTTTTCAGATATATCTGATATTCGCAGAGCTTATCAATTAAGTGTAAATTTTTTCAACTTCCCATTATAGACACGCTCAGAATAGACGTTATGTAATAGAATATATTAATACCTCTATAACATTCTATTTACCATAATTCAACATACCTTACTAATTTCCCTTTAAAAAACCCTCAGTAATTAAACTGAGGGCCTTATTAAAAAAACAACATTATTCCTTCTTAACCTTATTAATGCTCATAAGAACAATTTGATCATATCCATTAATCTTATAGGTTATCTCAACAAAATCGTCTTTTTTAAGATCAAGTTTGTCAATTGTTTTTAATAATTCATCTGAGCAAATCAGCTTCAATTCACTATGATAACGGCTAGTTTGTTTTATATTAATATTTATACTGTATGGTTTTACACCTATATTCCCCTGAAAATAACCTGAAACTTTCTGAAGAGTACCATCCATAGTCAAGGTGTTTTTTAATGGATGATCACATTTGAAACTTTTAGCCACATTAACTATTGTTGATTTATCAATTTGTCCCCCATAAAAATATAAATCGTAAATATAGTCCTCTATTCTAAAAAAGTAATGAACTTCGCCGTCCATTAGTTCCGCCCTTACAACATTGTATGAATATCCATCAGGAAGAACTCTCATTATTGTAGCTGCACTACTACTGCTGGGAAAATTGCTCTCCATCCACTCAACACGATCAGAAGAGTATTGTTTGATAATATCTAACCCTCCAATAACCTTTTTGTCTTTTATAAAGTTAATCCCATTATCTATATTGTTTTTATATGTCCATTCCTTTGGAATGTTGACATTATAAATGGGAGTTTTTACATTAGTAATCAACTTGGCATTCCACGGTGTATATTTTTCCTTATTGCGTACAGGTTGCTTTATAAGATTATTGATCTTTTCACCAAGAATTAATCCTAATTTCTCCCCTTGATTCTTTCTATTTAATATTCTGTCCTGATATTTTTCAGGGAACATTTCCTTAACTGAGGAGAAATACTCCTCACCTTCTTTAGGAGTTTTACTCTCAATTACAGAATATTCACCGTTAGTCTTTTTTCCTATAACTACTACCATTGGTTTAAATGATTCTTCTCCCTCTCTATAATCTGATATTCCTAGGTTCATAAAGCCCATTTGATATGCCCAAATATAAGCATAAATCTTATCATTATTTTCTTCAATCCCCAAGAGTTCATGTGCTTCCAAGGTCTTATCAGCTTTTGTATTGATATTGAAACTATCTACCAGGTATTTACTTATCACAGCATCGATTTCTTTCTGTTGTTTCGCTTGAATCGAATTATTTTCAATGATAGTTACCTTATTAAGTACCATTTTAGGTACTGCTATTGAATTTGAACTTCTGAAATAAAACAACATTATGCAGATTATAACAACCAGAGACAGTGAAATTGCTACTATTTTTTTCATTTTCAAACCCCCTGCTACATTTTATTTTTGTGCATACTTGAATTAACTTATAATTAAATAATAGCATTTAGTTATATCCAAGTTATCTCATAGTTGTAAACTAAATGTAACAGTTGTACCACATTCTATCATACTTTCTATTTTAATACTTCCACCATGGGCAACTACAATCTCCTGACAGATTGAAAGTCCAAGACCGCTGCCTCCAAGTTTTCTGCTTCTTGATTTATCTATACGATAAAATGGCTGCAGAATATTATCTATGTCAGCTTTAGGTATACCCATTCCATTATCACTGACACTAATATAAATAAAATCAGCTTTCCAAAGCCTTATAATAATATGATCTCCATCAGAATGCTTTATAGCATTATCTATAAGATTGATTATAACTTGCTTAAGTTTTTCGCTATCTGCTATGACAACCAAATCCTCAATCACACATTCTATTTTGAATCCATACTTCCTTGCTCTATCCTTCATGAGATTAATAATTTGTTCTATAAGATTTCTTAGATTAACTTCATTTTTTATAATTGCTTGCTCATAAGTATTAAGCCTGGATAGCTCCAGCAGATCATTTACCATGCCAAGAAGCCGATTACTTTCACCGGTAATATAGGATAAATATTTTTCTAAATGCTCACTTTCCTTTGTCCTATTTGAAAGGTCAGCATATCCAATAATATTTGTTAAGGGAGTTCTTATTTCATGGGTGACGTTATCAAGAAATTTTTTTTGCTTTTTCTGCTCCTCCTTCAAATCTTCAATAATCAATTTGATATCGCGCCCCATTTTATTGAAGGAATCAGTTAATCCTTCAATTTCATCGCCTGTTCTAATGGCTTTTATTTCATTAAAATTTCCCTTTGAAAATTCTTTTGTTACAAGTGTTAATTGTTCAAGTGGTTTAATAAGTCTGTAAGAAAACAAGTAGCTTAATATAAATAAAATAAGTAGTGCAGTTAATGATATGAATAATAGAGTAAAAAGCAAAGTCTTTTTCATCATGTCTGCTTGATACAATGAGTTCTCTAAAATAACACATCCAATGATTTTTTCATTAGAATATATTGGTAGAGACAAAGAAAATGTTCTAACACTCCCAGTAGTATTAATCAAGTATACTTTCTTACCACTTAGAGCGCCCTTTTGAAGTTCAGTTGGATTATTTACACTGAGTCCGTCTATTGTAACTTTACTTCCCATATTCATCGTCAGTATATCTTCCAAGGATGATTTCTCTTTCTCCAAAATTTCACCAGAATTATCCTTACTCCTCATAAACTCTGATAGATACTGCTCTGTAAAATTACTCTGGCTTAAAAGATTTTGATACATACCGTACAAATTAGAGTTATCAACTGTTTTTAAAATAATAAAACCACTTATTAATATAATTACAGTTGTTATGAGAACATTCATTGTTATTACCTTAGTTCTCAGCTTCATCTTTTCAACTCCTTAAAGCGGTATCCTACCCCAAAAACTGTTTCGATACAACTGCTAAAGTCACCCAATTTTTTTCTTATTCTTTGAACATGTATGTCTACTGTTCGGGAATCGCCTAAAAAATCATAGCCCCATACATCATCCATTAATTGTGATCTTGTGAAAACTCTATTAGGATTCTTAATAAATAAGAGCATTAAGTCAAATTCCGTTGGTGTTAATTCCAATTCCGTTGAATTTATTATAACCATATGCGTTTCTTCATTTATTGTAACAATAGAATTATTCATATTTATATCCACTAAATTAGATTTTTTATTAACCCTATCAAGACGCCTGAATACTGAGCGTATTCTTGCCACCAATTCCCTATTATCAAAGGGTTTGACAATATAATCGTCTGCTCCGGCCTCGAGACCTGTTAATTTATCAGATATATCATTTTTAGCAGTGAGCATAATTATCGGAATCACAAGATACTGCAATTCCCTACATACATGAAATCCATCCATACCAGGAATCATAATATCAAGAAGAATTAGATCAAAGTGTTTCCTTTTGCATATATCAATAGCAGCTATCCCATCATAGCTAACATCAGTTTCAAATCCCTCAAGCTTTAGGTTTTGATCTATAAGATTAGCAATAAGTTCATCATCTTCAACAATAAGTATTTTCATTTCTTTCACTCCTATAAAAACCAATTGGAATAATATATGTAATATATTCCCGCTATTCTTTAACTGAGAAAATCCAAGACACTCATAAATTAATCCTGATCTTTTGAACTGCCATTATAGACATAACATGTCCAGTTTATCTGATTTATTTAGCAATTCTTACAGTAGTTTATAACGTACTTAAAGAATACTGAGAACTATTTTATTTTAGTTCAATATTCGCATTTTTTTACGATTCCGAATCATTATTACCATTATATAACATAATAGTAAATATTGGAATAGTCAAAACTTTACTGCACCATATATTCCCAATGTGTCACAAGTAAAAATGCCACAAACTTTTATTGTTTGTGACGTCTAAAAATACAAGTTCGACATATCCCCATTATTCTTAATTAAGAGAGCTCTTTATAAACCATAATTTTTCAGGTAACGTTTCGTGTTGCCGACGTTTCCCAGCCTTAGTGCGAATGCACTTGGACTGGGGAATGTGCCTTGGCGATGGTTTACCAGTAACCTATATATAGATTATAAGTCATAAATTTACACAACGCTATATAAAAATAGTCCACCAGTCAAGGCGGACGGCAACATTTTGTTATGCGGAGTTTTAGCCACTACACTTTTAGCAAGACCTGCTTCAGTTATCCTTGCTTATGCCTAATAATGATTGTGGTGCAATATATGAATATTGTATAATATATTTCTAAATGTCATGCTCATTTTTACATTTTCTCGCAATCACAAATGCAATTGGAAAACTTGCTTTAATACTTTCACTTTTAATGATATTCCATCCATTTAGTTCAAGGAACTGAATATATTCGGCATATTTCCATTTTGAAAAAGTTCTATATCCTACCATAGACGTTGTGCTTTCTATTATTCTCTCATGAAATTTCCGTTTCTTGTAAAAGTTGGAGCAATTAGAATACCATCATCTTTCAAGACTCTTGCTATATTTACGAGAGTTTTTTGAGGCTCAGGCATAATATGTAGGGCATTAGATATAATAACTACATCAAAACTCTTACTTTTATAAGTTAGATTTGTTGCGTCTTGCACTGCAAAAGTAATAGTTTTTATGCTTTTCTTTTTTTGCAACATTTATCATTTCTTCCGAGAAATCTGTTGCCTAATAATGCCCACAGATATCAGCAATACGCATTGCAAGTAAGCCTGTACATGTAGCAAGTTCTAATACATTCATATTTGTACTTAATTCATTTCTAATTTTATCTACTATTATGTCGTATGATTTTTGGTCTTTTTTCGAAATAAAGTCATATATTTTTGAAAAACGATTCCAAAACAATTTCCCCATTATCTGTTTTTTTCATTTTAATTTGCCTCCATATTATATAAACAATCTTTGTTTTACAATATTTTACAACCGCATCTCAATCAGATCAAACTCAATAACTTAGAGCAATCACTTCTTTTGTTCTAAATTCCGTATAACTATGACATTCCGCACACTCATTAATTAAATGTGATTTTTTTCAACTTCCCGTTATAGACACGATATGTCCAGTTTTATGGATAATGGGAATCTTAAATTAAAGCATAATAATTTTAAAATTAGGCTGTATTATCTAGTTCTTAACTTAGATAATTCTTCCCTAAAAGTTCTATTCTTTTCACTATTATTATCTTTCAAATTTAAAGGGGGTTCATAAGTGTTAATCAAATATATTTCAAACTCCATAGGGTTATCAATTGTAACAAAATGCAGTATCAAGTTATCTTTCATCCATTTTGATAATCTTTCCTTGTGTTCATCAATAAACTTATATTTTAAGTTATTTGTTTCACTCTCATATTCTTTTTCAAAACCAAACAATACTCCCAAGCTTTTCCGTAATGTAGATCTTCTAGCTTTTCCATTAAAGTGATTTCTATAATCCCGTTTTCTTATACTTTTTACCCTTGAAGCTGGTATACCGGCGATTCCTACATAAATAATTGGTAATCCATTAACGTATGAATATTCTAATTCCTTCATTCTTACTGGTAAAACATCAGTATTTTTTGCACATATTAGATAAGCTCCTGCTGCATCTGGTAATTTAGTGGGCATGTCTATTGTAGGGATAAAAGTATTTTCTAATAATTTATTTAATGACTCTTTCAAATTACTACTCAGCCTCCCTTATGATGGTAATTTCTATAATTTCGAATATGTTGCATCCGATAATATAATAACTGCAAATTATTAACCTAATGGTTATATGGATAATAGGAAACTGATTATTGATTAGTACATATCAAAACTAATACTTTATTTCTATCTTATCTAAATTGGTTGTTATTTAAGATAGTCATTCTAATGATAATTCAGATTTAAATGCTATTATGGCATTTCCTGAAATTTTAATTTCTACAGGTTCTTTATTTTCTATCTTTACCTCAACGTCGATAATACCTGTTCGTTTTATAGCTTCACCTTGTTTAGCTTTGAATCTAAATAAAGAATTATTATGATTAACCAATTTGTGATGAACCAGATATGCACCCAAAGGACCATTTGCATTACCAGTTACAGGGTCTTCATTAATGCCTATCGCAGGAGCAAACATTCTGCCATGTACTAAAATATCAGCATCTTGAGAATTAACTGTAAAAACGTAATATCCATTACACTTAATATCGTTGCTCAATTTAGAAAGGGCATCATAATTTGGTTTCATTTTATTTAAAGTTTCAATGTTTTTTATACCAACCATAACCTTAGAATGACCTGTTGAAACTACCTGTATTGGATAATCTTCTAGTAAATCTTTATTACTTATATTCAACGCGAATGTAATATTTTTTATATTTATTCCATCAATAATCGTTCCAAATTCAATCTTACCTTGTGTCATAGTAATTTTATAATCATCATTTTCTTTTACTATATCAACAGGTAAAATTCCAGCACCAGTTTTATGATAAACCCTAGAAGTAACAAGCCTGTTTTCAATTGCGCGGGCATAGTGAGCTGCAATAGTTGCATGTCCACAAATTGGTACTTCATTTGTCGGAGTGAAAAACCGTATATGAACATCATACTCATCATTATTTGAAGATAGAATAAATGCTGTTTCAGAATTATTAAGTTCCCTAGCTATTTTCTGCATTTCAGCTTCAGTTAATCCATCAGCATTTGTTATTACTCCAGCTGGATTTCCAGCAAACTTCTCCTTAGTGAATGAGTCAATTTGGTATAAATTATATTTCCTTGTCATAATATTCCTCCTAAGATAGTATCAATTTATATATTGCAAGTTACTCAATTTATCTGGAGCAGATAGCCTCTATTAGTTTATCTATTTTCTTTAGTAATTCTTACAGTTGTTTATGACGAACTTCAAGAAAAACCCATCTTAAATATTAGTTTCTTTTTAGGATATAATTTCCAACATGAAACCCATAGCGTTCATAAAAAGGCAATGCTTTGTCATTTGCGTAAACTACATTAATTTCAATATTTGTTATTGTATTTGATTCAAACCAAGTTAAAGCATTCTTCATAAGTTTGTCACCTAATCTAAACTTACGATACTGATTTTCAATATATATTGATTCTATTTCTCCTAAATTATCTTCAATTGAACTTAAACAATAACCTATATAATTCCCCGTATCATTGTCTAAAAGTATATCAAGTTTCATAATACCTTTTTGTGCCTTTTTATAAATAGACTCCATTCTTTTATCAAAGGTATGATTCTTAAATTTATTCTTAAAATAAATTGATTTATCAAGGTGAATGGAATTAAGCTGTTCCCACAATGGCTTTATAAGTTCAATTTCAGTTATGTCTTTCTCAACTATGCAGATATTCATAAAACCCCTCCATATTTAATATATATTTCCTACGCATTTTTCTACAATTGTCCAACAATATATGAATATCACGAAACATTACACTCTTAAAATCCACCCAAATATACACTTTTGTCTCTCATCTTCCAGATACATCACATTATGTGGTGGCAAGTTTGCTATCTCTTTGAGTTTAAGCCCCTCTTCACAAGTTCTTCGAGATGCCCAATTGTCAGGGTCACATGTTATTATTACTTTATCCATTCCATGAGAAATTGCTACCTGTTTAATAATTCTACATGTTTTTGAAGCATAGCTTTTACCCCTATAGGCTTCATCTATTCCATAACCAATATGACCACCATAATATATGTTCTTAATATAACCAATAGAATATCAATATTACCTATGCTATCATTTGAATTGTATAAAGTAATCTTATATTTGTAACCTGTCCAGTTTACCTAGTGGCTTAGTGATTTTTACATTTGCTTATGAGAAACTTTTAGAAGATTGTGAACTAACTTTATTTGACCAATTCTAAATACTTCTAATAATTATTCGGCTAAACATTTTGATGAGTCAATGGTCAATGATATTTTCATTATATTCTAAATTATTTTAGCTATAAAGGATATTATTTGAGCTGCTGGAACTAATAAAATCTGAGCTAAAATCGTACCTACTATTAGCCCTCCAACAATAAAAATTATACATCTATCAAACTGCAATTGAGTACATTCTCCTTTGATTACATCATCTGTTAGAATTGATATATATGGGTCAATGAATATAACCATAAGTATTGTTGACAGCCCAGTTATTACAGCTGACAATGTACTACATGTTGTTCTTAATTCTGGATTTAAACATCCTGCATACAGTGATGCCAAAACACCAACAGTTGATATTGAAAATGCTAAAGTGTTAAGTAAAATAATTTTCTTTGGCATAATTTTGAAATTTTTCAAAAGTGACAAGTTTTCTTTTTTTGGTCTTGTGACACTATTTTTAAATTGCAATATTCCTGATTTCGAGAAACCATGTAATAATAATTTAGGTATAGAACGATTAATACTAAATGATTCCACAGCCTTCCCAAAAACTTTTATAAAGGTTGGCATTAATGCTGAGCCAATAATCGTCGCAAACGTTGTCGATAATAATATCCATCTGAATGTAGATAATAAACTTTGGGGATTTCCTATTTTTATAGTATTTTCAATTGTTTTAGCCAATAATGGCGCTTGAACACTATTTGCAGTTCTAGAAATTAATGCAAAAATATTGAATACTGCAAAAGATACTGCTATTCTTCCTGTTCTTACAGCAACAATTCTTACAGAATAAGCTAGCGTTGAAATTATAGAAATGATAACTGTAAGAATTAAAACGATTATTACTTGTGTAGACATTTACTTTCCCCCATCCATCCTTCTACCTTAATTCGCCCTGTTCTACCAGTGTGATGCTTTTATTATACCATATTTACCGTATATTGGAGATAACAAACGAATGTACGATTTTAACTAAAATCGTACATTCGTTTATAACTTTATTTAAGAGAATTGTGCCTTGTCAGCCCTATATTTATAAAAAGAATTATTATACCTTGTCCAACTTCTGTATTCCACACCATTCAATTAAGTATCCATTTTTCAGCACCCCCATATAATTCTTACTTATGCAATGGATATACTTGACAATGCACTAATAATACTTCAAATTACAAATTTATTATATTTATTAAGGATTACTTAGAGATTAGGAATCAAACATTGGACTCCGTTAAGACAAACTTGGAATTAAGATATGCGTCTATTATCACTAACTAAAGGTATTGTTCAAAATGTAAAATAATATTTAGAAAAAAGTGTTATTTTTCAATGGTTCTTTGGTTAATAAAGAAGGCCTATGACGTTAGGTCTACAATTGTTCATGAGTCAAGTTTGAAAGGGAAGAGTGAGGATTTAATAGATATATCAAAAGATCTTGATGTAATTTCAAGGAAATTTACCTCGTTATATCCTGAGCATACGCCTCCATTTCTTTTCTAACTCCCTCTTCTCCTATTTCCTTAAGCCTTTTAATATAATATTCCATGTCTAAGGAATCTATTATATCTTTTCTTTTTGAACTGGACTTAATATTCAAAAGGAGCTCTTTTCTAAAATCACCTAATATATTTATAATTGTACTGTAGCTATCATCAAATTGAAGTTCTAATTTCTTTCTAAGTAATTTGCTATAAAAGGGGCATTTGCCATTAGTAGATACTGTTATTGTTAAATCCCCCCTTTTAACTTTTGAAGGAACTATAAATTTACTACTTTCTAGATCATCTACTACATTTACGAGAATATCTTTTTGAGCGCAATCCCTAGCTATTTGAAGATTAACCCCACTATCATTAGTGGCTGCAATAACTATAAAAGCTTCGTTAATATATTCACTTTTATAACTATCTACAATATATGTAATGCTCTCATTTTCAAGTGATAAATTTATGTTTTCATTAATTTCCCTAGAAACAAGTGTTACCTTCCCACCATATTCAATTAGCTCATTAATTTTCCTAAAGGCAACATTTCCACCTCCAACAACTAAACATTTTTTATTTTTTATATTAATCATCATTGGATAGTATTTAGTCATATCATCATTCCTCCAAAAGGATTTATCTATTTTATTTATTCCTTATTTAAAATTTTAAAAAGTTCTTCTTTATTTCTAGGCACATTATTTAGAAGCTTGCGATTAACCTCCCCATTTTTACATAACACTTCATAAATTTCAAGTATTAATGGCTTTTCAAGATAAGAGTTAACTATTAATTCATCATCTGAAAAGATTGCGTAAGGTGTGCCTTCTTTAACTATTTCTCCATCCTTCATAACAATTATGTAGTCTGACCAGGCATAGGCTAGCTCAACATCATGGGTTGATAAAATCACAGTCATGCCCTCTTCATTAAGTTTATCAAGTATCTGCACTATTTGTTTTGAATGCACAGGGTCAAGGCTTGAAGTGGGTTCATCAAGTATTATTACTTCTGGCTTCATAGCAATTATATCTGCTATTGCCACCCTTTTCTTTTGTCCATAACTTAGGAAATGAACTGCTTTATCTTTAAAACCAATCATACCTGTATTTGTAAGTGCGACCTCCACACGATTTCTAACTTCACCCTCATCAAGCTTTAAGTTCATTGGTCCAAAAGAAACTTCTTGATATACACTTGCTGAAAAAAGCTGATTATCAGGGTCTTGAAATACAATTCCTATATTTTTTCTTAGGGCATGTAATGATGTTCGATTATACTTTATTTCATTTCCACCATAAATCACTTTACCCGAAGATGGTTTTAAAATACCATTAAAATTTAAAAATAATGTTGATTTACCCGACCCATTTACACCGAGAAAGGATATCTTTTTGCCTTTCTCTATTTTCAAACTAATATTGTTCAAAGCCTTAGTTCCATCTTGATACTGAAAATTTAAATTCACTGTTTCTATAATATATTTTTTCTCCATATTACCCCTCCCATGACTCCTATGCATGTATTTTCATTTATAGCTAGAAATATTAAAAACACTTCTAGAAATAATATCATGACTAGATTTACATATGAAATTTTATAATTATTTTCAATAACATTAATATCACCCTCATAGCATCTTGATTCTAGTGCATTATACATATCTTGAGAACGTTTATAGGAACTTAGAAATAGTGAACCTATGAGTTTCCCCAATGAGTTATAGCCAGTTTTTAGGTTTGAATATCCAAGTCTTGAATCTTGTGATATATAAATTAGATTTACTGTTTCTAGAAATATAAAAATAAACCTATAAATTAGACTCATTAACTCTACAAACAATTTTGGAACTTTTAGTTTCTTTAATACAGATAAAAGTTCAACAATAGGAGTAGATAGAGAAAGGAAGTATAGGCATGAGACTGCAGCAAGTGATCTAAATAATACTTTTGCACTTTCTATAATACTTTCCTGTGTACACCCAAACCTAATATTAAAAATACTAAAACCAAATAATGTATGGCTGCTATAATCTCCTATATTTATTGCAATGGTGATAACTCCCACAATCAAAAACCCTAGGGGAATTAACATTAATACTAAATATGAGCTGAAGGGTATTTTCCCTTTATAAACAGTTATAAAACCCATAAGAATTATAACAATTATGGATATTAAAATATTATTTAAGTATATACTTAGTAGCATGGTTAAAATAGCAAATATAAATTTTTCCATTGGGTTAACTTTTCTGAGCTTGGATATATAAGATAATTTATCAATAGAAATCATATTTCTTCACTTTTATGGAATCTTTTTTTCCCTTTAGCGTATCCAAAATAGTAACCAATAAATCCTGCACCTAGGGCTGCTTGCAAGGAAAATAATAAACTTGCTATCTCACCGCTGGGTGGTGTCCAAATGGACGAAAACCAGGGCTTATAATTAGTATCAATTTGGCTAATTGCCTTCTTCGCCTTATCATCTGCACCACCAAATTCTGCATTTTTACGAATAAATAATGGTGCAACTGCAAGAATTATCACAATAAGTGCTAATAAAAGGTTTTTCTTTAGCATTTTATTATTTTTTTTATTATCCATTTTTTATGCCTCCTCAGATAGCACTTTTAAGTCTATTAGTTCGTCCTTACTATAGGCAGTTAAAAGGTTAAATATTATAACCGTGAGTATGCCCTCACTAATAGCAAGGGGAATTTGAGTTACAGCAAATATACCCATAAATTTCATAAGTGATGCTATAAACCCTCCAGTTTTATCTGGAAAAGCTAGAGCAAGTTGAAAAGAAGTTGTAACATACGTCATTATATCTCCAAGAGCAGCAGCAGTAAAGATTGCAATTGATTGGGATACCTTCATTTTTTTTAATACTTTATATGTAAAATATGCTACTAAACCTCCAACAACAGCCATTGAAAACGCATTTGCTCCAAGGGTAGTTAATCCTCCATGGGCAAGTATAAGTGCTTGAAATATAAGGACTATAAATCCTATTACACACATTACTGTTGGCCCAAAAAGTATTGCCCCAAGCCCAATTCCAGTTGGATGTGAGCAACTTCCAGTAACTGATGGAATTTTAAGTGCTGATAGTGCAAAGGTAAATGCACCTACCATTGCCATAAGCATTTTTATTCTCGGATTTATTTCTATTTTTTTCTTTATTGAAAACATACCTACAATAATAAATGGTAAACTAATTGCCCCCCATGAAATACACCATAATGGTGGTAAGAACCCTTCCATTATATGCATTGCAAAAACATTTTTAGGAATATATATTAGCATTATTAAAACTCCCAAGGCAACTTGATATTTTTTTTTCATTAAAAACATTCCTCTTTTCTATAATATTATAATGCTCACCGGTCAATATAAAAATACTGACTAGTGAGCATGCTGATTAGATTTTACCCCAAAATATCAAGGAATTTTTCTTGAAATCTAAACTTCCTTAAGCCACCTGCAAGCATCTATTGCATAATAAGTAATTATTATATGCGCACCTGCCCTTTTTATTGATGTTAACATCTCCATGGCAATATTTTTCTCATTAATAAGTCCCTTTTCAGCTGCAGCCTTAACCATTGCGAATTCTCCACTTACACTATAAGCTGCTATTGGCACATCAAATCTATCCCTTGCCCATCTTATTACATCAAGATATGAAATTGCTGGCTTTACCATAACAATATCAGCACCCTCTTCTATATCATCCTCAATCTCGCACATTGCTTCTCTTATATTTGCTGGGTCCATTTGATAAGTTTTTCTATCTCCAGATTGTGGTGCGGAGTGAGCTGCTTCTCTAAAAGGGCCATAAAATGCCGATGAATACTTTGCACTATAAGACATTATTGATACATTTTTAAAATTATTTTCATCTAGAATATTTCTAATAGCTAAAACCCTTCCGTCCATCATATCAGAGGGTGCTACCATATCTGCTCCAGCTTTTGCGTGGGACAGTGCAATTTTGCATAAATAATGAAGTGATGCGTCATTTTCAATAACATCATCCTTAATTATTCCACAATGCCCATGGCTTGTAAACTGGCACATGCATATATCCGTAATTACTAAGAGTTCCTTATTCAGCTCTTTTACTTTTCTTACAGCCCTTTGAACTATTCCATCATCTATCCATGCGGAAGTTCCAACCTTATCCTTGGTATCAGGAAGTCCAAATAAAATAACCCCCCTAATTCCGGCCTCTTGCACCTCATCTATTATTTCATGGAGTCTATCCACTGAATAATGATAATTTCCTGGCATCGATGTAATTTCTTCTTTTATATTTTCACCCTCCACAGCAAATATTGGAAATATAAAGTCCTTAGGTGTTAATATTGTCTCTCTTACTAAATCTCTTATTGCTGTATTTGCTCTTAGTCTTCTTCTTCTGTTAATCATTTTTTTCTCCTTTTAATTGCAACAAATTTTTGATTATTCCATCACTGGAATATTCATCGCATATACTATATTTAATATCATTTTTATAGAGTTCAGCCCCTGTTATGGGACCAATGGCTATACATTCTTTTTCCCTTATTCTATTTATTCCAACCATTGATATCATATTTTTAACCGTTGAGGGACTTGTGAAAATAACAATATCAACATTATCAAATGTACCCTCATTTTGAAGTGTGCCCTCCTCAATTTCATAAATAGGAACCTCATCCACAGAGCAATGAAGTTTTTTAAGTTCCTCCCCCAGATATGCTCTTGCATTCTTAGACCCTGGAATTAATATTTTATCACAGGGTTTTACATATCTTTTAAGCTCTGTTAGAAGAGATTCTGAAACAAATTGCTTTGCAATAATTAGAGGAATTATCCCCCTATCTCTTAGTGCCTGTGCTGTTGCAGGACCTATTGCACAAAATTCCCCACCTATCTTCCTAATATCAAATTCACTTTCCTTTAAATATTTGAAAAATAAGTTAACTGCATTTACACTTGTAAAAACCATATAATTATATAAACTAATTTTTTCAATATAATCTGTTAATTTTATTGAAGTATCCACTATTTCAATTGAATTTATAGGGGTTACCTGTGCACCTAAATCAAGTAGTTTTTCACTAATTTCTATACTTTGCTCCTTTGAGCGGGTTATACAAATGTTCTTTCCAAATAGAGGTTTTCTTTCATACCAATTAAGTTTCTCGCTTAATCCAACAACCCCTCCAACCACAATTATGCAGGGAGATTTTAATCCTGATACTGCTGCCTTACTGCATATATTACTAAGGGTTCCCACAATCTTTTTTTGATTTGAGGTTGTCCCACTCATAATGACAGCGCATGGGCATTCTGAATCCTTGTTATTGGCTATTAGCGAATTTGCTATAGCATTTATATTTTTAAGTCCCATTAGAAATATCAAGGTTCCAGTTAATTCAGCTACACTTTTCCAGTTAACGTCTAATTTCTCTGCACTTTGTCCAGTAAATACATGAAAACTCTGTGATATTCCCCTATGTGTTACTGGAATTCCAGCATAATTTAAGACAGCTATTGCCGAAGTAATTCCAGGAATTACTTCAAATTCAATTTTCTCATCTTCTAGCCTTAAGGCCTCCTCTCCACCTCTTCCGAATACATAGGGGTCTCCTCCCTTTATTCTGCAAACGGTGTTTCCTTCTTGTGCTAATTTTACAAGCATATCATTTATTTCTTCCTGAGTTTTATAATGGCAGCCCGGTTCCTTACCACAATAATATATTTTACATTTCTCATTTAAATATTTTAATAGACTATCATTAGCAAGCCTATCATATAGAACTGCAGAACATTTCTCAAGAATCCTTTTGCCCTTAAGGGTTAGAAGTTCCTCATCTCCAGGTCCTGCACCAATCAAATATACCTTTGACATAAACAATCACCACACTCTCTTAAGCATTTATTATCTTTTCGCCAAGCAATTTTCCAAGATTTATATAATCATACTTACTTCCTAATATATCTTTTTTAATAAATTTTCCATTAAGTTCAAATACACCCTGAATATACATGTCCTCATTTTGTAGTCTAGCATATGCTCCAATTGGAGAATGGCATCCTCCATTTAATCGTCTCATAAAGCTTCTCTCTGCATCCACGCATATCCTGGTCTCGTGGTGTTCTATACTTTTTAATATATCAATATAGGAGCTTGTCTTTAAGGCTTCAATTCCAAGGGCCCCTTGACCTATAGCAGGTACAAACTCTTCCAAATCAAGATACTGGGTTATAATGCACTCCATTCCCAGCCTCTTTAGCCCAGCTGCTGCCAGTATAATCCCATCCAGGTTTTCCCTTTCTATTTTGTCCACCCTAGTTTGAACATTTCCTCTAATAGGTACCATTATAGCATCTGGTCTTAGTTCCATAATCTGCGTAGAACGTCTTTTACTACTTGTCCCGATTCTAGCACCCCTTGGTAAATCTTCAAGTGGTATACCGTTCATGGATACATAAACGTCCCGAGCATCCTCACGAATTGGCATTGAAACTATTTCAAAGCCCTCGGGCATTGCGTAAGGCACATCCTTCATACTATGAACCGCGGCTTCTGCACGCCCCTCAAGTATTGCAATTTCAATCTCCTTAACAAAAACACCCTTACCACCTATCTTATCAAGACTTACATCGAGTATTCTGTCTCCCTTTGTATCAAGTAATAGCTTGTCGCAAATTAGTTTATGTTTTTGGTATATCATGCTCATAACAAGATCAGTTTGAACCTGTGCTAGCTTACTTTTTCTAGACGCTATTATTATTCCCAAATCATGACCCAACCTCTCGAAATACATATTTTTAATATCTTCTTAGTCCAATCATAAAATCATCTCTACTAGTTTATCCATATCATTTATTCCATCCTCAAATCCTCGTCCAATTACTATGGGAGTAATTCCACATTTAAAACAAGCTTCTATTTTCTCTGGCGTTCCACCGACGCTTCCACTGTCCTTCATAACAACATAATCCGCATTATATTCCTTGAATATACTAATATTAAGTTCTTCGGAAAAAGGCCCCAGCATCCCAATAATATCCTTCATCTTAATATTGTTATCAATACACTCCTGAATACTAAAGATTGTTGGAAGTACCCTATATATAAATCTATGCCTATCTTTATCTTTTATTGCCTCAAAATCTACTATATTCTTAATCCCAGTTGTAAATAGAACATGTCCCTGAACTTCTTTTATAAACTCAATACATTCTGATATGGAATTCACATAAACAACATTTTGGAATTCAGTTTTTTTACGTACAAACCTCAGGTATTTTATTTTACCCTTCTGGCAAGCAAGTCGTGCATTTTCACTTACTTCAATAGCGTAAGGGTGGGACATGTCAATTACAGTTTCAATGTTATGCATTTTAATAAATTCTAACATTTCCTCATAATTCATCCTCGCAACCACAACATTCTCATGTTCATCCTCTATTACCTCACTGCCGCTATAGGTTGCAACAGATATTACATACTTCAAAAGCCCCTTTATTTTAGATATTAAAATAGTGCTTTCTGTGGTTCCTCCAATAATCCATATCAAAGATTGTACCCCCTTGGAGTTATTATTTTCCCATCCTTTATGTAGGTTTTGCTATTACCAATAAGTACAACTGTCATCATATCTATAAACTCAAAATCCACAGTGGCAAGGGTTACTATTTTCCTGTCATTACCTTCTCTACCTGCATTTTTAACAAGCCCTACAGGAACTTCTCCATTCTTATACATTCTTATTATTTCAATTGCTCTTTCTATTTGGGTTCTTCGCCCCTTGCTCTTTGGGTTGTATAGAGCTATTACAAAATCAGCACTTGCCGCAGAATGCAGCCTTTTTTCAATAACCTCCCAAGGTGTAAGTAAATCACTGAGACTTATTGTGCAAAAGTCATGCATAATAGGTGCTCCAAGCTCTGAAGCAGCGCAAAAGGCAGCACTAACACCAGGAATTACCTCAACTTCTATATCGCCAGCTAGTTCAAGTATTAACCCAGCCATACCATAAAGGCCTGGATCTCCCGTGCTTATAATGCAGGTATCAAGTCCATTTTCAACCTCCTGCAAAGCCAATTTGCATCTTTCTATTTCACCCTTCATACCAGTTGAAATAATTTTCTTACCTACTATTATCTCTTTCACAAGTTCTATATAAAATTTGTATCCAACCACAACCTCACATTTCTTTATCACGTTTGCTGCCTTATATGTAAGATTATCTAGGCCCCCAGGACCAATACCAACTACGTAAAGTTTAGCCATTATTTTCCTCCTTTAGAAATAGCAATTGTTATCCCATTTATTGCAGTTCTACCAACTATTAAATCCCCACCGGAAATATACGCACAAGGCTCACATACGGAGGATACTCCAATTGTATCTTCTACAAATGCGCTTTTACTGAATTTATCTTGAACCACTTTAATAGTTTCCCTTGAAATTATCACCATTTCACAATTTAAATACTTACAAGCATCTATTATTCCAACTTCATCTTGCTTTACATCAACAGTTGCAATTTGTTTTATACACTTTATACTTAAATCATTGTCATTAAATGTAGCCAGGAGGGCACTAATTATCTCATCCACTGTCTTCCCACGTCTGCAGCCTAGTCCCACTGTAATATTTTTAGGTCTTAAAATACAGCTAGGTTTATCATAAATAATATTGAGTTTTGAACAAACGAATATTGCCCCAACCTCATTATTTTTAACAATATTGCTATATCCTATTTTAGCTTGGATTTCAGATTCAAGCCTTATATCTTCTCCGTCTATCATCATAGAGGTTATTTTTTTTGCATCGCCAAAATTCTCAATAAAAAGATTATTTCTTTTTGCAAACATGTCAACTGCCTCTATTCCCCTACCATCTGATGCCGTTGTAATTATTGCTTGATTGTTAAGACAAGCTGCTATATTCTCTGTAAGCTCATTTGCCCCTCCAATATGTCCTGATAAAAGGCTTATTGAGTATCTACCTAGGTCATCCACCACAACTATTGCAGGATCAACACCCTTATTTTTTATAAATGGTGCTGATATTCTAATTGCAATTCCCGTGGAAGAGACAAAAACAATTCCACCATAATGTTCAAAAATATGATTTAAATTACTTTTATAATTTTCCTTAGAGTATATATGTACTTCATAATCTGAGGAATCTACTATTCTCTCTGCAATAGCTTTTCCGCTGCTGGTAAAATAAAGACAGGCAATCTTCATTTTACTCCCTTGCGGAAGCCATGGGTAAATTGAGGATGATATAATAATGAGCGTTCATATTCTCCCTCTATAAAGTCTCCTACTAGAATTTGAGAAAAATTTCCTATACCCTCAGCTTTTACTTTCCCAGCAATATTATTAAGTCTTCCCATAATAATCTTTTCCTCTGGCCAGGTAGCTTTATAAACAACCGCAACAGGAACATCATCTCTGCCATAACCTTTGGTAAGTTTCGCAACTACATTATCAATATCTTGAACTGATAGGAAAATAGCCATAGAACATTTATGCGCCGCAAGTTTTTCTAAATCCTCTTCAGGTGGCACTGGTGTTCTTCCTTCCATTCTAGTAATTATTACGGTTTGGCTTACATTTGGAAGGGTGAATTCCTTTTTAATGGCTGCAGCACTGGCTGTAAAGGAACTTACTCCTGGTATTACTTTATATTCTATATTATGTTTATCAAGTTCATCCATCTGCTCCCTGATTGCTCCATAAATTGATGGATCTCCAGTATGAAGTCTTACAACTGTTTTATCACTGTTTTGATTTTGATCACTTACCATTACAGAAATAACCTCTTCAAGTGTCATTGAAGCGCTATTATATTTTTTAAAGTCACTTTTACAATACTTCAAATGTTCGTCCCATACAAGGGAGCCTGCATATATAACTACATCCGCAGCTTCTAAAATTCTTCTTCCCTTAACAGTTATTAAATCAACATCCCCGGGTCCCGCACCTACAAAATAAATCACTAATGTTTCCTCCTTGCATATATTAAAGACATGTAATCATTGTCGCCTAGTATTTTTGATTTTTCATACATTATCTCTTCATTTTCCTGTGTACATCTTTTCACACAAACATATTCAAACCCATGTTTTGTAAGTTTGTCCATTATATCTAATTTATTTTTTATTATTTTAAGCACACATACGGTATCAACCCTCTTAAGTATTTCTTCATCTAAAGTCCCATCTGCAAGGTAAAAACTTTCATTTTTTAAAGTTAAAGGCAATGAAAGTCTTGATGATGCTGCATTAAATGAGGTTATTCCTGGGATAGTTTCCACATTGACATCCGTTTTTTTAAGTTCAAAGAGCAAATATAAATAAGTACTGTAGGTCATTGGATCACCAAGGGTTAAAAATACTCCCACCTCATCCTCGCCTAGAATCTCATTAATTTTAATGGCTGCGTTTTTATATCTTTCTTCATTATCCTCACCCATGGGAAAATCGATTTCAACGATCCTTTTGTCATAGGTGTAATCACTAACTATTTTTCCTGCAAGACTATTTCCCTTGCTACTTGGCAAAAATACATAATCACAACTACGAATTAGATTATAACCCTTTAGTGTAATAAGTTCCTTGTCCCCTGGCCCTACTCCAATACCATAAATCTTTCTCATATTTTTCTCCCCTTAACTATATAGACAGGATTTTGACCCTTCATAAGTCCTAGTCTATCCATAACTGAACATTGAATAAGCCTAACCTCGATATCCTCATATCCTAATTTCATTAATAAGTTTTTAAACTCAATCATGTTATCAGGAATAATAAAATTACCCACAATAATTCCACCACTTAGTAGCTTTTCACTTACAGCAAGAACAATAGCACTAAGCTTTCCACCACTTCCACCAATAAAACATTTATTAAAAGCTTCAATATTTTCTAGTACCTCTGGGGCATTTCCGCCTATGACATTTACAGCTGCGTTAAATTTTTCAGAGTTTTCAGCGATAAGTTCTAATCCCTCGACCTCTCTCTCAACTGCAAATACCTTTGCGCATAGCATCGCTGCCTGAATAGAAATTGAACCACTTCCTGCACCAACATCTAAAAATACATCACCACTGCATATATCGAGCATGGCAAGGGTAAGAACTCTAACCTCAAATTTAGTCATAGGAATCTTTCCACGTATAAAATCTTCATCTCTAAGCCATTTCATTTTCGATCACCACCACTGAAATATTACCTGCTATTTCTATCTCATCGCCTATGTTATTAATTAATATAACTTCCTCATCGTAGGAGAGGTTATACCCTGTATGGATTTTCCCAATTACACCTAGTTCACATAACTTTTTTGATATGAAATTAGGGTTATTTGTTTTATCCGTAAGTATTACTGAGAGCCTGCTTTTAACAACTCCTTCAAGTTTTTCGTCCCTTCCATGAAGACTTATAAGTAAGGCATCCTGCCAACTCTTTTTAAGTTTTGCCATCATATACTGAAAGGAAGAAATTCCTGGTATTACTTCGCCTATTACAATACCCTTCTTTCTTAAGTAATCTATAATACCAAAAAAACAAGGATCCCCCGATGCAAGTATTGCTGTATTTACCTTATTATCTAGGTTTTCAATTATCTCATCAACCCTATTTACTTCAATAACGCTATTTACTATAACTTTGGCAGTGCTACATATTCTTCCGAAGGCTATAACCCTATCCGCGGATTTTATTGCATTTATTGCTTCCATTGTAAGATAATTTATATTTCCTGGCCCCATGCCAACAACTTTAATCATAACTTCACCCCAAGTATTCCATAATCCATTGAATACATTATTACATCAATGTTAGATTCATTACCATCATCTTTAAGATATCTTTTGATTCTGTCAATGCAGCCATCTATCATATTATTTATCACCACTGGATAATTGTTATTCATTATGAGTGTAAGTGCCTCCTCGGAGGTTTTACATTCATTAACGTTATTTATTAACTCAAGGGGAGCACTGTTAAGTGCAAGATAATAAACAAAAGCTTCAATTCTAACATCACAAATCTTACTATGTGTATTAAAGGCTCCTATTGAAAGCTTGCATAACTTTCCAATATGGCCTACAAGTGTTATTTTATCAAAACCCTGGTTTTTAGAGTAAAGAAGCATATCACCTATAAAGTTTGATATTTTTATTTTAGCCCCCACAAGTTTTAAGTCTTCAACAACCTTCTCACCATAATTTCCGAGGAATAGTACTATCTCCCTCATTCCTTTATCATAAGCATCATCAATTTCTATATAAATACTTTTCTTAAGCGCTTCATCGGACATTGGCTCCACTATTCCCTTTGTTCCAATTATGGATATACCATCAATTATTCCAAGATTTGAATTAAAGGTTTTTTTAGCTATTTCTCTACCCCTTGGTGCGTATATTAATACATTAAAACCACAATTTGATACCTTTAATAATTCATCTGCAATCATTTTTCTTGGAACAGGATTGATTGCCGCGGTGCCACTCTTTCCCCAAAAACCACTTCTTGTTATTGTTCCTATACCCTCGCCACCATCAATAACAATTTTAGAATCATTACGTTTGCTCACTTTTGCATATATCTCTATTTTATCTGTAGAATCAGGATCATCTCCTGCATCTTTTATAATGCAGCAATATACATAATCATTCTCAATATGAATGTCCATAGGCTTCAACGTAAGCACTATTCCAGCTGGCGTGTCTATACATATATTTTCTAATTTTTCTCTACTTAGTAACATTGATGCCGCTGCTTTTGCAGCACCTGCTGCGCAGCTTCCAGTTGTATACCCACATCTAAGGCTTTCCCCATATTTAACTACATAGTGTTCAATCATTTCGCTTGCCATCTAGCGCAATATACATTAATGCATTTACTATGGATGCTGCCACATTGCTTCCTCCCTTTGTACCAATTGTTGTTATTGAAGGCACATCAAATCCTCTAATATATTCCTTAGACTCTGCAGCCCCAACGAATCCAACTGGGACTCCAATAATAAGCTTTGGCGACACTTTATTTTCATTTATAAGCTCCCCAATTCTATATAACGCAGTGGGAGCATTACCAATTACAAAAATATCAACCTCTTCACTTGCTGCATAATCCATAGATGCCATTGACCTTGTAATTCCCTTTAACTTTGCATTTTTAAATATTTCATCGTGTCCAATAAAACATTCCACTTTGCAGTTTAGCTTTTCAAGTGCTGGTTTGTTTATTCCAGAAAGTGCCATGGTTGTATCAGTTACAATTCTACACCCACCCTTTATTGCCTTAAGGCCTTCCTCTATTGCTCCTGATTTTATACTCACTATGTTCTTATAATCAAAATCTCCTGTGGTATGTATTGTTCTTTCCACAACCTTAAGTTCCATTGGGCTGAGGCCATGCTCCCCAAGCTGCGTTTCAATTATCTCCATGCTTTTATTTTCTATATCCATAGGTATTTTTATATACATGTTAATTCTCCCTCCGCATTTTCCTTCAGTATATCTGCAATTATATTATTGTATCCAATTGGTCTTGCCAATGTTATTTTAAGATCTCCATATTTAGCTTTGATTTCTTTCAAAATTCCAGGGACATCTTCCTTAATATGAATTCCTGAAAAAAGGAAATATGGAACAACTACTATATCTCGAGTCCCATTTTTATACATAACATCAATTGTGTCTGGTATGTTTGGTGGACATAACTCCATAAAACATCCCTCTACATTTTCCTCTACCTTCAACCTAAAATTATCTAGTACCCTATTAAAAACCTCAAAGGCCTCTTTTGACCTACTTCCGTGTCCAACAACTAATATACCCTTCATCTATTTACTCCTCTCGACTAAATTTATAACATTTTAAATCACTCTAATTCAAAAAAACAAAAATACCCGACCTACAAAAGGTCGAGTAAAAGATTTTATAAAAATAAAATGCCTTCACATCCCATGTGAAAGCAATATAATGCAAAAAAAAGCATATATAATTGCAATCCCTTCCCTCCGTAGGATAAAGCTGTATATCATCTAGGCAGGTCTCCTGGCTTGCGGGTCACTCTCCTCCAACCTTCCCAGCGTTAGCCAGTGGTATGGATTTGTCTCCGTGTACAGTAGCGGGGGCTGCAGTGGATTTAGACCACTTTCCCTATTAAACCTTTAAAAGGTACCTTAGATAATTTCTTATTAAGTTATTAATTTTATTATAGAGTATATTTTCTTTTTTTGCAATAACTAAAATTCTATACCCTCTCTAGATGATACCCCTTCGTTGAAATAATGCTTTATGTCCTTCATCTCAGTTACAAGGTTTGCTTTATCTATTATAGCTTTAGGCACATCTCTTCCGGTTAAAACTAATTCTATATTGCAAGGTTTATTATCTATTAATTCTAGCAGTTGTTCTTCACTTATTAGTCCATTGTTCAATGCACCCATTACCTCATCCATGATAAGTATATCGCATTTTTCTTCTTTTAACGTTTCCATGCAAAACTCATATCCCTTTTGTACTTCTTCTTTTAATTCAATTTTTTCTTCAGCATTTAATGTCCAAAAAAATCCTCTTTTCTTCTCAAACCTAAATATATTAAAATAGGGAGCCAATTTTTTAGCACTTTCAATTTCGCCAGTTTTACTCCCTTTTAAAAACTGTACCATAAATACATTGTATCCATTTCCTGCTGCACGGACAGCTAGTCCTACAGCTGCAGTTGTCTTTCCCTTACCATTTCCTGTATAAATTTGCACATATCCATTTTTTAATTTTCCCATTATATTCATCTCTCCTTCTAATATTTAATTATTTCACTTAACTTTCTAATTTAAATGATTAATTCCCATAAAAAAAACAGCAAATAAAAAACCACACCCCCAGATGTGGAATAATTCAATAACTTTTATTATACTCACAATTATTATTTTAGCATCAAAAAAATATTAAAGCAATAAATATTACATGACTACAAGTTTCGGCATTTTTTTCTATTTTCAATTTCTCTAATTCCTTGATAATATCCACCTTTTGCTGATGAAACATCTTCATCATAAAGGTCAATTTTAATATCATTTCTATTAAATTCATTGTTAAATTCATCTTTAACAATTTGAATTTTTGTTATTATACTTCCTTTTATTGCAACTTTTATAGTTCCCTCAACTCCTAATAAATTAATTGCCCTAATAGTATTTTTAGCTAAATCAACACCTGCATCTTTTAGAATCTTGGTACAAACATTATCACCTTTTTCATATATTTTTAATATTACAGGAACTAATGCCGCAATTTCGCCCTTATTTGAATTATAAACAAAGTGTAATAGTTGTTTTCTATTATCACAATTTGTTTTTCTAAAGATTTCTTTCGTTAATATGCTATCAGGAATTCCTAAATCATTTTCCAAGAAAACCACTCTAATGGCTTCCATAGCTATATAGTATCCACTACCTTGGTCTCCTATTAAATGGCCCCAACCTCCGACCCTTACTTCTGCATCCATATATTTTCCAATGGTAATAGAGCCAGTGCCAGCAATAGTTATTATGCCATCATTGCCTTTTAACAAGGCACTTAGTGCTATTTCCCCATCATTGATAACTTTTATAGGGCAATGAAATCTCCATTTTAAATACTCCTGAATTATTATCTTATTATCCCCTGCCTCACAACCTGCAAGTCCTAGACATAGGTACACACAATCCTCTAATTTTAATTTTTTGTACATTCCAATATAGATAGTTCTATATTGTTAAGTGCTATATCTTTATCTATAATTATATTCCCAAGCCCAGCATAGCCTCTTGCAATTTCCACACCGTATAAATCGTAGGCTATAGCCTCTGTTTTGGTTCCTCCACCATCCACACCTAATATATATTGCATTCTCTAACCTCACTTTTGATTTTATGAACTAATTATTATATACTTAATTACGTATTTTAACTATTGGAGTTATATTGCCTAATATAACTTTTTCTTTTGCACCTGTAGCTGAAGGAATGTTAGAAAAGCTACTATTTAATGTCTCATTGCCTAATATTGCAAACGCAATTGCCTCCTTAGCATCAGAGGAATACCCTAAGTCTTCTTGAGTTAAAACAATAAATCCAACTAATTCCTTCTTTATAAGCTCTACTAAGTATGAATTATAAGCTCCCCCACCACCAATAATTATTTCATCTATATGGATTTTATGAAAAATATAATTTTTATAACTGTTAGCAATTGATTTAGCTGTGAAAATAGTTGCTGTAGTAAGTATAGTTTCACTACTTAAATTTTTATATTTCCTTAAAATATCCTCTGTAAATTGCTTTCCAAATTCTTCACGTCCTGTAGTTTTCGGTGGAAATTTCAGTAAAAATGGATGATTCATTAAAAATTGTAGCATTTCTTCATCAACTTTTCCTTTCCTTGCAATATCACCATCAAAATCATATTTTACATTAAATAATTTCTCACAAATCTCATCTATTATCATATTACCTGGTCCAGTATCAAAAGCAAAAACATCATTAATATTAGCGTTTTTAGGTATTACTGTAACGTTACCTACACCACCTATATTTTGAAGTAGTCTATTTTTATTCGTACTTCTGTATAATATAAATTCACTATAGGGAACTAATGGTGCACCCTGACCTCCGGCAGCCATATCCATAACTCTAAAATTAGATACAACTGTAGTATTTGTTTCATAAGCTATTACGCTAGCTTCTCCTATTTGAAGAGTAGAACTTGCAAAAGTATCATACGCTTTTGGTATATGAAAAATTGTTTGTCCATGACTTGCAATAAAGTCTAATTTTTCCATAGGAAAATTAAACTTTTTGCAAACTTCTTTAACCGCACTACTAAACAAGTAACCAAGTTTAAAATTTAAACTACATACAAGTATAGAAGAGGAATCTTCTATACTGAATGCAGTTTTTATTTCTTCTTTAATACTACTGGGCATTTTGATATTTATATAGCCAATTAAATTAACCACAGTATCTGTATAATTGCCATTTATCTCAACCAAAGCAGCATCTATACCATCAAGTGACGTCCCTGACATTAATCCAACTGCAAATAAATTGCCACCTCCATGACTTTAATATATTTTAAACTACTAATAATTTTCTACTTTTATAGGTAATCTTCCTTTAGAGCTTATTTCACCTTTTAATACCTTAACTAAACTACTAACTGAAAGTTTAGTGTATTCATAAGTACATAAGATTGTTGATATTTCATTTATATAATCTGAAATATCATAGGGGTTTCTGAGTGCGACTAAAACAATATCTTTCCCACTCGCTATTAATCTGTTTAATAAGTTTTTTTGTGATTTGTTAAGGTTCATGTTATAGCTTCCAAAAACGATAGTTTTTTTATTTGAAACCTTTGATATTATATAATCTTCATCTATTTCCTTTAGATCATAATTAATATACTCACAACCTATCTCACTTTCTAAAACTTTGCCTAAATTAGCTTTTTCTATTTCATCATCTGCAATAGATGTAGCCTGCGAAATCGGCGTTATTGAAATTAAGCCTTCATTTTTTAAAGGAAGTAATAATTTTTGGTCTTTTATTAAAGTTATGCTTTTCTCACTTATAGCCGCAGCTAATTTAGAATGCCTTTTAAGCTGTTCTTCATTTATTTTGCCACTTAAATTTCTCCAATTATACAAATCGTACTTTTCTTTAAAATATAGAATCTTTTCAACTTTAGAATCTAATGACTCATTGGATATAATTCCAGCTTCAACAGCTTTTTTAATAGCATTAAATGCTCCAATTTGAAGTTCTTTTGTATGAGATATACACAAAAGGTCAGCTCCTGCATTCAATGCTTTTATTACAGCATCTTCTATACCATAGTTGTCATTGATAGCTTTCATTTCCATGCAGTCTGTGATTACAAGCCCCTTAAAGCCTAGCTCTTCTTTTAATAATCCTGTTAGAATAGTCTTAGATAGTGTAGCAGGCAAATTATTTTTTTCAAGGGCAGAGAATAAAATGTGGGATGTCATGATTCCATCTATACCACTATTAATAGCTTCAATAAATGGGACAAGCTCTACTTTTTTCAGCTCTGATAAATCACTTGATATTATTGGTATTCCAAAATGAGAATCTACATTTGTATTACCATGACCTGGAAAGTGTTTTCCACAACTCAATACTTTTTCTGATTGAAGCCCTTTATATAAATGCTTCCCATACTGAGCTACCCGCTCTGGACTATCCCCATAGGATCTAACACCAATAACTGGATTTCCAGGATTATTATTCACATCCAGTACAGGCGCAAAATTCATGTTTACTCCCACATCATGTAGTTCCTCCCCTACAGCAGCTCCTAGTTCGAAAGCTTCTTCCCAGGGAATCCCAGCAGCAATTGCCATATTGCCTGGAAAAAATGTTGCTTTTTTAAACAGTCTTGTGACCATACCCCCTTCTTGATCAATACCTATAAATGCAGGAACACTATTATGTTTATCCATTAATTTCTGAATACTATTATCTAACCCCGCAAGCTGCAAGGAATCTTTAATATTCCTTTGAAATACGATGACATTTCCAATATGGTAATTTTTAATTAACTCTTTAAAATCCTCATTTAATACCGACCTAGGAAACCCTACTAGGAGTAATTGACCAATCTTTTGATCTAAGGTTAGTTCATTTAGTTTTGTACTCATATCTATCTCCTTTTTATAATTCTCCTCAATATAATTTATATAATTTTTTTTCTATTAGATATTCATAAAAATTTACATTCATTTTGCCAAACAATTCATCTAAGGATCCCTTATGATTCATAACTTTATCTGACCCTGTTATTAAATTTATAAATGGCTGAGCACCACTTGCATACGGAAGAATATAATCAAATTCTCTATTATGCATAGCTTTTATTTCTAATAAAATATCTAGTGATAATTTAAAAGGATTAAATTTATCTCTATCAGTAACATGAATTTGTATACCAGAGCAAAGAATATTCACATGTTTTGAAAAAGTAGGTGTAAAATACACTTCTCTAAACATAACCCCTTGGTAATTTTTTAAATTCATAATCTCTATTAATTTTTTGTTATTAAGCCAAGGTGCTCCAATGATTTCAAAAGGTTTTGTGGTCCCCCTACCTTCTGATAAATTAGTTCCTTCAAAGATGCAGGTTCCACTATAGATAAATGCACTATCAATTGTAGGAATATTGGGAGATGGCTGAACCCACACTAAATCTGTTTGGTCATAATACAAATCTCTAGACCATCCAGTGCAAGGTACAACAGTTAAGTCAGCATTAATTTCAAACTTTGAATTTATATATAGTGCAAACTCTCCTATTGTTAATCCATATCGCGTAGGAATAGGGTATTTACCAACAAATGATTCAAAACCCAATTCTAACATATTTCCCTGCACTATATTACCACCCAATGGATTTATTCTGTCAAGTACAACTATGGGTTTACCATTCTCATTACAACTTTCCATCGCGTAAGTAAGTGTATATAAGTAAGTATAAAACCTTACTCCTACATCTTGTATATCAAATACTAGTAAATCAATATTACTTAGCATTTCTTTTGTTATCTTCTTTTTATCTCCATATAGGCTATAAACTGGTATTCCTGTAGAAGGGTCTACATAGTCATCGACTTTTACCCCTGCTTGTATGTCTCCGCGAACTCCATGTTCGGGAGAATATAAGGCTACTAAATTATATTTTTCATGCAAAATATCAATTGTTGATACTAGCTTTTTATTAACACCAGTTGGACCTGTAATTAATCCTAATCTTTTTCCTTTAAAAATCTCTGCATATTTTTCCAAGTTATCTATTCCGTTATTGACCACTATTTTCATTACTATCCTCCATTAAAGGGTATCTTTAATAAGTTTCATGGTTTCCTCTGGAACTGAAAAACATTCAGCACGGCCTATGTGAGCTTCAATACCACGAACACGACTTAGGTGAGTATAATATTCAAGATATGGGAAGGACTTGCTACCTGTAACAAACCAATGCGACGCCACAGCCTTTTGCCATAGCTCAAAGCCCATGGAGATATCAACATAGACATAAGGTTTAAAGTCAACGGCATCTTCCCAGTTTTCAGCAAAATATAATTTTGAGGCGAAAAAACTAGGGTTTTTACGAACAAAAAATTTATTGCCTGCGTAAAAGCGAGCATTGTTGACTATTTTATTGGTAGTCATATGATCTTTGTGCATGCTATTTTTAAAATGTGTGATAATAACGTTAGGTTTTACTTCCCGAATCACATCACAAACCTCGAACTGAACTTGCTCATTATCAGGAAGTTCTCCGTCAGGATAATCAAACACAATAGCTCTTCCACCAAGCATCTTGGCGAAGGTTTCTGCTTCTCTCACCTTTTGACTGCGGTAATCTGCCAGGTCCATATTTTCTGGAGCACCTTTTTCTCCAGCCGTAAGAGCCAATGTAACTATGTTATCACCTTTTAATGCATGAGTTGAAAGTATTCCACCAGCTGTAAGTTCCATATCCCCTACATGACCTCCGATAGCAAGAATGGTGATTTTTTGTTCCTTCATTTTTAAAGCTCCTTTCGCATTACTGCAAACTCTCTAACAGGAATAAACCCTGCCTTTTTATATATTTTAATCGCTGGATTACTAAGTCCTGTATACAACGACATATATTCAGCATTAATATTTTTAAGTGCTTCACACAATTTGAAAAACAAAACACTCCCTAGCCCATGACCCTCGTGCTCTTTCTGTACCCCTATTCCAGCAAAATAACCACGACCGGTTTCCTGCCTTATAACTGGACCAGCAAATCCAACAACCTCTCTGTTTTTAGCTGCAATAATGATTGGTATACCATTTCCTGTACAGTTAGAAACTTCTTGTTTCCAAAGTGGGTTGTTTAATCCCTTCAGCATTTCTTTTACTCCGAAATGTCGGTCACTATCAAACAAATTCACCTCATAATTGAGGTCTAATAACTTTCTCTCTTTTTTTAGAATGTCTTCTGGTAATTTAAATTCCTTAAGATTCATATACATTGCACATTCACGAGTACGCTCCATATACCCCGCTTCTAGTAAAAACTTATAAAAATAGCCATCTATTGGAGCACCTGGAGCATTATTATGTTGGTGTTTCTGTGTATTTGGAATATACCAAGGTAGCATCATAGGATTAAAAAAAAGTACTTCAGATTGTTTTTTACCTTGTTTTTTAAATGAAATTTCTAAGGCATTCGTTAGATTTAGAAAATTACTTAATGTTTGCGCTTCAGTTGATAAAATAATACAAGTTATATATCCTGAAGTATCGCCTAGAGGTAAATCGTCGCCTGTGCAGCCGCAAGCGAAGCCATCGATGCCATCGCGGTGCAATATGAAAGTATTTTCTGATTTAAAATATGGATTATTTGTAAAAAAACTCTCAAAATTTTTATGGTTTAATTCCACGTATCCATCTTTTACGGCTACAGTATTCCACAGCTTTATTATGCCATCTGTATATTTATCATCAAAATTAACAATCATACTACATTATTCCTTTCGTTATTAAAGCAGACCCTCATATATACCAGGGATTGAGCCTTCTATTACTTCTGCTTGGACAGCTTTTTCATAAAATTCTGTAGGTCCTGCACCACCTATTATTGCATACCCATACCCCATTTCTTTCATGGCAACTAGGGATTTAATCAGGAGAGCTTTTCCTATTCCTTGTGCTCTAAACTCATTATCCACACCAGTAGGTCCAAAGAAATCCCTGCAAGTTGCCTCATAGCAGGCAAACCCAATTATTTCTTTATTTTTAATAGCTATATAACAGGTCACAGGTTTGTTTGAAAATGCTACATCGCATTCACTTGCCCAATGATCTCCAAACTTATCCTTAACCCATGAAATAACACGATACTTCTCTGGAGGTAAAGCCCTTCTTAAAGTTACCCCTTTACTATAAAGTTCTTCTAGATTATCCTCAGATTTCAAATTGTATAATTTAACAAGCATATCTGCCATAGTTTTCCTCCTATTATAAATTAAGAAAATTGAATTATTAACCTTTAACTGCTCCTACTGTTACACCCTCTAAGAAATACTTCTGTAAACAGAAGAAAAGTATGAACATGGGCAGCGCTGAAATTGTTGCCCCAGCCATCATTGGTGCAAAATAAGTGGTGTTTGCAAAACGGAAGTTTTTAAGTCCTACTTGAATTGTCTGCATATCCATTGTTTTTGTAACGAGGAATGGCCAAAAGAAAGAATTCCAACTATCCATAAATGTAAGTATAGCCATTACAGCTAAAATAGTTTTTGAAAGAGGAAGTATAATTTTAATGAAGATTTGCAACTGATTGCAACCATCAATCTTTGCACTTTCTATAATTTCTTTTGGTAATGTGGACATAAATTGTTTTGCAAGAAATATGTTAAACACACCACATAACCCTGGAAGAATTAGAGCTGAGTATGTATTTGACATTTTAAAAGTATTTACAACAAGAATGTAAAGAGGTATCTGCGTAACTTGATATGGTACCATCATTGAGCAAAGAAGCATAGAAAATACAAATTTGCTTCCAGGAAATTTAATTTTTGCGAAGGCATATCCAGCCATACCTGCAAAGATAACGTTAGATACAGTTATTGTTGAGGCTACTACTAGTGAATTTAAAAGCCATCTGTAGGAGTACTTACTAAAATTAAAGAAAAACTTGTAGGAATCAAGTGTTAACTTTTGTGGCAATAGTGAGTAGCTCATAGCACCGGCTTCAACGGGATCTCCAAAAGATGAAATAATCATGAAGTATATAGGAAAAAGTGTAACAATTGCAAACATAAATAGTATAATTATTGATACCACTCTGCCAATTTTCGCACTTTTCTTATGTTTTTTATAACCATTATATAAAGACATTTAGAATGACCTCCCTTTCACTTAGTATTCAATATCATCGCCTAAGAATTTAAACTGGAATATGGAAATAATCGCAATTATAACTGCGAGTACCAATGATTGTGCTGCGGCTACACCAAAATTCGAGTATTTGAATGCATTGTTAAAAATTAGTAGACCAACCATTGTAGTTGCATTGTCTGGCCCACCTCCGGTCATCATATAGGCGTTCATAAATACCTGGAAAGAACCTATTATTCCTGTTACCAGTAAAAAAAGTGTTGTTGGCTTTAAAAGAGGAACTATAATATATCTAATTTTTTCTAAAAATGTTGCTCCATCTAAGTCTGCAGCTTCAAAATAGCTGTCTGGAATGCCAAGTAATGCAGCAATATATATAATAATGCTTGTACCATGACTTGAAAGCCAAGACATTACTAGTAGTGACAACATGGCTGTTTTACTTGAACCAAGCCAATTTTGGTTAGGTATTCCTAAAAATCCTATTAATTTATTGAATAAACCTGCTGGTAGTGGGTCATAAATCCATAGCCAAACCACGGATAACGAAACACCTGAAGCCACTGCAGGTAGATAATAGATGGCCTTAAACATAGTCTGCATCCATTTTCTAAGTGGGAATATTAAAAGTGCAATAGTAAAAGAAACAACTAGTGCAACAGGAACAGCAAATATAGTGTAAATTACAGTATTAAGTATTGCTTTGCCAAATAATTTATCCTTAAATAGTCCTGAATAATTATCTAAACCAACCCAGACTGAGCCTAAAGGTTTAAATTTCTGAAAGCTAATAATAAATGCACTAATTACTGGATACAGCGTAAACATGCTGAATGTTATCAATGCAACTATAATAAAAACATATCCCCAAACATGATCTCCTTTTATTTTAGTCTTTTTCTTATTTCTAATTATTACTGGTTTATTTATTATAACCTTCATAATCTCCTCCTGCGAAACCTATTTTAGAGCAATTATTAACTTAGACTGTTTAAATTCTGTTTATAAAAACATATCCCGCCCAATCCTTAATAAGCGGGATATATTATGATTTATAACTAATCTTTTACAACACCACTATCACCAAATGTTACTATTGCTGCAGCCTTAACTGCATCAAACATTTGCTGAGGAGTGATTTCATTAGCAAGTAGAGCTTGAAGTTTTGGAATTATTACTTCGTTTTCAAGTTTAATAGCTTTTGCACCAAGCTCTGAAGTAATGTCTGGGCGTGCTATAACAGCTTGCTTAATTAGTGTTTCTACTGCAGTGGCGTTATCTGCATTTCTAGTAGTAGTCATGTCTTTTGCAGCATCTCTTGAACTTTTTGTGATCTGTGCTACAAATAAGTCATTATTCGTCTGTGCTGCAACTGACCCTGAAGCTAAGAAATAAGCAGCCTTAACAACATTTGCAACATGTTCTGGTGTTGGAGCTGTTTTACCACGGAAGGTTACATATCCATCTACGGCAGCAGCAGCTTGTTGTTTTTCACCAAGGAAGGTTGGAACTGGAAGAACTATATAATCAACATTTATGCTATTTTTTACGGCACTGGCATCCTTGTCAGCTATTTTTTTATTGTTTTTATTAGCGGAATTCTCAAATACAGCCAGGCCCTTACCTGTAATCATTGTCTGTCCTGTTAGGAACATATTCCAACGCTTACCTGCGTCTACTGAGCTTAGTTCTTTAGGCATTGAACCATCATCTATAAGGGTTCTTATACCCTTAAGAACTTCTAAGTAATTTTTACTTGTGTAAGCATATTTTAGATCTTTTGTGAATGCAGAAGGCATTCCTGCTTCCTTAACAAGTACTCCTAAGTAATCCTTAGATGCAACGCCGGCAGCAGCAAATACGAAACCATAACGAGAGGTAGCAGTACCTTCCTTTACAACACCCTTTTTAATTGCTTCTCTAAACTGATCAAAGGTCCAACCATTTTTTTGAATAGATTTCCAGTCGATACCAGCTGCTTCTAAAAATTGTTTGTTTCCGCCTAAACAGTGAATTTCCATGTATGCAGGGAATCCATAAAGACCTGTACCGTTTTTCATATATTCAAGAGGACCTGCATCAAAATCACTTAACATTTCAGGCTTGGCCTCTTTGCTGATATCCATAATCAGACCAGAATCCACATATTTGGATACTCCATCTGAACCTATAAATGCAATATCTGGAGGGCTACCTGCATTAACTTGAACATCTAGTTTCTGGGTCATATCTTCCCAACTAGCTGGTTCAATTTTTAGTGTTAGGTTTGGATACTTTGTGTTAAAATCTTTAGTCATTTGGTCAAAGTTCTTTTGATAAGTTGGAGAAACCGGTGGAAGTAATGCTGTAATTGTGTCTTTTGCCATTGCATCTTTAACTACAGTTTCTGTTGCTTTTTTACCGCAACCTACAAATGTAGAAGATACAATTGTCATTGTTAATAACATTCCAATAATACATCTGGTTCTTCTCATAATAATATCCCCCTAAAAAATATAAATTTTTACCTTACATTTTAATATTATATATAAAAGTAAAATAAATTTCATTTTAAACAAAATTATATTTAATTATAAAATATAATTTCGGTATTTTATTTCATACGTGACAGAATAATATTCTACAATAGTACTAATGGTTGTTACAATATAAGAACCACTAGTGGACTACGTTCATTTTCGATGTTTACTATTTAGAATATTATGTGTTTTGCTAAGATATTTCTTCACATTACTATATTCTGCACTTGCTACACCTGCAAAGAGTATGTCTATTACATTAAGCATTGCGATTCTAGATCCCATAGCCCCACTTCGCATAGTAATTTCTGGCGTTGAAATAAAAAGCACAACATCAGCTTTTTTAGCCAGCTCACTCTTATTGTAGCGAGTTATTGCTATGACAGGCGCACCAGAATCCTTTGCAATTTCAAGGGCCTCCAAAATTTCATTGGTACTCCCCGAATTAGATATGATTACAACTACATCACTACTTTCAAGAAGTACACTGGCAGTTAATTGACTGTGACCATCGGTATAAGCATGGCACATCTTATTGATACGCATAAATTTTTGTTGGGCATCCATACATACAAGTCCTGAAGCACCTACACCATAAAAGTCAATCTTTTGTGTTTTTCTTAAAAGTTCTACCGCCTTTGCAATCTCATCGCGATTAATGACACTTAATGTATCTTGGATGGATTTGCAGTTATTCATTGAAATATTGTTTATAATTGTATTTATATCATTACCAGGCAATATGTCAGTATACTGTTCAGCTTGCGCTTCATCCGCTGATCCTAGTGATCCGGAAATACTTACTACTAAATCTCTATAACCATCACAACCCATACTTTTGCAAAACCTTATAACAGAAGCATCACTTGTTTTACTTTTTGTTGCTAACATTTTAATTGAAAGGCGAGGAATTTGTGAAGTATTTTCAAGTATATAGTCAGCTATTTTTCTTTCAACTGGGGTAAGATTATCTTTCATTTCACGGAGTTTTAGTAATATATTGTTCTTATCAGGCATATTTGCCCCTCCTAATTAATCATTTCCACTTGATGTTACTTATAATATATCTTTTAGAATGTTCTTATAATTGAAAACCTTTACAGGCGTGTTTTACTTATTATAACTCTCATGGAACAATATTTCAATAGTTTAATTGAATATTGGAATAAAATTTTAATCATACCCATCTTTCCTTTATATGGAATGTATAAGACATATTTACAATTAATAAAAAAGCTTTAAAAAGTGCCACAAAAAATGATGATATGGAGTTTATATTGCTTCAAAGTCCTGATAAATATGTTGATATGTTTAAAATAATTGGCTTTGTTCACAGTCATTATATTAATAATGATGAAGACAATTAATATCATATTGTTGTGTCCTTCGTAGGTTTAGCAAGGCCTAAAGAAAAGAGTTTTTAAGGTATGTCCTAAATAGGGACATACCTTTTTATATTAAAATTAACTATTTTGTAATGACTTTATTTCAAAACCCCTATATAATATACATGGGTGCAAAAAAATTTGCATTAATATATACTATAAAATTATATGAGGTATTAACTATGAGTAGTAATGGCACCAAAACGAAACTGAACATCATAATTGGATTAATAATATTGATTTCCTGTTGTTTTTTTCTAAGGTCCTTTTTAAAACATAAGCAAGAAAAAAAAATAATAGAAGCTAATTATATTATTTTGCAAAAGCTAGAGAGTGCAGATGTTGCTACGGTGGAGAAAAACATAACAGAAAAACATAAGCTAAAGGATGAAAAAGGTGGTGATAATTCAAATGAAATAAGCAATAAAGTTTACTTTGAGAGTTCTGTTTTTATGGGGGATTCCATTACAGAAGGTTTAGACTTTTATAACATAGTAAATAAATCCTCTGTCTTAGCTAAAAAAGGAGTAAATCTGGTACAAGCTAAACAAGCTGTAAGCACCTTAGTAAGCATTAATCCACAAAGAGTATTTATACTTTATGGAATGAATGACTTGAAAAGCTTTGAAAGCCCTAATGATTTTAAAGATAACTACACGAAGCTTATACAAGCTATAAAACAAAAGGTACCGAGTGCTGAAATATATCTTCAATCACTAACGCCTGTACAAGCTAAAGTGCGGCAGGAAAATAATAGTCTTTCACAAGATAGAATAGATAAATTTGTAGAAAAAGTAATTGAGGTTGCTAGGCAAGAGAATGTGCATTATATAGATATAAGATCTATTGTTAAAGATAGAGAGGATTTATATGAGCCAGATGGTATGCATTTCACAGTGGCATTTTATGGTTTATGGTTAGATTATTTAAGAAATCATTTAGACGATTAATATTATGTACATAAGGATGATGACTATGAAAAGATTTGGAAATATACATAAGAAAGTATTAATTTTAAGTTTAGTCACCTTTATTGGTGTTATATTTCAAGGGTGTGCATTCATTCAAACTAAAAGTCCTGAAATACCTGAAATTTTAGCTAATGTTCAAAAGGTTACAGATTTATCGCCAATGGAAAAAGGTAATAAAACTAAGCTCAGAAAACTTTATTCTACAAGTACTAAAGGGCTAGAGGATTTTGCGTTATATGCACCAAAGACCAATATGGAAGCAAATGAAATTCTCATATTAAAGGTTAAAAGTCAAGACGATATGGATGACTTATTAGAAAATTTCGAAAAAATCATTGAGAGACAATCCAGCAGTTTTAAAGATTATAGTCCAGATCAGTATGATCTTTTGGAAAATCACACTTTAGAAGTAAAAGGAAAATATCTCATTTTAATTGTATCCAAAGATGTAGACAACATAACAAAGGCTGTTAATGACAGCTTCAAATAAAAAGGCAACTTGAGGTGGAGTGACTGAAATTGGTTTTTAGTAGTTTAATATTTATTTTTATATTCTTGCCCTTAACTCTAACTATATATTATATTTCCCCTAAGAAAATAAGAAATTTTACACTTTTAGTGGTAAGCATTATATTTTATGGCTGGGGAGAACCCGTATACATAAGTCTTATGGTTTTTTCTATAATATTTGATTATATAAGCACTTTGCTTATATGCAAATATAGAAAACATAAGAAGCTTTCAAAGATAATATTTGTAAATACACTAGTTGTTAATTTAGGAATATTGGCTTTTTTTAAATATTTTGGATTCTTAGTAGATAATATGAATATACTATTCGGATTAAGTATATCTATTGAAAAACTTCCACTGCCTGTGGGAATATCATTCTATACCTTCCAAATTATATCCTATGTCGTAGATGTGTATCTAAACAAAGTAAAGGTTCAAAAGAACATTATAGATTTCGGAGCATATGTCACTATGTTTCCGCAGCTAGTTGCAGGTCCCATAGTACAGTACAACGATATCTTCATCCAATTAAAAAATAGGAAAGAAAATATAAATCAATTTTCAGAAGGTATAGATAGATTTATAATAGGTCTTGGGAAAAAAGTATTAATTGCTAACAATATAGCAATGGTTTGGACAAGCGTAAAGGCTACTGAAATTTCAAATATATCAGTTATTTCCGCTTGGATTGGAATAATAGCCTTTACTCTTCAAATCTATTTTGATTTTAGTGGATATTCAGATATGGCAATAGGACTAGGAAAAATGCTTGGATTTGAATTCATTGAAAATTTTAACTATCCATATATATCTAAAAGTGTAACTGAGTTTTGGAGAAGATGGCACATATCCTTAGGGAGTTGGTTTAGAGAATATCTTTATATTCCTCTAGGCGGTAACAGGGTTTCTTTAAGAAAACAATTCAGGAACTTGTTTGTAGTTTGGTTTGCAACAGGGTTATGGCATGGTGCTAGCTGGAATTTTATATTCTGGGGATTATATTTCGGCTTTTTTATATTTATAGAAAAGACCCTTTTAGGAAAGCTTTTAGAAAGACTTCCTAAGTGTATTTCAAATTTATATACTATGATAATTGTCATAGTTGGTTGGGTAATTTTCGATAATAATAAATTAAGCGATGCTATAAATTATATAAAAATAATGTTTGGCCTTAGTGGAAATGCTTTTACGGATAGTGCCGCTGTATACTATTTTTATACAAACACAATCTTATTTGTAATAGCAATTTTTTGTGCAACACCAGTTGTTTACAATTTTCATAAAAAACTTAAAAACCGTTTTAATGCGAGGGGCGCAATAGTTATGGCTTTAAGTCATATTTTTATACTGTTTCTATCTACTGCATACCTTGTAAATCAGAGCTTTAATCCATTCTTATACTTTAGATTTTAGAAAAAAGGTGATAATAAATATGGAATATAACTATAGAAGAAGAAAATACAATAATATATATATAAAATCCCTAACTTTAATATTTTTATTATTTATATTTAGTGTAATGATATTAAATATTATAGTTCCAGACAAAGAGTTTTCCGAGCAGGAGAATAGAAAGCTTAAAACCAAGCCTAAATTTTCGGTAAATAATTTGTTGTATAACAAATTTACTTCAAAATATGAAAAGTATATGGCTGATCAATTTATATTGAGAAACTTTTGGATAAATGTAAAATCAAGTACAGAAATAATTAGTGGAAAAAAAGAAAATAACGATGTATATTTAGGGGATGATAAATACTTAATAGCTAAGTTCAAGAAGCCAGACAAAGACAATCTAGAGGAAAAATTAAAAGCAATAAATACTTTTAGTAGTGGAAACAAGAAATTATCTAAATATATTATGTTAGTTCCAAACAAAATAAAAGTTCTACAAGATAAATTGCCTGAATTTGCTCCAGTAGAAAATCAACTTGAGTATATAAATAAATTTTATTCTGGATTAGATAAATCTATAAAAACAATAAATGTGTTTGATACTTTAAATAAAAATAAAGATAAATACATTTATTATAAAACTGACCACCATTGGACATCAGAAGGTGCATATTACGCATACTTAGAATTTTGCAAGAGTTCAGGAATAACACCCAAAGATGCTAGTTCCTATAATATTCAAAAGGTTAATAATGAATTCTACGGAACACTTTACTCTAGAGCTGGAGTTAAAAATGTTGATAGCGATACAATTAATGTATATTTGCCTAAAAATCACGAAGAGGTATTAGTAAATTACCTGGAAGAGAAAAAAAAGAGTGCAAGTTTATATGATTCCAGCAGTTTAAATACTAAAGATAAGTACTCTGCATTTTTAGGTGGGAATCATCCTATTATAAAAATAAGCACTATGAGCAATAGTGCTAAAAAGCTTTTAGTTATTAAGGATTCATATGCTAATTGTTTTATACCATTTTTGACTTCTAACTTTAGTGACATAATAGTTGTAGATTTAAGATATTACTCAGATGATGTAAATACACTAATTAAAGACTACAATATTACTGATGTTTTGATGCTTTATAATACAAATACATTTTTTGAAGATGAATCCATACTTAATATTAGTGACTATGAATAACTAAAAAAGTGCAATTGAAAATCAAGAAACTCCAAATTCTTAGTTTACTCCTAAGGATTTGGAGTTATTATTTTACTATCCTTTGTCTGGTATTAATTAATGATGAAAACTAACCTTACTGCAACAATTTAATACTGAATTATTCTTTAAATACTCCAATTCCTTTTTTAAATCACGAAGTAGTAAAAATATCATGTCACGACTAACCCCGTGACGAATCAATATACGTTGTACGGTTAAATTCTCTCGATTGCTTGGGAGTGGATAGGAGGCTATTTGCCAACCATGCATTCTTAAACGATCAGAAAGATCATAAAGTGAAAATCCAGCTGCCTCTTGATCTTTTAGAGCATAGCAAACTGCAGGTATTGCATCATGTCCATCATATAATATTTCAAATAGTTCTATTTTTGCAAGCTCCTGGCCTAAATACTGGGCAGTGTCTGCACAGGCATTCTGAATTGCAGTATAGCCCTCATGACCCAATTGCAAAAACTTATAATACTGGGCAATAATTTGACCAGCTGGACGTGAAAAATTGAGTGCAAAGGTTGGCATTTCTCCTCCTAAATAATCAACATTAAATATTAATTCTTCAGGCAAGTCTTCTAAAGATCTCCAAATAATCCAACCAACACCAAGTGGTGCCATTCCAAATTTATGACCTGATGCATTAATAGATTTAACCCTAGGAATGCAAAAATCCCATTTAATTTTTTTTTGTATAAATGGTGCAATGAATGCTCCACTAGCTCCATCTACGTGAATAGGGATATCATAGCCTGTGTCTTTCTCAATTGCATCTAGGGCTTTAGCAATCTCCTCCACTGGTTCATAAATGCAGGTAAATGTGCTACCCAAAGTTGCCACTACTCCAATTGTATTCTCATCACAATAATCTACTAGTTGATCTGGCTGCAGACCTAGCTCATCTGGCATCAGAGGGATTTCTCTAATTTCAACATCGAAATATCGTGCAAATTTATGCCAGCATATTTGTACAGGTCCACATACAATGTTAGGATTATTAGTAGATTTGCCCTCAGCTTCGCGCCTCATTCGCCACTTCCATTTAAGTGCCAAACCACCAAGCATCGCTGCTTCACTAGATCCAATTGTTGAGCACCCAATAGTATCTAATTTCCCAGGTGCATGCCAAAGATTTGCCAATATATTCACACATCTATGTTCAATTTCAGCAGTCTGCGGGTACTCATCCTTATCTATCATATTTTTATTAATTGACAAATCCATAAGATTACGAACTTCATCTTCAATATACGTAGTGCAAAAGGTTGCTAGGTTTTGACGAGCGTTTCCATCCATAAATAGCTCATCGTGAATCAATTGCCGAATCACTCCAGGGTCTGAAATCTTATCAGGTAACTCATCTTTCGGAAGCTGATTCTGGGCTATTGAATTAGTATAAAGATTTTTAACCCCATCAGCATCTCTGTTTTTATTATTAAACAATGCCATATTTTTTCGCCTCTCTTATCCATAATATTTAAATGATTATATTTTTAGATTTCTGTATCTATTATAAGCTGCCATTATTTCTTGTTTCCTAGGCATGGCTAAACTTCCACTTCCACCTTTTGATCTATCTATAAATAATAACCCATTTTTCTCTATTTTACTAATTATATTATCCACCATATTTTCAAAGCCTAAACCCTTATTCATAATATTAGCCTCTGTCCATTTCATAATCGAACCTATAGCATTTAATTGTTCATTATCAACTATTTGTTCCACAGCCCTTAGATTTATCTCCTCTCTATTTATACTTATTGTGTCTAACCCTATTGTTTTGATTTTAACGCCTTTTTCTCCTACTTCAATAGTTCCGGCTTTAACCCGCCTATTAAATAAAATATCTATTTTTAAATTTTTATCGTTAATCCTTTTTATAATATTCCCACTGCTCAACTTTTTAGCCTCTCTTGTGACATCCAAAATCTCGTAATTATCCATTTGTATTACACAATCTGCTATATCAAAAAATTCTCCGGAGCTTCCTACTACTATTATTGTTGAAATACTCATTTGCTTAAATAATGGTCTCACTATCTCAATAAAGGGTGTAATTGGCTCTTTTTCTGTGCAAACTAATTTTTGCATTAAGTCATCACGAGTCATGAAATTAGTCGCAGAAGTATCCTCATCAATTAAAAATGCCTTAGCACCGCTCTCTATTCCCTCTATAATACTCGCCGCTTGTGATGTACTCCCACTTGCATTTTCAGTATAGAATTCTACAGTATCTTTCCCATTAGGTAGGTTACTTATGAATAGGGATATATCTGTTTTAGTTACACACCTACTATCTTCTGCTCTTACCTTTAAAGCAGATTCATCTGTTATAACAAACTCTCTACCATCACCTTCAATATGATTATAAACTCCAAGTTCTAATGCTTTTAGCAATGTGGATTTACCATGATATCCCCCGCCAACTATAAGTGTTATACCTTTTTTAATACCCATACCGCAAATTGTGCCGAGGCTTTGAGTATCAAACTCTACTTCCAATTCCTTTGGTGAAACAAATACAATACCTCCTCTTAATGCTTTTGTAGATATGCCACTTTCCCTAGGTAACATTGATCCATTTGCCACAAATGCAACTAACCCGCGATTACTTAACTCGCTTCTTATATGTTCTTGATCTTCTACTAGTTTTACTCTATTTATTAGTTTTTCGCTATTAATATTTCTATATATTAAAGTTCTTTCAACTATGCTTGGCATAACATTATATAAAATTTTCTGGAGCTCTCTTGCTAAAACACTTCTTCCTCTTGCTGGAAACCCAACGTAAAACCTTGCTTCTATTTTATCCTCATCTATAATTATTGAAGTTCTATTTAATATCTCTTGTGGACATTTGCTTATAGCTATTAATCCACTCTTCCCAGATCCAAGAACTTTTTCCGAGTATCTATTTATATTAGAATAAAATTCTCTTGTTAGGTAATCTGCTACTGCAATATTTTTGTTTTTATTATCAAAAATTTCCTTTGGAAACATAGCAATATTTTGATTTACTATCAATCTAATTCTTGATGGGGAAGCAAATGGATCACCTTGAACATAATCTATGCTAAGTATATAATTTCCAAAATCATATTCTCCTTCTAATTCCTTATACATCCTATAGCTTTTTCCATCAATTCTGTCTAAATCTTTTTTTAATACTTCTGAATTCTTCATGTAACACTCCTCATATGTCTTTATAAATTAAATTCACTTTTCTATGAAATAAAAAAGCTAATAAATTGTTAATGTTTTTTTTAGTAACTTGTAGTAATTATACCCATCTTTAATTAATGTATCAATAAGCATCTAGAGTTTGCAAAAACTATTATTTTTTCTAAAGTATCAATTTCTGTTTTCAAATATAAAAAAGCTAGTGATAAGAATAATCACAAGCCTTTTTATGAATTTATGATAATTTTATTTACATATTCATCATCATTTTTATACAAGCTACTAATTCTTGCCCGTGCATGCCACATGCATGAATACATTTAGCTAAAGCGAGTCCAACCATAACAACACCTCCTTAAACTATCTATGACTATAATATAGCCTAAGGATATGTAGATGTTATGAAGAAATGGAGATTATTTAAGTAATTGTCCACTATTATGCAAAATGGATAGCTCCTCCTTCTAAAGACAATGCAGCTTCGTGAATTACCTCTGCTGTAGTAGGATGGGCATGTATAGTTTCAGTTATTGCTTCTGCTGTTAAATTATTCTTAATGGCTAGAGTAAGCTCTGCAATTAAATCTGTAGCATGTAGACCCACGATGCTTGCACCAATCAACTTTTCTGTGTTTTTATCTCTTATAATTTTAATAAAGCCATTACTTTCTCCATAACATTTCGCTTTTCCGTTAGCTGAAAATGGGAATCTGCCTATTTCCACCTCTATTCCCTGAAGCTTTGCTGCTTTTTCACCTATACCCACCATTGCTATTTCAGGATCCGTGAAAATTGCGCTAGGAACTGTTGTATAATCCATATCACAAGGCTTACCCATTATATTGTTTACAGCTACTATTCCTTGGTGAGATGCAGCATGAGCAAGTAACATAATGTTTGTTACATCTCCAATGGCATACACATTAGAAATATTAGTTTGCATTTTAGAATTAACCATAATTCCCTTTTTATTTTGATTTAATTCGATTCCTACCTTTTCTAGTCCAAGTCCATCTATATATGGAGTTCTTCCAACAGATAAAAGTACTTTGTTTGCAGTTATGTATTTATCTTTACCATCCTGTACAAAATGAACTATACATTCATTATCCTCAGCTTCACAAATTTCTTCTACCTTTGCAGTAGTATATAGCTTAATCCCTCTTTTTGATGCATTTTTTTTGTTTTCTTCGCATATATCATCATCACAGCTTAAAAGGCATTGATCCATAAATTCCACCACTGAAACCTTCGCGCCAAAGCTAGCAAAAATATAGGCAAACTCCATCCCAATAACCCCACCGCCTACAATTACTAGATTCTTTGGTACTTCCTTTAGACAAAGTGCATCGGTGCTATTAATTATATTTTTATTTTCAATACCCTTAAGTGGTACCACTGCTGATTTAGAACCTGTAGCAATAATAATATTTTTTGTTTTGATAGTAACTTCTTGTGTATTACTTTTCACTATTATAGTCTCATTATCAAGAATTTCACCAGCCCCATTAATAACCTTTACCTTGTTTTTATCCATTAAATACACAATACCCTGAACTAGCTCTGTAACAACCTTATCTTTTCTTGCAATTACTTTTTCCATGCTAATACCAATATTTTCCGCATAGCATCCAAATTCTTCCGCCCGTTTTAAGGTATCGAAAACCTGTGCAGACCTAACTAATGTTTTAGTAGGAATACACCCCCAATTTAAACAGGTTCCACCTAATTTTTCTTTTTCTATTAATATAACCTTTGCCCCTAATTTAGCAGCATGAATTGCAGCTACATATCCTCCAGGACCTCCGCCAATTATTGTAATGTCGCACTCCATTTGAAGCTTCACTGGCTTAATCAAATTTTGAAAATAATTAAAGGTATTATTACTTGTGTTTGCAGCTTTAGGCGCTTGCTCTCCATTTATCTTTGCCAATACAGTATCTGCATTAACAATGTCTCCTTCTTTTACATTAATGCTATCAATAATTCCCTTTGCTTTTGAACTAATGGTGCTGGTACCCTTTCCACTCTCCACCTCAAAAATTTCATCATTTACCAGAATAGAATCTCCCACATTTTTTAAGATTTTCATTATTTTTGTTACAGCATTCTTATCTGTAGATTTCTCTACCTTAACATCTATAATCATTTCTTTTATCCCCTTTCCAAAATAAGAAATAAGGCAGCTTGCGCCGCCTTACTAACTTTGCAGCATAACTGCTTTATCTAGGTTATTTATTAAAATCATTTTTGAATTCTTCAATAGAATCCTTAAGTAAGGTTACACTATAAGCCATTGAAGGTCCACCACCAAAGGCAACAGAAACCATAGCTGCTTCCATTATTTCTTCTGAAGTAGCACCTGCCTCAAATGCTTTATAAACATGGAATACTATGCAGTATTCACAACGATTGTATGCTCCAATACCTACACTGATCAATTCCTTTGTCTTTGTATCTAACGCACCTGGTTTATATGTTGTACCAAGTAAGTTCATAAATGCACCTACATGTTCACCGTTAGTTTCACCTAATGCCTGTAATCCACCCATAAAATCATTTAACATTTCTCTAACATTTTTAGCCATATTATTGCCCCCTTAAAATACTTGCTATCCTAATGATTAGTATAGCAAGTATTTTAAGTAATTGCAATAGTATATGATAAAAATTTAACTGATATTTTCCATGAATTTTTCCAGTACTCTTTTAAATACTTGTATTTCATCCTCCGTAATACCCCTTGAAAAAAGCTCACTCATTTTCTGTCCCTCAGGTAAAAGCTCCCCCATTCTCTCTCTACCACTTGGGGTAAGTTTAATATATTTAACCCTTCTATCTTCCTTTGCAAGAGTTCTTATAATTAAACCTTCTTCTTCCATTCTATCTAAAAGCCTAGCTACAGTAGACTCTTTTATATCCATCTTTTCTCCTAATTCCTTTTGGCTTAGGTCTCCATGTTTTAATAAATAATACATAGCTATCCACTGAACTCTGGTAACACCAAGTGGAATTAGTCTTTCATTAAACATACTTGCCATTTTTTTAGATGTCTTGCTATTTATAAAACACACACATGATTCAATATCAAACATTTAAGCCTCCAACTTTTTATTATAGTATATTTTCATACTATTATTATATAAGATTTAATATTTTTTATCAATTTTATTTACTTCTAAAGAATTAACCAAGGTTGCAAGGAGAGGACTTATTATCTTCTCCTTACTGTAAATTAATAGTTCGAATTGCTTTTCTTTATAATCATACATTCTAAAATTATGGATGTTCCCTTATTCATAAATATCCGAAAATTCCACATTCATCTTTTCAATAAATTTGTCTTTATTCTCAGTTTCATTAACATTATATACTATGCATTCCTCATGTGCACACTGTTTAACTGGAAGTTCAATAATAAATTCTGAGCCCTTTCCATATTCACTTTCCACGCTAATATTTCCACCATGCATTTCAATAAGAGATTTTGTTAGCGATAATCCAATACCACTACCTTCATTCTCCCTTGTAAATAGTTTTGAAACTTGTTTATACCTCTCAAATATAATATCCTGATTCTCTTTTTCAATTCCAATGCCATTATCTTTAACCGAAATAATAACCGTGTCCATTCCCTTGTGAATATTTATAATGACAGAATCTGCAGTAAATTTTATAGCATTAGAGATGATGTTAAGCATTATCCTCTCAACCATATCCACATCACATATTATGGACATTTCGTCAACATCTGTATGGAATAACAAGTTGATATCCTTATGTTTTGCATAATCTGATACCGACAATGAAATTCTATTAATAAGACTTACAATATCTTGATTGCTAAAATGTGGTTCATAAAATCCAGCATCAATTTTAGTTGAATCAATTAAATTATTTACCAACCTTAATAGGCGCATGCAATTCCGTTTCATAGCTTTTAGGTGCCTTGAACTTTTTTCTTTATCTAAGTAAGAGCCATTTTTAAGATATAGCTCAAAGAGCTGAACCCCTGCAAGGGTAACATTAAGTGGAGTCCTAAGTTCATGTGACATATTAGCAATAAATTCACTTTTGTTAATACTAGCTTTTTCAGCAATTTCTTTTGCTTTTTTTAACTCTTCTTTAGCATTTTTCTGAAAAGTAATATCTTGAAAAACCCCATAACGGAATGAAGGTTGTGATAATTTTCCCACTACTGATGTAAACCTGTCAAGAAACCAGCGATACTCACCATCTTTGCATAAAAAACGATACTCTATTGCATCTGATCCAGAGTTCTTTGTTGATTCTTTTATACACTGAACTACATCCTGCAAATCATCTTGATGAATTTTTTCAAAAACAGAATCCTCGTTCATTATCATCATTTCCTCAAGAGTATAACCCGTTAATCTTTCAATAACTGGACTCATATAATCATATTTATCTGTTACAACATTTCTTCTATAAGATGCATCCTTGGAATACTCAAGAACATTTGAAAACCGTTCCTTGGCTTCTCTTAATTCCTGTTCCATTAGTTTGCGAGAATTAATATCAGAATGTGTACCTGTTACTCTTAATGGCTTTCCGTCTTTAGTACAACTTATAATTTTACCTTTACTAAGTATCCATATATAGGATTCATCTTTTGCACGGAGTCTATATTCACTCTCGTATACCGGAACTAGTCCTTCTAAATACATGTTTAAATTTAAATGAGCAGACTCCTTATCATCAGGATGAAGTAACTTGTCCCATTCGCTAAATAAATTTTGAATATCAGACTCTTCATACCCAAGCATTTTCTTCCATCCTTTTGAATAAATCATTTCATTGGTTCTTGCATTCCAATCCCAAACACCATCTCCGCTACCCTCAAGAGCAAAGGTCAGTCGTTCTTCGTTTGCTTTTAGCTGTTCCATAGTTCTCTTACCTTCAGCTATCTCTTTTTCAAGGATGGCATTGACTTGTTCCAATTTCTTCATATTAGCACTATTCTTCTCTTCCAGTTCATTGTTTTTTTTTATCATTTCTTCTTCGGCTTTCTTGCTATCAGTTATATCACGGATAACTGAGTATAATAGTTTCCTACTCTTCTGAATTATTGGTCCACTGTGGACTTCTACATCCCTGGTTTCACCATTTGATAATCGGTGTTTAAAATAAAAGTGATTTCTCTGCTCTTTAGTGGCAAGTTGGATTTGCATAGCAAGTTCTTCAATTGAAAGTACATTAATGTCACTGATTTTCAATTTAATGATATGCTCATAATCATATTGATAAAAAGAGCACGCAGCATCATTAGCATCTATTATTACTCCAGTTTCCGGATCTATAACAATCATTATTGTGTGATTAATTTTAAAAAAATCATTGCAGTTAGTATGCTTATGTTGAACTCGCTCCTTATTTCTAAGGTTTTCTATTTCTAAAGACTTGTCTCTATTCATAATTTTTACCCACCCCCAATAATCAAATAACAATAGTTCAAACTCTTTGTATTTATTATTACCATAATAATACATTAAAAAGCCCTACTTTAATTCTAATTTATACATATATTTTAATTATATTTATATCCTGCATTTATTCAACATAAATTTTAAAATTTATAATACATATTAGCATAAATTCAACATATAACAAGAAAATCCTATGACTTTGTCATAGGATTTGTTTAGACTCCATTAGAATGAACAATTGTTCTTTTTCACAATTCACAGAAAGTTAGTAAAATTACCTCTATATCTTTTATTGATTTTTCACTTCCTTGCTAATTGTCTTATAATTAGGTGAATCTTCGCCAATTATTTTATCCAATTTCCAGTTATATCCCTTAGCTCCATCGTAAACTAGGAAATATAATGCAACAAAGGACCCTGAAACACTTTTATTCTTTTTACCATCCTTATAAGTAATACTTCCATATACATATTTTATATTATCAAAGCCCTTCTTGGATAATATTTCAGTAGTCTTAAATGTATTTGCTTCTTCAGGTGTTATTTTATGATTATTAGAAAACCAGAAAAATAAATTGCTTCCTTCAATTTCAACATTGGTAATAGTTGATATTATTAACGGTGTAGCCATATTATTTATTGCACCACTACTAACAGTAGTTTTCGCTTTGTCTGTTAATGCTATTGTGCTTAAGGATATTGAGAAAGTATAACCAGTTGATAATACAGACTTTATTTCTCCTGCTGTATTTTCCCTCTTAGCAGTAACATATAATAATCCCTTTTGTGCATCATACCTTTTACCTGATATACTAATGCCCTTAGTAAAACTATCCTTTACTGTAAACCCTTTACCCCCGAAAAAACTTGGATAAGTTACGGTTTCTTCTAATCCCTGTTTTCTTATAGCTTCAATAACTGTTTCATTAGAAAAGGTTGGTGAAATTACTAATGTAAAGTCCTCAGTGCTATTCTTTTCAGTGGTAGCAATGCTCCAAGCTTCATTTTCGAAAACAAGGCTGCACTTTAATTTTCCTGTAGCAGCAAGAAGTCCGCTGTCTATAGATGTTTGCACTTGAATTTCTTCTTTTCCATTTTCTAAATCTGGTGTTCTTAAACTTATGCCAAGATTTTTAACATCTTTTCCACCTAATATTATTTTTGTATCTGCTATAGTTATACTTAATTTCTTCAATGATTCTAATAACTTCTTTTCATCCATACCTACCACTGGTTTTATTGCAGTAACCTTGTCCAATATAATTTCGTCACTTATTTTCCATTGGTTTTTACCTTGGTTTGTATATACTGCTGATATCAGAGTCTTTGCCTCAAGAGCGCCGTTGTTCAGTGTTAATGCTACTTTTATCTGATCCTTACTCTTATCCGTATTTCTAGTATTTATACTGAAGCTTTTCATATTATCCTTGCTAATTTTTATGCTTGTCCCTTTAGGAAGAGTTATTACTTTTCCTATCAAATCTTCCTTTATTCTCACTTCATCTACAGGTTTAACTTTAGCTAATGTGAATGCAAACACTCCTCCTGCAATAACTACTAACAATGCCATTATAGGTATAATTACTTTCAAATTTATAACAGGTTTTCTTAAAGAACTAAAAAATTTATCCCTTTTATACTTCTTTATATCTTTTTCTGTTATTGCAGGCATGGGAAGTGTATCCTCATGTTTTTTCGTCAATGTGTCCCCTGCAACTATATTCTCGCTTTCTACATTATTAATTTTATCTGCACTCTGTCCAACTTTAGAATCAACGGATTCTTCTATTTCTTCTCCACAATATGGGCAAAATTTCAATCCATTAATATTAGTAAATTCATTGTTACAATAGTTACAAATCATTTATTCCCTCCAAACATTTATGTAAATCTTTAAAATAAGCAATATTTTGTATTCAATATATTATATCCTGTTTGCATACTATATTCAAATATATTCACTAATTTTAGCACAGCTAGTTAAATTTCCCTAGTTAAATTTCTCCCCATAAATCAGAGTCATTTCTATTTATGTAGTTAATTCTAACTAAAATTAAAGCTAAAATTTTAGTTATTTAAGTATTTTTTCCTAGCAAATAGCAAATGCTAATTTATACACAAATATATACCGCCTTATAGAATTTCATGGTGCAAATTCTTACTTCTCTACATAATTTCGTCATATTTAAGAAAATTCCTTTTTTTTCTTGCATTTTTTATCAATATAAGGAAGGCTAATAAATCTCTTATGCCATTTTACAGTGAAATTAAACAATCACATCCAGTTTCAATTAATTTCACGCTAAAAAAAAAAGTGCTATAAGTTAAACTTATAACACTTTCTATTATAGTTATTTAGTTGAAGGATCAATTAATTTCATAATATTTAAAGTTTTATCAGAATTTTTATCTGGTGCAACAATAGATGTCACATTATTAATATCACTTAGTTTGCTATCTATTTCAAAGGTTACATTACCATCTGTGTTAACAACAGCAAATTTAATATTCGTCTTAGTTATAAGCTTTTCTGCTATTGTAATTGTTGCCACTATATCCACAGTTTTATTAGCATCAAGTGCTTTATTATAATCCGAAATAATTGTTTTTGCATCATCGACTTTCACAGGTTTTACTGTATCTGAAGCACCTACTGAATATAACCCCTCTGTTTCCTTAGCTGCATCTTTGAAATTTGTGAAATATGTTTCATTACTGAAATAATCAGAAACGATAGCTTTAAGATCCTCTTTTGAAAGCTTAATAGTGTATATGCCGTTCTTTGAAGCTGACGCATCACCAAGCTTTGCAAAGGTTTGTACTTTTGCCTTATTCTTAGTTAAATACGTATTAAATGATAGTAACATATCTTTTGAAACTTGAGTATTCTTATTCCCCTTATTATCAAATAACTTTGTCATTGAATCCTGAAATTTTTTATTTTCATCCGCAGAACTATTACTCTTTACATAGCTTTCTAAATCCTTAGAAGCCAAATGTAAATTTGATATATTTGCTAATTCAGCACCTAGAACATCTTTGAAAATAGCTGGTACACCTACAAACAAATCAAAGTCTAGTTTTGTATTGGAACTATCAATGTATATTGGTGTTTCAAAAGATACTCCTCCTGAGGATACCTTTACATTACTACTAAGCTTTGATCTGTCATCTGTCTTTAACATCTTTCCGTTAAAGTTTAATGATACCTTTCCTGCACTTAGCATACTTGACACGCCTGCATCTAATCCTGCTGCTATCCCCGTATCTGAACTATTGCTCTTAAGACCTGTTGCATCAGCCGATACTGTCATGTCATAAGAACAAGACTTAATAGTTGAACTGTTTTCCATACCCGTTTGCAACTTTACTTGTTGACTGCAACCAGTGAACATTGCAAGAACAGTCATTGACAAACCAAATAAAATAAATGATTTTTTCATAAGTTAATTCCCCCTAAATGTGTATAACTATATTATTACATATTGCTCCATACTTTTCAACACAATTAAAATACAGTTCTAAACTGTGACATATGAGTAATTACATACTCCATACATCCCATGCCCATTGCGAAGACGGATACTATTATTATGAGAATTATAGCGTAGAAATCGTATTTCATTATTTCTTCTTTATTTGTTAAATATGCTACAATAATTTCAATGCCCAGTATAATTAAAACTAGTGGCCAAAGCGATGCTATTAATAAGTAATTAATTCCTGGATATATTAACTTTAGTAAAAACATTATTCCAAACATAACTAAAACTATTCCCGTGGTAAATGTTCCAACGCGACGCCCCTTAATCATTTGAATCACACTCTCTCTTCTTGCCTATAATAAGCTTTGCACCCACAACAATTATTACAACACCTAAGATTATCTGTGGAGCCATTCTTGTTATATTATAGATAGTGCCATATAATTCACCAGAAATATATCCTGATAAACTGTTTATTATATTATTCCATATTAAGTAGCCACCAAGAAGCACTAGTAATATTCCTGAAACCAAGCTGTGTTTTTTAAATATTCCCTTATCTATTTTTACTAATTCATCAAGAGAAAATAAGTAATTATCCTCCAAAAGTAAAAATTCTTCATCTGTTGAATAACGTTTGTTCATGCAATCGAAAAACGAGTAAAACCAGATTAATGGTAAAACGAAGAGCAGTGGTCCTATAGAAAGCCAGCTAGAAAGAAATATTAAAAAGAGGAATGCCGCCATAAGTGATAGTCCCATCTTCATAAAGCCCATATACATGTGCCCTGCACCAGGTAACATTGAAAAACCAAAGGTTAAAAATTTACTTTTTTCCTTTTTCATTATTAAAAACCTCCAAGTTGATTATTTTTTGAGAGAAATTATTAAGACTTTCATTAATTGCGTTTATAGTACTTAAGCTCATGGGATTTACAACTAATGTTTTGGTTTTTGTATTGGCCAGAAAATTTAATCCATTTGAAAAAACAAACATTAATGCTATACTTGCTGCCATTGCCACCCTAAGAGAATAAAACACAAACTGGGTGTTTTTTTCTTTTTTATTTTTTATTTTGCACATTATTTCCTGCCCAAATCCTAAAGGAGCCACTGCAAGTTCATTATCATCAAAGCTACTCGCTAGTGCATCCGCACAACCTTCACATATACAAATATGTTCTGATAATAAAATTACTTCATTATCACTTAGACAACCCTCTTTAAGTGCTTTTAGTGCTATTTTAGATACGTGTCCATTTTCTTTAAATAATGTACTACTCACATTGACTCCTCCTTCCATAGTGTTTTTAACAGTTTTTTAGACCTATAAAGATGGGTTTGTAATGTTTTCAAGCTTTGTCCTGTATCTTTTGCCATGTCGGATAGTTTAATGTCTTCGCAAAAATAGTTTACGGCCACTGCCCTATAAGGTTCTTTTAGTTTGTCACATAAAATATATATTTTTTCCTTACTATGTTTTTTTAGAAGTACATCCTCAGGCGAATCTCCCGTGTCCACTAGCTTTTCAAAATCTTCCGGTAATACGCTATTAATTACCCTTGCAGGACTCTTAAGAAAATCTTTACATTTATTTGTGGCAATTGTTGTAAGCCAGGCCTTAAAATTTACCCCATCAAATTTAGCGAAATTTGTATAGGCTGACAAAAAAGTTTGTTGTGCTAAATCTTCTGCATCAAAGTAATTTTTTGTAAAGGATAAGCAAATAGTAATGATTAATCGTTCATACTGTTTTATATAGTTTGCAAACTGCTGTTTTTGAATAGCCATCACCCCTTTTTTATCCTTACACTTAATATAACGATTAACAGTTAAAAAACACTTCAATATTAGATAAATTTATTTTATAATATTTTTTAACTTATAAATTAGGTTAAAATATGGAATTAGGTTATAATAAAAAAAATCATGTTTTGTAAGGAGTAACTAATGCTTAAGAATATAATAAATCCAGATCTTTATCATGGAAAAAATAGAAAAAGTAACTTTTTTGAAGGTTGGTACTTTAAATTAGTAGATAAAAACATGAATAATGTGATTTCCACAATACCTGGAATTTACCTTGGTAAATCCACGGAAAACTCCCACTCTTTTATACAGATATTACAAGGTAATAAGGCGAGTTATAGTTATAAAAAATTTACCAAAGATAAATTTATTTCTAAAAGTAATATTGAACTTAATATAAGTGTTGCAAATAGCAACTTTTCTTTAAAGGAAATTTCTTTAAATATAAATGATTCTACTGATAATATAACTGGTTTAATTTCTTTTAAAAACCTCTTGAAATGGCCAGACTCATTAATAAATCCAGGAAGCATGGGCTATTATAATTTTATACCTTCAATGCAATGCTATAGTCAAGTATCAGTTATGGACATGGACCTTGAAGGATCATTATGCATCAACGGCTCTGAAATAGATTTTAGTGGTGGAAAAGGGTATATCGAAAAAAATTGGGGTTCTGCTTTTCCTTATTCTTGGACTTGGGTACAGTGCAATAGTTTCAAAAATAGAAAAGCCTCTCTTAGTTGCTCTATAGGCCATATCCCTTTTATGATTACAAGCTTTAGAGGTTTTTTAATTGGGTTATTCGTTGATGATAAATTTTATAAATTTACAACAATAAATAAAAGTACATTAACCATTGTTCAAAACTCTTTAGATGTTATAATAACCACTGAAAATAAAAAATTCAAACTATTAATTGAAACAAAAACAGATAAAAGTAATTTCATGCTCTGTATGGGACCTAGAGACGACAAAATGGTTCCACTAGTTGAGGAAAATTTAAAAGCCTCAGTAAAAGTTACTCTTATAGATAAAACAATTTCTAAAATCATATTTTGTGAAAATGGTTTATGTTGTGGCATAGAATATGGTGGAGATCAGAGAATGATATTAAGTGAATAGTTCATAAATATTAATAAATATTTAATAATAATTATTATTGTATACAATGGTATAAAAGTGTAGTATTATGAAAATAAAGACAAGTACAATGAATTTTATTTTGAAAGGAAGAGATTTAATTGAAAATTGAAAAATTACTTCAACCTAGAACCTTAGCTTCATCAATAAATGTAAAAAACCCTATAGTTATGGCACCTATGACAACTTTTTCGGGAAACCTAGACGGAACTGTATCTGAGGCAGAACTCAGTTATTATAAAGCCAGATCAAAGGGTGTAGGGATAGTTATTACTGCAACAACATATGTAAGCCAATCTGGAAAGGGTTTTCCTGGACAATTTGCGGCCTATGATAATAGCTTTTTACCTGGTCTTAAAAGATTAGCCCAAACAATAAAAGGTGAGGGTGCCTTGGCAATTCTGCAAATGTTTCACGGAGGTAGAATGGCAATTCCTGCTGAAATACCAGATGGACAAACTATTAGTGCCAGCGCTGTAGCACCAGTCAGACCAGGAGCAATGACACCTAGAGAAATGACAGAGGCAGAAATTCAAGATACCATTAAGGCCTTTGGTGAAACCGCAAAATTAGCAATAGATGCAGGTTTTGATGGTGTAGAAATTCATGGTGCTAACACATATTTGTTACAACAATTTGTTTCTCCACACTCCAACCGCAGACAAGATGAATGGGGTGGAAGCGTAGAAAAACGAATGAATTTCCCATTGGCTGTTATAGCAGAAGTTAAAAAAGTAGTAAAAGAAAAAGCGGGAGATAATTTTATAATAGGTTATCGTTTTTCACCTGAGGAAACCGAGAATCCAGGCATAACTTTAGAAGATACCCTTTTATTTATAGATGTATTAGCAAATCAAGGGCTAAGTTACTTGCATAGTTCTATAATGGATTTTTGGCAAAGTTCAATTAGAAATACTGCGAATACAAGCCCTATTATTTGCAAAATACTAGATAAAATTCATGGTAGGGTTCCTTTCATCGGTGTGGGATCTATCCATACACCTGAGGATGCTATGAAGGCATTGAACAGCGGTGCTACCTTTGTAGCCCTTGGTAGGGAAATAATAATGGAACCAGACTGGGTAAGCAAGGTTCAAAGTGGAAAACCCTTAGAAATACGTACTACTTTGAGTAAAACTCTTGGAAGATCTTTAGATATACCAGAACCTCTTTGGAATGCAATTATGAATACACCAGGTTGGTTCCCACTTACAGAATAAATTTGTATGTATAAACTGAATAGTGAGTTTATATAACAAAAGTGTCAGATATGAAATTAATTATATCTGGCACTTTTATTATTGTGTTAAAACTTAAAGAATATCTCGTCCCGAATAGCCATCTGCTCCATTACAAAATTCTAATGTAGCACCGAGTTTTAGCTCGCCTCCTACCTTTGCAAGGTCCGAAACAGTCTCAAGATATTAATTTTAACCAACGACTTATATGGTATCATAGGATTGTCCGTTTACATAACTCCATAAACTATGAACAAATGTTATAGTTGTATAAATATTCGTGTAAGGTGAAATATAGGTTAAAATGAAACATATACTAGATATTGCTCCCATTATGTAGTTATATGGTGTAATTCGGATATCTTAAGCATGACAGATTTAATAAGCACAAAAAAATAGTGGGAATATTATTCCCACTTGTTAATTCTCAGCATATGCAACCGGAACATTAGTTATTCCAAGTTCTATCGCTGCTGCATATTCATCATATCCTGATACTATTACAAGGCTTTCCTTTTTAACGACAATTGGTTTGCTAAACTTATTATTATTTTTCATATAATTTATCGCTTTGTTCTTTGAACGTTTTATTGATAGATCTTCATTTTCATTTACTAGCTTTGAAATATCCATTATTTCATCAGTTCCAGTTGGCATTTCATAATTTAAATCTATTTGTCCATTCTCATCTTTTAGCAAATGGAATATTTTAATTGATGTTGCTTCTACTGAAATAAAAGGCGTACCTTTGCTATTCACACAGGCTTTCAATTCCCCTTTAATCACAAAGTAATTTACATCCTTCATACCTATTACTGCATCTCTCCAATAATCTTTTTTTACAATTACTCTATATATTGATTGCGTATTATCATAAGTACCTACTTTAAAAAGTAAATTTACGTCCCCATTCTCTAGCCTAGTTGTTTTTACAGGTAATCCCTTAATTATAATCTCACTTTTATTCATAATTATTCTCCTTTTAATTGCACATATTTTTTAGTTCTTAAATTCTAAAAATAAAACACCTAGAAAGTGATATCACTTTCTAGGTGTTTTAAAATGAATTATAATTTAACTCCATATTAATTTTCACTAGAGTAAATTTACCTAGTCCTATGTTAGATGTTTTTAGATATTTTACAAATGTAGAACTACTATCATTGTATACTAACACAGACTTCACCCCATTCATTAATTTAAAATATTTATTTATAAACCTCAACTATTGTTTTTAACTATATATACTTATAAATTCATTGTATCATTTTACAGATAAAATTACAATTTTAATACTATTGCCCTTCTTTTATGTTTGCTATTTATTTAGTAGCCATTTAATTACCGTGGCTGCCTTATCCTTTTGTTTACATGAACTAATAATAGCAATTACCATGTTTTCTGTATCAAAACCCGTATCTTTTAATATTTTAATATTTTCCGCGTTTATAGCATACACAGCTTTAATATTATCACTTCCGGTAGCTTCAATTTTTTCATTTTTTATACCTGCCAAATCTAACTCTTTTATATTATCCAGTCTTGAAAACATATCCTGTTTAGCATAAGTCTGAGCCATGCCCTTATCTAAAATTACAACATCAATTTCTCCAACAGATATCTTAGCAATAAACTTTTGCGTACTTGCGCTTGACATTGAAGCGTTGGCTTTGCTTGAACCTTCAAGTGGGATAACATCCATAAGGGCCTGTTTTTTTCCTTCTCCCTCTTTGATGACAATACTTCCAAGTTGCTTTTCTACCTCTGTCTTCTTATTCTCATCAATATTATTTCCAACTAAAGTAAGATTAAACACATAATCTATTTTTGTAATTTGTCCATGAATTATTGATGCTATTATAAATATAACAGCTAAAACTCCTATGATATGTAGTTTATAGTATTCCCAGATATATTCAGCTTTCTTCTTATTGCTCATGCTTTTTATGTCAACCATAACGCCTACCCCTTCAAAAGTAAATTTGACTAATATATTCTACTCTTTTTTTACTGCCCTTGGATTAATTTTATAACAGAGATCTAAAAACTTCTCATCTGGTACAAACATCAATTGCATTTTATTGTTTCCCTCTGTAACCATTGCAACATATACTTTTTTCTTTGATGTATCGGGATAGCACTTTACTATAGTATTAGGTTTGTTATAAAAATCTTTAACAGCATCACTACCCTCTGGTGCTATAAGTCCCACCTCTTTTATATTAAAAGCAACTACTTTACTTCTTTTTTTCATTTCTATTATCTTCTCTATATCAATTTCTCCATTTGTAAATTGATACTCAAACTCTACAAATAACTTTTGCTTGTAAAAAAAGCATGCTACAGCCATTGCAAGTAAAATTACCACCAAAATTAAGTTTGTCGTAAAAGATGCCAGGCCCACAATAGCAAATACATACATTGCTCCATTTACGGTTTTATAAATGCCTGTTTTAGATGTAGTTATTAGTTGTTCATAAAAATGGTCCATATTATCCCCCCCTTTGTCTTTTACATTATACCATATTTTGAAACTTTTTTAAAATATTGCTCCAGGTAAGAAATTCATTTTGCTAAATTTCATTTAATTTATTTTACCCCCTTAAATATGAATATATTAACGTATATATAAATGGAGATCAAGTTTCCTATTTTCATGTAACCTTTATGGATCAAGTTGTTGCATAAAAAATCAATATACGTTACTATAACAATATTCGAGTGGGCTTATAGTATAATTTGTATTTATGGAAATTATAACAATTCAGAAAGGAATAATATTAGTGGGTAATGTGATACTTGCCACAGAAAAACTTAGAGAAGAATTAGAGGCCCTTATCTCTTTAAAAGGCTTAAATCATGAGGACGTATTAAAATTGAGTCAAAGATTAGATAAATATATATTAATGCATTATTCGGAAAAATATTAGATGTTTTTTAATAAAGTATTGGATAAACTATTTATAAATAACATTGACGAATTGGTCAAAATAACAAATATATTTTTTTTAGAAAAGGTGGTAACCTAAATTGAAACAATTAAAATTTAAAGCTTGGGATAATTATAGACAGAAAATGCATAAATTACAAGGCATGACTTTTGATGCAAAAACCTCCGTTCCTACTGCACTGAAACTTCCTGGGGTGCCTTGGAGACCAGTTGAAGAATATGAATTACTTCAATGGGTATATTTATCTGATAAAAATGGAGTAGATGTATATGAAGGCGATTATATCAAAATTTCATCTACTGTTTACAAGGTGGTTTGGAATGATACTATATCAAATTTTCAGCTTGAGGAGCTAGAAGGCACTTTAAGTCGTAGTATTATTGATATCTCCTTGGGAAATATTGTGGGCAATAAATTTGAAAATGCAGATTTATAGAATGAGTATCAATAACATTATTGGAATACTCTAAATATAGCACATTGAGAACTTCACAATGTGCTATTTACATCTATTTTAAGCCTATCATTCTGCTTAATGGCTTGTACTTTATTTCTATTGCTCCCTGAGGACAAAGTTCCTGACAGCAAAAACAGCGTATACAATTTTTATAATTCCATTTTGGTATTGTTTTATTATTACGAACTACAAAAGATATTACTTTAGTTCTTTCTGGACATACCTCATCACATTTCTTACAACCTATGCATTTTTCCTCTATCACAACTGGATTAGGTGCCGTCAATGAAGCCACAAAATTATTTAATGAAGGACTTATAAAATTAATTACCTTGGCGTTTCGGGAGAGCTTAAAGGTTTTACATTTCATATCTTGAATTGTTTCACCAAGCACCTCTATTTCTTCAGGAATTACAGCCCCCCACTTTGTATCATAAGCTACCTTTAGAACGGGAATAGTTAACACATCCTCATAGCCAATTAACCTTACAGCTGTGGAATCAACTGCGGTAAGGGATTTCCCCATGATTATAGTGTCCATTTGTTTTGGTGTTCCATTCCTAGGCCCATTTCCTTCCATGGCAATTATTCCATCAAGAATCGCGAAGCTAGTTTTCACCACAGAATTTAAGTCCAATAACATTTTACTAAAATTAACTGCATCCGGCAGTTTTGTGTGCCATGATGCCTTTTGAGAACCAGGAATACATCCAAATTGATTTTTAACTGCTCCTGTATAATACATCATAGCATGAGTTTTAAGTTTAGGTAGAGTTATAACCACATCTGCCTCATAAGCTGCCCTTGCAATATTCCAGAACTTATACATTAACGGATTATTAAGTTCCACATGTATTTCCTCATTAAAATCAACAAAATCGACTCCATATCTGCTGGCAACCTCCATTAGTCCGGATTTCTCAGCAACTCTTCTACTATCACCGGAACCTGGAGAGTCACCAAATGCTATATTGTTACTATATTCCTTAACTATCCTAACAATAGCTTCAAATATTGCATAATGTGTTATAACAGGAGAGCCTTTGTCAACTACACTTAGGAAATTAGGCTTTAATAACACCCTACTATTTTCTGGTATTAGGGTTCTTAAAAAAGGAGTACCGCCCAAAAGTTCAAAACCTTCTCTAAGCTTTTTTTCAATATTATCCACATTGTAATCTGTACATTTTAATAGCGCAACCTTTTCCATATAAGCTATGCCCCCTTAATTTTATCTATAGCTTTAAGCTTTTCACCATGCTTTTTGCAGCTTCTCTTATGGTAGTTAACTTATAATCTCTGTTTCTTCTGGTTACCCCTATAAAATCGTATTTTACACCCTTAACATGGTCTACAAATCTCTCAATGGAAGCAAGGCATGAAATACATCCGTTTCCAGATCCTCCAGGTGCAGCTACACATATGAAAGGTTTACCAGCTAAATTGCTTTTCTCACTATTTAATGCCTCGCATCTTCGAAGTCTATCTATAAACACCTTAAGTGATTCACTCATATCATGCCAATAAACAGGCGTAATTATTATATAACCATCTGCCTCTGCCATTTTCCCGTGTAACTTTTGAAAATCGTCTTCCACCTGGCAGGTATGCTCATCATGACATGTCCCCCATCCATTTCCACAAGCATGGCAGGCTGACATATTTAGTGTGTTTAGATTTATAGTTAAGGCGTCAGAAGAGCCCATTTCTACTCCTACTTTTGCTTCTTCACCGCAGGCAGCTGTTAAACCATCATCGTTAGGACTTGAAGTAATTATCAATATTTTCATTTTAACCCCTCCATTTAAATCGTTTTTTGTGATTTGCTTTCTATTTTATTCTATTACATTAAATGCCTAGTAGCAAATAAAACATAAAATGTTTACACCACCTAAAATAATATTTAATTTTATAAAATTCAAAGGGACAGGCCGCAATTTATTTATAGTCACTAACAAATGTATAAAATGTTAATTTATTTATATTAAATCATGAAACATTGAAATGTACTACATTGAATGTTAGTATATAACCATAATATTCTAAATATTTTCACGAATCTACATTTATTTTGAATAAAATGTACACTATAAATATTTCTTTTCTTTTTATAAATTGCTATGTTTATGTGTGCTTATAAAAAAAGAGTCAAAAGTATTATAATCTATTAAATAAAAAGGAGCTGATTTTATGATTTATAATCTTCTAATTGGAGGCGCTGCAGGTCAAGGAATGGAGACCATCGCTTCAGTGCTTGTAAAACTACTTAAAAGAAAAGGATTTAGTGCTTTTACGTTGCAGGATTACATGTCACGTGTTAGAGGTGGACATAACTTTTTTCAGATTCGCTTTGGAAACGAAGAAATAAATTCTCATAGCGATAAAATAGATGGAATCATTGCTTTAAACAGTGAAACTATCTCCTTGCATATTGATAATCTCAATGAAAATGGATTCATTATTGTTGATGAAGAAATTGAATATAATGATGATAGAGTATTAAGCTTACCCTTAAAGACTATAGCAAAACAAGTAGGAAATCCAAGAGTATTTGGTAATGTTGCACTTGGTGCAATCATGAAGCTTTTCAAGCTTGATTTAAAATATGTGGAGGATTTACTCAATGAAACATTTAAACCAGAAATTGCAAAGCAAAATATACTTGCTTTTGAAGAGGGATATAAACTTACCCAATCTAAATTTCCTATTGTAACTAAACATAAAGATAATAGTATATTAATAAATGGTAACGAAGCAATAGCCTTAGGCGCTTTAGCAGCTGGCTGTAAATTTTACTCCGCCTATCCTATGACACCTTCTACAAGTATAATGAATTATCTTTCTTCTAAAATTAAACAAGCTGAAATCGTAGTGGAACAAGCGGAAGATGAAATAGCAGCTATTAACATGGCTATTGGTGCATCTTATGCAGGTGCTCGCGCCATGACAGCTTCCTCCGGTGGAGGTTTCGCACTAATGGTAGAAGCACTAGGATTGTCTAGTATGCTTGAAGTGCCTCTTGTTGTGGCTGAAATACAAAGACCAGGTCCAACTACAGGATTCCCTACAAGAACTGAACAAAGCGATTTAAAATTTGTTATCACCTGTTCGCAAGGAGAATTTCCAAGGATGGTTATTGCATTAAAAAATCCTGAGGATTCTTTTTATCAAACTGTAAGAGCATTTAATTTGGCAGATAAATATCAGATACCAGTTATACTCCTAGGTGATCAATATCTTGCAGATTGCCAGAGAACTATAAAACCTTTTGATTTTAGCTCAGTTAAAATCGAAAGACATTTAAGTGATGATGATTATTTAGATGGCAAAGAATATAAAAGATATGAAATAACAGAATCAGGCATTTCACCTCGAATAATTCCAGGTGGCATATCTCATAATTTTGTTATGGTGGATAGTGATGAACATGATGAATATGGACATATAACTGAATCTGCCTCTGTTAGAGTTCAAATGAATGATAAGAGGCTAAGAAAAATGGAACTTTTGAAAAAGGAATTAATTGAACCAGAATTTATTGGAAAAGATGACTTTGATACCTTACTTGTTGGCTGGGGTTCTCTGCACAGTCCAATAATGGAAGCCGTAAAACTCTTAAATGAAGATGGTAAAACCAAATATTCTGCATTGATTTTTGGAGATGTTTGGCCATTCCCAGAAAATTTAATTAAAGAAAAGTCAAGTAAGGCAAAAAAAATAATTAATATTGAACAAAATGCTACTGGGCAATTAGCTTCACTTATTAGAGAAAACACAGGTATAGAGTTCAAAAGTAGTATTTTAAAATATGACGGAAGGCCAATCTCGGCTGAAGAAATATATGATAAGCTAAAGGAGGTAAAGTAAAATGAAGGATTGTAGTATTTCAACATTTGAAACAGCTTGGTGTCCAGGTTGTGGTGATCACGCTATATTGGATGCATTAAAAGAAACCCTTATCGCTCTCGGTAAAAAGCCCCATGAAGTACTTATTGTGGGTGGTATAGGTCAAGCAGCTAAAACTCCCCAATATTTAAATACTAATGGATTTTCTGGTCTTCATGGAAGATCATTACCTCCAGCGGCTGCTGCAAAAATTGTTAATAAAAATATGACTGTAATAATAGATACTGGGGATGGAGACTCCTATGGTGAGGGTGGAAATCACTTTATTCATAATATAAGAAGAAATGTAGATATAACACATTTTGTACATGATAATCAGATTTATGGCCTCACAAAAGGGCAAGCCTCTCCCACAACTGATGTTGGACATGTAACTGAAGTTCAACCTTATGGTTCAAATAATACTCCTATGAACCCAATGCTTCTCGCCATTTCTTTAGGTGCAGGCTTCGTAGCAAGGGCCTTTAGCGGAGACAAGGAACATCTTAAACATATAATGGAAGAGGCAATAAATTACAAGGGCTACGCACTTGTAGATATTCTGCAACCCTGTGTAAGTTTTAATAAAGTTAATACATTCCAATGGTACAATAAAAGGATATATAAATTGGAAGAAGGTTATGATCCAACTAATAAGCTTAAGGCAATTGAAAAATCCATGGAATGGGGTGATAAGATTCCACTAGGAATTTTATATAAAGAAATCAAACATGATTTTCATGATAAAATCGATTTTTTAAGAGATGGAGAACCACTAATAAATAAGGAAATAGATTTAAATAAAATTAGTGAATTTATGAAGGATTTTGTTTAGTCAAAAATGTTTTTAAATTGTATATTTATAAATTATATATTTAGATAAATAGCAAGATGCGAAAAGTGGCTAAATTATTGATTACTTTGTATCTTGTTATTTGTCTATTTACCATGTACTTTTTACATTTATGGTTATCAGAAAAATATATATTAGATTTCGACAATATGTGTTAGTAAAACCCTTTTATTGAATCAAATTATAGAATATAATAGAACAGTTACGAGATATAAATATTTTAATAGAGGAGTGCTGCATATGTTTATTTATTTCCTCATTTTTTTCGCTAAAATAATTGAGGTTTCCTTAGCCACAGTTAGAACTGTACTCATAACTAGAGGTGAAAAGTTTTTTGGTTCTCTTATCGGCTTTTTCGAAGTAATTATATGGTTATATTTAATTACCACAGTTCTTATTGGAATAAATGAAGAACCATTCAAAATGGTATCATATGCATTAGGGTTTGCTTGTGGAAATTATATTGGTTGCATTTTAGAAGAAAAACTAGCACTAGGACTAGTAACCATACAAGCAATAGTATCTGCAAACGATGGCCTAATATTAGCTAAAATATTGAGATCAGAGAATGTAGGTGTTACTATTATGGATGCTGAGGGACTAAAAGAAGCTAAGAAAATACTCATATTACATGTAAAAAGAAAAAGAAAATCTAAAGTATTAAGATTAATAACGAGTTCCAACATTAAAGCTGTAATTTCCTTGTCGGATACTAAAACTATCTATGGGGGCTACGGAATTAGAAAATAAGTGCCACCCATGTGGCAAGTGACATGATGAAAACACATGCCACTTGCCACGTGGGTGACACTAGATCTTCTTAATGCTTTTGAAAAGAAAAAATGCTGTTAATGCCGTAGCAATCAAATCTGCCACAGGTTGTGAAAGCCATAGTCCATCCAACTTGAAAAATAATGGAAGTATAAGAATAAGTGGAATTAGTACTATGACTTGTCTTAAAATACTTAAAATCATTGAGGTTTTCGCTTCATTTATTGCTTGAAAATAGCTTGCTCCTAAAATTTGAAACCCTAAAATCGGTAGAAAAATCAAATCAATTCTAAGCCCACGTGCACCTAGATTTATTAAGTCAGGATTATTACCTACAAACACAGCAATAAGAGGCCTGGCAAATAGTTGTACAGTGATAAATCCAATTGTAGCAATGCAAGTACCTGCAATTACTGCATACTTTAAAACCTTTAAAACTCTGGTATAGGATTTAGCCCCGTAATTATAACCTATTATAGGCTGTATTCCTTGACTTATACCAAATATAGGCATGAAAATAAGCATTGAAACACTATTTAATATTCCCATGGCAGCTATTGCAAGATCCCCTCCATAAGAATAAAGACCTTTATTATATAAAATAACTACAAGACTTGATGCAATTTGCATAGAAAAAGGCGCCATGCCAATAGCAAAAATGTCCTTTATAATATCTGAGTGTAGCATTAAATTGGCTTTCACTATTTTAAGTACGCTTCCACTATTTTTAAATGTAAAATATTTAAGCACCCATAACGTATTAAAAGCTTGAGAAATTACGGTTGCTATTGCAGCGCCTTGAATCCCCATATTAAAACCGAATATTAATATTGGATCTAATATAATATTAATAATTGCACCAAATACCATTGTAATCATTGCCATCTTAGGATTACCCTCAGCTCTAATTATATTATTTATACCAAATCCTATATTTTGAAAAACAGCTCCCATAAGTATTATTTGTATATATGCTTTTGCATAAGGAATGCTATTTTCACTTGCCCCGAATATGATTAGAAGTTTATTTAAAAACAAAATCCCAAGTACGCTAAGTACTATTGATATTATTGTTATAAGTATAACTGCATTTCCCAAAATATCATCTGCTGCTTCCTTGTTTTTTTCTCCTAGTCTTATTGATATTACTGCACTAGCACCTATTCCAACAAGCATGCCAAAGGCCATTATAATAACTGATATAGGAAAGGTTATCGCAAGTCCTGATAGAGCATAGGAGCCTACCCCCTTAATATGGCCTATATAAATTCTATCTACAATGTTATATAGTGCGTTAACAATCATTCCAGTTATAGCAGGCACCGAAAACTTAAAAAGTAATTTCCCTATACCTTCTGTTCCTAATGCTTTTGTTTGATTCATAAAAATGTCCTCCATATCAAAAATATAAATATAAAATGTCTGGGTATGAAAAATCCACCATCACTATATCTACTTTCAAGTATATCATATGTTTTTATAATTTATAAATTATTGAATTATAATATTTCATTAAATATTTTAACTGAAAATATGATATAATAATTCTTTATTGTCTTCTCAATATTTAAGTTAATTTAATATGGATAATATATTTAAATAGAGAGAATCAATTATATAGGATAAAATTGTTAGGAGTGACTAAATTATGAAAAGTACAATATTAACACCTAGCGGAGTGGCTAAATTAGAAGAAGAATTAGAACTTCGCACAGGGGAAAAAAGAAAAGAAATAACAGCAGCAATTAAAGAAGCAAAAGGCCACGGCGATTTAAGTGAAAATGCAGAATACGATGCCGCAAAAGATGATGAAGCAACCAATAATGATAGAGTGATTAAGATACAAGAATTGCTTAGGAGCTCTACAGTGGTAGAAGACTATAGTAATGATGACCATTTAGGTCTTGGTGGTGAGGCGGATATTAAATTTCTTGATACAGATGAAACTGAGAAAGTATGTCTGGTATCTACAGTAGAGACTGACCCAGAATTAATGAATATAAGTATTGAATCTCCACTTGGAATGGCAATATATAAAAAATCACTTGGAGATACATGTATTGTTGTAGCTCCAGAGGGTAATTATGAAGTCGTTATAGAAAAAATTTACTAGAAGTAAAAAACGGAGCAAAAATATAAGCAGAGAATAATCTCTGCTTATATTTTTCAATTTTATTAGGTTGTATTACTTATTATCCACCATATTTTTTTCTGCTGCTTCTACCATTCTCCTTACCATCTCTCCACCAACATTACCTGAATTCTTTATCTTATTTACAACTCCACTGGGAACATCTCCCATGTATGCATTTTTACTTTCAATGTCGCCTAGTCCCATATCTTCTGCTACTTCCATTTTAAATTTTTCAAGTTTTCCCACTGAGCCTGGTACCAGTATCCTTTTAGTCATTTTACTACCTCCCTATAATTTTTATTTCTACCTTGTATATCTACAGTTAGTATTTTTTAAAACAGCTTTTTTATTCATCAGCTCTATTAAATTTTATCATTTCCACTTAAAGCCAATAATAACTGTGAAGGAAGGTAGAAAAACCAAATTAGCAAACTGGATATATGTTGAACCAATCCCATGGAGTGTCCTATTAATGGTAAAAGTCCAGATAAATTAGATAAAGCTACACATATATCACATAAAAGGAAAAATATCATACCGAAGACTATCATGTATTTACTTGGAGAAGGATATAAGTTATCCTTGAAAGCTACTATAGCCCCACTAACACTGAAAAGTAAGCATATAAAATAAAATAATGAAACAGGAAACAAAATATTGATCTCCTCAATAAATATATTAGCGGTGCAATATGAGAATGCTATGCATAAAAAAATGATTAAAAATTTTATAAGTGTTGCTTTAGGTTTTTTACTGGCATACCTCACACTGTATGTAATTTGAACTAAAGAAAAGAGCACTACGCCTAAAATATAAAAATCAAAAATGACTAAGCATAAATCTGCTATGGCAGTTATAAACAGTGCCAACTGAAGTAGAAATACATCTCTGTGCTTCTCTATATCTGAAAGTGGATTTTTATTAGCAAATATGGATAGCACAAAACAAAGTAATATACATATATACTTTATATAATAAGAGGCAATAAAAAAATCTTTATTATAAAAATCCATATATAAAAAGCAAGTATATAAAATGACTATTATTCCAACTAATACCTTATCCATCAAACTATTAAAATCTCTATTTTTCATTTCAAATCACCGCTTATTAATTATTGTTTACTTGTTTTATACTCATTCCATTACTACTAAATCTAATCCACGTCCTTGGAACAAAAGTTTCTTGTGGTTACGGCAAATATCTTTTGCTGCCTTAATAATTTATCAAATACATTATCTTCATAAAGTGAAATAGTTCCAAGACGCCAGCCGTTACTCCAAATTTTTTTGAATATGAATATACTCCTATAGTATTGTATGGCAGATCTGCCATTAAAGAACGAAAGTTTCAACTTCAACTTCCTCAAACCACAGTTCATTATCAATTTCTTTAAAATACTTTGGTAATTCATTCATTTCCACAATAATCCCTCCAATATAGTAAAAATATCTATTATCTTATCTCAAAAAGTTAACTCACCTAGTATATCATAAAAACTTGAAAGTTCAATTTGAATTTTAACTGATTCCAACCAAATTCATAACATATACTTTACAATGAACTGCTAGAATAACCGAAACGGATACATTTTTAGATAAGTATTTTATATATAAGTATCTTTTAAAATTTTAATTATATTAATCTAATAATTTGTTAGAAAGGTGAGTATTAAGATGAAAGAAGAAGAGTTGTTATATAATGTAATTTTTCCAAAAGATGAGGATCCCAACTATATTAATTATGGCTATTTTATAGGAAAGAGTAAAAGAAGTATTGATAAATTGAAAGCTACTATTGATGAAGGGCCACTAAACCCAATATTAATTTGCGATGGCAATAAAGAAAATGCCTTTTTTGCTAAAGTTTTTCAAAGTGAAGTAGATAGGTTTTTAAAAATTATCACTGAGTTTAATTTTGAGCAAATTAAGATAAATAGTCATTTTCTGAAGGAAATAAAGTACATGTTTGGAGAAGAAGTAATAAATCATCGAAAAAAGATGTACAATGCTTCCCAATATCTATATTTACATAAATTTAAAAGTGGAATAACAAATATGCACTCCCCCATTCTTGTATCATTGGATCCAATAAATGAAAATCAACCAACCTTAAAAAGAGCAATCTAATCTATAGAAATTCAATAAATTTATTTAAATACAATTTTTTATGAGATTTAAAACTCAAATTAACAGGAGGCGGAATATTATGATTACATGTTTAAAGCTTATAATAATATTCTCCATTCTCGTATTTTGCTCATTGATTCCTTCTAAAATTTCCTCCACTGAAGCAGCTGTTTCTTGCGCTGTTGATGATAAATTCGAAATATTACTTAACACTTGTGAAGAGTTTTTTCAATTTTCAAAGTCATAGTATCTACTTCTGAAGACTTTGAAACCATTTCTTTTGAATTAGAATTTATGATTTCAAAAGCACTAATAACTTTATTCACAGATTCACTACTATTAACAGCCGAGGCTTGTAATCCATTAATTTCTGTAGATACCTCTCCTATTTTACTTTTAATATCACCTAAAATATTAGAAATTTGAAGATTAGAATTTTGTGATTGCTCTGCTAATTTTCGAACTTCATCAGCTACTACTGAGAACCCTCTGCCTTGCTCGTCCGCTCTTGCAGCTTCTATAGCTGCGTTAAGTGCTAATAGATTTATCATTTAAGTTACCTATAAATTTCAAAAATAATAATGTATTATTACCCTCATAATTGCAACACAATTGGGTAGTAAACTATGTATATTAAGAGGAAATAATTAAAAGAAAGGATTGATTGATATGATGGAAAATGGATATAGTATGATTAGAAATGGATATGGATATGGATATAATATGATGGGAGGCTGGTTTGGAATGATGATAATTCCTATAATTATAATTGGAGTGATTGTGTTTGTAGTCTATAATCATGGTCACAATAGTGATTTTAAAAATACAGGAGTTAGAAATACTTCTTTAGATATCTTAAATAACAGATTTGCAGCTGGAGAAATAAACGAAGAAGAATATAACCGTAAAAAAGATTTACTACTAAATGCTAAAACACTATAAATTATTTAAGCCTAAGTCTTGTAAATTAATATGTAGCATAAAAATTATGGTAGCCCTTGGCCACCATAATTTTTTTAATAAGATATAGTGCTATTTCAAAATTTTCTCCTATGCCAGTAATTCATTTACAAGAGGATTTATCTTCTTGCTATCATACTTTCCTTTTAACTTAGGCATAACAGCCTTCATAGTCTTTCCCATGTCACCCTTTCCCTTAAATGCATTTTCTGCAATAACTTCAATGACAATTGCCTTTGCCTGCTCGTCAGTAAATTGCTTTGGCATATAAACTGTGAACATCTCAATAGCAATTTCTGTTTCAGCTATAATCTCCTCATTATTAGCTTGTTTAGCAAAGCTAAGAGTTTCATTTAATTGTTTAATTGTTTTCTCAATAATCCCAATTAATTCAGTGTCTTCAAGTTCTTTCTTTAAATCCATTTCCTTATATTTAACTTCAGCCATTAAAGTCCTTAAAGCAGTGAGTCTTACCTTATCCCTACTTTTCATATATTTAATAATATCCTCTTTTAATGTTTGTTTTAACATATGTACGTACCTCCAATTGATTTAGTGTTTTTCACTAAGTTATCTTAAATTATATTGATATACATACATTATACCCTTAATCTGCTATAAAAGACAAACTGACATTATTTTTCTAACAAAACCATAAACATCTGAATTTAAAGAATTATAATGTTATAATGTATAGATTAAAACTAGTTAAGAGGCGACATGAATGAAATGGATAAGGAAAGATGTATTTAATTTAGCAGTTCCAATATTAACAGAACAATTTTAATGTTTTTGTTTCAAGGTCCTATAATTGCTACACTTTTTGGTTCAGCTGAACCTGAAGTAATAAGTAACGCACATACATATCTATGTATAACTTTACTTACTTATCCATTAATAACTATTGATTTAGTAGCTAATAGACTACTCCGTGGAGCTGGAGATACAAAAACTCCTATGAAAATTAGTATCTTTATGAATTCCGTTGCAACTATGCTTAATGTGCCAGGAAATTCACTGAGTATTGCAGCCACCGCACTTGTTGGAAAATATATGGGAAGAGGCGAAGCCAAAGAGGCTCAGAATTCACTATCCTACATTACTGCACTTTCAACCATTTTTAAACTGTGATAGCCTTAATATTTATACCCTTTGCCGGAAATGTGGTATCACTATTTACTAATAATAAGGAAATAATTCACTTAGCATCCACTGTTCTTATAGTAAATTCACTATGCATTCCCTTGTGGTCAATAGCTTTTGTTCTACCATCAGGGCTAAAAGGTGCAGGAGATGTTAAATATACACTTATAACTACAATTATAGGAATGTGGCTTTTTAGAATTACCTTAGGTTATTTATTAGGTGTTGTATTAAAATTTGGTCTTGTGGGGGTATGGCTAGGTATGGTTATTGATTGGGTTGTTCGCGGTAGCTTATATTTTATAAGGTTTAAAAAAGGAAAATGGAAGCGTAATATTGTTATAAAAATGCCAGCGAACACTTAACTCTATTTAGACAAAAGTGGAGGTTCACAATAGTAAAATAATAAAGTCTGTTTGTTTAAATAAAATCAGTTATAATAGAGTTATGTTTAATATCCTCTATTTATATTAATAAAAATATATAATAGAGTTAATATTCCTATTGCTATATTTCAATAAAGGGAGCGATTTTTTTGATTACTTATATTAATAGTGAGGTACATGAATTTGACACCATAGAGGAACCTTTTGCTAATAAAACATTAAATAATGAAGAAGTGTTTTGGTTAAACATTAATAATCCAACTGATAGTGATTTTGAGTTTTTAAAAGATAAATTCAAGTTTCATCAGCTTACTATTGATGACTGCATTCATAAGACTAAGAGGAGTAAAATAACCGACTATAATGATTATCATTTTTTAATTATTACTACATCAGATAGTCATCCAAATAATACGTTTTCTTATAACAACATATATGTGTACATTAGCTCCAGCTATATTATAACAATACATTACGGCGAAAATAAATCAGTGAAAAAGATTATGAATGATATAGACAATGGGTTAGATATTGTTTCTAATGGAAGTGACTTTGTTTTGTATCATATTCTTGATGAAGCAATAGATCAATTGTTTATTATAACAGATAAACTTGAAGAAAGAATTAACACTTTAGAAGAAGAAACCATGAACAACCCTGTTCAAAATACTCTTAATAATATAATAAAAGTAAAAAAAAGCATTATCAAGCTGAGAAGAGTTGTTTCTCCTTTGCGCGAAGTTTTAAATACTCTTTTGAGACATGATGATATTATAACTGAAAAACACAGACTATATTTCTCTGATATATATGACCATATACTTCGCATATATGATTTAATTGAATCTGACCATGAAATGGTTACATCTTGTTTAGAGCTTTATTCCTCGCAATTATCTAATTCGATGAACAAAGTAATGAAAGTTTTAACTATAATCTCTACAATCATGATGCCACTCACAATTATAACTGGTATTTATGGTATGAATTTTGAAAATATGCCCGAACTACATGCTAAATACAGTTATTTTGTTATTATATTTATAATGATTTTTAGTTCTTTTTGCCAAATATTATATTTTAAAAAGAAAAAATGGTTGTAATATTTGAAGTAAAACACCAAATTAATGGTGTTTTACTTTTTTAAATAGTCGCAACTATTATAGATAACATAATAATCCTTCCATCATTATTCTAAATTAATTTCTAAAATTTCTGGCATAGCAAAAAATCTTATAGGTAGCATTCCATTACCTATTCCACGAGTTAATATTATATCTCTATTTTCCTCATGAACTATCTTTTTTAAATACTTTTGGCCATATTTAGAAGATGTGTATGGAGCATATAATCCAAAAAAATTTATTTGACCTCCATGAGTATGTCCTGCTAGCCCTAAGTCATAATTAATTAGGTTTTTATAATTACCGAAAAAATCCGGATTATGTGATATAGCGATAGTAAAATTATTGTTATTTTCTTTAAGTACATTAACTTTTGGATTTCCTTCAAATAAATCATCTACTCCTATTAGTTCTATACTATCTTTCCCAATATTAATAAATGCCTTCGTATTTTTAAGTAGCTTAAAGGAGCTTGAATTAATTTCATTTAGCAATGCATCTCTCCTATTATAATAATCATGATTTCCTAGAACAGTATAAATACCTAACTTAGCTTTAAGTCTTCTTAATGTATCAAACTCTTTATCTAAATATGAACTTACATCCCTCTTACTTTTTACTGAAATATCTAAATAATCTCCACCTATTATTATAATATCTGCCTCTAGTTTATTAATTCTATTGACTACATTTATTAACCTTTGCGCCCTGAAGAATTTTCCATAGTGAATATCTGATATAAAAATGATTTTAAATTTTTTAAAACCTTTAGGTATCTTGCTATTCGCAACTTTAATCCTTCGAACTCTATAAACCTGAGCTTCAATTAGTATCCATAATGTAAAAAAAAGAAATAAGTATGTTAAAACTTGAAATGTATTAGTCATAATTTGCTCCCTTGTGAAACTCCACAAATTTCTATTATTGAGATTTATATAAGTTCAAATGCATTTATAAATACCTTCTTGTATTTACCTCTCTTGCTTAGTTTTTTCTCATCTTAATTAAGTATTACCATTTTCCATGTTCTTAATGTACTCTCTCCTTCGATTAATATCCCAAGGTTTGTAACAGTTAATAATTTTGCAGTTTATATTTTGAATTTATTACCTATATCAAGTATTTCTTTAGTCATAGAATTTAATATATGTGCGGTAGCAGAAACCTCTTCCGCTGACGCATTTAACTCCTCAGATGCTGCTGCTATTTGCTGTGAAGAAGCAGATATTTCTTCTGCAATTGAAGAACTTGATTGTATTTTATCAATTATAATATTTTTGTTTTTATTTATAATTAAAATGGAGTCATTGACTGCCACAATTTTAGGAATTACATCACACACTGACCCTAATATTCCTCTAAAAGAATCAGTTGCGCAGTTAATAACTGTGACTTGATTATTTATTTCTGATTTCATTAAATCTGTAGAGCTAATAATAATCTTATTTTCAATAGAAATAGTATTAATAAGTTCATTTATACTCTGAGATGAATCCTTGGATTGTTCTGCTAATTTTCTAATTTCATCAGCTACAATAGAAAAGCCTCTTCCAGCCTCGCCAGCTCTAGCAGCTTCGATAGCAGCATTCAATGCCAATAAATTTGTTTGATCTGAGATAGACTTTATATAAGCGGTTATCTCGTTAATCTTGTTTAAATTAACACCTAAAACATTAAACCTAGTAGTAAAGTCATCAAAAGCAGCCTTAATATTTTTAATTGAACTTACTAAAGACTCCATTCCTTCATTGCTTTCACTTGCCATAGTATTTATGCAGCCAGAAGAATCATTTACATTGCTAATTTTCTGAGCAATTAAGTCTATTTCACTTCCAAAACTATTTAACAAGGAAGTAATGTTCATCATATCACTAGCCTGCGTACCTGTTCCACTAGCAACCTCTTGAATTGAATTTGCTATATTTTCTGCCACAGAGCTCATCTCATTAGAAATGCCCAATAAATTAGAAGAAGAAGAGTCTACCATTTTGGAACTGCCCTGAAACTTTTGCACAATTTCTTTTAGATTTAAGATCATAGAATTAACGTACTCAGCAATTTCACCAAATTCATCCTTAGATTTTACTATACACTCACCATCTAACTTACCCGTTGCTACTGAATTTAAAGAAGTAGAAATTATATTTATATTTTTCTTTAATGAATTTACAAACATAACTACAAGAGTAATTGATAATATCAAAACTGCAATATTTATAGCTACAATTTTTAACATTAAATTGTTAATAATATTATTAATACTTGCCTTATCAACACCTACAAACCAAATTCCAACTACTTTATCCCTGGCGTCTTTAATTGGAACATATTTTGTTTGATATAAACTATTAAGGATTGTAGCTTCACCAACATAAACTTTTCCACTATTTAAAACTTCAGTCGCTACTATAGCAGAGACCTTAGTTCCTATGGCTCTTGTCCCATCTTCTTTTAAAACATTAGTTGATATTCTTGTATCTCCTAAAAATATTGTGGCAAGATTCCCCGTATCTTTTTTAACTGTATCTACAAAATCCGTGTCCGCATTTATGACTTTATCTCCTTTGTACAGTTTATCCCCTTCCACCTTCCAATCTCCTGGATATTTTTGTGACAATAAAGAGTATCCTACATTACTGGCAGAATCCAATTGAGTCTCAATATCTTTAAATGCTAGAGATTTCAATTCCTTATAAACAGTTACTAGGACAAGCATACTCAATAATACTAAAATAGAAATAAATATACATAAAATTTTACCTCTTAACTTAATGTTAAACTTTGTCTTCATTATTCAATGTCCTCCTTTGTTGGATATTGTGCTTTTGCAATCTCTCATTATATTTTATACTATATTATAAAATGTTCTATTAACAATTTTATTTATGTCCTTACTAAAGTTTTCATCTCCTGAATTTTACTTGTCTAAGTTTACTATTCTATAGACATTGCAAATACCCTTCAAATTTATGTATAATATGATAAAATATAAGTTAATTAAAGCACAAAAATAACCCCCATACTAATTAATTAATAAGGGGGGGTTCTGCTGCTTTAATTTAGTTGAATTAGAGTAATTCATTGTGGATAACAAAATACTGATATAAATAATATATATTAATTAAAAACTAGGAGGAGTAATAGCAAATACAACTTCTGCATCGCTATCAAATATATTTTCCCATTTATGTCTGTCGTGCGGTTGTATTCTTACACTATCCCCAGTATATAATATAATTTCATCATCACCTAAGGATAATTTTATTTTCCCCTTAATTACTAATGCGGCTTCCTCTCCCTTATGAGACATTACTTCCTCTGAAGAGCAGGAATTAGGCGTTAATGTCATTAAAGCTAGTTCAATAGATCCATTCAAATCTGGTGATAACAATTCATACCCAAAATTTCTACTATCCGGAAAAATTATCTTTTTTCGCTTATCGGCTCTCACAACTCGATCATAAGTACTCACTGAATCAATGAAAAAAGTAAATAGTGGTACCTCAAGAGCTTTTGCTATAAGCTTAAGTGTATTTATAGAAGGATTAGCTAATCCCCTTTCAATCTGACTTATCATTGAAGGCGTTACCTTTGCTAATTTCCCTAATTCTCTTATATTTAAACTTTTACTTTTTCGATATTCAGCAATTTTTTGTCCAACATTAGTATCTTCCATATTAAATCCCCTTTTCTTAACTAAGTTTACAATTTATTATATCATATACTTATACCTGATATAAGTAAAAAAATAATCATATGAAATTTACATAATTGTTTAAATTTTAGATTATCTAAGAAATAGAACTATTAAGATTAATCATAATAAATAAAATACATTTTATATTTTGTTAAATACTTGACACTTTTTACACCTGTTGTTATAATATTTTTAATATAACTAAAGTATATTTAACAAAATTAAAATATATTTAATCTAATTAAATATACTTGAGCAAGTTGAATTTATATTTAACAACTTGTTGTTAAATATAATTATGCGCATCTGCATCCTTTGTTTTTGCATTATTTTCTAGAATGGGTGTAAACGTAGCCATGAAAGCGTTTAGTAGTGGATTAGGAGATACTGTTTCAAGTATTGGGATCGTTATCGCCATAGGAACTGTTACAGGCACACTTCTTGAAAAATGCGTGCTGCTGAATCTATGGCAATAGCAATATTAAAAGTTACTGGAAAAAAGTATGCTGCACTTGGACTTGCTATAACAGGTTTCTTTGTATCAATCCCCGTATTCTGTGACTCAGCCTTCGTTATTTTAGCACCAATTGCTAAAAGATTAAGTAGAGACACAAAAACAAGTATGACCACTATGGCTGTGGCACTTTGACTTTAAATTCAAAGACATATCGGGTAATATGTTTATCAGTTTTATTCAATTTTTAGGAATGCCTGTCATATCATTATTAATAGGTATGTTACTAGCTTTGAAAACATATATGAAATTAAGACCACTTGATAAGGAAGTTTTTACATTTGAAGGTGAATTTGGTGAATCTTTAAAAATAGCTGGGCAAATTGTACTTATAGTTGGTGCAGGTGGAGCTTTCGGTGGACTTTTAAAAGCTTCTCCATTAAAAGATTTATTAGTGGTTACTTTTTCAGGTTTGAACATTGGTATTTTAGCACCTTTTATTATAGGTGCAATATTTAGAACTGCAATAGGTTCAGGTACTGTTGCTATGATAACAGCTCCAACAATGTTAACTCCAATGATGGAGGCTCTGGGCTTTGTCTCTCCAATGGGAAGAGTCGTTGCAATGATAGCTTGTGCATTTTTATTGCAAATAATTCTATTATAATAACATAAATAAATTGAAAGAAATGAGGTAATTATTATGAAAAACAAACTGGTTGCAGGTAAGACTATACAGGAATGGACTTCAAGATTTCCATTAATAAATAATATGATAAATGATGAAGAGGTATTTTGGGTAAATCCTAAATACACTGTTTTTGATGAAGCTGCGAAAAAGATAAATTTAACAGAAGATGATGTAAAAGATGCCGAAGAAAGATTAAATCGTTTTTCACCGTTTATAATGGCTCATTTTCCAGAAACAAAAGATAAAAATGGAATAATAGAATCTCCTATAGTAAGAATTCCAAATATGCAGGGAGCTATTTCAAAAATGTTTGATCAAGAAACACTTGGTGATTTGATTTTAAAAATGGACAGTCATCTTGCCATCGCAGGTTCTATTAAAGCTAGAGGTGGAATATATGAAGTATTAAAACATACTGAGGACCTTGCTTTAGAAAACAACTTAATAACACTCGAAGATGATTATTCAAAATTAGCACAGGATGAATACAGAAAATTCTTCAATCAGTATACTATTCAAGTAGGCTCTACAGGGAATTTAGGATTAAGTATTGGTATAATGAGTGCAAAAGTAGGCTATAAAGTAGTAGTTCACATGTCTTCAGATGCAAAACAGTGGAAAAAAGATCTTTTAAGAAGTAAAGGTGTTACTGTTGTTGAATATGCGTCAGATTACAGTGAAGCAGTTAAAGAAGGAAGAAAGCTTTCTGATGCAGATCCAAAAAGCTACTTTGTAGATGACGAAAATTCCGAAAATTTATTCTTGGGCTACAGTGTTGCTGCAGGAAGATTAAAAAAACAATTAGAGGATATGAATATAGTCATTAATCCAGACAACCAACTTTTCGTATATCTCCCATGTGGCGTTGGCGGTGGTCCTGGCGGGGTCGCCTTTGGATTAAAATTGATATTCAAAGACAATGTCCACTGCTTCTTTGCAGAACCAACCCATTCTCCATGTATGCTTTTAGGCATGATGACAGAAAAGAATGAAGAAGTATGTGTCCAAGACTTCGGCATTGATAACATTACTGCAGCTGATGGATTAGCTGTTGGAAGACCCTCTGGTTTTGTGGGAAAAACTTTAGAAGAATTATTGAGTGGTATTTATACAGTTCAGGATGATAAATTACATGCTCTATTAAGTACTTTAGCTGATACTGAAAAAATTTATTTAGAGCCTTCAGCTTGCGCTGGAATTCCTGGAATTGTGGAACTATTTAAAAATGAATCTCATTTAGAATATCTTAAGAAAAATAATTTAATTGATAAAATGTCAAATGCAGTGCATATAGCTTGGGCTACAGGTGGCAGCCTTGTACCAAAAGAATCTATGGATGAATATTATAGATTAGGACTCGAAGCTTTAAAAAATTATTAATAATAACAATAAAGCTGCACAATTATTTAAGAATAAAAGTAGTAAAAGCCTTGCATTGATCTGCAAGGCTTTTTACTTACCTCTTTACTACCCTCTTTTTATCATCAGGCAGATCAAGTCCTATGGTTCCACCAGGATTCATTATATTGTTAGGATCAAAATGATTTTTTAGCGCTCTATAAACTTCCATTTGGTTTTTTCCAATTTGATCTTCCAGCCAAGGTGCAGTCATCTTTCCAATACCATGATGATGACTCATGGCTGCTCCATATTTTTGTATGTTATCTAATATTCCATATTGATAATCTAGGTATTCATCTATATTATTTATTTTTGCAATAAATATAAAATATAAATTTGCTCCTTGCGGGTAAACATGAGACATATGGGTCATGCATATTGTATTCGGCCTACTCTTACAATACTTCCTTACCCCTGCGTGGACTTCTTTCATTGTATCCCAGGTCACACTGCATTCTAGTGTATCTGTCATTATGCCATAGTCTTGAAGGTCTTCTCTCATGTATGGATCTCTGAATCTTCCTTTTTCCCATCCTTCAGTTACATATTTAGTAGTATACATGGCACCATATTTTTTGCATATCTTGTGAACACTTTTTTTAACAACTTTTGTAAAGTCTTTTTCTCCATCAGTAAAGCCAAGGAACATGCATTTTTCTCCACTTTTAAAGCCCTTCATTTCCATAACTTTTTCAATAGGTGTACCTTCTACTCCATAGAGTTTCATAGCCACATCTGTTTCCTCTGGGTCTGAAAGTCTGAACACAGATGGAAAACCAAATTGACCTTGCATTATTTCTCTAGCGGCATCCATAGCATCTTGCCAGTTTTTAAACATATAAGAAAACTTTCTTTGATTTTCAGGCATATATCTAAATATTTTAAGTGTTGCAGACACTAAAATTCCAAATGCACCTTCACTACCCATCATTATTTCATCAATGGATGGACCTGTTGCGTTTGCAGGATATTCCTCAGTTTTAATTATTCCTGCTGGAGTAATATATTCTTGACAAATAACCATATCTTCAATTTTTCCAAAATACGTGGAGTTTTGCCCTGCTCCCCTTGTAACCACCCATCCTCCTACCACAGAAAATTCAAAGGATTGAGGGAAATGTCCACAGGTATATGCTCTTTTTGCATTAAATAGTTGCACTGCATTATTTAGCGTCTCTTCTAACTCAGGACCAGACATACCAGCTTCTACAGTTATGGTTTGATTGATTTCATTAAATTTAATTACTTTATTCATATGTACTCTCATATCAAGGGTAATTCCAGACTTTGTACACTCTACTCCTCTAGTTACTGAAGATCCGCCACCATACACATACACATTTATTTTTTCATTATTACAGTATTCAACTATTTTTTTTATATCTTCCTTATCCCTTGGATGAATTACTATGTCTGGTACATTTTCAGCAATTCCTTCCCTTAGTCTCATAAGGTCAATCATTGTCTTTCCATATGCCACTTGAAGTCTTGAATACTCGTCTTCCAGTACATTTTCTCCACCTACTATTTCCTTAAATGAATCTATTTGCGCACTTGTAAGTGCAATAGGCAAATTATATGAAACTTCTTCTAGTCCCATTTTCTGTTTTTGTTTAAAATCCTCATCTGTCATATTAAAGGTGCTTTTCATAAGCTTATAAAGTCTCCAGTTAGGATGTTTAAATTCTTTTGGATTCCCCCATCTTAAAATGGATCTGTAGGATTTTTCTGGGGCCGTTTCTTCATACCAATCTGGTGTAAATCCTGTATATTTTTTACTCAAAATTTATTCCCCCTCTAAACTGTTTTATATATTAGGATAGTTAGTAATTTTTTTTATTTCCTTGAACAAACTTTCTAGCTTTGGATATATTTTGCAGTATACTTTTTTATATAGTTTTCTGTATATTTCTGTATTCTCACTATCCGGCCTAAAGGTACTAGTATAATGAACCATATTGCTTACCGCCTCTTCATAACTTTTAAATATTTTCAGCCCCACAAATCCATTTATTGCTGCGCCAAGTCCAGAAGTTTCATAAGTTTGTCCGCGAAGCACAGTTCTATTAAACATATCAGCAGTTATTTGGCATATAGCATCACTTTGGGAACCCCCACCAGAAACTATTACTGTTTTTACTTTTACTTTAGATTTCTTCTCTATCTTTTCCAGTCCTTCAATTAGGGCATAATTTATTCCTTCTATTATTGCTCTATAGATATGGGCTCTAGTATGAACATCCCCAAATCCAATAAGTGAACCCTTGGCCTCCAGCATCTTGAGCCCCGGCCCCCAAAATGGCTGAAGTATAAGCCCTTGAGATCCTGGAGGAATATCGTTTAATTTTTCATTAAGTATACTCTCCGGAGATATTCCCCTTTCTTTAGCCTCTACCACTTCTCTAGCACAAAACTCTTTTTTAAACCAACTTATCATCCAATATCCTCTAAATATTTCCACCTCAGGATTGTAATATCCTGGTCTAGATGCAGGATAAGGTGGCATAAACTGAAGAGGCTCCATATAGGAATCTGAAGTAATCTGAACAGTGGCAGTAGTTCCAAAACTCATGCTGGCAGTAGAAGGATCTAGGCACCCTACTCCCAGTGTTTCACAGCCTTTATCTGAGCCTGCTGCTATAACCGGTGTGCCTTCTTTAATTCCTGTATCCACAGCTGCATTAGCTGTAACACCAGAAATTATTTCTCCAGGCTGGACTAAATCATATAGTTTTTCCCTTTCTATTCCGAACATTTTCCACCTGTAACTGACTTTAGATTTTGGCCAACATTGGTTTTTATAATCAAAGGGTATATGACCAATCTGACTTGCTATAGAATCTGCAAATTTACCAGTTAGTTTAAAAATAAAATAGCCTGATAATAAAAGATATTTATGTGTTCTTTCCCATAATTCTGGCTCATTTTCTATTATCCAATTGGACTTTGCTTTTCTTCTTGTCATCTCAATTGTCTTATCCATTCTAATAGTCTTAAAAAGAGCATTATCATAAAATGCCAGCGGCTCTTCACATTTTGCCATTCTTTGGTCCAGCCATATTATTGCAGGTCTTAGTGGTTTACCTTCACTATCAACTATAACTCCTGTATCCCTTTGAGTTGTAACTGTAACTCCAATAATTTTTTTAAAGTCATTGGGTTGTTTGATTTTTAAGGTTTTACAGGCAATGCAACAATTATTCCAAAATACATCTGGATCTTGTTCTGCCCAGCCCGGCTCCTTAGAAAAATAGGGTTCAAATTCCACCTTTTCTTTCCCAATTATGCTTCCACTATCATCAAATAGTATTGCTCGTACACTTTGAGTACCACAATCAAGAGTTAAAATATAGCCCCCATTACTACTCATTCTATTCCTCCCCCAGTAAATAGTACAAATCAGAAGTTGCAATTACATTTACACCTGTATCACCCACATTTTCTATTACCACATCTCCCGCATGCACTGGCATGTCAAGATATTTTGAGTTTATCTCAGCCATTACATTAAAAATGGCTTCTAATGGAACTTCTCCATTTGTTCTTACCGGTAATCTTGGGACTTTTTCAAATGTGGTCTTTATTGTTGAACATACGCTTCTTCTTGGATCCACGATTTCGTTTATTGCAAATTCCCTTCCCTTAGGGCATTTATTTCCTTTTACCTCATATTCCTGCCCCACCTTTTCAACTGATACGCTACACCCGTTAGGGCATAATATACATGTAAAGCTTTCCATCTAGATACCCCCCCTCTTTAAAACCCTTCCATGAAAATTTCTACCTTGCCACTTGCAAAATCGCCTTCTAAATGCAAATGAGCCCTTTCCATTTCTGGTGGTTTAAGCTTCATATATCTTTTTGAAAATAATATATTTTCTCCTGATTTAATGGTAACTTTCATATTATCTCTAACATCCCTAGACCTAAAATACAAAACTACATCCTTATTTATAGAATTTACATCAATTTGTTGAGGCACAACATATAAAAAATCACTCCCAATCATTTTTACATCTATAAATTTTCGAGCAGGAGTTCCCACAACATAATCACCAGCATTTTCTCCCGCAAGTTTTCCACTTTCAGAAACATAATCTACTAAATCGTTTACATGCAGTGCATTTCCACAAGAAAACACACCTTCCACGGTGGTCATGAAATTCTGGTCTACCACAGGACCTTTGGTAGCATTATCGAAATTAACTCCTAGCATTTCTGCTATTTCATTTTCAGGTATTAAGCCCACTGAAAGTATTACTCCATCACATTGTATGATTTTTTCTGTGCCTTTAATAGGCTTCATTTTATCATCTACCCGAGCTATTTCCACTGCTTTTACCCTGTCATCTCCAATTACCCTTGTTATAGTAGTTGATATATGGAGGGGTATATTAAAGTCATTTAAGCATTGAGCAATATTTCTGGACAGCCCAGACGGAGTACTTTTCGCCTCATAAACTCCCAATACCTTTGCACCTTCTAAGGTAAGTCTTCTTGCCATTATAAGACCAATATCTCCACTGCCTAAAATCACACAATTCTTGCAAGGTAGATACCCTTCAATATTTACTAAATGTTGAGCAGTTCCTGCTGAAAAAATTCCTGCAGGCCTTGTACCATTTATAAAAACCTGTTTAGCAGTTCTTTCCCTACATCCACTGGCTAGAATTAATGATCTAGTCCATATTTTTTCCACACCATTTTTTGAATTTACCGCAGTAAGTTGAAAACCTGAATCTGCTTTTTCTACCCCGATAACAAAGGTATTCAAAAGCAGTGGAATATTCTTTTCCATAACTACTTTTATAAATTTTTCTGCATACTCTGGACCAGTTAATTTTTCTTTAAACTCAATTAATCCAAAGCCATCGTGAATGCACTGTTTTAGAATTCCGCCTAGTCTTTTCTCTCTTTCAATTATTAAAGTGTTCATGCCCTTATCAAAAGATGCTATGGCAGCTGAAAGACCAGCAGGACCACCACCCAAAACTATAACGTCATATTTCTTCATTTATATTCACCTCATATGCAGCACTGTTTTTTGTTTCTTCTACTAATATATTTGAGATATTTCCTTTCTTTGTAATAGCTGTCATAGGTAAACCCGTCTCGTCACATAGTATATTCATAACAGTTGGAAGGCAGAAACCACCTTGGCATCTTCCCATACCGGCTCTTACTCTTCTCTTAATTCCATCTACAGTATAAACTGGTACTAGCGAGTTAATTGCATCTATTATTTCACCCTTACTTGTTCCCTCACATCTACAAACAATTTCACCGTAGGAAGGATTTTCTTTGATTATTTTGCTTCTGGTTTCATAATCCATTTTACTTAAATCTGGAATAGCTTTTCTTCTAGGCTTCCAGTTTTCTTTCGCCTTAACTTCCATAACCTCTGATAAAACTTTGCAAGCTATCTTTTCTATTTCTTCTGCTATTGCAGGTGCTGAGGCAAAACCTGGAGATTGAATTCCCGCTGCATATACTAGATTTCCAACGCATTCAGACCTTTCAATGACAAAATCCTCTTCATAAGTAGCAGCTCTTATGCCAGCGCAATAGGTAATTACATCTGCTGGACTAAGCCCCTTTATTATAGGAAAATGTTTTTTCATTAATGCATTTATATTATTCATGTTAGTTGTAAAATCTTCAGTAAAGGGTTGCTCATAGGCATCTGGGCCAATTAACACATTTCCATCTACTGTTTTTACTATTCCTCCACCCTTAGTATTTCCCGACGTCAAAGCTAAACTTGGTTTTGCTATAACTCCGTTAATAAGTCTTCCCTTCTTTTTATCAAGAAAAATTATCTCTCCTTTTCTTGGGTGTATAGAAAAGAATTGATCGTCTACCATATCTGCGATTTTATCTGCAAAAACGCCAGCAGCATTAATAACTACTTTTGGAATTACAGTTCCCCTATTTGTTTCTACACCTATAATCTTTTCATTATTCTTTTTGATTGAAAGTACCACAGTATTAAGTGAAACTTCAGCACCATTCTCCACTGCATTTTCTGCATAGGCCACTGTCATCTTGTAGGGAGACGTTACTCCTGTAGTATCAAAATGAATAGCTCCAGCAATTGGCACTGCAATATTTGGTTCTCTTTTAAGTACTTCATCCGCTGATAAAAACCTGGCCCCAATAACCCCCATTTTTTTAGCTCGTATATTTAGCACAGGTTTCGCCATTGCTAGCCATTTATTATCGTATAGAATACTAGAACCACATCTGATAATGGGTACATTCAATTCCTCAGAAATTCTAGTATACATTTCATTGCCTCTAACATTAAATATAGCTCTTTTAGACCCTATTTTACTCTCAATACCTGGATGTATCATGCCATCATTCCTAGAAGAAGCATGCATTGCCAAATCCTCTTCCTTGTCCACAAGTAAAATTGTAAGCTTCCATTTAGAAAGTTCTCTTGCTATGGCGGAGCCTGTTATTCCCCCACCAATTATAAGTACATCAAATTTTTTACCATTTAGAAAATTATCACAAAGTCTCGGTTTTCTCATTTCTGGAATTTCTAAATTGTTAACCCTAATTCTGTTTACTACCCCTTTGTAGCCACGCTTTGTACACATTTTCCCTGCAATAATTAATCCATCCCAAGTTGAAACTGTACCTTCTAGCATAATAGAAGAATGCCATTCACGAAGGTGAACATCTAAAGATACTTTCTTTCTTATATCATTTTCAAGTCGATGCAAACTAATACTCAAAATAATCACTCCTTAACATTAGGACGTCCGAACCTCTTATTCTAATTATAATTATATGAATGTTTTGAATATTTTGCAACCTATTTTTATAAGTTTTCTATAGGAAAAGAATATATATTTTCTGGAACAATAAAATTTAAATAGAAAAATGGATCTTCTAGACCATCAATATAAATCCATCTCTGCATATTCAAAAGTTTTATATTTTTTTCAAGCTTAAGTTCTTCAATTTCTTGTTTTGTTGGTACTTTAAGTTCAATAATTTGATTTACCTTCACAATATTAAGTTTTAAATCTTCAATTATAATTTTTGCCACAGATCCACTAAGGTCATATTTATTAAGCGCCTCTTTATATTCATCTTTAAAATAAGAATGCTCCACAGCAATAGGTATACCCTCTGCATACCTTATCCTTTTCATATAATAGCAGTCCTTCACTTCTTTCCACTTCATAATATTTAAAAGTTTTTTATCTGGCGTAATTGTTCTGTTATCTACAATAATATTCTTTTGATTTATCCCTCGAGCTTTTAATGAGAATGATAAACTTATAAGCGGTTCAAATCCCAGCGATGGCTGTACTCTACCTACAAAAGTCCCTATTCCCTGTTTCTTATATAAATACCCTTGATTTTCAAGTAAGGATACAGCCTGCCTTACAGTAGCTCTACCAACCTTGTAATCCTCCATAAGTTTTATTTCCGTGGGGATTTGCGAATCTATCTCCCAGGTGCCTTCTTTAATCTTACTAGTTAATTCTTCCTTAAGTTGTATGTATAATGGAACATGCATTTCTCTATCAAACATTATATATTCACTTCCTATATTTAGTGCCACCCACGTGGCAAGTGGCATCTTATTAACACTTATTGTCATTATATAATTATAGCATAATCCCTTTAACAAAATAAAGTTATTTATGCTAAACTCTGAACTATTAGCTGAGTTTGCTATTATATAATCTTTCAGTTAATTACCAGAATTTGTGCATTGATGACCCATACTCTTCCCCCTATAATTATGTTATATGCTCAGTATATTTATGAACTAAATGCAATTTAAGGGGGAGTCGTAAATGAGAAAATTTAATGTTCTAGTAACTAGTCTAATATTTTTAACAACTGTTTTTATTTTTCCATCATTAAAAGTAAACGGTTTAACGCAAAGTGTAATATCAAGAATTCAAGTGGAACAACGGGCCCTAACCATGGCGAATTTAAAGTGGACTTATGACCGTAATAAAAATGGACAGCTAAACTCAAGCCTTGCTGCTTACGTAACCCAGCCAAGTCAATTTCTAAATCTTTCAACCATGCAAGCTATAGGAATACCTTATAATTGGGGAGGTAATGATGGTTTAGATTCTAGCTCATACAGTGAAGCCTGGTCTAACTATTTGGATGCTGTTGATAAAGGCGCCTTTGTCGGAAATGTTAACACGGAAGGAGGACTCTGACGTATTGCTGGAACTGCTGGAATAGATTGTTCAGGTTTTATACAAGCCGCCTTTAATATAAAGGATGATAAGTTATCAACCTCAACACTATTTGATAATTACTTTACTAAAATAAGTTTAAGTGAAATTAAACATATGGATATTCTGGACAAGCCATATGATCATGTTGTAATTTTTGATAAATGGGGCACTTATAATGGAACTTATGGGGCTTTTACATATGAATCAACTCCAGACTGCATTTATGGTGGAATACAGGGTACTAAAAAATATTTCATTAGTATGAATGAAATAAATAAAGGTTATTTACCTGGTAGATATGTAAACATAGGAGAAGATACCGTTGCTCCAGCTCCATCACTACCAAATGTTGGTAATTTTGCTCAAATATCAAAGGTTGATTATGCTGCAAATTTTAGAGCTACTTCATCACAAAGCTCTGCTATAATTGGTACTATACCGAAAAGTACTATTATTTATTTAATAGATTATTCCTCCGGCTGGTACCAAGTTAATTACAATGGTCAGGTAGGCTGGGTATCTTCTACCTTAATAACATTAGTTCCTACTGGTAAATATGTAACATTAATTTATGCTTATCAATTAAACATAAGAAACAGTCCAACAATAACAGGTGCAATAGTAGGTATTCTAATACAAAAGCAATATGCAGAAGTTACAGGTTATTCAAGTGATGGTAACTGGCTAAAAATAAACATAAACGGTATTCAAGGGTATGCTTCTAGAAAATATTTAAATTATATACAATAAAATAATATAAAATCTGCATAAAATAAAATATACCTTTTATGAATTATACCCCCTTAAGTAAACACGAAATTAAAAAATAGTGTAGACTTAAGGCGGTACATTCTTTACTTTACTCTATTCTAAACATGCATTGATTAAAATAATATCTGATATAGCGCCACCAAGATTAGAACTATACCTGGTATTATAGATAATTTTCCATTAACCTTTTTTGACAATCCTTTGAAAGCTAAATAGTTACCGGTTAAAATTGCAATCACTTCTGCAGTTTCCAATAATAATACAGTTAAAATAATTGGAAAGCCTGCTAATGATAAACCAAAGGCTTGTGCAAAGTCATCAACCCCTAGCCCCAAACCCACTATATAAGTTTCCCAGAAAGCAACTTTTCTTTTTGGCTCGTCCTTTAAAACTTCAGATTCATCGCTTTCTCCTTTCCAACCATTGTAAAGCATTTTACATCCAATGGTAGCTAAGATAATTGAACTTAACCAAGCAGTTATATAGCCAGGCATGGAAGTAAATATGAATCTACCTATTAGCATTGCGCCATAAGTAGATGTTGCAGACCCTAGCACCAATATGATCAATGATTTTAATGTTATTCGGATCTTAAAAAGACCATATGCTACACCAACTGAAAAATCATCAGCGCTTAATGTTAAAGCCAAAATCAAGATTGAAAAAAAAGTTATTATAAATTGGCCAATACTCATAAGAATCCCCTCCTTATTATCAGTAGATTTTTCACTATACATCCTTTGTTTGTATATATTATGAAACTAATAAGGAAGGGTGCTAAATGATATTCATTATTATATGAGTTAACGAAAAAATCAACCCCATTATCTGTAACATTTCCATAATGTTTGGAATAAAATGGAAGTGGAAGTTTTTTTATTACTTAGAGATAAGTAAAAAGGGGTGTATTAATTATGGAAAATAATAATCAAATTCAAGTTAGGGATGTCAATGATCAACCAATGGCTTTAGGAGATTGGATAATTACGTTTTTATTGTTATCAATACCTGTTGTGAACATAGTGTTATTGTTTGTTTGGGCATTAGGCAAGGATGTAAACAAGAGTAAGAAAACTTATTGTCAAGCTGAATTAATTGTGTTAGCATTTGTATTGGTATTATATCTTGCGTTTTTTGGTGCATTTTTTGCAAGTATGATGAATGGATTAAATTCTTTTAATTTATAATTAAAAAAGGAGATAATTAAAATTATCTCCTTTTTCTGTAATCTTTCGAGTATCTAGCATTTATCTATCCTGCTAGATTTCATCAGCTCTTCAATTACTAAATCAATAAATTTTTCTCTACACATTCTTTTCCCACATACAGACTTTATATTTCCAGGTCTTTCCAGCACTCCTTAAAACTAATTTTCCAAAGTACTACATTAACTATCAAAAGCACCACTGCATAAATGCCAACAAATATCATATTGTTTCTAATAGCTACATGGATTAAGGCAAATACTCCAAGCACCAAACCTGTGACTATGGATGGTATTATAAGCTTACCACTATCCGCTGTAGCGAACTTTACGCTAAAGGGTAACGCCTTATCTGATACTTTAAAATAAACTAATGATGATATTAAAAGAACTAAAAACATTACTATTAAGTCAATAATTATGGATGGCCCTTTTAATATTGTGAACACTATAGCCTCTAATATATATATTGGCATTATTAGTTTGAATATAGCTCCTTTTACTGCCCCTTTTAATATTACTCCCGGATTTTCTATGGGTAATACCTTGTATATAAAGGCCCCCTTATAATTATCACTATTACTTATAAACGCTGTAGAAAAGCATAGTAAAAATATACTTATGTACATTAATAAATGAATTTTCCCATCATAGCCTGTTTGAATATTATTCATAAAGGATTCACCATTTCCGTTATCTATAAAGATAAATAGAATTGGCATAAATAAAGCCATTGCAAGAGATGGATAAACCTTAAGCTTCAAGTTCCTTTCTGTAGCTATCATGTTTTGAGTAAATTTAAACACACTCTTTTCAACTCTGCCTTTGCAAACGAGTCCAGCTATAAATTCTTGTATAGTTTCACTTCTCTTACTTACAGCCCCTCCATTTTCATTTAGTTTTTGAAGGTTCTTTTCAAAATAAGGTACTATTCTTTTAATATAAAGTGTCATTAAGATAATAGGTCCGAGTATTGCAAGTGTACATAAAAATATTAGAAAAGGTTCTTTATTCCCATCGATGTATATTCCAAAGGGTGATGCAAACCACATTGATGGAAGTAATACATGGTAAAATTTAGGTACATATTTAACATTCATATTAGTAATATTAAAAACCCTAGCACCCAACTGATATCCAAAAGCAAATATAAAGGCTAACAATATTTGAAAATAGTTTATTATATCCTTTAGTTTTTCTCCATCAAAAATCTTTAAGACTAAAGTATATAATAGTGCTGTTAAAGTTATAACTATTAATACTACAAGTATGTTTTCCAGGGCAAATAACACAAAAAATAAAGCTCCAAATTTTAATGTACCAATTACTAGCGGGATCAAATTTAGGGACAATGATAAACCCATTAAATATATACATATATGAGTAGTCTTTGCTGCATTAAATGTCTTACTATCAATAGGTTTAGGTAATAATATATTTTTCTCTTTTACATCTAAGAGCACTGCAGAAAAGTCAGATATCATAAGTGAAATCATCATAAATAGGTTTATCCCTATTACAATATTAGTAGATATCATAGCTTTCATGTTACCCGTCATTATGAGTCCAATAAAAATACTTATAAATAAGTTAAAAAGCAATAAGAATAGATAGTTATTGTTTCCCTTATTCTCGTCTGTTTTTTTATTATTTCCCATAACAGTACTTACTCTACGACCATCCATTGTTAGTTTTAGCTGCAGGATCATTCTCATAGTCTTATAGTTAACGCCTGATTTTTCATATAATAATTGAAATTTATCTAATATCTTGAGTATGGCGAAATCTTTCATAATTACACCTCGCAAACCAAAGAAACAAATTCTTCAGCAATGGCTGTATGCTCATTGAATCCTGTTAGCTGATTGAATATTTCTTCAAGTGAACCTTCCTTCTGATTATTCTTAAGCTCTTCAAAACTTCCATCCGCAACTATTCGTCCATTATTCAAAAGTAATATTCTATCACTTACCTTTTCTACAACATCCATTATGTGGGAAGAATAAAATATTGTTTTACCTTGCTTTGCAAGAGTCTTCATAACCTCTTTAAACACCATAACACTATTAGCATCTAGTCCACTTAAAGGCTCATCAAAAAATAATATATCTGGATTATGAATCAAACTACATATTATAAGTAGCTTTTGTTTCATACCTTTTGAATATGAGGATATTCTGGCATTTATAACAACCTTAATTCCAAACAAACCCATCATTTTTTTTGCTCTCTCAATAAGTTTTTTCTCTTCTAATCCATATATTTCACCTAAAAAGCTTATATACTCAGAAGCAGTTAAGTTTTCATATATATCTGCAAGCTCAGGTACATAACCTATTTTCTTTTTATACTCTATGCTTCCATTACTTATATCTTGTCCTAGTATTTCTACTGTTCCCTCGTAACCTTCTAATATCCCCAGCATTATTTTTATAGTTGTACTTTTACCAGCGCCATTGGTCCCTATATATCCTATTATCTGTCCTCTAGGAATTTCTAAATTTATTCCATTTAGTACCTTACTACTCCCATAGCTCATATATAAATCTTTAATTGATATTATACTTTCTAAATTTCCCATGATACCCTCCTCTTCTTTAGTTTTTCATACTTAAAAGCTCTAACATAAACCGTTTTTTACATATCTTATATAGTAATAATAAATTATAGTAATAATTAAAGTAATTCTATACAAACCATAATTTTCCTTTAAATAATTCAATTTAGTTTAATTTTATTATTAAAACCAACCTCGTACATTATTGCAGAGAATTAATACTGTCATTGTTAAAACAATCATAAAGTAATTATACATATATGGCACCTTATATTTTGTCAGACAATCCATGCATTGGCCGCAATCGTGCACTAGAATTAAGTTATAAAATGACTGACGGTGATAAAATGAATATGTGGACATTAGATCTTTCATTTATTGGGTTGTATTTATTGGGTTGTATTTATTAGGTGCAGTATTACTTTTTGTTGCTCCTCGTCAATAATATGATATAATAATGCTAAATTGCCTTTTATATTTACATGAATTTGAGATATCTAATTTATTTAAATATAGAGAAGGTTGCATCATATATTGAAATGTTGTAGTTAAAGTTAAAAAAATAGGGGGAGCTGATTTACATGGAAAAAATGGATTTAAAAAATGGGAAAGAAGTTATTATAAGAGAGGCTTCAAAAGAAGATGCAAAGTTCATGATAGATTTTTATAATGTAGTTGGTGGAGAAACAGATTTTCTTTCCTTTGGGAAAAATGAATTTGTGAAAAATTTAAATGATTATAAGGATTTTTTAGAAAATACCCGTAAGGAAGATAATTCAATAATATTGCTTGCAGAAATTGATAATAAAATAATAGGTATAGCCACAATTAATTCTAGTCCAAAGGCTAGATTTAAGCACGTGGGAGAATTTGGAATAGTAATAGCAGAGCAATATTGTGAACTAGGACTAGGTAGAAAACTTTTAGATTATCTTATAGTGTGGGCAAATGCAAATGGCATCACTAAAAAAATAAGCCTTGTAACTAGTGAAAATAATTATAGAGCCATGGAGTTATATAAGAAAGTTGGATTTGAAGTAGAAGGCATACTTAAAAAAGATAATTATGTAAATGGAGTTTATGGTAATACAATTATGATGGGCTTGATTCTTTAAAAAATGAATTCAACTTTCAAATAGAGTTAGTGGATAAATATTTATCCACTAACTCTATTTTTGCACACGAATATATTTGAACTCAAATGACTTTAGTAAATACACCTTCCCATTATCTGCACTGTTCTATATTAAATCGTTCTTAAAACCCTTTCCCCTTACTTCAGAAGCATCAACTGTTATCATAAAAGCATCATTGTCTATTTCTTTAACAATTAATTTCAATTCAGGGATCTCATGGAGTGGCACTGTGCAAAATAATATTTTTTCATGCTTACCAGTATAGGCACCCTCCCCATATAGGTAAGTAACTCCTCTGTGCATTTTATACAAGATTCCACTACAAATTTCTTTTTCTTTTGCAGTAATAATAAGAACTAATTTTTGTGTGCCAATTCCAATTACTATTCTATCAGTAACTTCTGCCGTTATAAACATAGCAGCTATAGTATATAATGCACTGGTTACTCCAAAAAAGAATGTAGCGATACCAACAATTATAATATTAATACAAAAGGATATTTGCCCTATTTTAAAGTTATCATACTTCACTTTTATAAGAGCTGAAATAATATTGAGTCCTCCTGCGGAACCGTGATTGCTGAAAACTATTCCTATGCCAATTCCATTTAATGCTCCACCATACAAGCATAATAACAATGTATCGTTTGTGTCAATCACTGCTTTTAGGGGAGCGGTTAAAATTAAAAACAATGAAAATGAGATTGTACCTATAAATGTAAGAATAGTAAATCGTTTGTTAAGAAATTTATAGCTTAACATTAATAATGGAATATTTAATAACAATATGGAATATCCAGCGGGAAATTTATATAAATACTGGATAATTAATGATATGCCAGAAGCACCACCACTTAAAAGTTTTGCTTTGGATATAAACAGATTAATTGCAAGTGAAGATATCAAACTTCCTACTAGTATAAAAAAAATATTTTTAATAATGTTTTTGTTTATAAAATTAATCATTTCGTTTCCGCCCTTCTAATAAATCTACTTTTAGACTCTTATAATATTTTTGATATTTATTTGTGGAAACACAATGAATATTAACCTACTTCTTATATTGTGCCACAAGAGTATCATATTGTGAAGGGGTTAGTGTTATGAAATACATAGCCCTTTTTTATAAGTGCATTTATAAATGTATAAAATAGCATATTGACAATAGGATAAAAATGTATTATCATTATAACAATTTAGTAGTACTCCGTGTACTACTAAATTAAAATCAAATAAAATAAAAAATTATATATTGAGTGTAAGTAAATTTAAAATTTATTCAAAATCAATTTAAAGTGGGAGGTGTAGCATGATCAAACTATATTCTAATGAAAAGTCATATTTCAAAACAATGCTAGCAATAGCCATACCAGTTTCTATTCAAAGTTTATTTCAAGCTTCTTTAAGTGTTATTGATCAATTTATGGTAGGACAATTGGGAGAGGAAGCAATTGCAACTGTTGGACTCGGATCTAGGTTTCCGTTCCTTTTTCTAATAACTTTATCAGCTGTGGGCTGCACAACATCTATTATGATATCTCAGTATTGGGGTAAAAAGGATAATAAAAATATAGCAAATGTAATTGGAGGAAATCTACTATTAGGAATGATTATAACCATAACATTTTCTTTGATTTCGCTAATATTTTCAAAACAAGTATTAGGACTATATACTAATGATATGAAAATAGTTACACTAGGAAGTAAGTATCTTATAATTAATGCAGCTTCGTATATACCAATGCTTTTAATAATGGTTTATGCATCAGTTCTAAGAAGTACAGGTCATGTTAAATCTCCAATGTATGCAGGAGTATTTGCTGTAGTTTTAAATACTTTATTAAATTACTTGCTTATATTTGGTAATTTTGGATTTCCTGAATTAGGCTTTCTAGGCACAGCATATGCTACAACTATTACTAGATTTCTTGAAGCAGTGTTACTTATAGTCTTTATGTATGTTAATAATTATCCAGGCGCATATAAAATAAGGGATCTGTGTAATATTTCATCTGTATTTATGAAAAAAATCCTTACTATAGCTCGCCCACTGTTAATAAATGAATTTATGTGGGCTCTAGGCGAAACTATGTATTCAATTGTATACGGAAGAATGGGAACCTCAGAAGTTGCCTCAATGACCTTGACTTATCCTATTCAAAGCTTAAGTATAGGTTTATTTGCAGGTGTGAGTAGTGCAGCGGGAATTATGATAGGAAACAAATTAGGGCTTGGAGAAAATGAACTTGCTTTTAAATATTCAAAGAAATTCATTAAAATGGGTATTATAGGTTCAGCCGTTTTTGGTGTTTTATTAATAGCTTGTTCAAACTTATATATTTCTGTATTTAATATAACTAGTGATCTGAAGGAGTGTACATTTAAGTTATTAGTTATGTTTAGCATAGTTTTATGGATTAAAGTATCAAATATGATTATAGGTGGTGGAATCTTAAGAAGTGGTGGAAAAACTAAATATACACTTTATTTAGATATGATTGGAACCTGGTGCATTGGGGTTCCTATAGGTTTTGTTTCAGCCTTTGTTTTAAAACTACCAGTCCACTGGGTTTATTTAATAATTTCAAGTGAAGAATTTGTAAGATTTATTATTGGTCTTAAAATAATGCATTCAAGGAAATGGATGGACAATTTAACAGAAGTGAATCTAAAAGTTATGATAGAAGAAGTCCTTTAAAAGAGAGGAGAGATCAAGTATGGATGAAATATTAAGTTTATTAGAAAAGCTTAGTTTCTCAAGAACAGAAGCGGCAGTTTATGTTGATTTATTGAAAAATTCTAGCTTAAATGGATATCAAATTGCTAAAAATCTAAATATGTCTCGTTCATCAGTTTATTCTGCTCTAGATAATTTATATAAAAAAGGCATTGTGTTTTCACTGCCTGGAAATTCCAAGCTATATAAAGCGGAAAATCCTACAACGCTAACAAATAAAATGAAAAATGAATTTGTTGAAACCACAGATTTATTAGAAGTTAAATTACAACAACTGGAAAACTCTGATTCAGAAGAAAGGTATTTAAATATATCAGGTTATGATAATGTTATTTCAAAAGCAAAGGAATTGCTATTAACATCAAAAAAAGAAGTTTACATAAATACTGACTTTGATTTACAACTATTCTCAAAAGAATTTATTGAACTTGAAAAAAGACAAGTTAGAATAATTATATTTTCCTTTGCTAAAGTTAATAGTGAAAACCTACCGGTAGAAATATATACTCATAATGAAGAAAGTTGTTTAGAAAAACAAACAAGAATAATGTTAGTCGTAGATTGCGAAAAAACGTTAATTGCAGATAGAGGCCCACATAGAGAAGAGTTCTTAGGTACTTTTACAGACAATGTTCTCTTAGCTTCCGTTGTTTCTGAACATATTCATAATGATATATATCTTTTAAAGTTAAAAAATAAATATGGAAAAAATTTAATTAATGAGGGTATTAAGTTAAATACCATACTTGAAAATAGGTAATAATAAGAAGAAGATCTTAGAATTATTTTACCAATAATAAAGAGCCAATTAGGCTCTTTATTATTGCAATTATATTTTTTTAACTGTGTATTTATCCCAATTACAAATTTGTGGCCTGTCCTCTGTTTCAAAGTTTACTATATCCCATACAATATTATATAATCTTCCTCCATTGTCTATTGCTAATGCAGTATATTCACCCTCATGTCCAATTAACTTACTTAGATATGCATCTTGAATTAACCGTAATTGTTTATTATTATATTCAAAAATACCATTTTCCTCTTCTAACTTTTTTAAATCAAATACTTGGCTTAAATCATCAACATAAACATTCATACACTCACTAACTTCTTCTACATAATTTATGCATAATTCATTTTCTTCTAAATCATAAATATAATGGTTATCAAGGTTAACCGTTTGAAATTCACCTATTTCATTATCCGTTAATATTAGAGTTATACTTAAGTTTCCAGTACCATGAGTTCCGTATTTCTTAGATTTTTCTTTAATTTCTTTTTTAATTCTTCGCATTAATTTTTTCATTTGAAAATCCCCTTTCACGCCATATGATGAAAATGAACACCAACAGCTATTACTTAAAGCTACTGATGCCCATTTCATTTAACCCACCCTATTTATATCAATAATATATAAATATACTACAAACTTACTTTAATTCTTATTATTATACCATATTCAGCGAAAAAATCCCCACCTTAAGCAGAGATTGGTCAAAAGAAATACTAAATAAAAAAATAAAACTCTCTACTATAAATTTCCGAATAAATCTTTATTTGGTAATTCATCAAATATATTGTATAATAATTATATATTATTAATAGTCTAATAACTTTTTGTGAATTGCAAATCTTTATTTAAACGAATACATGAAAATATCATAAGAAAGGTAGGCGAAAATCCTGCACTGTGGTTAATCATTAACCCATGATACCACCGCTCTATTTAACGAATAGAATGCTAAAGCTGTTTATTACGCTTTTAAGTGACAGGCATTAATTTGAGAATGATTTTATTAGGTGCCCCTGGAGCTGGAAAAGGTACTCAAGCAAAGCTAATATGCGAGAAATATAACATAACCCATCTATCAACTGGAGATATTTTTAGAATGAACATCTCCACCAAAACTACCCTTGGTGTACAAGCAAAAGAATATATTGCTAAGGGTCAGTTGGTGCCTGATGATCTAACTATTCAAGTAGTAGAAGATAGACTAGTGAAAGAGGATTGCAAAAACGGCTTTCTATTAGATGGATTTCCAAGGACAGTTTTTCAAGCGGAACAACTTGGTAATTTTCTACAGGGAATTAATAACACTTTGGATGTTGTACTTCTAATCGATGTTCCCAGCGAATTTATTCTGGAAAGAAATATAGGAAGAAGGATATGTTCTTCCTGTGGACGGAGTTATCATATAAAGTTTAATCCACCTGAAAAATTAAGTATTTGTGACTTTTGTGGCGGGAAATTGATTCAAAGAAATGATGATAATGAAGAGACAGTTAAGGAAAGACTTAATGTTTATACTAATCAGACCCATCCTCTTATAGATTATTATAAGACTAATCATTCATTATCTACAGTCGATGGTAGGGATGATATCCTTACAGTTTCAAAAAATATTTTTTCAATATTAGATAATTAATATATAAAAAAAATCTTCTCAATTTAACATTCAATTGAGAAGTTTTTTTTATGTTTTATATTATTTTTCTTGGATTAAAATTTTTAAAGTTTTGCTCTCTTTGAAAACCGGATCTAAGGCTAGTGATTTCTCTGTATACTCTAAGGCTTTTTCAATTTCGCTTAGATTATAGAAGCAAACCGCAATTTTATAATAAATTTCAGCACTAGCACCATATAATTCATGTGAATATTCAAAAAATCTTAGAGCATCACTATCATTGCCAATATAGCCAAACAATAAGCCTATATAGAATGCTAAGTCGCCCTCTTCACCAATAGGGAAATAGTACTCCCAAACACTATTCATTACTATAACCAGTTCTTCTGTTGGAAAATCTTCCTCCGTATCTATTCTTTCAAGCAATATGTTATAGACCTCTTGAAAGGTTCTTGCATCCCATAAAGTAAACCTAAGAAAGGTTAGTATCTGTTTTGTTTCTAGTGATTCGCATAAAGGCACAACTGCTTTTTTTAAATTATAAAAATCATCTGGTCCTATACTTTCAATAATTTCATTATAGGCCATGGTGGTTTCTACAAAATCATGAGTGCTGTTAGTTAATAAAAATAGTGACATGTTTATATTCTCATGTTCATAGATACTATGTATTGCTTTTCCACCAATATTTTTGAAATATTGTTCCATGGAATGAAAGTTAACCGTCATTGAAATACATCCGTGTTTTGATAAAAATGGATGAGAGTTTTTTAACATGGATTTTTCATTTTTATAACCTTTATCTGCGGAAATTAAAATTATGTCATCATTAAATGCTCTTTTTAATCTAGAGATACAACACAAGGCCATTATTGGCAATGAAAAAGATGTATCCTCTAAACGATTTTTATAATATAAAAGGATATCATTAAAGTCATCATCTTCATAATAATTATTGCCATCAATTTGGTTGTCTGTATAGTAATAATCTAAGCCAGCCAGTATTGATTTGTCCTCAGGGCTTGCCCCTAGTTCTGGAGAAGTTATTGTAATCAAGCCTTCAAAAATCTCTCCCTTATTCACATAAAAAGTATCTTGTGGAAGGCTGTCAAAGGTATAATTAGCAATTAAAATTAAAGGATTCTTTAGATTTCCACCGGCTAAAACTTCGCCACTGTTTCTTAATTTAAGCTGATCATCTTTAGTTATATCGAAGGTTGCACAATCAAGTATTCCAGAGTCAAAATATGGCTTTAAAAAGCTATGATTCTGCCAATATTCAATATTCTTTTCAGAAAAATCGGTTACTATATATTTGAACTTTAGCCCTTTTAGGGAAGAATTTTCGATTATATGTAAAAATCTTTTAAGGAAGGTATAGGTAAATCTGCCTACACCAGATGCAAGCTCCATTATGTATATGGTAGATTTTTTTTCTATATCAGTCCTTGTAACATAGTCTCTGCAATATCCGAATATAGTTTTAGCATACAGGTTTGCTATATAAGGATTAGTTGTTATGTATTGAGGTACAATTCCTTTTATCCAAGCTTCTGGTCCCTGGTTTGCAAAGAAATCACTCTGTAGGTTCCATATCATGGATTGCGATAATTGCTTTTCTGCTTCAAGTATTACTGCAGTATTTTCCTCGGTTGTTGCCTTAACATCTTTAATAACATTGGATTGTTCAACTTTTTTTGACAAAACAAGCCCTCCTAAGTAAAAAACTAAAATATTTTTTCAACTAATAATATACTTATCAAAATAATTATACTATTAGCACTCAAAGATGTACAGTAAAGTGCCATGCAAGTTAGCCCTTGATATATGTTATTTTTTTTCACCCATATCATATATACTTCAAAGGTAGCATAGTAAACTTTTTAAATACCCGTTGCTTAATTATAAGAACTCTTTCAATATATTTTTTATTAGACTAAACATTTGTTTGAAGGGAGATTAATATGAAAATAAATCAATCTGAGCCAATTTATTGGGAAGACCTATAGATTTTGTTTAGATTTTAACCTTTTTTACTTATTCTTTAACATGTTATACATACTAGCCATATCCACGTTTGAAACACTAACCGTATCTATATTAGTAGATGATACATTATTTAATTTTCTTTTTTCTTCTAAAGCGACATTAGTAATGTCGCTAAGCATATTGTACATGTTATACATAACAGCCATCTCAATGTTTGAAACGCCACTACTGCCTTTATCATCATCTAATTCATTAATTGTTATATTTGTTTTACCTAACTTATTTTCGTTCATTAGTGTTCTCCTTTCGAATATATAAATACTATATATACAGTGCATTATATAGTTTACCCATTTTTTTATAAAGTAGAACTGGAAACGACACCAAATCAAGTTATTATGCTAATGTATCCTTAATTTTTATGTAAAATTATTAATTGCAAATAAAAATAAAATCCTATCTCTACATATATAATTGTAGGGATAGGATTTTATTAATTTATACTTATAACAACAGGGGTTTTTCGAAGGAGCTATTTAATTAAATGTTTTACTTACTTTTTATTAAAGCTGCGGAGACAATATAGCGATCCGGAGCATTTCCAATAGCATCGAAGGGATAGCAGGTTGTCACCGTCAAGACGGCATGGTCGGTAGGTACAATCACCGTTTTGTCGTCTTCATGGACGATTCGTGTCCCACTCACCTCATAGGTAAATACGCCCGCAGATGTTTGAACAATTAGTTTATCCCCTATTTTAAGATTGCCTAATTGTCTGAATACCGTATCCCGATGTCCAGCGAGAACACAATTGTCATTTTCCCCAGGAAGTACACTCTGCAAGAAATGCCCTACACCTTTCGTAAGCTCCTTCGAACCGGTCCCCTGAAAAATGGGCAGTTTCCTCTTTAATGCTGGAATCGTAAGACTTCCAATATTATCACCCTCTGTAGGATATAAAGGGTAAAGTGATTTATGAGAAAGGATAGGATCTGATTCCACAGGAGTAGTATTGTCTCCCTTTAACTTGCTTTGATCTACAAAAAAAGTTGCTGGGATTAAATCGCTACTGGTAGCGTCATAGCCTGTATAATGGGACTGTGTCCATATACTAAACAGTGACCAAGAAATACATCCTAATCCCAAGACTAAAAATGCCAGGGATATCTTGCCCCATGATAGTTTTACTTTATTCATAACGCTTTTTACGTGGCCAAGTTAAGGCACCCACCAGCGTTAAAAATCCACCCATAAGAAGTATCTCATACAAATGTGTAGAGGTTTTTGGAAGCTGACCACCTGTAACAGTGTGTGTGACAATTACCGGTTTTGGTTCTGTTTGAGGTTGTGGTTCAGCAAATAATTCCACAATATTAAATGAATTTGCTGATGTAAGTGTTGGTATAACTATATTTACTTTTCCATTAATATTTCTGTTATTTACTTCGAAATTTATACCCACTATATATATTCCTGTTGGGATACTTTCACTTTCAATTGCACTTTCAGCAAATACTTTATCTAGCTTTGCCATGTCTACAACAAGTTCTATAACACCTTTTGTACCTGCTACATATCCATTTTCGTCAATTGTATATGTAATATCAATTCCTTTATCTCCAAGAATTTTTACATCCTCAAGCTTGTCCATCATTTGATTAAACTTGTCCAAAAACCCTTGTGATTCAAGTGTAGTAAACATCTGTTGCATATCAACTTTTGAGTTATTAATTTCTTCAGTTGATGCTCCACTATTTTTCATCTCTGTAAGAATTAAATCTTTTATGAGTTTTTGTATTTCTTCATTTTTTGCAGTCAAATTAACTACTTTTCTTATAAGGTCTTTAAATGTGGCGTCATCAATTTTAACTTTATATTCATTTCCTTCCTCAGATATAAAGTTATAACCTGAGCTTAATTGTGACGAATATTTCTCAATAAGAGTTAATATCGCTCCTTGTAATCCTTTGTTTTCACTTAGCATTTTGCCAAAATCCATGCTACCTATTCCAGCATCTATTTCCGGTATTTTCTTTATCTGATTAAAATCGAGTAGCATATATTTATTCATATATTCAGGAGATAACATCATTTCAAATAGCTGTGGTGCTTTTACAATTTCCTTAACTACAGGGGTTTTACCAGTAAGGTTCATATCACTCCATAATTCTCCACTGTAAGGACTTCCACCTACAGTTGCTGACATCTTAACATATTGCCTTGAAATCGTTCCATTACTATTTCCAGATATTTTAGAATTGCAACTTACTTGTAAGTTGTTTAAAATTTCACTTACCATTGCAAACTCTTCTTGACCTTGCTGCGAAAGTCCTTCAGCCTTAAATGTCAAGTTTAATTTTCCATTGCTCTCCACTGATGTTGCCATATTTGTCTTCATTATGGCCTCTGAAAGAGTCTTTGTTTGAGCATTTGCCAGTGAAATTGGTAATACAAAAACCAGCATAGCTACAGCAACTATAAAGGCGCAACCCCTTGATGCAAATCTTGTCATGTCATCTACCTCCCAATAGGTATCTTTTGATATCCGTTTAAACTATATCAGATTGTTAACAAATTGTAAACAGGTTATACATGGTGAAAATTACAATATTTCCCTATAATGTTCTGACTTGAAATAAACGGTTTATAATTTTTTGAGATTATTTTCACATCTAATTATACAATTTATATATTTATGTTATAATATAGATATATTTAATTATATTGTAATCAATTCCGATCTGTAGTGGCATAGGTTCTTATTATTTTAATAGTGGCGATAAATATGTCGGCAAATTAAAAAATGACGGCCCAGATGGCTTAGGAACTGCATACAAGTCTGATGGCTCTATATATTATAAAGGTGAATGGGAAAATGCATTTTCTAAAGACACTTTTTATTAGATTGCATTTTGGTTTTTGTAAGTTCAATTACACTTGATATTATAAAAAATATCCCATCTGTTTATAAGAGTTTACTGTTAATATAATATACAGCGGGGTTATTTATAGTCTTTAAGCTTATTAAAGTAAAGGGTATATCTTAATTATCTAAGATATACCCTTTACTTTAAATATTTATTTTCTATATCTTTCAATAAGGCCAGTTAGTGAACCTTCATTTGTTCCTTCACCAATAGCTGAAAATTTCCATTCATTATTATGTCTATAAATATCTCCTGTTATTAGAGAAGTCTTACCTGCATAGCTTTCAGATAGATTGTATTTTAATAATTCAGTATTATCTGTAGTATTTACAATTCTTATATATGCATTTTGAATTTGGCCAAAATCTTGATTTCTTTTAATACAATCGTAAATATTAACAACAAATACTAATTTATCTACGCCTTCAGAAATTTTCGATAAATCTATAAGTATCTGTTCATCATCACCATTACCATCACCAGTTCTATTGTCTCCAGTATGTACTACACCCCCACAACGACTTTCCAAATTCCCAAAATATATAACATTTTCTATACCTTTAAGTTTACCATCACTATTTATCATTAAAACTGAAGCATCACAATCAATATCTGAAGCCTTTTTTTTAAAAAGACCACCGCCTGCAGATGAAGCTACAGCATCCCAACCCAGTCCAACCACTATTTTTGATATTCCACTATTTCCTTTTGTTAAGTCAACTTTTTGTCCTTTTTTCAAATTAATAGTCACTATAAGCACCTTCTTTTAATTTTATAATTGATTTAATTATTCACTCCGAAATTTGAACATAGAGCGCCAAGCCCGCCTTCGAAGCCACTACCTATTGCGTTAAATTTCCATTCTGCTCCGTTCCTATATAATTCTGCAACTATTACAGCTGTTTCTATACTATAGTCTTCTCCTAGGTCATATCTTATTAATTCTGCCCCAGTTTCTTCGTTACATATTCTTATAAACGCATTAGAAACTTGTCCAAAGTTTTGTTTTCTTGTTTCTGCATCGTTAATAGTTACTGTGAAATCAATTTTTGTTACGTTTTGTGGAACAACAGATAAATCAACCTTCAGTTGTTCGTCGTCCCCATCCCCATTACCAGTTAAGTTGTCCCCTAGGTGATTTACAGAATTTGAAGCGTGATTTAAATTATTATAAAAAATGAAATCTCCATCCCCAGATACCTTTCCATTTTCACCTAAAAGAAAAGCAGCTGAATCTAGATCGAAATCAGAGCCGCCATCATATTTATTTGTATCCCAACCAAGCCCTATAAGTACTTTTTTAAGACCAGGATTTGTTTTGGTTAGATCCACCTTTTGTCCTTTTTTCAAACTAACTGCCATATTAAATTCTCCCTTCATTGTTTATGATTTTTTTTAAATATACAATTTTATACTTAATCTTGGTTTTATCATAAACTTAATACAATATTATCATATAATTACAGAATATATGTTAATATTGTATTAATAATTCTCTATGGTTAATTATGAACAAAATGTCCTCAGTATCTTTATCACTAAGTATGCTACATATTTTTTTATAATTTTTGCTATTTCAACTGATATTATTCAAGATTTGATGATGAATATAATGAGTATACATAATGAAATTATGGTAATTATAATATTTAAAGAGATTTAGTAAATATATATTTATTTAAATACATGAAAGGTAGTGTTTTAAATGGGTTTTTTAAGTTGGATAGGTGGAATATTATTAATTTTTTGGTTCTTGGGGTTTATATTTAGCATTGGCGGTCTTATGATTCATTGGTTACTTGTAATAGCTGCAATAGCATTATTCGTGGATATTATTTCAGGAAGAAGAAGGAGAAGGACTTAAAAGATTGTTACAACAATAATGAAGAGCCAATTAGGTTCTTTTTTACTTTAATAAAAATCTATATAAGTTTACGATACATTTAATATTATAATTGCTAGCATAAACCAACATCTGTTTTACGAAGATAAGATAAAATAATAAATAATTCAAGGAGGACATTGTTATGCGTACTAAGAAAACCAATTTCTTTGTTTTTATATCATTGATAATTATTTTAACAAACTCTTTGCTCTTTGGTGATTTTTTAAAATCACATAATGCCTTAGGTATAAATGAAAGAAATATTTACACTACGTCCTATAATAAAGATGCCCAAATATTATACCCATTAGGTTCATCAGATAAATTCACTAAAAAGGAACTTGCAAGTAATATAAAATGGAAAAATAATATAGTTAAATTTACAAGGGATAATCCTGGCGTTATATTTTTAAATGGACCAACAAAAGAAAAAGTCGTATCCTTATCCTTTGATGATGGTCCCGATTCAAAAATAACACCCGAAATACTTGATATATTAAAAAAGTATAATATAAGAGCTAACTTTTTCTTTATAGGCGAAAGTGCCAAAGCTAATCCTGAAGTGGTAAAAAGAGCTTTTAATGAAGGGCATTTAATTTTAAATCATTCTTATACACATGCTGATTTAAGTAAGCTTAGTTCACAAGACATTACCAAAGAACTTACATCTACTGATAATATATTATATAAGCTTATAGGAAAAAAGCCTTCCATAGTTAGACCACCTTATGGTGCTATAGATAATAACGTCATTAATGTTTTTAGAGAAAATAATTATAAAATGGCTATATGGTCACTAGATACCTTTGATTGGTCTCAAAAGGAAAAAGACCATATTGTTGATACTGTTATTAATAATGTTCGTCCTGGTGAAATAATACTTATGCATAGTAACGCTGATAAAATTGCAACTGCTGAAGCATTACCACAAATTATTGAAAAACTTAAAGCTAAAGGCTATCAAATTAAAACTATTTCTGATATGTTAAATATTAAAGGTTACAGATAACAGTTACCCTTACTTAGATGATACTAATCCATCGTTTGCATCATAAAGCTCCCCTAGATCTCCAAGATTGTTCCAAATATTGGATCCGGTCCATTTCAAATATACCACTTCATCATCCTTAGCATTTGCTCCACTGGTAATATTCATGCTGGCACCTGCTTTTAAAATAAATTTATCTGGGAAATCATAATTTTGCATTCCTTCTGTGCTTAACAAGCTCCAGCCTGTCATATCTACATCAGTAGCTCCAAAATTTTTAATTGTTGCTATCTCATTTGCTAAATCTATAGATGTTATTTTTACATCTGTAATACTTGGATTATTGTCTATGCTTACACTTGGAATAACATTAAAAGTTATGTTTTTACCATCTGAAATTCCTATTATATTACCTGATTCATCAGTTCTGTATACAGATATATTTTGAGCTATAAGTCTATCCATAGTTTCTTTTGCAGGATGACCATAATTATTTTCTTTTCCAACACTTATTACTGCATACTTTGGATTAACTGCATTTAAAAACTGTTGCGTTGTTGAACTATTACTACCATGATGACCTATTTTAAGTACATCTGCTTGAAGATCATAACCACTTGCTAACATCTCATTCTCGGAAATCGCTTCAGCATCTCCAGTAAATAAGAAAGAATTTTCTCCAAAGCTTACTTTAATAACTATAGAATTATTATTAGTGTCTTCATAGTTAATTCCATTTGGTGCTATAATTACACAGGTAGCATCCCCTACTTTAAAGCCTTTTCCTGGTGTTGGAACTGTAGCGGTCATTCCACTATTTTTAATGGCTGTTACTACACCTTCAAATGCTTTAGTAGTTGATGTAGCTTTAGGCATGTATATTTTTCCTACCTTAAATCTATTAATTATATAATCAAGCCCACCTATGTGATCCTCATGAGGATGAGTTCCAACCACATTAATAATATATTGAAGGAGGGAATATTACAATGTAATATAAATACCTTGTAATGATTATCTCTTTTATTCTGCAATACCAACAGTTACTCACAGAAACTGCAAGTTTATGTTTGCTAAGAGTATATCTCTATGAATTTTTCACTTGTTTTCGTGCTTGATGGGCAGATACTAATAGCATAATAGATGTATAGATTACGATTATTAGCACTAACCATTTAACAATATTTAGTGGCAGTGATTTAACAATATACGCAGCAATTAATACCCCAGCACTTCCAAACAGAGTAATAGCTATAGATGCTTTTCTATCATATGCTTCTTTTTTTACAAATTGAACAGATCCCGCAGGCATTAGAAAAGCACAGGAGCCCATCATTATTGGAAAAGCAGCAAGAGGGTTCATTCCAAGTGCATAAATTAGTGCCATGCAAGGAGCATACAGGCCAACACCAAGTTGCATTAGTGCTCCAAGTATAAAATTACAACCAATAGCAACCATAAGTTTAATTCCTATAAGCCCACTGGCTGTTCCGCCAATTGGCATAAGATGAAGCAGTCCCGAAAGCATCATAACAGCAACCACAATTAGCGCGAGTCCCATTCCAATTCTTACATCTCTTATGTTAAATTTGGCAACAATATCTGCTCCTATTATTGCACCTAAAACTGCAGCCATAATCATTGAAATCAATGTTATTTTATCAACTTTTATAACAGTTAAAAAAATAATCGCCTCCAAAGCAGTTGGAATCGTACAAGATACATTTAAAGTGCCAGGGAGGGTTCTATCATCCGTCAATTTGAAGAACCTAACTATAGATGTTATAATAGCAAAGCTTCCTACTCCTAAAGTATCAAAAAAATTAGCTATAAATCCTATTCCACCAAAAACAATAAAATTTTTATTTTTGATTTTTCCTGTCTTTGCCGCTCTGAGAACATCTGAGAAATAAATAAAAGCAAAGTATGATACAAACAAAATCAGTGACCCTAATAGTATTTTAACCATAAAACATCTCCATTCTTGCATTATAGCAATATATTTTATTAAATTTTATAGCATTATGAATTTTAAATATACAGATAATTCATAATATTCTCAATTATATTAACGCCTTATACATTTATAAGCTTATCTTTAGCTTTATTACCATCGCAATACCATAAAACTAATTATTTTTCTTTGTAGTCATAACTATAAACCCTCTATTCACAGAATTTTTGTGATGTACTAATAGAGTATACATAAATTGCTGATATTATCCTGTAATTGTTAAAACTTCACAATAAAAACCACTGAAAAATATTTATACATTTCAATGAAAAAATATTTTTTTCTCTTCCACTAAGCCTCTTAATCTACAAAGGTAGCTATTTTGTATACAGTGTATGCACCAATTATATTTATCGTCATATTATATAAGTAGATATTAATACTATAGGAGTTATTGATAATGATTAGAAAAATATCAATTAGTATGCCAGAACATGTGTATAGGTTAGCATTAAGAAAATCTAAATTAACTCATGGAGACAATAATTTTTCTGGTTATTTACGTGAGTTAGTTTGCAAGGGATTTACAGAGGATGAACTACAAAAGGAATTAATAGAACTTAATAAACCCCTATGGCTGGGGAAAACAAAGATAGCTGACTATAACTCAACTTGTCAGGTATGTAGTAACCCTATTGCTCCAGGAGAAGTAATTTGTTATACAGAGTTAGAAAGCTGGGTTCATAAGAATTGTTGCAGGAAAGAATAATAATACATTGTTTATGATAGCTAAACCATAGAAGAATTAAATCATAGTCAGAAGTTGCCAGCTAATATTCCTTGGCTCTTGCTCAAAGAAAATAAGACAAGAAACATATTATATGCATAATATGTTTCTTGTCTTATTTTTAAAGGGAGTAGTCAATATTAAAGGTTATTTAGATGCTGAAGATATCCCTACAAATAATCTACTCCCCCTTATTGCTCCCTTTATTTTTCACCCGAGACAAAATTATAATTGTACCTATAATACACACCGTTCCTAACCATTCCGATACGCCAAAAGTAACATTCAACCAATATATAGATAAAAAGGCTGCAGATAATGGTTCAACACAAGATAGTACACTTGTTTCTGTTGGTTGTATGTACTTTAAGCTTTCCAGATAACAGCAAAATGCGATAAGTGTTCCAAATAACACCACAAATATAACAGCAAACATTGAAATAATTGACCACTGACCTGTAAATGTCCAAGGCTGATGGACAAAACTAAAAGCTATTCCACCAATGAGCATCCCCCATCCAACTACAATTGTAGAACCATACTTAGCAAGAAGATAACGAGGTTGCAATGTGTAAAAAGCTGCCGTAAACGCCGAACAAATTCCCCAAAATAATGCTAACTTAGAAATAGACAGGATATGTATATTGCCTTTTGTAATAATAAAAAATGTACCCACCATTGCGAGTATAATGGCTATGATTTCTTGTAAATTCGGAATTCTTTTATTGAAAATAATCAAATAACAAGCAATTATCACCGCTGATAAATATTGAAGTATCGTGGCTGTTGGAGCATTTCCATATTTAATAGCAGCAAAGTATGTATACTGCACACCTACCATCCCTATAATGCTAAAAATTATTAGACTCCAGCAGTTATGCTTAGTTTCCCATATTTTCCATATGTTCTTATTACCTTTTATTAAAGCATATAATAATAAAATTATTCCTGATACTAGTAGACGAATAACAACAAGCCATTCTGCACTAAATCCCTTTTGCTGAAACAAGAATTGAGCAACGCTGCCTGATACACCCCATAGTGTAGCCCCTATTATTACAAGTATTATTCCTTTTATTCTTGGCTTGCAATTCATTATATTCAAACTCACTTTCTTCTTTTTATTATACAAATATCTCATGGCTATCATATCAAGAAATTTTGATAATTAAGCACAAGATTTAGGAAGAGATATATTTGTTAAATCCAGAGGAAAAATACACAAAAATCACCCAGTAGATAGCTATTTAAAATAACTACTGGGTAGTTTTCACTTGATAAAATTTTCTCCAAAATCAAAGGATATCATTGGTTTCCCAATTAAATACCCTTGAATAGAATCACACTTAAGTTCCTTTAACAGAGCAAATTCTGTATCTGTTTCAATTCCTTCTGCTGCCATTTTTTACACTGTGTGCAAGTAATGTTAAAATACCTAAGGAAAAAATTATTGAAACCATTATTATTGATCTCTTTCAATGTAATTAAGCACAACTTTGATATTTGTATGAGTATTATCAATTTCTATATTAGTAAATTTTTTCAGTAAAAATGTTTTTGAAAATATATAAAGAAATAATATTAAAATCAGATTTGCTATTAATACAACCCTGAATAATTTCGTGGAGTTTCATATTAATCACCCATTATCATAGTACTATATTATACTATATTTGTATATAAAAATACATTTTTTTCTTATAAATGCAGTAGTCTGCCCTATAGTAAAAGCGCAAGAAGATTGATAAAATCCTTGCGCTTTTTTTATTCATATTTAGGTTATTTAAATTTATATAAGGATATCATATACTCTTTGTACAAACTTTTCCCAAGCATCTGTATCTGTATCTAAAAAGAAGGAATTTTCAACTCCAAATATATTCTGTGTCTCTTGTTTATAGGGTTTCGACGTTTCGCAACCAGTTATATATAAGTATTCGTATCCTACTTGTGCCTTAATAATTCCATGGTAGGCTTTATAAGTAACAAAATTCTTAGGGCTATGAAGACCACTTGATTTTACCTCTAAAAGTATATGTTTATCTCCATTGCTTATTCTAAAATCACTAACTCCCCTGCTTCCAGTTTTAAAACCGCTAAGCTTGAACTGTTCCTTTACTTGAAATTGTACCAACCTATTTAACGGTAAATTTTTTAATTCCTTTGAAAAGCAATCACATATTGTCTCCTCAAATACCCAACCACCCAATGCTGTAAAGCTAGGTGTACTATCAGTAGCACGAAATTTCAACTGCTTTAATTCATCCTGCGCCTCTAATAGATTTCTATTAAACACATTTATAATATCTATATTAGTATACACCACAGTACACAGCCCCTCCCTTTTAAGTTAAATTATTTCAGTCATATCCATTAGTAGTATATTCTTTATTATCAGGGAAAAGTACTTCTAAGTTACGTTATGTATTTTCATCAAAGTCCTATTGTAACCAACGAAGAAGCAATGTATATGTTAGGTTTTGTAAAAGATGCAATAGATTATAATTTTAATAAAGCTGTGTCAAAAATATTATAATATTTTTGACACAGCTTTATTTTAAGCCAAGTTCAGCTTGTTTTACTTATTATTTCTACTATACTACTGAACGATCTTCATAATCATTGTCTAAGGAATCCTCACTTTTATCTGCTATATATTCCTTACATAGCAATGCTCTTATATATCCTCGATCATTAGTTGTGGATTCTATATAAAAGCCTCTTCCATAATAAAATCTAATAAGTGAAAACATTCTGGATGCAGTGTGAAGATATAAAGAGGTAATCCCCAGTTCTATCATTAAGTTATCAATTGCATTCATTAATATTTTACCAATACCATTATTTTGATGTGAAAGTGAAACACCGAATCTACTTAAATAAGCAGTACTATCTAGTTTTATTTCAATTCTCACACTACCAATAACTTCTTCGTTATATAGAGCTACAAAAACTTCAGTGGTTTCTATAGCCTTTTTTATCTCCTCATAGGTTTCCTCAAGAGGTGCAATAAGTTCTGTAATTGCAGCATTTTCGGTATACATCTTAAAGGATTCCTTTGCTAGTATTCGTATTTCTTCAATGTCGGTATAAACCGCTTTTCTAATTTCAAAAGACATTTTTTCCATGGATCTACCTCCCCATATCACATTTATTTCTGTGAGTAATTATACATAGTATTAAATCAAAAGACAAGATATATTTCGTTAAGTATTGGTTAAAAAATTAGAGTGAATTTTAAAAATATTAAGAAAAATCCACTGTGTTTTTATGGTGCCATATAAAAATATATTCATATATATGGACAACTCTTTTCATGGTAGAACTATGGGCGCACTTTCTGTTACCGGGCAGGAGAAGTATCAAACGGATGAAGTGCAATGCAGCATGGGACGTCTGGGAAGTCTATTTGCTTATAAGAAATTTTCAGTTATTCCTGATGTAATCTGTATCGCTAAGGCTTTAGGCGGCGGATTACCAATGAAAAGGCTTCAACGACTTTTGTACCCGGTGATCATGGATGCACCTTTGGTGGGAATCCCCTCGTATATAATAAGTATATATAGTAATAAAGCAGTTTTCTATCACAAATATTGCGTTAGATACCTGCTTTTCAGTTTACATTTTCAAATTGTTGATTTCTCAATATATTTTTTAAAATTATCTAAAATGTTCTGCCATCCCTTCTGTTGCAGCTCAATTGAATTGGTTTTTTCAGCTTCAAAAACTTCGAGTATCTTTGTATTATTTTCTTGACTTATAAAGGTGATTTTGACTTTTCTCCCGTCATCTAAAATATAAGAAATAATCTCATTTAATTTCACTTTATCATAAACACCACTAAAATCAAATCCAAAGCTACCATCTTTAGCTTCCATTCTTGAAAGAAATTTACCACCAGCCCTTAAATCATTTTCAGAAAACGGTGTGTGCCAATCATCTGAAGCATTGTTCCATTTAGTTATATGTTGTGGTTCTGTCCAATATTTCCATACTATTTCCACGGTGGCATTAACTATTGTTTCTACGGTTATTGTTGAATTATTAAGCAGCTTTTCTTTTGTCATAATTTTCTCTCCTTTTTAGTTAAATGTTTTTCCTACTATTATAACCTAATTACTCTAAAAGTTCTTGACATCTTTTTATATATCCTACCTATTTTTTTCTTCAAAAGATTGTTTATCTGCTGGCCAAAACCACTGTTTTATTCTGTGAAGTTACTACAGTTTTTTATTGCATAATAATCAGTAAAGTACTATATTTAAAATAAGGGGATGAATTGAAATGTTAGATATAATAATAAAAAATGGTCGTATATTAGATGGTACAGGCAATCCTTCTTATCAAGGAAGTTTAGGAATAAAAGATGAAAAAGTTGTAAAAATCGAATGTAATATTGATGAAGAAGCCTTAGAAATTATTGATGCTAATGGACTTATAGTTTGCCCGGGGTTTATTGATGTACACAGCCATAATGATTTAGTACCTTTTATGGATGAAAATATTCAAAATTTAAAACTAATGCAAGGTGTAACCACAGAGCTCGTAGGACAATGTGGCTTAGGCGTCGTCCCTTGTATTGAAGACGAAAATAGCATATGGAAAAACTATATAAGAGGAGTAGTTGGAGATCCTTCATTTAAGTGGAGTTTTTCTAATCTAGACGACTATATACATAAAATAGCTTCAAAAAGACTAAAAAACAACTTCTCCATTTTAATTTCCCATGGAGCAATTAAGACAAGTGTTATGAACTTTGATAGTAGAATACCAACTAAAGAGGAGATTAATGCCATGTGTGAAATTGCAGAGAATGCTATGAAAGCTGGTGCTTTTGGCATGTCTATAGGGCTTCAATATATACCTGCAATTTTCAGCACAAAAGAAGAGTTAATAGCTATATGTACGGTTATAGCAAAGTATGATGGAATTGTTATGGTTCATCTTAGAAATCATGATGATACTATCACAAATGCTCTAGAAGAAATAATTTATATAGCCAAGCAATCTAAAGTAAGGCTTCACATTTCTCATATGCGCTCTTATAACTCCAAGGATTTGGGCTCAGATGCTGAAAAACTTATAAGTTATGTAGATAATGCAGTAGCAAAAGGAATTAAAATAACCTTTGATGAGCATTTATATTTATCTGGAAGCACTCTTATGACTCAGCTTTTACCACCTTGGATTACTGCTGGCGGGAGCGGCGAAATGGTTAAAAGGCTTCAAGATAAAAAAATGGTCCTAAAACTTAAAGAAGAGCTTAGAAGTATCAAAACTCACTATAGTGGCTGGGACAATTATAGCTTAATTACAGGTTGGGATGGCATACTTATAACTTCAGTAAAAGAAGTGGAAAATTTAAAATACGTTGGAAAAACTGTAGGCACCATTGCTAAAGATTTAGGTATTGATCCTTTAGATTTTGCACTGCAGCTGCTTATTAAAGAAAAGTTTGGGGTAGCAATAGTAACTCTAAATGTGTTTTCCGAGGAGGATACTATTAAACTAATAAATCATCCACTGCAAATGGTAGGATCAGATAGCATACCAGCAGGAAATCCACATCCAAGGCTTTATGGGAACTATCCTCTTTTTATTGGTAAATTTGTGAGAGATAAAAAGGCTCTTTCTCTTGAGAATGCTATATATAAGATATCATATCTGCCTGCAAAAACTTTAGGCCTTAAAGATATGGGAGAAATAGCTGTAGGTAAGACTGCTGATATAGTTTTATTTGATTTAAAGGAAATTGAAGGTTTTGAGAATTACTTTAAACCAACTAAAAAACCTGTTGGAATTAAATTTGTTGTATTAAATGGCGAGCTTGCAGTAAGAGATGGTGTGGTATGTAAGAGTTTCTATGGAAAAGTTTATAAAAGCTCTCCTATCTTGTCCGTCATTTAAAAATTCTAAGGGTTATGCCCAATTCTTCTCCCTTAAAAGTTTTCAAAAAATATTCCTCTAAATCTAAATTAAAATGCTACCTCATAATTGTATGTAAAAAATCCAGTATAATAATAAATCATACTGGGTTTTTAAACAACCTGGGCTATAAATAAAGTTAGTTTACAATATAATTACTAGTACCATTTTTAAGAATATCGTAAGCCCCATCTAATCCACCTTCAACTAAGTTTTTAACTGCTGTTTCAGTATAAAATGCTATGTGTGGTGTTAGTAATACATCATCACGGTGAGTAAGCTCTTTTAACATCTCATCCTCAACTTCCTTACCCGTAAAATCTTTTGTAAAATAATTAAATTCATTTTCATAGGTATCTAAAGCTGCAGCCGCAATTTTACCACTATTTAAAGCTTCTATTAACGCTTTTGTATCAACAATTGTCCCTCTAGCTGTATTAACGAAAAACACACCGTCTTTCATCTTATCAAAAATTTCTTTGTTAAACAAATGAAAATTATCCTTTGTAGCCGGTATATGCAATGAAATTAAATCTGCTTGTGTAACAGCCTCTTCAAGAGTATCTACATATTCCATACACCCTTTAGCTTCTTCGCAAGGGTATAAATCATATCCTATAACTTTTGCACCAAAACCTTTAAATATTTGCGCTGTTATGCATCCAATTTTACCCGTTCCAATAATTGCAATAGTCATGGATCTTATTTCTTTAGATATAATCTCTTTTCTCCAACGATAATCTTGATCTTTCATGGCTACTTTAATATGGTTCACATGGCGCACAATATTAAGTGATGCAGCCACAGCATATTCAGCAATTGCATTAGGCGAATATACAGGCACGTTTGTAATAAATAATCCATGCTTTGTTGCTTCCACCATATCGAACATATCAACTCCAGCTGTACGTGATGCAATTTGTTTTATTCCTTTATCTTTTAATCCTTCATAAATTCCATCTTCCATCTTTTTTGTTTGACAAAGACAAACTCCATCAAAACCTTTTACTAAATGAATGTTTGCTAATGATAAAGGTTCTGAAATATTTTCAACTTCCACTTCACGCTTTTTACCCCAGACCCTAGCAGCACTAACTTCATCTTCTCTTGCACTGAACATAATTAACTTCATTTTTATTTCCTCCTTTTATAGTAAAAATAAGCATACAGGGATTCTAGGCGATGATTATGTCTGCTTTTATATTAACTTCTAATCCGTTTATTATAATGCAACATTTTTATCTTTGTTCACTGGTTTCCATCCTATAATACCTTTTATAAGTAGTGGTAATATGATAACAAATATTGAAATATATCCTATTGTTCCATACCCTTTTGAAATAAGTGGTATAAGTCCAAACTGAGCTACACACCATGCAAATATTACATACCCAAGAGAAACTAATGCACTTCTCTTAGTTTCTCTTTCTTCTCGTGCAGCCTCAGTATCCATTCTACCTAGGAAATATTATTATATTAATTTGAGATTTTCACCAATTAATACTCACAATACTTATGGCCTTTTATTTATGCATTTATCATTTTTACTAATTCATCAACGTTATCTAAGTCTTCAGTGAGCATTGGAACTATATCATATACATCTCCAACAATACCATAGTCAGCTACTCCAAAAATCAGAGCTGATGGATTTTTATTGATAGCAATTACTACATCTGCTTCCTGCATGCCAACAACATGTTGAATGGCACCAGAAATACCACAAGCAATATAAACAGTAGGCTTCACAGTTGTACCAGTTTGACCTACTTGATGGGAATGATCAATCCATCCTGCATCAACAGCTGCACGAGAAGCACCAACTACTCCACCAAATTTATCTGCAAGCTTTTTGAGCATTTCAAAGCCCTTTTCATTTCCAAGACCAAGGCCACCGGAAACAATGACATTAGCATCCACTAAAGAAACCATATCCTTATTTGTTTTTACAGTTTTAATTACCCTTGTTCTTATATCCTTCTCTGACAATTTAAAGTCTAAATTAATAATTTCCCCAACTTTTGATTCATCCTTTAGAGCTTTGTCCATAACACCTGGTCTTACAGTAGACATTTGTGGCCTATTATTTGGGCAAATAATAGTGGCCATAATGTTACCTCCAAAAGCAGGACGAGTCTGCATGATTTTTTTATCCTCTGGGTCAATTTCAAGTTTTGTACAGTCTGCTGTTAGTCCCGTGTCTAATCTAGATGACATCCTAGGAGCTAAATCTCTACCAATATGAGTTGCTCCAAGTAGCATTATTTCTGGTTTAAATTGATTTACAGCATCGCAAATAACTTTTGTGTAAGCATCTGTTGTATAGTTTTCTAAAAGAGCACTATCCGCAAGGTATACCTTTTGCGCACCATAAGAAATTAATTCCTTAGCAAGTCCATTTATATCTTTTCCCAGTAACACAGCACATAATTCAACCCCAATTTCCTTCGCAAGCTTTTTACCTTCTCCCAAAAGCTCAACTACAACCGGAGAAATTTTACCTTGTCTTTGCTCTGCAAATACCCATATATTTTTATATAAACTTAAATCCATATCCATGTTTACCTCCAACTAATATAATGTATTTTGTTTTTCCATAAATTCAGTATTATGCAACCTATTTATTGCAAATCAACTTATATAATGTGTTTTTGTTTTAAAGCCACTACTAATTGTTCAACCTTGTTCTTAGATGTCCCCTCAAGCATTACGCCCTTTCCCTTAGGTTGTGGGGTAAATGATTTAAATACTTTAGTAGGTGAAGCTTTTAATCCTACGTGACTTGAATCAATGTCAATATCGTTAAAGCCTAAAACCACAATTTCATTTTTATATGCATCAAATATTTTGTCTACTGACATATATCTAGGTTCATTTAACTCCTTAACCGCTGTTAATAATACCGGCATATCTACTTTAATGATTTCATATCCATCTTCTAGTTGCCTTTGTACTTCTAATTCATTACCTTTAATTTCAAGGTTCTGAACATATGTAATTTGTGGCATATGCAGTTTTTCAGCAATCTGAGGTCCTACCTGAGCTGTATCTCCATCTATTGCTTGTCTTCCTGCAAAAATAATATCAAATTGTCCGATTTTATTGATACCTGCTACTATTGCATTAGATGTTGACCAGGTGTCAGAACCACCAAAGGCTCTATCACTTAAAAGAAACGCATCATCTGCACCCATAGCTAAACATTCTCTTAGCATATAATCTGCCTGAGGTGGTCCCATGGAAACCACAGTTACTGTAACATCTTTATATTTATCTTTTATTTTAAGAGCTTCCTCTAATGCATTAGCATCATCTGGATTTAAAATACTTGGAACACCCTCGCGAATAAGGGTTCCTTTCTCTTTATCAATTTTAACTTCTGTAGTATCTGGTACTTGTTTTACACAAACTAATATTTTCAAAATATATACCTCCAAGTATAAAAATTTTTATATTATTTCTATCTTAAAACACTGGCTGCGATTACCATTTGCTGTACTTGTGATGTACCTTCATAAATAGATAAAATCCTAGCATCTCTGTACATTCTTTCAATTGGGTAATCCTTTATATAACCATATCCACCATGAAGTTGTAGCGATTTATAAGCAACCTCATTAGCCACCTCTGCTGCATAGTATTTTGCCATAGATCCTTCTTTTTCAATTTTCATATGAGCATCTTTCTTTTCTGCAGTATCATAAACTAATAATCTAGCTGCACATACCTTAGTTTCCATGTCAGCTATGGTAAACTGAGTATTTTGGAACTTAGATAGTGGTTTACCAAATTGAATTCTTTGCTTAGTATATTTTATAGCTTCATCTAAAGCACCTTGAGCAACTCCAAGAGCTTGCGCCGCAACACCGATTCTACCAGCCTCAAGAGTATTCATAGCAATTTTAAATCCCATACCCTCTTTGCCTATTAAATTCTCCTTTGGAACCACAACATTTTGGAAAACTAAATCAGAAGTTTCTGTACCTCTAATACCCATCTTGTCCTCATGAGCACCATGAGAGAATCCTGCCCAACTACTTTCTACTATAAATGCTGAAGTACCACGTACGCCTTTAGATTTATCAGTCATAGCAATTACTATGGCAAAATCACAAATGGGAGCATTAGTAATAAAGCACTTTCTACCATTTAAAATATAGTTATCTCCATCTAACACAGCCTCTGCTTGCTGCGCACCTGCATCAGAACCTGCCCCAGGTTCAGTTAAAGCAAAGGCGCCAATTTGCTCGCCTAAAGCTAAAGGTTTTAAGTATTTTTCTTTTTGAGCATCTGTACCAAAATTCATAATAGGTAATGCAACAAGAGAAGATCCAGCAGTAACAAATGTACCTGTTGAACAACATTTTCTACTGATTTCTTCCATAACTATTGCATATGAAACATAATCTGCACCGGCTCCACCATATTCTTTTGGAACTATTGTACTTGAAAATTTATACTTTGCTAGTTTATCCATTAATTCCCTTGGCATCACACCAGTCTTATCCATCTCCGCTGGCAGTGTGTCTAATTCTTTTTTTACAAAATCTCTAACTGCCTTTTGTAAAAGTATATGTTCTTTTTTAAATAACATAATAATATCCTCCATTTCAACTTTGATATAGCATTATTTTTATATAGTCATTTTCAAATTATAAGCTTAGCATTTCAGCAAAAGTTTGCACACGAGTTCTAGCTTGTTCATTATTTTGAACTTGTTGATCTATCTCAAGATATAAAGTAGGAATTCCCGCTGCTTCCACTTCTTTCTTCATTAGTGGATAATCATATTCCTCTGGATCACAGAATTTCATCATGCAGAAAATAACACCGTCAATATTCTTTTCCTTTATTTGCTGGGTTATAATAGCTCCACGTTTTTTCTCAGGGTCATATGCCAAGGAGCAGCCCTCAAAAATGGACCAAAATCTTGCTAATCTATCTATTCCATCCGATCCTTCTGGAACGTCAAATCTAAATTGTCTTGTTTCCTGTGCTAAATCATCTGCAGCTACTGCAATGTTATTTTCAGCGAGAATACTTAGTAACTCTTCTGAGTCAGCTAATATACCTGATAACAATACTGTTTTTCCTAACCATTTCTCAGCAGGCATTTTCTCTACTTCAGAAATAAGAACTTTCACTAATTTTGTATGCTCCGATTTTTCCATGAAGAAAGCACTCTTAATGACTGTATTTCTAATTATTGGAGTAATAATATTGGGATACTTTGCAGCTACTTCTACAAATTCTCTCATGGTTTTTCTATACTTATTATAAATCTCAATACTTTCATTTAATTTTTCTTCTGTAACGATGCAACCACTAATTTCTTCTAACCTTTTTTTGATATTATTGTATTCACTTTTTAAATACACAACGCCAGCTTCAATTTTTCTATTCTGAGGATGAACCAGGGAAATATATTCAACCTGTGGAACAGCTACCTTCCAATTCTGGCCCATACATATTAATGTGTCACACATACCAGGTATAATAACCGCTGATAAATCATTGTAATCTCCCTTTAATCCATATTCAAGGCAAGACTGCATAATTGAACAAGCGAATGCTGGAAGATACTGTTTACTTAATTCAATCTCTGTGGAGCCTCCCCAAATACCCATTGGAAACATTCCAGCAGCATGAATGATCTCTTCAGGGCAGTAAACAGGGAAACATCCAACTATTTTGATACCTTTTTCTCTATATGATTTCACCACTGCTCCTGGATTGTTAATAACATCTTTCATCTGTGATAAAACAGTTTCAAAAGTATTCATTAGTCATTACCTCCAGTTATTTTTCTTTCTTCCATTACTTCAACTAAACCTTGTATTCTTGTTTCAAATTGAGCCTCTGTAAAATTCCTTGGATCTGCTTGATCTCCATCAAAACCCGCATAAGGTAAACCCGTAGCTTCGTATACCTTCCTTTGCATTTCATATTGCATAAGACTCATCAGTTTACAGCTTCTGTTCATATGGTAGAAAGCACCATCGCAGTCACCTGATTTTAGAGAATCTATTCTGAATTTAGTCATTCTATCTAAATTTACATTATTAAACATACTACTATAGGCTCTTGCCATTCCATCTAGATCGTTGACTTCGTACTCTAAAGCCCAGGCATCAGGGTAAACACTCCCCGTCATATTAACACCATATTTTGATAATGTTTTCATTTTAAATCCAATATATGGCCAGCAAGGTATGCCTTCCATCATGATTCTAAATTTTTCTTCTCCCCTAAAGGTTGTTTCCTTATTTTTAATTCTCTCTTCTAATTCTGCAATTAATAGTTCAAAAGCATCAGTTGTTTCCTGTTTACCTCTTGCACAAACAATAACTGCCATATAGTTGAATAAATCAAACCCATTCATAGGAGATGGCTTTGCTGAAGGTAAACTCATTGAATACTTCCAAAGCTTACCGTTTTTAGTAGAAATCTTCATGACCTCTTCAAATTTTTTAGGGTCAAATTTCTTTCCAGAAATCACTTCTAACTGTTTAATAGCTTCATCAAATTGACCTTTTAAATAATCTATTCTTTCCTGACTAACTTCATATTCATTGTTAAATGTAGTGTCAATCAAAATAAGTGGTATATTTAATTCCTTAGAGATATTTTCATACCATTTAACAACTTGATTACAAATGTTGTTACAACATAATAGAAAGTCAGGACGAGGCATATCTAAGCTTTCACAACCGCCATTTTCAAGAAATCCAAAATTAGTTCTTGCGTAAGCACATATGTCATTAGAGTATCCTGTGTCCTCTGCAATACCACATAATTTCAGTGATTCTCTTTTTGCAGCTATTCCTGCTGCTTGATTTTCAGGATAGCATACACTAAGCCCAAAACACTCCGCAAGCTCTTGAGGAAATACAGATGTGGACCAACCTACAGGTTCACCCTTTGCTTTAGCCTCAAATGCATTTTCGTACTGCTTTGCTAATAAATTGCTTATTACTTCTTTTGATGATAATTTATCGCTCATTTTTCTCCTCCTCAAACCTTTGATTAGTTTTCAATTTCATTGCTTTCAAGTTCATTATTTTTAAGTTCTTTACTTTCAAGTTCATCGAATGCATACAAAGCTGCTCCTAATGCTCCAGTAAGTTGTGCTAAATCTGGCACAATAATTTCAAGTCCAAGGGCTGCTTCCATAGCTCTAACAACCCCTCTATTTCTTGCCACCCCACCTACCATTACAACACTTTCCTGGATACCTACTCTTTTTGCAAGACTAGAAACCCTTTTAGCTACTGAAGCATGAATACCAGCAATAATATCTTCAATTGCTACTTCATTGGATAAATGAGAAATTACCTCTGATTCTGCAAAAACAGTACATGTACTACTTATAGGAATTTCCTTTGTAGATTTAGCAGACAAGTCACCTAAATCTGAAACATTAACTTCAAGTGCTCTTGCCATAACATCTAAAAATCTTCCTGTGCCAGCAGCGCACTTATCGTTCATAACAAAATTAACTAACTTACCACTTTCATTAAGCTTTAATGCTTTTGCATCTTGACCACCAATGTCTATAATAGTTTTAGCACTAGGAACTAAGAAGTTAACTCCCTTTGTATGACAACTCAGCTCGCTAATTTGCTTATCAGCATCAGAATATTTCATTCTTCCATACCCAGTTACTACTATCTTTTCAATATCAGAACGTGTAATATCCAGCTTCCCAAATAATTCTTTCAATGCCCTTGCAGGTCCTGTAGTACCTGTACCTGAGGATATAGTTGCAGTAGCCACGATTTTTACACCACTTTCAATAATTACACCCTTGGTTGCTGTAGAGCCTATGTCGAGTCCCATTGTATACATACTATCCTGTCCTTTCCTATTTAGGCACCTTTAAATAAATTGCAAATTTATATGCTATCATTTCGAGTAATATGCCTTACTTACAATTTCACTAAAACTATCTAACTAGTTTGCCTGATTTTAAAGTCTTAATTTCTTCTATGCTATATCCAATTGAACTTAAGATTTCATCTGTATTTTCTTCAAGTCTTGGAGCAGGAGTCATTTCCCTAATACCCATTTCTCCAAATTTAACAGGTGAATTGATTAAAATACCTTCATTACCTGAATCATATATTTTCTTTACTAAATAGTCGTTTGCCCAAGCCTGTTCATCCACTGCAATATCTGCACAAGACTGAACCCTTTCAAATGGAATATCACATTCAATAAGAACTTTTTCCCATTCATCAAGAGTTTTTTTAAGCATTGCCTCTGCAACAATAGTAACCATTGACTCAACATTTTCCACCATTCCATTACGGGTATTATATCTATCATCATTCATTAAATCTTGTCTACTAATAGCCTTAAAGAATCTTTCAATCCATTGATCATATTGTATTAATGCTAATTGAATCCATTTTTCATCCTTACATTGGTATGAATTGCAAACAGGAGAGTTTGGACTAAGTCTAGACATTGGCATTTTATTTCCGTACTGATCAGACATAATCATAGAACCAAGTCCATAAATACCCATATGGTAAAGACTTACTGTTATCTTTTCTCCCGTGCCTGTTTTAGCTTTTTTTACAAGAGCTGCGCATGCACCTGCTGCAAGAGCAATACCTACATAGTGATCACCAAATCCTGCAGCAACATTTGTTGGAGTAGTACCTTTTTCCATAAGTGAAGACATAACACCACCTCTTGCAAAATATGAGGTGTAGTCAAATCCAGGTTTATCTTTTAGTGGACCTTCTTCTCCATAGCCTAAAGCTTGAACAAATATTAAACCAGGATATTTTACCTTAAGCTGTTCATAAGATAATCCAAGTTTTGCAAGAGCTTGCACTCTAACATTTGTAACAAAAATATCTGCCTCGGCAAGTAGTTTATGAAATACTTCCATACCTTCTGTAGATTTTACATTAACGCAAATACTTTTTTTATTGAAGTTTTCATTTTCAAACCAAGGATTTTCATCATCCTGGCAAGGAGATGAGTATACACAGCCAATACCCCTCATGTTTTCTCCAGAAATAGGCTCTACCTTAATAACATCTGCACCCCAATCAGCAAGCATTCTAGCAGCACATGGTGCAGCGATAAATGTTGCAAATTCAACAACTTTAATTCCTTTTAATAGCCATTTGTTATCATCCATTTTAATCATCCTTTCAATATTTTTTTATATTTAGGCATTATATATATTTAAGTATTATAAACCTTTAAAGATTGTAACCTTTTACACACTATATGTTAAAGCAAAAGTCATGCCAAATATCACTTGTTTAGGAAACCACACTAAGTCTATTTTTTAACAAGCTTTTACACGAGAATTTATTAAAATCTCTTGCATAATGCAATTTTTTGTTGCATTATGCATTATTTTTATGCGTATTCAATTTTTTACATTTAAAATATGCATTATTTTCTATCTTTATCGAGAAAAATATGATATTATAACGTTATTATATTAACAATTAATTTTGTAATTTCAAGGCTTTATTTTATTTTGAAAGGCATGGTGTTATATGAATACTATTTCAGAAGATATGTTAAACAAAATATATAATCCGATAATTGTATGTAATGATACTGGACAAGTATTATATACTAATACCATAATGAACAGTATTTTAGAGTATACAAAAATCAAAATTCTAAAGAATATACAAGACCTTGATATAGATTTCAAGTATGAAGATATTTTAGAAAAGGAAACTAGCCACCGCTGTATTTTAATGAACGGCATCCCTTGTCCTGTTAGCATACATATTCTAACTGCGGAAGGTAATTCACTTAATATTATGTATATGTTTGATAGCTCTGTTATTAATAATAAAACTGTAGAGAATGTTATAAATGATATTGATGAGGTAATTGTTATTTTCAATGAACAGGGTATAATTGAAAAAATGAATGACCTTTGCGATGTTCTTTTGCCCTTTAATCGCTGTGAAGCACTTGGTCAAAGCATTTATGACATATCACAAAGAGGTTTGGTAAAAGATCCTATTATTATTGATATGCTAAAAATTAAAGAGAAAATTTATAGAAATGTTAAATATCCAAGTGGAAAAATCCTTGCCTACACAGCTATGCCTTTTTTCCATAATAATGGTGATTTAAAGGGTGGTGTACTTACTGGTCGCGATATTACCCGATTAATAAAATTACAAACAAGCACAAATCTGGATATTAAACAGCCTGAAACTATAGAATATATTAGTCAAAGTAATGTTATTGATAACATCAAAAAAATGGTCATAAGAGCAGCTGCTTATGACTCATCCATATTTATTACTGGAGAATCAGGTGTTGGTAAAGAAATTATTGCCAGGATGATTTATAACTATAGTCCCAGGCGAGAAAAACCTTTTATTACAATAAACTGTAGTGCAATACCCACAGAACTTTTGGAATCTGAATTTTTCGGCTATGAAGAGGGAACCTTTACAGGCGCTAAAAGAGGTGGTAAAAAAGGCCTTTTAGAAGAAGCCAATGGAGGTACCATTTTTCTTGATGAAATTGGGGAATTACCATTGCCAATGCAAACAAAAATCCTCAGGGTAATACAGGAAAATGAATTCACAAGAATAGGTGGGACAACACCTATAAGGTTAAATATAAGATATATCAGTGCTACAAATGTATCTGAAGCGGAACTTCATAACAGTAAAAAATTCAGACAAGATTTATATTATCGCCTTAATGTTATACCAATTAAAATTCCGTCTATCAAAGATAGAAAAGAGGATATTATTCCTTTAATTAAGTATTTCCTTGATTTTTATAACAAAAAATATAATAGATGTTTAAGATTTTCACCAATAGCAATAAAAATACTTTCTAAGTATGATTGGCCGGGAAACATAAGAGAACTTAAAAATATGATAGAAAGGTTAATTGTCCTTGCAGCTAATGATGTTATCAGTGAGGATGACCTTAGCATATTCATGAGCTTAAGTGAGGTTTACGATTCTTTAAATGATATGCCTAGTGTTATAATAAATGGCCATAGTAATCTAAATATTGTATATGGTATAGTGGACCAAATAATGATCCCCAAAGCCATAGAAAAACATGGCTCCGTTGTGAATGCTTCTAAAGAACTCGGAGTTAACCCTTGCACAATACACCGAAAAATCAAAAGTGGTTCTATAAAATTGTAAAATATATGAGCATTGGAGTTTCAAGGAATATACCTTTGCTCTATCTTGGTTATAATGCCTTTTTTAATTGTAATTTCATGAGGATGATGAATAGAAAATTCTCCAAATGAACCATTGTATGGACTAGGCTCTCCACTAACTGGTAGTCTTACTATTTCAGCTTGTTTATCAACTTCCATAACTATATTTTCTTTCTTTTCATTATATATATAATAATCATCTAACAAAAATTGATCTTTACACTCCTCCTCATTTCCCTTAAACCCTTCAATTTCTTTTATCTTTCTCCAATCGCCTGGTCCTAACCATTCTATAAAATCTATAACCACATAATTTTTATTGTTTTTTACATAAGAATCCATGATATAAATAATTCTAGTTTCTTCCTTTTCTTTATAGATACTTATGTTATTAAATGCTATAACACTTATGATAATTAATATGATTGCGATAGCACCACCTATTAGTAATTTTTTCTTCATAGTTTTCCTCCGTATTCTCATATTTTTTTCCAAATAATTATTACTTAATACTCATAGTATTCAAAATTAACAAAAAATATTCTATTTGCATGTTATAATAATACAGGGTGAAAAAAACAATGAAGAAAAAATATATATTAGGATTTTTAATTATAATAACTGCACTTATATTTGCAAATAGTTATTTCAAAATAGAACACAACATGAACATAGTGGAATTTTTTTCTAAAGACCAACGGCTAAATGCCTCTGATAAAGAGTATTTGAAAGAATATGGAGACTTGATTTACGGATCAGATCAAAATACCCCACCGCTAAGATATTTAAATTCAGATAGTGGACAGTATGAGGGACTCGTAATAGATTATTTCAATGCGCTTTCTATAGAACTAGGAGTCAAAATAAAAATGAAACCTATGGTTTGGAATGATGCCCTTACAGCACTGGAACGTGGAGATATAGATTTTTGCGATATGCACGCTTCCAAGGATCGCTCTCGAAGCTTTATATTTACTGATCCTATATACTATCAAAGAGGTGCTATATTAATAAAAAAAAATAATACTAATATCAAAACACCTGGGGATATAAAAGGGAAAACTATAGCCGCAATAAAAGGTGACTATATATTTGAGCATTTAGCTGAAAATTATACTGATGTACATGGAGTTGAAACTAAAAATTTAAGAGACGCTATTAGCCGCCTGGAAAAGAGCGACGTAGATGCGGTCCTTGGAGATGAATCAGTAATAAACTATTATTTAACTCAAGAAGGACTGAGCCGCGAATATTCAATATTAAATGAATACTTGTACGAGAGGCCAGCCCTAATAGGAGTGAAAAAAGGCAATGAAAGATTAGTAACCATACTTAACAAAGCAATATATCAGCTGCAAAAAGATAACACCATGGAAAGAATATATGGAAAATGGTTTGGCATATCACCTTTAATCATGAAAAATAATAACGCTGAGATATATATGCTTTATGTTAAATATGCTATAGTCCTAGCAATGATATTTGCTCTATTTTTTTACTATTGGAACAGAGAACTAAAAATAGAGGTCAAAAAACAAACAAATGCACTCAGTATTTCAAAAAACGAATTAGAGACTACTTTCAATGGACTTACCACTCATTTAATGGTGGTGGTAAACGAGGACTGCTTTGTTGCTGAATCCAATACAGCATTTTGTGAGTATATAGGATCCTCTGTAGATGTGGTAAAACATATGCACTGCAAAAATATCAACGGAATACTAGGAAGCAACTGTGACGTTTGCCTCATTAAAGACATATTTGAAACTAGAACTTCAGTAGAAAAAGCAGTAGAATATCAAAATAGAACATTTAAAGTGAGAACTTATCTACTGGATAAAGTACCAAACACTAGAGAGCGCGTACTTATAATGATGGAAGATATCACTGATTTAAAATTTGCGCAGCAAAAGATGTTGCAATCAAGTAAAATGGCGGCTGTTGGTCAGCTTGCTGCAGGCATTGCACACGAAATAAGGACGCCTCTTGGAATCATTAGAAACTATACATATTTACTTAGACGTATGGAAAAAGAAGAGGATAAAAAAGAGGCAATAGATACAATAGAAACTTCAGTAACTAGAGCCAATAAAATCATAGATAATCTTTTAAACTTTTCAAGGCTTTCTGATAACAAAATACACAATATAGAAGTCAAAGATTTCATAGCAAATCTTTATGAACTTAATCAAAAAGCCTTAAAGCAAAAACATATAGATTTTAAGCTATACGTGGAAAGAGATTTAGAAGTAGAGCTATATAGTGAATCACTGAAACATATCCTACTAAACCTTTTTTCAAATGCAACGAATGCTATGCAGCAAGGAGGTATACTTCAGGTACAAGCGTTCAAAAGCTATGAAAATATAATCATAGAAGTATCTGACACAGGAATAGGCATGGATGCAAATACACAAATGTACTTATTTGATCCATTCTACACTACTAAGCAAGTAAGTGGGGGCACTGGCCTTGGATTGTTTATTGTATATAACGAAGTACAAAAGATGGAAGGAACAATTAGAGTGGAAAGTAAAATTGGTGAAGGCTCAAAGTTTATCATTACACTTCCAACAAAGATAAATGACCCCATACTAATATTGAAATAGGAGATAGTGAATGAATAGTAAAAATTATCAAATATTAATAGTAGATGATGAAGGAGCATACTCAAAAGGACTAGCTAAAATACTTGAAATAGAAGGTTATATATTAGAAACAGTACTCTCAGCAGAAGATGCTATAGAGAAAATTAAGCACAATAAATATCAGATGGTAGTGACGGATTTAATGATGGATGGAATGAATGGCATAGAGCTTTTAGAAAAAATAATAGCATACGACGATGATATCAAAGTCATACTTATGACTGCCTATGCCACTGTACCTAACGCAGTAGAAGCGATGAAAAAAGGAGCAGTATCTTATTTTGTAAAAGGAAATGATCCTGTTGAACTCATAGAGGAAATAGAAAAAGCATATAAAGAGTACAAAAAATCAGAACTAAACTCTAAAACCTATGATAAAAGAGAGAAATTAGTTCTCGAATCAGAAAATAGCGAATTTAAAAAAATTATTGATATGACTAGAAAAGTGGCCAAAACCAACGTCAACGTCATTTTACTTGGAGAGTCAGGAGTAGGAAAAGAAGTATTTGCAAACTTCATTCATACTCAGAGTGAGCGCGAAAACAAACCATTTGTAGCAGTTAACTGTCATTCTCTATCTGAAAGTGTATTGGAATCCGAACTATTTGGACATAGCAAGGGGGCTTTCACTGGTGCCACCGAAGAAAGAATTGGTAGATTTGAATCAGCTAGCATGGGAACACTATTTCTAGATGAAATAGCTGACATGCCCTTATCAACACAAGTCAAACTACTAAGAGTCATCGAAGACAGAGCAATAGAAAAAATAGGTAGCAACATAAGTACCCCAGTAGACTTTAGACTTATAACAGCCACCAACAAATCTATAGTAAAATTAATAGACCAAGGTCTATTTAGAGAAGATTTTTACTATAGAATAAACACCATCATAATAGAAATACCCCCTTTAAGGGAACATAAAGAAGACATATATAGTTTGGCTAGTAACTTCATAGCAATGGCTTCAAAGCAAATGAATAAAGAAATACACACCATAGAGCCTGAGGTTTGGGAATATCTAACCCAGTATGACTATCCAGGCAATGTACGAGAATTTAAAAACATAATCGAAAGGCTGGTAGTATTTAGTGAAAATGGTATTATATCAAAAGATGATTTGCTAATACATGAGATTCCAGCTACAGACTATGAAGGAGATCAAACATTAAAAGCCTTTAGATCTGCAATAGAAAAAAAATACATAGAAACCGTACTGGTCAAAAATAACTTTAGCATGACAAAAACAGCAAAAGTATTGGGTATCACTCGAAGACAACTACAAAATAAAGTCAATGAATATGAGATACAAAAATAAAAGCGAGCAATTTTTTTCCAACTAATGTGGAAAAAAATTGCCTGCTTTTATTTTTATTGAAATTTAGCAGTCTATTAAAAAATAGATTAATCCTTAAAAATATTTTATCATTCAATAATAATTATTACTTAATAATCTTGCAATTCACACATTAAAATGATATTCTGTATATAATATATAAATAGCTTAAGGAGGTTCATTATGCTTACTGAAAAATATAATTCATTAAATAAAGAAATCTTCTCCGTACTAGATAAATACGGTGTAGTTATAAATGAAGATTTGCTTCCTAAATTAGAAAAAGAAAAATTAATCATATTATATAAGACAATGCTTCATAGTCGTATTGCAGACGGAAAGGCTTTGCAATATCAAAGACAAGGTAGAATGTTAACCTTTGCTCCAAACCATGGTGAAGAGGCTGCCCAGGTTGGTTCTATTGCAGCTACGGAAGAAAGAGATTGGTTAGTTCCCGCTTTTAGAGAAATGGGAGCTTGGCTCTATAAAGGAGTATCTTTAGAACAAATTTATTTATACTGGTATGGAAACGAAGCCGGAAGTAAATTTCCACCTAATGTAAAAATGCTTCCAATTTCTGTGCCCATCGCCTCTCAGTTAAATCATGCTACTGGGCTAGCCATGGCTTCTAAAATCAAAGGAGAAGATCATGTAACAATAGCGTACGTAGGTGATGGTGGAACTTCTCAAGGAGAATTCCATGAAGCATTAAATTTTGCTTCAGTATTTTCATCACCAGTGATATTTGTCATATTAAATAACCAATTTGCCATTTCCGTAGGTAGGGCATCTCAAACTAGATCAGAAACTTTAGCCCAAAAAGGTATCGCATATGGCATGCCAAACATTTTAGTGGATGGAAATGATGTTCTAGCAATGTATGCAGCTACAAAAGAAGCTGTAGATAGAGCACGAAATGGCGGTGGCCCAACCTTAATTGAAGCTTATACCTATAGAATTGGAGCTCATACAACTTCTGATGATCCTACTTTATATAGGAAAGATGAAGAAGTAGAAGAGTGGAAGAAAAAAGACCCTATTATAAGAATGAAAAAATACCTAATAGAAAAAGAACTGTGGTCTGAAGGTGAAGATTTAAAAGAAACTGAAAGCTATGAAGCCTTCGTAAATGAAACTTTTAAAAAAGTAGAAGCCTCTGGCATAGTACCTTTAGAGGATATTTTTAAATATCAGTATGAAAAAATGACTCCAAATTTAGTGGAGCAATATGAAGAATATAATGAATTTTTAAAGGAAGGAGGAAAATAGTATGCCTATTTTAAATATAATTGGTGCAGTAAATTACGCATTAGATCAAGAAATGGCAAGAGATAAAACTGTTGTAACCTATGGAGAAGACGTTGGTGTTGAAGGTGGCGTTTTTAGAGCAACTGTTGGACTCCAAAAAAAATATGGAATAGATAGATGTTTTGATACTCCACTGTCAGAGGCTGCGATAGTTGGCAGCGCTGTAGGTATGGCTATTAATGGATTAAAACCTGTGGTAGAAATGCAATTTGATGGTTTTGTACTTCCAGCTTTAAACCAAATCATTGGGCATGTGGCTAGAATGAGGAACAGGTCAAGAGGAACTTATACCCTTCCGATGGTGATTCGTATGCCTTATGGTGGTGGAATTCGTGCCTTAGAGCATCACTCTGAAAGTATAGAATCAATTTTTTCTCATATTCCAGGACTTCAAGTAGTTATTCCATCAACTCCATACGATACAAAAGGGTTGCTACTGGCTGCTATTCGAAGCCCTGACCCTGTTATATTTTTAGAACCAAAAAGAATTTATAGAGCCTTCAAGCAAGAAGTTCCAGAGGAGGATTATATAATTCCTATTGGCAAAGCAAAGGTTGTAAAAGAAGGAAGTCGTATTACTGTAGTAGCTTGGGGCGCAATGGTTCGTGAAGTTCAAAATGCAATTGAAGAAGTTGAAAAGGACGGAATTTCCGTGGAGCTTATTGATTTAAGAACTATCGCACCCTTTGACAAGGAAACAATACTTAAATCAGTAAAGAAAACTGGACGTTTTTTAGTTGTTCATGAAGCATTTAAATCCTTTGGACCCGGTGCTGAACTAATTGCTACCGTAAATGAAGGTGCATTTTTACATTTAGAAGCACCTCCAACTAGACTTGCTGGCTTTGATACTACTGTTCCCCTTCCAAAGGGAGAAGATCATTTTATTATTCGGCCAGATCGCATTGCTCATAAAATAAGAGAGGTTGTTAATTTTTAACTGGAGGTGTATTATGTTTAAATTTAAATTCCCGGATATTGGGGAAGGAATTACAGAAGGAAAAATATTAAAATGGTTTGTAAATTCTGGAGATTCTATTGTGGAAGGAGATTCTTTATTCCTTGTAGAAACAGACAAAGTAAATGCAGAAATACCCTCTCCAGTTGGTGGCATCGTCACTAGTACAAAAGCTAAAGAAGGTGAAATCATTTATGTTGGAGATGTAGTTGTAGAAATTCAAACTTCAGATGATACCGAAAAAAGCAATGATTCTCTAAATGAAACTATAGGTAAAAAATCAAAAGCTATAGATGAAGGAGAAACTGCTGGAGTTGTAGGTGAATTAGAAGTTTCCTCACAAATAATTGCCATTAGCCATGAAGAAAAGGTAGCATGTGAAGACGATCCTACTATGAAAATCCTTGCAACACCCGTTGCAAGAAAGCTGGCTAAAGATTTAGGCATTGATATCCATAAAATTAAAGGCACAGGACCAATTGGGCGGGTTATGAAGGCAGATATTTATCTTGCTAGTAAAGAGATTGACACAAATAAAGCTACTTCTAGTCTTTCAGCTGAAGTTCCAGTCTCTCCTACTGCGGCGCAACCTATAATAATTCCAGAACTTAAATTTGCAGGAGAAGTTGAGAGAGTTCCACTTACTATGCTTAGAAAGACCATTGCAAAAAACATGGTGCTTTCAAAATCGGTTATTCCTCATGCTTCTGCAACAGATGAAATAGATGTATCGAAACTTGTAGCCTTTAGGGAACAATCAAAAACCATGGCAATAGCACAAGGCGTTCACCTAACCTATATGCCTTTTATTATAAAAGCAGTAACCCTTGCACTTAAAGATTATCCTATGTTTAATGCAAGTTATGATGATAAAACAGAAGAGCTTGTATTAAAGAAATACTATAACATTGGTGTAGCTGTGGACACACCTGATGGCTTACTGGTTCCCGTAATAAAAGATTCTGATAAAAAAGGTATTTTGCCAATGTCAAGGGAGCTTTCTCTCCTTGCAGAAAAAGCAAAAAATAAAGCCCTTACCTTGGATACATTGCAAAATGGAACCTTCACTATTACAAACTACGGTGCAATAGGAGCAACTTCAGGAATTCCAGTAATTAAACATCCAGAAGTTGCTATACTCGGAGTTGGTAAAATAACAAAAAAACCAGTGGTTATTGATAATGAAATTGTGATCCGAGATATTCTTACTATTACCATTTGTATTGACCATAGAGTAATTGATGGTGGAGATGCTGGAAGATTCCTAGGCAGATTAAGAGCTTACTTAGATGATCCAATGCTTTTAGTGTTAAGCTAACCACAAAAAGGATACCCTGCTGCTAGCATTGTATCCTTTTTTTATAAAACAACTTTATTAAGAAAGGTGGAATTAAATTGAAAACCTACGACATTATTATTTTGGGTGGAGGTCCCGGTGGATACGTTGCTGCAATTAAAGCCGCTCAACTAGGAGCAAAAACTGCTTTGGTAGAAAAGGCAGAGCTTGGTGGAGTATGCCTAAACTGGGGATGTATTCCTACCAAAACTCTTTTAAAAAGTGCACATGTATATCAAGATATACTTCATGCAGAAAAATTCGGTGTTCACATAGAGGATAAAAACACAGTGTCCATAGATTGGGATGCAATGCAAAATAGAAAAAACGCTGTAGTAAAGCAACTTACAGGTGGTGTAAAAACCTTATTAAAAGAAAATGGTGTAGATGTATATTTTGGAAATGGTGATGTAATAGATAAAAACACACTACAAGTAAATGGAGAAACCTTAGGAACAAAAAATTTAATTATTGCAACTGGGTCCTCTTCCATGATTCCAAACATCCCCGGATTAAAAGAGTCTATGGATGCTGGGTACACTGTAACCAGTAAAGGACTTCTATCCATAAAAGAAGTACCTGATGAACTTATTGTAATTGGTGGAGGCGTTATAGGCATTGAGTTTGCGGTTCTATTTAATGCACTTGGAAGTCATGTAACCATTCTTCAAAGGTCAGGAACCATTTTAAGAAGCATCGATACTGAAATACGAACTACCATGGAAAAGATTCTCATAAAAAAAGGAATTGATATTATTTATGGAGTAAATTTCGAAAATTTTCATAAAAATCAGCTTACCGTAAAAATAAAAGAAGAAATAAAAACCCTGAAGGCAGATACCATTCTTCTCAGTATGGGTAGGAAAGCTAATATCGTGGGGTTAGAAAAATTAAATCTTACTTTAGATAAAAATTCAATAAAAACCAATGATAAACTTGAAACCAATGTACAAGGTGTCTATGCCGTTGGAGATGTAAACGGTAAATTTATGCTCGCCCATGTGGCCTCAGCAGAAGGTATTGTTGCTGTAGAAAATATTCTAGGCAAAAATTCAAAACTTGATTATGATAAAATCCCTTCCTGTATTTACAGTTTCCCTGAAATAGGTGTTGCAGGGCTTACAGAAGAGGAAGCAGTTGCAAGGGGTCATGAAGTCATAATCAGCAAATTTCCTTTAATAGCAAACGGAAAAGCTCTTGCTGAAGGTGAAACAGATGGCTTTATTAAAATCGTTGCTGATAAAAAGTATGGAGAAGTCCTGGGAGTTCATATTTTAGCCTCCCATGCTACAGATATGATTGCAGAAGCGGTAACCACCATGCAACTAGAAGGTACTGTGCATGATGTAGCAAAAGCAATACATCCACATCCTACTTTATCAGAGGCTATAATGGAAGCAGCTCATGGTGCAATAGACAAACCAATCCACATTTTCAGGGCTTAATTTTATATAAAAAACATCCATAGATTTGATTTACACAAATCTATGGATGTTCCATTAAAAAAACTCCTACCTATTATTAGTAAAACATACAGTCTATAAAATCCTCATTTGTTATACCTTGAATATACTCTTGCAACTCCACCCCTTGGATTGCCTCTCTTACGCTTTCTTCTTTAAAGTTAACTCCTAGGAGCCCTTCTTCCAGCCTTGATAAATCTTTATTAGCAAAAAAATCTCCATATATACCCATGACTTTTATCTTGCCGTCTTTTATATCTAGTTTAATATTTAATTGCCCAAAAGGGTATCTTTTGCTCTTCTCCATATTAAACTCCGGTGACTCTCCGTAGGTCCAGTCCCAAGTTGCGTATTTTTCATCTGCTATAGACTGGATTTTATCTATATCATTTTGTTCTAATACATATTCTTTATAAGGAACATCCTTATATTCAAAAATAGAATGAAGAAGAATCTCTTTAAATTCCTTAACAGAAACTTTTTCCGTCAAATAAGGATACACGTTAGTTACTCTACTTCTCACAGATTTAATACCCTTTGATTCTATTTTCGAAGCTTTTACTTGCAGTGCATTTTGCACCACAGAAAGATCAGAATTAAATAAAATTGTACCATGGTGTAAAAGTCTGTCTTTAAAATAATATTGAGAGTTTCCAGAAAACTTTTTCCCTTCTATGGTAATGTCATTTCTCCCAGTAAATTCTGCCTTTACACCTATTTTTTCTAAACTATCCACTATGGAATCTGTAAATTTTTTGAAATTATTTATATTAGCTTTGTTTGCTTTTACAATAAAAGTGAAATTCAAGTTCCCTAAATCGTGGTACACAGCCCCTCCACCTGAAAGACGCCTAACTACTTTTATATTATTTTCTTCTACATAATCCTTATTAATTTCTTCTATGGTATTTTGATTTCTTCCAATTATTATGGCAGGTTCATTTTGCCAAAGAATGAAATATTCTTCTCCCTTAAAGGCCTTTAAAAAGTATTCTTCTAAAGCTAAATTAAAATATGGATTATTTGAATCATTTTTTATATAAATCATTTTATTTTCTCCTTCATAGATTAGATATTTTATTGATTATTATAACACAAATAGTAAAAAAATCTTATTAATCTAAAACATAATCCAACATATGATACAAAAATAAAAGTGGGCAATTTTTTTCCATACTAGGTGGAAAAAAATTGCCCACTTTTATTATTAAGATAGAAATCAAATATAAATATTTACAACTGCATTTCAAAAAATAACCCTGATAAACATTGATAAGTACAAGTTGTTACCAGAATTTTAAACTTTTTTCAGAAAAATATGAAAGTCAGAAAATTTCGGCATAGTAATTGCTACATACAATAGCATAGGAACTAATCATATTTTCAAAAATGCTATTTTTAAGGATAATGAGGAGGCCAACTATGAAAAAAGAAATTAAAGAAATTTATAATTTGGACGCTGTTAAGTCATTTATTGATGATTTAAGTATTACAAAAATTTATTCATCTGGAGGTATACTTTAATGAAAAATTCAACAAAACATTCAATTGTTATAGGTTTTGCACTATTTGCAATGTTTTTCGGTGCTGGAAACCTGATTTTTCCACCATTCCTCGGAAAAGCTGCAGGAAGCGCATTTTTTGCATCCATAATAGGCTTTCTCATTACAGGAGTTGGTCTTCCACTAGCTGGAGTAATTGCCTGTGCCAAAATTAATGGTACTTACGACAAAATGGCCAATAGAGTTGGTAAAAAATTTGCTATAATAACCGGCATAGCTTTAATTCTTGTTATAGGACCGTTATTTGCAATTCCAAGAACCGCTGCAACAACTTTCGAGCTTGGAATACATCCTATATTTCCATCTGTTTCACAAAACATAGCAGTTATATTGTATTTTGCAGTAACACTTGCATTTGTGCTTAAACCTTCTTCAATAATTGATAATATAGGTAAAATACTTACACCCGCGCTTTTGTTAATGCTGGCTATAATTATATTTAAAGGAATAATTGATCCCATCGGACCAATTGTAAATACATCTTACAAAGGTGGATTATCAAAAGCTTTAATAGAAGGTTATCAAACAATGGATGCTATGGCTTCTGTTATATTTGCAGGAATAATTATTTCCTCTGTTAGATCAAAAGGTTATGAAAATGCAAAGGATATAATGAAGATGACTATAAAATCAGCTTTAGTGTCAGTAGCGGGTTTAGCCTTTGTATATGGTGGACTTATGTATCTTGGAACACAAACAAGTACTTTGTTTCCAGCAGATATAGCTAGAACTAAGCTAGTTACAGAACTTGTTAAGTTAGACCTAGGCAGTATCGGTGCAGTTGTTCTTGGTTTATGTGTTGCTCTGGCATGCTTAACAACTGCTATAGGATTACTTGCAAGTGGAGCAGAATTCTTTGCTAATGTTACAAAGAATAAAGTATCTTACAAAACTTCTGCTGTTATTATGGCTGTAGTAAGTGGATTAATAGCTACAAAAAACGTTGATTCTATAATTACATTGGCAGGTCCTGTTTTACAAATTTTATATCCAATTGTAATTGTTCTTATAGTTATTACATTGCTTGGTGATAAAGTGAAAAGTAATACGGTTGTTGCTATAACTACATACACAGCGCTATTTATAAGTATTTTAGATACTATAAATGGTATATATCCAAATAGCATTGGATTTCTTAAATTTATTCCTCTAGCCAGTTCAGGATTCGCATGGCTTATACCTACTGTGCTAGCTTTTGTAATTTGCAACCTTTCAATAAAAGCAAAAGAAGATGCTGTAAATGAAGATTTAGAATCAGAAGTAGCTTAAATATAGCAATTCAAGGGGATGTCTCAAAATGATTAAATTAATCATTTTGAGACATCCCCTTTTATATATTTTATTATCTTTTCACCAAAGGAAATGCAATAACATCTTTAATTGAATAAGCCCCAGTTAAGAACATAATCATTCTATCTATACCTATTCCTAGTCCTCCTGCTGGTGGCATACCAGTATCAATGGCCACTGCAAATTCTTCATCCATTGGACTTGCTGTTTCAAGCCCAGCCCTAAGCTTATTTGCTTGCTCATGTAAAAGCACTCTCTGCCTTAGTGGATTATTAAGCTCCGAGTAAGCATTTCCGAGCTCAACTCCATAAGCAAAGGGTTCAAATCTTTCAATAAGTTCAGGATTATTTCTATGCGCTTTGCAAAGTGGTGAAGATTCAGCAGGATAGTCAATTACAAAGGTAGGTTGTATGAGATTGCCTTCAATGTATCCTTCGAATAACTCTATAATAAGTTCTCCTTTAGATACTTCTTCTAAATCTAGACCTTCCTGCTCCTTTTCTACTAATAAGCCTTTTTCATTTATACTTTTAGCGATTTCTTCTCTTGACATGTGCTCTACGTCTATTCCTGTTTCTTCTTTTACTAAATCACACATAGTAGCTCTTCTCCAAGGTGCCTTAAAATCTATTTCCACACCATCACAACAAACCTTTGTGCAGCCGTTTATTTTATTGAAAACATAATCATAAAGGTTTTCCATAAGTTCCATCATATCCTTATAATCTGCATAAGCCATATAACATTCAAATAGCGTAAACTCTGGATAATGTGTTCTGTCAATTCCTTCATTTCTAAAGGACCTCCCAAGTGTATAAACTCTTTCAATTCCCCCAACCATAAGTCTTTTTAAATAAAGCTCTGGAGATACATTCATATATACTTCAGAATCTATTGCATTTACAAAGGTAACAAAAGGCTTTGCTTCTCCACCGCCATATTTAGTATCTAAAATTGGCGTTTCTACTTCAATAAACTCTTGCTGATCTAGAAATTCACGAATAGCTGACATTGCCCTTGAACGTTTAATAAATCTTTCTTTTACATCATTATTCATAATCATATCCAGTGAACGGTGTCTTTGTTTTAAGTCAACATCTTGAATACCATGAAATTTCTCTGGTAGTGGTCTTATGGATTTTGAAAGCATTGTCACATTATTGGATCTTATTGTGATTTCTCCTGTTTTTGTCCTAAAAATAGTACCCTCTACTCCAATTATATCTCCAATATCAATTAGTTTTAAAAATTCGAATTTTTCCTCGCCTAAAGCTTTTTTATTAAAATATGCTTGAATGTCTCCACCTTGGTCTCTTAGGGTTAAAAATATTACTTTCCCCATCCTCCGCATAAGCATTACTCTTCCCGCTACAGTAAATGATTGCTCTTCATTTATATTTCCAAAATTATCTATGATAAATTTCGAATGTGTTATATTTTTGAAACTGTATGGATATGGATTTACACCTTGTTCCATCAGATCATTTAATTTTTTAACTCTCTCAACAACAAATTCATTTGCATCTGACATAATAGTTTTTAAATTTTCAATATTAACATAATCTCTAAACATAATAATACCACCTTTTTTTATTAATATTTAATTCACTCCAAGCCTAACATAATAAAATCTAGACAAAATAAAAAAACCCTCACCCCCAAGACTATATAGTCTTGGGGACGAGAGTACATAATTTCGTGGTACCACCCCAGTTTATCAACATGTCACCATATTGAACTTATAAAGTACGGCATAAAAAACCACTGAAGTGGCTTCATTAACGACTTTAAAAATATCGTTAATAATGCTTATACTATAGCTCTATAACGGGAGCTCCCGGCACAGTCTACCCCTAAAAATTAGGCTCAATGTGAAACTCAGAGGCCTTTTTCGACAAATAATTCTTCCTCCTTCTCAGCTAATAGGAGTTCTCTGTAAAAAAATCACCTACATCAATTACCGTTACTTCGCTTATATGATTCGTTTATGATAATGTCTTAGTATACCGTTTTTGATTACGTCCCTCTGTTGTTTTTATAAGCACTATTATTTATAGTAATAATTTTAGACTTTTCTAGCAATTTAGTCAATTAACGTGTTATACTTTTATTAACACGTAGAAGACAATAATTTAAGGAGGGATACTATTATGGTAGATAAAATTCAAACCCCAGAAGAAAATGTTCAATATGAAGGTAATAAAATAATAAGGCTTTTTGTTTATGGTACGCTTTTGAAGGGAAATAGCAAGCATGAAAAGTTCCTATCCGGAGCCAGATTTGCAGGGTATTTTACAGCTGATGGCTTTCAATTATATGATTTCGGTAGTTATCCACTAATAATTCAAAATGAGATTGATAAGATTAGAGGCGAGATGTACATTGTCGATAATGATATATTAGAAAAACTAGATATATCTGAGGAAAAAGCTAATTTATTTACGAGAAAATTAATTAGAGTAATTAATGATAATGAAGAGGTTCAAGAAGCTTATGTCTATGTGTATAATAAGGATGTTTCAAAAAATATTAAAGTTAGCTCTGACAACCAACCTAGGGGAGCTTTAAAAAGAAACGATTATGTCTGGTATGCAAGCTATGGATCTAACCTGATTTATGAAAGATTGATAATTTATATTAAAGGTGGAAAGTGTAAATTTAACGGAGTGACTTATGGCGGTTGTAGAAATAAATCACTACCAAAGGATACAAGGCCAGTAACTATTCCTTATAAAATGTATTATGGTAATGAAAGTTCTCCTTGGGGAATTGGTGGAATTTCATTTTTAGATACTCAGGGTAGTGGAAGCGCCTTAGGTAGAATGTACCTTGTTACTGAAGAACAATTTGAAGATATTTCAAAGCAAGAGGGACATGAAGAAAATTGGTATAATCAGACTATTTCATTAGGAGAGTACAATGGTATTGAAATTGTTACCATTACTAATAAAAATAAAAGACCATATCACGACCCTTCTGACAATTATCTTGGAGTAATCAGAATGGGTATAAAAGAAACATATCCTGATATGAGTGACTTTGAGGTAATGAAGTATTTAGTTGAATGTGGATTAGAAAAGAAATAGATTTCAACAAAGAGGTGACGGGGGTAGTCACCTCTTTGCTATTTAAACAGCTTTTTTTAATCATATAATGTAAATCCTTTAATGATTTTACTTGCATATTAATACAAATTACATGAAATATCTGCCTTAAATCTCAAATTATATGATATACTGCTAAGTACAAGAGATAAATGGAGGCTAACATGATTAAGAAATTTAGAATTAATAAAAAGTTATTTAAACAACTAGATTTTGGCATAATAATTATTTGCATAATTATTATGTTATTTGGTTCGTTAAATATTTTAAGTGCTACGCAATATCTTTATAGAGGAAATAATATTGTTACTACCACTATAAATTTTCATTTTCTTAAGATGCATTTGTTATGGCTTATGATAGGGTTGTCTGTAATGTATTTAATACTTCTTATAGATTACAAAGTTATCCAAAGTTATGCAAGTATAATATATTGGTTCGGCATATTCCTACTTATACTTAATGCAATAATGCCAGTCAAAGTTAATGGAGCAGAGTCTTGGCTAAAAATAGGACCATTACCTCAATTTCAACCCTCGGAATTTGTAAAGATTGCATTAATAATTATGATTGCTAAACAATTAGATGAAATGGACGGAAATATAAATAATATAAAAAACTTTCTTAAGCTTTGCGTTTATGCTATTATCCCAGTTGTTTTTTTATTAAAGCAGCCTGATATGGGAATGACTATGTTTTTTTTCTTTATCCTTCTAGGCATGTTTTTTATTGCGGGGCTAAATTCCAAGACTATTGTTGGTGGCTTAATAGGAGTGTCTGCTACTATAGCATTAGTTTGGAATTCAGGGCTAATTAGAATTTATCAAAAGAATAGATTGATATCTTTTTTATATCCAGATTTAGATCCTCTAGGTACTGGTCTTCAACTGACCATGTCTCAAATTGGGATAGGCAAGGGTGGAATTTTGGGTACTGGGTTTTTAAAAGGCTCCTGGGCGGCTGTTGGAAGCACCCCTGAATCCAGCACAGATTGCATTTTTTCAGTTGTGGGAGAAGAGTGGGGTTTAGTCGGTGCAATTTTTCTTCTAACTTTGTATGGATTATTAATTTATAAGTTGGTTAAAATTGCTAAAGATTCTAAGGATATATTTGGTACAATGTTAACTGCAGGTATTATATCTATGTTTTTGTTTTCTATTTTGCAGAATATAGGTATGAATATAGGCATTATGCCTATTACAGGACTTACTCTTCCTTTTATGAGTTATGGAGGAAGTTCAATAATTACAACTTTCATATGCATTGGTCTTGTTTTAAACGTAGGCATGAGGAGAAAGAAATTCAACTTTTAGGTGATTAATTTTTTAATTAACAGGAGGTAACAAACATGAAAATATTCAGTAATATATTCTCTGCAGAACCTAAATCAATTTATAGATTTATTGAAGAGGGCAACATAGATGAAATAAAAAATTATTTGAAGGTGGCTAAGGATTTAAATTCTGACTTTAAAGTGGAAAGTATACTTCATTATGCTATTAATAATAGTAAAAATAACTATTTTAAAACAATTGAGCTTTTAATAAATAATGGTGCTGATATTAACAGTCATCACAGTGAATTCTTAGAAACTCCTCTTCATAAACTTTGTTCAAGGATAAAACCTCAGATAGACGTAATAACTATGATACTGGATAAAGGAGCTGAAGTTAATGCAATCAATATATCCGGTAAGACCCCAGTATTTTACTGCAGCTTTAATTATTCTGTTGAGCTTCTGAATCTTCTTGTAAAATTTGGAGCGGATATCAATATAAAGGATAAATATAAAAATACACTTCTTCACGATGATTATATTAACTGTTTTGATGAACATTTTGAAGATTTTTTAAAAGTTCTCATAAGTCTAGGCTTTAACATAAATTCAACAAATTCTACAGGAATGACTCCCTTGGATTATTGTGAAAATAAAAAAATTAAAGCTATTTTAATAAAATACAATGCTACTAGATAATATTCACATATTTATTAAAAAAGTTTAATCTTATGAGGAAAACTAAGTTTCTTTCAAAGATTTTCCTTTCGTTGGCATCTGGTCACCCTTTTACACCGAAACAATAACTTTCTTTAAAAACAGGTAAAAAAAGCCCCAAAGATATCTTTCTGGGGCTTTCTTTACTACTCATAAGCTGAATAAAACTTAATGTCAAATTATCTTTACCTGTAAGGTGTTCTTTATCAATTCTTCTTTGGCAAAATAAATTATTAACAATAGAATTAATATTGTTAAAATACTTTGTTGAAAAAGGAGTCTGCTTCAAACTGCTCTGATATGAAGTGCTTACCCTCTATTATTTTATCATCTTTAAATATCCAAAGTACACACATATCCTGGTCAAAATTAGTTCCTTCCTCTCTATTAGTCCGAATGTGCTGACACTCCAAAACATAATTATCGTTTGCTCCAATAACCATCTTTTCGACTTTAACATTAGATTTTCCCATGATGCCTCCCATCTTATCAAAAAATGAAATAACCTCTTCAATGCCTACTTTTGTCCCACTTAAGGGGTTTTGCCCCGGAAATACCCATTTTACGTTTTCAGATAATACTTGTTTAATACCATTTAAATCATTTCTACTATATGCCAGGAAGAATTTATCAATAATATTTACATTTATATGCTCCATGCTTTTTTCTCCTCTATTTCTTAATCTATTTTTTATACTAAATTAAAATTATTATAACACAAGAATAATTGAATAATAAATGTGGAGCCACTATTTCATATGATGTTGCAATTAACTACAAAAAAAACCACCGAAATATATTCCAGTAGTTAAAACGATGGTTTACTAAGCTCAAGCTTTAAATTATTCTTTTAAGTCCTTAATATCTACTTGTATAAGTCTATCTGTTTTTAAATCCTTTACTTGAATAACTTCATCTTTATCAGTACCAATACTTTCGAGCCATACAGGATTATCTTTATATGTGACATTTATAATACCATGAGATTCAAGTATTTCCGCTAATCTTTTTTTGTCCAAACTTATCAACTCCTTATAACTATAGCATTAGAAATTATTAATATTTTATACTACTAAAATACATTATTCACACTTTTCATCACCTGAATATAATAATGTAGTATTATTTAGTACAATTAAATCTTCCAGCTCTTCACCTATATAGTTTAACTTTTCATTTACATTTTGCTGTTTATTAATAATAGGTATTGCATTCTTATCTAACTTAATGATAAAAATAGAGCCTAAGGCCATTATAATCCCCAATAGTTTAACCCCTAAAATCACTTCTTTAAAAAATAAATATGAAATAATAACAGAAACCACTATTTCAATGGAACATATGATACCTGCTTTTGATGCTTCAACTCCATAAGACAATCCAGTGATATACAAAATATATGCAAGTACTGTTGGGATTAATCCTAAACCTAGGATACTTACCACTATAGGTAAACTGTATTTTACATACAACAAATTTAAGGGGTGAGAAAATGGCACTAAGAATATCCAACCAAATAGAAAGCTATATAAAATAATGGTCAATGGGTGATAATCATCTATGATTGCTTTACTTATAATAGTAACTAAAGCATAAGTGAAACCTGCTCCTATTCCAGTTAGAACACCTAATGAGTTGATGTTTAAAGTATCCAGCGATCCTCCGGTAACAGTTAAAAATGAACCAATAATACATAAAAAAAGTGCAGAAATTTTAATAGGGGTTAGTAATTCTTTATAGAATATCCTTCCCATAATGATTAAAAAAACAGGTGCTGTATATAATAAAATAACGGCTGTAGCTATAGTAGTCCTTTTAATTGTTTCAAAATATAGCACATTGAAAAGTGCTTGTGAAAAAAAACCAATTAAAGCAGTATACTTTAATCCCCTTTTATCAAATTTTAATAATTTTTTATCTTTAAAAGAAATAAAGATAAACATTATAAGAAATCCTACAAATAGTCTACAGAACACCACAAGTTTTGGATCAAAACTATAACCAAAAAATATCTTTCCAAACAATCCTACAGTGCCCCATAAACTTCCTGCTAGCGCAATCATTAAATATCCTTTTATTTGCTGCATATTAAATCCCCCCATCTTACTTTATTATATGCTTTTATCTTACCTTCTGCACTAACAAACTGTTACAATCTTATGCATACATTAAAAAGAAGAGGGTGCCCATAAATTTTAGTTTTGGGGCATCCTCTAAATTTATTAATCTTCTTTACTGTCAATTCTAAAGCACTGACCAGTGTGTTACTCTTAGTTTCAGTTTTGTCCATGGATTTTATTATATATTATCATCACGCCAGTTATTTAAGAATTCTTTTACAACATCGAAGCTTGGACTTTTCGCATTTCTAACATAATAACCTGATGTTGCAACTCCTAAAATTAAGGATTGTTCTGGACTTAGATTAAGAATTTGTCCAAGGCAAAAGCCTGCATTGAAGTTATCCCCAGCACCTGTTGTTAGTATTGGACTTGCTGTATAAGGGCCATCAACATGATAGTAGTTCTCTCCAACTACTGCTGTTGCTTCTATTGTTGGGTGTATAACAAGACAATATATATTTATTTTTTTTGATATTTGCTCAGTTAATGTTTTTAAGTCAATCTTATCAGTATTATCGCATTTATATCCTTGTACTCCTAAAACATCTGCTATTTCAACAGCTTCTTTTAAATTAAGTCCAAGTATTACATTGAAGTATACATTAAATCTTTCTATAAGCTGCAGTGCTTCAATAATATCCTCGTTAGTTCTTTTCTCTGGATCCGCCAAATCAAAGAACATGAATCTTTTTCCTTTACTATTATTAATATTAGGGAGAACCTCCTCTATTATGCCCCTCCATATATTACTCATATGTGGAAGCATAGTCCAGTTTTCAAGTCCAAAAAGGCTTGAATCATTTATAAGCTCCCTAAGCTTAGGTATACCAATAATTTTTTTTATATTTTCCCAATTTACATCATTAAGGGAATCAAGTTTACCAATCATTAGTTTTCCATCTTCAAATTCTAGAGCATCAGTAGTACCTGGACTCGCTATGGAATATACCTCACCATTTTCTTTCATATGTTGAAACACATTGTCTACTTGAGGATATCCAAGGGCTCCAATATAAGTTAGGCCGAGTCCATAGGTTAAGAACGCATTGCTTAATATTGGGCCGTTACCACCAAGTTTTTCCTGCAATACTACCATTTCAAAATTAGTACTAAGTCCAGCAGCTTTTACTATTCTTTCTCCAAATTCTTTAATCGTTTTTATTCTATCAAATTCTGTTACACTTTTTCTTTTTCCTACCACATGAACAATTTTATCAACAAAACCATCCAAACCAATTAAGACTTTTTCATTATCCGGCCTTTTACTCTCTAAATCAAGCAATAGCTCATTAATCTTATTTTTAAATTCCATTATCATAAATTTTCCTCCAATATATGTCATTTTTCTTTAATCATACAATAACAAAGAGAAGTTGTCCACTAAACCCTTTTTATCCCAACGATATCACATTCTATTTAATCTACTTTTAAATTTTTATAGCATTCCACGTGGCGGGCCAAGTGCGGTTAATTCCACCGCTAGTGCTCCCAAAAATAAACAGGTATTGTATATTATCACCTAATATATGATTTTAGGTTTAATCATACTTTAACTATTAAGTTGTCCTGATAAGTGTTACAATTATATATATATATGTTAAATTATTCAAAAGGAGTGATGAGATTTGGCAAATATAGCACTTTACAAGGAGAAGGAAATTCTTGAAGCTGTAAATTTGTGTAGTAATGATGGAAACTTAGATAACAAGAGCATTGGTTGGTCTAGAAACCCAGTATTTAACTGCAATCTTAAAGGTAAATGGCTTCGAAAGAAGAAGTGGAATTATTGGTGTATAACAAATAATGAATGTCTTTTCTCAGTTACCATATCAAATATTGATTATGTGGGTATGGCTTTTGTATACTTTTTAGACTTTAAAACCCACAAGTTTATCGAAAAAACAATTATGACTCCTTTTGGTAGAGGTTATTCAATGCCTAAAACAGTACATGAAACTGTGTCATTTAAGAATTCTAAATTAGAATTGCATTTTATAAGTGGCGAAAAAAGCACTCTAATTGTTGCAAAATGTAGTGATTTTATGGGGAGTTCAATGGAAGCTAATTTCAAAGTAATTTACCCTGAAGGTCATGAAACATTGAATGTTGTAGTCCCATGGAATAAAAAATCATTCCAATTTACTTCTAAACATGAATGTCTTCCTGTGGACGGAATGCTGAAGGTTGGAGATAGAATATATTCTTTTAATCCTGAAAATACATTTGCTTGTCTTGATTTTGGAAGGGGCATATGGCCTTATAAAGTAACCTGGAACTGGGCCAATGCATCAGGAATCATAAAAGATAGAAGCATAGGGCTAAATTTAGGTGCGAAGTGGACAGATGGAACCGGCATGACAGAGAATTGTATTGTTGTTGATGGTAAAATAACAAAACTCAGTGAGGATATAATCTTTGAATATGATAACAAGGATTTTATGAAGCCCTGGAGTATTAAAACATCTATTACTAACAAAATAAACCTTAAATTTGTACCATTTTATGAAAGAATTGCAAAATCAAATCTTATTATTTTAAAATCAGAAGTACATCAAATGATTGGCCATTTTTCAGGTAGTATTGAAACAGATACAGGGGAATGTATCCTTATAGATTCTATTCTAGGATGTTCTGAAGAACATTATGGCCAGTGGTGATTACAGACTAGTCTTACAAAAATAAGATTGGTTAAACAGTAGAATCTAAGTTTACCTTTTGATTCTACTGTTTTTTTCATAAAGTACTGTAATCATATCTCCCCCTTAGCCTAATAGATATAAAGATAAGAAATCCACCAATTAAATTAACAGGAAGTTTTTTTTAAAAACAAGAGCTTAGCCTTTATTTTTACATTGACTTATATGTTTTTATATTTGCGTATCTCTTATTTCAATTTCAGTACCTTCGGGTGCTTTAATTTTAAATAAATATCCGTCCTCTACCTTATATATTTCTTCTCCATTTTTAATCTTGAAATTAATATAACCTAATTTTTTTATCCTATCAAATTCTTCTTTAACATTATCCACTAAAAAACATATATGGACTATTCCTTCATTTAATGAACTCCAATTCTTTAATTTATCGCCATTTTTACCTGTCTGTAATTCAATCATAAATGTTCCCAGTCTTAACCATGTATTAAAATCTCGTTCATGGAAATTTGCTGTTTCTGTAACTAATTCAAATCCTAAAATTCCAGTGTAAAATTGAAGTGATTCTTCATATTTTTCTGTTTGAATACAGACATGGTGCATCATTTTTATGCTCATAATAAATCCTCCTTGCTTTTTATTTTCTTCCTAAAATATCTTAGATTCAAATATTCCTCCGTTATTTTCAATATTTTTTTTGGAGGCAATATTGTCATCATCACAGGTAATTAGAACTTTATCTATATTAATCATTGCAGCTCTTTGCATTCCTATTTTATAAGAAAAAAGCACTAATTAAATATGGTAATATTGCTATAATCCCAATGATTTTTTTACTTGCTTTTTCATTTGTGTCATCCCATGTAAATAAATAAGTTGCAAGAATAAAAGACAATGTACCTCCACAAATTAGTGTCAACATTGAAACAGTTGGGATACCAAAATTATTTGCGTTAAATGCCATAGTATTAAATAAATTCATTGAATGTGTTGACGGAAAAATATTTGATATTTTTTGTATGTTTTTAGAAAGTATATCTGTAGGCATCATAATACCCCCAAGCATCATTGAAGGTAAAAATACAAATTGAGCTAAAAGCACTGTTATTCTGCTATTTGGTGAGCATACACCCAATAATGTTCCTAAACCTAAAAATGAAAATAATATAATCAGATATGATAGAACAAAGCCTAAATAATTTTGTGGCATTGACGCATGAAATATGTTTGCACTTGTTAAGATTATAATAATTGAAACTATTGTAATATGAATAGCAGTTGTAATAATGGGTATTAGTAATGCCGCTTTAGAGCCTACTCCATATATCTTATAGCTCCTGTAAATCCCTTTTTCCCTGGATGAAACTATTGGGTTAGGCATCCCTAATAGAGTACTAACCATTATGGTAAACACTATCATTCCAGGTATCATAGTCTTATTAAAACTCTTGTTAATGCTTGGCATAATTATTGACATCATAAAATAAAATGCCAATGGAAATAAATAATTCATCAGCAGTAAAGATTTATCTCTTATTACACTTTTAAATTCAAATTCTAAATGATTTAATACCGCCCTCATTATTTCCCCTCCAGTCTTGTAATATCCATAAATCTCTCCTCTAAAGTAGCCTTTTCAACGATAATATCCACCAACTTATCATTGTTAGTTTTGATATAAGTTAAAATATCTGTTAGAGCTTTCTCAATATCCTGACATTTAAAAATTACATAGTCCTCATTTTCTTTTTTTACTATAACTTGTGTTAAGTTTAGTTTTATTAATGAATTATCTCTTGTTTTTACAAGAATTTTTACATCTTTATTACCTGAGGTAATAATGTCATTAGGCGTACCTTCTGCAACTATCCTGCCTTTAGATAAGATTGATACCCTGTCAGCTAACTCTTCAACTTCATTCATATCATGTGAAGCAAGTAATATGGCTGTTCCTTTTTCTTTTTCTTCCCTCATAACATTGTGAAGTTCAACCCTTGTATGTACATCAAGCCCAGCCGTAGGTTCATCAAGAATTAGGAGTTTAGGATTATTTGATAAAGCAATTGCAAGTACCAATTTCCTTTGTTGTCCTGTAGAAAGGTTTCTGAATTGGGTTTTACGTTTACTAATTAAATCAAATCTTTCAATTAAATCAAACCTTATCTTATTTCCAAGATATAATGAAAACATTTTAATTGCTTCTTCAACCGTTATGATTTCAGGTAACGCCGATGATTGTAATTGAACTCCTAATATTTTAGCTATTTTCTTATATTCTTTTTCTGGATTTATTCCGTTAATTAAGATTTTACCATCACTAATTTTTCTAATTCCTTCAATACATTCCAAGGTGCTTGTTTTACCTGCTCCATTAGGTCCGAGTAACGCAAATATCTCACCAGAGGATACTTCAAAGCTTATATTATCTATAGCCTTAAATTTCCCATAGCTTTTTGAAAACTTATCTACTAACAAAATTGGTTTCATTTTTATCCCCCTTTTCACACTTACTTAATAAATAATATGCTATTCATACAGTAATTATTTAAATCATTTAGTATGATTTATCACAATAAACAGCAATGTCTTAATCTTTTTATTAGAATCATTTAAAAAATCAATAAACATAAAAACCATTTACTATATTTTAGCATAATTACCTTTTTAATCACAGTTGTTATTGTTAAAAAATGGCCCACTTACCCTTAGTATTACATTTTCAAGTTCTAAAGCATTATTAATAATTAATATCACTTGACAATAGATATCATTTGTATTATTATAATATCATAATAAACTTTACTATTAGGAGGAATTAATTATGAAATTTGAATTACCAAAACTATCTTATGAATACGGTTCACTTGAGCCTTATATAGATGCTAAAACAATGGAAATACATCACAGTAAGCATCATCAAGCTTATGTGAATAACTTAAATGCTGCTTTAGATAAATATCCAGAGCTTTATGATAAAGGCTTAGAATGGTTAATAAAAAATCTAGAGGAGATTCCATTAGATATAAGAGTGGCTGTTAGAAATAATGGTGGAGGTCACCTTAATCACAGTATGTTTTGGAGTGTTATGTCACCAGTTAAAGCGGGCACCCCAAAATTAGAATTAATCAAAGCTATTGATGAAAAATTTGGAAACTTCGAAGCTTTTAAAGGTGAATTTGCAAAAGCAGCAACAACTAGATTCGGAAGTGGTTGGGCTTGGCTTGCAATAAATAAAAATAAAGAACTTGAAGTTATTTCAACTGCAAATCAAGATAATCCAATTAGCGACGGATTGATACCTATCTTAGGATTAGATGTTTGGGAACATGCATATTATTTGAAATTTCAAAACAGACGTCCTGACTATATTTCTGAGTGGTGGAACGTAGTTAATTGGGACTATGTATCAGATCTATATCTAAATGCCATAAAGTAAAACCAAAAACAAGGCTGTAAGTGATTGAATGTCACGCAGCCTTGTTTTTTATTATGAAACATGAATTACTAGTTTGTACTATAATGTTGGATGTATTCTCCTTTTATATAGCTGCATAAATCTTCTCTTTCTTCTCCTGTAATCATCTTATAATCATTAGTTACCTCTCCAAGTAAATTATGTGCGTAGCCACATATAATGATGCAAGAGTTGTTCTGAATCCCTTTGGCTTATCATATGTTGCTGCTTTACATTCACCTGTGGTAGCTATTCTATCATACAAGTTCTTTATAGATTTTATTAGCTTCCTTGTATTTTCTTTTATTCTCAAGGTGCTCTATTAATTTTAGTTTTATAGGTTTACAAAGGTTAAAGTAATTTATGCTTTCATAGTAAGGTAATATTTTTTTTGTAACCTCTTCGTAAAACACAATTTCTTCTAAGTGATAAATACTTAAGTAGAAAAATTGTAGTAAATTATAGTAAATCGAGCATTCATATTCTTTGGTTAAATACTTATTAAATACCTCTTTACATTCCTCAATTCTCTTTAACTTAATACATGCCTCTACATAATTAGACGCAGATAAAAGAGGATCACCATCTGTTTCTAAAGCCTTTTTAGTCCAAACTATGCTTTCTTCATACTTTTCTTTGCAAAAATATAAATAAGACAAACTGATATATAAATGTCCTAAAATTTTATTGATATTGAAATGCGTGGCTCCTGTTAATGCTGCTTTAAAATGCCTCTCTGCTTTTTCATATATTTTTAATTCTGTATAACATATTCCTATATAATTATGGCACCATAGTGCATTAATGTACCTTCCGTTTCTTTCATAGCTATCTAGTGCTTTTTCTAGATAATATGTTCCCTTTAATGGTTCATTGTTAAAACAGTATGAAAATCCTAAATTATAATTAAGCCAAGGAGTTTCGTTTAGTTTATAGTATATTAATAAATTTTTTTCAATATAAATGATTTGATATTTTCATGTAAATTCTATAAACTTATAATAGATAACTAAATATGGGTATTTCATGAAAAATAAACATATTCCACTAGTAAGAGAAGTAACGAACACATACTGCAATTATCATTAGTTAAGTGGAAATTATAGATAATTACGTAACAATTTCAACAAAAAGGAGATGTACATATATGAAAAAATGTTATGACCAAAGAGTACCAACCATAAAAGAAGCCAAACTATTATTAAATGAAGCAGAGATTTTATTTCCAGGACCCTGGGTACAACATTCAGTTTTTACTGCGGAGGCAGCTAAGCTAATAGCTGAAAATTGCAAAGAGTTAAATTCTGAAGTGGCATATGTATTAGGTTTGCTTCATGATATTGGGAGGAGAGGTGGTCTACCAAACGGAATAACAACTATAGGACACCTGTTGGGTGGCTATAACTATTCTAAAAAACTTGGATATGATTTATTAGCAAAAATTTGTATAACTCATTCTTGCCCAACTAAAAGTATTTATGATATTGAAGAAGTTGTAAATAAAACCTGCAACGTTCAAGAATATAAGTTTGTTGAAGACTATTTTAATAAAGTGGAATATAATGATTATGATAAATTAATACAGTTGTGTGATGCTTTAGCATTACATAATGGTTTCTCACTTATAGAAAAAAGATTGATTGATGTTGCACTGCGACATGGAGTAAATGAATATAATGTTCCCAAATGGAAAGCCTTCATGGAACTTAAACAATATTTTAATGAAAAAATAGGCAAATCTATATACAGCATATTACCAGGCGTTATTGAGAATACTTTTGAATTATGAAAATAAATTTTCTATCAAGAAGATATAATTTTAATTCGAAATATTCTTATCGTAGGAACTAAATTTAGGAAATCTGTAGTAGTCTTAATATATTATACATCTTTTAAATACTACACTAAGTTTTTACTGGAGATGCTATGATTGGAGGGGATTAATATTTATTCTGATTTACATATTCATTCGTGTTTTTCGGATGGTACGAATACAGTAGAAGAAATTTTGAAATTATCGAAATTAAATAAGGTACAATGTATATCTCTTGTAGACCATGATACTATTGAAGGCGTTGCTGCACTTCAAGAAGCTTCAAAAGGATATGAAATAGAGGTTATAAATGGCATAGAGATTTCAACATCAATAAATAGAACCAGAATTCATATTTTAGGTTATGGTATAGATATTAATAATAGTAAGTTGACTAATTACTCAAATAAGATATCACTGGCTAGAACTGAGAATACAAAATCTATTTTAGAAAACAATATTGTTAGAGGAAGTATTGATTACAATTGGAATGAAGTACTAAAGTATTTTGGTGAGTATGCGTGGATTAATTGTAATCACGTCTATGAAGCAATGATGCTTGATGGTATTTATAATGACTGGAGCAAGTATAGAGATTTTTATTTAGCTAATTTTGGAATTAATAGTGGTGTATACGAAGATATAGAAGGATTTACTCCTGAATCAGCTATAGATATTATTCTAGAATCAAAAGGAATACCAGTTCTAGCACATCCAAAGTTAATTAATGATGATTCTCATATCTTAAAGTTAGTTGAAGTAGGTTTGAAGGGTATTGAATTATATCATCCTACTCAAGATGTTAACGATATCATGAAGTATAAAGAAATGGCAAATTACTTTAACCTTGTTGTTACTGGTGGAACAGATTGGCATGGACAATTAGGTATATATGGTGCTAGTATTGGTGACTGTGGTATAAACCAAAATGATTATTGTAAGTTTATGTACATGCTTAATAAGTAAAGTGAGTTGCGCTTGTAAATAAATAATTCAACAAGATAGGTAGGGGTAAAAATGAAAAGAATAAGTAATTGTTTTAAGCCATACAAAGGGTTACCGATGAGCATATATGTAATATTTATCGCTTCTATAGTTAACAATATGGGGAATTTCGTAGGACCATTTTTAACAATGTTTTTGACCTATAGAATTGGAATTAGTGTTAGCCTCGTTGGAGTTATAGTTGCAGTAAATGCTGGACTCGGCATGATAGGTACCATGATAGGTGGCAAGCTTATAGATAGCATAGGAAGAAAAAAGGTACTTGTAGTGTTTGGAATTGCAGCAGGAATAGGCTATGGGATTTGTGCATTTATAAATAATCCCATTATTATTACCAGCATCTTAATGGTGTCAAGTTTTGTTGGAGGATTTTCACATCCAGTATACAGTACAATAACTACGGATCTAACTGAGGGAGATCAGAGAAATGCAGCATTTTCTCTGAATTACATGGCAATGAATATTGGATTTTCAATAGGCCCCCTTTTAGCTGGGTTTCTATATGAAAATTATTTAATGTGGTTCTTTTTAGGCGATGCTATTACAACTTTCATGTCTATAGCACTGGTATGGATATTTGTACCTGAGAGTAAACCAACTAAAGAAGAAATTGAAAAGTCAAAAGTTAAGACCAATGAAAGTGCTGAAAATGGTAGCTTAGTAAGAGCTCTTTTAAAAAGACCTACCTTGTTAATGTTTTCCTTTATCATAGTTATATATTTTATAGTATTTTCACAGTTCACCTTTGGACTGTCAATACAAATTGGTGATATTTTCAAAAAAAACGGACCCACAATATTTGGAAGTCTTATGACAGTAAATGCAGTAATGTGCAGCATACTAACAATATTTATTACATCTGCAACTAAAAATATTAAAGCATCATTATGCATAGCTATCGGAGGGTTATTGTATGCGGTTGGATTTGGAATGATGTTTTTTATAGATGCATATTATTTGTTTATTATATCAGCGGCTACATGGACTGTAGGAGAAATACTTGTAGCAACTAATACAAGCGTATATATTGCTAGTCAGACCCCTATTACCCATAGAGGACGATTTAATTCCGTATTCCCTATAATAAGAAAGCTAGGATTTATGATTGGACCTATGATGGCAGGTTTTTACGTAAAGCACACTAATATCAGAAATTTATGGATTCTAGTGGCTATTTTGGCTTTAATTGCTTCTTTAATGATGTATAGATTATATACTGTAGATAAGATAGAAATTGAAGTAGTCCAAAATAAAACATCATAATTAAATGGAAAATTAAGAAATAAAATAGTAATTGCTAATATAAATCTTATCTATTAGCAAAACAAATTGTACTTGTAATATAAAAAAAAAGGTATAAAAACACAAGCATTAATAGAAAATAATAAAATATGAAATATATAATAAATAAAATATTGACGATAGGAGAAATGTAAATGGATAATAAAATGAAGACAACTAAAAATAATAAAAAGGAAGATAACAACTTCAAGAAAAAAAATATTAAGCATGGGCATGAAGAAAGTGCAAAAATAGTTTTTGAACATATGGAGAAAAAAGGACTAGAATAAATAAAAGAGAGTTTTAAGCTACAAAAACAAAAGGTTCTGAGCACTCAGAACCTTTTGTTTTGTATTTCCATCAACTTACAATACTAGCAAATATACTTATTTTGCTACTAATTCCGCACAAAGAAAGTTAAAATCTTAAAATTTATAAAAGGATTACGTTTTGGTTATACTATTAAAAAGTGAGGTGTTATAAATGGCTATAGCCCATAAAACAGTTATTTCCTTTGGCCTTGTTGCTATTCCAATATCTATGTATACTGCTACTCAAGATAATGACATACATTTTAATCAACTCCATAAAGAGGATAATGCGAGAATAAAATACAAGAAAACTTGCGGTCATTGCGGCAAGGAAATTATAACAAAAGATCTTATTAAAGGATATGAATACGACAAAGATCATTACGTTGTTGTAACCGATGATGAGTTGGAAAAAATCAAGACTGAAAAAGAAAAATCCATACAGATACTACACTTTGCGCAGTTGAATCAAATATCACCTATTTTTTATGATAAAACATATCAAGCAATCCCCGAGGCTGGTGGTGATAAAGCTTTTGAACTTCTGCGCGCAGCACTTATGTCTGAGCAAAAGATTGCAATTGGCAAAACTGTCATGGGTACAAGAGAGACTTTACTTGCTATAATACCACGCGCAGATGGAATATTAATTTCAAAGATGTTTTATGAAGATGAAATTAAAGATCTTCCCAAATCATACAATAAGCCAGAATTGTCCGAAGCTGAACTTACCATGGCAAATGCACTGATTAACTCAATGGTTACTCCATTTAACCCCTCCGAATATAAGGATGAGTATCAAATGAAGCTACGTGAGTTACTGGAAACTAAAATAGCTGGCAAGGAAATTGTTGCTTCAAAGACTGAAGCTCCAAGCAATATAATTAATCTTATGGATGCATTAAAGGCTAGTATAGATCAAAATAAAGTCAAGGATACTTCAAACCCTAAACGCAAAAGAACATCAAAAGGTGCATAATGGATTTATTTGATAGTAAAAATATTAAACCTATGTTGATAGGGGAAATGCAAGAAGCATTTGATAGTAATGATTATATCTATGAGTTAAAGCTTGATGGCGAGCGCTGCATCGCTTATTTAGATAAAAATTCCACAGAACTTCGCAATAAGCGAAATATTAAAATGCTTGTAAAAGTACCAGAACTGTCAAACATACACAAACAGGTTAAACACCGTTGCATTTTAGATGGTGAATTGATAGTTACTAAGGATGGCAAGCCAGACTTTTTTGAAATTCAGCGGAGATCTCTGATGTCAAACACCTTTAAAATCCAACTTGCAGCAGCTAAATTACCAGCTAGTTTTACCGCATTTGATATTTTATACTATGATGATCATGCTGTTAAAGATTTACCCTTGATGCAGCGGCGAAAGTTGCTTGAAAAAAACATTAAGGAAAACAATCGCATTTCTATTTCACGTTATATTGAAGATCGAGGGATTGAATTTTATGAGCTGGCAAAGCAAAACGAATTAGAAGGCATCGTGGCAAAGAGAAAAGATAGTAAATATTATTTAGACAAACGCACCAAAGACTGGATTAAAATTAAAAACCTTAAGGATGATGACTTTGTAGTATGTGGATATATTCTAAAGGGTGGAGGCATCGTAAGCGTTATCCTTGGTCAATATTCAAGTAAAGAATTGGTATATAAAGGGCATGTTACGCTGGGAATATCCACCGGAGACTTTCAATTAATAAAATCCACACCTGAAATAAATACACACCCTTTTAATGATTTCCCCTCTGGAAACGATAATGCAGTATGGATAGAACCTAGCCTTGTATGCGTTGTAAAATATATGATGAAAACAGCAAATGGTTCCTTGCGACAACCTGTATTTAAAGGTCTGAGGGATGATAAAACACCTAAAGATTGCATTGTAAAATAATCTGCACAAAGGTTTGGTATTATGGATAAAGTTTTTGATTATAAAGATATAATATATTTCATATAAGATGCTTATATTAGGTATGTGAGGAATAATACGTAAAAAAATGAAGGAGGTAAATTTACCCGTCCTTCATTTTACAATATTATATTAATTCACATTTTAAGAAAATCATTTATTTAAAAAATTTTTAATAATAAGCTAATGATATAATTTGGGGAATTGAGTTATAGTATACAGCCCTACTTTCCATTGACCATTTTCTTTTAAAAGTTCTATAGCTCCTTTTGATACATCCGCTTGTTCGCTCTTCCCATCAGAAGAGATAAACTTCAATTTAACCTCATAATAATATCTTACTTTATCTTCTTTTTCTCCATACACATTTTTACCTAAAATAAACTCTGTAACCTGTGAGGTATAATTACCCTTATCACAGATATGCGCAATTAAAAGGTTGAATTTGTTCGCCACAATACCTTCATACCCTTCTTTGGTCATTAAAGGTTGTATATTTTTGTCAAAGGATTGCATGATTTTGATATATTCCTCACTAGGTCCTATTTTACTTCCTTTGGGAACACCTTCACCAATCATACCGCCTATTGGTGTTGCAAGAAGCTTATTAAACTCAGCAACTTTTTTTGCATCTACTGTATACAGATTTCTAACAAATTTTTCGGCAACTTTTTTTGAGTTACTTTCATCAGACCCACTACATCCAACTAAAATTAATGTAATTAAAAACAGAATACTAAATAATTTTATTATTTTTTTCATGATTATCCCCCCCCCTTTATTTTATGTAGTTATAGTTAAGAAAATATTTTTTCATTCTTTAATATATAAACTTTATTTGATATTGAACAATATTTTACAATTATATACTAATTATCTTGGGTCTGATTTTAAAATTGCATATTGAGCAATACTGCAAAATTCACCTAGATTGTTTTTTTCTGCATTTCTAAAAACACCTTCAAATTGCATGCCGCATTTTTGCATCACTTTTCCAGAAGCCGGATTGAGTACATCATGATAACCAGATATCCTCATAAAACCACAACTAAACAAATAATCAATTACTGCTACTAATGCTTCTGGCGCAATACCCTTATTCCAATATTTTTTTGAAATGCAATAGCCTATTTCCGCTTGTTCTAAATCTTCTTTTATTCTAACAGCACCAATAGTCCCAATAACTTGATTTCCATTCTCTTTACATACAACACCCCAATGGTATGTTTCATTTGAGGAGTACTTATCTACCCACATTCCCATAAGATATTTAGTAACATCTATATTAGAATGGGCTTGCCAAGATAGATGCTTTGTAACTTCAGAATCATTCGCCCAATTAATAAACATATCTGTTGCATCGTCCATGACATAAGGACGAAGAATTAACCTGTTGGTTTCAATTATTGTTGTACCTTTATGAACTAACATTTTATCCCCTCCTAATACTTAATTTTTGCTTAGCATAATTTTACTTTTGTTTATCATATAATACAATTATGTTGTAATAATTTTATACTAATTATAACATAAATTTCAATTATTAGAAATTATAACATAATTCATTTAATTTATTTGCAACATAATTGCTTACATCTAACATCGGCTCATATTAAAATAAATCCAGAGGTGATTAAGAAAACACAGGTGAAATACCTGTGTTTTTTTACTTAAATATTAGATTAGTAGCTTAATATATTAGTGTGATTTTATATGCTAATTTTAATGATATTTCAGTAAAAGCACTTCAATTGCACTTATCTTTAATAATGTATTTTATTCAAGTAAAAGCAGAGTCTCACAATTGCATAGAAACTTTAACCGTTCTATTTTAAAATTGGAATTTGCTAAAATTTCCGGCCAGGATTTAACATTTTCAATGATTTTGCTCCTATACTCATAAGGTAATTTTTCCCAATATACAAGATAAGGATATGTTTTTTTATTTTTATCTAATGTAGTCCCATATACCCATCCTAATTCCTTTTTTTCAAGGGAGCTACGTTTATGCTCATATTCACCTAGAATATTCAGTTCCTTTTCTGTAAACTTTACAACTTCAGGTTTTTCTTTAACAGAAATAACCTCATAATTAACTTTATGCAAAGCTATAGGAATATGCCTTACTTGATGACGAATATAAGTCTTTTCCTCTTCAGTGAGAAATTCACAGGTTTTTGTATTTCTGCCATCAGCATTTTCATAAACGTATATATGTTTAGCTAGAAGCTCTTTAGCAAGCTTTTCAATTTTTTCACTAAAAAATTCTTCCTGCATTAAAAGACGTGAAAATTGATCTTCATCTACATGCAATTTTAGCTGTTCTTTTGACGGCAAATGAGATTGCTCCCATTTTTTAGCATCATTTAACATGCTCATCTCCAATATTGCTTCCATAGATCTTGATTCGTGTTTATATCTTGGAACTTTGAGTAGAGCCCTTAACACCCCATTATCTATTTGAGCTTCACCAAGCCCATTTATTAGATGAGGCACTTTACGTTCCAGAAGTGAACGAAGCAGCATTGCCCTACGGATAATAAACAATTGGTCCCATTCATTATCTGTCTGATTTGGTCCAAGTATATTGACATATCCCCTTAAACGGCTTACAAAATCCGGGCCTTTAGAGCCCTGAAATTCTCTTGTAAATTGTTTTTTTTCATTTTCATCCTCTATGTCTTCCCCACAAAATTTATTAAAAGTATTGCTTGTGCCCCCAGCAAAAACAAAGATAGCTTTTCCAATTGGATGAATTGCATCTCCTTCTCTGAATTTGCCATCCTGCATTGGTGCAAGGAAGTATTTCAGCCAACCTAATTTTTTTTCAAATGCACTGTCAAATTCATCGAAAAATACTAAAGGCATTTTTCCTTCTAATGAAAGATCCCTTACTTTATGAAATGCAGCAATCAAATCTGTGAGAGTCTGAAATTGAGATAAATTAAAATCTAACTTCTCAATAATCTTTGGAGCAATACTTGCTGCTACCTCTGTTACACCGAAAGATTTCCCAGATCCTGGAGTTCCAAATACAGCAATAGAAAGCGGCCTAACTGTATTTTTAGAAGAAAGATACTCGGAAATAAGATTTTTAATACTTCTGTATCCTTCGATTTCTGCTCTATCTACGGTTTTTAAATTAGCAAAATGTGCTATAGGCATAAAATTAAGCGCACTTTTTTCACCGTTTTTAACTATGTCATAAGCTGTGTCTCCTAAATTAACTGAATTTTTATCTTTAATAATATACCAGCAGGCCTGGCAGTTTGGATTTTTTGTATTTCGTATATTTACATCCTGTATATGCTCTTTATAAATAAAGTCATTTTCACTTTCAGTAAATATTACTGGATCAGGGTAAAGACTATCAAAAACATTATAACCAAACCCATGCATAAAATACTTTTGCGCCGCAACAATCCCTTCACGAATGCCTTCACGAATGGAGCTATCAAGCTCTTCATGATTTTGAATTCCTGAAACAATAGTTCTTGCAAGACCAGCAACAAAACAAGAGGTAAGTCCATACATTTTACCTTGATCCCCTTTGATAAACCCACCTTCGAATTCATAAGTCAGAAAATACAATTCAGATTCAGATCTTCCTCCATTTTTATAATGAATAGCACCTTCAACTCCAAAAGGTATTATCAAGTGCTTACATTTAGCAAGAGCGCCAAGATTAACATTATTATTCATTTGCCAAACAAAATCCAATGCAGTCCTTTCCCATGAGATGCTTTTACTTATATTAACTCCTTTTGAACGTAAATCATCTGCATTTATAACTACTATAGTATTTTCAAGATGGTATTTCTCCAGATCATTCCAAAGATTATTGGAATCTCCAAGATTATTTGTTTTATAAATAATTATTGGTGATTTTTCATGAGACTTCAAAGCTAAAGGCCAAACTTCTTCATTAGAGTTAAATCCGTTATTTTCGTCATCTAATATAACTATATCAGCATTAACATCATCTTTAATAACTGAAAATAGTTTTGGCATTCCAGAAGCTGGTGATGTGAATCCAAGAAACTGCTTTATACGGTAGACTTTATTTTTATCATTTACATCATTGGTTACTGGAAAAAGCCCTAACTCTACTGTAGAAACAAGGCCTTTTTCAAGTGAATTATTACCTGTTTTTTTTATTTTTGGTGAAAGTATGTTCGCCCCTGTTGATAAAGCTACAAGTTTTGATAAAAGAAAGTCTTCTCCTAGCCTTATTGTACTGTGAACCTGTGGATAGGATTGCCAGCCGTACACTCTTGTATTATTGTCATCAGTTGTCCATTGCAACAAATTTATTGCTATATCGCCTGTTACAACTATATTAATATTTTCGTTTTTCAAGTTTATCACCCCTGTATTTGTATTTATTTTACTATATGAATACTGTTTTTTTTCTATTCAAAGCTACAAGTTTTAAAATTTTCCCAGTTGTTTAAGCAACTCCATTATAATAATTTATTTTCATGAATACATTTATTATATAGTACCCTTAATAGTTCTAAAATAAAAGCCTATGCAAAAATACATAGACTTTTAAAGGTCAATACCATATTATTACCCGCCAGCTTTTATCTATCTATGCAAATCACTTTATCTATTTTTATACAGAATAACTTTCATAATAATTCCCTTCTAAATTGTATATCTAGCAGCTAATATATTTTCTTTCTTAAAATGCCTAACCTGATGCCTTAAATAGCAGTACGCTTCTATGTCTTTATCCATTACTTTTATTATTCTTATATCTCTCTGCGTTATTTCTTTTCGTCCTTGGTACATTATAGTTACAATCCTATGATCCTGAAATGAGTTTTTTAGCACATAGTCGAACATAAATACCACCTCTAAGATTATTATACAGAACGTACGTTCTATTGTAAAGTGAAAAAATAAGAGTGGCCTAACAAATTGCTTATGATTTTTTTAAAGGCTTAATTATAAATAATATTTTTGAGAATAAGTAATAAAAACAGATGCTATACCGCATCTGTTTTTCCTTTTTTATTTATCTAATTCTTTTAGTATATTTCCAAGCTGCTTAATATACTCTCCATATTTTGTCCAATCTAAATTTTTTTGAGCATCAAGTGCTTTTGTATATAAATCATTTGCCTCCTTAATTAGCTTTACTTTAGCTTGGCTTAAAGGAGCAGTAGTTTCCGCTTTACCTGGAACCACTGTATTTGGTGGCTGATAATTAAATATCTGTTCGAGTCCGCTTTCAATATTATCAACCATAAGTAACTTATTGTCATAAGAGATTATTATTTTTTTCATTTCAGGAATACTATTTTTTCCACTAGCCCTTAAATAAAGAGGTTCAATATAAAGCAAGGAATTCTTTACTGGTAAAATTACAGTGTCTCCATACTGTACCTCAGATCCACCAGTATTCCATAGTGATAGTTGTGCCGAAATTGTAGTATCCTGACTTATCCTTTGTTTAAATAGGAATGGACTGTAAACTGTTGTTTCTGCTGGAAATTTATTTAGAAACAATTTACCGTAGTTTCCCTCGTCCATTCTAGCGCCTAAAATTGCTGTCATGTTATATTTTCCCTTTATATTGAAATATTGTTGCAAAACCATTTCTTCATTATTTGAGCCCGGTAATTTCTCTACAATATATGGTGGAATAGTTGTTTTAGCCTCACCACCAACAGCGTTTGCATTTTTGGAAACATCCCAAATATCCTCCCCATTATAGAACACTCCAGGATCAGTTACATGGTATCTTCCCAGCACTGCACTTTGAATATTAAATATATCAGCTGGATATCTAAAATGTGCTTTTAAGTCAGCAGGAACCTCTGATATATTCTTAAAAAGCTTAGGGAAAATTTTTGCATAGCTTTGTACAATTGGATCAGTTGAATCTGCCACATAGAAATTTGTGGTTCCATCATAAGCATCAATTACAACCTTAACTGAATTTCTAATATAGTTTATTCCATCTTGTGGCTGTGAGTATGGATACTTAGAGGATGTAGTGTAAGCATCAAGTATATAGTATAGTTTCCCTTCACTTATAACAACATATGGATCTTTGTCATAAGTTAAAAATGGAGCTATAAGCTTTGACCTTTCAACTATATTTCTATTAATAAGGATTTTACTTGTGCTCTTAATATCCCTAGATAGTAGGAAATTCAAATCTCCCTTATTTAGTGCAAACAAAAGCTTATTACCTAAACCCATTTTAATTCCGGCTTTTCCATCATAATTTGTTACTTTATTTGTTCCACCTTGAGGATAGTCAAATTCACTCACATTAGTATTTACTAATGCATACTCATTTGTTTTTTCACCAAAATAGATTCTCGGATTAATTAATTTGATATTTGTACTGTTTGCAATAGGCATATCTTTAATTACAAAAGCAGGCTGCCCTTCTGCTGTAACCTCATTTACCTTACTCATTACAACACCAAAACCATGAGTATAAATCATATGAGTATTCTGCCAAGTACTTGGAGCAAGGGACGTTGAGTCTATTTCTCTTGATGCAAGAAATACCTGACTATATTTATCATTTATTTTATATCTATCTACGTCTATATCACTAAAATTATAGTAATATCTTATTATTTGAACTTGATTATAGAATTCAAGTGACTGTGCTGCTGAATTTATTCTAATATTATCTATTGTCTCCTTATTATTTGAAATATCCTCTTGTTTTAAATCATTTTTTACATTAGTAGATGTTGTGGTGATATTCTCTAAATTAAAGGCTTTCCTAGTAAAATCAATATTGTTCTGGATATATGGTTTTTCAAATTCCTTTTCATTTGGCATTACAATACTATTTTGAATTATAACTGCTGATATTACTTCTATAAAGCTTATTAAAACTAAAGTGACAACTGAAATTATTATAGGCTTAACCTTTGTTCTTAAAACGCTTATAAATATTACTACTGCAGCAATAATACATGCCACAATTGATATTTTATAGAATAGTAGTGTTACGTGAACATCCGTATAGCTTGCCCCATATGCAACACCCCTAGGGCTATACACTAAATAATATGAATTTATCAAAAATCCAAGTGAAAGAAAAAGTGATATTAGTGATGCTATTATTGCAATTTGTCTTCCTAAAAATATAATGAGTTCCCTGCCTAGTTTTCGAAGGTCTTCAAAAGGATTTGGTATTCTCCCTACATACGAAAGATCCTTTGCTTTTATTACAAAGAAAACTGCTACTTTAATAATAACTAGTAATACTAGTAGTGTCATTATAACTGTATATAGTGATTTAATTAAAGGAAGTTTGAAAGTATAAAAAGATACATCCTTATTGAAAATAGGGTCCTTCACATTAAAACTAACTGCATTTAGGAATTGAAGAAGCTTAAACCAATATGCAGATGCAAAAGTAAAAGAAAATACAAATGAAATAATTAAATTACAAGCTATAAAAATTTTATTTTCAATAGCTCTTTTCTTGACATTTACCTCTACCACTATTTTTAAGTGCATGATACTCTTCCTCAGGCTCCTATAGTATAACCATATACCAAGATAACTAATGATAAAAACAGGTATCATAAACTTAGACACAGTAAGTATCTTTGTTAAGTATATTGAAAGGTAACCCACTTGATTAAACCACTCAATATTAATAACAAATTGAACTATGTTACCCGTAAAAAGTAAACATAAAATAAGAATTATAAATACACTAGATATAACAAACTTTTTTTTCATAAACCCACCTCTTTTCTATTTTTTTATAATTTTCTAAGTGTTTTGTATTATTTAACGCCAGATGTATGGTAGCAGTAAATCTCTACTTAAAATCTATTAGATTTATATACAGGTTCGATATTAATGATATTTAAACACTATTCTAATCAATTCCACACAAAACAATTTTCTCCTTCTATTAATGTAAAAATAAACACCCCTGTTCTTGAACCTTATTTAAAAAAGTTGTATATATCGTATTTCTTGTATTTAACAACCTATTAAATTTAATTAAAATATCTCACCTTCAAATGTCCTACAAGTTGAAAGCCATTTTTCTGATATTTCATAGGGTATCCTTACTCCAGGCATACTCTCACCCAATATAACTTTAGGTTTGATTTTACCATGATAGTCACTTCCACCTGAAACATAAAGATTGTGATTTTTGCAAAAGTTAAGAAGGAAGTTTGTTTTATCCATTGTGTGAAGGGAATGATAACATTCAATACCATCAATAACATTTAATGATACCATTGAGTTTAGAAATTCTTCATAATCCTCTGCATAATAAACATAAAGATGAGCAAGAAATGACTTTCCTCCTGCTTTTTTTATTATTTTAGTAATTTCTTGTATTGATGGATAATTCTTTAATTGGTTTAGGTAAAATGGACTGCTTTCATTATTAACACAGGTTCTGTAAAATCCATTAACCCCTTTCCATACTTCAGTAGAAAAGTGTTTTTCATTTTCAGGATATTTCTTTAAATCAAAATATAATACTTGTGTTGCAAAGTATTTACCCCCTGCTATAGATAGAGTATTGTCATATTTAATGCCTAGATTTTTGCAGATACTCATCATTGTATTTAAGTACTGGTTTTCTCTTTGAAGAAATTTCTCTTCTGAGACTATTCCTGTTTCCTCAATGGTTTTAAGATCTATATCATATGCTAGTATTTCAATGGGAGTGCCATTATACGCAACAGAAAATTCACATCCAGGGATGATTTTGCCACTGAAGTAGTTATCTATTTTTGCTTCTTCAAGTTTTTTATATGCACCAATGGAGTCATGATCAGTAATTGATATGTAGCTTAGTCCTGCTTCCTCTGCTTTAGTAAGTATTACTTTTGGTTCATCTGAACCATCTGAAGATGTTGTATGAATATGTAAATCTATCATTTTATCGCCCTCCAATATCCAGTAAATAAATTACTTATAGTAAAATATCCAGTATCCTTACGATTTTTCAATATTCTAATAACCTAATTCAACAAGTATCTTTTTTTTCCTTTAAAACTTGTATAAAAAAATAAAAAACTCTGAGATACCAGTTTCCTTTTTAATTTTGAGTTCCGTATAACAGAGTTAGTTAAGCGAAGTCAGTTATAAAAATGGTATTTATCATATTAATCATGTAAATAGTTTACACAGCCAGTTTAAAAAATGGATGGGTAAATTTAATGGAGTATCGACTAAATTTTTGGCGAATTATCTCCATTGGTTCAAGTGGTTACAATGCTTCAAAGATGATAAAGACATAATAAAAAGCAAAAATATTATAGTTCATAGTACAACTAACTTTGTAGATACCAGAATTACTACTTATAAAGGTAGAGAAGCAATTTTTAGATAATTTAATCCCTTATATTTGAAATTTATGTTATTATTAGTGTATAAATAAACTATAATTTAGTAAACACTTGTAATATATTATGAATGTAATAAAGGGGAGGATTATATGAAATATGAGAATAAATTTAAATTTATAGGTAGGATTGGTATAGTAGTTTATTTATTAGGAACATGGATAACTTCATTTTTTTATATGACAGACGGACCAAGTTCACCACTTTACTATAAAAATGTATCAACTCTTTTAAATACACTATTTATAATAAGTATAATTACATCTATATTTATATCGAAAACAAATCATAGATATACTGTATGTTTTATACTAATGATGTTATCAAGTATATTTTTTGTATTATGGCTAAATCCAGCATACGGTAGTTTAAATCCATGGCATGGTGATGTTATAAAAGTAGGTATTTATAGTTTGATATCTAATGTAATACTCATAATTTCTATTATATATAGTTACAAAAAATATAAAAAAGTGAATGTAATGTAGTTTATAATTTTCATATATAGTTCATCAATCATAAATTTGCGATACTTTAATAGTTAGGGAAAAGTTTATTGGCTTGTCTATTTACGACAAGCCAATTTTATATTCTTTTATCCTCAATATTGTCTAACATAGCCTAATTTTAAAATGGGGTGCGGTTTTTGTCAAATAAAGGTGATAATCTAAAAGAGGAAATAGTTAATCTTATTAATCAAGGAGATAATGATAGAGTAGAATTTAGGCATCATAGCGGCGGACCAAATTTATTAGGTAAAATTATCTCCTCTTTTGCAAATGCATCAGGTGGCAGATTGATTTTGGGGGTAAACAATAAGGGTAGAATCGTTGGCTGTAAAAAAGATGATGTAATGGAAACCTTTAATAAATCTAAAGAAAAATTGATACCATGTCCTATTGTTTCAATAGAATTTATTGAAATAGATGAAAAAGTACTGGCTATATAAAAATCATTGAATGGGTAGCCTGTGGAATAATCGGAATTATTTTATCAATACTTATTCACTTGTAGAGAATAATGAGTCAGGTATGGCATTCAGATTAGCAAGTGCCCTTCAAAAATCCTACTAGGGTGTTTTTTTTATCTAAAAAAACACTTGACAATTTTTTTCGTTGTAACTATAATGAGTACAACGACAATTGTAATCAAGTCAGTTACATCATTAAATATAATTTTAATGATTAAAATTAAAAATGGAGGATGATATATATGAAAATAGCAATTATAGGTGCAAATGGAAATGTAGGTAAGGTGCTTCTAAAAGAGGCCATAGCAAGAAATTATGAGGTTACAGCCATTGTTCATAATCAAGCGAAATATTTAAATGAACATGACAGCTTAAAAATAACTGAGGCAGATGCATTTGATGAAAAAAGTTTAGTAAATGCAATAAAAGGAAATGACCTTGTTATTAGTGCCTTTGGTCCAAAGCTCGGAGAAGAAGATAGTTTATTGCTTGTTACAAAAAATTTAATAAATGCAACAAAAAAAGCTTTGGTACCTCGACTTATCGCTATCGGTGGTGCAGGAAGTCTATATGTGGCTCCTGGCCTGAAATTAGGTGATTCAGAAAGCTTCCCCGCTGACTGGAAACCAATTAGCTCAGCACACACTAGTGCCTTAGAAATTTATAAAAATGAAAGTGAACTAGACTGGACAGTTTTAAGTCCTTCAGCCCTATTTGAATCTGGCAGCAGAACTGGAAAATATAAGCTTGGCAAAGACGATTTAATTGTAGATGACAAAGGCGCAAGCAAAATTTCTTTTGAGGACTATTCAATGGCTCTTCTTGACGAAGCTGCAAATCCAAAATTTTCTCGCGAAAGATTTACTATTGGGTACTAACATTTTAGGAGATAGAAACATATGAAAAATAAAATATATTACGTAATGGATACAATGTGTGGATGGTGCTATGGTTTTAGTGATGTTATTACTAAAATCCATGAAAAGCATAAGGATAAATATGACTTTGAAATCATACCTGGAGGTATGTGGATGGGTGATATGGAAGCACAGAGTTTTCCAACGGTTATTCTTGAAAAAGATAATATAAGAACAATCATAGCACAAGGCTACAGCAATTTTGAGGAGCTTGATAAAATTCTATTGGAAGGATAATTGTCTATGTGATAGTATTATTTGTAGATACCTTATGAAACTAAGAAAATGTTGAAATGATTTTAATTAGGATTCATAAGCAGTAAATAGATAAAAAGGGGTTTTGGTCATGAAAATAAGTAGTCGATTCCCAGTAGCAGTCCATATATTATCTATACTATCCATTTATGCAAATCCATTGCCCACCTCAGATATGATTGCTGGAAGTGTGAATACCAACGCAGTGGTAATTAGAAGAATACTTGGAATGCTTAAGAACGCAGGTCTTGTTGATATGAAACGCGGAACTGGCGGTTCGTATCTCACTAAGCATATTGAAGATATAAGTTTATTAGAAGTATACAACGCGGTGAACGTAGTTGAAGATGGTGGTTTGTTTCAAATTCATCCAAATCCAAATCCCGATTGTCCAATAGGTGCAAACATTCAATCTGTTATTGAGGTCACTCTGCTCAGTGCACAAGAGGCAATGGAAAATGCTCTAGGAAAGGTTACTATGCTTGATGTTGTTGGCGACATCAATAAGAAGATTCAATAAGACCATAAAAATCTCAACTTTAAAATGAATTTTTAAAGTTGAGATTTTTTAGTTGTTTTCATACTTTTAGCAAAAAATAACTACCAGTTCTTGTTACGTCCTCGAGGTGTACCATAAACTGGTTTAATCCCGCTCTTATTTAGCCTTTTATAACCGTCAAAAGCATTTGGAATCTTTCACGAGCTTCAAGTCCATGAGGAACATTTGATGGCATTATTATTGTTTCTCCTGCTTTAACATTGTAAATATTATTATCTATAGTAATTTCCGCTTCGCCATCTAATACTTGAACCATAGCGTCTCCAGGAGTTACGTGAGTGCTGATACCTTCTCCTTTATCCAGTGAGAATAATGAAATACTCACAGTCGCTGTCTGCGAAATAGTTCTACTTACAACCTGGCCCTCTTGATAAGATATTAAATCCTTTAAATTAATCACTTTTGAGAATTCTATATTTTTAATTAAGTTTTTCACGTTGTTGCCTCCTTAAATTTTTTTATTAATTATAGTATATCTCTATTAGAGTTAAAAATCCGTAACTTACGTTACATTTTATAATAATTCTCACCAAAAATTAGCGTTCTATTTTTTACAAATGGACCATTACCAATATTTTCAACGACTACGATAAACCCAACCCCTGGGTGGGGTTGGGTTTATATCTATTATTTTTTTATGGAATGATTTTTATTTTAAAATATTATTTAAATTCCTTTTCATCGTAAATAAAATCTTTTATAATATCAAGCAATTTTTCCTTATCTAGTCTTTCAATATTAGTTATTGATTTAATGTCTTTTATCAATTTGTTCCTTAGATTTTCATCAGCTTTATAAACTTTATCAGCCCTATAAGCTTTATCTGCTCTATAAGTTTTAGTTTTATTAGTTTTGTCGATTTTATCAGCTTTTTCGTTAATATAGAATTCCTCTCCACTTTCAACAATTCTGGAGCTGTAGCCCTTTGAATCTAATAACAGTTGAAAGCTCTCCTGCGCTTCTTTATCTCCATGAACAAGCATAATTTCCTTTGGTTTTTCCATAAAGCCTTCTACCCAATTGAGTAATCCATTTCTATCAGCGTGTCCTGATAATCCCTCTAGGTTATAAATGTGAGCATTAACAGCAATTGGTTCTCCAAATATCTTAACTATTTTTGCGCCCTCTACTATATTTCTTCCCAAGGTTCCTTCTGCTTGATATCCTACAAAAACAATTGATGATTCTTTTCTCCACAAATTGTGCTTAAGATGATGTTTTATTCTACCTGCATCACACATACCACTTGCAGAAATAATTATTGCCTTACTTTGGATTTTATTTAGTTCCATTGAATCATACGACGAAACTGAGAATTTCAAACCATCGAATCTAAATGGATACTCTCCCCTCATTATAAGTTCCTTCGCTTCTTTGTCATAATCCTCATTATGGCTTTCAAAAATCTTTGTTGCTTGAATAGCTAAAGGACTATCGATATATACACTAATATCCTTCAAATCTTCGTTTTCCACATATTTATTTAATTCATATAAAATCTCCTGAGTCCTCCCCACTGCAAATGAAGGTATAATAACATTTCCCCCTCTTGCAAAGGTTTCCTTAATTATTTTTAATAACTGCTTTAAATCTTCGCGAATCTCAGGATGAACCCTATCGCCGTATGTGGTCTCTATTATCAAGTAATCAGTATGATTAATGATGGTTGGATCTTTTATAATTGACTTATTTAAATTTCCCAAATCACCACTATATACAAGTTTTACTTCTTCTTGATTTTTTTCCGTCATATATAATTCAACAATAGCAGAACCCAAAAGATGCCCTGCATCTCTAAATCTTATTTTTAACCCATCAAAAACATCTATCATCTCATCATATGGGAATGCTTTAAAAAGTAAAAGAGACAGCTCAGCCAATTTAACTGTATATAGTGGTTCTATAGTTTTTAATCCCTGACGTTTTCTTTTTCTATTTTTCCACTCAACCTCAGATTCATGAATATGTCCACTATCTGGAAGCATAATACTGCATAAATCCTTTGTTGCTTCAGTGGATAAAATCTCTCCCTTAAATCCCATCTTATACAGTAGCGGTATTCTTCCACTATGATCTATGTGGGCATGTGATAAAATAACATAGTCTACCTCTTTAGGATTAAAATTAAATTCCTCATTTTCAAATTCCTTTTCACCTCTGCCCTGATATAAACCGCAATCAAGCAAAACAGTCTTTCCGTTTATGTGTAAAATGTGACATGAACCTGTAACAGTTTTTGCTGCTCCATAGAATTGAATTTTCATAATAATCCTCCTCTTCATCATTAATAGTTGCTTTAGATTCTGTTAATAGTCTGGGATTTACTTTTCATTGGATAAGAGTGCGCAAGCGCTACGCCAAATTTCGTCTAAATCATTCAAAATATTCAGATATTTCTATATATTATAACAGATTTATGATAATATACATAGCTTGTCTTTAATTAATTTCTAAATTCTCTCACAGCAGCAAATCCTTCATTAAAATGCATTGAAAATAATATAAACTGGAAGTTTTTAGTTGCTCGTTTTATTCTTCTATTGCTAATCAAGATAAGGAAGTATATCCTTGTATATTGCACGTAAAATATCATTGGCATTATTTTCATGGTGCGCGGTTACAGTTATAACTGCTTCCTTGTCCGGAAATACAATACAGAATTGACCATACTTGCCGTCAGCACGATAAGCTCCTGGATAGGAACATAACCACAGTTGGTATCCATATCCCTTGTTACTTTCGCTGTCCTCAAAGTTCCAGTTTGAAGTTGCTATAGTGTCAGTTATAGAAGCCTTAATGTATTCCTCACTCACTATTTGTTTATCCTTATATTTGCCACCATTTAATAAAACTAACCCTAGTTTCGAAAAGTCTTCATTGCTCAAAAAAAGTTCAGTGGCTCCTAGTGTATGACCCCCTGGGCAGCTGTGCCATTGTGGATTGAAAATTTCCAGAGGATTAAAAAGATAAGGCATAAGAAAATCCCTTAAGGTAACTCCTGATACTTTTTCAACTATGCGTGAAAGCATATATGTACAGGCATTTGAGTAAAAAAATTCTGCTCCTTCTTCGCCCATCATTGGATCAGAGAAAAATAACTCGGCCCAATCATTTTTCCTCATTCTTTCTTCATCACCAGCAAAGTAGAACTCTTTTTTCCCCGAAGACATATGCAACAAATCTCTTATTTTAATATTTTCGGAATTAGAAGTTGCAATGTCCTTATATTCTAAGAAAAAGCTTAATACTGTGTCAGTTATCTTAAGCAATCCACGATCTTGGCAGATTCCAATAGCTATTGATGTAAAAGTTTTAGAACCAGAATATAGACAAACTTTATCATTAGCCCTCCAAAAATGAGAAACCTCACCTTTACCCTTTTGATAAACGTTTATTCCATAAAGCCCAAACCCCTTTTCCTGTACGGTTAGTCGAAATTGGTTTAATATGGATTCTTCCATGTTTTCCCCTCCAATTATTGTAAATATTTCTTTTTAATTCTTCGCTAAAAATATATAAAATATAATTTATATAAAAGATATTAAATTACATTTTATATTATATATATAAACAATATATCACATTACAATCAAATTAATCTATTTTTATAGCTATGTCGTACGTATAAAAATAGATCCAATAGATACTTCCCTCATTTACAAGAATATCACATCCCCAGAGGTCGTACCACAAACTGGAATTTTATCTTTGCTATTATATAAGTATTTTTTTCAGTGAAATTCAGATACTATAACTGTACTATTAAGAAATAAAGGAGCTATCAAACTGCTTACAAAACATTGAACAATATTGAACAAAACTATACAAACTGTAAGAAGTGAAGGTTGCTTTCAAGCCTCAGTGAGTGTAGTTTCTTGAAAAAGAAATAGCACGATGAACTACGTTAGATGACTGGTTAAAGACGTACCTTTAGATGTACTTCAGTCTGAAGCCCTACGATAGTTAGAAAGAAACTAACCTAAGGCATTGCTATGGTTAGACACATCAAAACTTAATACACCACCATTTGACATTGGCAAGAAGAAAAATGCCCATTAGGAGGATGACTAGAGATGGTCGAATATTCTTTTGTAGTGGACTTAGCTGGCAACAGATTAAGTCCCTGCAACAAAAATAAATCATATTATCTAATTAGGAAAAACAAAGCTAAAATGCTTAATAAATTTCCAATGGTAATACAGTTACAAAAAATAGTTAATGACGACAATAATGATGATGTTAAAAATTATCTAGGAATTGATGATGGAAGTAAAAATGTTGGCCTGGGAATAATTCAGCAATGTAACACAAAAGTTAAAACGATTTTTAAGGGTACCATAGAATTAAGGCAAGATGTTTCTAAAAAAATGACGATAAGAAAGGGCTATAGAATGTATCATAGGTACCATAAAAGATATCGTAAAAAGAGATTTGATAACAGACGCACATCTAAACGCGAGAATAGACTTGCGCCAACTATACTACAAAAGAAACAGTCTATATTAAGGGTTGTAAATAAACTGTTAAAATGGACTAAGATAGATGCAATATATCTTGAAGATGTTCTTATAGACATAAGGGCAATGGTTGAGGGTAAAGCCCTATACAAATGGCAGTATCAAAAGTCAAATAGACTTGATAATAATATTAGATTAGCTGTATTTATGAGAGATAACTTTAAATGCGTAGACTGTAACTCTAACGTTAAACTTCAAATGCACCACGCTAAGCCCAAAAACAGTGGTGGAGCAGATAGTATTTATAATGGTGTAACTCTATGCGAAAAATGCCATATAAAAACTTTTGGCAAAGAATTGCAGATGATGGATGAATATTTAACCAAAATCAAGGGTAAAAATTTGTGTCTTAGACATCCAATGCACGTTATGCAGGGTAAAAAATATCTGCAAGTGGAACTTGAAAAAATAGCACCACTATCTTTGACTACGGGAGCCGATACTGCAAATCATAGAATAGACTGGAATATAGAAAAAAGTCATTCTAATGACGCTTTAGTTATTTGTGGCACTGAAATTAAATCTACTGACATCAACATTAAAGACTGGCATATAAAACCTTTACGCAAAAAATCAAAAGGTGATGCAGAAACCATTGTTGATGGGTTTAAATTAAGAGATTACGTTAAATATACCAAACGAAATGGCGTATGTTATATTGGATATATAACAGCATTATATCCAGATAGAAAACAGTTTAATATGACAACTAAAGATAATATTATACTAAAAAGATATGGGTTAAAAAGTCTTAACCTTATTTCAAGACCGAATAGTATACGTTTTTCATAAATTTGAAAAAATAGAAAGTGAGGTGAATACTGGTTTTTAAACTTAAATGTTCATATATGTTTAGATTTAAGAAACCAGGAAATCGATATGGGAAAAAATGCAAAACAACACGTAGAAGATGTATATCACAAACTTCAAACTTCAAGGGTTAATCTAACTGAAGCAGTAAACATAGTAGAAAAAGAAGAAAATAGGCAACAAATTCAGAATACTCTTAACGCTGTACAATCTGCATTGCAGATTGCTTCTGATACACTTTCAAATTACACAGAGTAGAAATAATTATTTTCAAGGGTAGATCTTGTTAAAAAACAAGCTCTACCCTTAAAAATAGAACTAAATGCAAAATTATCAATCATGCTTACCATTCTTCTATTCGTATTGCGTTTTATATTCTTCTAAATACAATGGTTCAATTGAAAGATACCATTTTTCATTTCTGCAAATTTCAACCCAATCAAGAACAGCACAAATAACAAAACCAGCACCAACTGCTGTTCCACCCTCTTCAACTCCATGTACTTTATGTGCAATGTATCCCTCAACTGAATTAATCATCAATTTTGCACTGCCTAACTTGGCACCGGATTGAGCATTTCCTTTTTTTGCCTTACCACCGTTATTTATTACAACCTCAACTGCAGCATCAAAAGCTTCCCATACAAGTTGTTCTGCTGAAGGTACCTTTGAAGAGACAAGCCCTTTATCTCCTTCATCAAAACAAATATCACAGCTATCTCCACTATAAAGTGTAACAATTGCTTGCCCTCCTGCGTCATTGAGTTTTCTTTTTATTTTTTTGACAACTAAACTATCTGCATCTTTTATTGCTACATTTGTAATAGTAGGCATATGTGACTCATTCCTTTCAACACCATTATTTGATTTTAATTTAGTAGTCCTTAGAATTTCTTGCTTATTTCCTTTTCTCTTTAGCTTAAACAACTGCTTAAAATGTTTCTAGTGTTTTAGTTACTTATTCGTAATTGCAGTAGCATCATGATGATAGGTATTTTCATGATTTTTGACCTCATCGTAAGATTGCCCGTAGGTACTAATTACCTCCTTTTTGTTATTATGTGGAATAGGTACATTTTTAAACTAGGTAAATAATAGTTGTGTTGTAAGTAATAGTAACTTTATTTATTTGGTCTAGTATTGAGTCTACTAAGATTACCTTCATTGCGTTTTATTTATAAATTTAAAAACATGTGTATATAATTTGTAAAGATAGTAAAATATAATCATAAAAAACAAATTTATAGTTAGTAAATTTTTATAATTCATTTATTATTTTAAATTTTAATATACTAGATATTAGAAGGAAGTGAGGTTATGTCATTAGTAACATTTGAGGACATCAAAAATAATAAAGAGCTTAAGACTTATATAGAAATTGGTGATAAACATCTAGCTCTAAAAGGATATACTAAACATGATTTGGGTCATGTAACAAAGGTGTCGGAAACAGCAGGTTATATATTGAAGACCTTAGGTTTTAGTAAAAGGGATATCGAGCTTGCTAAAATTGCTGGATTTATTCATGACATTGGTAATATGGTAAATAGAGAAGAGCATGCACAGACTGGTGCTTGCCTTTGTTTTAATATATTAAATAGACTTGGTATGGAGCCAGAAGAAATAGCTACTCTAGTATCCGCTGTTGGAAATCATGATGAAGATGTAGGTAGTCCTATAAATCCAGTTTCAGCAGCATTAATATTAGGTGATAAAACTGATGTAAGAAGATCAAGGGTAAGAAACACCGATTTTGCAACTTTTGACATACATGATAGAGTGAATTACGCTGTAGAAAAAGCAAATGTAAAGGTAGATGGAGTAAATAAAAACATAGAGTTAGAGTTAACAATAGATACTTCTATATGTCCGTTAATGGAATATTTCGAAATATTCATTACTCGTATGATCCTTTGTAGAAAAGCAGCAGATTTTTTAAATACTAAATTTAAACTAACAATGAATGGAACAAAAATGTTATAAGTATTAAAATAAAAACAGCCATTGCCTTTAAACTATAGACAATAGCTGTTTAATAAATTTTTACTAATTAATACGTTTTAATTTTATGTCATAATTATTCTTATACTTTGCCATCCGAGGATCATTTTTGAAATAGCTCTCGTACATACCTTTAGCCACATTTGCAGCATCACTACCATAACCCCCGTCAAATATAACTACAGATATTGCAATTTCAGGATTGGTAGCCGGTGCATAGCCTACATACCACGCATAATCTCCTCTACCCACTTTACTTTGTATATCAGATGAATTAAATTGTGCTGTACCTGTTTTACCACCTGTAGGTATAGGAAAATCTCCAAGTGCTTGGGATGCAGTACCATCTGTATTACCACCTGCACCTGTAACATTGTTCATACCCTGCATAACTAGATTTCTAGTTTCTGCACTCATATCTGCTTTGTTTAAAACCTCTGGTTTTGTTTGAGATACTAACTTTCCATTAGAGTCTTTTACGTTATCAACCAAATGAAGTTTATATCTTGATCCACCATTGGCAATGGTTGCTATATAATTTGCTAACTGAAGAGGTGTGAAATTGTCCATACCCTGACCAATAGATGCAATATACATATTGTATGGTAAATTCAAAGAACCATGTCCTTCCTGTACAGCTTGGAAGTTTACATCATTTATAACTGCTTGTAAATCACTTGAAGTGAAATTTTGTCCTTTAAACTTAGGATCGGCAGCAATTAGTTGCTTAAATAAATTCTCATAGATACTCTTTGAAAAAGTTCCATCTTTTACAGAGACAATTATAGTATTTTTAATTTTAGTTTTTATTTCCGAAAGTTTTATTCCATTATAAACAATACGATCATCCCCAGCTCTATCGTATAAATCAATAGACGGAAATTTCGCTCCTGTACCAGAAGTTCCAAGAGTTAAATCTTGCTCAATATTCCAAAGATACTGAGAAGCTGACAGGTTTTTCTGGGATACTGTATTGTATACCTGTCCAAAATTTTCGTTTATTTCTACTCCTGTACCGGGATTGATAGACTTAGGATCAGATCCTAGTCCAAACCCCCATGCATATTTAGCTAAAATATCATCACCATATTTTGCCCTTAATAAACCACCCACATTCATAAAAAATGGATTACTGGATTTTTCTATTGCGCTAACTACGTTTACCCTTCCAAGTGCACCATCTGTTATGAAACGATCTATAACCCCTCCCCCTATATCAAACTGGCCTTGATCAAGGTAAGTGGAATTAGCATCTATAACTCCAGTTTGAAGACCTGCAATTGCTGTCATTGGCTTAAAAGTAGACCCAGAAGGAATAAGTGACATAGTCGCATAATTATACAAGTACTTTGGATAGTAATCAAACTTATCCTTTCTTATTGTAGTATTTCCCTTTATGCTTGTGTCTATTGGAAACATATAATCAATTAAGCTTTGTGATTTCCCCTGAGCTTTTGCCATCTTTTCATAGTCAGGATTAAAATATTTTTTTGATTGAGCTTCCGTTAATCCCTTTGACATAGAAAAATCATTTGGATTATAACCTGGCAAGCTAGCAAGTGCTAGTATCCCACCAGTATGAATATCAATGGCAACAGCTGCCCCTCTTGTGGCGTTTGTTACATTTAAACCATTCACAGTTCCTTTACTTTGTAATACCTTCATTTCACTATTTAAAGCATTTTCTGTGGTATATTGCAAATTTGCATCTATAGTAAGCTGGACATTTTTCCCAGGAATCGCCTTCTTACTAGAAATCCCACTCTTCACCTCTGCTCCGCCGTTATCACCCTTGAAATTGCTTTCCAAGGCAGCTTCAATCCCAGAAACCCCCACATAATCTTTACTTGTGTCGTAACCCTTTGCTGAATATTTAGCCTGATCTACAGGGCTTATTTTACTTATATATCCTAAAACTGATGAAGCAAGTTGGCCATAGGGATATTGCCTCATAGGCTGAGTTTCAACTTTAATTCCAGGAAATTCTGAGAGACTTTGCTCGAATATAAGCGATGTATTTTTTTTTATATTAGTTGCTATGTTAATTGATTTGAATGCATTAAAAAAGCTCATTTTTATATCGTCTTTTACAATTAAATATCTTCTTATAACATCTGGTGTTTCCTGTATATGCAAACTTGAAACTCCCTCTATTACACCATATTTCTTAAGAAGTTCATTATATATTTGTTCAGGAGTTAATTTCAAAAGATCATTATTAAGCTCAGTAGTTTCATCTGAGGTTAAATCATCTTCTTTTTTATTTTTAAATTTTTCTTTCAATATATCACCTTGAAGACCCCTATCTTTCAAAAATCTTAATTTCAAAATTTGTATTCCCTTAGGATCACTTGAACTAAATTCAAATCTGTATGGCGCAATCTTTAAAGGAAAATTATCTGTCTGAACTTCCCCATTTTCATCCAAAATTTTAAATACCTTTTGTATTGTTGTAAATAACTGTGTACTAGCCTTAGCTGTATCTGTATATGTAAGGTTATAACCTTGTACTTCCGTTGCAAGACCTATTCCATTTTTGTCTGTTATAAGACCTCTTGGTGCCTCTACTGTTATAATATTATGAGCGTTAGCTTTTACTGTATCCTTGTAATATTGTCCATGTAAGACTTGTATATAATACAACTTTACAATTATCAGTGAAAATATTGCTACCATAATTACATTTAGAACATTAAACCTATTAAACTTCTTTCTTCTTTCCATTTCCTCACCGCTATAAGCTTTCATCTTTATGTACACACCTTTTCCTATAAATTTCTTTTGTTTTAACTATTATATCATGATATTTCTACATTCTTCTTAACCATATGCAAAAATTAATAAATATGACACAATATAATTCAAAGGGTAAATCTCTAAAATTAATTGACTCCTTCTGATAATTATTAAAAGCTGGAGTGTATCTGAAAGATTATAAATTCAATACATCTTTTACTGTATATAAACCAGGCTCTTTCCCATAAATAAAAGAAGCCGCTTCGCATGCTCCTCGGGCAAAGCATTCCCAATTGTGAGCATGGTGCGTAATTTCCAGCCGTTCACCTTCAAGGCCAAAGAGCACGGTATGACTGCTAGCGATATCTCCTGCACGAAGGGAATGGTAGCCTATGGTTCCAGGTACTCGGGCACCTTCGCCTTGCCTGCCATATACTGCAATTTCCTTTAGTGATTTATCGAGAGCTTTTGCAATAACTTCACCCATTTCCTTTGAGGTTCCACTAGGAGCATCTTTTTTGTTTTTATCATGCATTTCAATAATTTCAATATCGGCAGTACTACCAATAGCACCTGCTGCAATTTCTAATAAAGAATACATAAGATTTACCACTCTTGACGTATTAGCAGCATACACTATGGGTATTTTTGTTGAAATCTCTTTTATTCTATCTAACTGCTCTACAGAAAATCCAGTAGTGCCACATACCACAGCTTTTTTTGCTTTCACTGAACTTTCAAATACCGCCATAGAGGTGGATGGATTACTATAGTCAATAATTACATCACATTCATCAATTACATTTTCAAGATTGTCCACAACTTTTGCAGAAATAGCTTCTCCAAGGTTACACACAATCCCTAAATCACCATTGATATATTCTCTTCCCTTTGGACCAATACCATAAAGAAGTCTCATATCTCGCCTTGAACTTGCTACCTTTACGATGAGCTTACCCATTTTACCTTTGGGACCAATTACGATAAGGTTCATAGTACGTACCTCTCCTTTCTTCTTTTGCCATGGATCCATAAAAAAATACACAGCTATATCTATAAATAGTACTACATTTATTGTACTCTGTAAGGATATTTTTTAAAAGGGTCTTTTAGAAGAATTGATTTTGGCAACAATAAATAAAATGCGTTGGCTTAAGAATTAAAATCTTCTCTGCCAACGCATTACTATATTGCTCAACCTTCGCCAAGTTAACTACTACTAATTTTGATATTGATAGGACTAAACCTTAAATTCTATATTATTACGAGCTGCTTACAATTTTAATATAGGATTTTAAGGTTATTAAATAATATATACTATAAAGCACTGCATAAACCAAAATTATAATAATGAATTCTTTAGTAATATTAAATCCCAGCATTTTCTCAAGTGGAATTAAGGCGACAAAAGTATTTATCGATGCCACAACGAATGGTGCTCCAAATAAAATCATGAGTTCCTTTGAAACAGCCTTTCTTATTTCAGCTTTACTAACCCCTATTTTTCTAAGAATTATAAATTTGCTTTTATCCTCCGCAGCTTCCATTGACATTTTAAAATATATAATGCTTCCTGTAGCTGTAAGAAATAGTAATCCAATGAATAACCCGATAAAGGCCATCATACCCATTAACTTCAGGCCATCCGCAAAATGTTCATAGAATGTTAAAAGTTTATTTTCAGAAGGCATTTTATTTTTCAAATCCACAATAAAATTTTGTGAAAGAAAATCATTATTAAGTGTATATCCCGTTACTTTACAGGTATTCTCTTTAGAAATCGTACTTTTAATTTTAGAGTATACACTATCCTTCACAATAAAAGTTTGTTTAGCGTGCTCCAATGCTATAACATATTTCATATCAGTATCAGTTATTTTTAGATTATAGTCTTTATTGCCCACCGCTAATTTAACATCTTTACCAATTACACTTTTATCTGTATCAAAGCTGGTTATTTGAAAGAAATAGCAATCCCTTTCATTTTTTAAATTTATTTTTACACCTGCTTTTTCATGACTATTAATTTCATTAAATTTACTTTCATTTAAAACTAAAAATGTACCATAAGTACCAAACAGGGGATCTTTAGTTTTCACCTTAATAAACTCCATAGTGTCCTTATATACAACTGAAATCTCTTTATGATTTTTAATAGTATTCTCAAAGGTTTTATCTGTATTATTAGTACCATTTATGTATTCTATAGAAAATGGTCTCATATTTCTTGAGTTTTCTTCCGTTTTATTAAAAAGTCCAAAGCAGACCATCATGGCACAAAGAGCTACGGTAGTTGTAACCGCTATTACACTTAAGGTACCTACATTACCTTTATATCTATAGTAAAGTTGTGAAATGTATATAAGCTTTGTTCCTTTAAAGAGACTTTTTTCATTCTTTTTACTAACATATATAATTAAAGAAGTAAAGCTTGTAAAAAATAATATAGTACCTATAACAACTAACAATACTACTATGGGAGCTATAAGAATATTAGCAGCAATCTTTCTAATAGCCATATAATATCCGTAGCTTAACAAAACTATAGAAATGATGCTAATTATTAGGGTTAAAAAGGATACTTTCAACCCTTTTTCAGCTTTTTTTGATGAATTAAAAAGATCTATTAGATTGTCCCTGTATATAAGCTTAGAACTGTGAATACTAATTATTATAAACATAGCTCCAAATACTATAGAACAAACTTTTAAAGCTTCTAAACTAATCTGAAAAGACACATCACCTGTAGCTCTTATCATTACATATAATAGCATTATAAAAAATTTATTGAAAATCAGACCTAAAGCAATTCCGCTGCAAAATGCACCAACTATAGTTATCAAATTTTCTATAAAGTTCAATGTTGCGGTCTGTTTTTTAGACATACCTAGTAACATATATGTTGCAAATTCTTTCTTCCTTGACTTTATAATGAAAGTATTAGAATACCATATAAAAAATGCTGAGAAAGTTGCAATCATATAGGAAGCTATGACAAATAAAGTCATAAAACTTTTCATATTCCCTAGTTGGACTTTTACATCACTATTATCTACAATAGACATAAAAAGATATAATGCAAAAACACTGAAAGTGGAACTTAGAAAAAATGCCCAGTAATTTTTAAAGTTTTTCCTTATATTGTTTACAGCCATACTAATTAAGGTCATCTGCACCACCTCCTATGACTGAAAGAATCTTTAATATATTTTGATAGAAATCCTTCCTTGATTTATCCCCTTTATAAATTTCATTAAACAGTTTACCATCTTTAATAAATATAATTCTCTTACAATAAGATGCTGCAAAAGCATCATGAGTAACCATAAGAATTGTAGCTTTATTTTTATCATTTAAATTCTCAAGTAAGCCGAGCAATTCTTTGGAGGATTTGGAATCTAAAGCGCCTGTAGGTTCATCTGCTAGCACCATAGAAGGCTCAGTAATCATTGCTCTTGCAGCAGCTGCTCTTTGCTTTTGTCCTCCTGATACCTCATAAGGATATTTGCTTAATATGTCACTAATGCCAAGCTTAATGCTTATGTCTTGTAACTTTGTCTTTATAATTTTATAAGGAGTTTTTGCAAGAGCTAAAGGTAGTACAATATTTTCCTTTAGAGTCATAGTATCAAGCAAATTAAAGTCTTGGAATATAAATCCAAGTTTTTCTCTTCTAAATTTAGACAAATTTGGATCCTTTAGCTTGGTTATGTCATCACCATGGATTAAAACACTTCCTGAGGTTGGTTTATCAATAGTTGATATTACATTTAAAAAGGTTGTTTTTCCTGAACCAGATGGTCCCATTATTGCTACAAATTCACCATTTTCTACTTTCAAATTTATATCATCAAGTGCTGTATATTTTACACCACCAAATTTTGATACGTAAACTTTTCTTAGATTTTCTATCTTTAATACTTCTGTCATTATAAATACCCCCGTTAATATTAATTATTTTGAATATGTTTTACACTCTTAGTATACAAAAAAGCAAAATATACCGCCATTGCCTCGGCTTACATTTTGCTCTTTCACCTTACATTTTTGTAACCTCATAATAATTATTCCATTTTAAAAAATGAATAATTACTTTAGTGCCTTTACCATATTCTGACTCTAGGGTAATATAGTGACCAAGTTTTTTAGCAATCTTTTGTGAAAGGTATAGTCCCATTCCACTGGCTTTTGTGTTTTCGTTTCTTCCATTAAAACCTGTAAAAGACTTTTTAAACAATCTATTTATATCTTCACTTTTAATGCCTACTCCAGTATCTTCTACTATTAATAAAACTTCTTTTTCAACTTCAATATGTTTAAATATTATGCTTCCACCATTACTAGTATATTTTAATGAGTTTGATAGGAGCTGATCAATTATGAAAAGCAACCACTTTTTATCCGTATCTATAATAAGGGTTTCAGGGACTTTATTTATCAATTTAATATGTTTTTTTATAAATATAATTGAATGTTTTTTAATACTATCTTTAATTAATTTGTTGATATTTACTTCTGAAAGAATATAATCCTCAGAAAAATTATTACTTCTTGAATAATAAAGTACCTTTTCAACATAATCTTCAATCTTTTCAAGTTCTTCTTTTAAGGAGGAAGAGACAGAGTCGCCGCTCTCAAGCAATAGCTTTGATGTGGTAATTGGAGTTTTAATTTCATGAACCCAAGTTGTCATAAACTCTGAATTTTCTTTGAAATCCCTTTCCATAGCCTTTGTGACCTTCAGGAAATCTTCATAAAGCATCTGAATTATTTCAGCATATATTTCATCTTTGTAATCTATTGGCCTAGGCAGAATCGGAGTTTTATCTTCTGAAGCTTTAACCAGTAAAAGCTTTTTAATATGCTGAGACTTTGCATAATAATCTATACTAATATAAATTATTAACATGAAAAAAGAAACAAATATAATATAAAGAACATTAGAAGTAAGTACGCGGTTTTTTCTGTCAAAACATATAGTTAATAAAATAAAAGCCATGAGCAGAATATAAAATACTAAGAGTTTAAGATTTTCCTTTAAATATTTAATAAAACTCATTTAATAACATACCCTTGATTTATAATAGTCTTAATAAAATCTATAAGGCCAATTTCCTTTAGCTTTTTTCTCAGCCTGTTTATATTAACTGTTAGTGTATTGTCATCGATGAAGTTTTCATCCTGCCAAAGCTCTTGCATTATATCCTCGCGGCTTACTATGGTTTCATGTTTTTTCATTAATATATATAATATTTTAAATTCATTTTTAGTTAGTTCAATTGATTTTTCGTCGAAATAAATGGTATTATCCCTTAATGATAGCACAGCTCCTTTATAATCAATGGTATCCATACTTGTATCTCCATAAGAATAAGTTCTACGTAAAATCGCATTTATTTTTGCCATAAGTATATCCATGGAAAAAGGTTTTGTAATGTAATCATCCGCGCCCATATTCACTGCCATAATAACATCCATATTTGTACTTCTAGAAGATAAAAAGATGACGGGTACCTTAGAAACACTTCTAATCTTATTGCACCAATAAAAACCATCAAAAGCAGGCAGATTTACATCCATTAGTACAAGCTGTGGATTTATCTGCACAAATTCTTCAAATACATTATTGAAGTTATTAACTGCATAGGCTTCGAAACCCCATTTACGGAGGGATTCTTTTATTATATCTCTAATTTTCTCTTCATCTTCAATTACCAATATTTTATACATAATATCACCCTCAATACTTTTACAAATTATCATTCGTAGTCATATAAGCTACTTATAATATTGCATATTCTATACGAAAATCAAATCTAGAAACTGGCTCAACAGCACATTTTTTAAACTGGTAAATCTCTTTTCGAAAAAATATATATACCTATACCATATAATGCAATTCCCACTATTGCTAATATGATTACCGGGAAAACTACATTTTTGCCAGCAATAATATCATTTGCATTAAATAGAGTAAATAGTGTGAAATATTTCAGATTCTCTAGCTTTCCGCCCATATTTGCTAGCATCTGTATTAGAAAGAAAGCAATTGGTATTCCTGCGCCGATGGTAAAGGAACGCTTAGTATCATTACTGATACAGGAAGCAAAAAAGCATATTCCACTTATAGCTATGTGAAGAAAATATATAACTACGTTCATCAGGACTAACTTTCCAATTTCAAGCAATCCTGGATGCATTATTGATGAAGAAATTATAATTGCAACTGTTGCATAAGTAATCAATAGACCAATACTCACCCACAGACATAATGCCTGTGTCAATGCAAGCTTTACTCTTTTATTTGGAGTAGCTAAAAGGTATGCCATAGAGCCACGATCCACATAACCTGCTATCAGCTTATTTCCAAGAATTATAGAAAATATTACTGGAAACATTAAAAGTATCATACCATATAAATCCGTAGCTATAAACCCGATAAGAGTATTGCCACTAGCAACAAAACCAAAAGCTTTCATTATACCTGGCATTGATTTAATTATATCATCAAAGGCATTGCTACTATTAGGGTTAAACATGTACACAATACTCAAAATATATATAGTTAATATATAAATAAAAATTATAAGCAGCTTATTATTAGCTTTCATTTCCCGCTTAAATAAAGTCAAACTAATCATTGTTTTCACCTCCATAATAGTGCATGAATAGCTCTTCAAGGGACTGTGTCTTAACATCAAGTTGGATAACTTCATACTTATTTAAAGCACGTATTAGCGGCATTATATTCCCCATAACAGACACAGTTACCTGATTTCCTTTGCTTTCTCTTACCTTAAAGCCCTCATCCGCAAAGCTTGAAGCCATTTCCTCTGTTAAAAATGTAATAATATAGGATTTTCGTTTTGCTTGTGACAGTATTTTCATATCCTCAACGGCAACCAAATAACCCTCCTTGATAATGGCTGTGCGGTCACAGGTTCGTTCAATCTCATCAAAATTATGTGAGGACATAAAGATTGTGTTACCTTTTGCTTTTTCTGATAATATAAGCTCAAGGAATTTATTTTGCATTAAGGGGTCAAGTCCACTGGTAGGTTCATCAAGAATTAAAATATCCGGATTATGCATAAAGGCACATACAATTCCAACCTTTTGCTTCATACCCTTAGACATTTTTTTAATTCGGCCATTTGGCTCTAAATTAAACATATTAATTAGCTCCTCGGCACGGCTAAAATCTTTGATACCTTTCATTTCTGCAATAAATTTAATAAACTGAATCCCACTCATGTCATCCATAAAAGCAATTTCCCCAGGAAGATATCCAAGGCTTTTCTGAATTATATCGCTTTGCGTGCTGCAGTTCATGCCATTAATAAAACATTCACCTGTGCTTGGACGAATAAAACCCATTAGGTGTCTTATGGTGGTGGTTTTTCCTGCTCCATTTGGTCCTAAGAATCCAAATACCTCCCCCTTTTTTACTGAAAGCTCTAAACCAAATACTCCTTTTTTATTACCGTAATCTTTGGTTAATTGTTTGATTTCAATAACATTCACTTCAAATATTCCTCCTTATAAGTACTTTTTCTAAAAAAATCTATAATTTTTTCATACCCCGAATCAATTTCATCCATATTTAAGTGAGGGCTGCGGAACTTTTCCTTCCAAAACCCTTCCACACACCAGCCTATTATATTAATTAGTTGTGCTATGTCTAATTCGTCCTTAAATTTGTTTTTATCTATTATTCCAAGTAGAGCAATAATACTATTATTGGTCGCATCGCTATTTTTTCCAATTAGGTCTCTTGCCACTTCCTCATCATCTTCATAAAAGGTGTTCATCATAAAACGGAAAGAATATACGTGCAGTTTCAATAACTTGCATTTAAATTTTGAGGACTGTAAGAATATTTCAAAAAAATCTGTTTCTGTAACAGCAGTTTCATCTGCTGCTATTTCTCTCATGAGAGTAAATACATTACTATATAAGTATAAATAAAACTCCTTTTTATTCTTAAAATAATGAAATAACAGAGATTTGGAAATACCTGCTTCTTTGGCTATTTCCGACATTGGAGATTTTTTATTGACCGTATCGGTTAATATCATTGTAACTCTATTGACCGATTTGGAGAAGATGCATTTTCAAAAATTCTTCATGTTAATATAAGTAACTGCAAACATACTATTTTAACGCATGGGGAGTTTTTGCATTAATTCCGATTTTGTAGTTTCAATAGTTAAGATTATATTTGAATTTTCCGAAGAAGCTTGCGACTGAGGTTGCTAAATTATAAAAAATTTGAATACATTTCATATTGTGTTATTGGTTCTTTTTTAAAATTATTTTTTTTCAAATATAATTCCAAACTACTGTTATTAGAGAAAGACATCCTTATCTTAGTATTATCCAGATCTACACACCTTTTAATAAGTGATTTAGCGATACCTTTATTTCTGTATTTTTTTTGTATACTCAAAAATTGAATTGCACCATTATTTATACTAATTGCACCAACTAGCTTATTATTATAAATATATCCAAAGATCTTTGACTTAGTTTCTGTAATTAGTCTATTTCGTTTTGCCAATTAATATGAAGCTCTGAAAAAGAATTTCTAAAAGCTCTTAATTCTTCAATACTTATGTCTTCAATAGAATCTGTTGTTACATTTTCAAGCCAGTCAAATTTTTCAGTAGAATAGTAAATTAAATCATATACTTTAAAATACCCATTGGACTCATAAAAATTAATAGCATTATTATTTGAGGCAATAACCTCTAAAAATAATTGTTTGCAATTTTCTTCTATTGCTTTCTTCTTATGAAGTTTTAACAATTGGGATGCGATACCTTTATTTCTAAAAAGTGGAGATACACACATCGTCCCACAACGCATAGTTCTTAATCCATCAAATTCTCTTATTCCGCCTAAAATTATACCAATCCCTCTACCTTCTTCCATTGCAATAAAAGAGTATTCTAAGTTATTTCCTTCTGCACCGAAAAACCTTTCAAAGAAAAGACTTTCTGTTGTTTCAAATTTAATTATATAGTCAGAAAAACCATCAAGAAATGTTTGAAAAATTACTCTTCTATCAACATCAATACAACATTTATACGTTATCATTTTTTTCCCCCTTTAAAATCAAACTACATATTTTGCCTTCACATTTTACATTTCACAACTTTTCTTTTGAAATGTAATTAAATAATTTAATAGCACATCTATAGAAACTAATATTTTTTCTTCTGTAAGTGGTTGTTTCATTACAGAGGCCATAAGAGCAATTCCATCAATTGTTGACATCATTAAATAAATAAATGAATTAATATCTATCAAGTCAGAAAACTCACCAGTTTCTATACCTTCTCTAAGGATTGACTCAATATCACTAAAGAATATGTTAAACCTTTCATTAGCCATTAGCTCCAATTCTACATCTCCATTAACTGATGACCAAAATTCAATAGCAAACTTTGCCCATTTTCTATTTTCTTCCTCTAAAAAACTATTCAATCTTGCATGGATATAGGCACTTATTTTTTCAGTAGCTGTCATTTCCTTGGGTATTTGTTTTATTATATCAGTTTTTTTGTCATCTGATCTTTTTACTATAGCTGCAAACACCTCTTGTTTGCTTCTAAAATAAGTATAAAAACCTCCTTTACTAATTTTAGCTTCTTTAATAATGTCATTAACAGAAACACAGGAATAACCCTTTGAAAAAAACAACTCAAAGGCTACCTTTATAATTTCATCCTTTTTTCCTTCCCATTTTTCTTCACTTATCTTTGGCATTAATAACCTCCTCAGATATAAACGACCACCGGTCTCTTTTAAAGAATACTACTTTTATATTAAGATTTCAATGATTTTTTTAGAAAAATTTAGACCATAATTGACCTATATCTAAATGATATAAAGTAAAACCAAAAACAAGGTTGTAGGTGATTGAAATTCACACAACCTTGTTTTTTATTATGGAACATGAATTACTAGTTTGTACTATAATTTTGGAAGAACTTTTGTTTGCTATCTTTGTTATTGATGAGGACGAAACCTTATCTTAATTCTGGCCAGTATTCTTTATTAGCTTCAATCATTTCATCTAAAATTTGTTTGGCTACAAAAGCGGATGGAATTGTTTTATTCATAGTAAATGCCATAAGTGCTTTTTCATAGGAACCTTCAATTGCCGCTTCAACAACTAATCTTTCACAAGCTTCCTGCTGTTCAGTTAACCCTTTATAGAAAGTTGATATTTCTCCTACACGTATTGGTTCTGGACCATCTTTAGTAATATAAGCAGGTATTTCTACCATGGCATCATCTGGTAGGTTTTTAATCGCCCCATTATTTTCAACCATAACTAAATGTCTCTTTCTTAAATCAAATGCTAAACTCATAGCTACTTCTACAATAAATTCCCCATGTACTCCTGTAAAGAATTGTGGCAAATCAATTTCACCAGTAGAATTATACTGATCCACTGCTGCGAAGATTTTTTTCTCTCTTCCTTCCATAACCTCATTGGCTCTAGTATGGTTTTTGTCTGATTCTTTAACTATCTTATCTCCTAAGAGATAATACTGCATATAAGTGTTTGGGAGATATTTAGGGAACATATTCATTATAATTCTGGCATTATCAAATGTATGTAGCCATGATGCATCATTATGTCTTATATCACTTCTTGAATCTGGAGGAATATAACCATGCTTTGCTACGTATTCCATTAATTCCTCTGTTTTATCTTCCCCATTTACTCGAACTTTCGTAAACCATCCGAAATGATTTAAGCCAAAATAATCCACTTCAATTTCATGTCTATCACAGTCTAAAATATTAGCCATATTTCTCATAATGGCAACCGGCATATCACAGATATTCAGAATTCTTGCATTTGGCCTTATCTTATACATAGCTTTTGCCACAATAGCTGCCGGATTCGAATAATTGACAATCCAATAATTTGGACTAGCATATTTTTCACAAAAATCAATTATTTCAACCATAGGAAATATAGTTCTTAGTCCATATGCTAACCCACCTGGACCACATGTTTCCTGTCCCACTACATTATATTTCAATGGGATTTTCTCATCTAATTCTCTCATTTTGTAAAGTCCAACACGCATTTGAGCAAAAACAAAATCAGCATCTTTAAAGCCTTCTTCTGGATCTGTCGTCAATATAAGCTTTAAATCCGGATCAAACATTTCAACAACTTTTTTTACTATTACTCCAACCTTATTCTGACGTTCTTCATTTGTATCATATAATCTCAACTCTGATAATTTGAATTCTTCTTTTTTTGAAAGTAAGCTTTTAACAATTCCTGGTGTATAAGTACTTCCACCACCTACGATTACTAATTTAAAGGTTTTCATTTAAATAATTCCTCCCTAATTCTATTCTTTTGTTTCTAAAGCTTCATCTACAATTGTTCTAATCTTATTAATTGAAAGTCCATAAACAACCTGAATATTATTTCCTTTCTTTACAACACCAGCAGCTCCTGTAGTTTTCAATATTTTTTCATCAATTAAACTATCATCAACCACATCTACTCTAAGTCTTGAAAAACAATTTTCCACATCTACTATATTATTTTTACCACCTAATCCCTTAATAATTGCTAACGCTTTTTCTCTATCAACATTGGCATTCTCAATTTTTTGATCATTCTTGTTACCTGTTTTCATAACTTGTTTAATTTTTACAGTATTTTCATTTAAATCAATTACAGTATCTGTATCGTCATCTTCCCTTCCAGGTGTTTTCAAATTCATTTTTTCAATCATAAATTTGAATACTATAAAAATAACAGCTATTTCAATCAATCCTATTAATACATATATAGGCCAATGAGTTCTACTAATACCTGCTGGAAGGTTTAAAACAAGAAAATCTAAAATACCATTTGTTGCACAAACTCTTACATTAAATAAGTAAACTAACATTTGGAATAATCCATCAATAACTGAGTAAACAAACCATAATACTGGAGCTGCAAAAATAAAGGTGAATTCTAGCGGTTCTGTAATACCAGCAATTACAGCAGTTAAAGTTGATGGTATTAGCTGTGCTTTTAAATTAGTACGTTTTGCTTTCTTAGCAGTGAAATAAAATGATAAAGAAACACCAATCACTCCAAAAGTTTTTACCAAACCATAATTCAAAAATCTTGCTGAATCTCGCATAGTCGTAATTGTTGGATCATTGAGTAATGCTAAAAATACAGGTTTAGCCCCAATTACATTTTGTCCATTAATAATCATCTGATCACCTACTGCAGAATATAAGAATGGTGACCAAATCAAATGGTGTAGTCCAGTTGGAACTAAGAATCGATTTAAAAATCCATAAACAAATACTCCCAGTGCCCCTGCTGTACTCATAAATCCTGTAAGGGAAGTAATTCCATTTGCTATAGTTGGCCAAATATATGTTACTCCAATGCTTAGTATTGCAATCACTGGAATCATTATAATAAATACAAATTTACTGTTACCAAATGGAGCCATAGCACTTTTAAATTCTGTGTTTACAAATTTATTATGTACTAAAGCTATTAAAATTCCTAAAATCATTCCTAGAAAAACCCCCATGTCGGTTACATGGAATCCCAGCTGAATTGTTTGACCTGTACCATATAAAACACCTGCTGTATTGCCCTTAATTAATTTGCCTGACAATTCCAACCATTTGCTATTAGCGCCTAAAAACAAAATATAGGATATAATAGATACAAATGCTGCGTCTGCCTTTTTCTTTTTTGACATACCCATCGCAATTCCAACACAAAACAGAATACTTAAATTATTCATAATTGGTGACAACATACCATTAAAGAATTTTCCTATTTCCCAGATTGCTCCACCCTCAGTAACAAATGCTGTATTAGTAAGAATAGCAGTTAACGCAATCAACATACCTACAATAGGCAGGTATAAGACTGGTCCAATCATAGCTTTCGAAAATTTTTGCATACCATCGAAAATCTTATCTTTCATTTAAAGCTCCCCCTTTATTATTTCATATTCTTTTTTCTCTCGGTAATTACCTGAATAAAGAGTAGCATATTTAATATATCTTGTTAATAGATTTAGCCATTTCAGTAACTTGTTAACCAAAAAGTAAACATGTTTACCTTTACATACAAAAAAGACTACCTCAAGAACTAGTCCTGAGGCCGCCTTTTTAACAGATTATATCTTATTTATTACTTTATCTAATAAGTATTCCATAACAATCATTACTCTAGCATAAAAATAATTAGCAGTAATATTTCTGTCATCTAACTCTTTATCATCCAATATAGAGAAGTGTAGAGTAGATTGCTTTTCCATTTGATTTAAAGGCTTTCCAGTAAACGTTATAATATCTAATTTATTTGCAGCTGCATAATCTATAACTTTAGTTATACTTTCTGTCTCTCCACTCTTAGATATTCCAATTACTAGTGCACCACCTATCTGGTTATTATCATATACACCATAGGAATTTGTTTTAATACATTTAAATCCCAATACCAACATCTTTCTCCAAAAAAATTCTGCAATTGGGGCGGAAAACCCAGTTGCTGTTATAAAAATTATATCATTTTTATGTTTAATCAATGTAGAAACAAACTTCTCTATACTTTCTTTATCTATATCAGCTATAAAACTTGTAATTTCAGACGTATGCTCTTGATTCTTTTTATTATTTTCTATTATAAAATTTAAACGATATACCATATCTGTATAACCAGTATATCCCATTTTTTTTGATAATTTAATTACTGTTGCCGCTGAAGTATAATTAGTATTAGCAACTTCTCTTACTCCTTTATTTAAAACTGAATCACTATTTTTCAATATATATTCAAGCACTTGTCTCTCAGTTTCCGTCAATTTATAGTTATCAGCAATTTTATAAATATCAAACTTCATTTGTCACCTCCAATATTGTGTAACTAGAGTATTTAGCTTAGTAGATGAAATATAAATTAATCACTATAGTAGCTTTCAAGGCCCATTAGTTTAGGGCAATGCCCTTCAATTGGTATATTAGCATAATTTTCAGTATTTTAATATCTTATTTATTTTTTTATTAGAACTATGTGCTTAAATTAATAAATTTTGTTGAGTACTATTTACAAATAGAAAATTTTTCTATGGACCAAATAGTAGAGAAAAGAATTGCAAAATAGATATCGAGCAAATGATTTTAGAAGCTTTAAAAGCTCTAGCAATTTTGCTAGAGCTTTTTTAGATACTGTTTTTTATGTAAATGACTTTACTTATCATTCTTTAATGCTTCTATTAGTTTTATTGGATTTATCAGTTTGCCTGTTTTGGTTTCTTTACCTTCATTCCTTATCTCCATAGTATCACCTGTTTTCAGTGCTGTGCTCCAAAATAGTTCAGGAGTAATATTTGGTTTTACTTGGCAAGACAGGGCATATAGTCCAGCCAGATAAGGTTCCACTGAGCTCCACCCACCTATTCTATTAAAGCTATAATCTTTAACGCCTTCAAAACTTGCGTATGTTTTTGAACACATTGGCACTAATAAAATTTCTTTTGCTTCTAATTTATTATATTTTTCTTCATAATATTTAGCAAACCCGGGAATAGCTGCTATGAAAGAAATCCAATTACTCCATTTATGAGGTTTGTAGGAGGATTGTTTCTCTGGATCAGCCATAGGTTCTCTATCAACTCCATAATACCAAAACTTATTATTATAAGTTTCAAATATATTGGCAGAAATAACGAAAATCCCAGCTTCTTTTGCTCTTTCCACAGCTTGATTCATTTCCTTATATCCTTTATTATTAGGACACCATCCAACTGAAATTGATAATACTCTTATTTTGTCCTTTTCAATTAGGGTTTTATTAATCTCCAAAATTCTATCAACTGCCTTAGCAACCCCTATGAAATCTATTTTCGAATTATTTTCTTTAGTATTAAAATTATAGCAACCAACATAATAAAGCTTAGCTTTTGGTGCAACTCCTATTGTCTTCCCTACAGCAATTGAAGTCATTGCAGGTCCATGCATTGATGCTTCTCCCTCACAATCGCTCTCATCATAGAACTTTATCTGATCTTTATATTGTTCATGATCAACTAATAAGGGCTGGTCTACTATAGCAATATTAATTCCTCTACCATCTATACCCTCATTATTAAGCTTTCTTATTCCTAATCCCTGATTTTTACCAAGTTCTAAAATAGTATCAGGTTTAAAGCTTTCAGGCATTTTTTTAGGCCATTTAGTATGAGTACTAAAAGAAGAATTATTAAGTTCCGCACTATTTTGACTTAGATTGACATTACTTAAGTCACTATCTCGTAGATCAAGATAATCGTCAAATTTTAGTGCATCCTCTAAGTAATTTAATCTTTTACTTATTATTACATTAATATCACCAATAGGTTTACCTGCTACAGGGGGATGCCTCACAATATAAGTCTCACTGTTAGAAGTTGGAGTATTTTTACCATTAGAACTTTGCAATGATACAGTTACAACATTACTTTTTGCACTGCAACCAGAAAGCATTAAAACCATAGATAATGCTAATAAAAAATATATTTTTCTCATATGTATCCTCCAAATTTCTTAATTTGAAACACTATGTTTAATAAATAAACGCTTAGTCATTAATATACAACTTATTGATGCTACTAACATTACAAAGAATGCTAGATAAGGATATAATACAGGATGTCCCAGTATATTAAACTCTTTAAAATTTTTATATAGATAATCTGAATAAATATATCTTATATAGTAAAAATCCGTTAAATTCTTTAGCCCTTGTGGAAGAATACTTTGAATGCTTCCAATTACATTTATTGCTACCACAGCAACAATTCCTGTGAATGCTGGAATAAGCAAGTTTTTAGCTTTTGCAGAAACTACTAAAATGAATAACCCAAGAGCTATATCAGCAGCAAGATTAGTTAGAAATTGAAGAACAAAATATCCAAACATGCTTAAAGGGAATGCAACGGTGCTATAATAAATTTGTATAGGATTACTCCAGTTTCCATTACCTAGCATACTTATGTCTAAAATTGTCTGAAGTGTACATGCAAAACCTGCAATAACAAATATATATGCCACCGCTGCTAATAATTTTGCTCTTACTATAGGATTTCTTCCTTTTTTACTACTTAGTATTAGAGCATCAACACTAGTTGAATATTCCTCAGAAAATATTGGAGATATTCCAAGTATAATAAGAAACGCAATAAAGCAATATATATCATCATTATTAAAAATACACTGCCATATACTACTGTAACTATTGGTATCTGGTGATGCTATCTTTTTTAAGTAAGTATATTCTAGGTTCTTTTCCCTATAAGTATAACTATTTGTTCCGTTTACTTTTTCAAGTTTTGTTATTTCATTTTTTAGTTCAGTAAGTTGCTTCTCGTGATTTAACCACCATATGTTAGGATAAGAAATTGTGTTATATAATATCTCATACTTCTCTTTACTAATCATTATCGGATTTTGGCCACTCTTAACTGCATTATTATATGTTTTAAATACATTATTGATATCAGAAAGTTGCAAAGCTTTTAATAAAGTGAAACCTACAAGCATCACTATTCCAATAATTACTACCTTCTTCGAAAAAATTTTGTATAATTCATGTCTTACTAAATTCATAACTGCCTCCATCTATAAATCAAAGACTTTAATTTAATCAATATTTCCTTCTCTTAAAAAAATTAATGATATAAAATTATCGATTAATTAATAACCTGATGTTCTCTAAAAGATCGTTGCGTAATATATATAGAAATAATAGAAAATATTATTAAGGCAATACCACAAGCTAATATATTAAGCACAGGTGTTCCAAATATATTAAAAGTATTAAACCTGTTTAATAAATTATCAGGACTTATAAAATAACCATATGAATTTATAAGCCCAAGTATAGAGTGCTCAAGCCCCATTTTTTCAGCAAGATATGTAGGTATTAGAATTGCTGCAAAACTAACGAAGAATGTTGCCAGTAGGTTTCTTATCCGTGAAGAAAACATTAAAACCAATAATCCAGAGGCTAATATCCCTATAAATAGCATCAAGAACTTCAATAAATATACTTGGGATAAATTTAGATAATATGGACTAGTAGAATAAAATGACAAAGTTTGCATTGGGCTATCAAAACCGTCTATATCTCCATAGGATAAAATAGATGATAGAATCGTTGTAATTCCAAATATTAAAACAACCGAAGAAGAATAGATACATGAGGCAAGGACTTTTGCAATAATTATAGTTTTTTTACCATACTTGCTGCTTAAAATAAGTGCATCCATACCCTTTGAGTATTCTTCTGTGAATACTCCTGAAAGCCCCAAACATAAAAGTAATAATAACCCAACAAACAAGAAACTTGAACTCATAACATTAATGGCCCCCCAAAGACCTAAGTAATAAGGCTTTGCATTCACATTTACTTTTTTAAGCATATTAAGTTCCATAATTCTTGAATTATACGCATATCCAGTGATATCATTATGCTTCATTTCATTTAAATTCTTTTGCAATCCTAAAATACTTTCTATGTAGTTTGTTTTATTTTCCGCTAAACTAAAGATATTTGTATAGAGCCCCAACTCATCTTTTTCTTCTTGTGTAATTTGACTAAGTTTTGTTACATTACCACCAGTTTTATAATATTCTTTCACTAGGTTTTTACCCTCTATTGCTTTATTACCATGAGCAGGAATTATTGTACCTAATATTACAATTGCAACAAACACTGTAAGCGAAATTAAAAGGCTTTTCTTATAATAAATTTTATAAAGCTCATGCTTTAGTAAATTAAATAGCTTGCTCATCAGTTTGTTCCTCCTCAAAGTAATACATGTATAAATCCTCTAGTCTTGGCACTTCAACTTTTGCTTGGTATAAAGGTTTTGCATCACTTATTATTCTTACTTCAATACCTTTTTCACTTCTCATGATATTGCCTACTTTAAAATTTCTGTTAAGCTCATCAAGCTTATTTTCCTCAACTATAGCGCTCCATACTTTGTTTTCCATATTCCTTAGGATATTATCGATAGAATCCTTTTCAATAAGCTCTCCAGCTTTAAGCAGCAGCACTTCCTTTGAAATATATTCTATATCAGAAACAATGTGAGTAGAAAAAATTATAATTTTATCCTTTGACATATCTGATATCAAATTTCTGAATCTTATCCGCTCCTTTGGATCAAGTCCTGTGGTAGGTTCATCCAATATAAGAATTTTAGGATCATTTAGTAATGCCTGTGCTATTCCTATTCTTTGTTTCATTCCCCCTGAAAAGGTTCCTAGTCTTTTTTTACTAACTGCTTTCAAATTAACAAGATCAAGCAGTTCGTCAACCTTTCTTTCAGCAGAACGCGTATCAAGTCCCTTCAACGCTGAAATATACATAAGAAATCTATGAGCAGTAAAATCTTTATATACACCAAAGTTTTGTGGCAGATACCCCAGAATGTCCCGATACCTGTCTCCCATTACCTGAATATCCTCACCATTTAGAATAACTCTTCCACCTGTTGGATTTAAAATATCCGTCATTATTCTCATAAGTGTTGTCTTACCCGAACCATTAGGACCAAGAAGTCCATACACTCCTGGGGTTAGTTCCAACTTAAGGTTTTTAACAGCATATTTTTCTTTGTATTTCTTTGATATGTTTTCAAGCATTAATTTCAATTTGATTTCCCCTCTCAAAAATATTATTATATCTATTAATTAAAGCTTTTAGCTGTAGTGCTAACATTAATATACTGATTGATAATATAATCATGTAAATAGCAGTATTAAGTTGCATAATGCTATTTACAAGTTCCTTATTCATGTAAGTATATAAAATTACCATTGACCAAACTGATACAATCGCACCTACCGCATAATCTCCTTTAATTTTCATTGCTATCCAAAGGGATACTCCGGAAACCAATGTAAACGGTGTTAGCCACAGTACTGATAGCTTCCATAGATCTATATTGCTCCTAAACATGTATAGAAGGGCGGAAAGTGCTGTATTCATAAATATACTGTAAATTCCTATAACTAATATTCTTGAAAGCATTATCTCAATAGCTGATATTTTACAGCTTAGCTCAATTTCAAGAACACCACTGTCCCTACCTTTGAATACCTCAACTATACCTAAAATAGAAGGCAAAGGTGCTAACGCCATAATTGTTATGTATGGATTAATCTGATTAATAGATACAAAATACCCTACAAGGAATAATACGGTGCAGAAAGTCCAGTAAATCTTACTTATAAAAGCTATTTCTCCCGCTGCCATCCCTATAAGCTGACAGAACTTCGTAAGTCTTTCATTTTTTATTGGTACATATTGTCTCAGAACTTCTATAGTTACATCTATTTCCTCTTCACTTGGGAGTTCTATTGTATAATGCTGCATATACCTGAGCAAATCCTCTACTGCCTTGTCATCATTATCTGGTATTACCTGAGATTTAGCGTTAAAGTCCTTTGGCAATTTTTTCATTTTCATCACTCCTTACAAATACTTGCTTAAGTTTTTCTATGCCTTGCTTTAGTCTCGACTTTACCGTTGATTCATTACTTTGTGTTATATATGCAATATCCTTAATCTTGAGATCATGATAATATTTCAAAATTATAGCATTCCTTTGAAATTCCGGAAGTGTGCTAATTGCATTTTTAATCTTCTGCCTCTCAATTTTCCTACTCATTATTTCATAAACATTACTATTTTCATCAATTATATTTGTATCAAACTCTATGCTACTTTTATTTTTTATAAAGCCGCTACTTCTAAAATAATCATTGCAACTATTTGCCGCAATCCGTAGCAACCAATTCTTAAATTTTCCTTCATCTTTATAACACTTAATTGATTTAACAAGCTTTATTAAAACTTCTTGTGTAATATCAAAGGATGCATGATAGTCTCCAATATTTCTATATATAAAGGAAAATAATAATTTATAATGTTTTTTAACCAAAATTTCCATTGCATATTGATTCCCACTCTGTATTTCCTTAATTAATTCTTCATCAGTTAACATTCCACCACCACCCTTATACATATAATAACGTAAAGTTTTATTTAAAAGTTTTAAATAAAAAAAATATTTTGTATTTTTTCACAGATGTTCTTAAAAATGTATTATGCGATTTCTTTATTAGCTTTACGGATAAGGTGTAGAATATTTGATAAGTGATTGCATTGAAATGAGTTACTACTAAGAAAATCTGGATAATTCACACATCTTTTATTTATAGCGAGCATAGTAATGTGCTTCATGTGCATGATTTAGTGGATTTTGTATCTGATGAAGGAGAAGATCTTGCGCAGGCAGCAGCAAAATATTAAGGTGGTTATATTATATTTAATGATAAAAATTTAGTCATTATTTATTTAAAAATGTGAAGCAATTCCATATCTATTTACATATTATAATCCAGCAATAGACAAAATGGAGGAATTGCATGCACACATTATCAATTTTATTCTTTGCTTTATCTTCAAGTAGTGACAACTTTGTTATTGGATTAAGTTACGGAGCTAAAAAAATAAAAATACGTTTTATAAACAATTTACTTATAGCATTAATATCCTGTATAGGTACCATCGCAGCTATGTTATTTGGTAAGTTATTTATTAGGCTTATAGCACCTGGATATACAAATATGCTTGGTAGTTCAATTCTAATGCTCTTTGGATTATTTATGTTACTTAATACTTTCAAAAAAAAATCGAATGATAATAAAGAATTAACCTATGATAACTCTTCGAAAGTACATCATTATAATGAAATTATTAACCATCCTGAAGCAATTGATAAAAATAATTCAAATACAATTGAATTCAAGGAAGCTATCGTTCTTGGAATTATTCTCTGCATAAATAATATTGGGCTAGGCATAGGTGCAAGTATATCAGGACTAAACATTTATATAACATCATTATCTTCATTAATTTTTAGTATTTTATTTATTAAATTAGGATATTATTTTGGTAGCATAGTGACATCAGGTAAGCTGGCTAAGTATTCAGAAATTATCTCTGCTTGTGTAATTATTTTGCTTGGCATATATGAATTATTTATATGAAGAATTAATAGATATTACTATTTTTCTATTAATTAAAATACGTATGCATTTTAACTTAACCATTAACTGAAAAAGACATATTTATTATATTAGTCATAAATAGTTAAAAATCAAAAGCAGGAGTTAGCGTTAAAACTCCTGCTTTCTTTGTAGTTTAATATAACAGTTACTCTCCATGTGAATTTATCCCATGATTGTAATTAATTACTCTTAATAATTTTAATTAGCATATCTCCTATGCCCACACTATATCCACTGCAAGCATAGATTATGTTTATGCAATTATTAGTAATATCACAGGAGTTATTACAATTATTAGAAATAAGCACTAGTGGAAGTTTATCTGGATCCAAATACATTCTTCTAGCTATGGTAGCTATATTTTCGGAAAAGTCATCAAAATAAGTTTTTATACTTGGGATTAGATCATATACTCTTTGCAATGTTTTATTCTGCTTTGCAAAAGTATCTCTTAAAACAAATATAATTTCTCCCTTTATATCTATATAATCTTGATGCATTTCTATCATTTCATTTAAGATATGTTCAGTAGGTTCTTTACCTTCCTCTATCCATATAATGATATTTTTTTCATCTTTAATTAAATCAGAGGCATGTACTACATTTCTATTAATATCCCTAAGATTAAAATCTTGAAGCTCATAATTCTCTAGCATATCTGAAATTTTTGCATTTCTCAATTTTATATTTATAGCTTTTGTCTCCTTAAGCTTAACTTCAAAAGTATACTTCACTGCAAATATACTCCCATTAGGTAATCTGTTGGAGGTTAAAATTCTATAATGCCCAGAAGCAACACTAATACTCGCCTTATTACCCTCTAATATATCCACATCTAAAACAAGGGTTCTATAAACTCCATTTTCTAGCAATGCAATAGTCCAATTCTGATAGTACGTAAGCTTTGCCTTACTGGAATTAACAATTAAAATATGTGAATTTACTGAGTTATATTTATCCTCTACCTTTATAAAGCTCCCGTTACTTTCATTACAATATTTATAATATTCTATAGATAAATCACTACTATTAATCCTAGCAGGTATACCTAAACTTCTGCATACAGCAACAAACAAAATCTTTTTAGACATAAGGCTTCCCCTCCCTATTTTAATTACCTCTGCAGGGGTAGCATATAACTCCTCATATTCACGCTCTGGAAGTTCTGTAATACACTCTTTAATATAATTCCATACCTTCCTAGGACTTTTTATAAATTTATCTTTTAACTCACTAGCAAAATAGTTAATAATAAACTTCCTGAAATCAGTGATTTTTTCCATATAAATTCTTGGACAAAGTACATATTTAAAATATATTTCTTCAGGATAATTCGCCTCAAAACCGGTAGTATTATTAATGTGGGAATTTAGTACGCTACATTCGCTGTCTACATAATCCTTCACTGATAAACACATTAATAAATTTATTCTCTTTTTTAGTTCCTCATCATTATGGTGGTAATTTAAAAATTCTAATATTGACTTATAGTTTCCCATAGAACTTAATAGTATATTTCTAATTTCAGAATCATATTTACCTAAATACGGGGCTTTTTCTATTATGGCTACAATTTTATTGATCTTTTCTTCTCTAACTGTATTGCAATATTCAAATCTCTTTTTATGTGTAATTTTTTCTTCTTCAGTTATGTAACGCGCCAAAACCATTTTGTCAGATGGAGGTACTATATCAATGTCTAGTCCTTGCATTTCCTCTTCATAATCTACTGCATCATCAATATTGAATATAATTTCCGCTGAAACTTTTGTATCAACTATTCTGCATATAAATCTATCATCCTTTACCACATGAATAGCTATTACACCAAGTCCAATATTTATGTGGGCTTGTCCTTTTTCATCTGTACATAATCTTGCTATAGGTGTAAATTCAGAATAATTAAGTATTTCAAATCTCACTCCTACACCTTCTACAGGTTCACTTTTCGAATTTATAACCTTCACATAAAAAGCTTTTGAATCAGCATATCTGCTGATATTGCTAATAGTGATTACTGCCTTATTCTTTGAGATTACATCCTCATTTTTAAAATAACTGGAAAATACTCTACTGTGGATAACCATGGCTCTAGACGCTGCTGAGGTAAACCACCCTTTGCCTAGCACTGGTTCTGGCTCGCATGCCCCGAGATAATTCCACTTCCCATCACACCATACCTCTACCCACGCATGATTATCATCACAATGAGCCCATCTTGGAGTGTATATCTGCCTAGCTGGTATTCCCACACTTCGAAGAGCCGTAACTGTAAACGTAGCTTCTTCTCCACATCGTCCATATGCACATTTTAATACAGCGAGAGGCGACGCTGTCCTTTCATCCGTTGAATTATATGTTACATTCTCAGCACACCAATAGTTAACTTCTAAAACCGCCTGATATATGCTTTTATTTTCTAATCTATGATATAGTAAATCATAAAATATTTTTCTGCAATTTTCTATAGCCTCATTATTAATACGATAGTGAAGCACATAATTCAAGAAAATATCCTCAGGAATTGTAGCCCCCCAAGCTGTATTTCCCCTTAAAAAGATAGCATGTTTAACATATTCATAAAAAAGTTCAAAATCATAATTTGTGATATCACTTAAAGGCATTGTAGAATATAAGTATTCCATTAAAAACCTTTCCTCTTCTGTGCATAAAGAAAGCTTATAAAGTATATCATCTTTTTTATAGCCAAATAAGTCTAGCACCTCTATAAATCCAGAATTTACATATTGTTTTACTTCATCTGTATATACCACGTTTCACCTGCTTTAACATATTCTATACCTATCCCAACAATTATTTACTTGTCAATTTTAGCTGAAACTTCTCCAAAATTTCTCTAATCTTTGCTATTTCTTCACTTTGAGTTCTTAGAATCACATATTCACTAAGTATGGGAAATCCCATGCTTATATCTTCCCTTCTATATTTCATATCACTTTCAACCTCCATCTTTCCAGAAGTATGAACCGCACAGGATTTAGTGTAGCTTATTACATCTTCTACATTACTTGAATTTAAGCCACTTCCTATGAGAATTTCTATCTTGTGTTCTGATTTTTCCACCAGTTCTTTTAAAAGCTCTCTACCTTGCGTACAATCGTTTTTCTGACCCGAGGTTAAAATAGAATTAATTCCTAACTTCTTAGCTTGTTCTAATGTAGCAAAAGGATCTCTGCACACATCAAAGGCCCGATGAAGGGTTATATACATTCCTTCTGCCTCTGCTATAAGCTCTTTCATTCTATCTATATCCAATGTTCCATCTGGTTTTAACATTCCTATGACTACTCCGTGGGCACCAGCTTTTTTAAACATTTTTATATCTCTTTTCATTATTTCAAATTCATTTTCTGTATAACGAAAATTACCATATCTAGGTCTAATTAAAACATTCATTTTTATATTGGTTTTTTCTTTTATTAATTTGAATAAGTTTATATTAGGTGTAGTACCTCCAATAATTAGGTCACAGCAAAGCTCTAGGCGATTTGCTCCACCTTCTACTGCTTCCATTGCCGATTCTACAGAATCCACACAAACTTCTAAAACAAATGACATAATAGTTACTTCCTTTCTGAAAATAAGTGATACATAGATGTTACACCTGCTCCTGTAGCACCTGTTGCTTGATATTCATAAAGAGGTGTCTCTAGCCAAGCAGTACCTGCAATATCTAAATGTATCCAAGGTGTATCCTCAACAAATTTTTCTATAAATAAACCTGCTGTTATGGTACCACAATAATTTTTACCCACATTTTTTACATCTGCTATATCACTTTTAATCATGTCCCTATATTCATCATAAATTGGGAACTGAAAGTATTGCTCTCCAGACTTTTTGTAGCCCTTTTTAAATTCCTGATAGAACTCTTTATTATTAGTTAAAACTCCAGCAGTGTTAAAACCTAAAGCATTAACCACAGCACCCGTTAAGGTAGCTATATCAATAACCTTTCCTGCCTTTTCCTTTTGCAGTGCATAGGTTATCGCATCCGCCAGTATTAATCTTCCTTCAGCATCGGTGTTTAAAATCTCAATAGTTTTTCCCGACATAGAATTAATTACATCTCCAGGAATAAAGCTTTCTCTGGATACTCTATTTTCACATGCAGGTATAACCACCACCACATTTGCCTTCACTTTATTTTTGGCTAAGGCATAAATCGTCCCTATAACAGCAGCAGCTCCTGCCATATCACCCTTAATCCCAGCCATGGAACTTCCGGGTTTTAGGCAATAGCCACCAGTATCGCAAGTAACTCCTTTGCCTACTAAAGCAGTAATATCCTCACTTTCATCATCTCCAAAATATCTAGCTATTATGAGCCTTGGAGGGTTTCCGCTACTTCCTCCCACAGTATAAAAAGCATCCATTCCATTCTCTACTATATATTTTTCATCAAAAATCTCTACCTGAAAACCTGCATCTTCCCCTAATTTTCTTATATTTTCAGCCATAATAATAGGTGTAAGTCTATTTGCAGGAGTATTCACTAGGTTCCTAGCTAAAATAACCCCTTCGGAAAGATTCAGTGCAAGGTTTTTCTCCACATTTATTATATATTCCTCTTCCTGCGAATATCCTTTAAGAAATACATCATAATCCGTTTTTTCCTTTGAAGTAGTATAGCCCTTAAAGTTATAGAGTCCGAGCCTTATGCCCAAAACCACTTCCCCTATGCAGTATATTCCAAATTCCTTTAAAAATAGTGATAAATCAATAGCAACATTTTTAGCCTTATATTTTTTAAGCTGCTTTATACTATAAGCTACTATATCTTTAATCTTTGTAAGCTTAAAGCTAGAACATTCCCCCAGGCCTACATATAATATAGCATTATCTTTTATTCCATTAACATAAGGAAAGCAACTCTTATAACTACAATCAAATATTTTTTCAATACCAGCTGGAATATGCTCATTATTATTGTTTTTACTATCTGCAGGTTTCTCATAAACATACACAATCTTAAAATCACAGTTTTGTTTATTATTTACACCTATCACAAAATTCCTCCTATAAATTTTATATTAAATGTGAAACGTAACTTTTGATTTTTAAAACATTATTCTAAATTTAAAAATTCATTTAAAGCTAGTGTAGCGGCCCCAATAATTACTGATTCTTTTTTTAACTGCGAATACACAAGATTAAAGGTGCCTTTAAAAGGTTCCCAAATCAAGGAACGCCTCTTCTCAACTAGTTCAATCATCATAGGATATTGTTCAATTAAACGTCCGCTAAGTATAATCGTATCTGGACTGTACATGCAAGCTACATTATTAATTAATATGGCAATATACATTGCGGCGCGCTCTAATATACTAATCGCCCAATTTTCGCCATTTGTTGCACATTCGAAAATTTCTCCAATATTATTAATCTTATGGACTTTATTTGCTTCAGTAAGTAGTGCACTCTCTGCAATATAAGTTTGAAGGCACCCCCGTCTACCACATTCACACAGCATTCCATCGGGATCAACAATGGTATGCCCCACTTCACCTGCAATATTGCTTTCCCCCCTTAAAACATGTCCATCCATTACCAATGCCGAGCCTACACCGCTTCCTATACTAATCATTGCAAGTTTCGGCGAACTCTTGGCTACACCATAAATACTTTCTGCTAGAGCCTTTAACTTTACTGTATTATCAATACAGGTTTTCATATTAATTCTTTTATTTATCAGCTCAACAAAATCTATGTTTTTCCAGCCCAATTGCGCGGACAAAATTATTTTTCCATTTTTTGTATCTACGATTCCCGGCATTCCTATTCCCACACCGATAATTTTTGGTGTATTTATTTTTAGCTCCACAATTGAATTAATAATTATATATGCTAATTTGTCGGCCACTTCGTAAGCAGAATGCTTTGACGCATCATATTGAAACTCTTTCTGAAAAATAATTTTTCCAACAAAATTCACAATGCCTAGTCTTATAATATCTCTATTTAAATATACTCCAATAGTAGCTATTGAATCAGGGTATATACTCAAAAGTGTAGCTTTTCTCCCTACACCCTCTGAATAAGGCTCTGTTTCATACACTAATCCTATATTGCTCAGCTCAGATACAATCCGACTAATTGAGGTTGGACTCATACTTGTTAATCTAGCAATACTGGCTCTTGATATAGGCCCTTTATTTCTAATTATTTTAAGAACCATAGTTTTATTAAGTTTCTTCATATATTCCTGATCATGTTTTACTAAAATTTTCAAATAACTCCACTCCTCATAAATACATTGCTATCTTATGTTTATAAAAATTGTCTTTAGTAACTTTTCTACTAAGTTATCTATTATTGCTTCAATCCAGACATTGTAATTCCTTCAATAAATACCTTCTGCATTAGGAAGAACAAAATAATCATTGGCAGCATAAACATTGCAGAACCCGCCATTAGTAGAGCCCAATCTAATCCATGACTGGACGTAAACTGGCTAAGTCCGAGGGAAATAGTCCAATTACTACTGTCTGTCAAATAAATAAGTGGTCCCATAAAATCTGTCCACGACCAGATGAATGCAAAAAGTCCAACGGTAACAACAGCTGGTTTAGCAAGGGGTAAAATAACTTGAGAAAAAATTCGAAGCTCTGAAGCTCCATCAATTCTTGCAGCCTCTGATAAGTCCTCAGGGATTGTCATAAAAAATTGCCTCATGAGAAAAATAAAAAATGCTTTTCCAAAAAAATCGGGAACAACTAAAGGTAATATAGTATTTATCCAACCAATTTTAACATACAAACTGTAAAGTGGGATCATTGTAATTTGGAAGGGCAACATCATAGTTGCTAAAACCAGAATGAATACTTTGTCACGCCCTTTCCAATGCAATTTTGAAAAGGCATATCCAATGATTGGCGCAGAAATCACATTCCCCATTACTGCAAAGATAACAATTTTTACAGTGTTCCAAACGTAATGCATAAATGGAATTGTTGTAAGGGCCTTTGAATAATTACTAAGCATCAAGGGCTTTGGAATCCATTGGGGAGGAAATATAAAAATTTGTGTATCACTTTTTAATGATGTATCTACAAGCCATATGAATGGGAAAATAAAAAACATCCCAATTGCTATCAATATTACATAAGATAAAATCTTTTTTCTTTTTGAAACAACCATTTATTATTCCCCCTCGTAGTAAACCCATTTTTTAGAGCTTTTCAATATAAGTAATGTCACAAGCAGTATGACTAATAACATAACCCAAGCAAGAGCACTAGCATATCCAAACTTCAAATATGAAAATGCCTGCTGATAGATATTAACAGCATAGAAGAGAAGAGAGTTCTTTATTCCTCCGATAGGACTATTTCCAGAGCCTGCAGCGCTAATTATAAAGGATTGTGTAAATACATTAAACCCTGCAATAACTCCACTTATGATTTGAAATAGTGTAATTGGTGTAAGAAGTGGCCATGTAACATGCCTAAATTTACTCCACACACCACCTCCATCAATTTCAACTGCTTCATAATAGGAGGATGGAATATCGCCAAGACCTGCAAGGTAAATTATCATAGTACTTCCAATACCCCATAGGGACATAAGAATAACTGCTGGTTTCGCCCATTCTGCAGAAGATAGCCAAAGAGGTTGACCTAAATTAAAGAATCCCAAGATTGCATTTACTAGTCCATATTTTGGGTTTAAAAGCCAAACCCAAAGGAGCGCCCCAGCTACGGGAGGCATTAGAGAAGGTAAAAAATATACTGCACGATAAAATGCCCTCCCCTTTACCTTCATATTTAAAAGTAAAGCAGTAATAAGTGCTGCAAACAACTGTAAACCTACTCCAAAAATCACATAATAAAGAGTATTATACAGTGAGGTATAAAATTCAGAACTATGAAACATGTCCTTAAAATTTGCAATTCCAATCCATTTTGGTGGATCAAATAAATTATATTCTGTAAAACTATAAAAACCTGTAGCTATTATGGGGTATAAACTAAAAGCTAAAAATCCTATTATCCAGGGGGCCATAAAAAACAGTGCAAGTTTTTTTTGGTTTTTTTGTAAGTCATACTTCTTTTGTTTTCTTTGTAGATTATGTACCTTATTCAACTTTTCTACTGTACTTATTTCTACTTTCATATCTACAATCCTCCTACCTTACGATTTTAATTCAAGGAGTTTATTAAAAAACTGCTAGTCAACGGATGTAAACTCTGACAAATCAATCAATTGCCACTCTTCACCCCTTGACTAGCAAGTAATATTATTATTTCTCTCTACTCTTTACCCATTCATCAGCCATTGGTTGAATCTTTTTAGCAACATTATCTAATGCTTGGGTTGGTGTAATTTCGCCATCATAAGCCTTTTGTTCTTGCAATGTCAGTTCATTAACGTATTCCTTTGTAAAAGGCACAGCTGGAAGTGCATTTGCATGCCCACTCTTCACTATTTGAATAAATGGAACTAATTCAGGTGCTTTTGTAGTAAATTCTGGACTATTAATTGCTGATAAGGATGCTGGTAGACTTCCCTTTGCTGTACAAAAGTTAATATTTGGAGAATCAGATGTTAACCAATTGATAAATTCATAGGCTGCATCTTTATTTTTACATGCTTTTGATACATAAAGCATACCACTTTGAATTTGTCCACCATTACTAAGCTCTGGATGTCCATCTGGATATGGAATAGGAACCATTCCGTAATTTATGTCCTTTGCGTACTTTTTAAGGAATGTTGTGAACCATTCTCCCTCAATATCAAATGCAAGTTGTTTCTGAAAGAATGGGTTATTTGGTGACTCATATTCTCCAAATCCACTCTTAAATTTTTTGACCTCAGCTACATTATAGGGATTTTGATAAGATGCAACCTTAAAGCTTAATGCCTCGATGTTCTCTTTACTGTTACATGTAACTTTGTCAGTTTTGTAGTCATAGAACTTTTCACCATATGCGAAGGACATGTTTAAAACATCTAGCCATGGAAAATCAGATACATATCCTAGCTGTGTATAGGCTCCCTTGGCATCTTTTTTAGTCAACAATAATGCATCTTTCTTCAATTCGCTTATTGTTTTTGGTGGATCTTTAATTCCCGCCGCTGCTAACATGTCTTTGTTGTAATATAGCATATAGGAGTCCATTGTATAAGGAATTGCATACTGTTTGCCACCATAGTTCCCTAATTTCCAAACAGGATCTGGATAGTTTTTGCTATCTATTTTGTATTTACTTATCATATCATCCAATGGCGCAACAGCTCCTACACTTGCCCACTTAGATAATGTATAGTCAATTACATATCCAATATCAGGTGGATTTCCACCTGTTAATGCTGTTAATTGCTTGGTCGAAGTAGTACCTGATAGTGGATTGACATGAATTTGAGGATGTGTTTTATTAAATTCGTCCACAACTTTTTGCATTTCATCCGCTTCTCCACCCTTCCACAAATGCCAGAATGTTATGTTTGCAACTTCTTTAGTAGTGGTTTCTTTAGTAGTACTGCTTGGCTTACTATTACTTGAACACCCAGTAATCGCCACTAACATAACACATGTTAACAGCATAGATAAGATTGCCTTGGTTTTTTTCACAAAAATACCCCCTCTAATTTAGACCTTCTGTTCATTATTTATATTGATGTATCCAGCTAAATTCTACCTCCTCCCATTTATGTTTAATTAAAATCAACTCATTTTATTGAGTTTTACATAGCTTTTATTTTTCAAATAAAACCATCCAAACATTTGGTATAGTCTTACTTCAAAATTTAAATAATACCGATTCTTGTCAATATAAAATAAATCTCGCTATGTCAGTTTCTCCACTGGTGTTATGTATTTATAAATTTATTACTTATTTTTATGTTTTTTTGTTATTTTATAGAAAATAATATGACAATTAATCCACTCACTGGATTAATTGTAGTTTATCAGATTAAATTGCAATTGTCAATATATTCAGTAAATTAACATTCTACAACAATATCGTGAAATAACTAACTTAACGTGAAAAGAACCACCAAAGTTTACTTCAGCAGTTCTTTCGCCAATATTTATTGTTTTTTTTCCAACTTCCCAACTTTTCGATTCAAACTTTACATCTATAAAATATATTATTTTAAGATTATATCAATACTTTAATTAAAAGGGGTTTTCACTAAATTCCCATCATTTAGTGATGCAATTCCATCACTATATAATTGAAGGAATTTACCCTTGTAAGTCGTTTCTTTCTTTGTCTGAAGTTCTGTTACAGTACCTTTATTCTTATCATTTATATAAACCTTCCCGCTAGCTGTAACAAATAAGTGATCTTTGCTTACTGGGGTATTTAACGGAAGTGACTGCCAGCTACCGTTCAATTTGCCAAAATATATCTTATCAACGTTATTATTACTATCCACATTTCCAATATAACCCGTGTCATTATCGTCTATCCCAAGTAGGCATGATTTTGTTGAACCAATTAATCTCAAAGCATGGTCTGCTGCTCCAGTTGTAGTCGCATAAACCATGTTATTGGTTAAATCTTCGTATAACATTTTATCTTCATGGGGTATTACTCCAATATTACCTATATATTCAGATTTAGTAGTGATTTTCTTTCTAGATTTCATTACGTTTACCCAATATATAGAATTATTTTTATAACCATTTCTTACCTTTATGTATATTACATTTGTAAGAGGCGCTGCTTCAATATCCTTTACTTTAGATGTTGAACTAACCATTAAAACATCAGTTACTTTACTTTTTTGTGAATCAGTAACATCATAATATGATAAGGAAAGATTTCTATTTTCCGTTTCTACAATAAGCATTCTATTTCTATCTGGGAGCCATTTATAAAAAGATATTTTAACTCCATTAGAGGAACCTACATTAACACTCTTACCTGTTATAGTATTAACTACATATAGCTCATCATTTAAATAATAGGAAATATAACTCGCATCATAAGAAACATTTATGGTGGTAGCATTACTGGGTACATTAGCTTTAGAAACAGAAGTCTTATTACTCGTGCTTGAGTCTCCTACCCTTTGAGATTTTACATTAGTATCTGAAGTTAAAAAATAGTTGTTCAAATAGAAAAGTCCACCAATTTGTATTATTAATGAAATCATAATGCATATCATCATTTTTTTATATACTTTTTTCATATATTACTCTCCTATCGGTTAATGTTTAACGATAAAAGCGGATGGAACTGCTCTTTCGCCAAGTGCATCACAAGGGTTATTAATAATGCTATCATTATTGTACATTGTAGTTGATGAACCACCATCCAAATTAGAGGCGCTATATGCTCCATATTTAAGCATTATATTCTGTACATCTTTAAGTGAGGCCCCAATGCTTCTACTTGTTCTTCCATTAATCGCAAGAAATATTATAGCGCCATCCGTGCGCTGTCCAATTGCTGTCCTCGGTGCAATTCCCCAGCCTCCATCCCCAGATTCGATTGTTCCTTTACCATTAACCACAAGAGCAGGGCCAAAAGATACTGCATCGGTTACGGAAAGCTTCTTTAATTCATTCAAACTGTATGGACCTACCAAAAGTTGTGCCTTTTTTGTAATTGCTGTAACATCAAATTTTTTATCAGGATTTTTTATATCATTAAATTTGATAATTCCATTACTCATAATAATACCCGTTGGTTTTCCTCCCGTACCAGTGAACCTCGTATTAGTTGAGGATGAGTCTGAAAAGCCCCCTGCATTAATAGCTGCTATAGCATTATTATCCTGTGCTATCTGACTTGTTAGTTCTCCCTGTGTTCCCAGTTTATTACTGTAGCCAACTTTAACTCTTGTTGGGTCCTTAATAATAAGTACGAAGCCTGTGAACTTTATTCCATTTGAAATATTATATCTTTCAATACTATTGTCATGGGTATTACTAAACTTAATAAGGTTATTATTGCCTTGCTTCACAATTTGAACTGTGTCTTCGCTTTGAATTTTTTGAATTTCCGCATCGGATAAAAACAATTTTGCAATCCATTGATGTCTAAGTGTAGTCATTGAAGCATCTACAATAGTTTTTTTTACATTAGTAAATGGTCCATGAAATATAATTAATGGACCAGTAATCCCAGTAAATATTAATCCGAAAATCAGATAAAATATAAAGCTTTTTAACTTATGATTCTTTTTTCGTCTTGACATATTATTTGAGCCCATTTTTTTCCTCCTATGTTTCCCAAAATTAATTTTATACTATTTCCAGAAAATCCACAGATTCCACGCATTTTTTAGTCTCCATTTACTATGATTATAATAATATTTTATATTTAAAGTCAAGGAATCTCCTTAAATTATGATATCTTTAATAATTTATAATTTTGCTTTGACTTGGACAATTTTAATCTGATACATCAGTATTGCATTGTAACATTAAAATAACATTAAAATAGTATTAAAAAAATGCTAATTTTACATCCATCAAAGTTCAAAATCAACATCTTAGGTTTAATATGCCTTTTATTTTATATACTATGGCTACCAAACATATCCTTCATTTGTACATAGTTCCTTTACTTATTTTCTGTAATTGTGTATTATAGTGTTTATGTTAATGTAATTAAAACATTTACGATAATATGTCGAAAGATAAAATTATATTTAAGGGGATGATGAATTGAACAAGAAATTCGGGTTAACCATAATAGCACTTGTTGTAACTATGAGCGCTGGTTTTACTAACGTATATGCAGATCCAGCATCAGATAGAGCAAAAATTCAGCAGGTTCAGACTCAAAGAAATGACCTTGAAAATAAAATTGGGATGATGGACCATCAGATTGAAACAATTATGTCTAAAATCAGTATTAATGAAAACACTATAACTAAAACACAAAAGGATATTAAAGAAAATCAAATAAATATTGCAAAAGCAGAGGATAATATTAAAGAAGAACAGATTCTTTTTGATAAAAGAATGAGAGTAATGTATATGAATGGCTCATCAGGCTATATAGACGTTATACTAGGCTCCACAGATATAGCCGATCTTATATCCAGATTTGAAGATATCAAAACGATAATAAAATTTGATCAAAATGTTATTAATGATTTGAAAACAAAACAGACAGCAATTAATTTAAAGAAGGTAGAGCTAGCTACAGAAAATACAACCTTGCTTTCTTTAAGAGATGACAATAAAAAGAAGTTAGCTACTTTAACCAAACAAAAATCAGACCAAACTGTGTTGGTAGCACAATTAAATGCGGAGGAAAAGCAATATGGTGCACAACTGGTAACCGACGAAGCCATTGCAGCAAGACAAGTTGCCGAGGCAAGACAAGCTGTTATAGCAGCAGAACACGCTACTGCAGTAAGACAAGCTACAGCAGCAAACCAAGCTACTATAGCAGCAAGCCAGGTAGCTGCAGCAAACCAAGCTCCTCCAACAAACCAAGTTGAACAAGGTAGTACTGCATTTTCTTCTAACTCTGTTTTAGCATATGCTTCAACTTTTCTTGGCGTTCCGTATGTGTGGGGTGGGACAAGCCCATCAGGCTTTGACTGCTCAGGCTTTACACAATATGTATTTGCACATTTTGGAGTAAACCTACCAAGGGTTTCAGAAGACCAACAAAACGTAGGAACACTTGTATCTAGGGATAATCTTCAACCGGGAGATTTGGTATTTTTCGGAACGCCCGCTCATCATGTAGGGATATATGTTGGGAATGGTAACATGATAAATGCACCTCACACAGGTGCTGTAATTAGAATTCAAACACTTAATAATGATTTTACATATGGACGAAGAGTTAATTAAAAAAATGGAAGATTAAATACTACAAATACAATAATACATTTGATGTATTAGCCATACAAAGAATGGAAAGCAGTTACATAGTACTGTTTTCCACATTACAGGGCAATTTAATCTTATAATATATTGCTTTAAATGTAATTTCCCTCTTCTCAGCATTTATTTAAATTATACTTTATTTGGATTAAATTATGATATTTTTTACTGTTTTATAGTTAAAGTTATGGGGAACCAGAATTCTCCTTTCCATAATCACAAAAATATGCGTTATAATACTTAATGTGTGTTATCAAAAAGGAGAACTGAATATGACCAAAACAAAAAATAAAAAGAAAGTTAAAAAACCACATAAAATTTTAAAAATTATTCCAATAACTATATTATCAATTTTAATTATTGGAATTGTAGCTGGTGCTGGTGTGGTTCTTGCAATTATTAAGACGGCACCGCCTTTAAATGTTAATCAAATTTTAGATTTAAACCAAACATCTGTAATTTATGATGATAAAGGAAATCCAATGGACGATGTCATTACCACAAATGAAAATGGTCAAGTTGTAAAAAGAACCAATGTATCATTAAAGGATACCTCTCCCTATTTAGGGCAAGCTTTCATAGCAATCGAGGATCAACGATTTAACCAACATGGAGGAGTAGATTTTAGAGGTATTACTAGAGCTGTGCTTTTGGATGTTCAAAACAAACTTTTCCATGGAAATAAAAGTACTCAAGGAGGCTCCACTCTAACCCAACAACTTATAAAAAACAGGGTTTTCTTAAATGATTCGTTAAATAACAGAATTGATTACAAACGAAAAATACAAGAAGCATACCTTGCTATTGAGCTGGAGAAATCTATGTCAAAGGACGATATCCTAGAAGCTTACATGAATACTATTTTCCTAGGTGGTACTGCTCATGGTGTTGAAGCGGCAGCACACCAATATTTTAGCAAGACTTCAAAGGATTTAACCTTAGTAGAAAGTGCCTTTATTGCAGGTATGGCTCAAAGCCCTTCTGGATTTTATCCATTTGCAAACCCTGCAAAAAAAAATCCAGATATATATCTAAATAAAACTAAATTAGTATTATCTAAAATGTATGAAACTAATTCAATTTCTAAAAGTGAATATGATGACGCAAATAATAGTATAAAAACTAACAAAATTGTCTTCACAAGGCTTAATCAAAATTTAGATAAATATGCTTATGAATCCTTTTCAAGACCTGTTGTTGAACAAATTAAAACTGATTTAATGGCTAAATATAATTATAGTAACTCACAGGTTATGACTTTATTAATTAACGGTGGAATAAAAATATATTCAACTATGGATACGGCTCTTCAGGATAAGTCTCAAAAAATAATCGATGAAGACCCCGTCTTTAATAAAGTTTCTAATACAAGTAAGAATGCTATTCAGTCCTCAGCAGTAATTCTTGATTACCATAATGGGCAAGTTAAAGCCATTATAGGTGGAAGAGGCGTGCAACCACCAAGGACTTATAATAGAGCCGTTGATGATATCCGTTTCCCTAGATCAACAGGTTCAAGTATTAAGCCCTTAACAGTATATGGTGCTGCTATTGACTCGGGCCAAGCTACAGCAGATACTATAATAGATGACTCACCCCTTTCTCCTGAGATTGCGAGCAAATATAAAGATAATAATGGAGTTCCATATAATCCAAGCGATGATAACCAACCTAAGGGCCCAATTACAATACGCTCCGCTATAGAAACCTCCCAAAATTTAGTTGCTGTTAAACTTGAAGATCAAATAGGTGTAGATACAGGTTATGATTATGCTAAGAGATTTGGTTTAAGTGTTACCAGCGCTGATAAAAATATTGCTACAATGGCACTTGGTCAATTTTCTGGTGGGCAAACTCCATTACTCATGGCAGCCGCCTATGGAGTTTTCGGAAATTCTGGCATGTATGCTTCACCAAGATTATATACGAAAGTTGTAGACAAAACAGGAAAAATATTATTAGAAACTAACTACACTACTAAAAAAACCCTCGAGCCTGAAAGTGCTTATACAATGTATGATTTATTAAAAGGACCTGTAGGTCCAGGTGGTACAGGTCCCAGTGCAAAATATGGAGATATGCCAGTTGCAGGTAAAACAGGAACTGCTACTGATTTAAAGGATTTATGGTTTTGCGGTCTAACCCCCTATTACTCAGGTGCTGTTTGGATAGGCAATGATGACAATAAAAGGTTTTACAATTTAACTAGTAATGATTCCGCTTTAATTTGGGGGAAATTAATGGAGCAAGCAAATGCTAACCTTCCTATAAAAGATATCACTCCGCCTGATGGAATGGTACCAACACCCCAAACTACAGTAACAACTCCTAAAACTGCAGAAGAAATTCAAAAATCAGGTCTAGATTAATTAATATCTATATAAGAGTACCATTTACACTTTCAATGTAAATGGTACTCTTTTTTACGCCATACTGCTTTACAAAGTTTCTTTAACTATATTTGTTACTTCATTTAAATATTCTTCACGAGTTTCATCAGTAGCATAAGGAACTGCTCCAAAGTTTTTGCTAATTTATGATTAATATGTTAAAATGTTATATAATTACAATAAGATACTTTGAGCCCTGACAAATAATAATTATTATTTTTTTATATGTCTAAGAAAAACAAAATATTAATGAAGGGGATAGATAAAAATGTCAAAGGAATTTGTTCCTAGTGATTTTGTAATTCCACAAATATTAGAAACTGAAAAATTCAAATTAAGAATGTTATCAATTGATGATGTGGAGAAAGATTATGAAGCTGTAATGTCAAGTAAGGAAGAATTAAGAAATCCATTAGACAAAAGTGGTTGGCCTAAGGACAACATGACCCTAGAAGAAGATTTAGCAGATTTACGTGAGCATCAAGAGGAGTTTATTAAAAGACAGGCATTTACATATACAGTAGTGAGCTTAGATGAAAGTAAATGTTTGGGGTGTATATATATTTATCCAAGTAAAAAAGGTTCTTTTGATGCAGAAATATATTTATGGGCAAGATCCAGTGAATTAAAAAGTGGCCTTGATGAATTATTATATGAGACAGTAAAAAAATGGGTGAAAGAACAGTGGCAATTTAATAATGTTGCATATCCGGGAAGAGAAATAAGCTGGAATGAATGGATAAATATGTAGAAATTCACCAAGTAAGTTGAAAAGCGAAGTTAATTTAATAACTCCGCTTTTATTAATTAAATCCCATCCTCAGTCTTAATATTCTTTACCTGCGTTGTTTTAACCTTTTTAAATATGCACGTTGAGTTTATACTTGAATTTACTACGATCTTAGCTAATTCTTTTATAGATGTAGTATCATTTTGGAATTTAGCTTCAATTAATGAAACTAAGTTACACCCTGCTATAACTTCTATGTTGTCTTTATCATTAGCAATTAAAGCAGCCGTTTTAAAAGGAGTTCCACCCATTATATCGCAAAAGAATAATATAGATGTATTTGAGTTTATGTTTATTATGTTGTTAAATTTTTCTCTTAATGTTTCATCTGTATCCTCCACTGTGAAATCGATAAAATATAAATTCTCATTTCCTCCGGCTAAAAGTTCAAAAGCACTTTTCATACCAGTTGCATACTCACCATGTCCGCTTATTATAATAATTGTCTGCATATTATAACACTCCAAGGAATGACAATAATATCGCTAAAACGAATGTTATAAATATTAAAGCTATTGGACTTATTTTTTTCTTTTTTAATAAGTAAAACATTAATAATGCGTATGCCATTGGTAGCATATTGGGGAATATTCTATCAAAGAAATCTTTCTGTATAGATACCGAGTGTTCAGCATTAATAGGAATCTGTGTTAATACACTAATTTTTATATAAGATGCTATAAGTCCTCCAATTACTGTTATGCCAAGTATTGTTGCAGCCTTGGATATTATTTGTGATTTTTCCTTAATTAATCCTATAGCTTTGATTCCAGTATTATACCCAAGGTGTGTCCAAGCTATACGTAATATGAAAATAGTTAAATAAACCGCAAAGAATATAATTGGACCTAAAATACTACCTTGTAGTGCAAAAGAAGCACTTATTCCTGCAACTATTGGCAATATCGTGAACCAAAATATTGCGTCTCCGATACCAGCTAAAGGTCCAAATAAAGCTACTTTTAAGCCTTTTATTATATTTCTATCATCATGATTTTCTTCTAATGATAAAAGTAATCCCATAAGAAATCCTACTAAATTTGGATGAGTGTTAATAAATTCAAGGTTGTCTTTCATTGCTTCTGACAAACCTTCTTTATCATCTTTATATATCTTCTTTAAAAATGGAAGCTGAGCTACTAGAAACCCTCCAGCCTGCATCCTTTCGTAGTTAAAGCTAGCTTGCAAAAATGAGGAGAAAAACCCTAGTTTTGTGATATCCTTTTTAGTTAAAACTTTTTTAGATTCCGTCACTAAAATCATCTCCTTCAACATTATTTGTAGTTGTTGCTACCAGCTTATTTTTTGAACTATTATATTCCATAATAGCTAATGCTGTTCCTACAAGCGCAACTGGTAATAAATTGGAAAAATTTAAGAATGAAGCTACTAAAAATCCTATTATCAAAAATGGCACATATTCGCCTTTAAGCATTACCTTTAGAAGCATACCAAACCCAACTGCTGGCAATACTCCTCCTGCTATCTCAAACCCATGAGTTAACCACGCTGGCATTGATTGAACTAATGCTTGCATTGCACCTTGTGCTAGATAAGCACATGTAAATACTACTATACCGTACGTAATAGCAACTATTGCAGTAGTAATAATATTTAATTTTACAAGTGATTTCGTATCCGCCTCTGCTGCATATTTATCTGCTCTTCCCATGAAAATTGAAAAACTTGAATAGTAGAATAAAATAATATATTGCATTAAAAAGCTAAATGGTAATGCAAGACCAATTGCTGTTTTAGGATCTGATCCTGATGTAAATGCTATAACCGTAGTCATAATACCCGCCAGAACAGGATTAGGAGGCTGTGTTCCTCCTGCTGGAGTTAGCCCTGCGAATGCAAGTTCCGTTAACCCTCCTGCCATTAACCCCAATTTGACATCTCCTAGTATAATGCCTGTTAATGTACAAACTATAATTGGCCTGAATAAAAAAAGTGCCTCTAACCAAAAGTCTATGCCAACTATGATTGCCATGACTGATAATAAAATACCTTGTATTAGAGTAATACTGTGCATACTATTTCCCCCCGTATTTGATTTTTTCTTTTATATCATTCGGAATATCTTGTATAAATACATTAACTCCTTTTGATTCAATGTAGTGCAAGTTTTCTAAGTCTTTTTCATCAACATAAACCTTTTTACTTATCTGGTGTTTACCCTTTGAAAAATGCATGTTGCCAACGTTTACATCTTTTAAAGGAACACCGCCATCAAGTAATTCTCTTATTTCTAAAGGTGTTTTACAAACTATAAAAATCTTTTGAGCGGGTGTTGCTTTAGCAATAATATCTACCGTTCGCTGCACTGTAAAGAATCTAATACCTACACCGGATAATTCAGCAGTAACACTCATAAGTTGCTGTTGAAGAGGGTCATTAGCTACCTGATTGTCAACAACAACAATTAAATTTACGCCAAGTGAAGTGGTCCAAGTTACACCTACTTGTCCGTGTACTAATCTATTATCAATACGTGCTAATAAAATGTTTGGTACTCCCATTAATATATCCTCCTCTTTTTTGGAGATGTGACACTCTTTAAATGGCTGTCACAAATTTATATGGGCACATTTTCCCAATTATTAATGAATTAAAACACCTTTTACAACCCTATTTACTTCTCCATTAGGGAATGGATTATCAGGTGTACACCCTATTTTTAACGATGCAAATAATGCAAATATTTGGGCTACTAAAAGTGCACTATATGGTGTAAATGACTCGCCTACTACCTTTTCCATTGAATTATATATGTAAACATCAGCATAGTCCTCGACCTCTAAATAATATTTATCTGAAACTACTAATAACTTATGCTTTTTAGATTTTGATAGTTCATGTAGCATATCCATATCATACTTTCTTGTATATTCATTATTTGATACAAAGAATAATATAACTGCATTATCAGTAAGTAAAGATTTAGGTCCATGTCTAAAACCCATTGGTGTGTCATACCAAGACATTACTTCTCCTCTTGTGAGTTCTATACTCTTAAGTGCTGATTCTCTTGCTACTCCAAAGAGGTTAGCTGAGCCTAAAACAATTAGCCTATTCACAGTTTTTGCCAGTACCTTAGAAATAATGGAATATTTGTTCATTATAATCTCTTTAGCATAACCCGCTATTATGCTTACTTCTTCTTTTAAATTCTTTTCAATGGCAAATATGCTATAAGCCGCTAGCATCATACCAGTTACACTGCTGGTCATTGCAAATCCCTCATCGTTAATCTCCTCAAATACTAAATTTAAAGTTCTCTCATTTGTATATTCCGCTAATTTCCCCAGTGGATTACAGGTTATTATGATATGATACAAATTGTTTATATGCTTCTCAGCTATTTCGATTGCTGCAATGCTTTCCGGACTGTCGCCGGATCTCCCAAATGAAACTAAAACTGTTTTAACATTCCTAACAAAATATTGCGATGGACTCGCAACAATATCTGTGGTGTGAATAGATTCCACATCACTAAATTTGAATTCTTTTCTAACTAATGGTGCCAAAGAATCACCAATAAAAGCAGAGCTTCCTGCTCCCATAAATATAATTCTCGTGTCACTATCAAAGGAGTTCATAAAATCTTTGATTTTTTCTCGATTATATGAAATTTTGTCATAAATAGACGTCCACACTTTTGGTTGCCTATTTATTTCATTTGCTGTATAAGTCATGCCTTTTTCTTTAATATCCTCTTGTGTAAAACCAAATATTTTTTCCATTTTACTCCTCCTTCTTTGATTATATATATGATTATATTTTTTCAATCACAATCTCTTTCATAATCTTATTTACATTCTGTATCTTTACAAAGCCTGTGGCTTGTTCCATTGCATTTGCGCTGCCGCAAGCAGATGCAAATGCAAGAAGCTTTTCAATGGAGTAATTTCTCATAAGTCCAGCTGCAAATCCGGCTACCATTGAATCCCCAGAGCCTACAGGGTTTATGGCAATTACTTTAGGTAAACTAACTTTGTATATATTATTGAAAGCTCCTGCAATTAAGCCCTTACTCCCTAGAGATACTACTACAAATTTTATACCTTTTTTATTAAGCTTTTTTACTTGCCTTATTATGTCTATTTCATATTCGCAAGCTTCACCAGTAAGCATTGCAAGTTCGTCTTTATTTGGCTTTACCAAATATGGCAATGCTTCTATTCCAAGGCCTAAATAACACCCGCTTGAATCTAAAATAAATCTCTTATTTTCTTTTTTTGCAATAGTAATGAGAGTATTATAAATATCATTAGGCACACCTTTAGGAACACTTCCCGATGCACATACAATTTCACTGTTTTTTATAACCTCACTATAGGTTTTTATAAAGATTTCCAATTCTTCTTTTTTCACCACTGGACCAGGTTCTAATATTTCAGTCTGGGTAAAGTCTTTATCTATAATGGCAAGGCAGCATCTACTTTCGCCACTTATTCTTGTCATTTTACTTGTAATGCTAAGCTTTTCAATAGAGGACTCAATATATCTTCCGTTGGCACCACCAATAAATCCCGCCGCTGTAACTTCTTCTCCTAAAAGCCTTGCGACCTTACTCACATTAATTCCTTTTCCTCCCGGAGTGTTGTTTACTTTTAATGCCCTCATAACAGTACCAGTTTTTAAATTATCTATAAGATATTGCTTATCAATTGCTGCATTTAGAGTTATTGTGGTTATCATGCCTTATTTTCACTTCCACACATTTTTATTTTTTCAATTATTATTTGTTTCATTGCTTTCTTTCCTGGTGTCATATATTTTCTAGGATCGCTCGCATCTGGATTTTCAATGAAGTATTTCTTTACTGCATTGGAAAAAGGAATCTTTAAATCTGTAGCTATATTTACTTTGCATATACCAAGCCCTATAGTCTTAATCACCTTGTCTCCTGGAACATCAGATGCTCCATGTAGCACTAGTGGTACTTTTACTCTTTTTCTTATTTCTACTAATCTATCAAAATCAAGCTTTGGGTCTCCATGGTAAAGTCCATGAGCTGTACCTATGGCGACAGCTAAGGAATCTATGCCTGTTCTTTCAGCGAATTCCATAGCAGCCTCTGGGTCTGTATATAAATTATCCTTACAATTTACAATTAAATCATCTTCCTCACCGCAAAGCCTACCGAGTTCTGCTTCCACGGTAACTCCATTTAGGTGGGCATACTCAACTATTTCTCTCACCTTTGCTACATTTTCTTCAAAATCATCTTTTGAAGCATCAATCATGGCAGAAGTAAATCCCATATCTATATAATGTTTAATTTCATCTAAATTTTCAAAATGATCCAAATGTAACGCTATTGGAATATCGTACATTTGAGCAGCTGCATTTACTATAGCAACTAAATATTCTCCACCTGCATAGCTAATAGTACTTGGTGTTCCAGCTAAAATTACTGGAGACTTAAGCTCTGACGCAGCTTCTAATACTACTTGTATGGTTTCTAAGTTATGTATGTTAAATGCAGGAACTGCATAATGTTCTCTCTGAGCTTTGACTAACATTCCCTTTGTTGATATAATTTTTTTCATAATTTAACCTCCAAAAATTGTATGAAAATATTACTGGACCAAATTAAATATTCACTTATTTTGGTCCAGCAGTTAATTAAATTATAATATGCCTAAAACCCTACCAAGAATTCCTACAACTACTGTTATCCCTACAAGCATAACAGGTGAAACCTTTTTCTTTAATAGATAGTACATTAAAAATGTATATGCCAGTGGTAGCATCTTCGGCATGATTTTGTCAAATACGTCTGCTTGAATACCTACTTTTGCCTGCCCTGCCTGTATTACCGCTTTAATATTTAATGCAATGTAAGAAGCTATTAAACCACCAACAACTGTTAACCCAATTATTGAAGCAGCATGAGATACATACTTTGTGCTTTCCTTCAAGGATTTTATAGCTTTTACACCAGTCTTATATCCGTAGTTCATAAGACCAAATCTTAATCCAAAATGTATTGCATTAAACAGTATAAGGAATACAAATGGTCCAGCAATATTGCCTTCCATTGCCATGGATACTCCAATACCAGCCGTTATTGGCAATAGTGTAAGCCATATAAGAGCATCTCCGATTCCGCCAAGAGGTCCCATTGTAGCAACCTTTATACCTCTTATTGTCTCTGGATCTTCTTTATTCTCTTCCATAGCTAGTACTATGCCCATTATAAAAGTAACTAGGAAAGGATGTGTATTAAAGAATTCCATATGCATTGACATTGATGCAGCTAAATCTTCTTTTTGTTTGTGTATCTTTTTTAGTCCTGGTAGCAGTCCGAATAGCCAACCACAAGACTGCATTCTTTCATAGTTGAAGGATGCTTGAAGAAGTAATGAACGCCAAACTATTTTAATTAAATCTTTTTTAGTAATAACATGTTCAACCCTTTGGTTTTTATATTTTACTACATTAGATTCCATTTGTTCGTGCCTCCTTCTTTGGTTGATTATCTCCTTTTCTTTTTATTGAATAAAAATCATATAGTGCTATTGATGTTCCAAGTATTGCTACTCCTAGTATTTCAAGCTTAAAGTATGCAACAAATACAAACCCAATAAGCAAGAATGGAACGTACTCTTTTTTAAGCATTATCTTAAGAAGCATTGCAAAACCTATCGCTGGCATCATTCCGCCTGCAACCTGTAATCCGCCAATAAGCCATGTTGGAAGTACTTCAACTGCACTCTTTGCAGCATCTGCTCCAAAGTAAATTGGTAGGAATGCAATTACTGCATAGAAGAAGAATAAGAATAATAACCCAAGATAATTGATTTTTTCGATTCCTTTTGTATTTGCATTAGCTGCATATTCATCAGCTTTATGCATCACAGGTGAAAATATTGTAAATATTAATGTAATTGCGCCTTGTACTGCAACTGCAAATGGCACTGCTATGCCTACTGCTACCTTTGGATCCTGCTTTGTAAGTATTGCAAAAGATGTTCCGATAATAGCACCGATAACAACATTTGGAGGTTGTGCTCCTGCGAGTGGTACCATTCCCATCCAAACAAGTTCTAATGTTGCTCCTGTAATAAGTCCTGTTTTAACATCACCTAAGATAAGTCCTATAACCATACCGGTTACCAAAGGTCTGTGAACATGGAAAAGACCGTCAAACAAGTCAATCCCGGCAATACCTGCCCAAAGTGCTACTAATAACGCTTGTAAAAACATTTATTCCCCCCTAATTAATAACTATATAATCAATACCATCATTTTCATAATGATAAGGTTATCAGATCATTTTACAAAGTCCATTATCTTTTTTGCTCTCTCATCAGGTACTCTTCTGATCTCCATTTTTATGCCTCGCTTGTTTAATTCTCTAAATGCTTCTTTATCCGAATCGTCAATGGATACAGTACTTGTAATCTGCTCCTTGCCTTCACTATAATGCATATTTCCAATGTTTATTTCCACAATTGGAACTCCGCCTTTTACAAGCCTCAAAGCATCCTGTGGATTTCTAACTACTAGGAAAATATATTGATTATCTGATGCAAAGCCTATTTTATCTATAGTTTCTTGTAATGTAAAGTAACGAGTCTCAACCACATCTGAAACTGCCATGTCCATAAGACTCTGTTGAACTTCATTACCTGCAACTTCATCATTGGCAACAAGTATTAGGTTTGCACCCAGATGACTTGACCAGGTTACGGCCACCTGTCCATGAATTAAACGATTATCAATTCTTGTTAGTAAAATATTCGGCATAATAAGACCTCCTAAATATTATTCTTCCTCCTCATAACCTGCATAACACAAAAGCCCCGGTAATTATGTACGTACCGCATAGGATATTTTATATGTCACTCCTATTTTTTAAGAGTGACATGATATTTAAATTTATCTCCTCTGGCGATGCTTACAGTATATTCAATAACTTCGCCTCGTTCGTAAGTATAACGTTCAATTTTTAGACTTGGAATCCTTTTAGATATTTTTAAATGACTGGCCTCATATTCATTAGTCATTACAGGCTCGAAGTATTCTTCAGCCATAGTAAATTTTGCATTAAATCTTTTAGAAAATATGTCATACATTGCTTCTTTCTCTAGGTCAACCTTTGTTATACCTGGAAATCTGTTATATGGTATATAGCTTGTTTCTATAATCATTGGAACATCATCTGCAAGCCTTAATCTCGTAAACTTATAAATCGTATCTCCAATTTTCAAATTCATTCTCCCACTAATTTTCTCATTACATTCTATTATCGCAAAGTTCAAAACCTTTGAAGTTGGATTTCTAGAATTCTTTTTCATTTCTTCAGTGAAACTATAAAACTTTAAAAGATCCTGCTTCATCCCCTTTGGCAGCACAAATGTGCCTTTACCATGAACCTTATATATATACCCTTCGCTTTCTAGCTCCAACAATGCCTGCCTTACTGTAGATCTGCTCAGATCATATTTTTCACAAAAATCTCTTTCTGATGGTAACCTGTCTCCTTCTTTCATGCATTCTTCAATATCTTTAATAATAATATCCATCAGTTGTACATATAAAGGTATTCTGCTATCTTTATCTATAGATTTCATGTATTCCCCTTTATCCATTTTATTTTAAAGTAAACAGTTACACTGCTTATGTGGTTCGTACCACTTTCTATTAATACTATATTTTATTCCTAAATTTAACTTATATACCATATTATTATAATAAATATTATACTTCATAAATTACATTGCCGTTTAGTCTCAAGAAAACCCGTAACCCCTTTCTTAGCTAAAAATAAGAGAATAGAAAGTTAAAATAAAACAGATAAAGAACCATCTGCTTTTACCTTTTGGTTCTTTCAATACAATATCTTTAACATGATGGCTACATTGATAATATTATATAATATGGTTTTTTATTTATATTAAAATCTAGAATAAAATATTAAGGAGGGATTATATGTATTTAGATAATATAGATACCTCAAGTTTTTCAAAGATTCAATATTTATATTCTAAACATATGGAACTAGGATATCCTGTTCTGAAAGGTATGTTTGAAAGAGGTATAGCTCAACATGGGTTAAGCAATGAACAGGATGAATTTTTAGATGTCGCTGCCATACTTTTAATTAAGATTCATAAGGATAAAACAATTTTACCTATTATAGTAGACATGATTTTTTTTAGAAACAGAAAAGGTCTTTTTACTCATGATCTAATCTGGGCTTTTTTTCAAGCGAGAGATCCATATAGCTTAATGTTAATCGCTAACTATTTAATTTCAGAGGACGTAAATGATGTTAAGTTAGCATGCAAACTTCTAGATTTTGTTCCTTCCATAGATATGACCATGGAAAAAAGTAGTGAAAAACAATATATATCTTTTTTTTATTGGCTTAAAGAGAATTATCCCTTTTTATATTTTACGGGGGAAAGTTTTCAGAGAACCAGTAAGCCTATACCATATATTGTAGCTTTAGATGCCAAATATCTATGCAAACAGGTATCACTTTATACTGCAAAACCCTTCATACCATACACTGCAAAAGAAAACAGCTTATTATATTATTTTAACGACTTAGATGAAAGTAACAAGCTACTTCTATCAAGCTTCTCACTCAGAATCCATTATGAAAATATATATTTATGGAAATCATGGATTAACTATTCAATAATTAAGCAAATAAGCATTGCTGAAGCTAGGCTCGGAACCTAACATTTGATAATTGTTATAACTAATTAAAGAAATATAAGGAGGCTAGTAAATGATCATAATTTCTAACAATATTGTTAAAGTTGATACTTTTATAAATAAATATAAACCAAATGATATTGAGATAGATATCATTACTAAGATGGATTTGAGCAAAGAGCTGTATGAGTATAATTCATTAAATCAATTGCAGTTTGAGTTAAAATTACGAAATAATATTGTTATTGCTGCTAAAAAACTCAATGAAGGCGATGTGTCCTTTACAACCTTTCGTAAATCAATGTGTAATCTTGATTATTGGGATCGTACTGATGAAGGTGGCTTTGTATTGAAAAAAGGAATAATTCCCAGTGTGGCTATTGAGGACATTTCTATAAATAGTTCTAAATATGGTACTGAATGCGCTACCGCAATGATTATTATTTATTATCAAGCATTGCTTAATGTATTTGCAGAAAAACTTTTTAATGAGTTATTTCCTAAAATACAATTAATGAATTGGCATTATATAGATGATTTGCTTGAGGATGCAGGTTATTTAAAAAAACGAAGTGATTATTTACCAGGAGATAGAAGATACTTTGATAACCCTGATGTAAACCCAGTAAAGCCTGAATGGCAAGGAGAAAATGTTATAGACCTCGGTAATGGAATTTATTTTGGTCATGGTATAGGAATAGGAAATGCTGAAGATATAATTATTGAATTAAATAAATTTAGAATAGAGGAGGCAAAAATATCCGCTTATTTACTAGATTCAGCTGCACGCCTGGATTTTAAAAATTTATCTGATATATATTTTAAATTTATTTCATCATCTACCAATTAAATCTAGTGCTACCTACCCTATTGGTATACGTTATGGATAGTGCAAGGTAATAAGACAGCTATTGTAACAAAACAATGATAACAGAATAATATAAATGGTGAATATTATTTTGGAGGTACTTATGTACAACTATCGTAGTAAAGATTATGAAAATCTTGGACAAAATATTCCCATGAAGGATATGCCTATGACAGATATGCCTATGACGGATATGCCCATGAATGATATGCCTATGATGAGTATGCCTATGATGTGTATGTCTATGATGTGTATGCCTATGATGTGTATGCCAATGCATGATGAAGATGATAAAGATTTAAAAAACATGTATCCTAAGATTTATATGAGGATACATCCCATGGTAAAGCATCATTGTGATATGATGGAGTCCATGCATGGTACAATGTATTGCCCTAGTAAGGAAGAAATGGATCATATGTGTAAAGAAATATGTGACAAGTACGAAGAGCACCATAAGGATGACGATGATCGAAATGATAATAATGATATGAGACAAATACTCGGGATAGGCAGAAGAGGTCCAATTGAGGATTTAACTAGAATATTGTTTATCAGAGATTTACTTGGAAGAAGAAGACGGAGAAGAATGTTCGATCATGGATTCGATCATGGATTCGATCATGGATTCGATCATGGATTCGATCATGAATTCGATCATGGATTCCATCATGGATTCCATCATGGATCCGATCATGGATCCCATCATGGATATTAGGATTAGCGGCTAATAACATTATGAAATGAGCCCAGTCATCGTATAGCGTACTAATGAATTAAGCGATAGTTAGTAGCCATTCTCCTCAAGAGATTGGCTACTTTTATATTTTTTCTTATATTATTATTAGCCTCAAATCCTTGCCGTACTTTAATTACACTAATTTCTGTCCTAAAATATTTTCATTTAGAACTCATGTTTTCAAATGCTGCTATTCCAATAGCTCCAGGACCACTATGAGCTGAAATCATACATCCCGCTTGAATCCATATAATTTTTTTAAAGCCTTCCACTTTTGCAATTTGTTCCATATGTTGTTTTATGTGTTCTTCAATGCCCAAAGAATATATAAGATAAATCTGTTCTTTATCCATATGGTATTTGCCAATATATTCTTTCATATATTTCTCTACAATATTACCAATTTTACCACGATACTTTTGGGTTGAAACTAGTTCTCCATTCACAATTTCAATCAGTGGTTTTAGTTGTAGCAATGTCCCCCCCAAGTAGGCCGCATTGGATACACGTCCTCCTGCCTTCAAATATACAAGATCACCAGGGATAAAAGATACTCTTGCTTTAGCTGCATAACTCTCAATATTTTTAACTAAATCATTAGGCAGCATATCTGGATGTTTTTCTATAAGTTCAGCTGCTTTCAAAACAATTGCTGCCAAACCACCAGTAACATTCAATGCATCAGCATGATAAATATTTTCCATTCCCTCTGAAGCAATGATTGAATTTTGGTATGAGCAAGATGGTTTCGATGAATATCCAACATGAATAATAATACAACCAGAATTTTCTTCTGTTATTCTTTTAAATACATGCTGATATTCATCTGGATTTGTTGCTGATGTTGATGGTACTTTTTTAGTTCTTTGATAATAATCATACACCTGTGATACCGCTATTGAACCATCTGCATAAGATTTATCCCCCATTATTACATGCATAGGAACTACCTTAATATTATGTAATTTAACTAAGTCTAATGGCATATCAGCTCCGCTCTCTGTTAATAAAATAATTTTTCTCATAGGTTTACCTCCATAAAATTGAAAACTGTTTTATTTAGTTGCTTACTTCATTTAAAGAACTTATTATATTGCACAATGTAAACATCATTTATTTAATCATACCATTATTGTCTTAAATTGGATATAAAGAAATCTTGAACTGTAAGTTTATGTTTGCTATTGTAATGTCTTTATTATTAATCTCATAAATAAAAAAATAAAACTCAGTATATTTATATACTAAGCCTTATATCTAAATCCTTACATATTATTGAGGTGGACTACATTTAGAACATGGACTATAACTAATTTTAGCTTCCTCTAAAGTAACTTGCGTAGCATTATCTGGATTCATTTTACCACAATTATTTATTGAATGATATTTGCTTCCTGTTGCTGATAACCAAACCATTACTCCACTATTGGTTTGTTTTGAAACTGGTTTTGATGCAGCTACACTATTACTATTATTAGCTACTGCTATTGCTGTTTTATCGACTTCTTGTTGAGCCTTAAGCTGCGCTTCTGCTTGTATTTTTGCTTCTGATTCAGCTTTAGCATGTTGTTCATCGGCTATCTTTGTGTCTTCAATAACTTGTAACCTAGCTATCTCTTTATCCCTTATAGCTTGGACGTCTGCGATCTTCTTAGCTTCTAAGGCTTTAGCATCCGCAACCCTCTTAGCTTCTACATCAATTTTAGCTTGTTTAGTCGCTATAGCCTTTTGTTCAACTGCGTATACTAAATCTTTTTTATTTTGAACTGAATTTGAGTACATACCAAGTCCAAGTAACACTACTATACCTGCAATAACTGTTCTCTTAAGTAATTTAGTCAATACAATTGGTTTATTGATTTCAATAGGCTTAATTGATTCAACAAATTTTCCCGACTTAATCTCTTTTTCTTTTTTTTGTGCATCACCTTTATCTTTTAAAGCAAAGAATATAAAAGGAAGTGCAAACCCTATAACTGATGATACAATGCTTCTACTTGGAATTGAATATATGCAGTAACTGTAATATACTAAAGCCACTATTATTTTTGACTTAGTATTGGTTCTAAATCCCACGATATGTTTTATAAATTTTTCCATTAATAAATCCCCCTAATAAGTTTCTTATAATTCCAATTAAGACCTTACCATATATTTAAAAATACTACAATAAATATCTTATTATATTTCGGCATCGGCCGATTTCCTTATTATAAATATCCTAATCTTTTTCTCTAAAAACTTTACAATCTAATTGTATTAGCCTATAATCGAAAATAATAGAATAATTTAGCTAACTGGAAGTTCATATTTGCTAATTAATACTATAAATAGATACATTATCTATTTTTTTAATGCTATAAGTACGTTATGGATATTATTTATGTCTTCAATATTTAATTGATCAAAATTATCTAATCTTGCTTTAATATCTTCAATTGTTTGATTTTTATAGCTTGTACTATCATTTCCTTTTAGAAAAAATGTAGCTATAGTTGCAGTTAGCATACCCAGAAATCCAATACCTGTTAGCATTATTATTCCCGCAATAATTCTTCCTATCGGAGTTTGTGGAGAAATGTCACCGTATCCTACAGTGGTTATGGTAACAAAACTCCACCATAGCGCATTTCCAAATGTTATACCTTCTGTAAAATGTATTCCAATAGCACCTATAATTAATGTAGATAAAGTTATCCAAATAATATAATTAAAGTTATTTGTTTTTAAAAATTTATCCATATATTTTCTAAACTTTAAAATCAATGCACCCGACCTAAATACCTTAGTAAACTTTAGTAGTTTTGATAACCTTAATATTCTAACTGACTGAAATACTGTATTGAATGGGATAATCGAAATTAAATCAATAATATTACTCTTAAAAAACTTGGCTTTATCTTTAGCTAAAAATAGTCTTGTAAAATAGTCTATAGCGAAAATACCTACTACTATATTATCAATAATTGAAAATATAATAATAATATTTTGTGGTAAATTATATGATAACTCAATTATTAGAATGGCAACAACAACTAAAGCCAATAGAGCCATCAATATTTCATAAACTGCTACAAAATTTCGATTTTTTATTAAATTAATCTTAATCATTTCAATCATCTCCATCTTTATCCATGTCTATTCAGACATCCTATTATATAAATAAATTTTATTGCACCACATTTTACTCTTGCGTCCCAAGATAAAAAAACTGCAAACAGTTTTTTCTCCTGTATCAATCAGATAACTTGTAGTATGTCTACTCTCTGAAGTAATCCCACCTCCACTAACTAATGCAATTAATCTCATAATTTAGTCCACCCTTCATAAATAATGAATTTATTTTTTTAATATTAACAAATTATAACATAAAACTAGCAAACCAAATTAAGTTTCTAACAAATGTCGACTTAGCATGCTTTTTTAAAACCCTCACTTTACAATTCATTCATAACCCTCGAGGATTTTATGAAGGTCGCGAATTTCCTATATGCACATTGTTACCCGCCAACATTTCCGAGGAGTTTTATTTATATTTTATATATGTACTTTATTGTCTTTTTAGATTGATTTATTATTAAAATATATGCTATATTAATATAGACTTAATATAAAATTCATAATTTATTTTGAGTGAACCAAAAGAATAGTTAACTCAATAAGCTAAAAAGGACGCTGATGCTAAAATTACACAAGAAAAGAAAAAAACATTGTAATTATATAACTTGAAAAAAGTTCAACTCATAAATGAGATACAAGGAAAAATTAAAATGATAAACTTATATATGAAAATTAATTAAAAGAGGTGCCTCATGCAAATACAACCTATAAACCACAATAAATTTACAACGGAAATACAAACAATAAAACTCAACAAACTTATGAAGATTAGTATAATTTCTGCTTTTATTTTACTTGTCTTATATTTGGGTACATCAGCATATTTTAGCACTCATTTTTACTTTGGTTCTGTAATTAATGGCATTAATGCTTCTGGTAAAACAGTAGCGGAATTAAATAAAGAAATATTATTAAAAAGCGAAACTTATACACTTGAACTTCAAGAACGAAACGGTGTGAAAGAACAAATCAAGTCTGATGACATTGGACTTAAATATAATGCAAATGGTAAAATTCAAGTTTTAAAAGACAACCAGAGTTCTTTTATGTGGATTCATGGGATTATCAATCAAAAACCTTCTGAAATAAACGGTATGGTGACCTATGATAAAAAACTCTTAAAAGAACGTTTTGATGATCTCTCTTGTTTTGATATCAAGAAAGAAATTGAACCTCAAAATGCTAGCTTTAAATATTTAGATAACGGCTATGTAATTGTAAATGAAGTTATTGGGAATAAAGTAAATAGCAAGACTTTATATGCAAATATAGTTAATGCAATTCTCAAAGGAGAAACAACCTTAAATTTGGATAGGTCAAATAACTATGTAAATCCCAAATATACTTCAAGTTCCAAAGAAGTTATAGCTACTAAATCTTTGCTAAATAAATATTTAGCTTCAAAAATTACTTATACCTTCAATGGTGGTAATGAAGTTTTAGATGGTTCTATAATACATAAATGGCTTGGAGTTAACGAAAATCTTGAAATTTCATTTGATGAAAAGGAAATGAAAGATTATCTAAATAAACTAGACAGTAATTATGAAACATTTGGAAAGCAAAGAGAATTTGTTACATCACTCGGTACAACTATAAACGTCAGTGGTGGTAATTATGGATGGCTAGTTGACCGTAAAGGGGAAGTTAAAGATTTAATTGTGGCTATAAAAAGTGGACAAACTATAGCAAAAGAACCGCGTTATATCCAAACAGCTATATCTCATAATATCAATGATATCGGGAATACCTACGTGGAAATTAATATAGCAAAACAGCATTTATGGTTTTATAAGAACGGTTCTCTTATTATACAAGGTGATTTCGTTTCTGGTGATGTAAGCAAAAAACATCCAACACCTACTGGTGTTTATAGAGTACAATATAAAGAAAAAAATTATATATTAAAGGGAGAAGGCTACAGTGTGACTGTCAACGTTTTTTTGCCCTTTAATGGTGGAATTGGTATACATGATGCAATTTGGAGGGATGCCTTCGGTGGAAATATATATTTGACAAATGGTTCTCATGGCTGTATAAATTCACCACCTATTTTAGCACAAACTATATTTGATAATATTGAGACTGGTACTCCGGTTATTTGTTACTAGGACTGAATTAACTACTTATTAATATTTTATATAGATAAGGAGAGTGTTTTTATGATGTTAATTGATTTGCATTGTGATACCATTTTAAAGTGTATGGAGGATGAAGAACGATTTGGAATAGCAGTAAATGAATTTAGTGTAGATATAAATAAGTTAAAACAAGCAAATTCACTGGCACAGTTTTTTGCACTTTTTGTAGATTTAAAAGAATTTGAAGATCCTTTTGCATATTGCATGAAAATGGCAAATAAATTCTTTAGGGAATTAGAAAAAAATAAAGAGCAAATAGCAATAGCAAAAAACTATAAAGCTATGATAGATAACAACGAACAGGGAAAACTGTCTGCTTTTCTTGCCATTGAAGAAGGCGGAGTTCTAAAAGGAGAGATTGATAACCTTAAAAGATTTTATCAATTGGGAATAAGGCTTATTACACTCACATGGAATTATCCCAATGAAATTGGGTTTCCAAGCAGTAAGGCACAGTATAACCTGCAGGGTTTAACTTCCTTTGGAAAAGAAGTAGTCAAAGAGATGAATAGTCTAGGTATGATTATAGACGTTTCTCATCTCTCAGATAAAGGTTTTTATGATGTTGCTAAACTTTCTTCTAAACCTTTCGTAGCTTCTCATTCTAATGCACGTAGCATTACGTCTCATTGCAGAAATCTTAGTGATGAAATGATAAAAATTCTTGCAGATAAAGGCGGTATAATGGGAATTAATTTTGAAAAATCATTTTTAGGAACAGAGCCTTTAAGTAGAGTAGAAGAAATGGTAACGCATATAAGTCACATTAAAAATGTAGGTGGAATAGACGTTATAGCAATAGGAACAGATTTTGATGGTATAAGCGATGGACTTCAAATAGAAAATATTGGACAAATTAACAAACTAATTTTAGGGCTTCAGCGAAATCATTTCTCAGAAGCAGAAATAGAGAAAATACTTTATAAAAATGCAATCAGAGTAATAAAAGATACTTTATAAAAATTCTGCTTACCACAAGGCTAAAATCACATTAACAATAATTTAATAAAAAGAAAGAGGTGAATTATTTGTGGCATACTCAACTGGTGAAAAACCCGGAAATGGTACATATATTTGTAAAGTTTGTGGACAAAAAGTAGTATTAGATGATAATACTGATACTTTACCGCCCTGTCCAAAATGTAAAAAAACACTACTGCACTGGGTTCCCCCATGTACAGTAGTGTTTTTTTATCATTAATCTAAAATCTAAATTTTAAATAAAAATTTGTTCTACCCAAGAGGTCTTTGCAAATCTATCACTATAAGCATCCCTATTACTATCTTCATAAAAATTCTTTGCTGCACTTGGAGATCTTTCAAGTACACCTGCTTCTTTTCTAACTCTTTATATTTTTGTTCTAGAGTTTTCTCCGCTTCTCATCTCCAATTTTTTTATATAAAAAAATCACCCTTTCGAGTACCTTAGTTGTGTCGAAATATTTTCCCAATATGTCACAACTAAAAACGCCACAAACTTTTATTGTTTGTGACGTTTTTTTCTATTTAGTCGGTAATTCTGTAGAAATCATCTTCATTATATCAGTATAGTTAAATGAATTAGTTGAATTCACCTTTGGGAATACAATATCAACATCTCCATTGATATTAGTCATATCAGTATTAAAGGCTATACCTATAGTATATCTACCAGTTGGATTGTTAGGAGTGCTAGCTTTTTCAGAATTTCCAACTAATTTAATTATGCCAGGTATATCAACAACAAATTCAGCGTTTCCCTTTTCATTTATAATATAGCCATCAGCATTAACAGTATACCTAATTGTAATTCCATTATCGCCAAGTATTTTTAGATTATCAAGAGAACCTAATGCTTTGTTTAAACTTGCAAGTTGTTGTGGCCATTGAATTGTTAAATTATCAAACGCCTTGTTCATTTCATCCTGACTACTTTTAACTTGCGCATCAGTTAGGTCATAAACTGACATCATAGATGTCATATACTCCTTAACAAAGTTCATAGCATCAGTATTTTCAGTAAGATTATTCAAAGTATAGTGCATTAAATCCTTAAAGGACTTGTCAGATAATTTTATTTCATAAATATCTATAGACTGCTTTTTACTATTTTCTAAAAAGCTTTGGCTTCCTACATGCTTAATATAATTTGTAGTTGGATTAAATTGTTTTGCATACTTAACCATAAAATCAAGAAATTTAGGTTGAAATTCTTTACTAAAAGACATTAGTTTATTATAATCAGCTTGAGGCATACCCGGTGCATTTGTCATATCGGCTAAATTCATTACCATATAGTCTTTGCCCTGTAACTCCTTTGGAAGTTGAGAACTCAGCAATTGAGGCATTTTAATTACTTCATTAAGTACAGGTTTTTTTCCAGTTGTATCCACATCAACCCAGACGCTCATGTTTATAGGATTAGGCATTTGGCCTAATTGTAAAACCATATCACTTTGCATTTTAGCAATTGTTTTTTCTTTATTTTGATTAGTTTTAGTTAGCATAGAAATCTTCGTTCCATTTATCATAGGTAATATTGTACTCATCATTTCTTGTTCGTGCGCTGACATATTAGAACCTGAAACTTTTACCGAAATATCAGTTTGACTCTGCATAGAATTTATCGTTTGTGATTTACTAAAAACATTCATAAGCGCTAGTCCATCAGTTGAACATCCAGTGAACAGTGAGGCTGACATAATCAAACCAACACTTAATGCTACTACTTTTTTAATTTTAATCATTTTTATTCCCCCTATCGATATTAAATATTTCAATATTCTTAATTTGTACTAATGCATTTCTTTACCTCCTACAATTATTTCATAAATTTATACTTTTAATTTTATTGTGCTTATAAAGTTGTCAAATACGTTATTTTCCAACTATATAAATATTTATCATAAATACTATTATACTACCAGTACATATTAGCATTATACACTATAAAAGTAAAGATTAGACATAATATAATAGGCACAAATAAAAATTGACCATAAAAGTTTTTCTATCGTCTTACTATATTTGTCCTTATTTATATTCAGTCATTTTATATTAATTTAAAATCTAGTTACATTTCATTTTATTCCTATTGCTCAATAACTACTGGTATTTTATCTCCATTATCATCATACCCATTAGCTAATAACATATTATGTGTTGCTAATTGGTATTTAACATTAACCTCTGAAAATGTCCTTTCTTTATTTATAATTCTGTTATAAAACAATTCAATCATTAAGTAGTTGTTTTATATTTATTTTCCACTATTAACCCCCCTCTTAAAGTACAACGTATGATACTTCTATATATTTTCCTCCACTATCTGTACATGACAATTCTATCAACAAACTTGTATTGAAATAAATGGGTTGGGCCAATACAATAGTTCGAGCATAATTCAATGTATGTGGATATGAGTCGGGATTTGGATATAAATTGCAATATTTATTTCTGAAATACGCCATTATTATAGAAGGTGAACCACTATTAGATGGTTTTATTAAATCCTCTAACAAAACACCAAATGCATTTATACTATCGTCTGACGGTGATTGGATTAAAACCATTACTACGCCGTCCACCGTTATTCTTATATGCATTACAGCCCCTGTTCCACCAGCATCCATTAAAACTTTATTTACATAGCCTTTACCGCTAATATTTAATATGGATTGAAAAGCATTAACAGGTAAAGAAGGATAAAATTGTGCTACCTTATTTAAAGTTGCGTTATTCCAATTAGGTTTTGCTAGTAGGGCAGTTGTATCTGTTTTTATTAAGGCGGTTTCAGTTTTAACTAATCCTACATTTGTTAATAGAGCAGTTACATTAGTCCCTATCGTTGCTATTGCAGTTTGCATTGCAATAATTAAATTATATATTAGAGGTTAACATACTAAATCACCTCCGTTTGTAATGTGTCTGTGTGATATTTGTATACTAATGTGCTACCATCAGAAGCCATTGTTCTTGTTTCAGTTACTAGGTTTGTGGTATAAACAAAAATGTCTGTTCGTATTACAGTAGAACCTGTTTTATGGAGTATTTGTGTTACTTTGCCAGTCGTAATTGTCGGATATTGTATAGTGCCTTTTATATCAGTTTGTTTCTTCATATCCGCCTAAGACGTCACAAATAAAAACGCCACAAACTTTTATTGTTTGTGACGTCTAAAAGGAAACATGCGAACTAACTCTACTGAACGCACTTCTGTTTAATTGATAATACTATACTTCTTTGTACATAAAAACTACATGCTCTGCTTTGACAAAAGTATTCTTTTCATAAAAATTAACAGCAGGCATAAATCTATTCGTCAGAAGTGTAAACCCGGCAAGTTTTTTTTCTCTTATGTATTCTCCTATATGCTGTAAAAGAATTTTACCGTAACCTTTACGCTGAAAACTTGGTGCTATATAAAATTCATCAATAAATAGTTCATCATTTGTCCACCAAGTTTTTTCATGGCAAAATGTAGCACCTACAATTTTATTGTCCTCACAAATAACAAAGCCAACAAACCTTGGATTAATCATAAATTCCTTCAGATATCTTTCGGATGTCTCCTTCGACCAATGGGTATCCCATGGAGCACAGTTGTAAGCTTGCATTAACAATACCGAACACTCATGTATATGTTTTGATTCTAATAATTCAATTTCCATATATAGTATTTCCCCCTATTAAATTTATAATTTTTTAATTCACCATATTATACCAATAAGATTTAAATAAACACATGGAAAAAATGTTTATAATTATTTTTTCCATTGTGTTTATTTGCTTTTCTTACGTTATATACTATGCTTCCGAATCATTGTTACCATTATATAACATAATAGTAGATATTGGAATAGTCCAAACTTTACTGCACCATATTTTCCTAAGTCGTCACAAGTAAAAACGCCACAAACTTTTATTGTTTGTGACGTCTAAAAGGAAACATGCGAACTAACAAAGGTTTCTTTTAATCATTATTCCTTACATCTCTTGTGTTAATAATTTTGTCTATTTTCTTTTCTATATTGCTTAATTTAATTAAGCATAAAGCAATGTAATATAACAGTATAACAAATGCAACACCATATATGCTTGCCAAAAAAAATCCGATTACACCAGCAACCACTCCACCTAATAAGTATTCAATCATATTTCTCCCCTCCAAAGTTTTTGTCGACTTGGAAATAATTACACAATAAGTTACGATTTCATCTTAATAATACCATAATATAGAATAAATATAAAGATTAGGGATATCTTATTGCTTAGTAAAAGGACAATAAAAAAAGAGCCTAAGCCCATCTATTGCCTTTTAAATTATTCTACTACTATTGGATTACCATTCTCGTCTAGTCCCATTGCTAATAAATCAGCTTTTGCAGCTTCTTGATTAGTTGGTTGAATTACTATTGGTGGTATATCAGTATTTATCAATTCGCCCAAAACTATAGAGTTTGTCACAGTATTTATATTGTAATAATATACCTTTTCATTGTACCCGAAAATCTGCTGTGGATATTCCTAGAGTAACATGACCTTACTCTAGTCTCAAATCTTAAATAATATCCACCTGCAAGTACCTAACTCATATTTAATCTCATATAGTTTCTCAACTCCGTCTATTACACTCTGACACCTATACGCTAGCATATTGTTACCTGCTAGCTTTTCTTTATCTACGCAAATAACTTTATCTATTCTTACAACAGAATTACTTTCATCTTCATTAGTAATTTTAAATCTTACAGGATTTATATTCCCCTTTGTATCGGTCCAAGAAACTACTTCTATGTACTTTGCTACAACTTTCATGTTACCACCTCCAAAACATATGTTCGTATATATTATATACCATATCGAGATAAATAAAAGGTGTAAATTCTTCCTTTAGAATAAATTAAATTATGCAATGCCATAATAAGACCAACAAAAAAACACTTGTGATTTTTATGTTAATTCACAAGTGATTTTATATGCTATTTATTAAACTTGCACATCAAAATGGAACCCGTTGCTAAAAAGTCTGCCCTCCTTTTTTTCTTTTATAAGAAACTTTACTCTTTTATAAGAAACTCTACTCTTTTACAATAAATTTTCTAACGTAGTATCTTTAATAAGTTTTTTGATAATGGTCTCTCCTGGAATCAATCGTCCGCTATATAGCGTTTTAGTAGCAGCCATTAACACACGTATATCATATTTTGATGCATAAACTGGAATCACTTGTTTTTCAAGGTTTAGTAATTTATAAACAGCCATCATAGCCGTACGAATGGAATATTCTATAGTAAATACACAGTCGTCTGCAACTTCAGCAAATTGTCCAAGAAATGCAAGGTTTGTACTGCCACTCGGGATAACATCTGGACGATCCCCCTTAACACGAGGCATAAACTGACTGGTGATATAAGGCATCATGCAAGGAATAACTTTTACATTTTTCAATATGGAAGGAATTTCATTCTTAAGTCCCATGTGATACAGTAATTCTGAAACAAGTTCCTCACCAGTGCAATCACACATTTTTTTCTTGATGTAATCACCCACATTGTCTGGAAATAAGCCATATGCCCACAAAACTAATACATCGTCTGGTTGGTTTATAAAGTGAGGTTGCTTAGAGCAAGTCCAGCTCATCAACCAGTTAGAATCTTTTATGGTAACAACGCCGCCCATACCAGGATCTCTGCCAGTTAATTTTTTAAGAAAATCACCCATAAATGGCCCCTTAAAGGTCATGGTAAAGGATTCCCACTTTGTTTTATCAATGTTATTACAGAATACTTCTGGGTGACCAAATGAAGGGTCTTTTGATGCAATGTTTTTCCAAAGATTCCAGCAACCTCGATTTACTTTATCTCTGTTCAAAACAGCAGGTGTATGCATACTGCCCAAAGTGGAATTCTCGGTCATTGAACCATTGGTAACAAAGACAAGATCCTCTGGAGACACTACAATTTTTTCTGGACTGCCATTACGAACTAGATGAATACCGATTACGGTTTTCTCCTTGGAGTCAATGCTGATATCCAAGTCATTTATCTGTGTGTGGAGGTCAAAGTTTACATTTTCACTCCTCAGCCAAGTAATAAGAGGCAAAATCATGGAATCGTACTGATTATACTCAGTATGCAAAATTCCTTTGAGCTGATTCATACCAGGAAGTAGATGCATAAAGCGTTGCATGTATCGTTTCATCTCAACAACACTGTGCCAGTTTTCAAAAGCAAACATAGATCTCCAGAAATACCACATGTTTGTTTCTAAATAAGTGGGATCAAAAAATTGTTCAACTGTGGTTGCACCAAGTTGCTCTTCTGTCGCAAGAAAAAGTTTTGTGATTTGTTTGATATGAAGGTCAGACAAACCTAAGGTTGAAAAATCCGCTTTTTCTCCACAGCTATGAATTAAGCGACAATTAGATTCATTAGGTTCTACAAGGTTTAGCTCACGAAATTCATCCAAAACGGTTCTGCTAGGATTTTTCAATGAAGGGATAAAACTAAACAGATCCCAAGAGCATTCATAATGTTCCTCTAGTTCTCTGCCACCGCGGATAATATATCCTTCCTGTGCATCTCCGGCGCCATCCATACCGCCTCCTAAAACGTGGGTTTCTTCCATAATAGTAATGTTTTTACCATCCATATGTCCATCGCGGATCATATATGCTGCTGCCGAAAGAGAAGCAATACCACCACCGATTAAATATGCCCTTTTATTTTCAATTCCATCCTTTTTTAACGGATTTATTCTTTGATAGTTACCCATAGTACACCATTCCTTTCCCAATTTATATGTTGATTTGCTTTATATCATTATCATAGCCTATAATGAAAATAAGTGATATTATCAACATAGTGAATTTGTGTAATGTTGTAACAAAACAGTCCAATTGTGTAATAAATTTATGGATAAATCAAACAGGGGGTAGTGGAATGGCTCATTCAATTATGACCGAAATGACAAAGGATCTTATGGCTGACTCGTTGAAGCTTCTGATGCTTACAAAACCATTGAACAAAATTACTGTGCAGGAACTTGTAGACGGCTGCAAGTTGAACCGGCGCACATTTTATTATCACTTTCGGGATATATATGATTTATTGGAATGGATGTATAAAAAGGAAGCTATTGCAGAGCTTCAAAAACATGCAACCTATAATACCTGGCAAGAGGGTTTTCTCAATTTATTTCTCTATATACAAAATAATAGAGAAATCTGTCTTTGTGCCTATCACTCGTTGGGCCGCGAGCATTTGGAGAAATTCCTTTATTCTGTTACCTATCAATTAATACAACATGTAGTGGATACTCAGACAGGAGATATGCAGATAGATGCCAGCCACAAAAATTTTCTTGCCAATTTTTACACACTTGCTTTTTTAGGTCTTGTTGTTCAGTGGTTACAAAACGATATGAAAGAAGAACCTGCAAAAATCATAGAAGCCTTATCAATAACAGTGCGAGGAAGTATGATTAATGCATTAGAACAATATGAATCACTTAATATGAAAAACTCATGATAAAATCTTATGCATTATCATGAGTTTTATAAACTTTAACTATTACGAATAGTAAAGATAAGACTCGGTATATTTCTATACCAAGCCTTATCCCTAAATCCTCTTTATCCTTAATTAGTTAAATTATATTACAGGCACTCCGCATAATTTCATCAATTTCCTCTTTAGCCTCATCTGACAAATCCATTAACTCTATTTTATATTCTCCAGTTGACGTTAATTTTTCAACTACTTTTCCCATAGTATAAAAAACATCTCCTTTTCATCTTTTAATATTATTATCTTTGCTATATAAGCCTTACAACTATCCTATGGAATATATCCACAGTATCTTCTAAATTAAGTGAGGCATCTTTTATGTGATGGTATACTTCTCTATGTTTAATTGCATTCATTGGATCACTACTTTTAAATACAATAGACATTCCATCTCGATAAAGTTGTTCTACTTCTGTATGTGTAGCTCTTATCTTAATAATATTTTCTTGTGACTTAATTGGATTATTTTTCAGGATATTTATTGATTCTAAAAGAAAATCCGTACCTTCTTTAAGTTTCCCAACCATAGAGGTTATAGTATCATCTGGCGCCACTTCAAAAGCTTCCATTGACAATAGAGTTGATTTACTATATTTAATTATCTTATCCATAGCAATAGAAATAGAATAGATATCTACCCTATCAAAAGGAGTAGTAAATGCTTCTATTAATTTGCTTTCCATACTCATTCTAGCTTCATCAGCCTCTTTAACATACACAAGCAGCTTTTGCTTATCTTCATCAGAACCACTACTCAGCCATTTGTGTAGCATATCTACTCCAAAGGCATTTATTTCTGCTTGTTTGTTTAACATTTCATAAAAATCACAATTAGCAGGGAAAAGCCTATCAATAATACTTATTTTCACCATAATTTACCTCCATTATATTACTTTGAAAATTAAATTTAATACTAGATATACTAAAGCGGAAACAATTGCAGTTAGTGGTATAGTGATAAACCACGCCATAATAATTTCTTTTGCTATACCCCAATGGACCATTTTGTATTCATCTGACGCCCCCACCCCAATTACACTACCAACTACCACATGAGTTGTAGATACTGGAGCACCAATTATGGTAGCTATCAAAATTGAGCCTACTGAGGCTAATTGAGAATTAGTACTATGAATTGGTCCTATAGAATATATTCCTCTCCCGATTGTTTTAATTATACTCCATCCTCCAAGCATTGTACCAATAAACATCACCATTCCACCTGAAAGCCGTACCCAAAGTGGAGTAGCATTCATTGTTACATTTCCTCCTGCAACTAAAGCTAAGGTTATTATTCCAAATATTTTTTGAGTATCATTAGCCCCGTGGCTGTATGCAAGAATTGCTGCAATCACCCATTGTATTCTCTTAAGTGGTTTATTTATAGTAAATTTAGCATTTCTAAGGAGAACTCTGCTGATCTTTTGGAGAATAAAAGCAACAATAAAACCCAAAAGTGGTGAAATGATTAACGCCGCAACTACCTTTACAATTCCTGTGATTTGATGATTTAATCCAATAACTTGCTTAAAACCCCATAGTATATGAGTACTTCCTGAGGAAACCCAAACCGCTCCTATAATGCCACCAATTAAGGCATGAGTCGAGCTTGAAGGCAGCCCTAACCTCCAAGTAATTATATTCCATATTACCGCTCCAAGCATGGCCGCCAGCAATACTTTAAGCAAGAAGGGATTCACTGGTAGATCTATTACCTTAGAAATAGTATCTGCTACTGCACTTCCACCCAGAATAGCACCTAACAAGCCAAAGACTGAGGCAACACCAATAGCTTGCTTTGGTGTTGCTGCTCCGCAAATAATAAAAGTTGCCACCACAGAGCTTGCATCATGAAGTCCATTTGATAAAGCAAAAATAAGCGCAATTACAATCACACTTATTAAAATTATGGAAGTACTAATAGATAACATATCATCAACTCCTAATACTAATAATATACCATAAATATTTTTACTGTCTCAACATAAGTCTTTGAGTCTCTATTATTTTTATTCCATATCATCTAAGACCCTTAAGGCTTATAAAATTGATATCAAGTAAATCTTAATTATTATTATATTTAACTCACAATATTTTTTATCCTAATCAAAAATCACAAAAGCACAGACTTGATACTCTCTGCTTTTGGGATTCATATTACGTGAATTAGCTTTCACTTTTAATTTAATTTTCTTTATAAGCATTGTGTTTTTCAACGCTTCACTACTCAATTTTTACTGGGTTTATAGCAGAACATGGAATATTAACTAAACATTTACCACACACATCTGCCAAGCCAATATCTGAATGAAACTCAGCATTGTATAAACACATCTCATAACACTTATGTCTATCAAAACAATCAACTTTTAAAGCATTATTTACACATCTATCTACACATTTTTTGCATATACTCATATGCTTGTACAAACAGTTCTCTCCATTTTTCCTTTTAGTAGGCTCTATCTTTAAATTAGTTATAAAACTACCAACCCTTCCACAGCATCCTTTTTCAGTAATCAACATATTATTTAATCCGAATTTTCCAAGTCCAGCAATAAAAGCAACATGTCTATGAGACCAATCACTAATTAATTTCTTCTCATCAAAATTATGTGTTGCTGGTATAATGGTTGATTCATATCCTGACTTTTGTAATTCATTTTTAATAAAAGTATTTAGATCTAAGATTAGTTGATTAGTTTCTATATATGCTTTTGCCCAAATTTGCGAGCTTTTTTTTCCTTCTATATTACTTTTAACTACCTCTTCATCAAAAGGTATAAAATATGCTACTACCGTTTTAGCATCTGGTAAAAAATCTTTAGGTAATGCATGAGAGGGACTTACCACATCCTTAAGATCATAAAACATATTATCCATGGCATCTGAATACGCTACCAAAGGTTCTTTCCATTTAGTTTGAACATCTCTTGTTTCCGAGTAGTTTTTTACAAATTGTTTTATGATGAATTCTACTTTATCATTCATTTTGCCTTCCTTTCTATACTTATTTTTTTTAAACCTAATTAAACTAAGGCATCTTATGAATAGGTTTGGATTCACAAGTAGCCTTTGCTAATAATTTTAGGGAAATGCTAGCATTCAAGATTTCGACATATTTTCACAAATTCCTTTTAAGTTTATATGTATTTCTTACCAATTGTGATTTTTATCCCTTCTATCCTAACAAGCGCTTCTAGTTTAGCAAAACTTAGGGAGAATAATGATGTAGTAAAAACTAAGTCCTTCCTGCGGGAATCGTATTTTTTGCAAAAAAAAGACTGCTACACTAATTTCTTAGTGCAGCAGACCCTTTGTATTAGAAATTTATTTTTTTATATAGTGACAATTAACGTCGATATGGTTTAAGAACAACAATAATCTTTCATAAAGTGGTTGAACTTTATCACCATACTTTGCTTCTAGACTTTCTCCAATATCTTTTACAGTTTTCTTGCCATCTATCTGTAAAAACACACAACTTCCATATTCATCTAAAGATGTTTTTTTATACTCTGGAATTCTGAATTTAAGTTTTCTAAAGAGCTTCTGGAACTTATGATCTTGTTTTTCAAGTATAGTCACAATATTTCCTTTATCTACTTCATATTGGAAATTTTCAGAGGTTTTATATATTATATTTAAAACGTCTTCGTTATTTCTCGGCATTTTTTATCTTACTGCTTACTATAGGTATTATTGTAGCTATTATTAGAACTAATAATAGTATAACTGCCATTCCATTAGAAGCAGTAAATCCACTTGGCCCAGTTCCTTTTATAACACCTGTTACTTGAAGTATTATACCTACAAGTCCTATTATAGAACCACCGGCAACAAGTCCAGAAGATAAACTTATACCATTAGAAACTTTAACTTCTTTTTCTTTTTCAGATTTAGAAGTTTTTTCTACAAATAAACGAACTAATGCACCTATTAATATTATAGAAGTTGTAGCTATTGGTAAATAGAATCCTATAGCAACTGTCATTACAGGAAGTTTTAATAAGAATAAAACAACTCCCATAACAGCACCAACAATGATCATAACCCAAGGTAATTTACCTGACATTATACCAGCAGTTAATGTTGACATTAAGTTAGCTTGAGGTAGTGCAAATGGAACATTATCACCAGTCATTGCAAGTTTGCTTGAAAGTAATAATATAGTACCAATAACTACTACAACACCAATTACGCCAGATATAGCAAAGTACTTATCCATTTCATTTTTGTTACCACCTACTATGAAAGTAACCTTTTGTGATTGAGCGTAACCTCCAGCCACAGATATAGCGGTAACTATAAATGTACCAAATAAAAGTAATGATTTGTTGCTTTCAGGATTTTTCCATCCCATTGCAACGAATAATAATGTTACAACAACTATAGAAGCTATAGTCATACCGGATACAGGAAGGTTTGAAGTTCCTATAGTACCAGTTAAACGACCAGAAACTATAACAAATAGTAATGATAAGAATAATGATAAAATAGAAGCAGCTATAGCCATTAATATATTACCACCAGATACCACGAAACCACCTATGAAACATACTACTACTCCACTAAGTAATAGTAGGTTTCCAACAGATGAGCCACTACCACTATTTGAATCCTTAGCATTCATAGTTTCTTTTATGGAAGATATTATAGTAGGTATAAGTTTTATAGCACCTATTAAACCACCAGAAAGCATCATACCAGCACCGATATATTTTACATAACTACCAGCGATATGTTTAACTTGCATAGCGTTTATAGCAACACTAGGATTATTCCATACAGTTACACCATCTCTTCCAAGGTTTATGAAGTAACCTATTAAAGGCATAATAGCGAAGTTAGATAATAAAGAACCAGCAAACATAGTTAAAGAAACATCTATACCAACTATGAATCCTATACCTAATAATAGAGGGTTAACTTCAACTTCAAATTTCCACTTGTAAAAAGTTTCATTTACATAACTTATAACGTTATTAGCTACATTCAAAAATGAACTAGTTATAACAGTTATAATACCACCTATTCCGAACCCTATTCCCATGAACTTCATTGACTCTCCAGCACCTTCTGAAGCAACAAGTGTTTCAGATATAGCCATTGACTCAGGGTACATTAATTTACCGTGTTCTTCAACGATTAAGTAATTGTAAACAAGAGAAGCTATTCCGATACCGAATAAAACTCCACCTATACCAACAGCAAAACCTTCTAAGAAAGTAACTTTAGCACCTATTAAAAGAACTGCTGGTAAAACGAATATTATACCACTAGCAACAGATTCTCCGCCGCTTGCCATACCTTGAACTAAGTTTTTGCCAAGGATACCTTTTTGTTTAGCAAATGCAGCTATAAATGCGGAACCTATTATAGAACCTGGTATACCAGCGGCAACTGTAAGCCCTGATTTCATACCTGAATAGGCAGTTGATGCTGCAAATATTACAGCTAAAATAATACCGATTATTAATACGGCAACGTTTCCACCAGATTTAGAACCACTGGAAATGTAGGGAACGTAGTCTTTACCGTCTACCCCACCATATGCATTTTTTGATAACTTATTATCCATAAGTCATACCTCCTTTTATATTTTATAAATATTATTATAACATGCTTTCGACATAAAACGATTTTTCTTAATTTTGCGAATAAGGGAATTTATCTATTTAGTAATTTGCAATAGTTCCAATAATTATACAATTTATGTTCTATACATTTTTAGAATTATTCAGCGTTTCAAATAAAGCACGATTTAAATTTGAAACCTACTTTCCTATAAATGTATGCGTTTGATTAGTATTGGTATCAATTGTTACTGAATGTTATAAAGTAAAGTATTATAATGTTTACCATAGCAATTAAATTGATGGATTAAAAGGGTGGTATATCATGGAATCGAAAATGCGTTTAGATAAACAAGGAAAAGATGAAATAAAAAGTATGTTCAACTGGATAAAAAAATTAAAAAATAGTGATGACTTATCTAATCTTACACATAATGGCCACTGTAATAATTATGCTACTAATTGTTGTTTAAGTTGCGATAAATGCTGGGGTGGGAAAAATAAAATACAAAAATAAAATAAGTCTACACTCCTTTAAAATAACATTTTTAAAGGATCGCATTGGAAATGCTTTGATGATTATAAATTAACCGATACAAAAGAAACATACGAAAATATAAGCAATAAGCTGAGTGATAATAAATGGATAATAGTCTATTTACCTATATCTAAATGCTATAAAGTAAAACAAAACAAGGTTGTAAGTGATTGAAACTCGCACAACCTTGTTTTTAAAATTTATTCCCAGTAACTTTCTTTGATATAACCATATTTTAAAAAACTCAGATAGCACGCTATACCTTTTGTTATAGTATCAGCCATTTCGTCAACAAAAGAAGCACTTATATTCAAATTACTTATAGTTACTGCAACATCATATTCATATATACCAATACAACCCTTAATAACATAATCACCTACAAGTGGTAATGTTTTATTTACTCCCTTTCCAGTCATTAGAGGCTTGTTTTCTATATAAACACCACCTACTAAAAGTGGTGTTCCTACAGATGCATCTATAGCTATAATTTTTTTACCACTATGTATTTTTTGAATTTCTGCTAATTTTGTTTTTAAGTTAAGTGCGTGTATAGGTGAATCTAGTGTCCCATAAATAGGCACACCAAAGTTTTCTAAATTATTTAACTTTGTACCTATCCTAGGACCTAAGCTATCCCCCACTAATTTCGGTGTACCTACACAAAATATCACAAAATTGTCTAGATTTTGTTCTATTAGATAGTTTGCTACTTTTAATGCTCTATTACTTACCCCTTTATTCAAAGAAACTTTATTATCCTTACAACAGGCATCCTTAAAAGAGCTTGTTCCATTGGTTACAAATAAATGTATGCATTCTAATATACATGTTGCCTCTTCACTTGCACGCAAGTTTAATTCTTTCAATACATTTAAGTCACTTAATGGTTCTGTATTTACATTATAATCTATTGCCTTATTTTTTTGTTTTTTTCTAATAAAATTAATCAAATATGCAATATTCAAACTGTCCAAACCCCCTCTAGGCTAAACCTTCTGTTGATTATAAAATAATGCACTCTCATTTGGAACACTACTAGTCATAAAGCAAAACCCCACTACATTACCAACAATGCAATTTTTTATTTTTTAAACATTTTTAACTTATAAAAAATTTATAAGTGATTATACAAGTTAAGCATTTATAATTTAGTAACATACAATTAAACCATTTTATACATTATGTACTATAAGTCTATTAATACCTCTAAAACTTTCTATTCACATAATTCAACAAACATATAAAATTCTCCTTCAATATTTGCAAAAAAAGTAAAATACTACGAGATGTGCTCTCGTAGTATTTTAGCAGTTCACCGCTGTGGTTGCCTTAAATCATCCTAAATCGCGGTTTTTCCATTATAATCCGACCTTAGATTATTTCATTTTTAACTTTACTTAAACTCGCTCCCTCTTCAAAGAAACGCTGGATATTCTTTTCAACTGACGGGTCAGTAATTAATGGCGGCGCATGGTGTGGTTTAGTTCGGGCATCAATAATCATATTATCACAGGCCCAGTGCTTGTTTTCATAATAGCTATTAACTCCATAAATATCATGTGAAGGGTTACTTCTCGTAAATGTTGCCCATATGAAATTTTGTAGAGAGCAGCTCATAAATGCACTGTCATCGCATAGGATAATCATTGGGCAAGTTGGCATATCACCTCTTACTTGAATTGCCGAGCATAACTCATCTAGTTGCTTTTGCGCTTGTTTATAACTTAAAAATTCAGGTCCTTCTATGGCGACGATGCCTGGCATTACTAACCTTGGATTTTTAAAATTTTGTAAATCCACTAACTGCTGTGGCACGTCACTACACAATTCTCTTTTCTGATCACCACACGCAGCGATTACCACTTTGCTACCTGTATTTAGACCCGTGCCCGAATAATCAAGAGTATCAATTGTTGTATTTGTTTGAAAATGAATGTCACGATGAAGATCGATTCGTTCAAGTATATATGTTAAAAATTCTATCTCTTTATGGGTATCTAACGGCTCACTCTCTTCTGCCGTAATAAATAAATATTTAGCTAAACTAACATGTCCTGTTCCTAAAATCCTGTTGGCAATGGTGAGAAGTTCAGCAGGTTGTTTAATTTTTTGGTATGGTGTATATCGTTCACTTCCGATGGCAAATAGCAATGGATGAACTCCCGCTGCGTCAATTGCATGAACTTCTTTCACACCAGGAATTTCATATTTTACCGCATTACCTGTTAACTCATGGACAAGATCACCAAAAGAGGTATCCTCTTGAGGAGGACGACCAACAACTGTAAATGGCCAGATTCCATTGGACTTTGCGTATACTTTATGCACCCTCATTAATGGGAAATCATGAACAAGACTATAATAGCCAATGTGATCACCAAAAGGTCCCTCAGGTTTCGTTTCACCTGGATGAATTTCACCCGTAATGACAAAATCAGCATCAAGACTAATACAATAACCATCAACATACGAGTAACGAAAATTACGTCCAGAAAGAAGTCCTGCAAAGGTCATTTCACTTAGTCCCTCAGGCAATGGCATGATGGCAGCTAGCGTATGAGCAGGAGGCCCTCCAATAAAAATGCTTACTTTAAGCGGAACACCAAGCTTGTTGGCTTTCTCTTGATGAATGCCGATTCCTCGTTGAATTTGATAGTGCAAACCAACCTCTTTATTCATTTTATAATCGTTGCCACTAAGCTGAACACGGTACATTCCTAAATTACTATTCATAATACCAGGTTTTTCTGGATCTTCTGTATAAACTTGAGGCAAAGTAATAAACGCACCTCCATCATCTGGCCAATGGTGAATAAGCGGAATGTCACAAATTTGTATTTCTTTGAATCCAGCTAATTTAGTACTGGATTTTTTCAAAGGGAGTGCCTTTGAAGCTGCCCATCCTGTACTTATGTGCTTAATTGGATTCTTAAGTATACTCATTGGATTATTTCGTACTGCAATCACTTCCTTAGTTGACTCTAAGGTATTCCTAAAGATAAACTTACTTCTCTCCAGGGTACCGAATAAATTTGATACCGCTGGAAATTTCGAGCCTTTAACATTTTCAAATAAGAGTGCAGGGCCACCAGCTGCGTTAACTCTCATATGTATAGCTGCCATTTCAAGGTTCGGATCCACTTCTTCATGTACCCTAACTAATTGACCAGCTTTTTCTAAATCAAGAATACATTCTTCTAAACTATGATACATTCTTTCACTCCTCATTTCTTTATTAAAGTTTAATCCTGCATATTCTAATGCAACCATTGTTTTCAATAATTCACACAATCGACTTCAGACTTAATTATATTGAGACCACTCCCAAGCTTTATATGCTAGAGATCTTGAGACACTATTCGTGAAAATCATATACTACTATGGCATGAGCCACAGCAATGCCCTCTTAAACCTATTGGGTACTTCTGAAAAATGTCCACCCTCATTCCATTCCAATATAAGATTTTCTTTGAATTCAAGCTGCTTCTCTAGTATTAGAGCAGCTTTACGTGTACAATTACCTACTTTAGCCATGCGCTGATTTCTGCTATGTTCCTCACCTCTTCCAAGAGACATGTACACCCGGCTAGAGGCATTTGCTGGCATGTGAGAATCCATAAATTCTATCCATCCATCATACCACAAAGAACCAGACATGCTTCCAATCTTACCAAAGGCATTAATTGTATAAAGGGCATACAATGCAGTAAGTCCCCCTAATGAATACCCGATAAGTGCAGTATTTGACGGCTCCGGTCTTGTTTTATAATGCTCATCTATAAATGGTTTGATTGTATCTGCAAGAAAATTAAGATAGCTTGCTGCACCTCCTTTAAAAGACTCACTCTTTTTTGTTAAAGCAGGAGCAGGCCATGGCGTAAAATCCTCATTCCATTCTTCCGACATAACACTTATGGCAATAAATGCACTGCAATCTACTCCAAAATGGGATTCCAAATCCTCCATTATCTCCCGTATATTATCTTCACCATTTATATATACAACAGGATAATTCTCATCATTTTTGTAGTATTTTGGTGGTAGGTATAATGTACACTCATACCCTGCTATCGATAAATTCTCTATATTACCTTCCATGGTTTCCCTCATTAAAACTATCCCCTTTCCCACAACGTCCTATATTTTTATAAAAATATGTACTCCTAAGTTCGCTTCCTGAAAATGGTTAACGTCAGGAAGCCATTTTCTAGTTTCTGTGTCTAATATAAAATCAAATTCGTCCCCACACTCTCCATAGTATCCAGTTCCACCTTCTACAGATATTTCTAAAATTCCATATTGGTATTTCCCCTCAAAAGCTTTATTACTAGCAGTTGTTCCTACTTACACTTAATATCATAATATCTCTCCTATGCTTAATACTTAACATCTATATTGGTTTTTTAATCAACTTCATACTTTTATATTATACTATAAACTTTGTTATTATATCTTTGTTTTTCCTTTAATGTTTATCTAACCCTAATTCCAAATTAAATTGTAAATCTCATTCTAATCCAATTGTTTTTAAGACAAAACAAAAACACCAGCTACTGATGTAACTAGTGCTTCATTATATTTATAAATCATGTCATTAAGTATATCTTGGAAATTTGTTATGGAATGGTACCAACACCCCAAACTACAGTACCAACTCCTAAAACTGCAGAAGAAATTCAAAAATCAGGTCTAGATTAATTAATATCTATATAAGAGCACCATTTAAACTTTCAATGTAAATGGTACTCTTTTTTACGCCTTTACTTTTATTATATTTTTTCTATTTAACCTTTCTCTATTTGTATAACATCATATCCTGCCTCTTCAATAGCTGCTTTAATAACTTCATCAGTAATATTATCATTTATTTCGGCAGTAGCAAGCTTTTTATGAAGATTTACTAACACATCTTTTGCTCCAATCTGCATTAGCGCCTCTGTTACATAATTTACACAATGTACGCAACTTACGCCTTCTATAAATATTTTCTTTTTCATTTTATTCCTCCCTTCAAATTTAAACTTTACATTAATGACTTAAAGCCTTACCTTAAGAGAAGTAGTTTGACCGCTGGTTTGGCCTGCCTCGCAAAACTTACGTTAACTGTTATATTTGTGTTCTCTGAAATAATAATTTACCTTGCTTAACATCATTATATCGTAATATATTAATGTTGTGATATAATAATGCATAAAAATAAAAAACTCCAGTAGAATTTAATTTCCTTTTTCATTCTACTGAAGTCAATTTATATTTTATTATAGTAAGCTAGGGGTAGAAGGTCAACTCCTTGCTATTTTATGCGACCTCTTCTTCCTTTTCTTCCTTCTCATACTCTGTATGTTCAAAATTACATTCCATAAGAGGAACGATTTTTGTTTTATGTTTTATTTTGTATACAAAGTAAAGAATAATAAATATAGGAATAAGCGCATAGTTTGTTATGAAGTCAAACCAACTGAAGGTTTCAGCCTGGAACACCCATATATTTGCACCGAATATAACCGCTGTACATAAAATCATTGCAAGTATAGGACCAAAAGGAAACCATAATGCTTTGTATTTTAAATCTTCTAATTTTCTACCTTGCGCAATATAGGCTTTTCTAAATCTATAATGACAAACAGCTATACCAAGCCATGCAAAGAATGCTGTGAGACCAGATGCATTGTAAAGAATGTAGTAGATCTTACCATCTCCAATCATGGATGCAAAGAAAGCAGAGGACGCAACCAGTGTTGTAATGTATACAGCGTTAATTGGAACTCCACGTTTATTTACTTTTCCGAAACATGCAGGTGCTTTTCCTTCCTTAGCCATAGCATAGAGCATACGCGAAGCTGCATATAGCCCAGAGTTACCACAAGAAAGAACCGAGGTTAATATAACTGCATTCATCAAAGATGCTGCAATTGCAATACCAGATCTTTGGAATATTATTGTAAATGGACTAAATGCAACATTTTCTGCACCGCCCTTTAATAGGTTTGGATCATTAAAAGGAATAAGGAATCCAATAACGGTAATTGCACCGATATAGAATATAAGTATTCTCCAGAATACTGTGTTGATTGCTTTTGGTACGTCTTTTTCAGGGTTTTCAGACTCACCAGCTGCAAGACCAACTAATTCTGTACCTTGAAAAGAAAATCCTGCTGCAAAGAATCCGATCATGATAGCAGACATTCCACCTATGAATGGTCCTCTATGACCTATACCATCATTTAAAATCCAATTATCCAAGCCAGGTGATTTTCCTCCCATAATACCTACTATCATAAGTACACCAACGATAAGGAATATTATGATTGCACCAACTTTAATACTTGCAAACCAAAATTCACTTTCTCCAAATGCTTTTGCAGATATAATGTTTAATCCAAATAAAACAACAAGGAAGCATATGCTCCAAACCGTCGTTCCAGTGTTTGGGAACCAAAACTTAAGAATAAGCCCAGCAGCAACTAATTCCGCTGCAACAGTTACAGCCCAACTAAACCAATAATTCCAACCTAACGCAAAACCTAAAGCTGGGTCAACGAATCTTGACGCATAGGTTTCAAAGGAACCGGAAATTGGTAGCTTTGTTGCCATTTCTCCTAGTGAAGTCATTAAGAAGTAAACAAGAATACCCATAATACCAAATGATACAATTGCACCTCCCGGTCCTGATGAACTAATCGCATTTCCGCTGGCAAAGAATAAACCGGTTCCGATTGCACCACCGATTGCAATCATGTTCATGTGGCGTGGTTTTAGGGTTCGTTTTAAATCGCCTTCACTCTGTTTCAATTCTACATTTGTACTCATAAAGATTCTCCTTCATTTGTATTATCGCATGATTCGCTTTATATATTTTTACATGTTCAAGTTGTATGCTCTATTACAGCACCCTGAAGTGATAAAGCTCCAATTTTGAATCTTACAATCCTCTTTCTGCATATCTCTCTTTAATTTCACTTAATTTTAGGCTAATCATAGCTTGTCCAAGGTTTTCTTAAAGTTATAACTATAGGGTCATTGAACTATGTAGTTGCTCAAACTATTTCATATCTTTCCATAAAAGCCCCCCTAAAAAAATATTTATAAATCAAAGTATATTATATATTTATCAATTTGCATAGTGTACCCATACGTTTAATATATAAATAAAAATTTAATAAAGCATGATTTACCATTCCCACAACGGTAGTATAAAATTTTAATAAAAATAAGTACTTCTGAGGTCATTCTATAAAATAGTTAACGTCAGGAATCCATTTTATAGTTACTAAAAATTTCCTCAAACATTAGTCTGAGGAAATATCATGTTTGCAGTATATTCAGTATTTGGTCCAGTCAAATTACCTTCAATTGCGTTTAATGCATCTACCGTTATTTTGAAGGAAAAGAAGAAGCTTCTTATTTTTGATAAACTATGTTCTTATGGTATTAAACTCTTTTGTGAAATCTGCTGACTTTATTACTTCATATAATCAATATTTTACTCTAAAATAAACATTGGTAAAGAAATAAAAAATGATCAATTTATGTTAAAAGAGCAGGTATCTCAATTAGAAATATATGAATATAAAAGTGATTTATACAGTCACCTTCTCATATCCGATACATAACATATAACGATATAAAAATATTTTAGGAGTAATAATGTGATATATTTTTGTCCTATACATGGTGAATGGTTTGAATACTTCAGTGATAGTAATCTTCTTCACATTGGTTATTGGCCTCAGGGGGACATACGGACTGGTGTAACAGATCAAACGATCATCGATATATGGAATACAATCCCAACCCCTCCCCCGCCTAAACTCAAATCAGTAGCGATTAACCCCAAAAACAGTGCACTACTAATATTAGATATGGAGACCACTATATGTAAAAGCCCTCGCTGTATAGCATCCATCTCCAATATTAATACTTTATTGACTAAAGGCCGCAAAAATGGCATGCCAGTTATATATAGCCTTACACATACAGGAAATCCTTCGGATATCGCCAGGCAGATAGCCCCCTCTTCAGGAGATCCAATTGTAAAATCATACGTTGATAAGTTCTATAAAACTAATTTAGAAAAAATATTACAGGAAAACGGTATTAAAACTGTTGTTATTACTGGCTATTCTGCCAATGGTGCAGTCCTTCACACAGCCACTAGCGCTGCTTTCCGCGGTTACAATGTTATTATTCCCGTTGACTGTATGTCTGCTGCTAATCCTTATGCCGAACAATACACGGCGTGGCATATGCTTAACAGTCCTGGAACTAGAAATCGGGCAACCCTAACTAAAGTTGATCTAATTACCTTTTTGCCATTAGAAATTTACTAATGGCACCTATAAAATGAGGTCATAATTGTAAAAGAATTGTATATATTCACATAAATAATATATTTGTATATTATAATAAAAACGAATTATCAAGGAGATGCAAAAATTGATACCTTATAATAATTACTTATCCCAAAACGCTTATAATGAAGAATACTTTAAAAAGAAATTTCAAGAACATGCAGCACTATCAGAACATTACGCTCGACAAAAAATTATGAATGCAAGTAATTCTCAAGCATATTATAAATACGCAGAACTGGAGTATTTTCATAAATCAAGAGCACTTCATTATAAGGCATTTTTTATGGCTCAGCCAACTGAGGACTCATTATATTATTAAACAATGATATCTTATATGAAAGTAAAAAGTCAGGAGAGAGAGTAATGAAAATCCACGAGAACCTCATAAACGTGGGGTTAAAGGCAGTAGGAGCAGTAAGGACGAAAAGAGAAAAAAAGGTATATCAAAGGAACAGGTCTGTGTATTAAACGTATATAAGGGGGATATAACCTCTAATAATAAAGCCTAAATCTTAAATTACATAGTAATGTTAGATATAGGCTTTATTATTCATTCCAAACTGTAAGTTTCTTATAAACAAATGCTTTTGGTGATAAATGCCTTGATCATCTTTCAACCAGCCAAGTCTTGTCTTGATTCTTAGGGGAATTGAACCCCTATTTTTTATTTAATAGTAGTACTGATTTTACAGCTTCTCTAATCTCTTCATATGATGTACATCTGCAAATATTGGATTGAAGCCATTCCTCAATAGTTTCATCATCTGCGTCCGGATGACTGGTTATAAGTCCATAACAGTTCATTATGAAACCTGGAGTACAATATCCACATTGAAAACCCCATTTATCTATAAAAGCTTTTTGAATAGTTTCTTCATTTAAGCCTTCAATGGTGGTTACTTTGTGTCCAATAGCTTCAACAGCTAGCATAATACATGATTTAACAGGCAATCCATCTAAGAGTACAGTACATGTACCACAATCTCCATTTTCACACCCAGCTTTTGCTCCAGTTAGCCCCAATTGTTCTCTGAGCACTCTAAGTAGAGTATCCGCAGGCCTAATAATCAAGTTTCTCTTTTCCCCATTGATATTGAGTTCTATTTTTGATGTTTCAATATAAGATATCATCTTCCTTCACCATCCAGTGTTTCCAAAGTATAATCAAGTAAATTTTTTAATACGAACTTCTTATATTCAGAAGAACCCTGAATATTGCCAAATATAGGAGCAGGCAAATGACTTATCGCCTGTTCTATTCTTTTCTCCTTTGAAACGGTTTTATTATTTATATACTCCTCCATTTCTATAGACCTAAATGGATAAGCACAAACCCCGCTAAATGCCATTTGAATATTATTATTTTTCTTAAGCGCAGCCATACTAATTAAAGGATAATCTATTTTTTCCTGTTTAGTCTTCTTTATACATACATGAGGTAAATTGGAGTAGCTCATATCTGTTGTCAATTGAAAAAGCAATTCCCCTTTTTCCAGTTGAAGCCTTTGATTAAAAGCCCGATTTATTGGAACTATCCTTTTACCTTTTTCTCCGTATATAATTGCATTGCTATCTGCAATTAAATGGCCTAAAATCGCTTCCTTATATATAATTTTTCCACAAATATTTCCGCCTACAGTTATCATATTACGGGCTGTATGATCTGCAGGAAAGTTTGCTGTCTTACTTAAGAATGGAACTAATTTATTCCCAGCAATATGAGTAAGTGTAACTGTAGCTCCTATTATTAGCTGGTTACCGCTTGTTTCAAATACATTACACTCAGGAATTCCTTTAATGTCTATTACTGCCTTTGTAAATATATCATTTCTCCTTGCCATAGTGATTATTTCTGTACCACCTGAGTAATATAAAGGGTCCTTACCGCTCTCGCTAAGCTTCCTATGCAGTTTTACGGCTTCATCTAATGAATCAGGTTTATAATACTCAAAATCCAATGCAATCATTACTTACCCCCCTCTTTTGCTTTCCATATGAACTCAGGAATTAACGGCAATTGGTTAAGTGGTACCTGCGCTGCATAGGATAAACTGTTTGCAAGTGCTGCCGGCATTCCAATTACACCATATTCTCCAATTCCTCTTGCACCATATGGGGCGTCTGTTTGCACCGTTTCTATAAAATCTACAAGATACTCTGGGTTTTCTCCAAATCTCATAATTTTATATGTTCTTAACTGTTTATTTTGAATAACGCCTTTATCCGTAAACAAAAATGATTCTCTACTAGCAAAACTCAATCCTAGGTTCATACCACCAGAAATTTGACCTTTTGCCACCCCAGGATTAATAACCTTACCTGCATCTATAACACAAGCTGCCTTTATAATTTTGTAAGTATATTCTTTTTTATCAAATTCTACTTCTACAGCTGCTGCACCAACAGTCCACTCTGGACCTGGATTACCTTTGCCAGTCTCAGGATCTAAACTTGTTAGATGTTCTAAAACAAAACTTCCCCTTCCAATAACCTGTCCTCCAACTGAATTTCCATTGGGATAGGTATATCCAAATGCGATTTTACTTATTTCTATTCCAATTTGGGGATTGTCTCTTAAAAATACTTTTCCTCCACCAACTTCTAGTTCATCTGAGGAACACCTTAAAGCAATAGCAGCTGCTGTGCATAGTTGATTAATGGCATCCTCAGCTGCTCTCAGAATTGCCCTACCAATCAGGAAAGTAGTTCTACTTGCAGCTGTTTTCCAGTGATCTGGAGCTGTCTGAGTATTAACTTCCATAACTACATGGATTTGATCTACATCCATTTTCATTTTTTCTGCTAATATCTGTGCCAAAGCTGTTTTAGTTCCCTGACCCATTTCAACTGCAGCACAAATAAGATTAATGCTTCCATCCGGATTAAATGTAAGAATTGCTCCTCCTCCTGCATTTAAAGCTGTATTTGAATTCTTCCAGAAGATGCTTATACCTTTAGCCTTAACTTTACCATCCTTGGTTTCAGTTATTCTTCCTTCTTCCCAATGTATTAATTCAGCCATCCTTTGTATACACTTTGGTAAATCACCTAAATTATTTCTAGTGAGTAAAGTTTGAGTAGGGCTAGTATCCCCTGGTAATATTGCATTTCTTAATCTTAATTCTAAAGGATCCATCCCAAGCTTATCCGCTAGTATATCCATTGTTCTTTCTATAGGAAAGGTAAGCTCAGCATGACCGAAGCCTCTGAAAGCTGCAGCATAAGTATGATTTGTATATAAACACAATGAATCACACCATACATTTTCAATATTGTATGGTCCTGTACAGTCTACAGCAGCTGCTTTGCTTATAATAACTGCCCTATCCGAGTATGCACCTCCATCAAATAAATAGGTTATCTCTGCAGCAGTGAGTCTCCCGTCTTTTGTGCATCCTAGCTTGATTTTTGCATCAAGACCTATATGAGCTGGGGATGTAATCAGATCTTCTTCTCTTGTATTTGTAAGTTTAACTTGTCTTCCTCCAACCGCCTTTGAACACAAATAAGCAATGAATTCTAGCTGTACAGCTGTTTTACCTCCATAAGCCCCACCTACTAAAGGTACATTAACAATAACCTTGCCAGGGTCAATTTTAAAGAAATAACTTATAAGCTTTTTTATAGTAAAGGGTGCCTGAGAAGCAGAATATATGATAACCTTCCCATCTGCCAATATTTCAGCCCGTGCACTCCTTGTTTCCATAGCGGCATGATCAGAAGGTGGAAAAGAAAAGCTAGCTTCCACAGTTACCTCACTTTTTTCCCAACCTTTTTTAATATCACCTTTTCTTATTTTAGTTCGGTTAGCGATATTTGTATTAGTTTCTGGAAAAGTTTCATCTATAATACTATACTGACCAAGTTTTTCATGAACCAATGGGGCATCTTTTTTAAGCGCCTCACTAGGCGAATTTACCACTGGTAAAGGTTCATATTGTACTTTTATAAGTTGTGCCGCTTTTTCAGCTTCAACTTCGCTATCAGCTACTACCACCGCCACAGGTTCACCATTGTATCTTACTTTATCTATAGCAATGGGTGGTCTATCAACAATAGTAGATCCTATAAGCTGCGGAAAGTACTGCCCTGTAAACACGGCCCTAACTCCTGAAGCGCTTAGTGAATTTGCATACTCAATAGACTTTATTTTTGCATGGGCATAAGGACTTGTTATCATTCTCGCATGTAAAAGTCCTGGAATTTGATAATCATCGGTATATTTTGCTATACCAGTTACTTTATCTAAAGACTCTTTCCTAGGCACACTTTTACCTATAACATTTAAATTATGCATAGACTACTCCTTTAAATAATATTCATATACTTTTATAATGTATTTATTATTGTTAATCATTATGAATTTATTTCTGGCTAAGGTACTCATATACGTTCTTATCACAATTCGTTACATACCCCGGCAGGCTGTGCTTGACCATTCTTTAAAAATATCAATTTACTAATTGTGTAAATACAATTCCAAGTGAAAAAATACTAACAGGATAACTAACAGGAGGCGTGGTTTTATCAGCGGTTAGTACAACTTTTGCAGCGACTGCTAAACCATTAGGCACTGATGGAAATGTAGCTGTAAAAAATGAGTGTAGACAAAGAAATAGCAAAAGACAACAAGGATTAGAAACGAATTTGAAAAACCTTGTAACAGACAGGACTTTAACTCAAGATCAAGCAAATAAAATTAAAGCTGTAATAACTAAAGCTAAAGATGCAAAGAAAGCAAATTAAAAGTGTAAAACTATGTTTCTATCTATAATAATTATTTCATTAAAATGTTCAATCACCATATACAAAAGCACCTATATTCCAAACACTCTTTTTAAAAGTGTCTATTCTATAGGTGACAGTCCTTGAATTAGCATCTCTGAAATATGAGCTGAAGTTTTATTTAAAGAAAGAGAATACACAAAATTATTTACACAGCCACATTTAGTTCTGAATCGCTATTATCTTCCTCCATGTTTTCTAGCAAGTCCATTGGAGATTTTATTGTAGCTACTATGATAACTGAAACTATACAAAGCACTCCTACAACCATAAATGTAGGTTTAAATCCTCCTACAAGTGTAGCTATAAATGATCCTGAAAGTGCACCCAATCCGAAACCTTGATATATAACTCCATAATTTTCGCATTGATTTTTTAAACCGAAAAAATCACCTACAATAGCCGGGAAAACTGTAATGTTTCCACCAAAACAAAATGCTATTCCAGCAACACATGCAAAGAAAATTCCAAAGTTTAAATGCACAAAGCTCAATATAGCCACTGAAACCGCAGTAACTGTAAGTGTAAATATTACCACCTTTAGCCTACCTACTTTATCTGATAACGCACCCAATATAATTCTTCCAGCCGTATTGAATATTGCTACCATAGCTACAGCATTTGCTGCTACAGCAGGCGTAAGCCCTGCTAACTGAACGCCTATGTCTTTAACTATTCCTATTAGGTAAAGACCACTCATACATGCTGTAAAGAACACTATAAATAAAAGATAAGCTTGTCTAGTTTTCAACATTTCTCTTACGCTAAAGTCATTTCCTTTTAAACTGTTATTAACACTAGCCGTTTGAGATGGGGCATCTTTTAATAATTGAGCACCAGTAAATACTAAAATCGTTACCATAATGCCCCAATATAAGAATGCTCCAGAAACCCCTTTAGAACTAATTAAACTTGCATTAATATACTTAAATATCAAACTTCCAGATCCAAAAGCGCCTACAGAAATACCTGATATGAGACCTTTTCTCTCTGGGAACCACTTTATACAATTGGAAAGAGTAGTAATATATGCAATACCATCTGCTGCTCCAACAATTACACCAACCATAACATAAAGCATAGATATTGAAGTTACCTTAGACGTTAATATTAAAGCAATTCCCATTATTAGACCAGCCATTGACACAAGCTTTTTAATTCCTAGCTTGTCTTGAAGTTTACCTGCAAATAATGTGCCGAATGCTAGAGCAAAACTTGTAATGGAGAATGTAAGAGATACTTTGCTTAATTGCCAGCCAAACTTACTAACAAGAGGCTGATTGAATAAGCTCCAAGTGTAGATTGTTCCGAGCCCTAATTGAGCAATTATTGTACCTACCACTATTAATAAGCGACGTTCTGATGCGTTTTTCATTTTGGAAATCCCCTTTCACTTACTCTTTAATTTTAGTTCTGTTACCTTAATAACTTGATAAAACCTTTTGTATTGCTGTGAACCCTTACATTTTGTATCATTGATTTCTTTTAAATTATATGTCAATAGACTATAAAATTATTAATTATTGACTGAGATACAAAGAAAGTTACCCGAAATACACTTATATCCCTTCTGATTTTCAGCCAATAAAAAATCAGATAAGAGATAAACGCCCCCTATGGACATTTAACTCCTATCTGATTTTACTTCAATTTATATATTCATAAGCTGCTTGAATTCCTTTATATTGTTTCTGCTTACTGGTACTTCATAGTCTATATGTTGAAATCTCAAATTATATGTACTATTAAACCAAGGTATTATTTCCCTTATTTTAGTTATGTTAACAACATAAGATCTATGGCATCTAAAAAACCTATCCTTTGGTAAGTTATTATAAAATTCGGTTATACTTACACTTACTGAATACTCCTCATCTTTTGTAAAAACATAAGTTGCCTTATCTCTAGCAACACAATAATATATATCATCTAAATCTACTACTCTTATCTTTTCATTCTTCCATAAGTTTATCTTGTTAGTTATATTATTTTTATGTGAAATATTTTTTTGCTGATTATAGCTCATTTCTAACTTTTTTAACATAGATATAATTCTAGATTCACAGTAGGGCTTTAATATGTAATCAAAAGCCTCTATCTCAAAAGCTTCTACAGCATGTTCTTTATAGGCTGTTATAAATACTATATACGGCTTCTCTGAAAATTTGCTTATATTTTTAGCAAGTAGAACACCGTCAAGTGATGGTATATTTATATCTAAGAAGATAACATCAACTTGATTTTTTTGAATGAATTTAAGTACCTCTATTCCATCTTCAAATTCATCTACTATCTCTATACTACTATATTTTTTTATAAAATATTTAAATTCTTCTCTTGCTAGAAATTCGTCTTCAACAATTATAGCTCTCATAACCTCACCTCTTTATGTAAAATTCTATTTTAGTTCCCTTTTCAAGTCTTTTTATCATAAGTCCTTCACCATAAATAAGTTTAAGCCTTGAATGTACATTGTAAAGACCAATTTTATTTTCAGGTATTGTACCATTATAAACTCTCTCTATTATATCTTCACTTATACCAACGCCACTATCAACTATAGATATTTTAACCTTTTCATCCTGGTCCTTTACACTAATATTTACAGTTCCTGCACCTTTATCTTTTAAAATGCCATGAATTATAGCATTCTCAACTAGGGGCTGTATTGAAAGACTAGGTATTTTAACATCTACATCATCTATGTCATAAATTATATTTAATTTATTTCCAAACCTAGCCTTTTCTATTTCTATGTAATCTTTAACTTGTTTTAGTTCTTTTTTTATATCTATAAATTCACCATTTAGTTCTAAATTATATCTTAAATAGCAAGATAAATTTATTATAATTTCTCTTGCTTTGTCTGGATTTATTCTTATAGACGCAGCTATAGCGTTTAATGCATTAAATAAAAAATGTGGTTTTATTTGAGTTTGAAGTGCTTTAATCTCTGCCTTATTTGCCATCTCTTTTATTTGTTCAATCTTTGACACTTCCATTAAAGTAGAAATAATCTGTGAAAGCCCTACTGCAAGAGTTTGCCGTGAGTAAGTTATTTTATGGGCTTTTGCATAGTATATTTTTAAAGCTCCTGTAACTTCATTTTTTTCTTCAAGTGGAATTACAATAGCTGATTTTAGCATTTCACTTTTATCCTCTAAATTATCATTTCTTATAATTATTTTACCACTTTTTATTGCTTCTTTAGTTACTTCAGTTATTATCTCATGTCCCATATTATAATACTCTTCTCCAACTCCTACATAAGCTAATACATTCTTTTTGTCAGTTATGGCTACTGCATCAGCTTGTATGTCTTCTTTTATAATAGTGCATATTTTATTTAGAGAATCGCTATTTATATCTCTAAAGTATGGGAGAGTTTTGTTTGCAATATCAAGTGCTAATTTTGCCTGTTGGGCAGCTATCTTTTCTTTATCATCCTCTACACTCTGAACTAACAAAACAATAAATCCTACGGTAATTTGCCCAAGTATCATGGGAATAGCAATTTTAGATACAATATCAAATCCTAATGAATGAGGTTTGCTCAGTATAAGTATCAGTATCATTGTAATCATTTCACTCAGCATTCCCCCAGCTATACCCGCAATCCATCTATAATTCCTCTTTACTTTTTTATTAATATATCCAGATACCACTCCTGCAGCTATGCTACTTATAAGACATGGTATTGAAGTTATACCATTGGTATCTATTAAATATCTATGCAATCCCGATACTGCCCCTGTTACTATCCCTACAAATGGACCAAATATTATTCCACCGGATACTATAGTAATTGTTCTAACGTTTACCAATGATCCTTCTACATTTAACCCTGTATAAGTTGCTAATATAGCAAATATACAAAATACTACGCAAATGATTGCATAATCTTTCTTTTCGTAGTTCTCCTTCAAAAATATTTCTCTAAAACTTTGCATCCTAGTTATAATAAATATACACATAAGGAGTAAACTAGCTCTATCTATAAATTGGGTTAATATGTTAAATATATAATACAATAGTAAGCTCATCTCCTTTCTTTAGATAAGTACAAAATTGGCAAAAGTTTTATATAACTTATTTTTCCCATATTTCATAACTTTTATTAATGCCATTCATCTATTGAAATTTTTTTAACGACATTTCAGAAGGAAAGTCTCCTACTTCTATAAGTGGGAGTTACATGCTGCAACAAAGAGAGAACTTCAGTGGGAGTCTAAATCTCCTTCTGAAGTCGTTAATATTGCAGCACCGCAGGTGATGATTTAATAATGTAGGTATACTAAATCATTATGATGGGAAAGAATACAGCTTTAGTAAACTATTTGAATTGGGGAATTCAAAATAAGACCTAGATTGCAAGAACCCCCTTGCCTCTCATTTATAAGAAGCAGGGGGGTACAAGCCTTTTCATCCTAATTATGAAGCTGGTCTAGCTGCTCAGCAGTCTAATTAACATATAGCAGCCAATCATTTATTATCTATATAATTTTGTGGTATTAAACAAATTTTTTATAACTTTTCTCTACCTAAAAGTAGATAAGCAATTAACTCAACTGTATATTACAGCAAGCCGGATGCTTTTGAAAATCACTTCAGAAAAACCCGTAACTGTACAGATACCCCATTGGGGTCATAAACATAGAAATAGCGAGTTTGAATGTCAGGGTTCTGGATGGCAGAAGGGTTAAGACCTCTGTCCTCCGCAAGCTTATGCATTGCATCCAGTTTATCCGTCTCAAAGCAAATGAACATACCTTTGCCTTCAAACTTCTGACCTTGTGGCATGCAGACAAGTTCAATCTGAGTTTCTCCGCTGCCATTTGTAAGAAATGCAACTTCTCCAGGTCCTGCTTTAAAGCGGCGGGAAATAGTTAGTTCTGTAATTGTCTCATAAAATTCAATAGATTCTTCCAAGTTGTTGACCATTAAGGTCACATGCTGAATATGCATAGTATATCTCCTTTTTACTTATGAGTTGTTTGCCTTTTTCTGTTAATTGGGTTCCGACTTTTCCACGCCCCATTGTAATAAATCCGTTCTTTTCTAAATAATTTAATTTGCTCCGCATCGCTTGCTCTGTAACCAAAGTACCTTTCGAACTAATCTTGCACCCTTTATTGTGGATTTAATGATGGAGATGATGTGGATGGTTTTGATCGCTAACTACCTTTCTTAATTTTCTATAATAGCATCTTTATTGCTACCAAAAAACATCTGCTCCCATAATCCTTCTTTTTCAAAAACCTCTTTCTTTCCATTTTCTTCAACTGTTAACTTGACTTCACCAATGCATCTTATATAAGTAGGATTAATCCCCATAGCTTTAACAATACTGTTTTTCATTGGAGAAATTCCTGTTCTATCAAGCATATTGAAGGCTAAAATATCATGTTCTCTTTTAAATTCTATTTGAAAGTTCGTTCCATTATCCACTTGATGAATAAACGTCAAATTATTATCAATGAATTTTTTAGTTATTGGATGATATTCGGTACTTAATCTTTTAATTACAGTTTTTTCTTCATTATCATCTAATATAATTCCATCTTTAGCTAACATCATAACTGGTAATCTAGTATAGTCATATTTCTTTTCTGTAATAATATCACAAGCTATGATTGTATAAGGGCCAATATTTGCACGACACCAATACCAATGATTCATGAGTTTTCTCATATGGGTATTACCCCAGTTGTGGTCATGATATCCATTGCCATTTAACTCAAAGGTTTCTCCTTCAACTTTTAAAGTAGCACTAATATCGGCAGAGGGTTGTGGTACAATCCATGCAAAATAATATTCCTGATTTTCGCCATAATACCAATGTCCTGTTCCCGGTCGCCACATTGGTAACTTAGGCTTCATTGTGCAAGTATATTCAACATCACCATCTATGAAATGTATTAAATAATTCCCTTCAGAATATTTAATACTGCTTTGAGCAATTTTTACATCACATTGCTCCTTTGAAGCACGAATTTTTTGTCCCCTCCCTTCAGAGATATGTTTTGATATTCTTTTTCCATTCGGAAAAGTTATCTCAAGTGATGCTGTTGGATTTGCAAGACCTCTTACATCAAATCCATTCTTGGTATAAAATATAACAACTACTTTAGTACCATCTGAGTATTCAGCATCAAAATACCACCATTCGTATGTACCTCTACCACCAGTACTTCTCATTCCATTTTCCCAGACTGCGATTTCTTTATTGATACCTAATTGCTGATAATAGCTAATACTTTTGGCTAAAATTGCTTTTTTGTTCATAACTCACCTACCTTCCACCAGATCTTTTAATTTTTTCTTTAAGTTTCTTTAATTTTGGAGTCGTTTTTTTCGCCCAAATCCACTCCAATTAAATCTAATACGAATATTACCATTGGTATACCCAGTAAAAGACCCCAAGTTCCCATAAAATGTTCTGATATTATTAATGTTGTAAAAGTAAAAAATATTGGAAGATGGGTTGTATCAGACATAAACTTTGGGTTTAAAACATAACTTTCAACAGTATGAATTATAAAAATCATAATAAGCACAAAAACTACTTTAATTAATCCTCCTATTTTAAAAGCAATTAAACATAAGGGAATTAAAGATAAAAATACTCCGACCACAGGTACAAGACTTAAAATAAATATCATAGATGCAAGGGCGAACAATGCAGGAAAGCCCATTATAGTAAGTCCTATAACTGATAATATTGTATTTGCAATGGCTATCATTATTTGAGCCCGTATTACTTTACCAAAAGAATTTAAAAAATTGTTACCAAAATAACTCAAATAGTTATATGCTACGGATACTTTACTATGTTTAAACTTATATACAAATCTTAATACACTATCTTTCTCTAATACAAATACTAAGCTTAATAGAAGTGCCATAAAAAAATCGAAACTCCATTTTCCAAAATCAGTTATAAAAATCATAATACTTTGAATCCCCGCTTTAGCATAACTTGCTATGTTAATTTGATGAAATATTGGTGCTAAATACTGCATATTTCCTTTTGTATCTATGAAAAAATCAGTATATTCCATTCTATTTAAAATATTTAAACTTTGAGAAATAGCAAGTGGTATATATTTCACTGCTAGCAGAATTATAGTTATTGTCATAAACATATATATAATTATAGTAATAATAGTTGGGTTCACCTTTATAACTTTGTTAAGTTGCTCAATTATTAAACTTTGTAGACTATTCACTAAATAAGCAAGCATAAAAGTTAATAAAATCAAATTTAAAATAGACCTTATTAAATAAGCGAATAATACTAAAGCTACAAGTAATAATATTTTTATTACTGATTCTCTCTGAAATAATTGTTTTATTGTTTGCATTTAAGATACTCCTTCATCTTCTTTTATTAGTTACTTGTCATATATATCTACATAGCTTTCCCTTGTTGCCGTTATAATAAATTATTTTTCGATAAGCAATATCCCTTTGATAAGCTACCCCAATCAATTATTGAACCCATTGTCTCCTCTACTTCATAAGTTGAAAAATGTTGCATAAATAGTTCCTTAAAAAACTCATCTTTCATAGTCTTATTTCTCTTACTATTTAACACATTTTCAATAACTCTAAACGTTGAAATATTTTTAATCTGGTTCTTAAATATAGTTTTACTATCCATGCCAATCACCTCCTTAAAATAAAAAAATCTCCTCATAACAAGTGAAGAGATTTAATACGAATCAAATAATCCTTCTTTACTCGTTGAGTTTTAGCACTGTAAAGCGTAGAACATAAGCATTCATATTTTCTATGAATGTTGTCAGCTACATTAAGTAAAACCTTAATCCGGTAGTACCTGCTGACCCATTGGCGTCTCTCGACGTTTCTGGGCAGTAGCATATTTCTATACAGTAACCTCACCTAACAAGAATATTAAATTATTATTCTCAATTAGTTTAAATCTTATACTTTTATACTATGCGTAAAACTAAAGTATGTCAATAATATTTCTAATTGAAATTTGATTAAAAAGTATGGTTTTACATGTAGCATGTCCCGGAAAGGTAACTGTTGGGATAATGCACCAATGGAATCTTTATGGGGTAAATTAAAATGTGTATGACTCTAGTAACAAATATCCCAATAAATTTCTTTTTCATTTGCATATATCGGTCTAAGGCTTACAGTTCTTGCATATCTTATAAAATATAACTGTTTGTACAGTTATATTATATTAATGGTTAAAAACCGATTAAAAGAGCATAAATTTCTGAAAGTATATATTAAATCTATTGAACATATTTAGTAGTAAATATATAGTCGAAAACAATCAATATAGGGAGATATACACTATGGATACTGGAATTAATCAAGCTATTAAGGAATTAAAGCAAGCCGAACAGAATTTTGAATATGCCGCTCCTGAGTTTGTTGATATTGCAATACTTGAGTTATTAGCTGCCAAAATGAAAGTTAATATGTTCTTTTCTCTAAAAAAACAAAATCCATATTCTCCAACGGATCTATAAACCGATTCTTTTGGCAACTCCACTGTTTAGTAAAGCCTTCTAATGAATAAGCTACTTGCAAAATTCAATTGTCACTATTGCATTAGAACCGCTTAAAATAGACACCCTCATACTATTTACATAATAGGAGGCTCTTTATTTGTTTTAATCGTTTTAATTATCATTAAAGAAATTATAAATGAAACTATAGGCAAAATAATGTTCCAAGATGTAAGTCTAATCTCTGAATAATAGTGTTTAAAATAATATATCTCATCTAAAGCATTAATAATTAATGTAACTATTGGAGCAACCCAAACCTTCTTTAAAAATATTGAAGATAACACTCCACAACCAATGGTTATAACCGGAATAATCACTAACTGCATTAGAAAAGGGTCAATTGATTGTATAGATAATAATATAGTTACTTCCTCCTTTTAGAATACTTTAATTTCAATAGTTACGTCAGATAATAATTACATTGTTCAATAAATTCCTTTATACTTATTCTATATTTATCCTAAATTCCCTTTTTTATAAAATAAAATACCCCGGCTATTTAATATCCATCATAGTTCTATCCTCTAAGCGGATCTTTTCCTAAAAGACTATAGGCAGCCTGCGCAATTTGAGTAGTAGTTCTATAATTTTTAGCAAGTGAATTGCTTCTTCCCTTGACATCGAATCCCACACTAGAAAAGCTTCGTCATTTAAGCAACCAAGACTGAGGATAAATACTTTGTGCCTTATCTGATACAAGCATAGCATTCAGGCACCACTTTTAATTAACATATTTTTCATCAATATTATTACCCTACAAATCGTTTTTAATCAACCAATTTGTAGGGTATATTAAGTGTTTTAGCCATGGATAGTGAAACAACTTCACTACAATTTTTTCAGTTCCGTATTTATGTTTTAATATGCCCTATTCAAACATTTTTTTATTGAGTCTTTAATTAACCCTTCTTTTACAATGTATGGAATGGTTATATGGTCAGTTCCATTATGTGTTTTGTTGAATTCCGCAGCAGTTTCAATTGAGTGTTCATTTCTTGCCCATGAACGTCTTGCAATTCCACTCATGACATCCCATGATAGTGCAGATTTGATTATCTCATCTACTCTATAGCTTCCATCAAGTACTAATCCAAATCCACCATTTACTGCTTTTCCTATTCCCACTCCACCACCATTATGAAGTGCAACAAAACTCATTCCTCTTGCCGCATTACCAGCAAAACATTGAACAGCCATATCTGCCATAACATTACTTCCATCTTTAATATTAGCGGTCTCTCTGAATGGTGAATCTGTACCACTCACATCATGATGATCACGTCCCATCATAACAGGACCTATTTCTCCTTTTCTAACCATATCATTAAATTTCAGTGCAATTTTGATTCTTCCCATAGCATCCTGATATAATATTCTTGCCTGAGTTCCTACTACAAGATTATTTTTTTCTGCATTCTTTATCCAATTATAGTTATCCCTGTCCTGATACCTTCTGTTTGGATCAATACATTCCATTGCAGCATAATCAGTTTTTAGTAAATCTTCATTCTTTCCACTTAAGCAAACCCACCTAAAAGGTCCATAACCATAGTCAAATAACTGTGGTCCCATTATATCTTCTACATAAGATGGGAAGATAAATCCATCTTTATCATCTGTTTTATTCTTAGATATTTCTTTTACTCCTGCATCATGTACAGCTTTCATGAAAGAGTTTCCATAATCAAAGAAGTACGTTCCTCTATCAACAAGCGTTTTTATTAATTCAAAATGTCTTCTTAAGCTTTTATCCACTAATTGATTAAATGTTTTTCTGTCTTGTGCAAGTAATCTTGTTCTTTCCTCAAAAGTTATACCATGTGGGCAATATCCTCCATCATAAGGAGCGTGGCATGAAGTCTGGTCAGTTAACAAATCAACTTTAATTTTATTTTTAACTGCATATTCAAGCAAATCTACTATATTACCCCAATATCCTATGGACATAGGCTCTTTCCTTGCTATATACTCATTTGCAATTTTAAACACTTCATCTAAATCTTCTGAATACTTTTTAACCCAACCTTGTTCGATTCTTGTGTCTATTCTTGATTTATCAACTTCAGCTATTATTCCCACACCATTTGCTATTTCAACTGCTTTTGCTTGAGCACCACTCATTCCCCCAAGTCCTGAACTTATAAATAAATGACCTCTTAAATCTCCATCATTGGGAATGCCTAATTTTAATCTTCCTGCATTCAAAAGAGTGTTATATGTTCCATGTACAATTCCTTGAGGTCCTATATACATCCACCCCCCTGCTGTCATTTGCCCATAATTTGCAACACCCATCTCTTCGGCTATTTCCCAATCCTTCTGATTATCAAACATGCCTACCATAAGTGAATTAGTTATTATTACCCTTGGTGATTCTGGTTTTGATTTAAAAAGTCCAAGTGGATGGCCGGATTCCAGTACAAGTGTCTGATCCTGTGTCATTACTTCAAGGTATTTTTTTATTAATTGATACTGCATCCAATTTTGAAATACGCTTCCCGTCTCTCCGTATGTAACAAGTTCATATGGATATAATGCTACTTCAAAATCCAGATTATTTTCTATCATTACCTGAAAAGCCTTACCTTCTATACATTTTCCTTTATACTCATCTATTGGTTTACCATAAATTCTTTCTTCTGGACGAAATCTGTACCCGTATATTCTTCCTAGTTTTGTCAATTCTTCTAAAAATTCAGGTATAAGTTGTTCATGATACTTTTCAGGAATATAACGAAGTGCATTCTTAAGTGCAATTTCTGTCTGAGCTTCTGTTAAATGAAATCCTCTACTCGGAGCCCTTCTTATTCCTTTTACGAATGTAGGCATTTCTGGTAGGTAGTCATCTAACTTTATGGTCATAGCTTCTGAAATTTCAAAATTATCTAACATAAAACATCCTCCCTTCAAATTTATAGTTTTATTTACTCTGTTTATTGCAGAACTGACCCCACAAAATGGCCGATTAAAAAAGTAGCTACAACACAATACACATAATGATTAACTGTTTCTTATTCATATTAATCACCTCAATACATATTATTCTGCATATATCCAAATATTACTTTTTTTATTTACTTGAAATTAATTAACTATAATTATTCTCAAATAGCTTGAACTCTAGGTAAAGGCGATATTGTCGGACTTTTTAAACAAACGTTAAAATTATAAATACCGCATTGAATAGAATCTCCAAAATAGTCTATAATTTAAATACCAATCCTTTTAAATAGTTAATTAAATGAAAACAATGCTGCACTGGGTTCCCCCCCCCAAGTGTAGCATTGTTATTTTTATCATTAATCTAAAATCTAAATCTTAAATAATATCCACCTACAAGTACTTAACTCATATTTTATCTCATACAGCTTCTCATTTCCGTTTATTACACTCTGGCATTTAAACACTAGCATATTGTTTCCCGCCAGCTTTTCTTTATCCACGCAAATAACTTTATCTATTTTAACAACAGAATTACTTTCATCTTCATTAGTAATTTTAAATCTCACTGGATTTATATTCCCCAATGCATCGGTCCAAGAAACTACTTCTATATAACTGGAATTTATCGCTTGATACATGAAAAAGAATAGTCATTTTCAATTATTTCCTTTTTTGCTATCCAAATATAATACTAGTATTAAAATTAGTAAAGCTGAACTTCCTACACCGTAGGCAAATACAAGAGAAATACTTTTCATCGCTATTCCTGAGAATATAGTTCCTATACTTATACCTAAATACATTATTGTTGATGATAATCCATTTACTTTCCCTAAATACTCTTGGTCTGTCACCTTAGTAATTGATGCTACAACATATATACTTATAATAGATAACATAGCATTATCTATAAATTGTAATGCTATTGTTACTACTGTCATTGTTGAATATCCTTCAAAAAAAATAGTAACGGTTAATACTGTTATAAATATAAACAGTACCTTAAAATTTGATAAATATTTTGCAAAAACCACATATAGTAATCCTCCTACAACTACCCCTACACCTGCTACTCCTGAAAAGAATTGATAGAATCCTTTATCTAAACCTAGTCTTTCTGTAACAACAAATATATCAAGATTATTAGCTATTCCTAATGTAAATGATAATAAAGCAAATACTTTAAAAAGCCTTAGTATAGTTTTATTCTCTTTTACATATTTAAATGTTAGTTTAACATCCTCTTTAAATCCATCACTTTCTAAAGTGTGAAACTTTTTATTTGGTAATGTCGATATTAAAGCTATTGAAACTAAAAACAACATTGAAAGTATCACTAATGTTGTTTTTATACCAAATTTAAAATAGAAATATGAACCTAAAAATGGTCCTATTACATAGAACATTGAACCTAATAACTGTGAAATTCCTACAGCTTGTTCAACTTGTTCCTCAGGAATATATTCTTTAAAATATTTTTGTGAAGCTGGATATGAAAACTGTGTAACGGTTGCTGATATCAATACCACTGCAAAAATACTAATTAATAGTCCTTTAGCCATAACGTAACCTAGTACTATGAAAGAAACTGAACTAAGAGAATCACCTAGTATCATAAGCTTTTTAGGATTGTACTTATCGGCGATAACCCCTCCAACAAAAGTTAAAAGCACCATTGGTACATACTCTACTAAATTCAATGTAGATACAGCTAATGGATTATTTTTTGATATTTCCATAACAAAAAACATTATGGAAATGTTACGAACCCATATAGCAAGTTGTTGAATTATATCTGTGGCTAAAATCGTCATAAATATCCTATTTTTAATTAACTTCATTTATTATTCCTCCTTCGTAACCCACACTATAAATTTTAAAGTATGGAGTAACTCTAGAGTCAATACCTAAATTATAATTTCATGATTATTTCACAATAATACATGCCATCATCTTCTGTTGGCATATAAAAATAGTCCTTAGCGTAAATGTTCTTATTCTCCTTACCTGTAAAATAGCTATTTAACGCTATAATATACTTATTAAAGGAATGTGAATCACCATAATATCTTACTTTTACAAAGCTACCATTTATATTTTTCTTTTCTATAATTAAGTTATTACTCTCTATCGTCTCTTCTATAACCACCTTATTATTGGTGTTAATTACTATATATAATCCAGCTGCATAATCAACTACAGAATTATCTGCAGCTATAGAATAGGAGTAAAAATATTCCCCCATAGATATGTCCGCGTCCAATAATCTTAAATATTTCTTATAATCTTTCTTTACTAATAACTCATTTACATTCATTTCTATAAGGGTATACTCATCTTTATAAGGCTTTATAATTTCAAAATTCATTATATTATTATGCTCTTCTATTTCATTAAGGATATTTTTATTTTCCGCTATGTCCTTTTGAAGCTTAAATAAGCTATTAATTCTTTCACTAACTAATTTTTCTTGTTTCTCCATTAACATAATATAACTATTGATTTCTTTACTTTTAATGATTTTAGTTATATCTTTTATGGGAATCTCCAAAGCTCTTGAACTAAGAATTAAGTCTAGCTGTTCTAAATCCCTCAGTCCATAAAACCTATAGCCATTACTCTCATTAACTATAGGCTTTAAAAGCCCTACCTTATCATAATATCTTAAAGTATCTATGCTAACCTCATATAATTTGCTAACTTGCCCAATTGAAAATTTTTTATCCATACTACTCCTCTTTTCTTTTATGTTTTATATAATTATACTCTATTTTTCTCAGGCATCTCCACCTTCCCTTAAAAACCTCATCTGTTTTATTATAAAACATCAACTTACAGTTTCTGCTACCAGTAGAGTAAGTCAGAGGCACTTACCTCCTTGTTTTTGGTATAATAAAAACCATACAGACCGGCTCTTAAAAAACCAAGCATAAAATGGAAAAAATCCATTGCCAGCGCCCACAAAATACAATATCCTTTTTAGTGACGAAACTGAAAAGGAGAACAGGGAGATGCTAACAATGGATCAAATATACAATATCAAATATAGATTGAAAATTTGTGGTTGCTAACTTTTGTTTGCTATTTAGCTTTGATAGATATAGATTATAGAAAAATTAATATTCTGAGCTAAGCTTTTAAATACAGCTTAACTCCTTAACATTACAAATTACTTAATTATAAAAGATAAAACCCCTAAAATTATACATATAATTCCACTTAATAATTGTCCAAGTCCAGAAGCTTGTCCAATTATTAAAAAGTTAAAAATATTTTTTCTTGTTTGGGTTTTTCCTACAAACGCCTTATCTGTTTTCATTCTATATATTCCCCATAATGTTAATACTACTCCGAAAAGTATAAATAATAGTTTTTGAATTATCATAATATTTTCCTCCACTCAATATTTTATTTTTTAACAATTTTATTGCATGCATTTTTATAATTAGTCATCTTCTTCAAATATAAAAGTTTCTTCAATTGGTAGGTTAAAGACCGAAGAAATTTTATATGCCAGTAAAACAGATGGATTATATTGTTGTTTTTCTAAAGAGATAATTGTTCTTGAAGATACACATACTTTATCAGCTAATTCTTGTTGTGTTATTCCATGTTCTAAACGCAATTCTTTTATTCTATTTTTCATAAAGCTCTCCTTAAAGAAAATGACTATAATATTTTTTAGCTAATCCGTAAGTAATCATGCAGAATATTATAATGATAAATAAAGCCATATCTGTAGGAATGGAAATCCATCTGGAAAGAAACATCATAAGGAAAATCATAATCATTAAAGTACTCATGGTAAAGTGCGAAGCTTTTCCATCTATTAAATCATCTCTCTCATCATATTCTTTTGATAATTCTCTTTCCAACTGTTTGCGGTTTTTTTTACTTTTAATGTGATAAGTTATATTGAAAACTAAAAAGATTGTTCCTACAAATAACTTTATAATACCAAAATAGAATCCCTTGGTAGTATTAACTTTAGTGTAATTGAAAATTGTTTCAAAAACTCCCATTGTAAGAATTGCTAATGAGCATAAATAAAGCTCTATAAATCTATTTTTCAAACAAATCGCTCCTAACATAGTGTAATATGAAGTTTGCTTCACGTGAACTTAACTTCACATTACACTATTTAAAAAAGGATGTCAAGAATTAATTTATTTTGGCCCTCACTTTTCCGTTTTCATAGAGGACATACCATTAATATATTTCAAGATGAAACCTGTGTATCTTTAAAAACATCAATACCTGAATAATTAAATACCAATCTTTTTAATAGTGAATAATTGAAAACACTACTGCACTGGGTTCCCCCCAAGTGCAGTAGTGTTATTTTTATCATTAATCTAAAATCTAAGCTTAGAATACATTAGAACAGTTTCTTATTTTACTTTTTCTTTGTGATATACCAATATACAGGCAATCCAATTAAGGTTATTCCGAGTCCTATAAGTGCTTTTCGAGTATCAGTTAAAAGCGTACTCATTACAATATACATACCTCCAAAAATTCCTATGAGTGGAACTATTGGGTAGAATGGTACTTTATAAGGGCGAACTAAATCTTTATGTTTCGTTCTTAATATAAAGATACCAGCTACTGCCATGGTGAAGAAAATCCATAAAACAAAGACAACAAGATCAGTTAATGTATCAAAAGAACCACTAAATACATATAAGCAAGCAAGTACTGCCTCAAAAACAAAAGCGTTTAATGGTGTAGTATGTTTTTCATTAACTTTTCCGAGAAACTTATGAAAAGGTAAAAGTTTATCCTGTGCCATAGCGAAAGGTATTCTAACTCCTGTCATTAGATAACCATTTAATGCTCCAAAGATTGAAATTAGTATACCGGCAGTTATAAATAATGATCCGGATTTCCCAAATAAAACTGTTGCAGCATCAGACGCTACTTTGTTAGAGCTTAAAACAGCTGTTATAGGAACTATGTTTATAAGTGCTAAATTAAATAAAACATATACTATCATAATAACGGTTAAGCCTAAAATTATGGATTTTGGTATGTCTTTTTTAGGGTTTTTAAGTTCTCCTGCTATATTAACTACACCAACCCAGCCATCATAGGCCCAAAGTGTTCCAAGCATAGCTGCTCCAAAACCAGCGCCAGCAGCTGTAGCACCCACTGGCATAGAAAAGCTGTGTGCTGTTCCTTTTATAAGGCCTAAAGCAATTATAATAATAATTGGGATTAATTTTGCAATAGTTGCAACAAATTGAATTTTACTACCAAGTTTTGTTGATAATACGTTTGCAGTGGTAATAATTAGGATCATTACTATTGCAAATAGTTTTTGCTGAATTGGGGTCATTGGTACAAAGTTAGTAGCTTGAGTTGCGAGTACTATTGCGAGTGCTGCTGAAGCCCCAGGTACATAAATAACTGTTTGTACCCAACCGAATAGAAATGCCCATTTTTCTCCATATAGCTCTTTAAGATATATAAATATACCTCCACTTTTGGGAATAGCTGCTGCTATTTCAGCTATAGTAAGCGCAGACGCCATAGTTACAACACCACCTGCTACCCAAGCAAGTATTCCCATGATTGGAGAACCTGCGTTATTAAACACAATAGAAGGTTTAAAGAAAATCCCTGAACCTATAACCATACCTATAACTATGGTTATTGCTTCTAGTAAACCTATTTCTTTCTTTAATGTTTTTGGTGAATTGTTGGCAGTGTTTAAAATTTTTGCTGTTTCCATAATAAATCATCCCTTCCTTTGTTAATTATATAACAATCATAAGTTATTATACTATAATTTAGGGAAATTGGGAATGTTTTCGTTAAATGTTTTTAAGTATTAGCATAATTCAACAGCCATCCATGATTATCCTTCATGAAATAAATCATCCTCACAAAATGTTATAAAATCATGGAGGGCTAATTCATTTTTTCATTATTTTAATATCTGTTATCTACTTTTTTACCAAGGTTGCATAGCTCCGCCTTCTTCTGCTGGTCTGCAATTCTTTGCATATAATGCTAGACAGCCTTTTTGTTCTTTAAGAGGTGGGCATACCCAAACTTCTCTTCTCTTTTCTAATTCTTTCTCCGATACTTCTAATGTTATTTCTCCTTTGATTGTATCTACTACAATAACATCACCATTTTCTACAAGTGCAATGTTACCACCATCGTATGCCTCTGGTGATACGTGTCCCACGATTGCTCCGTAGTTAAATCCTGAGAATCTAGCGTCTGTTACAAGTCCTACGCTCTTATGCAATCCGTAGCCTACCAAAGCATCTGTCGTAAGCATCACCTCCTTCATACCTGGAGAACCTTTACATCCTTCGTAACGGATAACGATTACATCGCCTGGTACAATTTCACCTTTTTCGATTGCTTCCAAGGATTCAAAGTCATTGCTGAATACTTTTGCTTTTCCTTTGAAGTATTTCATTTCTTTTGGCACACCTGTTGGTCTTACGATAGCACCATTTGGAGAAAGATTACCGCGCAACACTTTAAGTCCTGGTTCGTTGTATAATGGATTGTCAAGACTTCTGATAATATCTGTACTTTCTACTTTTACGTTTGCTAAAATATCTTTCCATGTCTTTCCTGTGATAGTTGAAACATCTACATAAAGTTTGCTTTCAATCATCTTCATAACAGCTGGAACCCCGCCTGCATAATGGAAATCTACTACTGTATATGGACCACTTGGAATGACACCTGTAATACATGGAATTTCTTTCGCATATTTTTCAAAGTCTTCCATTGTGATTTTGATACCAAGTTCATATGCAATACTTAAAATATGTAATACTGCATTTGTTGACCCTGCAACTGCCATATCAAACATAATTGCATTTAACAATGTTTCTTTTGTAATTAAGTCAGAGGGTTTACGGCCAGATTTTACTAATTCCACCATATAAGCTCCTGCTTCTCTAGCTTTACGAATCTTTAAGTTATCAGATGCAGGAATTGTACTTGTTCCTGGTAGAACCAAATTTAAAACTTCCCCAAGCATTTGCATTGTATTAGCTGTTCCCATAGATGGACAAGCACCATAAGATGGACATACATGTTCTTCCATATCCGCTAATCTTTCTTCACTTTCACCGCCAAGTACCGCAACATCTAGATCTGCTTCTACTACTTTTTTACCACAGTAATTACCTGGCTGCATAGAACCACCAGTAATAACCATTGATGGAATATCCAGTCTAGCTGCTGCTAGATACGTACCTGCGATAATATTGTCGCAAGATGCAATCATTGCCAAGCCGTCAAAATGATGTACTTTTGTAACAAATTCAACGGACATTGCTACGATATCACGTCCAACTTGTTCATATTTTAATTCTTCTGACCCATTTGCTACGTTACCACATGTTGCAGGGATTCCGAATTCTATAGGGATCCCGCCTGCAGCCCAAATCCCTTGTTTTACTGCTTCTGCAATTTGGCGAAGATGCGCACTGCCTGGAGAACCTTCCATGAATGAGTTTGGTACTCCAATGTGGGGTTTTTGTTTTATGTCGCTGTCTGTATATCCAGATGCTTTTAACATAACACGACGATGTGCTGCTTTGGGTCCATTCCAATATGTTCTATTATTTTCCATTTTTTCTTCCTCCTTATATGCCCTTAAAAATTCGGATCAATAATCATACCTTCTGATTTTATTTGTTCTGCCACTTATTTTTGCCAGTCCTACTGTGTAATATCTTCAACAGATACTGATACATGCCCTTCCTGACATCCGAGTTCTAATGTTGCTTAACCCATTGAAAACACAAGGTTTTTCAATAATTTATTATGGTAAATTCCTCTTAAAGATGATATAATGTAAGTAACGATAAATACAAAATATTATCATAATTAGGAGAAATTACTGATATGAACAATATACCATAAAACACTCAAAATGAAAATAATTTTATAAATCTATAATGAATTTTGTTAAACAATTTAAGGTTATTAGTGCTTTGAAAAAAGCCCCCCGTATCTCTAATTTATCAGAAGCACGGGGGGGGGTAATATTAGTAAAAATAAATAATTATTAACTCAACTTACCAAGGGTATTGGCGAAGGAGTAACGACTAATCTTGCTACCTCTTGCTATAAGTTGGTAACGTAGTGGGGAATTTCAGTTTGCTAAAACAGCTGAATAACCTTAGATCCACAACACTTTTTATATTTTTTACCACTTCCACATATACAAGTGTCATTTCTTCCTATCTTAGGAGTAGAATTATTATTATTTTTATATTCTGAACTTAATTCGTTTAAAGTATATCCTTTTAATCTCCAAAGTCTAGTGTTATTTATAAAACTATTTATTTCTACTAATAATTTTTGAAGATCATTTCCACTTGCTTCTCCCAATGCAACTATGATATTTTCTATTACCTCTTCTTTTTCATTTTCTTGAATATCAGAATATAAATTAATTATAATCATTTCAATCTCTGTATCTTCTATTTTCCAATTATTCTTTAAATACTTTTTTAATCTCATACTTATTTTATTTACAATTAAATATTCTACATTGGCAGCTTCAAGTAGCTCATCCTTTTTTATAATACAGAAATCCCTGCCACTTGAAATATTCTCTCTTGTATTAATAATATGGACAATATCTTCTAGTGGCGCCATTATACTGCTAGCTATATTTCCTTGTACTATATACTCCCCATAATAATCTTCACCACTTGCAATTATTCCGTTAAGATCAGTTTCATCCAAAGAATAGTCAACATAATTGTTAAGCATTCTTATAAAATCATTTATAAACACTACGCCATAGTTATAGGTCATTCCCCAGAATAGCTTTACTAGTTCTGTATTTTTAGCTAATATTTTTTTATACTCATCATTATCTAAGGATTTTATAGCATTTATTGTTTCATTTGGCATAATTAAATATATACCATCTTCTCCCATAGCTGCAAATACAAATCCATATTCTAAATAATATTCTGGATTTGATGTGAAATTATGATCTTCAAAGGATATATATCCCTGTTTATCAGCTATATTTTTTAAAAATTCAAACCTTTCACTATCAATTAAATATAGAGCCTCAGTTATTTTCTCTTCATATACATCTAAAAGTCTTTCTACTAGTTGCCCTTTATTAAGCTTAGATACCTTCGTAGTATTTAGTATAGATGCTATTTTGAATAATTCAGTTTTGGTATTACATTCTAATAATTCTCTTAAATCCTGTGTAAACTTACCTCTCTTTACTTTATTAAACATTTCTTTTGCTTTATTTTCAATTTCTAAATCTATATTATTAATACCCTTTATTTTATTTTCAGGATAGTTTTTTGCTACAAAGGTACGTCCCAATTTCAAAATATCCCAAAATGCACTAGGAGATTTAAATTCCAAGCTTCAAGACAACTTCTCTGGTATCCAAGAAATTCAAGCCTTTGTACAAGAAGAGTATGAAGCAAAACAGATCACCAGGCAAGCCATCGTCTTTACAAAATCAATGCTTCATGCACTAAATTTAAGTGCAGTATTCCACCCGTCTGTAGAGTTCCTATCCTCCATTGGTACAATAATTGTAGTTGGAACAGGAGGAATGATGGCTCTTCATGGTCAGCTGAGCCTATCAGATATCGTTGCATTTTTGCTCTATTTATCTTTTTTTATACACCAATTTCAGGTATTGCTAGGCTTTTAGAAGATGTGCAGCAGGCATTTGCAGGTGCAGAACGTGTAATGATGATTTTAGATACCCCTTCAGAAATTAAGAATAGCCCTGATGCAGAGGAGCTTACAAAGGTAAAAGGTAGCATTACCTTTGAAGCCGTAGACTTTAAATATGAGAAAGATTCTGCGGTTCTAAAGAATATTGAATTCACTTGTAAGTCCGGTCAGATGGTTGCTTTAGTAGGTCCAACAGGAGTTGGGAAAACTACTTTAACCCAGCTCATACCAAGGTTTTATGATCCTACCTTTGGCAGAATATTAATAGATGGAAAAGATATTAAAAATGTAACTTTGGAAAGTCTCAGAGCTAATATTCTTATGCTACAAGGCAGGGTTCACAATAGGATTCAAAAATGAGAAATCTCTAATGGAGACTTCTCCTTTTTTTTAAACTTTATTTTATCAAATCACTGAGCTTTTGAGCAACTTCTTTTATGTCTAACCCATTAGTAAAAGCAAGGCAGGTTCCGGAAGGATACCTTGTTTTTTCAATCCACTTTTCAGGCATTTGTGAAGCTCCGTATTTGGCGCCTAAAATAGCTCCTACAATGGCTCCAATGGTATCTGCATCTCTACCAAAGTTACCAGCAGCTACCACCCCAGTTCTGAAATTTTTATTTACAAGCTTAAGCACTCCAAAAGCCGCTGCTACTGCTTCTGGAACTGACGCCTTGTAACTAGTCCAAAGTTCATCATGTAAAGGCAACCAAGCATCCATGAATTCACCCTTGGCATTATCTACAATTTCTAATGCCTTTTTCATGGAATAATAAAGCCATGAATCCTCTGGAATTGACTTTAAGGCAGCTTCAATTATTTGATCTATGGTTCCATCCACCATGGCAACAGAAACGGCAACTGCTACAGCTTGTGCTCCCCATATACCTTCTCTAAAGTGACTTAAGCAGGCGTCTATGTTGGCAAGTATTACTGCCCTTTCTGAATCACCAGCACATATAATTCCTATAGGTGCAATTCTCATAGCTGCTCCATCGCTGTTATAATATGAATTATATTCCCCAGAATAAGGGGGCAAAATGCCTTTCTTAAGGTTTCTCGCTGCTTCTATTTCGCTGGCTCCTCCTCTTGGAAAATCATTTTGCGAGGCTACATTTTCCATCCAGCCTTTAACTACGACCTCACTTGATAGACTTCCTTCACATTCTATTAATATTTTTGCAGTAAGCAACGCAAATTCAGTATCATCAGTACTCCAGGAGGCTTCTTTATTAAAATCTGTGGTGATACCATATCTTAATTGATTATCTTGCTTTCTTGATGCATCTCCAAAAGAATCTCCTATGGCAAGACCAGCCATAGCACCTAAGGCTTTATCATAGGCAAGGTCTCTATTATTTATTAAATCATTTCTACTTAACAATATTAAAATCTCCTCCCTATCTTTATTTATTTATAATTCCTCAATGGTTAGATTTCCAAAGAGGGTTGCTCCCATGGAATATTTTGCATAGCCTACCATACCATAGCTTAAAGTTTCATCTTTTACCTTTAGTATGCTTACATTATCTATGGAAAGAGCTATTTCATTTCCCTGCAACTTAAGCTCTAAGGCATATTCTTTTTCATATTTCCATTTGAATTCTGTGGAAGCTATTCTACTAATAGACTTATTATTTGGCTCTGTTTTAAACTAATGTTGATAATGGAACGTATAAAAGTGGACAAATCAACGTGTCCACTTTACTTCTAAATCGTAATAGTTTAAAATTGCTAATCCAATCCATTCTACAAATTTGATTTTATCTTATTACAAATTGAAAAATTGAAAACACCAAAGCAAGTATCACTGCACATAAACTACCTTTAGCAACTTCTTTATTCTTCTTCCAATTCTGAATGGCTTGAATTAACATTGACACACCCAACAATGGCACAATTACATCTGCTTCAGTTTTCCAAATACCTAAAATCTGCGTACATACAAATATTATTATGCTTATAGAACAAATACTGCTAATTACAGACAGCACTTTCTCATCTGTTTGTTTTTGACTCCATTTACCTCTCACTTTTCCCATTGTACCTCCTATATATTCCAATTTACGGCTTACAATTTAATACGATTGTTTAATACCATATATTCGTATTATACACAATTTATGTATCATAATTCCAGTAATTATGTAAAAGGTAGTTGCTTAGATATTTAGTTGCAACACCATTAAACCTACTCATCCATCTTTTTAAATTAGAATGAAGGCTATTAATGTGTTGAATATGGTAAATATCCTCTTTATGTCTACCTCTTTTAATTCTCTTATGTTCTAATTCCATATCTATAGCAAATTGCATATAACCTATTTTCAGAAAACCATCACATATCAACACTTATTTAAAACAGAGCCTATTATTTAAAAGAATAGAAACTCTATCTTTTCCATCAAAGCCTGCACAATAGCCTCTTAGAACTCCTGCTCCACTTTCCGTGGTTATGAGAGAAAGGAGTATATAGCTATTTCCTACGCCTAAATCAAATATACAAATATACACTTTCGCTTTTGGCAATGGATATTTATTTAACCGCCTCCTTAACCAATTCATCGCTACACTCTGTCAAATACCAGTACCCCGTAGGCACTACTTTTTATAGCAAAACAAATTGTATACACCATTTGTTAACAGTGATTGTAAAAAAATTGGATGTTATTCCGGAAGCAAATTCGTCTCAATGATTTGTTTTATTGAAAAATCATGAACCTGCAAACAATGCCTTACAACTTCTTCAAGGGCTTCAATTGGGACAGGGCCTACAAGTTCAGCACTTGCAATCATTACTCCATAACGTGCCGCTTCGGAGCGTACTGTTTCCATGACTCTTGGAATAGGAGTCTTAGTATAATTTATAAGATTCATTGAAACCTGAACCATATCTTTTTCTGCTATATGAAGACCAATTGCTCTAACATATCTAAAGCCTCCACTTATATTTCTAACTGCTTTAGCAATACGATTTGCAATTTCAATATCATTGGTTCGTAAATTCACATTAAATGCCACAAGCGGAAATCTAACCCCTGTAACAAGTGCTCCACTTTTGGGTATAAATTCTACTGGACCTTCATCCGGTATCCATTCAGGCTTTTTCATCTTTTCTGCTAATCCTTCATATTCCCCTCTTCTTATATTAACAAGACTTGTTCTATCTGAGCTGGTTGCTGCATTCTCATAATAATAAACTGGAACACCCTTACTTCCGATATATCTCCCAAATCTCTTTGAAATTTCAACTGCCTCTTGAATTTCTATTCCTTTAACTGGAACAAAAGGAACTACATCTACCGCACCCATTCTTGGATGACTTCCATGATGTTTTGTCATATCTATTAATTCTAAAGCTTTATCCACAAGCCTCTTTGTCGCCTCTAAAACCATCTCAGGTTCACCTATATAAGTAAAAACCGACCGGTTATGGTCCTTATCGGAATTAAAATCAATCATTTTAACATCATCATTCTGTAAAAGTACATCTTTAACGCTACAAATAATCTCTTCATTTCTGCCTTCACTAATATTTGCTTCACATAACAATATTTTCATATAAATTTCATCTCCATTTTCTCATATTATCGCTCTAAATCCTTTTTAATTCTAAAGCTTGTCTTTCAAACTCCTTTTTTATATTTTCATCCTTAATAAGAGGAAGGTTAGCTTCAATATTTAGTGTACATCCAATAAGACCAGCATGGCTCAATAATTCAGCCTCTGCTAAATCTGATGATGCATTAGAATTTGATTTCCCTTTTAATAATAAAGTTAATCCATATATTTTTTTACACAATATTGCATTTTGCAGTGGAACAGTTGCTGCTTGAATTCCTGCATTTTGAATTTCTTCCCTTCTAATTGCCTTTTGCTCTTCAGTTTCCTTTGGCAATGAATATGCTTTTTTTATCAACATATATGCCTGTGCATCTTTTTCTGCACCAAGCAGTAATTCCTGGCAAGTTCGATCTGCTTCCTCTGCCATTATTTCATATTCCTCTGCTAAAAGTCCCCATTCTTTATTGGTTGATAGTCTTGCTACCATACCCGCAAGGCCAGCCGCCATTGCTCCTGCCAATGCAGATGCGGAACCTCCACCAATAGTAAAATCTTTTGAATCCATTATTTTATTAAAAACTTCAAAATTATTCATTTTACTTCTTCCTTTCTAAAAATAATTCTAAAAATCCATTTTATTATCGAAGGCGACCTTTCCTCTCTTTATTACCTTTTCAACTATATTTCCTCCAATATGATAGATAACCTCTTCAAATTGAGATGCGTCCCAGATTTGAATGTCTGCGAGCTTATTCACCTCTAAAGAACCTCTATCACCTTCCAGTCCAAGTGCAGTAGCACCGCCCAGAGTTGCTGCCCGTATTGCTTCCTGTGCCTTCATTCTATGTTCTCTACATGCTAAAGCCATAACAAATTGCATGGATTCAACATAACATCCAGGGCAACAATTTGTTGCCAATGCAATGGTTAGATTCTCATCTAACATAGGACGTACTTCAAAGGGCTTTGGATGCTTTACTGCAAAATCTATTGCTGGTAATAAAACTCCTGGTACTCCTTGCTCTGCCAATTTTCGAATTACGTTTTTGGGAGTATAATTTAAATGGTCTGCCGAAACCATTTTCATTTCTGCAGCTAAATCAGAACCTCCAATATAAGAGTAAGCATCTGTATGAATTTTAGGCTGTAGACCAAAACTTTTCGCGGCTTTCAAAATTTTTTCAGATTCTGCCGCAGTAAAATGACCCTCATCACACCATATATCACAAAACCGTGCAAGTCCTTCCTCTGCAACATAAGGAATCATATCCATAACCAGCATATCCATATATCTTTCCTTTGAAATATCTTTCGGCCAACCATGTGCACCTAAAAACGTGGATACTACATCCATTGGAAGGTCTTTATCTAATCTTTTATTTATTTCTAATATTTTAATCTCAGATGGGGTAGATAATCCATATCCACTTTTACTTTCAACCGTTGTTGTACCACTATGAAGCATACGTTTTATTCTATTTGATGCAGCAAAAAACAATGCCTCTTCAGATGAATTTCTAGTCATTTCAACAGTGGCCATTATTCCCGTCTTAATTCCCATTCTCTCCAGCGTTTCAATATCATCCGTTATCATTCTTGCCGCGTATTCCTTAACTCGAGATCCTCCAAATATAAGATGTGTATGGGCGTCTACAAAACCTGGAGCAACACTCTTGCCTCTCCCATCTATAATTTCAGCTCCATTTATATCAACTAAAGCCATTACTTCTTCTTTCGTACCTACAGAAATAATTTTTTCTCCTGCAATTGCAAGATAGCCATTTTCTATAAGCCCAATTAAATCTCCAGCGTCTTTTCTACATGTTAAAAGCTGTGTGCAATTTTCAATTAATAAATCAGCCCTTATTTTTTTCGTAATCCCTTTCAAATTTATCTCTCCCTATTTTATTCATTAAATCATCATCTGCCATGCTGAAATGTCGTTAAAAACATTGGTGCATAATTTTTATGCACCAACTTAAGAAAAATCTTACATTATTGTATTTTACCAATTACTTTTTCAACTTCATTCAATAATTCTCCACTCTGAATTATTTCCTGACAGATATCAATTTCTTTATAAAGTATTCTATCATTTTTCATAAAAGCTACCTTTTTTCTAAGTGTTGAGTACACCACAGCAGATCCGATGCCAAGCTTGTCTTTATCCTTAAAATCAACAGCCTGAGCTGCACATGCAAGCTCTGTACCAAGAACTCTTTGAACATGTTTAATGATTTGCCTTGCCTTTCTCGCACCAATGGTTCCAAAGCTTACATGATCTTCTTGATTGGCACAGGTAGGTATGGAATCCACGGAAGCCGGGTGTGCCAATATTTTATTTTCAGATACAAGGGATGCTGCGGCATATTGTGCCACCATAAATCCACAATTTAATCCTGGTATAGGTGTTAAGAAAGCAGGTAAATCATTTAATGCTGGGTTTAATAATCTTTCAATTCTTCTTTCCGAAACATCAGCAAGTTCAGCAGTGGCGATACCTAATGTATCCATTGCAATGGCAATTGGCTGACCATGGAAATTTCCTCCTGAAATCACTTCATTTTCATCCGAAAATATTAATGGATTGTCCGTTGCTGAATTTATTTCTATTTCCACAACTTCTTTTGCATACTGCATGGCTGGACGGCTTGCACCATGAATCTGAGGAATGCATCTTAATGTGTATGCATCCTGCACTCTTTTTTCACCCTGTTTTGTAACGAGCTTACTTCCTTCACACATATTTCGCATGTTTTGTGCCGAAATTATCTGCCCTTTATGTGGTCTGACCATATGAACCTTTTCATCAAAAGCATCAATAATTCCTTCCAATGCTTCAAAGGTAAGTGCCGCAACCACATCCGCACTTTTTAGTAAAATGAAGGCATCATATACAGCGAGTGTTGCTACTGCAGTCATTGCGCAGGTTCCATTAATCAAGGCTAGTCCTTCCTTTGCCTCTAAGGTAGTAACTGGAATTTGTGCCATTTCCATAGCACTTTTCCCATCCATTACTTTTCCGTTATATTCTGCCTCCCCTTCTCCTAGCATAACCAGAACCATATGTGCAAGTGGGCATAAATCTCCACTTGCACCAACCGAACCCTGTTCTCTTATTAAGGGATGCACTTTTTTATTTAACATGGCAATCAGCGTTTCAACGGTTTCTAATTTTATACCAGAATAGCCCTTTGCAAGAGCATTGATTCTAAGCAGCATAATTGCCCTAACTACTTCAATATCAAAATTATTACCAGCCCCTACTGCATCTGAAAAAATTAGATTCCTTTGCAAAGCTGCTATTTCTTCCTTAGATATAGCAACTTCACTAAATTTCCCAAATCCAGTATTAATACCATATATAACTTTTCCATCCTCAATGAATTTTTCAACAGTTCGTCTTGATTTATTTATATTTTCCCTTGCCTGCTGAGAAAGCTGTATTTCAGCACCCTCTCTTGCAACAACTATTACATCGCAAAGAGTAAGGGTATTTCCATCTATCATTACAACATCTATCATTCCAAATCACCCCTCTTCATTATTAAGAACTTGCTCTTCAATTCTTTAGCGAGGTGGTCTTCCACTTGGTCCAAAGGTAGCCTTTGGTTCCCACCATAATGGAACTTTAATACTATCTGTAGTATATTTCCCATTGCCTTCTGCTATTTCTCTTGCTGTTTCATATCCAGCTTGCGCAAGTCTTACAATGCCAATTCCTGAATCCACAGTTAATGCTACATCCAATCTTATGGCTGCTTCCTCTGTTCCGTCTGCAATCATTGTAACCCCCGTGTGAACTGCTTCTCCCATTGAGTAGTTCGCCTGTATTGCAATTAAATCACACATTGCAGCACAGTTTAACAATCCATTTAAATATGGCCAATCAGAAATTAAATCACTGCCATCCTTCATTTTTTCTGATTCAAAAGTAGGATTTACTATGGAACCACAGTCTAAATTGTCTCTTGAGAAAGCAACTGGCCCTTTTATCACTCCATGTTTAATCAGTTCATTGATCTTTAATCCAAAGGCTCTTCTCTCTCCAAAACCCATATAACAAACTCTTGCTGGAAGTCCTTCTATTGGAAGATGTTTATGTGCAAGTGTAATCCATCTTGTAATCAACGGATCATTCTTAAACATCTCAAGAGCAACTTCATCCGTTACTGCAAGATCATTTGCATCTCCTGATATACAGGTCCATCTGAAAGGTCCCCGTCCTTCGCAGAACAATGGTCTTATATATTCAGCAACAAAACCTGGAATAGTCATTGCTTCTTCTTCTGGCATTCCCGCATCTCTACATTCCTTACGAATGCTAGTTCCATATTCAAATGCTGCAACTCCCTTATGGAAGTAAGCATTCATCGCTCTTAATTGTCTAATCATTGTTTCTCTTGCTCTTTGTAGATAAAGTTCACGATTTTCCACTCTAAATTCATCTGCTTGTTCTGGAGTATATCCTGATGGTATGTAGGATATTGGATCATGGCATGGACACATTTCACTCATTATATCTGGCATAAATCCTTTATTATATGCTTCTTCAAAAATATCCGCGGCATTACCAACAAGACCTATTGACATTGGCTTCTTTTCTTCTGCTGCTTTCGTTGCCATAGCTATTGCTTCATCTAGCGAATAAACGATAACGTCCATATAGTCCTTTTCCATCCGTCTTTTTATAATTTTTTCATCTACATCTACAACCATTGCAATTCCACCATGCATCTTCATTGCCCAGCTTTGATTGCCCCCCATTCCACCTGCTCCTGCTGTAAGGTATATTCTTCCTTCAAGACTTCCATTAAATTTCTTCATTGCAATTGCAGATAAAGTTTCAAATGTTCCTTCAATTACTCCTTGCGTTCCAATGTATTCCCATGGCGCTGCAGTATATTGAGCAAACATGGTTAGGTTTTTATCCTGTAAATCATAGAAGGTTGGCCAATCCGCTTTCATTATATTCGTTGTAGCCATAACAACTCTTGGTGCTAGTCTATGAGTCTTAAAAATAGCAACAGGCATTCCAGATTGAACCACTAATGTTTCATTATCTTCTAAATCCTTCAACGATTTAACAATGGCATGATATGATTCCCAATTTCTTGCACACTTTCCATTTCCACCATATATAACAAGTTCTTCTGGCATCTCTGCATTTTCCATATTATTTTCAAGCATTCTGAGAATTGTTTCCTGCTTCCATCCCTTACAACGAAGTTCCGATCCTCTTTGTGCTTTTACAGAATAAAGTATCTCTGCTTCCATATATAAACCCTCCTTTTATATCTTTTAACCCTTTTGCTATTCTATAAGCAATCTCCGTGCCATAGTCTTTTTATTAAACAAAACAAAAAAAAGCCTTTACATATCAAGGCTTTCAAGTTTCATCCCATATTTAAAATATCATTCATTAAAATATATGCATAAAATTTATGCATATATTTTAATGAAACTCAGTAATATCAACAGTTTAATTTTTTATGACTTTGACTAAATTTTATGCACTTTATAACTAAGTCATTCTCTAACAGTTTATATATCTTCTTTTTTTTCTATTCCTAGTTTTTTCATTCTATACTCAAGACTTTGTCTTATGATTCCTAATTTCTTAGCCGTTTTACTAAAATTCCAATTATTATTGTTTAAACATTCTACTATTAATTTTCTTTCAAAATTTCGAAGCCTACTGGGTAAAGAAGTGTTGTCTATTTGCACATTCTCTTTTACAAGGGAACCTAAAATATTTTCTTTAAGATAATGAGGCATATTCTAATTTTTATAACAAAACAAATTTATTTATTAAACTTATTGGTTTAAATTCTATATTACTTATCATACGGTATTTTCTCTATCTAAACCACTTCTAATTTATATATCAATACTTAACAGAAACACCGCACCTATTTATGGTACGGTTCTCCGTTGATCATCTATCAAAGTACTTAACTGAATAATTTTACTTTATACTTTTATCTTCTACATTGGTTCTACACCACTTCTAACCCATGCTTCTGTTATATATGCTCTTTTTTCGTAATAAATATTTATTAAATTCTCTGGGTTGCTGGTGAATAAGGAACTCTATTCATAAAAATAATTTCAATCTTTTCTACTATAGATCCATTCAATTCAGAAAGTCTCTTTCCTTCCATCCACTCATAATCGTTTTTAAAATCCATAAAGCTTTGATTTCTTGTTTCCATGTCTTTGTGCTCAAGTACGTAGTAAATAACATTCTTTCCCTCTGCATCTTCCCAAAAATCTAGAGTATTCATACCATGTTTTTTAAATAAATCTAAGGTAAGAGTTGAGAATCTATTATGAATATCTTTCATCTTACCAGGATTAATGTGATAAATTCTTAATTCATAAATCATTTTACTTTCTCCTTATAAATATAAATTTACATTTGTATTGCTTTTTAGTATACCTTATTGTAATAAGTACGCCGTTACTTGTGGCACGGTTCACCATTCATTATCCTAAATTTCATTCAATATTTAGGTGTTTTTTTGTGACTACATCAGCTTCCTATTATAAGAATAGCACTAAACCGCTAGCGCGGTGGTAAACCAAAATAAAATCAAATAAAACTGATAATATAAGTATATCTTTGTTTATTGTATACAACTCCTTTAGATTGGAAAAAATTCAACTTTAAAGGAGTTGTTTTATTTATGACAAAAGAACAAGTTTTAGAAAAGTTAAAGTTTGATGTAGAACTCAGGGGTTTAAGCAAACATACTCAAGATGAGTACTATACCAAATGCAAAATCTTTCAAAACCACTTTGATAAACCCGCAACTGAACTTTATGAAAAAGATATTAGAGAATTTCTTCACTATCTCACAACAGAAAAAAAACTTACCTCTGGAAGTGTTAATTCCTATAATAGTGGACTTCGTTTTTTGTATGGTGCAACCTTGGATACTAATTTAAATTGTAAACAAATACCTCGCCACCGCAGAAATCGTAAGTTCCCAAATATTCTTACTAAAGATGAAATTCAAAGCCTCTTCAATGCCTGCGATAATTTAAGAGATAAATCCATCTTAATGACCCTCTACGGTGCAGGATTAAGACTTAACGAAGTCTCATGTCTAAAAGTTTCAGATATTGATAGTAAAAAAATGCAACTATTTATCCGTAATGGTAAAGGTTCCAAAGATAGATATGCATTACTTTCACAGGACAATCTAGAAATACTCAGAGATTACTGGAAAGAATACCACCCTAAAGAATGGCTTTTTTATAGCAGAAATAATACCGGCACCCATATTAACTCCAGATCAGTACAAAACATGTTTCACAAATACATAAAGAAAGCAAATATTACTAAACCAGTTACTGTACATTGTGTTCGCCATAGCTTTGCTACTCACCTACTTGAATCTGGAACAAGCATATTTCATATTAAACAGCTTCTTGGTCATTCGGATATCAGTTCAACCTGTTTTTATTTACATATGATAAATATTGAATCCTTAAATGTAAAAAGTCCTCTCGACATGTTGAAAAAATCAGCGAAAAAAACGCATAAGAATAATGATTGAAGTTCAAGATATTTTTCAACAATATGGTACAGAATATCGTGAAAAACATAAGCTTACACTTGCTCAACTAAAAGCTATGTCTGCAATTGAAAAATGTAGGACTTCCCAATTAGGTGGTCATATAGACAAATGTGAAAGCTGTGGAAGTACTAAGATTTCTTACAACTCTTGTCGCAATAGACACTGTCCTAAATGTCAAAATCTTGCTAAAGAACGTTGGGTTGACTCTCAGAAAAGTAATTTACTTAACGTTGGATACTTTCATGTTGTATTTACCATTCCAGATACCATAAATTTAATAGTATATCAAAATCAAAAGGAGCTATATACTCTTTTATTTAAAGCTGTCGCTGAAACTCTTACAGAATTAGCATCTGACAAAAAATATCTAGGTGGAACACTGGGATTTACCTCTATTTTACATACGTGGGGACAAAATCTTATGCACCATCCTCATATTCATTGTATTGTACCCGGTGGAGGGTTATCTTCAATAGGAAAATGGGTAAGTAGTAGAAAAAAGTTTTTCATCCCAGTTAAAGTGCTTTCTCGCAAATTCAGAGGCAAATTTCTATATTATCTCAAACAACTATACAATGAAAATAAGCTTAATTTTTATGGTAGTCAGCAATATCTTTACAATGATAATGAATTTGAAAATTTACTTTCCTCTATATATTCAAAAGAGTGGGTTGTTTATTGCAAACCACCTTTTAAAAAAGCTGCATGTGTGGTTGAATATTTAGGTAGATATACTCACAAAGTTGCTATATCTAATAATCGTATCATCAATATTGAAAATGGTAATGTTACATTCAGATGGCGTGATTACAAAGAAAGTAGCAAGTGTAAACTAATGACCATTTCTTCTGATGAGTTTATCCGTAGATTTCTGATTCATATACTACCAAGTGGATTTATGAAAATTAGGCACTATGGTTTGTTAGGAAATCGAAACAAAACTACCAAACTTAAACTTTGCAAATACCTTACTAATACACCTATTTTACTTAAAGAAAAAATATCAACGCTCCAGTTAATCAAAAATATCACAGGAAGAGATTTATCCAAGTGTCCACACTGTGGTTCAGACAACCTTAGTCGGTGTACATTATTTTCCAGATCTCCTCCTACAACTATACAAACTGCATAATATTAAAAAAATTGCATTATGGGGTAGGGGAAACTATGCCTACATTTCTATAGTTAATGATGTTATTATGTGTTTATCACTTTGAGCTTAACTATTTGCTCAACTAACTCGTTAAATTTGGTATGAGGGGATTATTCAATCCCCATAAGTTCTAATTAAAATACCGCGGTTTCGTTCTATTTTAATTATCCAAAGTTAGGCGTACTTCTGTATTTTTTTCACACTCAGACTCTTATCTAGGGTTTGAGCTTTTTTTCGCGCCTAACTTCGTATAATTCGCTAAGAATAATGAGAAGTTTCCCAATTATTAAGACATCTCATAAAAAATCAACTGTCCTCACAATTGCTCAATGGTGTTTGGAGTTTTATCAATTTTGTAATAGTCAGGATCAAGAATAAACTCACTTCCAGTTTCATCTAGCCATTTATTTACCAATGAGATTATTTCAAAAATACAATCAGAAAAATTATCAACGGCACACTCATTCATTGTATATGGAGATAACAAATACTTTTCATCAATATTAGGCATTGTTGCATAATATAATATTTGTCCTGCACCTGTTCCAACTTTCTTCATAAGTATATAAGAATTTGGTGGATTACTTGGATTCATTTTATAGGCAGAGATAACTTTTAATAAAGATTCTGGTGACAGTACACTGCAATATAACTTTTGCTTTGCTCTTTTTGAAATCAAATATTGGTATTTTCTTATCCAATCTAATAATTTTAAAACGGTAAGTGACCATTCTAATGGATATAAGTTTGATGTAGTAAGAGTTAAAAATGTTTGTGTAAGTAATTCTTTTATCGAATTTAAATCATTATTTGCAAAAAAGCCTAAAATTGGTTCCCTTTTCTTAAGAATTGAAAGCAATTGGTCTTCTTTTAATGATAATAGTTTAGGTGTTTTTGCCAACGCCTCCGACATTGTAATTATCCTATAAACCATGCAGCTAATTTGTTTTAGAATACCCAATATATTATAATCAATTTTTCCTTTCATATGATCTTTCAATGGATTAAAAAGAAGACCTCTGCTATACATTAGTTTAATTGATTCAGACAATCCTTTTGCAACACTTTGTTTTTCATTATCGGTATCAGAATTATAGTGAAAAATTCTCCGATGGTTTAAATCAAATGGTATATCATCAAGACAGCCATATTTTATATTGAAAAAACAAATAATTTTTTCCCATCCAATTGTTTTTGCTGCATAACCAAGTTCAACCAAAACATTTGGATTAGGCATTTTTCTACCGTCATAATCCGAATTGATTATAGAAATATCACAAATAAACAAATCGCTTTTTGATATTTTATTGAAAATAATATCTGCTATATCAGGAGATCCAGAAACTCCTTTAGTATCGCGGTCATAATCAAAAATCTCTCCTACATTAATATCACCAGCGTTCATTTTCATTGCTTTTTTAATACATTCCTCAATAAATGAACGATTATCTTTATTGGGTAAATCAGATTGCCATGAATAAAAAACATTAAATTTCATCCTGTGCCTCCTTAATTTCACATTATTAGAATAATGGGTATATGGATAATGGCAAATTAAAATAACTATTAATACAAAATATATTCAAATTTGAAAGTTTTATCCTTCCCATTGGTCTGTATAAAGCAGATGCAAATATGTCGGTAAAAACAATGCACGAGTATCATCTTCTAAAATACAACCAAGATTTTTCACTTCTTCCCACAGGTGCTTGCAGCTTATTATTTTTTGTGCATTTACAAATGTAACAGGGATTTCCGTTAATCCAAAATAGACAATATCTTTTTCAGGATCTCCACCTAGTCTTCTATGTCTTTCAATACTGTCAATGCAAAACTTCAACAATCCCCTATGAACAAGAAAATAGTCAATATTACTTTTTGTTAGCTCTATTGTATTCAAATATTTTCGAGCATTCCATGCATCACAATCCTTAATGCTTTGAAAAAAATTATATGTTTGATGCACAAGGTCGTCATCTGCAATATATAACATATTTTGAGCTTTTGCATGTAACGTGTTAAGAAGCGCAGACAGTTTAGCTCTCTTTGCATACATACGCAATACTTGTATACTTTCTTCGTTCAATTCATTTTCCAAAGGAATATGTATCGTCAATTCCTTTTGATTATTATAATTTATTCCATTTTGAATAATCACTTTTTCAATATAATCATTAAGGCAAACGAAATACCCTTTACTATTACCTACATCAACAACTATTAATAGTACCGGTACTGCACTGCCCATTCGTTCAACCAAAGAAAGAAGTGCTGTCTCAATTGAAAAACTGATTACTTTTCTTTTATTGACGTGTTGTATATCGCCTTTTTCAACAAAGTCTGGATGCTCTTTGATACTTGCTGTAACACATTTGATATGTTCCGTTCCTTTAAGTTGCACAAAAAGATGTTCTCCAAGTGATATACAGCTTTTTTCTTCATAGTCGAATAATTCAATATCTAAATCTATACCATAGTCAGGCGTAAACCTTCGTTTCACCCATTCTTCAGGTAAAATATTATCAAGAATACGCAAAGATGCTTCTTCTATCATATGATTTTCATGACGTATTTTCCCACTCACTATTTTGCCTTCACCTCTCTTTTATCTTCTCATTATTAGCCATATGTGAAGTTAATGAACTTTTATTAATCTTTCTGTAACCATGGATTTCAAGCATATAATTGTTTTTTTTAGCTCTGCATCATTAGTAAAATCCTCTATTTTTAAAAGTAATCTTTGAAGTCCATGTAAAGCTTTTTTCTGTTGATTATCTGGGTATTGTGGAGAATTTAATTTATCTGTCCAAATTCTTTTAATATCTTCAAAACTTATTTCCTCAAATATAGAATTTACAAATGTCGAATCGGCCTTGATAAGTTGGTTAAAGAATTTAAAGTAGTCTTCCCAATCAAGTGGATTCAACTCCAATATACTTTTTTTAATACGGTTTCCATTTTTATGTATTATTTCCTTACATATGCCTTTATTGTATTTCTTCAATTTTTCAATTGCAAAAGCACTTGAATCCCATCGATTTTGTTCATCCTCGACAAGAAAGACTTCCTTTCCTTCACTTAAAAATCGCTCAACTGCTTTTGGTGAAGTTGCTACTAAAGTTGGCCGTAAAAAATCCATATCTTTGCAGTGAGAAAAAATCCAGTTATCCACTTCCACTAATCTATAATTCGAAATCATATTAATAAGCATTATAAATTCTCTTGGTTGCATTTTCCACAATTTCGCAGTTTGTTTATCTAATATTTTGAAGTCAATAGCTTGAATAGCACTTTTCATTTTTTCTGGATCATACCGATGTATTTCTATAATAAATCTATATAATCGTTCGTAATCTCTAGGAGTTCCTGTCATTAAGCACTTCATGATCATTTCAGGGGTAATGCAATTAATAAACGCTGTTGCTGATTGTTTTTGCATTTTATCTGGATGGCCAATTTCAAAAAGTTTTTCGCCACAAATAAACATTAAAAAATCCAATCCGAGATCATTTAAAGTCTCGGAAAAATTGTGAGTCAAAGCTTGACTAATAATTGGCAGGCAATCCATAAATTTTTTATGACCATAAACCTTGTTAAATTGCAACAAGGTATATATCATTTCTATCATACCACCTATATTGATGTAAGTAGTTTTTGAAAGAGATAATTCTATTTCTTGTTTTGGCAGTTCTGAATAAAATTTGTTTTTCCACCCTCTATTCTGACAAGCTGAAAAACGATTAATAAAATTTGCCCAATCATAAAGATGTTTAGAATTTATACTTTTTAAATTTTCACAAATAGAAATGGTGCTTATAAACTCAACCCATTTAATTTTCCAGTTCTTATCTTCATTTATCATATTATTTAAAATTAGTGATAAAGGATAAGCTGTATCATCGCTCACTTGTTCCATCCAAAGCTTTAAAGTATCATTATGCTTTTCACAAATTTCTATGTATTTTAGTTGTCCGTCCCTATGGATTACATTATCTATTATATAGGCCGCATATAAAATTGAAGATGATTCAGATTGTTCTATACATCTATCCAACATTAAATGGCAATATTCATTGTTGAGAATATTGCAACGTATTTTGTATCCTATTTCAAACCCAAATAGTAAATTAAAAAACCAAAGAACTCCCTGTAGCGGAGTGCTTTTATTTAGCATTTCGGATTTAATAAGCTTAAATAAAAGTTTGCATTCTTCAATGGAGTGATTTTTGACAAAACAGACTATGGTACGAATAGCTGCTTGCAAATGCATAGTACGGATTTCATCTAAAGATAAAATCATTCTTTTATGGAACATAAAAGTCAAACATTCATTGCACCACTCAGAATTATACCCCCATCTTTTGGCAGATTCAATCAGCCAATTTCTTTCTACTGGTTTATCTAATGAAATGATTTGTTTAAACGCTATTAAAGTCAAGAGAATATCCGAACACTTGTATTCTTTTGCTACACTATATTGAGTTTTTGTATTTTCCCATCCTCCTCTGAGCGAATAATTAAACAACCATGGAGTGCTCTCGCGTAAGGCTACATCAAGAACGTATTCAAAAGGTGTATCCATATAATAATCGCCGATTTTTCGGCCGCTATTTTCATTTCCTTGTGCAACTATGAAAACCACTCTGCTTTTATTCTTTAAGTAATGATCATAAATTGCTTGGACTGATTGCTCTTTTGAAATTGTTACACTTTCAAATGGAAATTCGAACGTAAGTGTTTGCGTGATAATCACTTTTTGGGTATTGTTTGCATAACCTAAAAGTTTATTAATTATATTTTTATCTAGTTGCTGTGCATCATCAATAATGCAAACTGTTTTATACCCATCATTATCCAGCTTTATGTCAGAGCAAGAAATGAGTTTCGTGTTATCATATTTGACTACTTCCCACCCTGAAATTAAAAAATCGTATGCAAGTTGATATGCTGTTATAGATTTCCCACAACCAGGATCGCTTTCTATAATGACACTATGCGCTTGCTCAAGTTTATATTTAGCCTCACTAAACTGAGGCAGTTTAGGACAAGCCAATACATCAGAGGGCTGAAGACGATAACCCAATATCGCGTGCTCTAAACCAACTTGATTTGAGAAATCCAAGTGATTCCAAAGATCAGTCACTTTTGGTAATAATTCATTTACAATAGAGTTAAGGGCTTCGGTTGCTTTTAATGAAATAGAATCAGTTGCTGATGGAGATATTCGAAACACTTTATTTTTTGCTTCATTTGGTTCAATAAGTTGGTCAACGATAATTGGGTCAGATTCAGAATAACCTAATATCATAAGAGTAGCTGGGGAATTCGCGCAGGCTAAATTGATCAATTCCTTATCTGTTGCATTTAGTTCACCAGGACTATTCGGAAATATCCATCTTGTATTAAGGCTGCGTACATCACCATGAGGTTTTAACAAGTTACACCTGTTATCATTAATATGAGTTCCATATAGGCGTTCCCAAGTCATTTCCAATAAATCATCCCAATTGAAAGATATAACAATTTTAATGTGTCCTGCATGAATCAACTGACATAGATATTGGTGTGCTATAGAAGGCTTGTTGTGGTGTTTATCATTTACTATTTTAAATAACTCTTTAAATCGTAATGCTGCTTGTGGATTATTTTCAATGAAGTTAAACGTGTTTTTTAGGTTTTCCGTCTCATCACCGATAATTAATTTCGCAGGGAGAGTTCGGACACATTTATAAAAATCCTTAATGTTAGGAAATTCATCTACAACTTGCCATATTAATGGAGCAAGTTGATTGTATAAAGGAAGCCCAGCTTCAAAAGAAATTCCTGCGCCCAGAATAGCAATAGACCCATGAACTCTTATTTCATTTGTCAAATTTGATAGTAAAGCTTCTATATTAATCATAAAATAATCCTTCTTTCCTAAATTATTAACTTCTCATCATAAGAATAATAGGAAACTGTTTTTTTTACAAATGTTCTGTGCACTCAAAAATAAGTAATTTATAATATGTACAGATCATCTTATCAGCAAATACTAGATCCTAATATTCGCTAATGTTATAAGACTTCTATCAAAATCAAGAATCTCAAATAGTTTTGACATAGGCACTATTAAGACGTTAGGAGTCTTCCCAGTGGGAGCTTCGTCCTTAGCCAAATCAGAATAAAAATATTTTTCTAAAACGTAAAGTGCGGCCAGAGCACTTAGTATATTATACAAACTTGCATGTTGATAGTTATACTTCCCATTCGCATCTTTAGAAGAACGATTATGCTTTATGTCATTATACCTTCTCCACCATCCTGGAGTAATGTTTTGAAGATTACTGCCACTTCTGTGACCATCCGGATCAAAATGCCACTCTTCCCATGGAATCAATTTACAGTCACGAAGTTCTGATAAATGTACAGTTTCCCTTACTATTTCAGAGTGTTGTGTGAGAATATATTTAGCGTAATCTCTTATGTTGCAATAGCTTCCTGCAATAGAAGTTTTATTTTTGATGTATTTGCAATACTCCTTAAATATTACATCTATTTCAGAACAAATTGCTTGATATATTTTTATAAGCTCGTTTGAAAAACAATCGTAATTGTCTGGATGAAATGACATATAAGGTTCAATATCTACAACATCTCTTTCGAGGATCAAGTAATATTTCCAGTACACTTTTTTAAATTCAGTGGTTATCAAGAACATTACCTCCTTATCATTTTGTAGAATAACAAAGGATTATATTATTAGAAAGCGTTTAACCGTTGTCAACTTAATAATTTATATCATTTGCTCAATACTAACTAATTTTTATCAATTCAATGATAAAATATAATTACTCTTAATCACTTTGTTTTATTGTTTAAGTATCACTAGAACGTGAATCCACAGTTACCAAGCTTCACATTGTATAGCAAGTATATGGATAATGAGCGGTTGTATTGCAAAGTTTTGTAGCTCTATTATTCATAATAAAAAACACTATAATATACAACTCATTCTATTGAAGATAGCAATGTTAAAATATGCATAAGTAATTTTGAACGATATTCATTATAGTACTCTGCATTTTTAAGTCTATGAGCAACATTATTTCTAATATTCTCACCGGTTTCCTCATTTAAAAAATATATTAAGTATTCATGAACATTTTCCGTTATTTTTGCTATAAATCTAGAATTTTTCAAAACATCTGACAAGTTAACTGTCGTCTGAACAGTATTATCATTATCCTTAGCTTGAATATCAGTCCCATTTTCGTTTTTGTATATATTACGAATAATAGACTCTATACAAGGCACAATAACGTGAATAAATGGAATATATCTCTTTGTTGCATAGTCATCAAATGCATAATATATAAAATCTATATCCTCTTTAGTAATATATTTTGATTTCATAACATATTCTCTTACTGCATCCATTGTAAAGTCATCCGATGATTCTAACGCATCTATTGCAGGCAAAATATTTGTTAAAGCATGAAGTGTATATACTTGACTTTTTGCTTGTATAAGAGGATTGAATCCTGTATTTACTACTTTTCCATCCCCCAAAGTGGATATAGTGGCAATTCGTGCAAGACTAGATTGATTTTCAAAGGATTGAACAAATGCTTTAATATCACTAAATGAAGCTAGTGGCCTATAAAATAGAGATGAAGAAATAATTTTTCCTTCAGAATCATAATAATTTATACTTAATGCACTCGATAACGCTTTGATTCTATTTTGTATACAACCTCCAGCCTTAGAGAAATACGCTTTTATATCTATAATATCCTTATTGATTTTTTGATTTTCCTTCTCAGGTAGCTCAAACTTGGACTCACTCCACACTATCTCATTATTTGAGATGAGATCATGTAAAACTGCAAGACTTTCCTTTTCTAATTCATTGTCCTTTATTTTTTTCGCAATCTCAGATGCCTTTTGGGCAAAAGAAATCTCTCTCAACGTACGAGCCCCACATTTAGCAAGATTTAAGCTTGATCTTGAAATTGCTCTCTCTAATGGAAATACATTGATAAATTTAATTCCAGATTCTTGAATTTGTTGTAGTAATTGCCCTAGAGCTATAACATCGTTTACCTTGCTTAATCTATATATAATGTTAATATATATAGATTCAGTACGGATTAATGTTTTATCTCGATCTTCAGGCTTGTCAAAACCTTTTATAATTAAAAGTAGCTTTATTACAATATTGCTTAAGCATCCATTTTTTTCAACATAATCTAAAGAGAGATTTGCAATCTCAAATTTAGATATCCTCATCGTAGAACTTACAAAGAGCAATAAATTAAGTAAATCCAAGTCAAAAATAGTCCATCTAGTTTCATTAAAAATTTCATTCTTGTATACAAGCACATATTCAACTAGCTTTTTAGAACGTTCATACTTCTCTTTCTTACAACTACATTCTACCAAAACAGCATAATATCTTGTTTTCAAAAGTGGAGAAGTAAACCTTTCCGCAGCAGAAATTATATATTTCATTTCATCCTCATTAAAATCAGGAGTAATTATGTGACATAATACATAACTAATATTTTCTTCTGTTTTTGCATAAATCCCTCCAAATCCTTGTTCTTCTAGATGCTTTTTATTTATTTCATCTATTCCTTTTTCGATAATTAACTCAGTTATTACTTGCTCAATTTCCTTGTATTCTATATTATTCACCTCCTTTTAAACTTCTAATTATTAACATAACCTGTCCAGTTTATTTGATTTGATATGACTAACTTTAAGAATATTACGTATCACACAATTACTTCGCTTAATGCTTATTTTGAACGTAGACGCACAATTTCATTTTTAATCTTTTCTTTCAATTCTTTTCTCTGCTCCTCATTCGGTCTTGTAGATTCATCAAACAATTCCTCATTTGACAATTGATATACCGAACTAATTATAGGAGTATCACCTTTTACTCTCGGATATAAATGCCAATGAATATGAGGACATCCATTTCCAAGTAGTTCATAGTTCATCTTATCAGGCTTAAATATATTAGAAACAGCCTCCGCTACTATAGACATTTCTTCAAGATGTTTAATTTTAAAAGAATGTTCTAAGTTGTGTAATTCAGGACCATGCTCTTTACAATTGAAAACGGTATAGCCCTTGAACCTCTGAAACCATCCTAAAATTACATATCCTGTTTCAAGTTCCATAATAAAATATGGGTCATCCTTAATCCTTTTTTGCTTTTCACACACTTTACAACCCATTCTATAACCTCCTACACAAAATATTAATTATCTTCAGTTCTCACTTGAATACGAGGATGACATATCCCCTCTATTCATATAACTAACTGAGATCTTTATAAAACAATACTTTTCAGCTAACTACTGTATTTCCTACACTCATAATTATTTCACAGTTTTTTTAACGTCAAATTATAGACATAATTAGAATTACCTTTTCAGCTTTATTTATTATAATACTCCTCCAACTTCTCCTCGCACCATTCCCCTATCCACACTTTCTCTTCCCCACGAATCTTCTTCCACACATTCCCATTAAACTCCACATACTCACTCTCCCGACATTTCCTCATAAACCTCATATCCTCAAATCTCTTAAAAGGATTAGATAATATATTTCTTTTCACATCTTTTCTATCAATTACATCATTATTATAAATGCACTTTTTCTTCTCAGCCACAAGCCCTCTCTTTTTCCTATCCTCATAAAAATCTATAAAATAATCCACAATATCTTCAATTAATACCTTTCCTTTATCATCAGCTTCCTCTAGCATTGCTTTTAGAAGTACTGGTTTATAGGAGTATGACATATCCATTGTTTTAACCATATCCATGAATTTCTCTTTCATGTTAGCTGCGTTTATAATTTCCCAATCAAATTCTTTTACATATTTTATAACAGTTTCTTCTTTAAAATATTTAAAGCTGCGAGCTCCCATTGGCACCTCTAAATCTGGTATTATTTTACCTTCCCTTATGTATCTTTCTATAGTTTCAGACTGTACATCTACCATTCTTACAAATTCTATTTGAGATATTAAGTCTTTCACTTCACTTTGCCAATTGAATAAATCTATTAATTCATAGTCTGTAGCCTCCATTGGAAAATCTAAGAAGGCTACTGGTTTCTCTCCTTTTCTAAATAGGTCTTCATCCATTTTTCTATCCTTACCTGAAGCTACTACATAATTCCCTGGTACATATTTTGATAAATCAAACATTCTATGAGCTGATAAGGGCATATTAAATAAGCTGGCATTATCTATAAAGTCAAATACCATTAAATAGTCTTTGCCTTCTGATTTTCTGGTTCCACGTCCTAGCTGCTGCATGTATATTGTTTTTGACATAGTAGGTCTTGCCATTAATAAAACCTGCGTTTTAGGACTGTCCCAACCTTCATTTAACAAGTCACAAGCACATAATACCTGTATATCTCCATTCTCGTAGTTTTTTAATATTTTATCTCTATACTTTGACTTCGTAGTTCCTGATACCGCCTCTGCTTTAACTCCCGCTTCCTTAAACAGCTTGGCTACTTCTTCTGCATGAAAAACTGAAGCACAGAAAACTACAGTCTTTTTATCTTTCACATATTGTATATAAGTATCCACCAAGAGATTATTTCTCTCTGGTACAAATAACTTACTTTCTAAGTCTTGAGAATTATATTTTATTCCGCCAATTCTAACAGAAGATAAATCCACATTTGTTTTAAGTCTTATACATCTAATAGGCACTAGTTCACCAATTTCCACGGCAGTTTTTAAATCTAGCTTATGAGCTACATTTTTAAAGAGCTCTAAAACATTCTCCCCATCATTTCTCTCTGGAGTAGCAGAAAGCCCTAATGTGAATTTTGGTTTAAAGTATCCTAAAATCTTTTTATATGTATCTGCAGTTCCGTGATGAGCTTCATCTATAATTATGTATCCAAAATCCTCTGGTTTAAATTCTTCTAAATTACCACTTAAACTTTGAATGCTAGCACAAACTATATATGTATCTTTAGCCTTTTCTTCACCCATGTATATTCCACAAGAAGCCTCTGACCATGCTGCTTCAAATGCATCTTTAGCTTGATTCACTAATTCCTTTGTATGTGCTATAAATAATGTTCTCTTTCCAAACTTCTTAGCATCTGTTACTGCTGTTATTGTCTTACCTGTACCTGTAGCATGATATAGCAATGCTATAGTTTCATTATTCTTTCTCATATTTTCAAGACTCGCTATAGCCTCCGCCTGATGGTCCTTAAGTATAAAAGCCTTGCCCTTTTGTTTTGGAAGATATTCTTCTAGCTCTTTAAACATAGGTAATTCACCAAGGAAAGTTTGAAGTTCATCCTTTACCATTTCTGGTTTTGTATGCAGCTGATTATATACCCATCTATAAATCTTCCAATTTTCATATATAAGACTATTTTGTTTGAGCAAATCATCATAATATTTATCTTGGGATACCTTTGAAGGATTATGCCAAGTCTCCCCATCAATTTCTATGGCAATCTTTTGCCCTTCACTTTCTAGAGCAAAATCTATAAATCTACTATTTCCATATATATCAACGAAAGGATGCTGTATTGATAAATACTTTGTATTTTCTGGTCCAAAGACCTCAGCAAATATATCTATAAATAAATCCTCTGCTATGCTCCCTAATTTAAAACTATCATTTGGTGCCATCCACGTGGCAAGTGGCATGTTCTTATTATTAACCATATCTACCTCACTTCAAAATTTTCATTTTATTTTTGAAAATTACATTAATTCCACTCTATCACATCAACATTGCTAAATTAGGGGAATATTGTCACATTGAAAATTAAAAATGATACCAACCCACTATATGCGACAAAAAGGTATAATGGATAAACAATAAATGTCTATCCATTATAGTAAGTTCACCTATTCTTAATTAATCTCCTTATTTCATTCCAATATTGTCCTATGCTATAATTAAACCAAGCTATTAAACAAGGAGGTCCCCTACAATGAAAATCTACAACAAATTAGTCCGCGACAAAATTCTTGAAATAATTAAAGCCACTGGCAAGAGCTTTGATGCACATTATGCTAAAAAGGAAGAATTACTTCCGCTTCTTGAAGCAAAATTAACTGAGGAAGTATCTGAATATCTAGAAGATAAAAACTTAGGAGAACTTGCTGATGTTATGGAAGTTTTATTTAGTCTCGCTGGTGCTCTTGGATATTCCGAGGAAGAATTAATTGCCAAGAGAAATACAAAAAAAGAAGAAAGAGGCGGCTTTGAGAAAGGCATAATCCTTGAGAGAGTTTATGAATAGATAATACCCTTTTTATTCAATTTTAAGAGCACCAGCTTTGTATATGAATATGTCATCTCTTGCGGCCCTTTAAATAATTTCTTTTTCCCCATCTTCCTCTAAACTAACTGGCATACTTGTATTGAACTTTCTTCCTTTACTTTTTCATAATCATAAAATAAAAACGAATAATTTTCAACTGGATAATAATTAATTTCACATTATTTATATTTTTCACATTTTGCACATATAGACATTTTCGTTTTTAAATATTCCTCCATATACCCTTTTAAAGCTACACCTGATATATTAGGACATTTTATATTATTGCTTATTTCTGCTTCAGAATAATTTTCCACTTCCATTAAATACTTTATATGATTCCCTCGGCAATTTGCCATTTTACTTGCATTTGTTTGTCCATCTGTTAATGAAGCATATTTACGACTATATTGCTTTCCAAGTTCTTCTTTAATATTTCTTTCAACAACAGCAGCTACTTCACTATAAGATAAAGAATATTCACTTTTTAATTTTTCTAAATTCATATATTCATTTTTTAAATCTTTTCTTAACTTAAGTTCAATCTCAGTTGAAATCTCCTCTTTTCTTTGAGATAAGGATATATTCAACTCGCTATTTGCTGTTTTTAAACCATTTATTTCATTCTCTTTTTCAGTAATTAGTTTCTGAGACTCAAATTGAATTTTATTAATATCATCTTGCAAGTCTCTATTACATGTAGTAACACTTAAAATTTCCTTGTCTTTTTTATTAATATCCTCTACATACCTTTTCCCAATATCATGCAATGAATTTTGGCAGAATTCTATGGTCTTGTTTTTGTACATAGAAACTTCATTCTGATACTCAGTTATATCGGTAATATACGTAATATCTTTAAAATACAAGTATGCTATTATGCAATAATCATTTTTTATAGTAATAGTATCAAGTACACTAGCCAATATTAGTCCTCTTTTATGTTTATTTTTCTCTTCTAACTCATTTTTTTCCTCAGTAATTGGTATATACATAAAAAGTAAATGATTATTACTATAATCTTTAAGGGCTAATAAGAACTCTGCATCGGCATGAAATGCGTAATAACCACTTATTTCATCTACTGTAGTTTGCTCAAGCATATTTATGATAGAGCCACGCTTCTCTTTATTAGTACCGATTCTTTCATCAATTTCAGTTTTATCTAAGCCTTGAAGATTTAAGATGTCTGTATAGTTATTAGAAATATATGTTGCTCTCTTTAAGTGATCTATTGAATATGCATTTATAATATTTTCTTCTAGAAAACCTACTTTTTTATATTCTATAGCTTTTTTAATATGATTAACTGATAGTAGGTTTTTCGTAGTTTGCCCTTCAAAAATATATTGTTCAGTTCTTTGAATCGGGTTTGCATTACCACTATGCAAGGGAGCCGCTAATAAATCAGCCCTCAATTTTGTATTTTCATCTCTATTGTAGGTATATATATCCTCATCTCTTAAAACTACGTATTTGTTTTCTTTACTCCAAAATTTCGAAACTGCAAACCTTTTCATTTCTCTATGGACAGCGCTTTCATAAGTGTTTGCTCTAGGCTTTTCAAACTTAAAGATTTCTTTATAAACTTCATTTGAAGTTCTTAAGTTACAATCATGAGTATCATCATCCTCTTCTTTACATTGTTTATGTGCAAAGTATGGATTTTTCTTCATTCCGTCTCCCAAAGCACATATAAAGACTTCTTCTTTACATCCACAACACCTTAACTTCACTTTATTGACTGGTGTATGATATAAGTAACTAGATATACCAGTACTATTACTCATTAACCAATACTCTGGATAAATCTCTATCCATTCATTATTAATATAAGCCTCTGCTTTTTCCACTATGCTCACTCCCCCTCTTTATTACATTTTTGGTGCCACCCACGTGGCAAGTGGCAAGTTCTAAACTCATTGCAATAACCCCCTAACCCTTTGTTGTTATTTAAAAACTTTCTTCAGCACATCAAAAATACTAAAACTAGTACGATTATATACACGATTATAAGCAGCCTTTTTAGGATTTGTAATCCAACCAAATCCACGTGGTGCTTTTAACCCTAAGCTATTTTTTATTATTCTCTTGGGGCTAGTTCTACTGCTAATCATTTTCTTTAAGCTTGGTTTTCTTAATCCAAATTTCATTATACTGCCTCCCAAATTCTATTTTCCGTCCTAATTATGGAGCTGCTTTGGTAACTCTATAACCCATTTTCTAAGGTTACTCAAATTCTTTCTCGCCAATTCTTCAAGTTCAACAGTCGCTTGATTGACTTTACCCTTTTTAACATATAAAGAACTTATCGTTGTTCTATTCCCCTCACATTCCAGGCTAAATCCATCCGGTATTGTTATTTCCTTAATAATTCCACTTACAACAAAATAGGCAGAATAAATTTTTGATGTAAGATGCCCACTGCAACAAAATTGAGTTTTATATCCTTTTTTATTTAAGCCAAAAATTATATCCAACATAGGAGTATCTATATCGTCAAGCTTCCTTAAGCACTTTCTACAGAAAGTTTTTCCGTCCTTATAAATGGTTAAACAATTCATACAAGCTTTTGTTTTATGATTTAAATCAGAATTAACACAATCTACACTTTGGAAAGACAACAAGCTTTCATTCAGATCTTTCGAAAGCAGCAGGTCTATTTCTTCCTTTTTTTCAGGGACTGTATAGTATTTTGCATCCGAATCATATTTACCAACAACATCCCTTCCGTCTTGTCTTATAAGTCCCCTAGTTGTCAATGAATCTACCAATAGGTTAATATCCCAAAGCTTTATTTCTACAATATTTGCAATCATAAACAAACTTGGAGCATGCGGCTGTCTTTTTATATATCTCAAGGCATTGAACATTGTTTCTTCAGAAACCTTACCGAGCAGATACTTATTAATATACTCTTCAGGAAAGCCTTCTTCCCTCATACCCGCTTCAACTTTGTTAACATATTCCTCTGAGGCTTTAACTCCACCCTCAACTTTATTTACTACGGTATAAGCGATTGCCTTCACCAATTCTCCCCCAAGTTCAACACTTACAGTTATTGGCGTGTAAATCCCTATACCTACTCCTTCCCTTTTATCAATTTCCCTCAGTGCCCTATTACTCATCTCTAACACCAGGCCAAGTACATAATCATTTTTGGAAGCTATTACATCAAGTACTCCCCCGTTCCATTTATTAGAGAACTTTGTAAAAGCTAACTTGTAATTTTCAAGCTTTCCTATTCCAAGTACAACATAGTTTTTCTCCGCTCCATCTTCTTTCAAGGTCTTTTCAATTTCCATCCTATTAGTCAAACTTCCATAAGCAAATACCAGATTCATAATTATCCACTCCTTAATATTTGGTGCCACCCACGTGGCAAGTGGCAAGTTCTTATTCTTAACTATATTCACTTCATTACGACTTCATTTAACCTATTCTATCATAATATTTTTGCTAAATTAGGGGTATATTGTCATATCGCAAATTAAATATACCCCAACAATACTAACCCTCATCTCACTCCCCATACTTTCATCAATCACTACAGTAAATAGTATTGTTTCGTCCTCGCCATAGTTCTCTTCTATAAGTTGTGCTGCAGCATTTATTTCTAAGAGGCCTAAGCTCGAACCACCTGAAAAGGTCAGTATAAGTAATTTGCAATCTTTGTAGTTTTTGAAGCTATATACATTACTTAAAGCTAAAGCATCTGCTTTCTCTGTTTGCCTTCTCATTTTTTATACCATCTTATTTATATGGTATCATTGGCCAAAAGTGAAAATTTGCCTTGCGGAAATTTTAAAATAAAAAAGCTATCAAAATGTTTAATACATTTTAATAGCTTTTATGAATATCTTCTATTTTTTTTCTTAGCTTATATCTCTTTCTGATTAAGACATCCATTATTCTTAGACACCATGATCATATCATCTACAGCGTCATCAATGCTCAAAGTATGCTCTATTTCATAATTATCCAGCAAGAAATTAATAGCTTTATGCTCATTAAGATAATTAAAAGCTTCTTTTCCATTTATATTTAATCTGTCTGCAAATTCATTAACACATACCACCAGATATTTAACTATATTTAAATCTCTTTCTCTTAACATCTTAATCACTCTCCACGTATTAGTTTACCTACTATTATTATAGTCAATTTTCTTATTAAAAGAAAGATTTAATAAAATTCATCTTATTTCTATATATGCTAGTATGGTTGTTAGTATCATTTGGTGCCACCCACATGGCAAGTGGCATATTCTAAACGTATTGCAATATCCCCGTAACCCGCAGTTGTTATTTAAATAGCTTCTTTAATACATCAAAAATACTAAAACTAGTACGATTATATACACGGTTATAAGCAGCTCTATTCGTTTTATTACCTCTCCCTCATCAAATCATAGAAATTCCATTAAATTTTTATCCTTATATAAATCCCCCGTCCATATTTTCTTTTTATTTTTTTCTATGATTATATTTATATGATATCATTCGCCAAAGGTAAAAATTTCTCTCGTAAAAATTTAAAATAAACAAGCTGTCAAAATATTATTTTGTAAACCAATGAAGTTGTTATTTGCATTGTTAATATTTATATTTTTTTTATTAAAGACTGTTTTATGTCTAATATTGCATTCATTAAGCCCAAGATTTATACCATTTATGATATTTTATATTTTAAATGGTACAAGTAAAAATAAAAAAGGTTCAAAATAGAACCTTTTTACATATATCAACAACCTATTAAATTATTTAATTGCAGATGGATTTTTTACTTTTATGCTTGTTACTTCACCACAATCTTTACAAAATTCAACGATAAGTTCGGAACCCCCTAATCCAGTTCTTGAATCTAAGGACTGTAAACTTGCTATTCCAGATATTTTACCCTTTTTTCTTTCTATTGAGCCACATTTGCTACATGCCTTGTTATTCTCCAAAGTGATTACCTCCTAAATTAGATTTTAATATTTGTGGATTGTTCAATAAATAGCAACAACCCATTTAATAAGTTTAACAATTCTTTACTTTATTTACAACTTTTTAGTATAACATTGCATTTTTAGTTAAGTTTATAAAACAATTTATTTTAATTACATCCAAGGGCTCTGAAAAGCACTTATAGATAAATACCCTCACATCATATTTATGACAGGAGGGTATTTTATTTAAGTCTATTTTTTAAAAACGTCCTTGACACAGGCTCCACTTTATTTTGCGCCTTAATCCTTTTCGTGTCTAAGCTGCTATCTTTTCTTCTGATTCTGACACGATTTGTTTGTTCTTTTTTATAAATAATCTCATACCTAATTTCACTAATTCATTTACTACTATTATAAGTGAAGATAAAATAATTATCTTTAACCACATACCAGCACTTAAAGATACTGCATTAAAGAATTTTGCGAACACTTCAGTTACAAATATTTGCGCTACTGCCGTGACCGTAATTATCTTTAAAAATGTGGTATTTTTTGTAATGCTAGGGATAATACTATCTGTGCCAAATTCTCTACAGTTAAAGGCATTAAATAATGCACTAAAAGCAAATAATGCAAATAATACTGTCTGCATTTGGTTTGGTCCCGTAACTCCCTCTTTTGGGAATCCTGCTCCTAATATGTCAAATTTCATCTGAATCATAATAACTAAAGTTATACATACCGCATTGGTAATCATACTTTTCATCATTTGTTTAGTTATAATACTGGCATTTCTATTTGTAGGTTTTCTATTTAAAACAGCGTCTCTTACTGGTTCTAGTCCAAGTGATAGTGCTGGTGGTCCATCCATTATAATATTTACCCATAAGAGTTGTATTGTAGTGAATGGCATTTGAAAGTCGAATACCACTGATAAAATAGCAGTTAAGAATGCAATTATATTTACAGTTATCTGGAATTGTATAAATCTTTGGAAGTTTTCATAAATACCTCTTCCCCACTTAATTCCCTTAACAATAGTTCCAAAACTATCATCTGTTAAAATTATATCCGCTGCATTTTTACTAACCTCTGTTCCAGCTATACCCATAGCTATACCTACATCTGCTTTAGTAAGGGCTGGAGCATCATTTATTCCATCTCCAGTTACTGCAACTACTTCTCCATTACTTTGAAGTGCAATAACTATTCTCATTTTTGTATCAGGTTTTGAACGTGCTACTATTGAAATAGTAGTTATCTCATCTTTAAGTTCTTCGTCAGACAATGTATCTATATAAGTAGCCTCTACTGCCCTATTATCGCCGTCTAGCAAGCCTAATTCTTCACCTATAGCAATAGCTGTATTAATATTATCACCTGTAAGCATTTTTGTAGCAACTCCTGCATGTCTAGCAGTTTCTATAGCTTCTTTAACGTCAAGTCTTAGTGGATCTCTTATTCCTACAAAACCTGTAAACACTAAGTCATCTTCTAAAGTTCCTTGCTCGGTTGCCATAGCTACCTCACCATTTATATTCCCATATGCAAAACCAAGTACTCGCATTGATTTTTTCTGGAGTATTTCGATTTCATCTAATATTTCTTTCCTTCTAGCTGCATTTAGTTCTACTTCATTGCAACTAATATGTTCATATTTACATAACTCTAGAATAATTTCTGGTGCTCCCTTTGTTAATACTGTAGCCCCTTCCTCTTCTTCTATAACAGTACTCATTCTCTTGCTCTTTGAACTAAATGGAATCTGATGAGCTATGTTTGCATTTTGTCTTTCTTGTACATAATCATAATCTTCATTGTATAAAAGAAGCGCGCATTCTGTTGCACTACCTAAATATTTAACTTCTGAATCATCCTTTTCAATATCTGCTGTTGAGTTTACAAGGCAGTTATCTATAAAGTAGTTATTGCTATCGCTTAGTTCATCTCGTCCTCTAAATTTACCGTTTAAATAAACTTTTTCTACAGTCATTCTATTTTGAGTAAGTGTACCTGTTTTATCTGAGCATATTACACTTACAGAGCCTATTGTCTCGCAGGCTTCCTTTTTAGTAACAAGCGCATTTATCTTAGCCATTTTCTGCATAGTAATTGCAAGTGTCATATTTATCATTGTTGGAAGTCCTTCTGGTACAGCTGCAACAATTAATGTCACACATACAACAAAGGCAGTTTTTATGGGTTCAACAGATTGTAAAAACGCAAATATTCCGGAAGTGTCTGGTGATATAGTCTTTGCTAAGACCAATTTTATAATCATAACTATAAATAAAACAGCAGCTATAGCACTTGAAACTTTTGAAATTTTACCACCCAGATCCCCAAGTTTTGCTTGAAGAGGTGTTTGAAGATCACTATCTTCAAGATTTTTAGCTATTTCACCCATTTGAGAGCTGTCTCCTGTTGCAGTAACTACAAAACTAGCTCTACCATAAGCAACTAGTGTGCCTCCAAAAACCATATTCAATTGTTTTGCTGGAATAGGGTCTTGTACAATATTTTTATCTTTAGATTTTATATTTTCCATTTCTATTATAACTTGGTCATCTTTACTTACATCCTCTGATTCTCCAGTAAGCATGTCTTCTCTAACCATTAAATCTATGCTGCTTACAAGTCTTCCATCTGCTGGTACCATATCCCCAGTCTCAATTAATACTATATCACCAGGTACCAAATCATTTTTATTAACTTGAATAATTTTCCCATCTCGTGTTACTTTTACCTCTATGTTTTCTGTCATTTTTGAAAGTGCATCTGCAGCCTTTTGTGATTTTCCTTCTGTAAAAATTCCTATTCCAATTCCTATTGCTACGGCGCATACTATACCAATAGCATCCTGGCCTTCCCCTACTAACGCACTAATAACAGCTGCCACTAAAAGTATTATCATCATAGGCTCCATTATTGCTTCCTTAACGCTATCCCATATAGATCCTCTTTCTTGTTTAGTAAATTCATTAGGACCATATTTCTCTAGTCTTTGTTTAATCTGAGAACTCGATAATCCTTTGCTACTGTCAACCTCAAAATTGTTTAGAACTTCTAAGCTTTTTTCATTAAAATATTTAATGTTGTCCACCCCTTTATTTTTTTAACTTTACAACTTGATTAAAATTTTAATATAATTATTTCTCCTTTACACAAAGTTATATATAAACCAAAGACCCTTAACACACTTAAACACCAACGGTTTCATTGTGCTAAAAGTCTCACTGTAGCAAATGCTATGATAAAGCCAGGTTTTTAAAACCGGTTATGTTGACTTTATCGCCCTTACGGGTAGTTACTCCCTCTTAGCTTGAAAAAAAGTATAAAAAAATAAAAGACTTTTAACACAACGATCCATTTATAGATCATTGCGCTAAAAGTCTCACTTGACTGGAATTAGCCACGATAAAGCCAGACCTTAAGGTCGGGTATGTTGACTTTATCACCTATAAATAGGTAGTTACTCCCTTTTAACATTCATAATTGTTATTTAATTAATAATATTATAGTATCATAAAATTTATGACTATGCAATACGAGACTAAGATAAACCTTATTTTCATATTCTTTTTAGTTTAAACATCCTTTTGTCATATCCTACTATAGTTTAATATGCTAAGATTCACTAATAGCCATATCTTTTAATCTAACATAATTAACTAATATAATTCTCAAAATAGAAAGTTAAATAATTATGGGATATGTTTAAATTATATTTTAGAGTAAACCAACATAATCTCTGAATTGACACCTAAAGCATTAATCAGTTTCTAATTGAATTAATTCAACCTGGCTATCTTTATTTAAAATTAAGGTAGTTGTATATCCATAAAGATGCTGCGGCGCAGAACCTCCAAAACTATAGCCTGAATGTACAGCAAAGGGTAATGTATACTCCTGAGATTTTATTTGATTATCTTCCATAGTTAACTCCCTATTTTCTTACAAATTTATATTGTTATATTCTCTCCACGAATGCATCACATACATGGCTACCAACCAATTTCATTCTGAAATGTGTCTAAAATAGCTGGTCACAAAGGTTTTTTCTTCATTAGGACTGTCCACATAAAAGATTTACCAAATATGTTTTCATCAGTGGATTCTTTCATTTCTCTAAATTCAATTATCTCAAAATAAGGCTCTAAAATTGTTTTTAATTTATATTCAGAAAATCCAAGCCCTCCAAGCATTGAATTATCTCTATAAACATCATAATCAGATATATTTGCACCACCTTTTAAATTGAAGCATATCATTGCAAAATATCCATCAGGTTTTAAGTATTTCAAGATGGTTTTTAGGTATTGATTTCTTCTATGTGGCTTAATATGATGAAGGCACCCACTATCATAAATAAAATCAAAACTCTCTGGCTTATCTTGAAACTCAAATATTGATTGGCATAAAAAATTCACTTTTGTAGATTGCTCTTTTTCTATTTGTTTTCCCCATTCAATAGAAGTTTTTGAAAAATCTATTCCATTAGCTTCCATACCTCTCTGTGCAAGATAAAAAGAGTTTCTTCCATTTCCACATCCAATATCAAGTGCCTTTCCATGCTTTATTAACTCTCTATCAAAGTATGAAATAAGGTTTTCATCAGCAATGTTTTTAAAGAATGGAATTGGCTTCTCCTTATCAGAATAGAAATTATTCCACCACTCACTATCTCGTTTTTCTAAAAGATTGTCTAACATAATAAGTATGTCATTTTCTGTTTTAATAATCTCTGAATTAATTTTATCCAACATAATTGATATCCCCCTCTAATAATCATAAAAAGAACAAGTTTAGTTACTACTTTCCTTCGGAATTTTTTACAAATGTAATACAATACTTTTTTAATCCCTCATTATCTTTACCTAATTATACCATTGAATTCAAAACTAAATTATGAAAATTTAGTTATAATAATTGGGTTGATGGTTACAAATTTAGATATTAAACAGATTATAAATATGATTAATAAAAATAAAACAAAAGAATTTGAGAAGCCCAATGACAACATTCTTAACTAGAACTTAACTCCATAAAATCCAGTTGCTGATATAGAAAAATACTTATAGGAAAACAAATTAAACAGCTATGAGAAAATTCATAGCTGTTTAATAATTTATTCATTGTGTTGCCTCCTAGATTCTATTTTATGTTAGCTAACACAAATGCATCACATACATGGCTATCGCAAGCGAATTCACAATACTTGCATTGCTTCCTATATAGTTCAATATTAAAATCTAAACTAAAATCATAATTATCCAACCTAAGTATTAACTCCACAATTTTCTTCTCATGAATTCTATGAATACTCTCTGAATAATTAATGGTGATGATATCCTCTTTATACTGTGGTTGCCAAAATTTCATACTTATATTTTCAAAGGGTATATCTTTATTAAATATTTCTAAAGACCTTTCACCTAATATATACATATAAACAATAGCCTGCATTCTCTTAATTACTTCATTATAATTTAATTTCCTATTCTCCGTTTTCCAGTCCCATATTTCTATTTTGTTATTTGGCTTAATAATTATTAAATCATACTTTGCTTGGAGCCTAATATTATCTTTTCTCATTCTAATTTCATATTCCGGCAAATATATGTTTTCATCTAAAATAGTAAATTTTTCTCGAAGTGACTTTGTAAAGTCCAGCAATTTAGTATTGCTATCATTTATAACCACAGGAATATTTGAAAAATATCTTTGAGCTATAAGATGAAAATCCAGTCCCATGTCCATATTCTCATAATAATCCTCATCACTTATTGAATCTTTTTTCCATCTGATATTATCCAAATATTTCAGTTTAAATTTATAAGGACATTTATCAAAAGTATTTAAAAGATTTTGACTATAGTAGACATGATTTAATTTTCTAATGTCTATCATTTAAAGCACCCCTTTGAGCATTTATGTAATCTTGAAGAACATAAAAATACTTTGATGGTTTATCTTCATTCCATTTACCTTCATTACACTGGGTTGCCATTAAAATCAAATATTCTTTTGCCCTGGTTATCCCAACATATAAAAGCCTTATTTTTTCATTTATTATTTGTATCTTAGCTTCTTTTAATGGATCTTCGCAAATATTGTTTCCTAAAATTTTAGCTATTTCAGACCTGCAAAGAACTACTGGATTTTTAAATTCATCTTTTAGATAGTAATAGTCTTTAAATTTATCCGTTGTCATATAAGGGTATTGATAGGATGTATTATTTAATATTAATACACAATCCCATTCCAGCCCTTTGGCTTTATGGCAGGTAGATACCGTTATTCTATCAGGAGATGGTTCATATCCTTCTAGGTCGTATATTATGCCTGAAATATGATCTAGTATACTATTCTTTCCATCTAATAATTGCTCTGCAACATAACCTAATGAAAATTCACTATTATCTTTAGAACCAAATCTAATATAAGAGGAAACAGCCTCTGCCATTGCTCTGCTTTCAAGACTAAAATTTAGAACATCACTAATATATAAAATTAGGCTATCAAAATGTGTCTGAGGATATTCAAATATTGTTCTAATTAAATCCAATGAACTTATAAATTGTTTATACACCTTGGAGTCTAATATTCCCCCTGGAATATCCTGTTCATTTATCTTACCACCACTGGGGTATATAAGCTTTTCAACATCATAACTGCAAATAAAACTAAGCAACTTTTCACTTTCTTCATTATTCTCCTGGCAAAACACATTTTTAATTAAATCTTTAAATATAACACTATCTTGTGGACTTGAAATAAATTGAAGTATATATCCTAGTGTGCTTACAACTTTAATTCTTTTATCTGATTTATTTGATAATTCATCACATTCAACATTATAAGATCTAAGATTATCTGCTATTTCTCTAACTTGCTTATTAAAAGGAACTAATATTGCGCAGGTTTTACTGGGGAATTTTTCTTTAAATTTCATAGCCACGCCAACTGCTTTTTTAGTTTCTTCTTCTCTTGAATTACATATCATAGTGCTTATGCCATAGTTATCTTGGCTTACTTTTGCTTTCTCATTCAGACTTTTAATGTTTTGATTTACTAATGCACTTCTACACTTTTCTTCTTCATGTTGATTGTTTGTATACTTAACTAGTTCATTCGCTAAATTAATGATATTATTTGTACTACGCCCTGCCATGAACATTTCGAAGGCATTGTTTGCCTTACCACAAAATTCCCTGAAAAATTTAGGATCAGAGGCTGTAAATGTTCCTGTTATGCTTTGATTAACATCACCAACTCTTACTAAATTGCCACTTTTGCCTGAAATTAAGCTTAGTATTTTTCCTTGAATTAAGTTAGAGTCTTGACATTCATCTTCAAACACAAAGGTATATTTCTTTTGCAGCTTTTCTCTAACAGCAACATCAGTTTTTAAAAGTTTATACGCAAGAATTAACAAATCATTGTAATCTATATAACCCTCACTTTTTAAGATTTTGGTGTAAGCATCATAAATTTCAGATATATGTACTAAGATATTATTTTGATCTAATGACTTTATATCCTCTTTTAATTTTTCAGGAGAAATGTCATTTATCTTTAATTCACCAATAATCGTATCCGCTGTTATAAAAAAATCATTCCACCAATTATCTTGTTTGCCTGCGTAATTATTTAAGGCTTTATCCGATATCATACTCTTAAATGAAGCTTCTCCGCCCTTCCTTCGCCACATTGATATACATTTATTTAAATATAAACTTTTATTAACATCATCCAATATTTCAAATTCCGCATTGACCCCCATTACATCTGGTCTATCTTTTAATATTTTTAGTGCTAAACTATGGATAGTCATAACTTCATAATCGTTGCTTGCGTTTATTCCTTTATTTTGTAACACCATTGAGATTCTATGTTTAAAATTGTTAACTGCACTATTCATAAGTGTAACTATAAGTATTTTGCCAGGTTTATGGACCTTATCCACTATAATCTCACATACTAGATTACATATTATAAAGGTCTTTCCCGCTCCTGGAACTGCTGGGACCGCCATAGTTCCTCCTCGATACTTCATTATAGGCAATTGGTCCTCTCTATAAATTATTTCTTTAACTTCATTACTAATATCTTCATCATTCATCTCCTTAGTCAATAGTTTCACCTCTTTCACTTAATATTTCTATAAGCATATCTGCAAATTTACTTTCCTGCTCAAATCCACTTAAAGAATATTCACTACCATATATGTATAATTCACCTCTGCATTTTCTTAATAAGCAATTAATAACAGACATTAGAATTCCATAAGCATTTTTATTTTCTTCCTTTTCGGTATACATATCATCAATATTCCAATTACTCTTTAATACATGAGCATTTGATAATTCGCCCACATTTCTTGGAGACCACATATTACTGCTGATATCTGTCCATATCTGAACCTTACTGCTTAAATTAGAGGTCAAATATGTATAAGGAGATGTTAAAACTATACAATTATCTTGTAATAACATTTCCTGCAACTCATTCATAGAATAAAATCCACTTCCCTCACCTCGAATAAATTCTATAAATCTCTCCTCTGAACATTGCCCTTTAAATTCTAATTTATCTAAAGTATTTATGAAACCTTCGCAGCTTTCATATAACCCTATATAGTCCTCTATATGTTCTTCAACTTTTGGAAGAATTATAAGTACCTCTGAAAATGCATTTCTGAAAAATTCGCCAAGAGATCTCTTGTGGTCCTTTAAATCAACTTTATAATTTTCTATCCACTCTTTTAACTCATTATATTTACCAACTGCTACGCTTCCTACTCTATCTTCAATATCGAGACTAAGATCTTGCAACCCACCTTCTCGCGCAAAAGGATAAAGCAGAGAACTCCGCGTAGCATCTAGCCTTAACATAAAAGAAAAAAAGTTTTTATAATCTTCCTTTGTTAACCTTATGCTTTTATAATCATTGCATAATACTGCGAGCACTATTAAAGGGTGTAAATATTCATTGTCTATAAATCTGTTCTTACTTGAGTTCTCCATTACCGATATATTTAATTCCACTGCTTTTTTGTGAAGTTCATATGAAAGAATGAAATCATTAAATGGACATATTATTGCTATGTCCTTTGGCATAAATCCCTGATTTAATAATTCTTCAATTTTTAGTATTATTTTCTGGACCATCTGAGGTCTTAGTTGTGATGACATATCAATAAAGGCAGGGACATCTTCATTTATTTTATCTTCCCTATAAGAAGTGTGCGCCCTGTTATCTATTACACTAGCAAGTTTAATAAAATCATCATTGCAGCAAAAATGATTATCTAAGGTAATCTCGTGATATTCAGTGTTTAATTTGCTCTTAAAGTAATCAGTATTAGCTCCATAATAACTACACAGACCACCACTCGGATTATAAAACAAGTATGACATATCCACCTTATTAATAATCTTAAATACTAATTCTTGCTCTGCAGGTGAAGCCTCATCTATATCATCTACTATAAGATATTTTATATTATTTAGACTAGTATATCTTGAATCATGAAGTAAATAATTATTATATAAATAAAAAGATAGACCATAATCTACAACACCATTACGTAATAATTTTGAGATATAATACCCAGTTACCTCGTCCAATTGATTATATGTTTCTTTAACTAAAAAATCATTCACCTCTAATGAATTATAAAGCCTAGTTCCTATTTCCTCAAAAGGCACTAATGATAGTGCAGCATTATTAATATTAGAAATTAAATCTGATGCTATTTTTGAAGACGTTGACGTTATATCTTGAAAGTATCCCTTAGAATTTTTGAAATGTGTAACTAGAGCTTTCATAGCATAATTTGTAGCATCAAAAGATGCGAACTCAGGCTTTAATATATTAATTTTTATTTCCGTGCAATTTTCTACTACATAAGGCCAATAGAGAGATAGCTCCCTCCTTATAAATCCATAATAGGAACTTTTTCTAATTTCAGAAGCAGTATTAAAAATCATATCTTTTGACCATGTAATATTTTGATACCTATTCATAAATAAACACAATATATTTGAACTTTTAATGTTTTTATTTTCTATCAGCTCCCTGTATTTAGTGGTTGCAAGGGTTGTTTTACCACTTGCAGAATTTCCTTTAACTAAGATACATTTCTGAGCGAATTTATTTTCTTCCAATTCATTGTAGGCCTGCGTATAGTTCATAATTTCAACTCCATGTATTATTTTGGTGCCACCCACGTGGCAAGTGGCAAGTTCTTATTCTTAATCATCTTCCTCTCTACCTTCAGTATAAATCCCATCTAGATTTCCATCATCAATTGCGGGCTCCCGATTCTTATAAGAAATGTAATGTGATTTACCCATTTTATCAAATCCGCATGATTTGGGTTCATAACACAAAATTTCAAATCGATATTTTTTTATATTTTTTCAAAATACCATTGAATTTCTATATTAGACATATTGGCCAAAATACCTTTAAGATATTAATACAGCACTAATATTTATAATTTCCACAAATGTATCTACAATCATTTAAACTTAGGAAAATTAAATCCCAATTCACAATATCTATTGGATATGCGAATATATGTTCTTATATTGGAAATAATATTATTATATCATATGATTTCAGTCAAAAATTTGATATACTTGAGGAGTGATAAAATAATTGAAAAAATAAAATATATATATATAAATATAATGAGTTATACTTCTGATATATAATATTATACTAATAACAGGCGGTGAAATAAATGGATAAAGAAATATTAGAAATATTAAAGAGGTTAGAAATTAGGCAAAATGAAACATATCAAATAGTTAAAGCTCTTGAGCACTCAGCAGAGATAAATAAGGCAGAACACGACAATATGACCAATGATATTTCTCATATCAAGGGCAATGTTGAGGCAATTAGGAAAGATATAAGCAACGTTGAAATTATAACAAGTAGTAATTGGAATGACATAGCAAAATTGAAATCCGTTAAATAACCAGGGTGAATCCTTGGTTATTTTATTTTTAAAAATAACTTTCAAGATATACTGGTGCCACCCACGTGGCAAGTGGCAAGTTTTTATTTTTTGTGATTATATTTATATGGTATCATTCACGAAAGGTGAAAATTTGCCTTTTGATATAAAAAATAACAAAACTATAATTATATGCATCTTCGCTTAGGAAAATTTTTATATTTCATTATTTAAAATGCAATTTAATTCTAGAACTTTAGTTTTGCTGAATTAAAGGCTTAAGGGACGATAAATTACCGAAAGATTGTACCATCAAAAAAGTCACTAGTAATATTTGGTGCCCCCCTCCTAAATGGATAGAGGTTTTACGCATTAGTCATATAAATCCGAAATCATTATAAACTAAGTTATAAAATTTAAGATTTAGAGAATTTTCATACTTCTGATACTCCCATGCCTTAAGGCGTGAGAGTATCAGACCAGTAATCTACAATTGTTTACTTAAATTATACCCTTCTATCTATATTTCTGCTTTGCTACGTTAACTACAAAAACAATAATCGGTATTGTAGCAAGCACATAAAATAAAACAGTTGATATACTTATACCAATAAAAAATAGCATTACTCCATATAAAATACTAATTGAGGCAGTCAAGAGATATTTTGTTTTCTTAGTCTTAGCTGTTTTATATACAATTAATGCTACAAAAACAACACTTATTTGTATAATTAATCCATTCACCATATTCACTACCTTTTTATAATTTTTATATATATTTCTTTAGTAATTCTACTTAAAAGACTTTTTTCAAAACTATTCTTTATTATTGTCATTTCAATCCTTTATATTTAATAAAATCTCTATATTTGTGATTTTCATTTGCTTTTTTCACTTCCTACAGCATTTTTTGTATATTTTACCACTACCGCAAGAACATAACTCGTTTTACCTTATATCATTATACCTCAATTACTTACACCCATCAAAATAATCCATAACGCTTGCAAATATAGTGTACGTTGGCATAATTATCTACCTAATACCTTTTCTTGTTCTCTTTGTAGAACCATATTAGATAACATAATATAAAAATCCTGCTCTTCTTTGCTCTTTGCCTTCTTAAATAAAGTCTTTAATTGACTATAAGAACAATTTAAAAAAATATCATATATTCTATTGTTTTCACTTTCCATATTTTCTCCCCATTTCTAAGATTCGCATAGTCTAAAACAAAGCTTATTGTCACTGCGATCTTTATCTTTCTTTAGAAATCTCATCAATACTTATATTTGGATTGGTGTATCTCCCCTTTTTTTCAGTGCCACTTCCATATTGAATTGCTTTTACGGGACAATAATGGATACACGCCAAGCACTGGGTACATTTTTTACCCCACTGTACCTTCTCACTCACTTTAATATTATTACAGTTACAAACTTTTTCACAAATACCACAGCCAGTACAATTATCATTAGCATAAAACTTTGTAGTATTAACGGCATTTTTATTAAACAAAGGGTTTATAACCCCGGTTAATAACCAGGGAAGAATGCCTTTTTCCAACTTAAATATATTTGTTGTTCTTTGCTTAATAGTAATATTGATATCTTTTAGGGTTTCATCTGCCCTGGATAGTTTTTCTTTTTCTATCTCTTTGGTGTCTACATTACCCATTATTATATAGTTATTTGGCATTTTTATAGAAAATCCACTGTTAAAACTTATACCCTTTTTCTTCAAGCAATCACCCATAACTTTCATGGTATTCCCGATATTATCTCCACAAGTTACAACAGAGAAGATGTAGTTACTGTGGTAATTACTAATCTTAAGTTTTTCAATAAATTCAACCACCATTTTGGGAGGCCCCCATGCATATACCGGAAATACAAAGCCGATTATTTCATCTGCTTTCAAGAGGTATTCATAATACTCATTACCTCTGTTTAAGGTAGCGGATATTGAAACTAATTTTTCACTATTATTCTGAGCTATACTTTTAGCTACATAAAGAGAGTTTCCCGTTCCTGAAAAATAAAATATCATAATTATCATCCTTTCAAATTCATATTAGTAAACCTAAAAAGTTCTCATTGGTGCTGCCTTTTGCTAGTGGAAGATTTTAAATAAAAAGCTATCAAAATACTCCTCAGCACTATACAAACAAACTCTCCAAATCCTCTTGTGTCATTTGTGTTATGATGTTTTCCTCATTGGTATTCTCGTCCATTACATTTTTAATCATTTCTCTCTTCTTTTGCTGTAGATTATATATTTTTTCTTCAATGGTACCTTTTGCAAGAAGCTTTATCACTTCTACGGTTTTGTGCTGCCCAATTCTGTGTGCTCTATCCGTGGCTTGATCTTGCACAGCTGGGTTCCACCATGGGTCAAAGTGTATTACAATGTCTGCTCCGGTTAAATTAAGTCCCGTTCCTCCAGCTTTTAAAGAGATTAAGAATACATCTGCATCCCCCTCATTAAATTCCTTAACCAGTTCCATTCTATGTTCACTTTTAGTGTTTCCATCCAAATACATATATTTTATATTCTTTTTATCAAATCTAGTTCTTATATTTTTAAGCACAGAAGTAAATTGTGAAAATAATAGTATCCTATGCCCTTGCCCTACGCTATCTTCTAAAATCTCATCTAAGGCTTCCATTTTGCCATTATCACCTACATAATCTTCTATGAATACAGATGGATCACAGCATATTTGTCTGAGTCTTGTTAAAATAGAGAGTATTTTTATCTTACTCTTACTAAAACCATTCTCTCTTATTTCTTCATCAATGTCATTCTTAGCTTTATCAAGATATGAAGCATAAAGCTTTTTTTGCTGCTCTGTCATATCCACCACCAGCTTATGTTCTATTTTAGGAGGCAATTCTTTAATAACATCTTTTTTAAATCTTCTTAAAATAAAGGGCTTTATGTGCCTGTTTAATTCCATTAATGCAGTTTTATCGTTATTTTTTATAATTGGCGATTCATATAATTTTGTAAATTTAGCATGGGTAAGCAAATAACCTGGCATAATAAAATCAAAAATGGACCAAAGTTCCGTTAAAGAGTTTTCAATTGGTGTACCCGTAAGTGCAAAATACCCCTTTGCCTTAATCTCTTTTACAGAAGTAGCATTTATAGAAAGGGGATTTTTTATTTGTTGTGCTTCATCTAAAATGCAGTAATTAAAACTGATCTCCTTATATTCTTCTATATCTCGCCTTATAAGGGGATAGGAAGTAATCACCACATCACAATTTTTTATCTCATTCATCAGTTCTTCTCGTTGTTTCTTAGAACCGGATATTACCACTGCATTAAGTTCCGGGGCAAATTTTTCTATCTCACTCTGCCAATTATATACCAGTGAAGTAGGGGCTATAACTACTGAGGGCTTACCCCCTTTTTCTGAAAGTAGAAAGGCTATAGCCTCTAGTGTTTTACCAAGTCCCATTTCGTCTGCAAGTATACCGCCAAATCCGTACTCAGCTAAGGTTTTAAACCATTTAAAACCTATTTTCTGATAGTTACGCATAATGCTATCCAGTGATTCTGGAACTACATAATCCATATCTTTTACATCACGTACATTATTGGTAAGTTCTCTAAAATTCTTACTCCTCTTTAAATAATCCATTTCTTTATCCCTTATCTTTTGATCAAGATATAGGGCATTATATTTGGAAATTAGTATCTTTTCTTTGCTTAAATCCTTATCTTTTATGCCTAAGAAGTCAATCATCTCACCAAGGTCTTCTATAGCCTTATCTTCAAGAGATACAAAGCCCCCTTCTTTAAGTCTGTGATATTTTTTCTTCTCTCTCAAAGCACTGAAGATATCTTTAAGTTCCTCTCTACTCACCCCTTCAAGTTCAAAAGAAAATTCTAATAAATTATCCTCATTGAGCTTTATTCCACCTTTTAAGTTTGACTTTCCATAAACCTTAATATTTTTAAAGCTTTCTGAATAATATACTTCGGAAAATTCCTGCAGCTTATTCATTCCATCCGTAAGAAAGCTCACCATATTCTTTTCATTTTTCATCACATAAAAGCTCTGCTCTTCTTCAAACCCAAAACTTTTCAGTATGCGCTGGCAGTTTTCTTCTTTTTTGATATCTCGAATCAGTATTTTTTCAGTCTTTTGACTCTCCTTTTTTTCTAGTGGACTTATATCTATTTCGCCATAGTTAAACTTTATTGAAGCCGTTATAATCTCATCTTTTTTATCTAGGTAAACCTTAATAACAAGTGGTGCTTCGTAAAAATTCTCATTAATATTTTTGTCAAAAGCAACCTCCTCTGCCACGCTTTTAAGCTTAGGTAAAAGATAAGAGGCTATCTTTTCCCCTTCCTTCTTACTGAAAACTACCTTTTGGCCTTTTTTGCTTAAAATTAATTTGTAGATAGGAACATACTTAGAGCACTGATCCCTTGGAGGAAGGTATACGTTGTCCTTATACCAAAATACTTTATAAGACTTATCTAAGGGTTTTGGTAGATCACCTAATTGCTCTAGTTCTATAGCTTCATTTTTCATACCCATTTTAAACTTTAGAGGCATGGTACCTTCTATTATATCGGTAGCCCTGTATTCCTTATTATTAACCACCGCATCAATTGTTCTTTCTTTTGCTAATCTAAAGAATTTATATAATACCTTATCTGTTAAGAAAAGCTTTTTCCCTGTAAACATTGAATTATTATATGAGTTATAATAGTCATAGGAACTAGTACGGTCTCCCTCTATATCTCTTATTTCCATGAACATTTCCATTATTTGCGCGTCAACTGCATTAAATTTATGTAAATTTGGATCATATGTAAAACCCTTTCCAAACTCAACAACTTCCTCTTCCATTAATGAACTTAGAAAATTTCTCATATTTTTTATAACATAATTCTTTTCAAGTCCTAGTTTAAGTTCGACATAAGGCTTTGGAGATAATGAATCATCAAAAAACTTAATCTCTAAATTAAGTTCTCTTTTATAATCATCACTAATCTGCGCAACTTCTTTAAGCTCTTCAAGTAATAAGTCAATATCAGATTTTTTTGAAGCTGCACTTAAATCATCTTGATAATCTTTACTATATTTTAAAAGCACCGCTGCTATATGTTTACAAAGAACCTGACCTCCATTATCTACTGCTTCTTGATATTCCTCGCAATTGCACCTTATCTGTACCTGATTGGACTTATTATCCCAGTTAATATGAACGGAGTTGCTATTAAACCCGTTGAAGGAAATTACATTGGTGGAAATACTCAATTGTTTAATATCTTTTTTGCCTTGCATTGTACTTTCTTTTATTTCTAGCGGTTCAACATAACCGCCCTCATAATATTGCATTGCTCTTTTAAAAGTAATATCATCTGCCCATTCTCTTATCTGCGTTTCCGCTATTCTCACAATTTGTTCCTCCGTTAATTTTATTTACGAGTTCATCATAATTAATATTATTATACCTCAATAATTTACAACCATCAAAGAAATAAAAGTAGCAATAAAAATAATGAATAGGGCGCCAAAGATAAAAATTTGCCTTGTAAAAATTTTTAAATAAAAAGCCATCAAAATGTTTTTACATTTTAATAGCTTTTATGAACATCTTCTAATTTTTTTATAAATTCCTCTTTAACCTTATCCTTCCATGTAGAACCTTATTAAACTTGGAAAGTTATGACCATCATCTAAAAAGTATTGTAGATAAGTTGTAATTTCTTCAAAATTCTCTCTGTACACCTCTAAAATCTGTATCAAGTTCTTCCTTGCATCTTTTAGAACATAATTATTAAGATTTAGAAGTTCAATAGTGCATGATGCTCTCTTGTTTCTTATATCCTCTATATCTTTATGTATTGGAATAATTTCTCCACTGGCTAGGTTATAGGTAAGAAAATCTTTTGGATTTTCAATTACTGGATTAATAAATTCCTCAGAATATTTATTTTGTTTTACGCTGCCACAACTATTCTTTTCATTGCAAGAGACAATTAAATTATTATATTTTTGAAATAAACTTCATTGTCGTTCTTAAGATATTTTCGAAGGTATGCCCATAAGTCTCATATCAAAACAGAAGCCCTCCTTCTCAAAGCTTTCAAGAATAAACCTCGCCTTGTAAAATTTTTTAAATGAAAAAAGCTATCAAAATGTTTTTACATTTTAATAGCTTTTATAATGATCCTTTAGGGTTCAACCACGTGGCACGAGGCAAAAAATATAATGGATAAACACTAAATGCCTGTGCTAATTTATTCTTCTGCTATCATGGTGTATTGCCATAAATAATATAATACATGAAACTGCTGCAAAGAATATAAAGGACTGAATATATGGCACAAAGTTATAGCTACCACCTTGCCAAAAATCTATGAATTCTCCACTAATATAGGTGGTTGGAAATGCATATGCCACAGCCTTTATTGATTCAGGAAGATCTTTTGTCTGCACACCAAACATTCCACTTAAAACCATTATTGCAAAATATAACATCATAGTTATGGCAAAGGTTGGCCCAAACTTTTTGAAAAATAGTGATATTCCATGCGCTAATATAAACAAAAAGGTAGCTAATAAATATAAAGAAACTATTAAAATAAGTGCTGAGCTTAAAGATGGCACCTGCACTTTTAACACAGAACAAACTACTACAGTGTAAACAACCAATGATAGGGTTATAAAAATCAAATTAGCACATATTTTAGAAATCAATACAGTTTTCTGACTATAGCCAAACAAACGTAAACGTAATGGTATATTTTTTTCCAGCTCCTGTGAAAATACAGCAGAATACCCTATAAGAATAGATGCTAATGGAATAATTACGCTATTAGTGATATATATACCTGTTATAAAAATATCTTTCATATCTCCTGGCACTTTACCTACCATTGCTTTTCCAAAGAATATTGTAATCCCTATTGGAAAAAACACTCCAAAAATCATTGTAAATATATTCCCCATTAAATTTCTAAATTCATATTTTACGAGTCCCAAATTAAATAGCTTTGTATTCATCACTAGCCCCTCCCGCAAGTTCGACCTTGTACCTTGCTTTAGCATTAATAGACATTATTTCAATATCACTATTGCTTCTTTTAAAGTTTATATCCTCATCTATTAATACCTTTATTATTTCTAATTCCTTATTATCACTTGTACAAGAGATAGCTATTAAATGGTCAGGTGCTATTATTTTAGGGAAGCTCCACGTTAATTCTTCGTTTCTTTTAGTATTTTCAATGGTTATTGTTGATTTACCACAGTATTTCTTAAAGAGTTGCTCTTTACTGCCAAAGTCAACTACTTTCCCATTGTCTAAAATCAGTATTTTACTCGCCAGGTTCTCTAGCTCTTCATAATAATGAGAAACAATGCAAATGGTGGCTCCTTTATTCTCATACCACTGAGTTATTTTATTCATTAATTGTTGGCGAGTTTCAAAGTCTAGTCCAGATGTAACTTCATCAAAGAATACCAAAGGTGCATCTTGAATTAAAACTAATATTATTGTTAAACGTTGCTTTTGCCCCCCTGATAATGCACTAAATTTTTTATTAAGACATTCCTCAAAATTCAAGAAGCTAATTAGCTCCTGCAAAACTTTATTGCTTTTTATCTTTGTATTCAAAATAGCCTCAATTATATATTTAACCGCCATGGTATCCACATAATTATTTTCCTGCATGTGTGCAGACATTTCTTCTGGCTTTAAACTCGTGTGAATGGTGCCGTTATAATTTGTAAGTCCTAATATTGATTTAACTAGTGTAGACTTTCCTGCTCCATTGGAGCCAATTATCCCTATGCGATCCCCAGCCTCAAATGTTATTGGTGATTTTATTGATAATGCAATTTGCTTGCCATATTTCACTTCTAAATTTTGTATAGTTACCATAATTACTCTCCCCATCTAAAGATTTATTATGGTTAAATTATACCAACTCCTCATGAATTTCATGTGAAGATTGTATGTGAATGGTGTGGTAATTATATAAATTAATATGAAGAATACTGCCTCTTATTTATCCTCTTAAAATCTTAGTATTTGTAAAAAACACGCTAACTTCTACCCCAGCATCAATATTTTTAACCTCTACTTGATAGTTTAATAGGCTTGCATAATAAGCTACAATATAAAGCCCCAATCCATGTCCCCTATTTTCATTATTACTTGAAACAAAGGGATCAAATATGTGTGGTAATAGTTCACTATCTATAAATGCCCCATAATTAATAATAGTTAATGCACCCTGCGTTAATGTAATTTTTATATTCCCTTCTTTTGGTGTATAGGTTATAGCGTTATTTATTAGGTTATCTATTATTTTAAAAATAAGCTTCCTATCTGTATTTATATTTGTGAAGTTAATTTCCTTTTCTACATTAACCGTTAGCCCCTTTAATTTCACTTGCACCTCATGGTAGGTGAGACTTTCATCAATTATTTCATTAATATTTATAGTTTCCTTATAGATGGCTTCAATGCTATTGTTAAGATTCAAAATATCATCTATTATTTTTCTCATAGACTTTAATTGAAGCTTAACCTTTGGCAAATGCGCCTTGACGTCTTTGTATTTCCCTATTTCATCTATCATACCCTCCACCAGAAGTAGTGCTGCTGCAACTGGGGTTTTTAGTTGGTGGGAAGAAGCTCTTAGAAATACCTCTTGCCTTTTATTTTGCTCTGCCAGATAGTTATTCTTTTTTTCAAGCTCCTTAAAATTATCATTTAATTTTAGGTATAGTTCATTTAGGGTATCACCTAAAACCGCAATTTCATCCTGACCTTCTATTTTCATTAATTCAATTTCCATATTGCTATTTTCTTTCATAAACACAGCATGATTTACCAGCTTTTCTATTGGAAGCACTATTTTTCTTGAAAATAAAATAGTTGATACCAATATTAATAAAAGAGCAGTGGCAATAATCATCGGTAGACTTTGAATGATTATTGGTCTTATCTCGCCTATTTTAGGAGTCATTGCTGTAAATACCGATAGGATAGTATCGTCCTTGTGGATACTTATAGCAATATAGTTCGTGTAATAGTTACTTCCATCAGATACATTGGATTCAAAAATAACCGTATCATCATTTACTACATTAAACTTCGATGATGTTTCCGTGTAAATATTCTTATAATCATTTTCTAAAAACTCAAAGGTTAGGGGGAAATTATCCTTAAATAACTTATCTTTAAAAACAATCACTGTATTACTTGTAAAATCAAAATCCTTTTTATCTATATTTTTTATTTCCTCCCTGTGCGCTGCGTAGTATCTTACTTTTTCAATAACCTTTAGTATTTCCTTATCATTAATATTTATTTTTACAGAGATTAACTTATTTGAGATAAAAACCGCATTACCAGTAGCCGGTATTTTAATGGTTGCTGTTCCTGCAGGGTTACTTGAGGATATATTTTTATAATTCCCGTCATTTATATAGTTTTCTTGTATGGATTTTATTGTTTTAAAATTACTCTTTTTCATATGATCCACATATAATGAAGGCAACATTAATAGAAAATATGCTATCATTAAGGTTACTATAGTCCCTGATATAATTGCACTATACACGAAGGTCTTCTTTGATAAGTTCAAAAATCTCCCTCCTTATCAAACTTATAACCTACACCGGTTACTGTTTTTATATATTTTTTAGGTAACTTTTTTCTCAGATTTTTCACATGTGCATCTATGATTCTATCGCTTCCGAAATACTCCTCATTAAAAATTTTCATTATTAATTGTTCACGAGTAAATACTCGGTTTGGTTCTTTGTGCAGCGTTTGTAAAAGTAAAAATTCACTTAATGTTAACTCCAAAGATTCATTGTCGTAGTAGCCTTGATAGGCTTCATCATTTATATATAAGCCTTTTACTTCGGTAATTTTTGTGCTGCTACCCATGGTCCTACGCAATATTGTTTCTATACGTTTAAGTAGTAACAAGGGTGAAAATGGCTTTAGTACATAATCATCAGCATAAAGATTAAATGCTTTTAGCTGCGTTTGTTCGTCTCCAAGAGCTGTTAACATTATTGTAGCCATTTTGGGATTTGTTTTCTTTATATGCTCAAGAACAACTAGTCCACTTATCTTGGGCACCATTATGTCGAGTATTGCTAAATCAAAATAATTGCACTTTAAAAATTTTAATGCCTCTTCTCCATCACTTGCACAAACTACTTCGTAATTCTGCATCTTCATATATTCTGTTGTTACCTCAGATATTGTGGGCTCATCCTCCAAAAACAATATTTTTATCATATTATCCTCTTCCTTGTTTGATCTTTTTTAAATTATGAGTTAATTTTTATTTGAAAACCATAAAACTAGCTCTATTTCACAATTCATTATACTATAAATTTTATCATTATATCTATATTTTACCTGTCATATTTCCTTTACTTTTATGCTATGTTTAAAAGTGGTGTTGAAAAAATTACGTAAATTAAGGGGAGACAAATTTCTTCCCTTAATTTACGTTTTTATAATTTTCCTATATTTTATAAAAACAAATATTATTTAAAGTCTTTAGTTTTATTCTTGTATTTGTTCAACTTCACCTTACTCAAATACACATTAAAAAAAAGGAGTACAAGATAAACTATCAGTATATCTATTATAAGCGTTAATATATCTAAACCCTCTGTCGAAAATAGTGTTTTATGGATTGGTGAATTATTAATAGTTAAAAACGATAATGGATAGCCAAAAAAAAATAAAAGAAAGAATATATTATATATGTATAGTATATTCTTTCTTTCATTATTTACTGACGGTAACTTATAATTAAATTATTTTTAACTTTTAAGTAGAAATATATGGAGTTTATGTAACGATGTTTATTGAATTGGTGGTAAGAAAATTATAAAAGACTATTTCGTCACTTTTACTTATAAATAATAATGATATACGTTTTTTGCGTCCGTTCATCATATAAAAAATCATACTATTTTTATTGTATTTTACATTTTTAATATCAGATAAATTTAATGCTTTTTTCTTAAATATTAAACCACAGTTTTCAATTATACTATCCTTTTTAAGGGTTAAAAAATCCTTATATAACATGTAGAAGTTAATACTGTTAACTATTGCACCAGCAAATGTTAGTATAATTATTGGTGCAACAATTATTAAAAAAGATGGATTTTTAGACAATATCATAATTTGAACAATACACATTACTGCAACTATTATCCATATGAAAGCAACAATTAAAATATTTGATGACATTTTTATTTTCATAAGCAGTTATCCCCCCCATTATGAAATGTGTTGTTTCTACTTAGTTAAATTTTTCTTACAATTGTGAAGCAACTATTATAAATATTGTACCATTATTTTACATGAAACTATATACTTTGGCTATGTTTAAGAATGATATTGATAAAATGACAATTTTTAAGGGAAGCCCAAAAATGGCTTCCTTTAATCCATATTTTAAGAAAGATGTGAATTAATATTATCATTGATTTAGATTAACTAATTCTATTTTTTTACTTCATAAAAGCCTTTATTAGGGGTAATAGTTAGTTTTGTATTTGCTAATATTTCTTTACTCGCACTATCTATGACTTCTAATCGTATATCAAAAGAACTTTTTATATCTACAACTTTATCATTTACAATAGCACTCCATAATACTGTTTCACCTTGATTTTTCACCTCTTTACCCAAATGAGCAAATTCGCTAATGAATTCCCCTTCATCAGTAATCCAATGATACTCCAACTTAGTGTATTTTTTCTTAGAATTAAAATTGGGTGTCATTTTAATTCCTCCACTTCCATAAGACATCATAGGAGTATATGAATTTTTGTCGGTAGATATTGTAACTGTGTCATTAATTTTTTTACATGCAACAAACATCATTATCAACACTAAGGTAACTCCTAATATTAAAAATAACTTTTTCGTTATTAACACCCCCATATAAAATTTATAACTTCCTTATATTTTAATCTCTTGTTATTAGTGTCCTTATCCAATTATAGAGCCTATTAATATAATTATTCAAATATTTAACATAATTATATATAAATTGCTTCCCTAATTTTAAAATCCTTTAATTTTGTATCCGAGTGAGTTGTATCTTATTACAAAATACAACCATTTTCAACATCTTTATTAAACATAGCCTATACTTTTATAAATATCTCCATAACTGATTTTAACCTGTTTTTTTAATTGTTTATTTTCTTCTTCCATTTTTTTCATCTTCCTTTTTAGACTTGCAATTATAGCGTCTTTATTATTTTCATCCATTGCTCTTTTAATCTGTGCGGGAGTATGTACTTGTACTTGTGCTTGTTGATGTCTTAATGTTTCAACTCTTTCTCTAATATCGGCATTATTGTACAAGGTTGCTTTTGTTAATCCTGCTTCCAGTGATACACTGTTAAAATTTATAGTCTTATTGATTTTTATTAGCTTTTGTATAGCTTCATCGAACTTCTTATGAGTATTAGCTTTTCTTTCAGCATGAAGCCGTTCCAAATGCTGTTTACGGTCATATTTAACCATTTATATCACCTTGTTTTGTTAGCCTTTCTAATTTACCATATACTATACTTCCATTGGCTATGGTATTATATATTTTTTGATATATTCCTCTAGAAGCTAATGCATATGCTTCATCAATAAATAGACCTAATGCCTCGTCAATCTTAGTTTTAGTTATTAGGGCTGTTTGTCCAACATAACCCGCTACAAGTCCACTTCTATCAGTTTCTACTAATTTTCTGCTTCTTAAAATTTCTAAATTATATAATACATCAGCAACAATTCTTGCCATAGTAGTTTTCCTGTTCCAGGATTTCCTTTGAAAATCATATGTAGACTTTGAGAAGCATCAACTAATAATCCTATCTTTTTTCTTTCATTTCGTATTTTTATTTGTGCTTGTAAACTTCGTATATAATTTTTAACTTGTTCCAAACCTCAAAATGTTAGCGAAATAGTAGCTTATGATAAATCAGTAAATCAGCTTTAGATTTTGCTAATTCTAGTTAAATTTAACAAGGTTATTAGCTAAGGCTCAACTCCGCAAAGACACTGAGTTCAGCCTATTATTAGATACTTCAGTAAAGTGTTAATTAAATTCTAATTAACTTTTACAGAATTTGTGCGGAAAGCCCACTCTCTTTAGGTGTGGGATGTATAGCCCTACTAAAATATACCATTAGACATGGTTATTTTAGTACGATATAATATACTTAGGTTTTGAAATGAGCCATATACTATCGTTAATGCGTCAATTGTGATGCTTGATAGTGAAATTCTTGGGGAAAATAATCAGTGATATTAACTTTCGAGTTAATATAGAAGTTATTTAGTACGCAAGAACCCCATTCCTTTAGGTGTGGGAGTTTCAGAAGATTCTAATTAATTATTGTTCAGTAAAAATACCTAATATTTGAGCATTTATGCATGCATTTAAAGATGTCATTGATAATCTTATAGAATTTTTAACATCAGATACTTGGGATTTTCTTGGAAAACCAAAACCAAATCCAAATCCAAATCCAGTGCCATCCACGTGGCAAATGGCAAGTTCTTATTTTTACCCATATTTACCTCACTATAAAATCATGCATTTTATTATTTAAAGCCTCATTTGACCTATTCTATCATGTTAACTTTGCTAAATTAGGCTAATATTGTCACATAGCAAAAATAAATAAAAAATTAACCATTTTTCTCAATGGGTTCACTTTTGAGGTGCAAAATCAATTTTCCCATAGTAAATCACACAAATATTATCAACTTAATTTGAGCGAAAATTAAAGCAAAAAATATCCTACATCTATTCCTATGATGTAGGATATTTTTTATTTGATTAATAAGAATTTTTTTCTTGTAAGATACATCCTTGCTTACAGATTAATTCAAACTATAAGAAAATGGTGAAATAATTTATTCTATTTAAATTTTTTCTGAAGGTTCTCTATATCTTCTTTATTATCAATCCATTCTTCAGAATATCCACATTCACAGCACAGATATCTTGTTACCTTTACTCCATTAAAGCCTAAAATTCCCCACGTAATATTGTTACCAGAGCCAAATGGTCCAAAGTTACCTGGTATCCTTATAATATTCTTTGAATTACATTTAGAACATGTTTTTGTGTTTTTCATATTACACCTCACTTTTTATTTGTTAATTTATCGTTATATCTATAAATTATTGTTAGTCGAGTAGGTAGGGAGCCTTACAGTTGTTTATGACGAACTTTGAATGTTACAAAGCAAAATCTGCTGAAAATAAAATATACGTTCCATATAAGAATTCATTTCTATTTATAAGTTATTTTTAACAAGGTTGAAATAATCATAAATCCATGTTTATTACAAACTTAATGAAAATTGTTTATTTCCTAATTCTTTAATTTTTCACTCAATAAATCAATCTGTTCCTTAGCTTCTTTTAATCCTAATCCTGTAGTTTGTCTGTACATTTTAATTGCTTTAATTTTTTTACCATCTATAACAAGACTTTTAATTTCATCATCAACAGATGTTTCAGGGACTCCAATTTGTTTAGCAATTTTTTCTAAAACCTTATTTGTGCGTTTGATATCATTTCGCAATTGATTAATGCCAGTTAATATACTCGAAAGTAACAATGCTCCTATAATTATCCATATAATATTATCATTCATATGTTGTTTCCCCCTAATTTTTAATAATAAACAACTTAACAATTAACTCATAATAAAATACTACTGTGTCCTTATTAAATTATATACAATATTAATACAATTTACAATATTTAGTATAATTATATATATATTGCTTTACTAATCTTAAAGATACCATTCGGATTAAACAAAATAAATTATATCCTCAATTTTAAATTTCTTGTTTGTTATTCCAAGCCTTTGTGCGGGAGTAAGAGCCTTTGAACATTTATATTTTGCTTTAAAGCCCAATAGTGAGCAATGGCAGTATATGTAGCATTGATATGAAAAGGTTAATACTAAAAGCTGTGAATTTAAAATTCGCAGCTTTTATTTTACATTCTTATCTAGTTGTGGTCTCCTCTAGTTATAATAACTAGTGTTTACCCTTTTTTTTCTTACTTAATTACCATCATTTACCCTTTAATAAATAAAGCAAGTTATCTGTTAAATCTTTCTTTCTCATCATAGAATGACGCGTGCCCACTGAATTCAAAAGGTATCCTCCTGTGGAGTGTCCTGCTAGTGTAAAATTCTTTAATTTAAGTGCATCTACAACACCTCGGACTACAACGACCCATTAAGCACTAATTTATATATAATATATTCTCCCAGTACAGTTTACCTCTGAATCTTCTTCATACTCTTGATAGTCAATGTATGCACCTTTAAGCTCTATAACATTTTCGCTTATATCGAATGCTTCTATACTTATTGTTTCTATTGCGTTATATTCATTAACGCAGGTAGCCAATGTCTCGTAAAAATCATCTTCTGAATTATATATAATTATTGTATTTAATATTCTAAATCTCGTTGCCCTTCTAACCAATTTATCATCATTTGAAACTTCCTCAAATCCAATTTTTTCTACTCCATTATTATTATTATTTTTGTTTTTAAATAAAAAACTCATTTTTATTACTCTCCCATCAACTTATTAATTTTTAACTTTTTGTTTATAATCTTTTTTATAAAAATATGGGTCACATTGTCCATCCTCGCCATGATAGCGCATATTAATTTTCATTCCTTTTGCTTATAAATTTTTTATTAGTCAGGGATTTTATTATTACAACCTCCATTAGAATTCCCCATTTCCATGTAAATCTACCTTATATTAAAACCATCACGCAGAGCTACATAGAGCTGATTTGAAAGACTTCCTATGTAATCACTCTTGGCTATAACAGAAAGCCATTCTTTAGGAATATTATCATAACCGTAATATATCCCAGCTAGCCCTCCCGCAACTGCTGCAACAGTATCCGTATCCTCACCAAGATTTACAGCCAAAAGAACGCAGTCCTTGTAATCTTTTGTATTCAACAAGCACCAAATAGCCGCTTCAAGTGTATCAACCACATATCCGCTGCTTTTGATATTTTTAACAGGAGTTTGGGCAAAGGTCTTATTATTGAGCCTTTTATAATATCGTACTTCATCTGCAAACTCATCATGTTTCTTGTAATATTCTAGTGCACTATCAATACCCATTTCCACCGCTATAGAAATATCCATATCTGCTATTAGCATATTGGCAACAGATATATAAATGCCACAGGCAATTAAGCTTCGTTTATGTGCATGCGTGAGCGCTGAAACATTGTGAATTATGTTCATGGCTTCATCATTATCAGTGATTTCTGTTCCATAAATAGACCTAAGATAAAATAAAATAGGCAGAATTCTCATAAGTGATCCATTGCCGTTATCATTATCCTCCAAGCCACCACAATCTAAAGGGGCTACCCCTCTTTCAAACCGCATCAATGCTTTTCTTGTTGCATTTCCTATATCAAAAACCTCTCCATAAGGAGTGTAGTCTCCAATGTTAATCCAATTCATAAAATTTGTCATTATTTCATTGTAATCAAGCCCCTTAGAAAGGCTATCTATAAGGCATAATGTCATGCTTGTATCATCAGACCATGTCCCCGCTTTCTGGTTATAAGTACCATAGGAGCGCATATCAATTACCGGGTTTTCTCTAAGGGTTTCTCTGTTTACAAATTCAACTGGCACACCTAAAGCGTCCGCAACACATGCTCCCATTATACTATTTAATATAAGGTTTTCCATTTTCTCTCCCCTTTCATTAAGCTTATTTACATTATTCAACAATTAACTTATAATCCCTTTTATTTCTTGTAAATTCCTTATAAATAAAAAGCCAGTAAGATTAGCACTTACTGTATTACGAAGCACTATTTTAAATTCTTAACTTAAATAGTAATACATTACTGCTTTAATACCCCTATTGTTTGTTCGATACTTTAACATAGAAAATAGCCACGCCTTGCAAACAATGCTGGCGTGGCTGTACTCTAATTAATGTATTCACATAAAATATCATTATTTATGATTTATTTATATATATTTATAAAATCAAAAAACTTCCCTAAGATAGAATTAATTATAAGTAGGTATCTACTCCATTCTCTTTGGATTCTTCATCATATGACATGGAGGCTTCATCGGATTCATCATCATATAGTATGGATGTTTCATTGACATCGAATTCATCATAATCATCATCATCATCATCATATGGTATTGATACTTCATTGCCATCGGATTCATCATCATGTTATATGGCATTGGACATTGTACCATATGCTTCATCATTGGCTGCTTCATCATTGGCTGCTGCGTCATTACAGGTTGCTGAATTGGTTCTACATTAAATTGTAATTTTACTGGTTCCATTTTTGGTTCTATTATTAATTGCACTTTTATCGGTTCAATTTTTAATAATCCCATTTTAGGATCAATATTAAGTTCCATATTGCCTGATTCCATCTTTGGTTGTATACTTAATTCTATATTTTGCGGTGCCATTTTAGGCTGTATATTTAATTCCATATTTTGCGGTGCCATTTTAGGTTGTATATTTAATTCCATATTTTGTGGTGCTATATTAGGTTGTATATTTAATTCCATATTTTGCGGTGCTATATTAGGTTGTATATTTAATTCCATATTTTGCGGTTGAATTTTAGGTTGTATTTTTAGTTCTTGTATAGGTTGTGGAATAGGCTGTGGAATTGGCTGTTGTTGTTTCGGTATATTTCTTTCTATCTCTGGATCCTCCATCCTATATCCCGTTTTATATGTCATCATTGGGTACATTATAGGATACTGAAAAGGTATAAAGTCTAAGTCTTCCATTTCATAATTTTTCATAACTATCCTCCAATTAAAGTTTCATCAATTTATAGTATGGGTATCCTTCAATTATGTTAAAGGATTATGATAAATAAATATACTTAAAAATTAATAACCTCAATGTAGTTACGCCCAAATTAGATATTTTATTAACTGACATAACTGTAGAAGCGATACCCATTAATCAAAAAACACAACCGCCTGCAAGTCCTCTTACAGGCGGTTGTGTATATGTATGTCTATAGACCTAGATTTTGATACAATTTAGCGAATTATCTAAGGAATTTTAGATTTTGATTCTGCGTTAACCCACATCATCCACATGCCCTTAGTCCTCCCATCTTTATATTTCACTAAGAATCTACTCCTTTAAACATTTATGAAATAGTGCAAGATTTTGTCCTAATGCAAAGGTTATTTTCTCAATATTATCCTCTTCAAGAGTAAGAGTCGACCCGTCTATCCATTCTAAAACCGTGGCATAACTTAATTTCAGATTTTATGCCTTCTAGTGTATGCTGTAGCCCAAATAAACCTTCAATGCTAGGTTTATGTATGCGTAATAAATAATGTTTATTGTATATCCTATCAATTACTTTGAAAGTTATATTTTCATTATGCCTAATAAATTGAATTTCCGGCTCTGAAATAGGATATACTGAAAGAATTTCTTTAGCAATAATATTATAATCCATGTTTTTCTCCTTTAAATATAAAATATGTTTTTACTCTTCTTTATATTCTAATATATCTCCGGGCTGACAATTTAGCACTTTGCATATGGCTTCAAGAGTATTAAAACGGACTCCTTTTACTTTTCCGGTTTTAAGCAAAGATAAATTAACTGTTGATATTCCAACTTTATCTGCAAGTTCATTTAAAGATATTTTTCTATCAACCATGACCCTATCCAATCTTATAATAATCGCCATTTCAATCACCTCATACTTTTGATTTGTTATCCTGTTTCAGTTTTAATTTTAAATATATTAATTTCCATATCTTTTGTGTAGCAGTTTCCTAAACTGCTACACATGACCTTGCTTAATAACATCACTTTTGGGAAATATAGATAAGAAATATACCCCAAAGGAACAGCAAAACACCAAGGATTCTTCCAAATATAAGGGCTTTTGTTGAATAGGTAATTTTGAAACCAAATAACTTGATCAACTTTATATAAATTTCGAAAATCCTATTTGGTATTAGCATCAAAAGAACGCTAACTAAAAAAAACAATATCATACAAATAACAAAAAATATTTGTTCATTTCCGTTCACAATAGTTACCTCCTGTATTAATTTTTATATTCAAGACATTTTTATTTCAATCATGACTATATCCCCTCTGACAATAATTTGCCTTTGCCTCACCTTATACTATTGAATTATTATCCTGTCGCAATTTTAATCCATAACTAAATATTTCTGAAATTCCTAAAACAAAAATACCACATACTACTGGCCAGAAAGGTATTGATGCATTAATATTTATCTTAATACCATTTAAACCGGAAATTGAAAAGTTTTGAAGAAACAAAAGTTTTAAAACCATGCCTGTAGCAAATATTATTATGGAATAAATGAAGAAGCCATAAGAAATCCGCTTTATTCTATAAACATTATCAATGATAAAAGGAGTATTATTTTCTGCAAATGATTCGAAAATTTTAAAAAACTGGTGTAGCGAATAAATCAAAAGAGCCCAAATTGTAATTCCATTAATTCCTATAGATATAAGTGCGGGTGTTACAGCTTGCTCAATCATTTTACTTTCTATATTCATTTTTAGTGCTGGTGCTGTAAATTCAAGTACTAAGTTCCCCAATGGAAGTGTGCCTAATAAATTTAAACAAATAAAAGTAAAAACACAAATTATTATAAGTACACCCATTACAAAAGTAAAATACCATATGGTTCTTATAACTTTTTTGTAAGTATTTACTTTAGACAAAATATCTTTTTGTGTGTTCATGGTAATAGCCCCCTTTTCATGTAATTAATTGAATAATTTAACAATAACATATAAATTTGTGAATTGCAATATATTTTTAATGTTTTACATTAAAAATATTATGTGTTATGATAATAATTTTTCTTATCTTTCTGAAAATATGAAAATCTCTATAGTAAAACTTTCAAAAAAAAAGCTATGAAAATGTATTTTTACATTTTCATAGCTTCTTTTCTATATATACATTATACCATAAAAATCCAAGTATTACCAGTCTGTGATTTAATTTTTTATTATGTTACACTCTAATAAATACCGCTTATAGGAGGTTTAGTTATGGATAATCATATTATTGAGAATGAAGTCAAACAACTTTTTTGCCATGAACTGTACAATTTCCAGGTGGAATGAGCAACAAAAATAGTTGAACACTTGATAACTGCTTTTGGCGAAGATGTTGTTAAATCAATTCAGGAAATCAATGTGAATTGGCAAGAACCGCTTAAAATGTATATGAAAAATACAGTTGCGATTATTGAAAAACTCAAAGAAGTGTATGGGGATAAAGTAATAGAAATTATTAAAGAATATACCGCAAATGATGCATTAAAGCGTGGTCAGGATATTTCTGCAAATAGAGGCGATACTTTAGATGATTTTTTAGAAATCTTTGGAAAAGGAAATCTTGTTTGTAAAAGTGAATCTGAAGCAATTCTAAGGCGTGAAGGGTGTTTAGTATCAAAGGTCGCAAGAGAACTGGGTGTTGAAAACATTATGTACTACCTTCACTGTTATGGAGATCCTTATTTAGTGAAAGGTATTAACCCAAATATTTCATGTAATCATAATAAAACATTCATGCAAGGTGATGATTGTTGTGAATACCACATAACTATGAAGGTCAATAAGGACTAATACTCGATCGGCTAAAGCTTTAAAAGGTAAATTCAAAGCAGACATACAATCTCTCCTTTATTTAGTTATTAGATAATTAGACAATTGTATAATTATATAATAACAGAATATTACATTTACTTGAAAAGGGCAACGGATTTTAAAAAAACCATCTGGAATTCAGATGGTTTTTACTGTACATAGTTTTATTTGATTTGAATATCAATTAAGTCTCTTGCATCCTCCAATAACATAGAAGGTACGTATATATCTATACCTGAAGTACCTGTAAAACCATAAATACCGTTAAGGCCATCGGTTTTTTTAAATGAGGGTATACCAAAAGCATTTAGTTTTGATTCAATTATTCTTGCTTCAAAATCATCACTAACTGATATAAGGAAAACCGGAGTATCATCTTCTATTATTTCTTCATCTTTTTCAGGTTCAAGCACTTCCACTAATTCACATCCACAGTCGCTACAACTTGTAAATCCCTCACGATACTCACATTTACATTTCGGACACCATGACATAGTAACATCTCCTTAAAATTTATTTTGTAAAATCTTATAAGTGTTTACTAAAGTATAGTTAATTCGAACTATCTCCTATAGGAAATAGACTTTTATTGGAAGTTTTTACTTTATTTCTAATTGTATTATATCATAGCTGTAGAAATAATGTTTATAATGCTATACGAATGTATACCGAAATGAATACAAAGTTTGGTGAAATAAATTCAAGGTTTGATGAAATAAATAATAAACTTGATAAAAAAGCTGACAAGTTAACCTTATTCATCGTCACTATTATTATATTGGTTAAAATACATATTATAGTATTTCCCTTTTTTATTTATAAGCTCCGCGTGGTTTCCCATCTCTATAATTTGTCCATCATCTATAACCATTATTTTATTTGCATCTCTTATAGTACTTAGTCTGTGAGCTATAATAAAACTAGTTCTTCCATGCATTAATTTAAGCATAGCTTCTTGTATTCTAAGTTCGGTTCTAGTATCAACACTACTGGTAGCCTCATCCAATATCAATATAGATGGATTTGTTAAAATTGCCCTGGCAATGGCCAAAAGTTGTCTTTGTCCTTGACTGAGATTACTTCCACTCTCAGAAAGTAGTGTTTCGTAACCCTTAGGAAGCCTTTTTATAAATTCATGTGCATTTGCCATTTTAGCTGCATTTTGTACTTCTATATCTGTTGCATCTAGGTTTCCATATTTTATATTTTCTTTTATAGTTCCTGTAAAAAGATATGTATCTTGAAGAACTATACCAAAACACCTTCTAAGGCTGTCTCTTGTATATTCCCTTATGTCTACCCCATCAATATATATTATTCCACTTGAAACATCATAAAATCTTGTAAGTAAATTTACAATTGTAGTCTTCCCTGCTCCTGTTGGTCCTACAAGTGCTACACTTTCGCCAATCTGGACTTCAAAATTAATATCTTTAAGAATGTTTACATCTTTTCTATATCCAAAATACACATTATTAAATTGAACATGCCCTTCGGATTCAACAATTTCTTTTGGCTCTTTTACATCTTCTGTTTCTTCCTCCGCGTCCAGTATTTCAAATACTCTTTCAGCTCCTGCCACAGCGGATTGCAGTGTATTAAATATATTTGCCAAGTTATTAAGTGGTCTTACGAATTGCCTTGAATAACTTAAAAAGCTGGCAATTACACCTACTGTAATCATACTTTCTACTGCTAGAATTCCACCTACTCCAGCTACTGCTGCAAACCCAATGTTATTTATGACATTCATAATCGGCATTAGAAATCCAGAATATATTTGAGCTTTGAGTCCCACCGCGCATAATCTTTCATTTATTTCATCAAATTCACTTACTGTTTTAGCTTCATGGTTAAAAGCTTTTATTATATAATTTCCAGAGATAGTTTCTTCAATCAGTCCATTAAGCTTTCCAAGTTCCATTTGCTGAGCTTTAAAAAGCCTACCTGTCTTTTTTGCAATGGAGCCAGTTAACAAAAATACCAGTGGTACTGTAATTAAACTTGCCACAGTTAATATAGGACTTAAAATTATCATCATAATAAATGACCCTACTATAGTTATAACTCCTGACATAAGCGCAATAACAGATTGAGAAATAGTAGAACTAACATTATCAATATCATTTGACAATCTACTCATAATATCTCCATGACTGTTTGTATCAAAAAATGCCATTGGGAGCTTTTGGAGCTTTAAAAACAAATTATTTCTCATAGTCTTAACTATTCTTTGACTGGAACTTGCCATGGCAAATCCTTGGAATAGATTTATAGCTGCATCCGCTAAATAGGATATTAATAGTGCAATTACAATTATGCTCAAAAGATTAAAATCTACTTTTCCACTTTTAATTGTCATGGTATTCACTGCGCGCCCTATTAGATATGGTCCCATAAGTACTATTGCAGAATCTATTATTATAAAAATAAATATTATTATTAATGTTTTTCTTTCAGCTCCAAAATAGCTCCACAGTCTTCTAACAGTTTTTACGAAAGTTTTAGGTTTTACTACAGGTGCCATATTTCTTCTTCCAAAGCCACCACCTGTAGTTGGCATATTAACACTATTATTTTTATCCTTATATTTATTATCAGTCATCTACAGCATCTCCTTTCCAATTTGAGAAAGGAAGATATCATTGTAAATAGCACAACTCTTTAAAAGCTGCGCGTGGCTTCCAATACCTTTAATTTCCCCGTTATCTAATACTATTATTTTGTCAGCTCCCATTACAGAAGTTATTCTATGTGCTATTATAATGCAAGTTAAATCCTTAGCATATTTTTTTAAGCTCTTCCTTATTTTCACCTCTGTATCTGTATCCACAGCGCTGGTTGCATCGTCAAGTATTAGAATTTCAGCCTTTTTCACTAATGCTCTTGCTATAGCTATACGCTGCTTTTGCCCCCCGGAAAAATTAACACCGCCCTGTCCAATTTTGGCATTATAACCTTCTGGATGTCTATCAATAAATTCATGTGCATCAGCCACTATAGACGCCGCTTTAATTTCTTCAAAACTTGCCTTTTCACTCCCCCATTTTATATTCCCTAGTATTGTGCCTGAAAACAGCATTGCCTTTTGTGGTACTACTGCAATCTTCTCCCTTAATGACTTTATATCTAACTCTTTAATATTAACACCATTAACTTTTATTTCTCCACTTAAAGTATCATAGAATCTTGGAATTAAATTCACAAGAGTACTTTTACCTGAACCTGTTGATCCTATTATTCCAACAGTTTCTCCCTGAAGGCAGGTAAATGATATATCCTTTAATATGGGCTCCTTATCTTTATTATATGAAAAAAACACATGTTCAAAGTCAACTCTTCCTTTGCACTTAGAATTTTCCATAATTTCCTTTCCATTAATCATGCTATCCTCTTCTGAAAACACTTCACTAATACGTTGAGAAGATGCTTTAGCGCGTACAAACATTGTAAAAACATTAGTTACCATCATAAGTGAAAATAATATTTGTGTCATATAATTTGTAAATGCAATTATTTGTCCCACATGCATATTACCTTTGTTTACATTTATGCCGCCTATCCAAATCACGAGTACTATTCCAATATTTACTACTAGTCCAATAATTGGGGTAAAAGCAGCTGTTACTTTCATAGCTGCTGTTGAAGACTGAGTAAGTTGTATATTCTTCTTTTGGAACCTATCTATTTCATAATCAAATCGATTAAAAGCTTTAACTACTGTTACTCCTGATAAATACTCTCGCATAACTCTATTTACACTATCCAGTGATTTCTGTACCTTAATAAAATAAGGATATCCAAGCTTCATATTGCCAAATATAAGAATAGCTACAACTGGTACAATAGCAAACAAAATTATAGATAGCCGTAAGTTAAGTCTCACAGCCATTATAATACTTCCAATCCCTACAATAGGTGCTTTAACTAATATCCTCATAAGTCCATTTACAAAATTTTGGACCTGTGTTACATCATTTGTAAGCCTTGTTACTAGAGTAGCCCCTTCAAATTTATCAACATTTTCAAAAGAAAACCCTTGAATTTTCTTAAACAAATCAGATCTCATTTCTGTGCCAAATTTTTGTGAAACATTGCTGGCCACAACATTACGAATAGATGCAGCTATTGCTCCAAATCCAGCAATAATGAGCATAATAATGCCCATTTTAATTACATAATTTAAGTCATTATTTGCAACTCCCACATCCACAATTTTAGACATTATTGTTGGTTGCAACAAATCACAAAATGCTTCTAGTGTTACAAAGAACACTGCAGTAAAAAATCCCATACTATACTTACGAGCATATACTTTAAAATACCCCAAAGTTGATTCCCCCTAATGGTGCCACCCACGTGGCAAGTGGCATGTTGTTATTCACAATCATATTTATTTTGCTTGATAAATTTTCATTTTACTATTTAAATTCTTCTTAAACTCATTTTATCACATTAGCTTTTTTTACAAAAGCATTAGGAACATAACTAGGTATTAGTGAATATATTGACTTTATCAATCTTTAAAAGTGCATAGGATATAGTATATTATTACTTACGGAGGCGGTCATTATAAAAAGACTTATAATTATATTAATTCCTTCTCTAATCATATTAATCTTAATATTATATAGTTCAAAAGTAGAAATAAAAACTCTTAAAACTTCTCATAATTATGAGATTAATATAAATAAACAATTAGAGGTTGCCATCAAAGGTCCTAAGTCATCAATAATTAAGTCAGACTCAAAAGTAAATGCTTTGAATAATTCTATTGATATATTGGTAGTGAGTACTAAGACTATAACTAATAACCTAATCAAGCCAGGCGAAAAGGAAGTATATCTTACATTCGATGATGGTCCTTCCCAGAATACTTCTAAAGTGTTAAAAATTTTAAAAGATATTGATATTAATGCAACATTTTTCGTTAATGGACACCCTGGATATGAAGATGTATACAAACAAATTATAAGTCAAGGAAATGTTATAGGAAATCATACTTATTCACATGATTACAAAACAGAATATTCATCTATCCTTAGCTATAATCAAGACGTAGATAAATTAAATTCTTATTTAGAAGGTATTGGGATCCCAAAGCCTACTCTTATGAGATTTCCTGGTGGATCAAACAATACAATAAGTAATAACTATGGTGGCAAAGATATAATGAACCAATTAATAAAGGAAGCAATACGAAAAGGCTACCAATATATTGATTGGAATGTTTGTTCGGGAGATTCAGACAAAACAACAGAAAGTAAAGATGTTATTATAGATAATGTTATGAGAGGGGTTAAGGGTATGAAGTTTATTGTAATCTTACTTCACGATTCAAAACCAAAGACAACTACCGCCGAGGCTTTGCCTATAATAATTAAAAACTTAAAAGAACAAGGATATGTGTTTAAGACCTTATCAATCAACAGTCCTGTTATCCACTTTAAATAGAACATATTAATAAATGATATGAATAACCATTAAAGCGAAGTCTCCCCCTTTACTTCAATACTAAAAGCTGTGAATTTAAAATTCACAGCTTTTTCAACTATCTTCTTAATAAATTCAAGCTCTAGTATGCGGTACGTAATATCTTGTTGAACCTTTCGAATCTAGTGCTTAAAATACACATAAATACCTCAATTTCATTCAAAATCGGAGCTATATTATCAATCATAAAGCGCTGAATTTTTAAATCTTTTTGATATTGAGGCGTTTTTTCATATTCTTCAATTTTTGCTTTCATTTCGTTTTTTTCTACCTTACTAACTTCTACTTTTCGTTCTAATATTTTATATGTTATGTCTTTTGATTTTTCATTTAATTCAATCAAATCTTTTTCACTATACTTCCCATACAATTCATTAATAAGCTCTTTTATATTTTCTCCATATTGAACCTCTTCCTGAGAATCCAATAAATTTATAAGGTCCAACCAAGCCTTCTGTTTTTCTTTAGTATCAAGCGGTTCATTTAAAAATTGTCCATAGTGAATAGCAAACATCTTACCCATATTACCTGGTAGTATCCTATTAAGTTCTTTTTGCATATATCCAGCAATATTTTTAGATTCTTCATCTAAAAATTGAATTGAGAACCTTAGATTATTAATATTTGAATCTATTCCTTGCTCAATTAAATTCTCTAGTACTCCTTTACTTTTGTTCAGCAGCTTAATTTTGTCTTTAATAACGTCTAATTGTTTATTTATAACTTGTGTAATGTCATGTTCCTCTAACAAAATAAGTTTAATATCCTTAATAGAAAAATCTAGTTTTCTTAGAGCATGAGTGGTAATTAACCTATTTACATCATCCAAAGTGTAACTTCTGTAGTTACTACCTTCATCTTTTTCTGGTTTAATCAAATTTACCTCTTCATAATAATAAATTGCTTTTTTTGTTAGTCCTGTTTCTTTCATCACTTCATTAAGTTTCATTATCATCGCCTCCTAAAATTGAGTTTAAGCTATCCTCTAAGGTAACTGTCAATAGCCAATTAACAGAAAAACGAATATTTAAAAATTCTATTGACACCACTCTATCCATCTTCATTGCTAAACAAGGGAAATAGTCACATATCAATTAACGTCCTAACCGTGCTTTGTCCAAGGCATTTAAATCAAACTTTTTCATTTTTAGAAAAGCCTCTGTTACTCTTTTAATTTCATCTTTTGTGCCATTTAATAAGACTTCGTCCATATTTGATGGCACAATCTGCCACGATACACCAAATTGATCCTTTACCCATCCACATTGCTCTGCCCCAGGAACAGCGGAAAGTTTATCCCAATAGTAATCAATTTCCTTTTGGTCCTCGCAATTTACAATGAGTGAAAATGCCTCATTGAAATTGAAATCTACATCAAATGCATTATCCATGGCTGAAAAATCAATACCACAAAGCTTAAAAGCAGCGTAATTCACCTGAGCTTTTGATGACTTTGCTTCATCCTTTCCATATCTGCTAATTATGCCTATTTCTGAGTTTTCAAAAACTTCCGCATAGTACTTTACTGCTTCTTCGGTTTTTCCACATGCAGAATTTGAGAATAGAAAATTTGGTGTAATCTTTTGAGCCACTTGCCCACTATCAACAAGCATCAATTGCCAGGACAGCCCATAGCGATCTTGAATCCAGCCATACCACTTGCTAAATGGATATTCACCGAGTGGCATCAATTCCGTCCCACCTTCTGATAATGCTTTCCATTTAGTATTCACTTCCTCAAAAGAGTTACAAGCTACCATAAGGGAAATCGATGGGTTAAATTTAAAATAAGGACCTGCACTTATTGCAGTGAATTGTTGCCCAGATAATTCAAAACTTATAATTTCCGTATTTCCTGAAGGGGTATCTCCGATAACTGCCTCGTTTAAAATCTTAGAGTTCTCAAATAAACTGATATAAAACGTAGCCGCTTCTTTAGCTTCTTTGTCATACCATAAATGTGGAACTATTTTTTGCATATTTATCTCCTTTCTAAATCATAATTTCACAAGCTTCTCGTAGGCTTTAATAGAAACCTTATAAAAACATTATACCAATTAATTTCATCCAATAAACATAAATCAAAATAATCAAAATGTTTTTTACACTTTTATATTATATATTTTGTTATAAACTATTTATATTAAAGTATATTTTGTAATAGCAAAAGATGTATACTGGTATAAATGATTGGGTAAATTAGTAATTACAAAGGAGTTGGTATTTAATATGGAAGATTTTAAAAAAAGTTTCTGGTCAATATCATCAGAAGATATTTTAAAAAGTTATAAAGCTTCAAAAGATGGTTTAACAAGTAATCAGGCAAAGGAAAAGCTATCCACCTATGGTCCCAATTCAATCAAGCCCCCCAAAAATAATAGCACACTTAATCTTCTATTATCTCAATTTAAAAGTCCAATAATAATAATTTTGTTTTTTGCTATTGGTCTCTCCTTTTTTCTTCACGATACAGTGGATGCTATTATAATTTTAGCAATTGTTCTTATTAGTGGGCTTTTAGGATTTTGGCAAGAGCATGGTGCCAATGATGCAGTTGCTAAGCTACTAGAAGTAGTTAAAATAAAAACAAATGCTCTAAGGGATGGTAAACCCATAAATATTAGCGTAGAAGATATTGTTCCTGGTGATGTAGTCATCTTAAAAGCTGGTGCAGTTATACCAGCAGATAGTCTAATACTTGAATCAGATTCATTAAATATAGATGAGGCTACTTTAACCGGTGAAACATATCCCGTGGAAAAGCAAGTAGGTGTTTTGCCGCTTGAAACTCCTTTAAAAGAGAGGAAAAATTCACTATGGATGGGGACACATGTTATAAGCGGAACAGGCAAAGCGCTTATAATCAGTACTGGAAAGGATACCGAGTTTGGAAAGATTTCCGAAAGACTTAAATTAAGGCCCATGGAAACAGAGTTTGAAAGAGGTGTAAGGCAGTTTGGCTACTTCCTAATGGAAATAACCTTAATATTAGTTTTGGCAATATTTTCAATTAATGTACTTTTAAAGCGCCCAGCTCTTGATTCATTTCTTTTTTCACTGGCACTTGCTGTTGGTTTAACCCCTCAGCTACTACCTGCAATTATTAGTATTAATCTTGCCAGTGGTGCAAAGATGATGGCCAAGGTAAAAGTCATAGTAAAACGTCTTGCTTCTATTGAAAATTTTGGAAGTATGGATGTACTTTGTTCTGATAAGACAGGTACTTTAACTGACGGTACTGTTAAACTCCAATCAACTATAGATGTAAATGGGAAACAGAGTGATAAAGTATTTCTATATGCTTATCTTAATGCATCCTTTGAATCAGGCTTTATTAACCCAATTGATGAAGCAATAAGGACCTATAAATCTATTGATGTAAAAGATTATGTGAAACTAGGTGAGCATCCATATGATTTTATAAGGAAAAGGCTAAGTATAATTTTAACTGAGCCTGTTAAAAATCCTGGAGAAAAGCAAACACATATTATGATTACAAAGGGTGCACTTACAAATATTTTAGAATTATGCACCAAGGCTGAAATAGCAGATGGAAAAGTAGTAGACATAAAAGAGGTCTCTGAATCTATAGAAAAACAATACGAGGAATATAGCGGAAAGGGCTACAGAACTCTTGGAGTGGCTTATAAGAATATTGAATCTAAACCAACAACAGAAAATGAACTTGAAACTGACATGATATTTTTAGGATTTATTACACTATTTGATCCACTAAAAGAAAATATTGTTAGCACCGTTGAAGAGCTTAGAACATTAGGTATTTCTTTAAAAATAATTACAGGTGATAATAAACTCATTGCAGGTAATATAGTTTCACAGATGGGTTTAAAAGATGTAAAAATACTAACTGGTCCAGAAATCTATAAGATAAGCGATGGTGCTCTTTTAAAAAAGGTTGGCGAAGTATCAGTTTTTGCTGAAGTTGAACCAAACCAAAAGGAACGTATAATAATTGCACTTAAGAAAGCTGGCTATGTTGTTGGATACATGGGTGATGGAATAAATGATGCTTCGGCGCTTCATGCTGCTGATGTCAGTATTTCTGTTGATAGTGCAGTTGATGTTGCAAAAGAGGCGGCAGATATCGTACTGCTAGAAAAAAATCTAGATGTACTTATAAATGGAGTTAAAGCTGGGCGAATAACCTTTGCTAACACACTTAAATATGTATTCATGGCAACCAGTGCAAACTTTGGGAATATGTTTAGTATGGCTGGAGCATCACTATTCTTACCATTTTTACCACTACTTCCAAAGCAAATACTACTAACAAATTTATTAACGGATTTCCCTGAGATGACTATAGCTACTGATTCTGTGGATGCTGAAATGATTATGAAGCCGAGAAAATGGAATATCAGCTTCATTCGTAAATTCATGTTAACCTTTGGTTTAATTAGTTCAATTTTTGATTATATTACTTTTGCAGTATTAATATTTATTGTTCATGCAACAGATGTTCAATTTAGAACAGGTTGGTTTATTGAGTCAGTTATTTCTGCTTCCTTAATCGTTTTAGTTATAAGAAGTAGACAGCCCTTCTTCAAAAGTGTTCCTGGAAAATATCTTTCAATTGCCACAATATCCGTTGCATTTGTAGCATTAATTATACCATTTACTCCTATAGCAGGGTTACTTGGATTGGCCCCTATTTCCATTTGGGTATTGCTAATAATTGCAATCATTATAGCCTCTTATATTTTTACAGCTGAGGTTGCAAAAAAATGGTTTTACAAAATTGTGAAAAACTAAATTATACAAGTTACTTTAAATGATAAATATATATAAAGAGTCCCGATATAATAACCAACGGGTTCGTTTTTGAGGTGCTTATATAGTAATTAATACATCAAATAGCATGTATTTTAACAATAGAAAAAGCAGAAGGTTTAACACAACCTTCTGCTTATCTTTTATAACTTCAAACTTTTAAGTTAAATCCCAAATATAGAGTTTCACTTAATCGGCATTTAAAGAACATTGTGACATAATAAAATTCTGGTTACTTCATGGATAATGCTTTGTCTATTGAAGCTTGAATTATTTGATGACAACACTTTCCTAATGGATTTTTCTTTTGACATTGTGAGTTACTCATTGCTCCAGTAATTTTTAAAACCTCTTTCATATTAGTAGCACCATGTTTTAATACCGCATTTATAACTTGTTCCTCTGTTACTTCACTACAATAGCAGGCAAATTTAGGATTTGCTTCTTTTTTAAACCATATTGGTACTTTTACCTGTTGCCTATTAAATTTGACACTCGATTTTGGATTGTAGTATGTAATATCGCAATCCTCACTCATACATAAAAAACAATCGTCATCACCAACCAGTTCCAATAGCTCGTTAATCACCATATGCTTTACTGTAATATTTTTTACAAGGGTCCCCTGCTTTTCACATATAGGACACAAATTGTCTTTTTCTACCTCGCAAGAAGATTTTGTTGTATTCTCACAACAGCATTTATTCAAAGTTTCTTTTCCCATAGTTTATATTCCTCCCCTAATTTATTTTCTTCATCTTTTATAACCTCGCATATTTTTATAACGAGAATAAGGATTGCTCTCCCTATTCTGGACATTTTCTAAGGAATTCTAACTAATTGATAGATTCCTATTAATAGTGCTGTCCATTTACTTAAAACCCTAAAATTTGAATTATAGCCTGGAATAACAACACCATAGTTAATGCTATTAAAATAACAATAGTAATCCAACCAACCCAGTTTTTAAATTTACTATTTATATATTCACCCATAAGGTCCTTTTTATTTACCATTAGCATCATACAAATTAAAACCACTGGTAGAAGCATGCCATTAATTACTTGAGATCCAAGAGAAATTTGAAGTAATGGTGCTCCTGGAATAAGAATAATTGCGGCACCAATAATTATTATTGCTGTAAATAGTCCGTAAAATTCAGGAGCTTCCTTCATTGTTTTACTAATACCAGCTTCAAAACCAAAGGCTTCGCAGATGTAAAATGCAGTTGCCAGTGGAAGAATTGTTGCTGAGAATACAGAAGCAACTAAGAGACCGAAGGCAAAGATACTTGATGCTAAATCTCCAGCCAAGGGCTTTAATGCCATTGCTGCATCCTTAGCTTCATATATAGTAATACCATCTTTATGTAAAGTTGCAGCACAAGCTACAATAATAAAGAAAGCTACTACCACCGTTACGGTACATCCAAGGATAACATCCATAAGTTCATATTTATACTCAGAGATTTTAATACCTTTTTCTATTACAGAAGACTGCATATAAAATTGCATCCAAGGAGCAATAGTAGTACCAATTAAACCAATTACAGTACCAATCCAAGCAGCATCTATACCTTCTCCATTAGCACCTTTAAAGGAAGGTATAGGATTAATTAAGGAATTTCCAATTTGGTGCCAATCTGGGTGTGCAAGAAGCGCTGAAAAAACATAAGAAAGTAAAAATAGACTAAACACTAAAAATATTTTTTCAACGGATTTATAGGTTCCTTTTACAACCAGTAGCCATACTAAAATTGCTGCAATTGGAACTGTTATATATTTTGAAAGATTAAATACCTGCAAACTGCCTGCAATACCAGCAAATTCTGTGGCAGTATTACCTATATCTGCAACCAATAGACCTAGAAATATAAAGAAGGTAATCTTTACACCAAAGTTTTCCCGAATTAGATCAGCCAAACCCTTTTGAGTTACGATACCCATTCTTGCATTCATTTCCTGTACTACAAGCAAGGCGATGAAGCATGGAATCAATGTCCAAAGTAGAAGATATCCATAGTGAGCCCCGGCCACAGAGTAGGCTGAAATACCACCGGCATCATTATCTACGCTTCCAGTTATTAAGCCGGGACCCAGCACAGATAGAAATACCATGAAGCCTACAAGCCAAGGTTTTTTATTTGAATTTGTTTTTTCACTCATGGTTTACCACCTTAACTAACCTTTCTTTTATTTTTAAGCAATTCATAAATAATATCATTTATTATAACATTGCCCATTAACTTCATTTTATGATCCGTAACAGGAATAGCTAGAAGATTGTATTTTGAAACATTTTTTATCAAATCCTTAATATTATCTGTATCAAACATTGATTTGAATTTTTTGTTCATAATATCACCTATTTTACTGGTTGGATCAGAAATGATTAGGTCTCGAAGGGAAAGAGTTCCTATTAATTTATCATTTTCATCAACTACGTAAAGGCTGAACAATTCATCTTCCTCAGGTTTTAATATCCTTAGCCTTTCAATTGCTTCATTTATACTTTCGTTGTTTTTAAAAGATACAAAATCCGTGCTCATAAGACTTCCAACTTCTTTAGAATTATATCCTAACAATTCTCTAATTTCGTCAGAAGCCTCTTTTTCCATGTTATTTAATAGCTCTTCTACTTTTTCTGCATTCATACCATCAAGAATATCTGCAGCTTCATCCGCAGGCATTTCTTCTAAAACATCTGCAGCCTTATCTGAAGACAAACTTTCAATAAAACTAACTTGTGCATCTTCTTCCATTTCTTCTAAAACATCCGCAGCTTTTGCGTTATCAAGTGAGGAAAAAATGGTAAGTCCTGTTTTAGCATCAAAATCTTCAATAATATCAGCGAGATCAGATGGGTGAAGAATGGAGAGTGAATCATAGGTTTTTGAAAGAACAATATTTTCATTAGAAGTTATAATAGCCTCTACATCATTCCATAGCATTAGCTTAGTAGAAACCTTAAGACCTAGCACCTTAAGTGGTTTAGCAATTCCAATTCTTCTTAGAAGTCCACCCATGCCGATGTCTACAGCAACTACATAAGCTCCTTTTTCTAAATATGATAGCGAAACATCATTTACGCGAACTACTTTTCTCCCATTAACATCTATAATCTGTTGATCCAAAATATGCTTTTTTAAAAACAATGTATTGGTTGAGGTACTTTCCTCTATTTTGTTACATACTAAAACATATTGTCCCTTTTGTTTTGTGATGGAAAAATTTTTAAAGTCATAATCTTTAATTCCACTATTAGTTTTAACTTTTGCAGTAGTGACATGAGGGCTTTTTAATTCATTTATGACACCAAGATCACTTAGCCTTCCAATAACTTTCATATCTTGTGTATACACTTTATTTCCTAAAATTCTGCTTAAATAAAAATTATTTTTCATATTACATTCCTCCTTTTAGGAAGGGATGCAGTACCACCTATAAATTAGTCTAATGGTGTGACTCCCTTCCAATATATTAAATTGTTTTTCTGCTCGGGACCACTGTCCATTAAATAATCACACTCCTTAAAATTAAAATAAAAAAATCTCCCCACAACGAAGTGAAGAGATTAAAATGCGTAAAAAATTAAGCGTAAAAAAATTAGCCCATCTCCACTCGTTGAGTTTTAGCACTGTACAGCTTAGAGTTTTAATACTCAGCTACATTAAGTAAAACCTTAATCCGGTAATACCTGCTGACCCGTTGGCGTCTCTCGACATTTCTGGGCAGTAGCGTGTGTCTTATACAGTAACCTCACCTAACAAGAATATTAAATTATAATTCTCAATTAATATTATTCTTATAATTCTATAGTATGCATCAAGTCCAATATTGTCAATACTTTTTTTATTTTGATTATATTATCAATTGGTAAAATATATCATGTATTTTATAGTCAATTTCATAATAATTCTATTACCTCTAATACTTTACAAATATACCTAATATTTTCAATTTAAAGGTTCCTTCATATTTAAAGGTTATATGAACGTCTTCTAATTTTCTGATAAAATCTCCTACAAGCTTATTTACATTATTCACAATTAACTTAAAATTCCTTTATTCGTTATAAATTACCTTATAAATAAATTTAACTCCATATTGTTCTAAACTCGTATTTTAAATCATATTATTTATAAACAAGGACAAGCCACTTTAAATTAATGTATTTTAAAATTATATTGTTTTCCACTTTATAGGAGGTGCATTAAGAATCATAGATAAATTGGCCCTGCAGCTTACCTCCTTCATTTGTACTCAAGCCTACAACAATGATAAAGATAGAGCAAGGATACAGTATGGCTTAAGCATACTTTTAAGTGAAGGATTCAAAATTGTTTTTCTAGTATTATTCTTTAATATAATACATGCTCAGAAGTATTTCTATTTTTCCATACTGATACTATTATCAACAAGGGTATTTTCTGGAGGCGTACACGTTAAAGGAGCCTTGAATTGTTTAATTCTAACAACTCTGCTCTTTATCTTCACCAGTGTGCTGGCGCCCTTAATGATTAGACTTCCAGCAGTATATTATCTGTTTGTGGGCATAGCTAGTTTTGTGATAGTTTTAACCCGTGCTCCAATATGTAGCGCTCGTAGACCAATAAAAGATAATAAAAAAAAGCTGCAATATAAGTATACGGCAGCTCTGTCTGTAGCTTTATGGACCATTATTTTATTATTTTTGCAAAGCACTCCCTATATAAACTGCGGCTTTAGCACTATATTAATACAAAATATACAGCTTGTGCTGGTTAAAAAGCCGACGTTATAACCCATTTGTAAAATCTATGAAAAAAGGAGGACATTATGAGAAAATTAATTAACAGTTTCAAAGGAAAATCCATGTTATGCGCACTTTGCCTCACTGTAACTTCATTTGTATTTCCATGGTATGGCTCCTTCCTATTTCTTGGAGAGCCAGAAATTCCAGAATGCTTAAAAGAAGAATAGGCACATAGCTATGACAATTTAATGCTGAAAATTGTATAATTGTTTTCAAAGGATAGTTGAATTCTAGCTCCATAGGATTCAACTATTTTTTTTACATTATACAAACCGTATCCGCGATTTTCTCCTTCTTTTGTAGTATAACCTGCATTAAAGATCTTTCCAATTTCATTATAGTCTATTCTTTCACCTGTATTTCCGATTTCTATAATACAGTTATCTTCAAGGTAACCTATATTTAAGAATACTTTTTTCAAATCACTTTGTGAATTTATAACAGCGTCAAAAGCATTATCTACAAGATTATTTAAAACCTCTGAAAGTTCATAATCCTTAAAAGGAAACTTAGAGCCCCCTTGAATAATAAACTTAAACTCAATATTATTTTTTGCAGCCTCATTAATTTTATTGTAGATAATGGCCGTTACCACTGTATTGTCTATTTGAAGTACCTTCTCCATATTTTCTAAGGAAATATTAAGAGACTCTATATATTGTGTTATAGTTTCCTTTAAGTTCTTTTCGTCAGATACTAGAAGAAGACTGTAAACTGTATTCAAATGATTTTTAAAATCATGCTGTCTCCTTCTTACGTCCTCTAATAACTTGGATATTACAGGAGCGTATTTCTGATATTCCTCCAGTGACTTTTTTATTTCATTATTTTTCATTTGATACTCAAGAAAAAACAAATTTGCCAGGATGTATACTATAGGAATGGCAAGATACAGCGCTATCTCATCCATAAACTCATGTCTTTTAAAATTCCATACCCACTTTGCAGTAACTATATATATTAGAAGGTTCACAGAAAAAAAGTATATTTTAGAACTCTTTTGCTTGAAAAAAATTATTAGCTTTCCATCAGATACATATCTATACAAACAAAAACAAAAAACCATGCAGATCAGGTTTGCACTAAGTAAATATAAAAAATCCTCCTTTGCCATAAAAGCTGGAGTAGCCAATCTAAGCATAATTATTATAACCAGCTGCATTATACCAAAAATGGCCAGAACCAAACAGAACTCTAATAATAAATACTTTATATTTTTCTTAAATACCAGCTTAATAGCTAGGAGTAAAAACAGATAATTAACAAAAAACTGCAAGGGCGGATAAATATAATTTGTAATTAGAACTACTAATGAAGTAAAAAGTACAATGACAGCACTTTTATAAAATCTCCTTTCATATTTTTTATTAAACATAGTCCACAATAGCATAAAGCTTCCTACTTCCAGGAATATCAAAATAAATATCTTATAATCATTCATTTGTCTCCCCACCCACAACATTATTAAACCTGTCCATTATAGATTTCTTATAGTTGTTTCCGAGTAATGCAGTTTTGTCAGTATTATAAAAATAAATCTTGTAAGAAGTTTTATCATTAGTTTTTTCAATTTTATTGATATATTTTACATTAACTAAATAGGATCTATGGCTCTGAAGGATATTCTTATGCTCCATAACTGAATTTAGTTTCTTAAGGGATAAATAATCTATGGTGAAGGAACCGTTTATAGTATGAATTATTGAAGTCCTAATGAAAACTTCCACGAATATTATTTCATTAATAAATATTTTTACCTGAATGTTCTTTACGGGAACGATTATGAATTTTTCCCTAATTTCTGTAACAGCAACCTGTGCACTGCTTTCTGATAGCAAAAGTTTTGTTATCATTTGGATGTTTTCCTTATTATAAGGCTTTAATATATAATCATAACAGTGAATTTTCTTAAAGGCTGAAAGCATATACTCCTTGTAAATTGTCACAAATATTATCCAGTTTAATCTATATCTTTCTATTTTTCTTATTTCCAGAGCAAACTTAAGACCTGATTCATCTTTTAAATTAATATCTATATAGAAAAGATCAATCATCTCCTGCTGGGCTATTTTAAGAGCCTCTGCAGTATTGGTGGTTTCATATACTTGATACATGTCCCCTAATTGTTTTATAATATCTGACAGGGTTTTCAACTGAATACAATCGTCTTCTAAAACTAATATATTGTACATATCGTTATGATCCCCCTTTGTATTGATTTATCTTTAATTACATATTCTATATTAGTTTGAAAATACCTCCTAGTAATTTAAATATTTTAGTTAATCATATTAAATAATCCTTAAAAATTAGTGACAAGAATTAGGGGTTTTATGCAATATTCAATATAATCTGAAATATATATGATATACTTAGTACAACCTTATATCTTTTCAAACTCTATTCAAAAAGTGAGCGGATTGCACCTAAAATAAAATTAAAAGGAGTGTGGTCTTGTGAATCTAGATTTTATTATTACTATACTATGTCTTACAATGGTGGGAATTGTTGCTATGCTGCTTGGTTTCTGCTACAAACAAGAGATAATGAAAGCTTTGTTCCAATCAAAAACAACTATAAAAAATAATGAGCTTTCCGCTGAAACCACATTAAGTATTGACAAAAAAGAAAGCAATAAGTAGCTCTAACCAGCTTCCTATTGCATCTAAACACAATTATTTCTAATATCATAAGCAAATTGAACAGTCCCGCAATCCGCTCACTTAATAAGTGTATCAATGATCTATGAATAAAATTAAATATAGAAATATTTAAATGACTTTCATATTATAAAACATAAATTACCCAACCCATCATTTACCCTTCAATAAATAAAGCGAGTTCTTTGTTAAATCTGTCTTTCTCATCATAGAATGATGCGTGCCCGCTGAATTCAAAAGGTACAAGTTTAGAATTTTTAATGCCTTGATTTTGCGCCTGACCTAATTGGAAGAGACAGACTTTGTCATGAATACCGTGAATAATTAATGTTGGAACGCTTATTTTACCAAGATCAGAAAATAAGGCCTCTTCATCTAACCAGGAGGTGGAAGTTGCCGCAGTGGCCCAACCTGCTGCTTGTAGCCCTAATTGAAAGATCCAATCTGAGAACGCCTCAGTTATATGCTGAAAGAAGAACATGTCACCAAACCCTCTAAGCATTTTAGGACGATCATTGTATGTTTCCTTTATAATATCTTTGACAGCTTGCTCTGGCAAGCCATAAGGGAAATATGGTCGCTGGATAAGACTAGGTGCTGCCGCTGCAAAAAGAGCTAGTTTAGATACTCCGTATTCATTGTGCCTTGCCATGTATCTAATAGCAATGGCTCCTCCTGTGGAGTGTCCTGCCAATGTAAAATTCTGTAATTTAAGTGCATCTACAACACCTCGGACATCGTCTGATAATCTATCGTAATCATAGCCTTCAAAGGGCTTATCTGATTCACCGAATCCCCTCTGATCTATACCAATACACCTGTATCCCATCTTGGGAAGTTGATTAAACTGATATTCAAACAATTTATGATTTCCAGGCCAACCATGAAGAAACAATATTGTTTTGTCACCCTTGGGGTTCACATCCTCTACATAAATCTTTACATTTCCATCTACTTTAATATAATATCCCACTCAAATACCTCCATAAATAATAATCTTACATTAATATACTATTCTGTTGGAGATAATTTTGTTAATTATTCCTATTTAACAACAGATTTATCAGCAAAATTTGAAGAAGAAAAAATTCTATCTAAATCATCATAGCTATTATATCCATGTGCCATTATGGTTACTTTGCTGCCCTCTTGTGCAATAACAGTTGGGAAAACTTCTGCTCCCATTACATTCGCCATATCAAAACACTTAAAAGTCTCTTGTCTTATGTCTTCAGAGTAAAATTCCTTTTCGAATTCCTCTCTAGATATACTAAAACTTTCAGCTATTTTACTGTATATTTCTACACTATTCATATCTTTTCCAAAAACGAAAAAGGCTTCTTGAATTCTCTTAAGATAACTGAAAGCAACTTCCTTTTTTAATTTTTGGATTATAACCACTGCTTTTGCGCCAGGAAAACTATCTAGAACTATAGAATTATCTTCTAATACATTTTTATTATAACCTTCTCCAAAACTCTTACCAGTTAATTTCTCCACTTCTACATTGTGATCTTTTATATAATCACGTAAGCCTGTGCTCATTTTTTTAACATTATCACCAGCCCACATTCCTCCTGGCAAAAGGTTGAAATCATAAACATCCTTATACTTTTCTTGTAGCATTGTTATCACATCGCTAGAACCATAACACCATCCACACATAGTATCCATAACGTAATATATTTTAGTTTTCATCTTAAGTACCTCCCTTTTTATAATATCCCTTAAGCAAACAGCTCTGCTTATTTTATATAATCACAAGCACCATTTTCTACAATAAATTTATGCTTCCCCATTAACCCTTGTTTTAACAAAATAAATTAACCTGCTTTCTAATTTTTCTAAATATTTTAGAATATTATTAATAGTAATATGCCTAAAATCTTTCCCTCATCATGAAATTCAGATTAAAAATATTACACAACGTTTTATAAGAAAAAAAAGTCACTAATGAAATAACCATTCATTAGTGACTTTCGTCTTACTATTTTTCTATTATATATAAGTAACCTCTAATGCATTTCTATCAACTAACTGCTTGTAGCTATACTTAGGATATCCAACCATAACAGCAGCTGTTATGGTTTTTCCTTCTGGAATATTAAATAATTTAAGCAGTGGAGAACCCTTAATGGATGCACAATACTCAAAAAATCCAGCCCAACAAGTTCCAAGTCCTATTGATGGAGCAAATAATTCTAGATAAGTCAAACAAGAAATAGAGTTAGCCCTACCGTTTGAAAAGCCTTTGTCCGCAGTAGTTATAATTAAGTTTGGAGCACCACGTAAAATTGAATCAACTCCATCTTCCCTGTAGATACTGATTAATCCCTTTAATGCATCCTTTAGTGGAGATTTTTCTATCATCCTAATAGTAAGTTCAGCAGCTTTTTTAACTAATTCCTTGTCCTCAACTACCACAAATGATATACCTTGACTATTGCTTCCAGTAGGCGCTAGCCTTGCAATATCAACTAATTTTGTTAATTTTTCTCGTGATACAGATTTATCCTTATAATTTCTTATAGAACGACGTGCCCTTAGAAAATGCTCCGCCTGCTCTGCATTTAGTTTAGGAAAATTTTTCGCATCAACTTGCTTCTCTAATGGTGTTTTTTTATTATCTATAGCCTCACTGGGGCATATAGCAACACAATGTCCACAGGCAATACAAGTGGTATTTGCTATTTCTTCTGGTCCCTTTTCTCCCATCTTTAGAACATATGCTGGACATTCCTTAATGCATTGTTCGCATTTAATACATTTTTCTTCATTTACAGTTATAAGATCCATTCCGTTCATCCCCTTATTAAAATTAAGTTTTAGCTGTATAACCTAAAATAGACTATCATAATTATTAGTTATCCAGTTCCTCATATTTCATATGTATATACATACATTATGCTAAAAAATTTACTCTACTAATTTTTCAATATCCTTTAATGTTTTTAATAATTCCTCAATTCTTTCTTTGCCAATACCATCCTCAATCTTACTTTGTGCTTTCTTTAATAAAGGTATAGCCACTTCAAGAGTCTTTAATCCCTTATTAGTTATAGTTATGCACTTTTTCCTAGAGTCCTGTTCTTCTTTCTTAATATCAATATAACCACTCTTTATAAGTAACTTAACATTTCTTGTTACAGTACTTTGATCCATGAGTAATATGTTGCCAAGACTCGAAACAGAAATATTCTCATTCCTAGAAATATCCAGCAATAACAAACATTGAGTACTCTTAAGTCCAGTTGGTTTAAGCATTTTGTCATAAAATTGAGTAATTGCACGGGTGGTTTTTCTTAAGTTACCACAAGCACAACTCTGTGTATTTTTATTAGTAGACGAAATTAAGTAGCACATAAATTCAACTCCAGTACAATATATGTATATACATATACTATAGTGAAGTTGAATTTATGTCAAGTTTCCCCTTCCTTACTGCCTAGCCTTATCGTTCTTATCGGAATATTTAGATCTTTTTTTTGCAAGAGGAGCATCACTTAAAATATAATTTTTTAAATCACTAAAGTTAAAAGGAGAAATAGGTGAAAGATATGGTACTCCATAGCTTTCAGTTGAAAGCATGGTAATGAAGATAATAGTAAATCCCATTATAAATCCAAATAACCCCAAAATTCCCGAGAGGATAATAAGTACAAATTTAAATATTCTTAGTGGAGCTATTATGGTATAGTCTGGAGAGATGAAAGAGCACATTGTAGTTAAAGATACTAAAATAACTAAAAGGGAACTAACGAGGCCTGCTGAAACTGCTGCTTGCCCAATAACAATTGTTCCAACAATGCCAATGGCGGGACCTATTTGTTTTGGAAGTCGTATACTTGATTCTCTAAGTATTTCAGCTACGAATTCCATTAATAAGGCTTCCACCATTGAATTAAAAGGAACCGAAGTTCTTGATTGGGCTAAAATTAAAATGTATTCAGCTGGAAGAATATCTGAATGAAAACTAACCGCGGTAACATATAACGCAGATAAGGTTAAAAACATAAACAGTGCTGTTAGTCTTATTATTTTTGAAAATATACCCAAATAGGTATTGTCATAATGATCATCCCCTGAATCTAAAAATTCTAGAAAACCTCTTGGAATAATTAATACTAAATTACTTCCCTCAACAATAATACAGATCTTCCCCTCCAAGAGACAAGCACATGCCTTATCAGACCTCTCGGTAATTCCAATTTGAGGAAATAACTCAGAGGGCTTATTTCGTAAAAATTTTTGAATAGACCCTGATTCAATTATTCCATCTATATGGATTTCCTTTAATTTATTTTTTACCTCATTAACATATTTAGGATTTGCAATATCATTGATATAAACAACTGCTACAGCAGTTTTAGTTCTTTCTCCTATTGAAAGCTTATCAACCTTCAGTGACTCATCTTTTATTCTATAACGTATTAATGATAAATTAGAATCAAAGTTTTCATTAAAGGAATCCTTGGGCGCCTTAAGTGGACTTTCGAGTTCAGGTGAGGATATATTTCTTTTTTCAATTTTCTTTGTATTTGCTATTATATATTTTTCATCATTAGGTATAAGAATAACTGTATTACCTTTTAAAATATAATCAACTATTTTATTTTCATCATAATCCAAAGTAATTTCATCAATAAAAATAATTGAATCAAATATTAAATCAATAGTTAGCTCCCCATCAACTTTATTTTGTAAAATTGGTTTAATAATGCTACTCGAGACACCTTCTCTATCTGTAATATCTTTTAAATATAATGTGTATACCTCTGTTTTTGAAACACACAGCTTCCTAATTGATATACCTATGTCATTTTTCTTTAGTTCATCTAATTTATCAAAAAATCCATTGTTACATTTCATGCTATCCGACCTTTATCATTTACTTTTAGCTTTGGTATCTTTCAAATTTGTATTTATAATTTTTGTGTTAATATTTACATTTACTTCTGCACTGGTATATTTATGTTTCCAATTTATTGTTTTATAAATTTTAGGATTCTGAGCTCTAAAATAATTCATAAATCCAAAGGTATCACAGGCATAATCATTTTGAGACCTATCTATATTTTCAAGAATATCCTTTTTGACATTTTCAGATATTTTATTCTGCAGTTCCTTTTTATTTTCATCACTAATAGGCTTCATATCATATTGGTATTGTAGTGACGCATCTAAATTTAAATCAATATTAATAATAACCTTATCATTTTTGTAATCTGTTTTTATATTTCTTTTTTTAGCAAATACTTTAAAAATGGACTTATTTTTATTATCATTTAAAGATATACTCTCTGTTAATATTGGTTTTTCGTTCAGTAAATATAATATTCCAGTGGTATCTTTAACTTTTATAAAATCAACCAATTTAAAATTTTTCATAACTCCAAGGCCTAGGTATCTTATACCTTCCTTCTCTATTCCTATATATGGTATAAAAAAACCTACTCCTTCAATATTTTTATAAGAAATCATATCCATAATTTTTGTATATATGGCAGCACTGTTTTTAGTTAAAATTTTGATATTATCCTCAATATAAAAACCTGTTCCCAGCTTTCTATTTCCTGGGTAGCTTAGTATTTTTTTTGCGGGCTCCCTACTTATAACAACTATAAGGTTTTTTCTGTAATCATAAGTACTATCAATTCTGCTTAAATAGCTAGCTATTCCATTTTCAGCATATGACTTTCCAAAGACTACCACTCTTGTTTCCCCTAGAAAAAAGGTTTGCGTAACTTCTTGTTCTATGTTTGCTCTCGCGCTTTCAATATCATTACCAATACCTGAGTATTGAAAAAAACTTTGCGGTGATCGCTGTGCTTGTGCTTCTCCCCCCCCTCTAAGAGCTACAAACGCTGTAGCTTCCCCTGTAATTTCAACATTTTCATCAATTTTATCAACCCCAACTGAAAGTATAAAGCTTTTCTTGTTAGCATCCTCAAAGTCCCAACAACCTGCAAGTGTAATAATAGTCATTAATATTATCAATAATATACTAAACTTTTTTATCATATTTCTTCACCTTCGTTATTATTACGAGTATCAATGGGATAACTAATACAGTAAAAATACTAAGATACCCAGTAAATTTTATTATTTTTTGTACATCCTCCAGAGTTTTTGGAAGCAGTGATGTAAAAAATCCTATTACTATAACGATAAAGGCTAATTTGTTAAATGAGATTTTTTTAAACCATTTACTAAGGAGAAAAACAGTGGCATATGCATTGATTAGTATTGAATTGAAAATAGCCATTATCCATGCAGCTATAAAAAACCCATCAAGTCTGCTTAAAAATTCTAGAAATTCGATGTTAATTCTTCGTATTGTTGCCAAAAGTGCATCGTTATAATATATAATACTATCTACTCCTAAAACTGAAATACAGGATTCAACAATAAATATGTAAAAAAGCCCTATAAAAATTATCATAAAAGTCACATACTTAAATACCTTTTTATCATTTATATTTTTATTAAATGGAATAAGAGCAATTGCCTCTACGCCTACTAATAAAGCGAATATTGATGTAGGAATTGCTTTTAGATAGGCTACTATTCCTACAGGTGGTACAAAGGGTCTTAGATTATTAAGGTTACCTTGTGTAGAAATAAGAGTATGTATAATTAAAGCTAAAAAAATAATTATCATTCCATATAGCTCGCAAATCCTTCCAATGCCCTTTAATTTTTTAGTAATTGCATAATAAGAAATTAATAATATTATTAATGCTAAAACACTTGTTGGGGTTTTTATTAAGACGCTTAAGTTAATTACTTCACTTGAAGCTCTGCTTACCATGGTAAATAAAGAAAAAAAGTATATTATATAGATAAGTATCAATATATTTCCTATGAATTTTCCAGTTAGAAGGACACTATAATCATAAATTGTTTTTTCCTTGTGGACGTATCCAAGGTATGTAAACATATATCCAGCAATAACTACTATAACGGTTGTAATAAGTAGAGGGATCCATCCACCAGTTCCACTTACTTCTGCAATATCCTTAGGAAGACTCATAATACCGTATCCTATTATTCCCCCAAAAACCATAAAAGCAATTTGTCTATTAGTAAGATGTTCATTCATATTTTATTACACCACTTTACAAATTTTATATTTTAACACTTAATTTATTATGTTCTAACCAATATAATTATATTCAAACAAGTTTTTGACTCATTCCATGCTATACATTTTTTATAATCAAATCCCTTATACTTGGAATTTATGTTATAATTAGTATATAAATAAACTATAAATTAGTAAACGCTTGTAAATTATGGCGAAGTAAAGATTATTTATATGTTATTAAGTGGAGGTATATATATATGGGAAAAGAATTATCAGAAATGACGCTAGAAGAATTGTGGGAGCTATTCCCTATCATCTTAAAAGAACATAATACAGATTATACAAATTGGTATGAAATTGAAAAACAAAGACTTTTAAATTGTATTGATAAAAAAGATATCCTACGCATTAATCATATAGGAAGTAGTGCCATTGAAGGCTTGATTTCTAAGCCAACAGTCGATATTTTATTGGAAATAAATAATGAAAGCAATCTTGAACAATTAACAAATACCCTACTAGATGATGGTTGGATATTGATGTCATCGCAAAAAAATCCATGTATGCACATGGCATTTAATAAAGGATATACAAAAGAAGGCTTTGCAGAAAAAGTATATCACTTGCATGTTCACTACTATGATAACTGGAATGAATTATATTTTAGAGACTACCTTATGGACCATGAAGAAGTTGCTAACGAATATGGTAAACTTAAATTAAGACTAATAGAGAAATATGAGCATGACCGAGATGGATATACAGATGCTAAATCTGATTTCATTTTGAAATATACAGAAAAAGCAAAAGAAGAATATGCTGATAAATATAACCCATATTAAAAGCTGTGAATTTAAAATTCACAGCTTTTATTTCTTTAATCATTATAATTCAAAACTGCAGTCATGTGCATGAAAAATCTTTTTTCTTTTTCCTATTCATTACACCCCATTATATTAGTGTTTACCTTTTTTTCTATCTTTCCCCTTTACTGGTTTAGTAACATGAACAATCTTTTTACCTTGGCTGATAACTAAGTCTATTTTACCACCCTTTTCATAGGGTGTATTTACCCCAGGTGTTTGACTAATAACTAATCCCTTATCAATACTATCACTATAATTATTTGTTATATTACCAAGCAAAAATCCATTATTAGCAATGGTCTGCCCTGCAATATCTTGAGTATTCCCAATAAGTGATGGTACAAATTTCTTTTCAACTACTGGTAGTGCTTTTGGCACGGTAGCTTTTGGAGCGGTAGCCTTCACAATGGGAGCTTGCATATTAGTAGGCGTCTTACTGGATAGAAGTTTCCCTAAAACGGAAGCAAACATAATTAAAATAATTGATGCAATAATTATCATTGCCTTTTTATTCTTACTTACTTTCTTTTTTGCAGGCACTACTGCTTTATCTGATTTCATCATCATTGTTTTTTCATCTTCTGAAGCTTGACTCATAACTACTGTGAAGTCATTTCCTATATCAGAAACTGCAGCTTTGCTCATAATCCTTGTAGCATCGTCTGGACCCTTGTTTATGTTAATTTTAAAATTAGGATATTCCTTAATTGTCTTTAAAATGTCTGCCATTTCCCTAGCCGTTTGGTATCTTTTAATAGGTTCTTTTTGCATGGACTTTAGAATTATTTGGTTTATATTTTCAGGTATATCTGTAAAGATTTCTTTGGGCGGAATAACAGGCCCTTGGATATGCATCATAGCTATGGAAATAGAGCTTTCTGCATTATAAGGTACTTGCCCTGTCACCATTTCATACATAACAATACCTAAGGAATATATATCTGTTCTACAATCTACAAAATTTCCTTTAGCTTGTTCTGGAGAAAAATAGCGTACGGTTCCCATAACATTTTGGGAGTTGGTTACGGTTCTTGAATCGGCAACCTTAGCTATTCCAAAATCCATAACCTTAACCATATTGTCTTCCATTATCATAATATTATCTGGTTTTATATCTCGATGAATTATATTGTTTTTATGAGCACACTCAAGTGCTTTAGCTACTTGAAAAACAATGTCTAAAGTCTTCTGAGAGTCAAGTCTACCATTTTCCTTTATTATTTGCTTTAATGTTTTCCCATCAATATATTCCATAACTATAAAATTAATCTGCTTTTCTGCACCAACATCATGGACATTTACAATATTGGGATGTGACAATCTCGCAACTGAAGTAGCTTCCCTTTTAAACCTAGCAACAAAATCTTCATCATTACTTAACTCTGCTTTTAATATCTTTACAGTAACAAATCTATTTAATAAGTGGCACTTTGCTTTATATACAGTTCCCATTCCACCTTCGCCAATTTTCTCTAATAATTCATATCTATTTAAAAGTAATGTTCCTATCATATATTTTTGTCCTCCTTGATGCATAGTAATTTATACATTATACCATAGCTTATGAACATATTACTTGAAGTATGTTTGGTCATTTGCCAAGGCTGATAATATTGGAGGCCATCAAGAAATCAACTTTAGGATACCAAGCGTCTTATATCCATGATGCCGGGCCTTGTATTTTAACTATGCGTATGGCTTTTAATAAGTTTAAAGAATTTCCTTGTAAGTCTCTTAAATTCGTTGCTGATGGTTATACAACCCAATAATAAGGTACTATAGCTTATTCAGCTTTAATGCCTCTTTTTGAACTCAATTGGTGTACACCCTTCTATCTTTCTAAACATAGAGCAAAAATAGCTTGTATCATTAAAACCTACATTAAAAGCTATCTGATTTATTTTCAGGTATTTGTTATTAATTATAACCTCCTTTGACTTTTGAATTCTCAATTGATTTAAATATTCGAAAGGAGTAATTAAGTATGCTTCTTTAAATATTCTACAAAGATAATACTTATTTACATTGACCTTTTCTGCCATTTCCTCTAAAGTAATAATTCCACTATAGTTGTTTTCCATTAATGTTATTACTGGCTGTAATTTTTTATAAAGGTTTAAATTACCTTCCTTAAAGGAATTCTCTTTCAACTCACTCATTTTAATCAAGAATTTATATAATAAGCTTGATGCACTTACATGTTTTTCCTTATCTGATAATGACAAAATCTTATATATATCTTCTATAATGTAGTCAATATCTTTTTTTTGACTTAAGTTAATAATCTCCCAATTGTTTATGTTCATGTAGTTTAGTAAGCCATTAACTGCTACTCCATTGAAGGTCATCCATTTTGTAATCCAAGGTTCTTGTATAGGAAAGTACTGATGAGGTATATCCCTTCTAAAGAAAAAAGCAGTATTAGGCCCTATTTCGTAGCTTTTTTCATCAATAATAAATTTCCCTCTTCCTTCAACACAATAACTCCACTGATAATCATGATATCCATTATTTCTTACCACACCTTTCTCTATGTATTCTATGCCCATTCCAGTTATAAAAAAGGGCAAATCCGTAATATTTTTATGTAATATTGGGAATAAGATCAGATTTTTCATTTTTTCCCCCTGTGCAATATCGTCATATTTTTATCAATATTCTATGATTTACACCTCTTAAATTAACATTTATAATTGTTTTATAAACTTAATATAATTATATATTTAAAAACTACTCTGTTCAACATGACAATTTATATTACAAAAAAAATATTTTATTTTGGGGTGATTAAAATGGTAAATGTAACTAAATATTATGAAGATTTGACGGTCATGCAGCTTAATAGGGAGGGTCCAAGGGCATATTATATACCTTATAGTTCTGAGGGCACAGCCTTCTCTAAGAAAAGAGGCCACTCTCCCTTTTATCAAAATTTAAACGGTACATGGAAATTTCAATATTATTCAAGTGTAAATAATGTAGTAGATGGTTTTTATGAAGAAGCTACAGATGTTAGCAGTTGGGATGACTTAACAGTTCCTTCCTGTTGGCAGGTAAATGGCTATGATAAAAATCATTATACTAACGCTAATTATCCTTTTCCCTGCGACCCGCCTTTTGTACCAAATGAAAATCCAGCAGGAACCTATGTCACTGAATTTAATGTGTCAGAAAAGTGGGATAATAAATCAAAATATATAGTTTTTGAGGGAGTTAACTCCTGCTTTTATCTATGGATTAATGGGAAGTTTGTTGGCTATAGTCAAGGAAGCAGAATGCCTTCTGAATTCGACATTTCTACCTTTGTGCAAAGAGGTAAAAATAGAATAGCAGTTATGGTACTTAAATGGTGTGATGGGTCCTACTTAGAAGACCAAGACATATGGCGTTTTTCAGGTATATTTAGAGATGTGTATCTACTTGCAAGAGACTTAAGCCACATAAAGGATGTTTTCTTAAAACAAACTCTCTCAGAAGATTTTAAGTCAGGCATTTTAAATTGTGAAATAGATACAATTGGAAGTACGGAAATATTAACAATATTAAAAGATACAAATGGGAATATTATTGCAAATGAAAAATCAAATATTAGTGGCAAGGGTAATATAATCCTTCAGGTTAAGGAACCTATTCTTTGGAATGCTGAGAATCCCTACCTCTATAATTTATTTATCTACATTGGCAATGAAGTCCTACATTTTAATACAGGATTTAGACGGGTTGAAATAAAAGCAGGTATCTTCACGGTTAATGGAAAAGCTATTAAATTAAAAGGTGTTAATCGTCATGATTCTCATCCTGAGCTTGGTCAAACTATACCAATAAATCATATGAAAAAGGACCTAATGCTTATGAAGAGTCATAATATTAATACCATACGGACCTCTCACTATCCAAATGACCCACGTTTCTTAGATTTGTGTGATGAGTATGGTTTTTATATTGTAGATGAAGCAGACCTCGAATGCCATGGAGTTGATAATACAGGTGATTTCCACATGCTTACTAAAAATCAGCATTGGGAGAAAGCTTTCCTAGACAGAGCAATACGTCTGGTAGAAAGAGATAAAAACCACCCCTCAGTAATCATATGGTCATTGGGAAATGAGTCTGGTTATGGTATCAACCATATCACCATGGCTAAATGGACAAAGCATAGGGATGATTCAAGGTTATTACACTATGAAGGCGCTGCAGAAATCTACAAAGGAAGTACAGAGGTTGGTTGCTTGGATATGGAAAGCAGAATGTATCCTTCAGTCCAATTTATTGAAGAATACTCTAATAAGAATGAAAATAAAAAGCCGCTCTTTTTGTGTGAGTACTGTCATGCTATGGGTAATGGCCCTGGAGACTTGAAAGATTATTGGGATATTATTTATAAATCTCCTAAGCTTATGGGTGCTTGTGTATGGGAATGGTGTGATCATGGGATTAAAACTACAACAACAGTTGGAAAAGAGTTTTATGCCTATGGTGGGGATTTCGGTGATAACCCTAATGACGGAAACTTCTGTTTAGATGGTTTAGTATATCCTAATAGACAACCTCACACCGGACTTCTTGAATTAAAAAAGATAATAGCACCAGTTAAGGCTCTGGCAGTGGATTTATCAAAAGGCGAAATTAAAATTACAAATTTATATGATTTTATTGACTTATCTCATCTTTCTCTTGTATGGAACATAGAGAGGGATGGAATTGTAGTGGAACAAGGAGAAATTTGTGACCTTACAATTCCAGCTGGAAAATCTGAAATACTCTATTTAGGTTATAAATTGCCCCAAACTTCTGATAGTAATTACTTTCTTACGGTATCCTTTATACAAAATAAGAACACTCTATGGCAAGAAAGAGGCTACGAAGTAACCTTTGAACAATTTCAGCTACCTGTAGAGAAAATAAGAGAGACAAAAAATGAAGATGTATCTGATATTAAGGTAGTTCAGAAAGAACATTTAGTAACTATTGAAGGCTTTGATTTTTGTCATACTTTTGACTTATATTCCGGAGGATTCGTTAGAATAACAAAAAATAATATGAACTTTATAAGCGCTATGCCTAAGTTCAATATCTGGCGTGCACCTATAGACAATGATAGAAATATAAAATCAAAGTGGATAGAGGAAGGTTATGATAGAGCAGTTATGCATGTTTATAATTCTAAGATTTATAACCTAACAGAAACTTCTGTGGACATAGTCCTTGATTTTTCTCTTGGTGGATATAGCAAACTTCCTATTCTTCATGGAAACGCAATCTGGAGTATAACCGGAACAGGTGAAATTTCTCTTAGTACTAAAGTTAAAGTCAGAGAAGAGCTCTTATTCCTTCCAAGGTTTGGCTTGCAGCTACAGCTACCTAAAAGTAATGAAGAAGTAGAGTATTTTGGTAATGGCCCACATGAAAGCTATGTAGATAAATGTCAAAGTGTAAAGAAAGGAAGATACTTAACTACTGTTGATAATATGTTTGAAAATTACTTAGTTCCTCAGGAAAACGGCTCGAGATATGACACTGAGTGGTGTACAATTACTAATGAACTTGGAATGGGATTAAAATTTACTAGCTCAGAGAATTTTTCCTTTAATGCTTCCCATTATACACCAGAGGATTTAACAGCTGCAAAGCATCCTCATGAACTTCAAAAGAGAAAAGAAACTGTGATAAATATCGATTACAAAATCAGTGGAGTAGGCTCTAATTCCTGTGGTCCACAGCTTCTAGATAAATATAGATTAAATGAAAAGGAATTTGAATTCACATTAAAAATTATACCTTTATTTAAAGAAGATTAAATTACACCCTATATAAAATATTAGACGTCAGTTTCACTTTGAAATAAAGCTTAATTGACGTCTAGTTTTTATTATATTAGTTTGCAGGTTGTTTATAGAATAGGTAGGCTGTAGCTATTAATACGCATAAATTCATAATAGAGGTTCATACTTTCCTTAAATTTGCGCAATTGCTTTTACTGATACTGCATACTCTGACGGCGTCATATTGGTGGATTTTTTAAAAGATCTTGAAAAATAGTGTAAAGAATCATACCCAAGTTTTTGAGAAATCTCTGTAAAATTGTTTTTCCCTTCTCGAATCATCTTTTTTGATTCTTCAATTTTAAGATTCTTAAAATAAGCCATTACCCCCTGATTTGTACCCTTCTTAAAAGCAGTTTTTAAATGAGTTCTTCCCATTGCAAAAGTATCACAAATATCATTAAAGCCAAAATTTTTATCTACATTTTCTTTTAGATATTCTATAATATTGTGTACAATATCATCTTCCATTCGTTCTTTTGTTGCAAAGGAAAGTCTCTCTCTATTCATTATGGAAACATCTTCACGAACAAGTTCTATTAAAAATATTTCAAGGTAATTTTTAATTAGCTGTTCGGCTCCAAAGTTTTCATTTATAGTACTGGACTCTCGTTTAATCAGTTTGGTGTAAATCCTACCTAAATTATTGGTATATGCTGCTTTTGCTTCTTTAACAAGCTCTGCCAGTCTATTTTTTTTCATATATGAAAGTTTTAAAATTTTATTTTCAAAAAATTTCATAGATTGGGACATACATTCAAAGCTTACTACCACAATGTTAGGTGCTACTGTTCCATTTGCCCACACACTATGGAATTCATTAGGTTTATGAAATACAATATCTCCTTGTTCCAATTTATATCCTTTTGTATCTGCCATTATTTCAACCTCACCTTTATCTACATACAGCAATTCCCAAAAATCATGTTTTTCTCCTTTAAAAACATAATCACTAGCAAATTCAAAATAATGTATTGTAATAATTCTTTCTATAAGAATCACTGTTTCTATTGTTGTTTTAAAAAATATAGCATCCACAATTTCACCCTCTCTGTTACCTTTTTATTTACCAAAAATACAAAAAATGTGACCATACCTCTAAATCTAAATATTGTGGTAAATCATATAATTATTATAACATAAAGGAAGGCTAACCCTTACTTATAAAAAGGACCGAAATAGTCTACCAATTAAATCATCTTATAAAAATGATAAAAAAAGATTGATACACATCCCATCAATTGAGGATGTGTATCAATCTTTTTATTTTGCTCTATACATTTTATTTTTTTAATTCATTAATAAAGTCCCTCATATTAATCACTCTATTCTCAACTCTGGCTTTTTCTGCTGCAAAAGCAAGTAAATGACTTTGAACAGAAGTAATTGCCGAAGTACGGCCTTCCACTTTTCCATCTGATTGTACAAGTTTAACAAAATCTTGCATTATTCCATAATCTCCGCCGCCGTGACCACTTGCACTATTGCTTAACTTTATAACATTTTTGTTCCCTGTAATAAAATCAATGATTTCAATTTCGTTTCTCTCCATTGAACCTCTAATTTCTCCTTTAGTACCCATGAATTTCATTGTTCTGCTGCATTCTGCTGTAAAAGCACACATTGTAAAAGCAACAGTAACTTCATTTTCAAATTCCATATTTACCACTTGATGATCTACAACATCATTATCACAATGATATACACATCTTCCATAAGGGCCTTCTTTTAAGGCTTGTGTTCGGGCTTCTAAGCTTGTATCTGTACTAATTACAGATGAAGGCCAGCCGATATTAGATGTAAGATAGGTTTTCGGTCCATAGTAAGGACATTCCTTTGCCACGAGGCAACCATCTAGACATCTTTTTGGCGCTCCTACTGGTGCATTTTCAGATTTAAAGTAAGTAAGAGATCCGAAGGAAGAAACAGATTTACATTCCGCATCAATGAGCCATCTCAAAATATCCATATCATGACAACATTTTTGTAAAATCATAGGACTAGATTCCTTTGAATTTCTCCAGTTTCCTCTAACAAAACTATGTGCTTGATGCCAATGGGCTACATTTTCATTATGTTGAACAGAAACAAGTCTTCCAATTTTTCCTTCTTCTAATATTTTTTTTAATGTAAAAAAGAAGTTGGTATATCTAAGCACATGACAGATTGAAAAGACTCTTCCATTTTTTTCTGCAGCTTCACCCATTTTTATACATTCACCAGGTTCTATGGACATAGGCTTTTCAAGTAAAACGTGATACCCTAGTTCTAAAGCTTTCATTGTTGGCTCAAAATGCATCTGGTCCTGTGTACATATAAGCACTGCATCCGCCATTTTAGGTTGCTCTAATAGTTCCTTCCACCCAACAAAACAAGCTTCCTCCAAAATTCCATGTTCATTTTTAAATTTATCTCTTCTATCCGTTAGTGGTTCTGCTACTGCAATAAATTGAATTTCATTTGGATTATCTAGTGCATACTCTCCATAGCCTGTCCCTCTATTTCCCGCACCTATAAGTACTGCTGTAATTTTTTTCATCATTAATTCATCTCCTAGCCTAGATATTTTTTATTTTCGGTTTAAAAACAAGGCCCTTTAAGTATTAAAAATTGCATATACATTATAATGCTTAAGTTAATTTTTGTGTTTTACTTTAATCTTATTTTACATTTAATGAAGGGTTTTATCTTTATCTTGGTGGTCTTATTATTTGCACTTTTGGTCAGTAAATTTTTATAAAATAGATTAAGTATATAAGAAAACTATCTTACTAACCTCAAAGGTATCACCTAGGTCTATTACTAAACTTTGAGGCAATATCCCACTTTTGTCCCATGGTATGTTCCAATATGTTTCCACATTACCATCTAGTACGTTTGAGGCACTACAATCTTCTGATTGAGTTTCTTCAGCGGTAGCAGTGGCTTCCATTTGTGATTGTGGTATTTTAAGTTCAAAGGCTAATTCATTTACATTGGATGGCTCTGAAGATATTGCATTCACTACATCTAAGTTTGTACCTATTATAGTTGAACTTTCTAATTTTAAATTAACAATTCCATCTGTCTTTGATCTTAACCTCACTGTTGCAAGTACTCCACTGCCGCCAATACCTACTTCACTTGCAACCATTGTGTAGGCTACAAATATTTTTCCACTCTTATCCTTACAAGCAGAGGTTAAATCCTTTAATGGTCCATTTTCAAAGTAAGCTGCATTTTTAGGGCACTTTAGTTGGCAGTCTTTTAGTAGTATTACTAAATCATCTATTCATAGTTTAAAAATTATAATTTAAGTTCCATTTTCAATCAGTGATTACTTTCAGTATGGGTCTTAATGAAAATTTATAAATAATATATAGTTCCAGTATAGTTTACTTCTGAGTCTTCTTCATACTCTACATAGTCAATACATGCACCTCTAAGCTCTAAAACGTTTTCGTGTATATCAAATCCTTCTATACTTATTGTTTCTATTACATTTTTTTCATTAACACATGTAGCCAATGTATAATAGTATTCTTCTTCTTCATTATATATAATTGCTGTATTTAGTATTTTAAAGGTTGCTTCTCTTCTAATAAGTCTATCCACATTAATAATTTCCGCAAATTCGATTTTTTCTACTCTATCATTGTTATTTATGTTTTTAAATATATAACTCATCCCTATACCTTCCCTTCAATATCAAAATAGTAATTCTAGCTTAAATATTTCACGTGCCTCATTATCTGCTTTTTAAATATATAATTTAGTATAGTATACAAATTTCAATAACATTCTTAATCATAGTTAAAAACTTTGGTATAGATTTAGGTGGAGAGTAGTTCACAAGAATTTCTAATATGCAATCAGAGATTTACTCGGAAGAAGAAGAAGGCACTGCCTTTACAACAATACCTTAACTCCTTCATTCATACTAGGCTTCTTCAAAAATTGGAGCATCAATAAGTGTAGCAAATATTAATTCATGGAAATGGCCATCATTAACAGAAGTTTCAGCTTCTACAAAATGGACATGCTTGCCATCACCAACAGGTATCTGTAGGCCAGAAGTTGCTTCAAATTCATGAAAGTGATCAAAAAAGTCTGTTCTTCCTTTAACTTTATGAACATGTCCACATTTAACTGGTATTGCAGGACTTGATACTCCAGCAAATCTATGATTATGAGGATCATCCTCTAATTCAGCTAATCTAGTGCTACCTTCAAATTCGTGGTCGTGAAGTTGTTTTTCTTTTTTACAATGATCCATATCATCCTGTTTCTTTTCACAATCACACCAATCTTTATTTTTTTCATTCTTTGACATTGACATCGCCCCTTGTCCTTCGACAGTATATAATATGTAGCTTATTTGAAAATGACACTCCTTTCGCAAATACTGAGGATAGTTATCGATAGCGCAAGGAATAAGACAACCCATTGTAACAATACAATTAAACCAGCATAATATAAAGGGTGAATATTATTTTGGAGGTACTTATGTACAACTACCGTAGTAAAGACTATGAAAATCTCGGACAGAATATTCCCATGACGGATATGCCCATGAAGGATATGCCTATGACGAATATGCCTATGGCGAATATGCCTATGACGAATATGCCTATGATGAATATGCCTATGATGAATATGCCTATGATGAATATGCCTATGATGTGTATGCCTATGATGTGTATGCCTATGATGAATATGCCTATGTATGATGAAGATGATGAATATGATGAAGATGATAAAGATTTAAAAGGCATGTATCCTAAGATTTATATGAGGATACATCCCATGGTAAAGCATCATTGTGATATGATGGAGTCCATGCATGGCACAATGTATTGCCCTAGTAAGGAAGAAATGGATCATATGTGTAAAGAAGTATGTGACAAGTACGAAGAGAAGCATAAAGATGACGATGATCGCAATGATAATAATGATATGAGACAAATACTCGGAATAGGCAGAAGAGGTCCAATTGAGGATTTAACCAGAGTACTGTTTATCAGAGATTTACTTGGAAGAAGAAGAAGAAGACGTAGAAGAATGTTCGATCATGAATTCCATCATGGATTCGATCATGAATCCCATCACGGATATTAGGATTAACGGCTGATAATATGATGAAATGAGCCCAGTCATCGTATAGCGTACAAATGAATTAAGCGATAGTTAGTAGCCATTCTCCTCAAGAGATTGGCTACTTTTATATTTTTTTATATTCATCTGTTCTTTTGTTAGCTAATGGTATTTTCCCCAACTTTTAATTTGATAAGCATATCTGAATAAATTCATTAATTTATGTGATTGCATAGTTATTTTACTCTATTAATCTCAGCAATTAATTTGTCTATAAAGTCAGAAATCTTAAAGCCACCTCTTTCACTAATCATTTCAATGGTAGCAAGACTAGCCATAGTTTTAAAAAGTATCGGGGACTTTAATTTTTCAAATTTTGGACTTAACGATATTAAAAAATCCTTTAAAAATGGATATTCCTTAACTAAACTTCCAATTTTTGTTTCTTTGTTAATATTATATTTATTCTTTTCAATTTCTAAAGTATCATGCTTTTCAGAAGAATTTTCTAAGTTAGTTGAATCTTTTTCATCATTATTTTCCCAAGTTACAACCCTTTGACTACCAGTTAAACTTCTAATATGAGTAACGTCCTGCATCATTTCGAGGACACCTTTAAAATTACCTTCTTCATCTCTTACAGCATTATAAATTATATATATAAACTTTCCTCCAATTTCAAGCCAGAATTCAGCTTCATCTTGTTCACCGTTTTTGAATGCTTTAATAATTTCTTCTACTGTATGAACACTTTCTCTTGGGTGACAGTTCTGAACTGCCCTTCCAATTACTCCTGCACTTCTTGGGAAAACTCTATGTTTTGTATCACTATAGAATTTAACTAACTCATTTTCATCTACATAGGATAAATCAACAGGTAGATGCTTAAATATTAAGTTTATTTGCTTTAGTGTAAGGAGTCCTTGACTCACATTTAGAACTTCGTCCTCTTTCATGGAAGAAGAAACTCCATGCCTCTCAAGCACAGCTGTAAGATCTTTAAGAAGGTCTATATTTGAACTATTATTAAAAGAAGTACTGCTCTCTGGTATGTTATGAGTTTTAAAAGATGGTGGATTATCAACTAAGCAATATCCAATTTCATCATCACCAATTCTCATTTCAGAAAAGTCCTCATTAGTCAATAATTCAATTGAAGTAGGGAAGAGAATTTCAGTTTCTTTAACCATCATATCCCTTGTCATCTCAATTACTTCAGGCTGCAGTGCTAAGAATTCCTTATCATTATCCTCTTTTAATAGAAGTTTGGATTTTCTTATGATATCTTTTATGTTATTGTCTAGTGTCCACATTATTTTCGAGGGCTTATCAAATCCATTTTTCTCAAGTGCAGTGAATAGTTGATTTTGTTTTCTACTAAGATGGATACTTATTTGACTTAACTTACCATATAATTCAAGCCATTGATTTTTAATGAACTTTTTAGTTAGTAAGGTTTCCATAGATGAAAGAATTTTACCTATCTCTACGGTTTCATCTATATATGTTCTTATTGGATGTCCTTTGGGAAGATCTAGCTTATTGGAAACAAGAATACCTTCAAAGATTTTCAAAATATCTTCTATTCTTTCAGCTAACATATCGTCGTCAATACCGTGAAATTGTAGTTGTTGTTCAGCGATTGCAAACTCCTGCGCAGTGATTTTATCAAAAGAATCTCTCATTCTCTTTTTAGCCTCGTCTAATGAAATCTTGTTATTAAGAAAATCTAACTTGATATCAATCATCTTTTTGATTCTCGCATTATCAACAATAAGATGCTTGTTCATTTCAATACTATTTAATTCTGTAAAAGGGAAAAAGTAAACATGATACTCTTCGTCACTAATCTTCTCAACATATTTGTCAAAGCCCTTGCTTTCCATCATTTTATACATAGGAAATGGTTCAAAATCTTTAATAACATGTATGCCTTCATCGGGCTTTAAATTTTCAATAGCTTTTGTGATACAATCCCTAAATGTCTCATGTTCTCCTCTTCCATCAATAGTAATATATATAATATTTTTTTTCATACAAAATACTCCTTTCAATATTGAATTTTCAAGTAGTTAATTTATAAATTCAATTGAAAATGATTCTCAGTGTTTAATATAGTCTATCACACTTTACATATAATAAATATGATCTTAATCACAAAATACGTAGTGAAGTCGACACCTAATGTAATTTTTACAATTTGTACAAATCGAATGCAATTATTACAGAATTTGTGCGGAAAGCCCACTCTCTTTAGGTGTGGGATGGATAGCACTACTAAAATATACCATTAGACATGGTTATTTTAGTACGATATAATATACTTAGGTTTTGAAATGAGCCATATACTATCGTTAATGTGTCAATTGTGATGCTTGATAGTGAAATTCTTGGGGAAAATAATCAGTGATATTAACTTTCGAGTTAATATAGAAGTTATTTAGTACGCAAGAACCCCATTCCTTTAGGTGCGGGAGTTTCAGTATACAATTTAGAACATTAATAAGCGACAGAAAATAATGGATAGGATTAAATACCTATCCAAATATCAGATTATTTTTTAATTATGTGGCATTCATGCAAGTTAGATAATAATACTTTAATAATGGCGTAAATAGGGACAACAGCAAAGGCTGCTAAAGGGCCTCCTACTGCAACTGCACCTATTACTAAGGAAATGTCCGTTAAAGGGTGAATTTCCATTGCGTGAGACATAATTGCAGGAACAACAACTCTCCCTTTTAAGGTCTGCACAATCATGAACACAATTACAAGTTTTCCTATCATAACAAATCCCATACTCAAAGCTATAATAAAAGGAATAATCATTGAAATAAAAAAACCTATAAAAGGAATAAACGCCAAAATAAAAGTTATCGAGGAGAAAAGTAGAGCATTAGGAATACCTATGATTTTATAGCCAACAAATATCATAATGGATAAAGCGAGAGCCACTTTCGATTGACCTGTAACATAAGCACCCAAGACCTCATCGCTATCAGATAGACTTTTTGATACGATTTTTTTATATTTTCAGGAATTATGCACATAATTCTATCTTTAAATTTAGAGCCATCTTTAAGCAAATAAAATACTATTATCAACATAAGTAATAGTGTTGAAAAAGTATGTAGTACATACTTTATTACAAACATAAGATTATAAACCAAATCCTTGGTATAAATATTAGCTATATTAGCAAATGCTTTATTAACTTCTCTGGCAGGTATATATTTATATATGTTATTCATTAATTGATTATAAGAGGTTTGATTTTTAACAATACTGATTAGTTCTTCTATTGTTCCATCAAACTGTGTTGCAATATAATTACTAAAAAAAGTTATACAGCCTGTAGCAATGAATAGCCCCAGTATTAAGGTTAATAGAGCTGAGACGCTTGGCTTTAATCCATTTTTCATGAAAATTGTATTTATTGGTTTTATAATATAAAACAAAAACACAGAAAATATAAAAGGGATTAAAAAGGATTTGAAAAGTATTCTTATAATCCTATGAACAAAAAACATCTTACTGAAAAGAATTATGCTCAAAAAAAATAGATTAATAATTAATAACTTTTTTAGTATGTTATCTTTAAACATAGCTACCACTTCCTAATTTTTAGTAAATACAATATAGTTTGAGCATCTGAAACTCTCACGCCTAAAGGCATGGGGTTCTTAGGTACTAAATAACTTTCTTTAATATCACGAGTGACATTACCACTAATTATTTTCCCTAAGAATTTTACTATCAAGCAATCCATTGACCACATTAGCGGTAGTATGCCGCCCGTTTCAAGACGTTTTATTATATCCTAAACTCCTACACTACTTAAATTTTCTAATCCTTGCAATCTTACAATTTCTCTATTATGTAGTTCTAAAAACTTATCAAAACCTTTGCTACAATTATCAAGATGTATGCTACATAAATCTTCACTTACATTTTTAATTAAGTATGCTGAATATATATCTCTTTGGACTTTGATTTGTTTGCCATTATACTCAAAATAATTCCACCTTTGAGATAACTTCTTTTTCTTATATTCTTGGTCTAAGTGATTGTACTGTGAAGCTTTCACTTGCCTTGTATTAATTTCAATGTATTTTCCACCTTTAACTTTTAACTTATTATATAATATTTCTAAGAATTTACTAGGTGATTTATTTGCTAATGATTTGCCATATCTCTTTTTCTTGTTGATTTTTCCTGTTTTCTCATTAATAGTTGTATTTTTAACACGTTTTTGTAGTCCTTTAAAATTCATTTGTTCAACATAGACTACATTGCATTTTTTTACTATTTCATTGGTCATTACATTATGATCTTGCTCTCTTATGTCCTTTTGTTTCCTATATATGTCCTTAAGCCTATACTTAGCTTTAACGTATTTCTTTGAATATTTCCATTCTAATTTAGCGCCTTTTTTAATCATACCATCTTCATTAAAATTATTAGGATTAGTGCTTCGTTTACTTCTATCCAAGAATCTTTGTATTCTTCGTTTTTTATTTTCAATATTCTGTACACGTGGAGCCAATTCGTATAACTTAACATGATAATTAGAAACATACGCTACTGTTTGTGTGCCTATGTCAATTCCGCAATTTCCACTTCCTATATAATTTTTAATTTCTCCCGTCTCTTTGTTAAGCTTAACAGGAACTACTCCATCTAAAACTATTTGAAGTATATATTTATATTTCCCACGTACAAATTTTCTTTTAACCCTACAGAAACATATTCTATTTTTCAAAGCATCTATCTCATATTGGTTATTTATATTAAGCATTGTTTCAATCTCTAACCCAATCCATTTAAAAGTATTTGTGACCATATCATATCTTATCCCAGTACCATTAGATTTGCCTTCTAATGAATTTACCGGGTTATTCTGGCCTTTGAAATGAACTTGTTCACCTTTACTAAATAGATTTGTTTCTAAAGCTTTCCATACTCTTGATGCAACCTTCTGAGCAGTGAAACTATCCATATTGTCTTTAAATGTATGTTGCATTGATTTTACATCTTCATGAAGTGAATATTCAGTTAGCCTAAATTCTTTAAGCATTTCATTTTTAATATAAAAACATGGAGCGCAAAGCTTATTAAGCTCTTTCTTATCGCATTTACTTTTATAAATATTTGATAATTCAGATTGATTATTTCTCCATTTTATAGTTTTACTCATCTCATTATACCTATTTAAGGCTTTACCTAAAATTGAATTATAAATCTTCCTGCCAATTTCAAACCTTTTATCCAATATCTTTTCTTCAAATTTTTCTGTTTTAAGATTTAGATTTAATATGAATCGTTGCTTAGCTTCTTTTTTTGCCACTAATATCCACCTCGCATTCTATTAACATCTTGTTTTTGTTCTTACATATTTTTTAATGCTTTCACTAATACACTAGGTATTAATAATATTTTTCTCATATACCTTGGACAATATACAAAATAATAAAGTTATTTTCATATGTTATAAATGTTTTTATACACTTATTGCTATTTATAATCATTGTCTTGAATATCTTCAAGTGCTATCCATCCCACACCTGAAGCAGTGGGCTTTCCGCACAAATTTTGTAACTACGCTCTTATTCATAAATTTGGTGCCACCCACGTGGCAAGTGGCAAGTGGCAAGTGGAAAGTGGGAAAAAAAATAATGGATAGACACTAAATGCCTATTCACCATATTTTTGAATTATATTTAATATTTATAGGTACTGCCTATTTTATAGGTCCAATTTTAAATCTAATTAAATTTGACAACGTTATTTACCATGCTTAACTCTGCAAAGGCAATCGTATCCTCATATTGCTAGATACTGCAGTTAAGTGTTAAATAAATTTTAATTAAATTTAACAAGATTCTAATTAGATTTATATAAGCTACTTTGAAGTCAAAATTGTTCCAGATAATAAATAACTAAAGTAGAATTATTTTTTAAAATAGTTCCCTATTTTTTCTTTGATTTTATTAATAGTAGATTCAGTTAGTGTCTCCGCGATATCTTTAGGTTCCATACTTGTTATCTTCCATGAATTAATTTTACATGCTCTCATAATTTCATTTACTACATCTCTATTTTCACTCTTTTCAGCCCCCCAGCTGAGCATAAGTAGTCCATCCTTCCCACCACTAACAACCAGTTCTATTTCTACCTTATTGTCATCAATAAATTTCATAATAATAACTGACATAAGGGTTGATGAAATTCTTTCATAATAGCTTTCTCTCATTAGTATTATTATATCTCCATGGCTATAAATATGTGGCTTACCTATGTTTGTTTCGTCCTTTTGATTATATAAAACATCACTTATTCTTCTGATATTTTCTCCTTCTACAACCAAATTACCTATATTCATATGTATATCTCCTCCTCGTATTTAGAAATTCTTTAACTTTATTTTATCATAGTAGCTTATTTAAATTTTAAATTTGATATAATATATAAATATTTACTTGCTTGATTATAAAATAAATGGAATAAAAGGTCCGAGATTATATTTTTTATAATACTCGGACCTTTTTAATATTTGAGTTTATTGAATGTTATGGAAGAATATCCTTTTTACCCATAACATCAATGTCAATTACGCCTCCTGATATTTTCTTGCTTCAAAAGAATATATTAAATTTTGAATTATCCATATTGTTCCAATGACTATAGGGACTACCATTGGTACATTTATAAACATAGATACTATCATACTCATTGTAAGAGCGGCCGCATATACAATTTGCATTCTATTAAAGGTTGCATAGCTGCAAATATAAGTCACCCATTTCTCTCCATCATCTAATTTATCAAAATACTTCTTTTCTGCTCCATTTTCATATAGGTTCATTTTTCTATTGGGGTTTAAATAATTGAAATATTTCATGGTGGTGGATAGTAGAAATCCTACAATAAATATAAAAAGTGTAGGAACAAAAATCAAATATAATTTCCCCTTATCAAAGCTATTATTTATAACTACTGCAGCCCATGTTAACGCTATTATTAGTTGTATTGTACATATTAGTATAGTATTCGAAACCTTTCTATTAAGAGCATTAGGTATATTGTCTAAATCAACTTTTATATAATTTGATCTTATATGAATTAAAGTTGCCAAAAGATAAATTATAATAATTAAACTCAACACAAACAACGCTTTAAAAAGGAAATTGTTTATATTTCCACCAAAAGATATGTCTACTCTTGATATTTTATTGGAAAGCCCGCCTAATATTCCACCAACTATCATGGATATTATCATTACTATTATAAAATTTCTATACTTTTTTATTACCATCTTCAATTTCATTTACCCCCTCTAAATAAAATATTTCTTCAACACTAACTTTCAATACTTTCGATATTTTTAAAGCCAGCAATATGGAAGGAGAATTATATTTGTCATTTTTATAATAATAATTGTCATTATTAATATTATTGTTGTCATAACTATAAATAGAATGGATGAAAAAGCTGGTAGATGTTATGTATACAAAAAAATATAGCTAGGTTTGTTTATACAAATCCAGCTAATTTAAATTTTAAAACCTCAATAAATTAAAAGCCACCTTTTTATCTAGCCTTAGTTATTGCTTTTATTAATGATTTTTTCTATATTTTAGAATATTATTTGAGTATTTACAGTAGTTTAATATAAGGTATTTTAAATCACCAAAGGGGGTGGAAATTACGAGGACATCGTTTAAGAAAAGAAATCCAATAGCGCTTTGGTTGATACCCTTTATTCTTGTAATTGCAGCACTTATATATATGATTTTTGCTGTTTTCTCGAATTTTGAAACCACCTTAAACAAGCCCCAATATATTGCAAATGGTCAACAATACGATGCATTAATAAGTGGAAATGATTTAGTATCCTATTCAAATACGTTTTTAGGGATGTTGTACTTATGGGGTGGGACAACACCAGCGATACTTGACACTACTGGAAAATATATAAGTGGTGGATTCGATTGTTCAGGGTTTGTGCAGTACATTTATAAAAACTTTGGTATAGATTTGCCTAGAACAACTATGGATCAGGTAAATAAGGGTGTATCTGTTAAAATAAATAATCTTGAAAAAGGTGATTTAGTCTTTTTTATGACAAACCCAGCCCGTCCCTATGAAGTATCCCATGTTGGAATATATATTGGGAATCACAAATTCATACATTCTCCTAACGCAAGGGATGTTATAAAGATATCTGAATTAACCGGGTATTACAAAGATAAATTTGTAATAGGTAAAAGATTGATTCATAGATGAGTAGGCTGGTGTATAGAAAGTTCATTTCTATACACCAGCCTCTTTTACTTCATAACCTTTCTTATAAATTCTTTATAGAGGATTTGTGGCTTGACATAACAGATTGGAAATAGGTAAGTAAAATTCCAATGAGCAAAAGAAAAATGTTTAAAAGGAAGGGAAGCCTACGATCTATGCCAGATAAAATTCCCGCAATCCATCCAAAGGGAGATGTAAACGCAACGACGATTACATACAATATAGCCATTATTCTAGCTCTTTCCTGTGGATCTACTAGAAGTACTTGCATAGAATCAAGAAGTGGGCTTATAAGGGATATACTGCAGGCCTCTAAAATTATGCTTATTATTAGTATGAAATATCCACTATCTGGAGTTATAATTAAGAGGATTTGACTAATTATGAACAAGGAGAACCCAATAATCAAAGGCTTCTTAAATCTTAAGGCTCCAATTTTATGTACTAAGGTAAAGAAGAATACAATCATAACTGAGGCACGTATAAAAGGAAATATCCCTATAAGACTAGCTGGTATATGAATTCTTTCAGTTACTATAATCGCCCAGAAGGTATTATTAACTACCCCTATTATACTCATAATAAGCATAATTCCTAAAGTAAGTAAGGTTTCTGGGGTTTTAATTATTTGAATAAAAACTGTAGAATATCCCCTAAGTAAAGTAGTAATATTTGTGTGTTTGGTTTCTTCCATTCTAATCTTCCCTTGGGCTGTTTCTGTAGAATACTTATTAAGTATTAAGAATTTAGAGGTCATTATAACAAAAGAAATTATATAAAGGACTCTAACCGTTGGTACCAATTCAAATTTACCTATAAAAATTCCTGATATTGGTGCAAAGAATGCAGCACCCAATCCTAAAATATAAACCCAGGTGTATATATTTACAATTTGCTCTTTATCACAATCCTCAACTAATAGACAATTCCATGAATTCATTGTGACACGGGAAATGCTATTTATTATAGCCGCAAGCACAAAATGAGAGAAGTTCCTAGAAAAAGCCCATATCAAACAGGGAATGCTCCAGGATAAAATATCAAAAATAAAAGTAGTTCTCTTCCTTCCTAGCTTGTCTGTAATTACTCCTCCAAGAAGTGAAAAAATAATTTGAAAAAACATTCCTATACTGGCTGTAAAACCAATTTGGCTATCTGTAAGTCCCAAAGTGTACATATATATAGAAACATAGGGAGCAAATAAATTAAAAGGAATGCCCCATAGTGGTTCAGTGTAAACGCAAGCTCTAGGGTTTCCCTTTAAATGCATTAAAGTATGAATTAGTGGATGTTGTTTTCTCATAACTCTTTCCTTTCCATTTATCTTTTTATCTTTTATATTGATTATAGTATAAATTTGTATGTTTATCAAAATTATTCTTTTGTGTTACACCCAGTTAGCAATAAAAGTATAACGGATAAGCAGTAAAAAAAAAGAGGCCTTCGCCCCTTAAATTATAAACTTCTGTACTAATTCATTAAGCTTTTGTGCAAGCTCTGCTTGAATTTGTGAGGTTTGTGCTACTTGCTCCATAGCTTTTGAAGTTTCATCAATACTAATTTGAATATCTCCTGTATGTTCTGCAGAAAGTTGTGAATTTTGTGCCAAAATTTGAGCTGCAGAGCTAACTTCATTTACTGTTGCTTCCACCTCCTCAGACATTGATGCAATTTCTTCTGACATGGAGCTTACAAATTCCCCATCCTCACCATATTGTTTTCCTGATGCAGCGTATTGTTCTAAAACAGGTTTAATATTTTCTATAATGAATTTAAGTATATCATTGCTATTTCCAGATAAATTCTTAAATGCATCTTGAACCTTTGCTATTGTACTTTGAATAGTATTTACTGTTTCTGAGGACTGTTCTGCAAGCTTTCTTACTTCATCTGCAACCACTGCAAATCCTCTTCCTTGCTCTCCTGCTCTTGCTGCTTCAATAGCCGCATTTAGTGCAAGTAAATTAGTTTGTGCTGCAATGGCTGCAATTCCATCCGCCATAACCTTTATTTCATCTACAACTTTTCCCTCTTCTATAGCATTTAATATTCTTTTTTCTTTTTCTTCATAAATACTATTACTTTCTTCCAATGCCTTTTCAGCTTCTATCCTAACTTGTTTAGCTTTTTCTTTAATTTGTGCAGCATTACCGCTACCTTCCATAGCCTTTGAAGATAGTTCTTCCATACTTGAGTTAACCTCTTCAACGGATGCAGTTATTTCCTCTGATGTAGCACTGGCTTCTTGAACAGCTTTATTTATTTCCACTGTTGAACGGTCTATAATTTCTATTTTAGATGTTATTTCCTCAACTGTAGCTGAAAGTTCTTCAGAAGATGCACTCATATCAGAAGAATTGTCCATGATTTCTCTTATTAGTTCTTTAATATTTCCCTGCGCAATATTTAGTGCAATGCCTGTTTGTCCAAATTCATCTTTTGTTTTGATAGTCATTGTCCCAGAAAAATCATAACGAGAAAATCGCCCTGCTAAGTCTTTTATTTTATTTAATGGATACATTATATTTTTAGTTAGTATGTAAGCCATAAAAATTATAATGAAAAATGCTATGGCTGTATAAATTAAAATTGCATTTCTAGTTTTGTTAAATTGAGCTATGTTATTTGAATTCGCCTGCTGTGCTGATTGATTATCTATAACAATACATTTTTCTAATTTTTCTAACATAGAGATTCTTACTGGATCAAGTTCCGAATTAAAAATCACAACTGCGTCCTCATAGTTATTAGATTTCACAAGCTTAATGATTTTAGTGCTTCCTTCTTTATATTTTACAAAGTCAATATTGAAATCAGCATAAATTTTATCCTCTTCTTTGGATGTAGTATCTAGACTGCCATATTCCTTTTCATATTTTATATCTTTATTAGCTAAATCAATTATATTCTTTATTTGCGCATCTAATTTTGATCTATCTTTTTCAAAAATAATTTTAAGCATCTCTGCGTTAGTTCCATTTAGATTTCCTTTCATTTCTTCTAAATCCTTAATAGATGTTAAATAATTACTATATATCTCTTTAGAACCCTCATTTATCTTCGCTGAACTTAACATACCCTCTGCTCCTATTAAGAGTATAAAAATACACACTACTGAAAAAACTGATATAAGTTTTTTCTTTACACTTAAATTTACAAAAAAATTCATTTTACCGCTTCCCTTCTTTTTTCATAATATATTCTTCGAATCCAGTATAGAAATTTGGATTGTTTACAATATTGTACCAATTTATAATTTTAACTGTATTTATGGTATATTTCAATATTTATTTGTATTTTTATTAACAAACTCATTTACAAAATAACTTTTTTTTCGACAAAGTAAATATAATATCTTAATTAAAGCAAAAAAAACTAGTCAAAGTGACTCTACACCACCTCAACCAGTAAACAAACCCTATTATGTTTCCTTCTTCAGTTTCTACGATTAATAATATATTTACATTTTAATTATGCTCATAATCTTTAGTAATTAAGATATTCTACAATGTTGCATATATAGCAGCCTCTAAAAAATAAATCATATACCTATCCATCATACTCAACCATTGCCTCTTTTAAATTCCTCACTCCACCCCTTGCGTCTTCCACATCACCTATATATCTAGGAATCAGGTGCACATGCAAATGGTTTATAGTTTGTCCAGCATAAGTTCCTACATTTATTCCTATATTATATCCCGCGGGTTCATATTGAATATCAAACATTTCTTTTACCTCGTGCATTAAGCTATATATAGCTTTAACCTCTTCTTCAGTTGCCTCAAAAAAATCAGCAAAATGCCTCTTAGGTATAATTAAACAATGACCATTATTTACTGGGAAATGATCTAATATTGCAAATGTCAATTTATTCTCTACTATTACTTCTGATTGGTTGTAGTCACAAAATATACATTCTGACATTGTGTTTGCCTCCTTTATTTTTATTAATCAATGAACCTCTTTTAACTTAAAACTCTATTATTAATTTTTATTCCATAAAAGGTTATAAATTTAATCACCCCAATATTCTTCTGCCTCTTTTTCCATTTTATTTAGCCTTTTATAATAATCCGGAAATGCTCAAAAATTATTTTGGTACTTAATCAAATTAAATCTGTATTGGAGATATAACCTGCACCTTAAATTCTTATTTCCACCACATGCTCTATTACTTGTTATAATTTTAACGTTCAATTCTATTTTTTATATAACTCTATAGGTAAATCGTTTGGATCACTAAAAAAATAAATTTTTTCCCCGTAATCTCATCAATTCTAATATGCTCAGTAACTACGTTTTTATTAGCCAGTTCTTTTTAACTTCATTATTATATCTCCTTGTTTTATATTACAACTGATTTTCTTTGGACTAAGAATTAACTTTATTAAGTATTAGTGCTGTGGATATCCATTATATGCTATAATTTCTATATGCTTGGTAGAAATTATAACATATTGTTTATTAACAATAATAATTATATCAGATTGATGAGAATCCATGCGGTCAGTAAAAGAAATTTTTAAAGGAGGTAAGCCATTATGAATAATCTAATTCCTTTTTTATCTTATGTGTTTGTTGCCACCTTTACACCTGGTCCCAACAATATATTATCAATGGTGAATGCAAAAAGGTATGGTTTTAAGAATTCTTTTCGTTTTAATTTGGGTATTTTAACTGGATTTATTATACTCATGATTGCTTGTAGTTATTTTAATTTATTTCTTTTTGATCTGATGCCTAAAATCGAACACTATGTAGGTATATTTGGTGCAGCTTATATGCTATATCTTGCTTATAAAGTTACATTTGGTACAAAGAAAACAACAGAACTAACTAATAAAGAAACAAATACTTACATAGCAGGACTAACTATGCAGTTCGTTAATCCAAAAGTAATCTTATACGGTATTACTGTCATATCCACATTTATAACTCCATATTACAAATCAGGCTTTACATTAATACTTTTTTCACTCTTACTGGCATTTATAGGATTTGTATCTACTCTTTGTTGGGCATTATTTGGTGCACTATTTCAGAATTTTTTAACCAAATATAATAAACAATTTAATATAGTCATGGGGTTATTATTAGTTTATTGTGCCGTGTCCATTTCTGGTTTGATTGGTTAATACTTAATATATCCTCCATTACGTCTATTTGTCTATTACCGCCTATTAATATTGTTTATTTTACAGATACCCAAATATTACTTTTAATATAAAATCGCCATTTAAAGTCCTTTGCTTCTTCTGCATAATCAATTCCAATTCTTTTAGCTTCTATAATCTTAATTTTTTCTTTATCCGTTGATTCTTCTATATATAGGTTACTTTCACATAAATCTTGTTTGTTATTTTCTTTATTTATATTCATTGCAATGCACAGTTTAGATGGACCTGAGGACAAGTTTTTAAATTGTGCTTTTGTTAATTCATTATAGGCTTTATTAAATCTAAACTTTGACATTTCTTCTAATCCTTCTATTGGTTCAATTGCTCTAATTAAGACTCCTTCTGGAGAGCCTTCTTCTTTTGTTATTACATTGAAGCAATGATACATGCCATAAATAAAATATACATATGCAATTCCTGGTTTACCATATAACGCTTCTAATCTAGGTGTTTTTTTTCCCCCGTAAGCATGAGAAGCCTTATCTATTGAACCAATATATGCTTCTGTTTCAACTATCTTTCCTCTTAACTTTACTCCATTAACTTCATGTACAATTACTTTCCCTAAAAGTTCCTTAGCAACCTGTAAAGTTTCTTTAGCATAAAATTCTCTGGTAAGTTTCACCACAAATCACTCCTCATAAATATATTCTATCATATTATACTTTTAGTTTCAGGTGAAACCTTGACCTTAATGTAAATATTAAATCCGTTCAATAAAGTACGTTTGAGACTGCTAAACAGTTTTATTTACCCAGAACAAAATGCATATACTAAGGTACATAAATGTAATAACTACAAAAGAAATAATCTTTAATACCTTCTTATCCATTCTTATTCCTATTATCACAGACGCTAAAAATATTACCTCCAGAAATGGTAAAAGAAACATTATTATATTTTCAAATATTATTTTACTGGACATTTCACGCCTCCTTTTATTAAATTACAGCTTCATATACTGTAATTATTTCTTCTAAAATAAACTATCACAATGATGTGTTATATATACAGTTTGCTACTTTTTTCATTTTGCTATCCTCATCTTTTATTAAATATTTATGAATGGTGTAGTTCAGAATTAAAAAACTATTATCTTCATAATAAATAAAAGGCAGGGAGTACCCATGCCTTTTAATAATATAATTTTATCTACATATTTCATTAGTCATTTAAATCTAATTATATTGAGGTTCTTGTTTCTTAATATATTCCTGTCTTCCTTTTAAAACCTCCAGTGCAGAATCAAGTTGCTCTCCGATTTGTTTAAAATCATTTTTCGCTTGTTGATCATCTGTTTCTAGAGAAAATGTCTTCATTGTAGCAGAAGCACTTTGCATTCCAGCAATTGCTTGTTGCATTTGAGTTCCTACAGTCATTTTTTTCACCTCCCTTCAAATATATTTAGCCTTTAGGTTTAAATATTATAGCTGCAATAAACCCAAATACTATTGCTGCAGAAATCCCAGAACTTACGGTTTTAAACATACCAGTAAATATGCCTATAAATCCTGTTTTTTCAGCATCAATTAAGGCACCTGTTACAAGAGTATTACCAAAGCTACTTATAGGCACAAATGCACCTGCACCTGCAAATTTTACCAAAGGGTCATATAAACCTAATCCTCCTAAAATTACTCCAATTACAACTAATGTGCAGGTAGTATGTGCAGGGGTAATCTTTAAAATATCCATTATAAGTTGCCCAACAACACAAATTAGACCACCTATTATAAATGCATAAATAAACTTTTCCATTAGACTCACACCTCTTTTTTACATTTCTATTGAAACTGCATGAGCAATACAAGGTATGCTTTCCTTTTGTTGATAAGATATTGGGGACATTAAAGCGCCTGTTGCAACAATTAATATTCTCTTTAATTCTCCTTTCCGCATACGGTTAAGAAAATGTCCATAAGTTACAGTAGCAGAACAGCCACAGCCACTACCGCCAGAAAAAACTGGTTGATCCTTTTTATATATTAAAAGTCCACAGTCTGTAAATATATCTGGTGGCATTTCTATACCATGGGTTTTTAATAAACTAATAGCAAGTTCATGCCCTACCTTGCCTAAGTCGCCAGTAGCAATAAGGTCATAATATGAGGCATCAATATTTAAATCTCTAAAATGTGCTTCAATGGTATCTACAGCCGCTGGGGCCATAGCAGCACCCATATTAAATGGATCTGAAATTCCCATATCTATTACTCTTCCTATGGTTGCAGAAGTGATTTTAGGACCGACTCCTTCTTCGCCAAGTACCACTGCTCCAGCTCCCGTTACTGTCCATTGAGCAGTAGGAGGTTTTTGTCCACCGTACTCTGTAGGATATCTAAATTGTTTTTCTGCAGCAGCATTATGGCTACTTGCAGATGCTATAACATATTTGGCTGACTTACTTTCTATTAATTGAGCTGCTAGGGCTAAACTTTCCATGGAGCTCGAACAAGCACCAAAGATTCCTAAAAAAGGTATCCCCAAAGTTCGCGCAGTAAAACTACTAGAAATAATCTGATCCATCAAGTCTCCACTTATAAAAAAATTGATATCTTCTTTTTTTATACTTGATTTTTTTATTGCTCGCGCGCAAGCATGCTCGAGAAGAACCTTTTCCGCCTTTTCATAGCTATCCTGTCCAAGCCATAAATCCTCGTGAAGTATATCAAAGTCTTCAGCTAACGCACCATTAGCTTCAAAAGGACCACCAACTGCTGCAGAAGCTAGTATTGTAGGTTTAGAATTGAAAATCCATGATTGATGTCCTTTAAGCATCTACATCCCTCCCAACCATTTTATTGTGATTTTTATGGTAGCAACCACAAAGGCAGAAAAAACCCCATAAACAATGATTGCTCCAGCAAGCCTAAACATATTTCCAGCTACCCCAAGTACATATCCTTCGCTTCTATGCTCAATTGCAGCAGAAGCTATGGAATTAGCAAAACCGGTAATTGGAACACCAGATCCAGATCCACCCCATTGACCAATGTGATCGTAAACTCCAAGTCCCGTAAGCAAAGCTGAAACAAAGATTAATACTGTTAAAGTTGGACTAACTGCTGTTTTTTCATTAAAGTTAAAGTAGGTGATAAAAAACACTTGTAGGCATTGACCAATGGTGCATATGATACCACCTACAAGGAAAGCTTTAATACAATTTTTAAAAATAGGTCTTTTAGGTTCTATTTTTTTTACCAATTTATCATATTTCAGCTGAGTTGGGGTTAGTTTTTTCTTTTTTATATTGGACATTTTTTACACCTTCTAACGTAATAAATAGGGTTCCAATTTTTCCAGGACTTTTTTTAAATTATCAGTATTTTTTAAGTACATGGATTTTGCTGCTTCATTTTTTGTTTCTAAAGAAAAGGACATAAGGTCTGCTTGGCATTTTTGAATACTGGCATATAACATTTCTTTAATCTGTGTTTTTGGGACTTGTATCAAATCATCAAAAAGATCCAAATATAAATCTCCAGAAGAATCTACTTGACCTATAAAAACATTTTCAAGTGATACTCCTTTGTTTTTCAGCTCTGTTTTAAGCCAACCTTGATTTAATCCAATATTGGTAAGACCTTCATTTAACATATTTCCATCTAAAATAACTGTCTGTGATTCTGTCTTAGATGCAACTTTTTTTCCTAAATCATAGGGGGTAACAGGTTTTTTATCAGCCTTTAAACTAACATTGATATCGCCACTTGTTTCCATAACAGCAAATTCAACATCCGCTAAATTAAATGCCTTTTGGAAGCGTAATTCTTGTAGAAACTTTTGCCCAGTCATTCTTTCTTTTGCTAAATTATCTTCCATAACTTTACCATTTTTAATTAAGACTCTTTCCTTACCATTTAGTATGTTATAAATCCATTTACTTTTCATGCCCGCATAATCTAAAATAATAGGCATAAGTGCCCAAATGGCTAGTGTAATTAATCCAAAGTAAATGTTAGTAATGATACCTAATGAAATTAAAGTAACTATAAGCGCAATGACTACATAAGAAATAAAATCAAAGGGGGTAAATCTAGATAAGTTTCTTTTCTTCATAAATCTTGTTAAAATTAATGTTAAAAAAAATAAAATTATTGAGTTTAATAATATTATTAACCAAGTATTCATCATTTCACCTCTTAGTCACCTTTATATTGGGGCTCTTGAAACTCCATAGAACCTACTCTTTTTTCTAAATCTATTTTGATTTTATTTATTTCTTGGAAAGCCTCAGTATAAATAGCCCTAGCTTCTTCATCCCGTTCCTGCAATGAATATAATCTTAAAGTAGCTTCAGAGCCCTTTAGAGATGCTAATGTTTGTTTCACTTTAGAGATAACAGTCACATGGAAACCTCCTTTTAAAAATAAATTAATTTCTAAGATAGTTTAACTAATATACATAGATATAATTCATTTATTTAAAATATAATATTCTTGATAAGCTATAAGCTGCATTTTAATTTGTATTTTTTTATATTAAAAAAGATGACTCTTGTTCAATGAACAGAAATCATCTTTTTAATCAACTTAGAGTTTTTTCAAATTGTCCATAAAGGATGCAGATTATGTGACAAGTGGGTATTATCTTAATAAATATATACCTTATAATAATTGAACAAGGATACCTAGCTAATATTGACCTCCGTCATGTGTGTTTAATAATTCTTGTAATTTCTTAGCTTGCATTGCAGATTGTTCTGCAAATTCCCTGAATGTATTACTCACTGCTTCTTCTGATACTTCTCTTGCAAATGATTGATAGTCCCTAACATTTTCTTGTGCGTCTAATAATTTTTTCATAATAGTGTCTCTGGTGTTCATTTCCATTTTAATCACTCCTTCGATACTATTTTTTCACAAAAGTTATCTTTTTATGTATTTTAGTTTTATTATTTTCTAAAATAGAATCTATTAAATAAATGGGCATATATAATGAACTTTTGGTCATTATAATATTTAAAGATCATTAAAATAAATATATGTTTTGGTAAGCTTTTAATTTTAGATTAGTTTATGTATCCTAAAAATAAATATTAACAAGAAAGGTGAGATAATATGAGCAATAAGTTAAATGTAACCAAGAATAAAATGGCTAAATTAGGAATCAAGAAAAATGAGCAAAATGATTATGAATATATTGACCCTGAAGATAAGAATAAATCTAAATATAAGTCAGTTAAAAAGGAAAATAAGTACTAAATTTAACTTTTCATGTATTCATATAATGATAATTTAACCTGGTGGAAAATGGTTAAGCCTATGATTGCAGATTATAAAATAAAAAATATATATAGCTGTTAAATAAAATTCAACAACTATATATATTTACACTTTAAACTGTTTTAGGCATTATAAACAAATGTGGTTGTTGTAGATGATCCTGAACAATTCTAAGAGCTTCACCGAATCTCTGATAATGAACAACTTCTCTTTCACGCAGGAACTTCAAAGGCTCGATTACATCTGGATCATCAGCCATATTAATTAAATATTCATAGGTAGCCCTTGCCTTCTGCTCTGCGGCTAAATTTTCAGTAAGATCTACAATTGGATCACCTTTTGATTGAATATATGAGGCATTAAAAGGAACACCTGAAGCACTTACAGGATATACTCCTCTACCATGATCTGCATAGTATCCACTCATGCCGCCCTTTTGAATTTCTTCTAGAGTTGCGCATTTCATTAATTGACGAACCATACTTCCAACCATTTCCAAATGAGCTAATTCTTCAGTACCTATATCATTACATGTTGCTATAGCTTGTGCAGTTATCATAGAAAATCGCTGACTTAAGTATCTTAATGATGCCCCTAGCTCACCGTCTGGACCACCATATTGAGTAATAATAATTTTTGCCATTTCTGGGTTAGGAGTTTTAATTTTTACTGGATATTCTAAGAACTTATCGTATGTCCACATAAATTACACTTCCTCCTTTTCAAACATAAAATTAGCTTCATTTTCCCAAGGCCATGGTTCATTTATCCATTGCCATGGGGAAGGGCTTAAGGAGTCAAGTTGAGTTAACATGCCGTAATTCATATCATAGTTTTCTTTGAGTCCTCTCCATTGCATAATATAATTATTATACTCTGCAACAGCCTCTCTATCCAATGGATGGGTATTAAGGTACAAAGCTAAGTCTATCATCATGAATCGTGTAGCACTAATCTGTTTTAACATTTCCATTTTATTCAATTCATTTCTCATTAGATTCGCTCCTTTTGCATTGTTTCCAATTGACATGGTCTACTTTTTTTGTCCTCACCTTTGTAGGGACTGTAGAGTTCGGGGAAAGTAGTTCCGCTTCTTAGTGCTTCAACTGGTGTAAAAAGAGCACAAAGGACTTGGTATGGAACATACGCAGCAGCTAATCTAACATTTTCTATTACTGTTTCTTGTGGTATACAGTTGCTCATTACTTGTTTTTGTGGTGTTTTTTTTCCCATTTCTATCTGTTTCAATTTGAACCTCCAGAAAGTATTCAGTACATAATATAATATGCAAATGTTGAAATAAGTGATTAAAAAATCTCCTTTGTTTCCTGTATATTTTTTTCTGTAAATACTATAGAGATTGCAAATATATAATTAGCCGAGGTATATGTAAAAAAGGCTACCTAAGATAGGTAGCCTTTCAAGGTTTGAATTTTTCTACAATCTGCTACTTTTAAAATTCAACTTAATCCCATTAAACAATTCTGAAAATAGATACAGTTCCAATAGGTCCGGATAAACCTACTAATACTATACTAATAGGACCACTCGAATTATTAACAAATCTGAAGGTTTCTCCTGCTGTTGCGGCATATACTCTATTAGAGCCACTTATAATTGGATTTGTTGCTGTAATAGATATACCGGCAATAACACCACGAAGGGATGATACCAAATCAATCTGTATAGAAACGGTTCCAGGATTTGGAGTAACTGCTATCTTCCAGTCTATTACATAAACTCCTGTTGTATTAACTGTAAAAATACCTGTTGCTGGATTATAACTGAGATCTGGTCCTACAATATCTACAGCATTATAAATAATAGTGCCTCCAACTGGAATTGATAATTCATTTATTGTTATAACACCATTTGCAAAGGAATTGAAACTTGGTCCTGTTGCACCTGTTGGGCCAGTTGGGCCTGTTGGACCTGTTGGGCCTGTTGGGCCTGTTGGGCCTGTTGGACCTGTTGGACCTGTTGGGCCTGTTGGGCCTGTTGCGCCTGTTGCACCTGTTGGGCCTGTTGGACCCGTTGGACCTGTAGCACCTGTTGCGCCTGTTGCACCTGTTGGGCCTGTTGGACCTGTTGGACCCGTTGGACCCGTTGGGCCTGTAGCGCCTGTTGCTCCTGTTGCGCCTGTTGGGCCTGTTGCGCCTGTTGGGCCTGTTGGGCCTGTTGGGCCTGTTGGGCCTGTTGGGCCTGTTGCGCCTGTTGGGCCTGTTGGACCTGTTGGGCCTGTTGCGCCTGTTGCGCCCGTTGGGCCTGTTGGACCTGTTGGGCCTGTTGGACCTGTTGGGCCTGTTGCGCCTGTTGCGCCTGTTGCGCCTGTTGGACCTGTTGGGCCTGTTGGACCTGTTGGGCCTGTTGGACCTGTTGGGCCTGTTGGGCCTGTTGCGCCCGTTGGGCCTGTTGGGCCTGTTGGGCCTGTTGGGCCTGTTGGGCCTGTTGCACCTGTTGGACCTGTAGCACCTGTAGCACCCGTTCTTCCAGTTGGTCCAGTTGGACCAGTTGGTCCTGTTGGGCCTGTTGGTCCAGTTGGGCCTGTTGGTCCAGTTGGACCCGTTGGTCCTGTTGGTCCAATTATACATGCTGGAAAGCAATGCTTACAACATTCGTCTTTATCATGCTTGCAGCATTCGTCTCTGTCATGTTTGCAGCATTCGTCTCTGTCATGCTTACAGCATTCGTCTCTGTCATGCTTGCAGCATTCATCTCTGTCATGCTTGCAGCATTCATCTCTGCCATGCTTGCAGCATTCATCTCTGTCATGCTTGCAGCATTCATCTCTGTCATGACAACGCTCATCTCTATCATTAATGAAATCACCGTTTTTGTCATAAACATTACGGTTATTTATAAAAAGATTTCCAGTAGCTTCATCTATCTCGGTACAACGATACTTCTTAGATGAACTATCATTGGATTTACCCATAATTACACCTTCCTTTTATATGATATTTACTTTATATAAAAACATAAAATGTTGACATTATCTTTATATAAGATGCTGCTATTTTCTTTGCACTATATATAATATTGTCAGTACATAGTATGCAGTCACCTTAGTTTACGTTAAACAGTTTTGTTAAAAACTTAAAACTAAATTCAAAAAACTTAGTACAAAAATTAATCAGCCAAGAATTTTTGGCTGATTAATTTTCATGTTATATTTATATTAAATAAAGTGAAATTTATATTTAAAAACTATCTAAATAAAATTTATGATTATTTAACAGCCTTTCATCATTAGGTGAAAGCTTAATCGCTTGCTCAGAAAATCCTATTGCTTCTACCATCATATTTAAATTATAACAGCCTAAAGCTGCTAAATCATAAGGAGTATGGTCCCAAGCATTTTCATCATTAGCAAAATTAAATGTTTTTTCTTTGATTTTTAATGCTTCTGTTGCATAATAATAAACACCAAGCCAATCCTTTTCTTGGTAAGCTAATAAAGATAACTCTATATAGGGTTCTCTTAATGAAATTGATTCACTTATGGCTTTATGATACCATTTTTTAGCGTTTAATATTTCTCCTTTTTCACAATATGCTCTTGCAATAAACCTCATAGAAGATGCTCTTTCCTCTTCATAATTTGATGTAGGCAGTGATAAATAATTCTTTAAGGTTAAAATACAATCATCCCAGTTACTGTCAAACATATATTCTCTACCAAGATAATATGTGTTTCTACTATTATTAGGATTTTCTTCAACAGCCAATTTCAATAATGGAAGATTTAAACTCCTGTTTTTTGTTACATCAGGATAATGATTTATTACCATACCCTTAATATAAACTTGTTTTTCCTCTCCCTCTCCCAAATATTCTAAAATCTCATGAGTTGGATATATCCACCTATATCCATGTCTTGCATGAACTCTGTCCCAAGTATATTGTACAGCAGGTAACCCATTAGAATTAATCCTCCAATTATATAGATACAATCCTCTTGTGGTTTGGTTTGTCCAAGCATTTTCTAAATGCTTTCTCCAACCAGGCTCACTAACATCATCAAGATCAGAGGATACGCAAATGTCTATATCATCTGGAATTAATTTTAAGCATTCATTTCTTGAATAATCAAATCGAAAGGGACTCGCATCTATAGAATATACAATAGCTCCTCTTTCTTTTAGCTTATTAATTGTGTTATCGGTAGAGCCTGTATCTGCAACTATAACAACATCTGCTGAACTAAAATGATCCATCCAACGATCAACAAATTTTTCTTCATTTTTACAGATTGCATATACGCAAACTTTATATTTATTACTCATGTAAAAACCCCCAATAAAATGAATAGTGACCAGAAAATATTTAGCACATATTATACTATGCTAATTTAAAAAATAGTGAGTAAAATTTTATTTTTTTTATTTAAAACTAAAGGAATTCTCACAATATGTTTCGAAGTTTTAGGGTAAAAGATTACTAGATTTTTTATTTTATAATTTAAAAGAGCATCCTTTATGATGCTCTTTTTTGTTATTATTTTTAGTCTCTACCAAAAAACAAAGGTAAAAATAAAAACGGAAACAAATTATTAAAAGGAAAATTATTATTGTGATGATAATAACCTTGATGATAACCTTGCTGATAACCGTGTTGATGTCCTTGTTCATAACCTTGTTGATATGAATCATGGTCATGTGATGCCCTTGACATATCTTGGCCAGTTCCTTCTGGCGCTTGATATTGCTGCTGTGGCGTTTCTAAACCATATGTTGGTGGAGAATTGTACATCTCATCCATCATTGGATAGCCCATAAAAGGCATATATTGTGGTCCCATTTCAGATTGTTGCGTAGGATTAGTATCATTTACATTAGGTATATACTGAGGGTCTTGCATATCCATATTTTCATTATCCAGCATTGTTCGGTATAACATTGTAAACCTCCATCGATTTTACTACACTAGTATAATATGAATTACTTAAAGAGCTGTTACTAATTATTTAAATACATATTCGTAGACGGCTAAAGCATCCCATAAGTTTTATTTTCGAGCTCAAATCCAAATCCTTAAAAAATATACAAAAATACTATCACCCTTAAGGTCGCATCGGAATATTATTATAGTGAAAGGGGGCTTTATACATGAATTCCAGAGAAAAATATACTGGCAACAAAGAAGAATTTTATTTTTTCTTAAAAGATGAAGTTATAAAATTATTCAAGGATAAACTTGCAATAGAAGGAAACCGTGTTTTAATACCTGATAATGAGGAATTAGATTATCAAATTAAAATTGATTCAGATGAAAATTACGGTGATTTTACAATTAAAGTTAAATGGGGCGAAAAACCTGAACAACCTGAAGACATTCAAGAAAACAGCAACGAAAACGAAGATAAAACCTTTGAGTTTTAAAAAATTTTAACATTACCTAAGGATGCATTATAAAAATATTAATTAATATTTTCATCTATTAACTAAACAATCTTACAATGATTTCTTTTCCTTAATATTCAATAATGCTCCTTAGGGTTCCAAATATAATTCTAAATTTATAGGATTGCAACCACAATTCTCTTTAATAGATTCTCATTATTAAATGTTTAGTTTTAATTTCATAATATATAAAATTAAAATATAAAATGGAATATATTACAAAGAGCAATTTTAATATAAATAGCTTTTCTTTTTATATTTATAGGAGGGATAACAGTTAATATTGTTATCCGCTCAGAGATTTACAAGGAGGCATTTCATGGAAGAAGAAAATATAAATTTGATATTAGCCCAATATGATATTACTGTAACTAATATAAGAAATGAATGTAATAAGGGTAAAAAGGCGGTTTGGTGGATAAAAACACTTCATGGTGATACTATTTTAAAAAAACATTCCTGTTCAGCTAAAACACTTGAATTCATACTTGCCGCTGTGGAACATTTATCTAATAACAAAGTTAATCTTCCTAAAATTATTAAAACAAAACAAGGCACTAAGTTTATAAAAGGCATTGATTGTTGCTACGTGTTAAGCGAAGCTATATCTGGCGTCACACCAAATGGGGACAAACCTCAAGAATTAAGAATGGTTGTAGAACAATTAGCTAATTTTCATTCTGCATCTAAAAATTTTGTACCCCCAAGTGACTGTAAGATAAGAACTCACTTAGGCATTCAAAGAGAAGAATTTCAAGATCAGATGACTAAATTAAAGAATTTTTATGATGTGGAACACTCTAAACCTATACATTCGCGATTTGGTGAAATTATCCTTAGTGTATTTCCTTATTTTTATAAAAGAATGCAACTCGCCATAGCTGAAAACGAAAAATCAGGTTATAACAAATGGGTTGAAGCTGATAAAAATCTAAATTCCCTCTGTCATCAAGATTTTACCGCTAGTAATCTCATTCTTACAAAATCCAAGGAAATATTTGTTTTAGATATAGATTCCATAGCTATTGATTTGCCTACACGCGATATCAGGAAACTTTTAAATAAAGTAATGAAAAAAAATGGCACATGGGATTTAAACCTAACAAAACAAATCCTACATTGGTATAACACTGTAAATCCTCTTGAACCTTGGAAATGGCAAGTCCTAAAGGAAACTATAACCTTCCCTCATCTCTTCGTAGGTATTATGAGTAAATATTATGAAGGACGCGAAGCTACTTGGACTGAAGATAGATATGTTGAAAGACTAAAAACAATGATAAAAGTAGATAAATCTATAGATCCAATTTTACAAAACTTTGAAAGTATTATTCCTTCATAGGTTAATATAGGAGGCATTTATAATGGAAAACGACTTAACTAATTATTTAGAGCTTGGTAGAAAAGTTCTTCTAGAGTATAATATAGCACCACAAAATTTACAAACAATACAAAGTAAGGGACTTAAAACATTGTGGAAATTCACGTATAAAGGTACTACATTATGTCTTAAACGCTTGAAGCATTCATTGGAAGAAGCTCTTTTCTCTGTTAATGCTCAAATATATATATTGAATAATGGTGGTAATGTACCAAAAATCTACCCTAATTCTAATGGGAATTCTATTACGCAGTACAATGGACAATCATTTGTATTATATAGTTGGATCCATGGAAGAGATATGAATCTAGATAATCCTAAAGATTTAGCTTTAGCTTTGCAAGCATTGTCAAAGTTCCATATTGACTCAATTGGATATGAGCCACCCACAACTGCCTTAGTATCATCTAAACTTGGAAAGTGGCCAAATCAATATGAATCCATGAAAAATAGAATGCTAAAAATAAAGGAACTCTGCTTACAAACCCCTAATAATACAGCTTATTCTACCTATGTAAATCAAGTAGATCCTATCATAGAAATTTGTAATAAAACTATTAATTTAATTAATAAATCTCCTTATAGTGCTTTATGTAGTATTGAGCAAAAGGAATCCTGTTTATGCCATCAGGATTTTGGCACTGGCAACGTGATGCTTTCAAAAGAAGGAGCTACTGTTATTGATTTAGATAGCGTAACTTATGATTTGAAAGTTAAGGATTTAAGAAAGATTATTGGAAAGAGAATGATGAAATATAATGATTATAGTATACAAAATATTGAAGCTATTTTAAAATACTATGAAACAAATGCTACCCTAACATCTGAGCAAAAAAAAGTTTTAAAAATTGATTTAATGTTCCCGCACTGGTTTTTTGGCTTAGTAAAGACATTGTTTAACAAAACAAAACCAATAGGTAGTGACAAAATTACTTCAATTTCAAAGTTTGAACAAAATAAATTTTCAATATTACAGAGATGGCTTTAAGAGGAGTGTTTTTATGAAAATAGCATTTATTTGTACAGAAAAGCTTACCTTCCCTCCTATTAATGGGGGGGCAGTTCAAGTATATCTCGAAGGAGTTCTACCTATAATATCACAATATCATGAAATAACTGTGTTTAGTATACAAGATCCTAAACTACCTAACATTGCTTTTATTAATGGAGTAAAATATATACGATTGCCCGCAAGAAATACAGAAGAGTATGTGCGTGGTTTAAAAAACTATCTTACAAATGACTTTGATTTAGTGCATGTTTTTAACAGGCCACGTTGGGTTAACTTTTTAAGTAAAAACTTAACTTGTGCCTTTAGTTTAAGTTTGCATAATGAAATGTTTTTACAAAACAAAATCACTGTAAGCTTAGCCAATGCCTGTGTTAATAGAGTCAGTTTTATTACAACCGTAAGCCATTTTATTGCCAATGGTGTAAAAGCTTTATATCCTTCTGCTGCTAGTAAACTTTATCCTGTGTATTCTGCAGTAGATTGTAATATATATAAACCAATTTGGGATGATGATAAGGATTCTTATAGAAATAATTTGCGTGCAAAATATGGCTTGCAGAATCATAAAACAATATTATATGTAGGTAGATTAACGCCAAAAAAAGGTACCCATATAGTAATAGATGCCATGAATTCTGTTATGGAATCACACCCAAATACCGCACTAATGATTATAGGGAGCAAGTGGTATGGTGGAAATGAATCTAATGCTTATATAGAATTATTAAAGAGAATATCTAAAGAGCTAAAAGGACCAGTTATTTTTACAGGTTATTTAAGCCCAACTGAAATTCCAAAATATTATAGCGTAGGAGACATCTTCGTGAATATGTCTCAATGGCAAGAACCCTTAGCAAGAGTTCACTATGAAGCTATGGCCGCTGGATTACCTATTATAACCACTAATCGTGGAGGCAATGCAGAGGTAATGATTGAAGGCGTAAATGGCTTTGTAATAAATGATTATAAAAATCCAAGGGTGCTAGAGAATAATATAGTTCGTCTTTTAGATAATAGTGATTTAGCACTAAGACTAGGAGTGAATGGCAGAAAAATAGCACAGGAAAAGTATAATTTTAATAGACTGGCTAAAGATTTATTAAAACTTTTTGATAGTGTTAAATAATTTTTTACTATTTAGTACTTTATTACTAGCGCCAATCTTACCTTATAGTTTGCTAAAATTAAAGCATGTAAAAAGTTATGAAATGTAGGCTTAACACCTAAATTTCATAACTTTTTTTTGTTTAACTCAAAGGTTATTACATCAGAAATCCCCACTAAGGTTCAATGTTCTAAAATTTATTATACTACTTTAAGCATTAAACCTTCTTTCTATTGAATTGTGTTAGTAGATATGTGGAAATTTCATTTAATGCCTCATCTGCTTTATTTGTAATCCTGCCCATAGACATAAAGCCATGTGTAACACCTTTATATCTGGTAGAAATCACATCTACACCTGCCTCCTTTAATTTATTACCATAATCTTCACCTTCATCTCTTAGTGGATCAAATTCAGCTGTAATTATAAGTGTATCAGGTAATCCCTTAAAATTTTCAGATAATAGAGGGGAAGCATATTTACTTTTTCTATCTTCTAATCTTGGAGTATATAGTGATATAAATTTCTCAGTGTTTTCCTTTGTAGGGTTATAATCCATACCAAAATACGACCAAGATTTAGTATTTAGCTCATAAATATTTGTTGATGGATATATTAGTACTTGAGAAATTATGTGGGGCCCATCTTTATCACGTGACATTTGAGAAACTGCAGCGGAAAGGTTGCCGCCAGCACTGTCCCCTATAATACATATTCGACTAGAGTCCCCATTAATACTCTTAGCATTTCTATAAACCCATTGGAGCACATTATATACATCATTAAGTCCTGCTGGAAAGGGATCTTCTGGTGCTAATCGATAATTTATAGATACAACTATAGCCTTTGAATTTTTTGAAAGCTTCCTGCAAATATTATCAACTTCATCAATATTACCACTTACAAAGCTGCCACCGTGGGAATAGATTATCAAAGGGAAAATATCGCCATTAGCAGGCGTATATATTCGCACTGGCACTTGATTTGTATCTGTTTTTATATCCATATTTTTAATATTGGAAAAAGATATAGGCTTAGGGCTCCATTTTGTTGTAGCCTTATGTAAGGCTATACGTATTTCATATATTGATTTTTCTTTTAGTAAACTAGGGTTAAAATATTTTTCTATTTTTGACATTACACCAAATATTGTATCAAGTTTACCATAACTTGTTGTAGTCAAATTTTTAAATGAAAAAGAACCGATTATTATAATAATTAAGACAACCACCGAAAAAAATAAAAAAAATTTCTTTTTCATATTATACCTCCACAATTTATTATTAGTAGTATGCCCATATAAATTATAATAATAAGTTATGGCTTCGGACTTGATTTAAAACTTGGCTACTAGTGAAATTTTGAAAAATTCTTCATAATCCCTGTAACTATCAATGAATAATACGTAAATATATACACACACTAAATAAAAAACGAGGTGCTATAATGGATAAAAAATTAAGCCTTATAATGTTTAGCGGAGAGTATGACAAAGCTTTAGCAGGATTAATACTGGCAAATTCGGCTAAAGAATTAGGAATGGAAGTATCCATGTTTTTTGCTTTCTGGGGTCTACTCCTATTGAGAGACCCTAATATAAATATAAGCGAAGGCAAGTCTTCACTAGAGAAACTTATGGGAAATATGGCTCCCAAAGGCCCAGATGAATTACCTCTTTCCAATATGAATTTTAGTGGTTTAGGGAAAAAAATGCTTGAAGCTATGATGAAGGAGGATGGAACACCAACTCTTTCAAAATTCCTTGAGGGCGCTGTAAAAAAAGGTGTTAAGTTCTATGGTTGTAAGCTTTCAATGGAAGTTATGGGCTTTAAAAAAGAAGAACTCATTCCTGAATTAGTGGTAATTGAAGCTACGGATTATTTAAAGGATGCACTTCAATCAGATATACAATTATTTATATAAGGGTAAGCATTGAGTACATAAATATTAAACATCTAGATTTCAGATTTATCTGCTATCTAGGTGTTTTTCTATATAAGCCATTATAATTATTAGTTAAATCTAATATTTAAAAGTAATCACAAGTTTTAGCTCACTTCATATAATATTAATGTAAATAAAAATTATTAATGAGGTGTGATTATTGAAAACATATTTAGAAGATCCTATGCAAGATATGTGGAAAATGGGTGGTATGTACGGAATGCCACATATGAAGGATATGCAGAGCATGTACCCAATGATGGGTGGTATGAATGAAATGAAACAGATGATGGATATGCAAATTATGTATCAAATGATGCAGAGTATGTGCCATATGATGCATAGCATGCATCATTTAATGATTATGCAGAGTATGTACCCTATGATGTGTATGGATGAAGCGAGTCAAATGAAACCTATGTATATGCAAGATGATAAGAGGCAATTTCCTATTCCAATGCTAGTAAATTTGGAGCAGCTATCACCAAATCAAATTCAAATTAGCTATGATAGAGATGTTGATATGAGTCTAGGAATGAAGCCAACTAATTACTGGATCCAAGATACAATGAATGCTATACCCCAAGGCATAGCCACACTTGGTAAAAATGATAAGGTTAATGCTGGGAATTCACTTACGGCTAGTAAGGTTAGAATAGCGTCAAAGAATGGCTCAGCAAAAACATTTATATTAACTTTTAATAGACAGATTCCTAGAGGGGCAGAGTATATGCTAATAATTTGTTATGTAACAGTCAAAGGGGCACCTCCTTACAGTGGAGATAACGGAATGGCTACTTTTATTGGTAAATAATAAATATGAATTAATATAAATAGTATGATTATATTTACCGTATCATTTAGTGCAACTAAATAATACGGTATTTTTATAGGTTTCACACAAAGTATATAAATTCAATGTTCATTCAATATTCATTAGCCACTTTGTGCAATATTTATTAAATAACTTAGTAGTTATATACCTTTTGTAAATATTTTCAATAAACGTAAATAGTGGTTTGCTTCACGTAAAGTATGGTCAGCTAGCAACGGTATTATTATGGACTTGATTTTACATTCTAACAATCCTTGCGTACCTTGTGCCTTAAACTTACTTATTTCCATAGTAGCTTTAAGGCTATCCTCTGTAACTTTTGAAATTGGGATTGTCTTATCCATCGCTTCTTTTGACTCTCTTGTCAACTTATCAAACTCATTTCCGAAGTTGTTTGCTGTAATTATAAGCTCATTTTCAGTGGGGTCAAGAAGTCCACGGATAAATTTAGAGTGTTCAGCCATAATTCTATTCCAGAATGTTTCTTGCTCATAAGCATCTCTCTCTAGGTTGATTTCCTCACGATTTTGCAGCCTTTGTATTAACTGAAAATAAAATTTTGCTTCTCTCAAAATATGATCTATAAGTAAAGGGTAATTATTTGTAAATATTCTACAAGATATAACCTCCGATAAAATCATAGTCTTAAACTGCGCTAAAGCTTTAATTAATCCCATCGCTCTCTGATTAAGCATAAATACTCTTTGTTCAAGCATATGATTGCCACTCATTAATGCGTCGTTGCCCATTAATCCTGCTTCTGATTTTGTTAAATTTATGGGGATATTCACTCCTGTAAAATATGCTGTAGCCATCTCAGCTTTTAATGTAAAAGGTGTTATTACTTCACCAGAATTTAATACACTAGTGCTAACAACACCATTAGAAAGTGATATAGCTTCTGCTAAAAGTCTGTCAAACTCCATTCGGAAGTTATCCGCCTGGTTGATGTAATTTGAGTCCTTTTGTGTAAAACCTATTTCTAAAAAAAATGAGTGTTCCTTCATAATCCTTGCAAAGAAAAGATGTAATTCCAGCGATTGTCTGATGAATTGAGTATTAGATAGCATAGTATACTCTCCTTATTATAAAATTTTATTCGTTATTATTATATTAATTGAATACATAAAAGGTTCCTCTTTACTGTAATTTCTTTTTTACATATACACCTTCTTATTTTTAATTGAGAGACCCATTGGAACATTTATGGGTACAGGGCATGTTGATGGCGTTGTAGAAATGGATGAACCCTTTGTAGATACGATAATTGCTATTTACAAAGGTAGAGAACCTATTTTTAGATAATTTAATCCCTTATACTTGAAATTTATGTTATTATTAGTGTATAAACAAACTATAATTTAGTAAACACTTGTAATTTATGGCGTAATTAAATAATTAAAGAGAGAAGGTAATTATATGGAAAATAGAGAGTGTATAAATTGTAAAAATCAAATGAAAGAAGCATGGGTAAGTACTGGGGCAGGAGTTCTTATAATTGAACAACCAATTAAAGGGCTAAAGCGAAAAGCGTGTGGTATAGAAACATATGTATGTTCAAATTGTGGGCATGTTGAACTTGTTGCCAAAGATAAAGAAATCTTTAAATAAACAATATTCTTATTAGTTCATCAATCACAAATTTACGATACTTTAATAGTTAGGGAAAAGTATATGGGCTTGTCCGTTTATGACAAGCCCATATTATATTCTTTTATCCTCAATATTGTCTAACATAGCCTTAAATAAAAAACATCTACATAACAGATAAATCTGAAATCTAGATGTTTAATCAGGTATTTACTTATTTGATATATAAAGATACATTTTTAGCATGCTGCGCATATGTTTTAGCAAATACATGCTCATTAGTTTTACTATTTAATACATAATAAAGATAATCAGTCTTTGAGGGGTGAATAGCAGCATTTATTGACTTAGTTCCTGGATTACATATTGGTGATGGTGGCAATCCTTTATTTAAGTAGGTATTATACGGAGATTGTACTACTAAGTCTTTATTGTATAGCTTGTCTTTATGTCCAATTATATATAGAATTGTTGCATCTATTTGCAAGGGCATATTTTTATTCAATCTATTGTAAATAACACTTGCTATCTTTGGCCTGTCTACATCTTTTACTGCTTCTTTTTCTATTAAAGATGCTGTTATTACAATATTTCTTATACTTAGTTTGTTTTCTGTTATATATTTTTTATTAGGTTCAATATTCATTTGAAAAGTTCTAAGCATTTTATTTATAATTGTTTTACTTGATACATTCTTTGAAAAAGAATATGTGGCAGGATATAAGAAGCCATCTAACTTATGTTTATCATTTGGCAACCCTTTTAAAAACCAGTAATCATTGTCTGTCCAGTTTTCAGCTTGGTTTATAAAATCTTTTTCTGTAACCAATCCTGATTTTTCCAACTTTTGTCCTATTTCTTTATTTGTATATCCCTCTGGTATTGTAACCATTACTGTATTAACTTTTTTATTCAACTTATTTGCTAAGTAAAATATTCCATATGATGCTAAAATAAGAACAATAATTATAAATATAGATTTTTTAAATTTCATAATTATAAGGTTCATAATTGTCTCAACTCAGTAGGTTGATAAGAACCAGTTTCAACTCCTTTTTATTGTTAAATGTATTTTTAGTATAACATAAATGAAGACCATCATTATTTAATATTCTAAGAACGAACTTATATAAATGCCTCGGTATAAAAAAGAGATACCTATAAAGAGTCAGTATAAAATTATATTTAAGCAAGCATAATATCTTTCTTTATTATATAATTCAAATATGGAAAGTAAAAGTTGTTAACACAGTGATAATACTAAATAAATTTATATATAAATTAAATACTTTGTCGTTTTGTGTAACTTGGTGTATAATTAGTGCATAGAGTAAAATTACTAAACTAATTAAACCTTTTGGAGATGAAATATATGAATAACCACGAAAATATTAATTTAAGTATATTTTTATATAGATATATGAATCAGTTAATTAATAAAAACAGCAAATGTAAAAAAGAAAAAACAAGTAACATGGAAAATAATTTCAAAGAAGAATTGAAACAACATTTTAGAACATTAACTCTGAATGATAAAAATAGTATGGAATTGGATATGTATTTGGATAAAAATAAAATATAATACTTTTTCAATGTAATACTGAATATATTAAGATTAAAATTAATATTAAACATCTGGATTTCAGATTTATCTGTTATGTAGGTGTTTTTTTATTATAAGCTGGCGGAGCATTAATAGCTTATGCTACGTACAAATCAATACAAACGTTCCCTAAGTATTTTGATTATATAGCTAACTTCCTGTTAAAGATATGGGAGATGATTGTTTTTAAAATTGAGGTGTTAAAGGGATAAATGCGAATGCAAGTAAACAAGAAACAGAATCAAAATTGATTCTGTTTTTTTATACTATGTTGTTTAGGTATTCTCCCTTCACAAGGTACACCTATCTGACATTTCCCACAACCATATCTTGGCTTATATTTTTCAGCTGTTTCATCCAAAAATTCAGAACATATCATGTGATTTTTACCTTCTTCTATGGATATTGCATTAACCGGACATTTTTTAACACATGCACCGCACATTGAACAATATTCATAGATGTTTTCGTACTCTCTCTTGCCTGGCGACAAATATAATTCTGTGATAATACTACCAAATCTTCCAGCTACACCTTTTGAAGTTATTAGACCTTTAGAAAGCCCAAATGTTCCAAGTCCACATACAAATGCCGCATGTCTTTCAGACCAATTGCTTGTAAATGATACTTCAGAATGTGCAGAGGCAGCATTTAACGAAGTTTGTGCCCAGAACCTTTCATCAAAAGAAGGCACTATACTATTATATCCATCCTTTATCAATTCTGACTTTAGATATATACATAACTTATTTATAAAAGCTTGACCTTCAATACGTCCATGCAACCATTCTTCAGAAGGCCATGATTTTTCTTTATCATTTCCCCTTTTAACCGCTTGACTAAATGGTAGAAAAAAGGAGATAACTGACTTTGAAGCTAGTAACCATTCTTTAGGGTGCATAAAGTGTTCCCCAATTACAGAAGCTTCTTTAAATAATGTAAAATATTCATCCTGGGGCGAAGCAAATCCAAAAATTGGTGCTTCAAAAATCTTCATTCCCACAACATTTTCAGAAATAGCAATTTCATGTGTTATATAATTGTCTTTTGAGTTTTCAACAAAGTCCGATGCTATTTTAATTAGACCATCTTTGTTCATTTCACACCTTCCCCTCTATATTATAAAATACAATTTTAATTAATCTTATGATATAAATATAACACATAATTATTACTACAGATATGGAAACTATATCTTACACCTCACCTCTTAACACAGTTCAGCATATACTTTACTAATAGATAACTTATAATATCCTATATTTTAAGGAGATTTTATATTATGGATGAGAAAATGATGTTTAAAAATATATGTAACCTGAGCAATAGTGAAATTGCTCAGAGATATACATTTCTAGGTGAAGGTTTGTGTAGAGAGGTATACTCCATTAATGATGATTATGTAGTTAAAGTAGCAAAGTTAGATGATGGCAGCTATCAAAACAGAGTAGAAAACCATGTTTATACCCACGCTACCAAGGATTTGCTTAAATACCTGTGCCCAATAGTATGGTTTAAACCTAATAGAATCATAATGAGAAGAGCAATTCCACTTTCTAGTTTAATTAAAGACAAATATATAGATCTTAAAACAATCCGTCCAGAAAAAGAATCATATGCTGATTTAAACAAATTAACAAATAATTTTATGCTTCTTGCTGATGACATCATTTCTACAAGCTCTTGGGGAATTTACAATAATGAAAATGTATTAATTGATTATGGTTGCACTAGCTATTTAGGAGATACACTTTATACTCTTTTCTATAATTGGTAAAATATTAAGAAACACTCATAACTAAATGAGTGCTTTTTAATTATAGATTAAATTTAATTAGCTTTACCAGCATTATTAACTAACACTTAACTGCAATAAACTCAATGATTTCAATACCTCATGGATACTTCTGTTAAGCGCCAAGTTAAATTCTTATTAAATTTCACTAAATTCTTATTAAATTTAATTTGTAAAAAAAGGAATTTGGGAATAAATGGAGAATATATCCTATATAAAATTAGGAGGCGAGCAAAATGATATATGATGCATTAAAAGTATCTAAACGGTTAAACATTAGTACAGTAACTGTTTATGCCAAGATGAAATTACCTGAAATAAAAGCTTTTTTAATATTCCACAATGGGAAAACATGTGTAGATGAGGAAGGCCTAGAAGCAATTAGACTATGTCTAAAATATAATCAAACTGCAGATGAGGAAGTGGCTGCTACAGAGGTAACTCAATTAAAAGAAGATATGATTGATATACTTAAAAATAATATTGAGTTTCTTAAAGAGCAATTAGGTGTAAAGGACGGGCAACTCTACGATATTAATAAATTATTAGAAAATACACAGATCCTATTTAGACAAGATCAAGAAAAAAATAAAGCCATATTATCCTTACCTGACACCATTAAAGAACATGATATCCAATTGGTTAATAATCTAACTCAAACTCTTGAAAGACAAAAAATCAAAGCAGCAGCTGAAGAAGAACTTCATAGGAAAAAGGGAATTTTCCAAAGATTATTTGATAAACAAAAATGAGTACTCCTGAAGGAGCACTCATTTTTTATTTTTCGCCTTACTTCTATCCAATATTGTCATTAAAACCGATATTTTTTTAAAATTTAACATATACTACACATTTTATTCATTATATTGTCACATTTCTATGTTATTATTTAAATATAAATTAAATATTGATTAAAGCGAAGTTCCCCCTTTACTTTAATATAGAAAACTGTGAATAATATTCACAGTTTTTTCGTTGTTTATTGATATAAAAAAATTCTCTCTTTCTTCTGGTGTTAATCTATTATTTTACCCCTTTAACTTTTATAATATTTTGATAAGATGATAATAAAGGTATATTTAAGCCATATGCTTTAATTTCGTATTTGTTAGTAATTGTTAATGCCCAATACACATCTTCAGAACGTATTTTAAATTCAAGTAAACTATTAGTATTTTTAAATACCTTTATACTACCATTTTCCATTTGTGCATAAATTAAATACGTATCAATATTATCACGTCTTATTACTCGTTTATTTGTAATAGTTACTACATAAGTGTTTCTAAAAAAATGTGGAAAGCCTATAATTACACTTACTATTATAATAAGGATAATTATTACTTTTATAATCTTAGATTTTAAAAAAATTCTATTTCTAAATCTATAAGAATTATTTTTTATCATAAAATCTCCTTTATTTTAATAAATCCATTTACTTTAATTATTACTCCTTTATCTAGATATTAGAACATAATATATAAATATTTTCTAAAATAATTTTGTTTTAATATATAGTTGTCAAATATAGAGTGACCATTTTGTATGAATCGGATTTCAAATTAACTTTTCATTTATTTTTGCAAAAAATCTTATTAGTGTGGAATACTAAGTTGAGCATATTTTTTTGATAATTAATTTAAATATAAGGTGGTATATAATTCATGGAAAAACATATTCACAAAATTCATATTCTTATTTTGCTTTTTGTTTTAACATTAAGTTTAATTTGCTATAAATCTGATAATTGTTTTACCAATAAAGATATGTCTATTTCTACAATAGCTTCTGTAAATTCTGATAAAGCCGAAATTACAAAAGTACTCGAAAATATTTATGAAGATCGTTGCTCCATGTTTATTACTAGAGATATTACTAATCTCCCTAATTATTATGATACATCTCAAAAACTTGGAAAAGCGAGTTTGGATCATGAAGTGAAAAGACTTACTTATTTTAATGATTGGTCAAATCAAAGAGGTATGAATTTTATAAAAGTTGAATCTACTCCCAAAATCAAGAAAATAACTAATACAAAAAAAGGTCTTCGATTATTGGTAGATGAATATTATAAATTTGAGTATGCTTATAAAAATGATATAACACCTACTATAAATGTTTTTGGTGTAGGATTATCACACTCTATTGAACTAATAATAACTGGATATAAATGGATAATTTATTCTGATTCATATTTAGATTGCTTTGAAGATGCATTAAAATCATATTCTGGTGAAATAAAAAACTTCAAGCTTAAAGCTGATAAAGACCCTATTTACAAGCTCGAAAACTGTCCTAAAATACCATCTGAACTCAAGGTTGTTAACAATGGTGGTTATGACAAAATAAATGCTGTTAAATATGCGGATAAATACTGTGGAGTACCATGGGCAAGTGGAAATTCAACAAAATATAATAAAAGATACACAAACTATAACGGCATTGGTGGAAATTGTACTAATTACGTATCTCAATCAATTGGGGATAAAGAAGGTGGGGGGCTACCATTTGATGGTATTTGGTATTGTACTTATAAAAAAAATGATGGAGCTGACGAAAGCCCAGCATGGATTAATGCTGATGCATTTAAAAAATATTTGATTTATAGTGGCAAAGGGAAAATAGTAGGAAAAGGATCATTTAAGGAATTAATTTCTCGTATTCCTGGCTATCCCTGTGGTGCAGTACAGAAATTAGATATAGGCGATCTTATATGTTATGCCAAAGGTAATGTTATAGATCATTTTGCTATAGTTACTGGATTTGATTCTCATGGTTATCCTCTTGTTAATACTCATACAATTGACAGATATCGTGTGCCTTGGGACTTAGGCTGGGGAGATAAAAATATTAATTTCTATTTAATACGAGTAAAATAGATTTAATACGTTGGTTATAATTTCAAAAATATAAATAGAAGTGGAGGTGAACTCTGGTCTTTAAATCTAGATGTTTAGATTTGTTCAGATTTAAAAAAACCAGTTTTTCTAATGATATCAAAAATTATATTATTTACATCAGCTATATTAACTGTATTATTTGTAGGATGTACTATGCAACCTAAAGCGCCATCGAAAATAACTCCAAATGTAGCAAACAAAGTTTCAATAGTAAGTACTCCAACTGGGATTACAGTATCAATGGCAAGTACTGCCTCTTCTTTTGAAAAGGCTATAAGTAGTAAAGGTACATGGATTATTGCAATAACAAAGAATCTAACTATTGATAAAGATCTTGTGGTTGATGGTGAGTATAAAAGCGGTAATAAAGATGCTAGTGGTAAGGATCTTATAGAACGTAAGATAGATCTATACGGTCAAGACGAAGATAAGAACAGATTCATTCTAACTGCACCGAAATTAACTATTAATAGCCCTCAAACCAGTATAGAATATGGAACTTTCAAAGGTGACCTTTATATTTCATCTATTAACTTTCAGTTAATAGATGCTAAAGTTGATGGAAATGTATACTTTACTACGAATCAAGCTAAATCTACATTCAAAATGGATGCTAAAAGCAAAGTGGCTGGAAAACAGCAATTACTGTTAGTTAAATAATTCCAATTTACTACCATTTAATTTGCCATTAACTAGTCCATTATTATTCCAAATAGTTAACATAATTATAATTATACCATCCTTTGATAAAATATGGATAAAGACTAATAATAAACTTATATTTGACTTAATTTTCATATAAGACTATAATTTATCATAAAATTGATCAAATTAGCTAAAGGAAAGAAGGTATTACTTATGGAAAAAATATCTCCTAAAAGAGAACAGGCTTTTGAGTTATTAAAAAAGTACAATAAGAGCGACAGTTTAATAAAACATGGACTTTCTGTTGAGGCCGTTATGAGACATTTTGCTACACTATACAATGAGGATGTAGAAAAATGGGGCATAGTTGGTCTTCTTCATGATGTTGATTATGAGATGTATCCTGAAGAACACTGTGTTAAAGCAAGAGCTATATTAGAGGCAGAGGGCTATCCAGAGGAGTACATACATGCTGTTCAGAGTCATGGCTTTGGACTGTGCATAGATATAGAACCGATACATAAGATGGAAAATGTTTTGTTTACAATTGATGAACTTACTGGGCTTATTACAGCAACTGCACTCATGAGACCAAGTAAGAGCGTGCTTGATTTAGAAGTAAAGTCAGTTAAAAAGAAATGGAATCAAAAGAGTTTTGCAGCAGGTGTGAATCGAGAGGTTATTCTTTCTGGAGCAGAAAGAATGGGAATGGACATTAGTGAAATACTTAGTGAAGCCATAAAAGGTATGCAGAGTGTTGCAGGTGAAATCGGATTAAAAGGAGAACTATAGAATCTCTTAGCTAAAAAAGTATGCTAATTTAATTTAGCATACTTTTTTATTTCCTGCTTATTTTTCGCCTGTTACATAAATAATTGAAGGTACAGTTCTTTCTCCCAAGCTGTCACAAGGATTGTTTATAACTTCATTATTATAAAACAAGGTAGAAGAAGAACCTCCATCTAAATTAGTAGCATTATAAGCACCATATTTATACAATATATCTTGTGCCTCTTTTAAAGTAGCCCCTAAACTATTTATCTGTCTACCGTCAATAACTAATAATATTATTGCTCCGTCGTTTCTTTGTCCAATACATGTTCTAGGTGCTATGCCCCAACCCCCATCACCGCTATTTATAGCTTTCTTTCCATTAACTATCATTGCCGGACCAAAAGATACTGCCTCGGATACTCCAACTTTTTTCATTTCATTAATGGTATGTTTACCAACTAGTAGCTTTCCAGTTTTAGTTAATGCTACAACTTCTCTTTTCTCATTTTCATTTTTTATATCATTATAAACAATTTTCCCTCCAGACATTATGACTCCTTCTGGGTTCGCTCCAGTTCCTGCCCAAAGGGCTCCAGAAACTTTATCTGTAAACCCACCACCATTAATGGCCGCAATGGCATTATTGTCCTTTGCAATTTTGCTAGTAAGTTCGCCTTCCTTGCCCATCTTACTGCTATAACCGACTTTTATTCTAGTTGGGTCATTAATTACTAAAATATACCCTTTAAATCTTTTACCGGTTACCTCATATCTTTCAATACTATTATCATTTTTATTTTCTACTTTTACAGGAGAATTTATGCCCTCTAAGTTGTCTTGATCTATAGATTCCACCTTTTGCTCGTTCATAATTTGTTTTATTTTTTCATCAGATAAAAATGATGTTACTAGCCATTGTAATGTGAGAGTAGTCATGGCTGCGCCCACTATTGTAGTCTTTACCTTTTTAAATGGACCATAGTAAAGCAAAAATGGTCCTGTAATTGCTGTGAAAGTAAGCTCAAATACTATACATAACAAAACAAGTAAACTTGTACTTCTTTTGGCTTTTGGATATCTTTTTACTTTTATCATATCTCCCACCCTTTTCTTTCTCATCTCAATTATAAACTAATATTAACATAACCTTCAAATATTTTACAAGACTTTATATTATATTTATAGTAATTTTATAAAAAAATAGAAGATTTTCATTTCACGGCGAAAACTGAATAATTGATAAAGAAAAACGAAACCTCCTGGCTTTATTCCGGAAGGTTTTCTTAATATTATTTTACATTTTTAAGTTCTTTAGATATTTCTATAATTCGACTGTCATTATAGGATACTTTCATACTAATACTATTAACATCTATTTGGAGCCTATCAATTTTATCATCGATGATTGTCATATGTTCAGTCTTATCTTTGTATCCATCGAAGAGAGCCTTATCAGTTGGAATGAGTTCACCATCTATCTTTATGCCTATTTTATTAACCTCATTTTCAAGGGCGTCAAGTCTAATTTCAACATTATTAAACCGTTCAGTATGGCTCTTCACCTCACCTTTTGTTTCTTGAACCTCAATATATATCTTTTCTAACAGGTCAAACATTTTATTTTCATCCATGATATCACCTCGCATTTATATTATATCACTATAAACTATAGCGGAATATTTATATTAAAAAATATCATTTTTAATATAGACTAGCAATTTTAAACTTATATATTTTTATTTTACATCCTCTCCAATTTTTTTGCACTTTACATCACTGGTATTAATTAGGTGATGTCGACTTTAAGCCTGCAATTCCTATTATTGCATAATTCCCTCTCCTTTTTATCTTGGACCAGTCCAGCTATTAATTATAACTGGGAAACCCGATAAAACTTAAAATTTTAATGTTGTTAACTTTTTTTATTTGGGTCATCTAATGCTGTGCTTCTTCCAAAATAATATGAAACAACAGATATTACAATAGTCTTAAATTCTTCTGAAAGAGTAGCCTTTTTTTCGAAAATAATAATATAAATTTGGAGACATAGATAAATATATATTAAACCTAATGTAATACTTCTTCTAGTTAAACTTTTTGTATCGCAAGTCTCATGAGTTTTTTTCATATTAATTATGTCCAATATTATAGGAAAAGAAATAATAAGAAATGCTGTAATAATAAAAATACAAAATATTATATAATTAGCCATTATTATAAACACCTCCCCTATGTGCACCCTTACGATATAGATGGTATATATCATAATATTCTAAGAGGGCTTTATAAAACACACATTCTTCACATAAATTATCTGAAATGTTTTGAAAATTGTATGATAGAATATAATTAATAAGTATATATAGATCATAAGCAATTTATTATTTTTATAAATATAAAACACAGTACACAATTATAGGGGTGATACACTTGTCAAAAAAAATATATCTTGTTGAAGATGAAATAAGTTTAAATATGTTGCTTGAAAAATACCTACAACGTGAAGGTTATGAAGTAACTACTTTTTCAGATGGTAATTCTGCACTGGCAAAAATTAAAGATTTGCCTGATCTTTGGATACTAGACATAATGCTTCCAGATATTGATGGTTATCAAATTATTAGTGCTATTAAAGCTAACAATAAAAATACACCTGTGATTTTTATGTCTGCAAGAAATGAAGAGCTTGATCGCGTGGTGGGACTAGAGTTGGGTAGCGATGATTATTTATCAAAACCATTTTTACCTAGGGAGCTTATTATTAGAACAAATAAGCTTTTAGCGAGAATTTCTGGAGTAGATAAAGATGATGCTCTTCAAGCTAGTGCTGACTTAAATTTAGGAGGGTATAGCATCAGTAAGAAACAAAGAACGATTTTTTTAGGTAAAGATGAAGTTATACTAACTAACAAAGAATTTGAATTGATTTATTATTTTATTGAAAACAGAAATAATTTAGTATCTAGAGAGCAAATATTAGATACTGTATGGGGAGATGATTACTTCGGTTCGGATAGAGTAGTTGATGACACCCTACGACGAATTAGAAAAAAAGTAGATAAATTCACTATAGAGACTGTATATGGCTACGGTTATAAATTAGTGTATAAGTCATGAAGAAGCTAAATTTTAAATTTAAATCCCTTACCATGAGGATATGGACTACCTTTACAATCATAATTCTTATAATTATTTTCAGCATTTCATTTTTCTATCTTGTTGCTTTTAAAACCCTAGACGAGAAAGCTAAAATTGAAGACTTAAAAGTATCTCATGATATTTTAATAAAGGATAAGAATTTTACAGCGCCTAATAGATTTGACGAGCTGAAAAATCTAAGAGGCAGCGATTATTATATTTTAAATGTGGATGATAATAATAACAGCAAAATTGTAATTATAAATAAAGGGCGTAGATTACCCCCAAATGCTCCCAATGACCCTAATTCGCCATTTAGCGTAAATGATAAAAATGTTAAGCTATGGATGTCAAGTTTCATTACACCAGGTACTCTTGTTGAAAAACAATTTAAAGAGTCCTATAAAGATATGAAATTTATTTTTATAATAAGCTCAGTTGAATATGAAGATACTGGGAAGTCATATTTAATAACATATATGCCTGAAATGCAAGATAATAATTTGCTTTATATGGTACTCATAATAGGTCTGGTGTTTATAGCTATTGGTTTTTTAACTTCTAAATTAGTTGCAAATTATATTTCGAAACCCCTTAAGGAACTTGAGAATTATACTGTTAGAATAGCCCATAAAGATTGGAAGGAACCTATTAATGTAAAAAACGCAGACGAGATTGGAAGACTTGCAAACTCAATGAATATGATGCAAAGAGAGTTAAAGCGTGCGGATGAAGAGGAGAAAATGTTTTTACAAAGTATATCCCACGATTTAAAAACACCAATAATGGTAATTATGAGCCATGCTGCCGCAATTATGGATGGTGTTTATGTTGAGTCAGTAGAGAAAAACGCTGAGATAATAAGAGATGAGGCTATAAGTCTCGAAAGAAAAGTTAAGCAGATGTTATATTTGAATACTCTTGATTATGTTTTAAAAAATAACATTGAGGATATTGAAATTAACTTGCATCGTCTAATCTTCCATATCATAAATAGATTTAAAGTAATTAATAATAATATTCAATGGGATTTAGGGATTGAAGAAGCTCTTATAATTGGAAACGTAGATAAAATACAGGTTTCTATTGAAAATATCTTGGATAATAGTCTTAGATATGCTAAAGAAAAAATTTCCGTAACCCTAAAAAAAGATGGAAATTTTGCAGTGATAGAGATCTATAACGACGGACCTAATATTCCTGAGGCGCATCTATGTTACATTTTTGATAATTTCTACAAAGACAAGACTGGCAATTTTGGTCTTGGCCTCGCTATTAGTAAAAAAATTATAAAATTTTATAATGGAGAAATAGAGGCTATAAATAGAGATGTGGGTGTTAGTTTTTTAATTAAATATCGGTTATAAATAAAAAGCAATCAACTCAATAGCTGATTGCTTTTTATTTATTGCAAGCTTTTTATTTGGATTAATTTTTCCGTTAGTGTTTGGCCACTAATGTCTCCGGTATACATTCTGTATAGTTAACTGCTCTTCCAGTAATAACAGAATTAGGTACGGTGGATATTCTTGTTTTTGATAAAATTGCATAATCACCGGCTGTACCAAGATTTACTGGATTGATCCTTGCAAGTGGAGTTCCACTTGCAAGATTAGAATAAGTACTTTCCAAAACTGTATTCGTTGCAGTGGTTTTAAAATAATATAATATACCATTTGTTAGTCCTTGGACATTATAATTTGCCATAGGAGTAGAGGCAATTAAATTATATGTTAAATCGTCTATTGATTGATATACATTATAATAAGTAGCTCCTGTAACTGGTGACCAAGTTAAATTTATTTGCGAATCTTCAGCAGTTGCAACAATCATTGCTGGTGCTGTAAGCCCTATTATTTCTGGCGCTGCTGTCGCTGTTGGTGAAACAGCAACTACTAAACTAAATGAAAATAGTAACATGCTTATAGTTAATAAATATGTCGATACTTTTTTAATTGATAAGCTTTTCATAGTTTTCCCCCATTTCTTTCTTTATTTTCTATAATTTAATTATACTTCTAATTAAAGTTTCCTAAAAGGGACTAATTTACTCTTCTTATAGGGACAAAAGTCATAAAAAAATAGGGACCTAAGCCCCTACATAACATCTTTTAAATAACTGGCTTTTAAAGTACTACAAAATAATAATAGTTACCTTAATTTTATATAAATGAAAATTCTATGGATGCAGCTTCTATTATTTCATGCAGAATCTGCATCCATAAAAAATCTATTTTTTCCTATCACATAAAGTTCACATAATTATTACACATTGATGCCACAATTGACTATTATAATTTCATTATAGGAAAACATTAAAAAATAAAAGTTTAATGATATTATGAGAGCCCTTGAAGAAGCTATGAAACCCAATAGATTAAGTAAATATAAATAAATTTAAGGAGAAAAAATATGAGTATTTCATCAATATTATCAACATCCAACGTGGTAACAAATAATAGCAGTGATATAAGTCAACTTAAGCTACAGGAATCAACGCTCAAATCACAGTTGAGCCAAATTAGTTCAAGTATTGATGATGAAAAGATAAAACAAGTGAAAATACAAGTAATCGCGGCTAAAATACAACAAATTCAAGCACAAATTCAGCAACTACAAACAACCAAAACAGGCCAATTACCTACTGAAAAGGTAGAACCTTCAAAAGATGTTGCTAGAAATTCAAATATAACTAAAGTGAATTCAATAAATCCTAATAATATAATTGAACTCTTTGCTTAAACATCTGAAAGATAATAAAATGATAAGCAGATTTAAATCAACTGGTATGAAAATGGTCTAACATTAGTATGAATCTGCTTTTATTACAAAAGCATGTTCATACTCACTTTTGTCCCAATATGATGTTATCATATATCCCCTAAAATCCGTTTTATTTTCTTCGTAAAATGAACTAAGTAGAGAAGCCATATTTTTTTGGACTGTAAAGCTATATTTGCCATTTTCCACTGTATATGGAACTTCTACTGTTAATTTATCTGGATTCAAATGCTCTCCATTTGCATTTAGAAGACTATCTTTTATAGATATTTTATTTGGCGGATTATCCCCAAAATCCAGAATAACCACGGAACCAATTTTAATATATTTAATATCCACTGAAGCATTTTCCTCAAATGCAAATTTAAATATATCATTCTTATAATTTGACGAACCATTAGCAGTATCTTTTAATGTAATGCAATTAATTTTTTCTTTATCTATCGTAACTCTTATGCTTGGTATTTTATCATTCTTCACACACCCAAATATGCCTATAAAAATCATTGTTAAAAGCATAATAATAAAAACTTTTTTGATCACATTTAACCCCCTATATTGTTTTATACTGCCCTTTTATAGCCACCTATCTAACTGAGTACAATCCTCTAATTCTTTTAAATTGATTTTTTAGCCTCTTTAAGCAAAAGCCAATCAACCATATATATCCATTATACATTTCTTTCAATTTAATTGCTAACTTTAAACTTATGTAAATAGCAAAAGTAGGATTTCTCATCCCATGTTCACAGAACTATTATTTATGAATCATCTTTGCAAATAAAGCTACCATTCCAGATGTAATAAGCGGTCCTACAGGCACCCCTCCTAAAAAAGCTGCAGCAGCAACTGCTCCTATTATCATGGCAGGCATAATATCACTATGTCCCTGAACAGTAAGATAATTCAATCCCTGTCCGCTTAAATATGTTGTTAAAAATGAAAGAACTAGAGCTGTTATACCTATCCAGGATGTAAATACATTTTTTATATTCTCTACTGTAATTCGACCATTTGCAATAGGTATCATTATGGCAGCTATAAGAAATATAAGTCCACCTGTAATTCCACTTTTTTCTATAAAGGGATATACATATCTGTCCAAACCTAAGAGTTTTAGCATAAGTAAGACACATGTAGCAATAGCCACTGAATTCGCCTTGCCAAATATGGCAGCAGCAAGAATCAACAATAAAATAATATTAGAACTCAAAACAAATCATCTCCTGAATATATTACTTAATATATTTTTGAAAAATTATCCACTTGAAATATTCTATTCAAAATGTACTATTTTAATTCGATTATATTTTGTGAAATAATAGTGAAATATCCAGTGTATGAATACCCACAAAAAAAATAACATACTAATTATAATGTTATTTATAATTAGTATGTTAAATATCTTAATATTTAATTAAAAGCACATCGAAAATGAATCCGTTGAATTAATATGTGCCTATGTTATTATTCACTATTATTGTATAAGTTTTAAAGTATTTAAAATATTTAATATTTTAATACTTAAATCAGTTAACTCCGTATTTTTAGCTGTTAAGTCTACTATTACATTATCAAATCTAGCTTGTAATTTTTCAAAATATGTTTTCTCAACTACAGGCACTGGTACTATAACTGGAGCACCATCAATTACCGGTTCTACTACAGGAGTAACCACAACTACTGGTTCTACTACTGGCACTGGTGTAACAACTACAGGTACTGGGGTTACAACAAGTACTGGCGTTATAACTGCATCAACTTGAGCTTGGACATCTGCAGGTATAACTGCCTTAGCAGCTTCAATTCTCGTAAGCTCAGCTTTTATTGCTTCTTTATTTGTATTAATAGCTGTTTGTAAAACTTTATTATCTACTTCAAGTTTTTTTATTGCTACTTTTTTTACTTCTAATGCAGCTTTCTGTTCTACAGTAAGTTCTACTTTTATATCTTTACATTTTTCTTTTATATCTTTACATTTGTTTTTATTTTCATGATTTTTAGCGAATTTTTCATTCCATTCTTTATTTTTTGCATCTTTAGAAGCTACTTTTGAATCACTTAATTTTACATTGTTTTTATGATTTTCAATGAATTTTGCATCCCATTCTTGTGTTTTCACTGTTTTACATTCAATTTTATGTTCTACCGAATTTGTTTTTGCATCTCTTCCTTGAGCATAAACTCCTGTAGGTACAGCTATTGCTAGTGTTAAAGCAGTTACGAATAAACTCAATTTTACATTTTTCATATAAATTACCCCTTTTCAAAATTATTTGAATTGATTGTATTTATGTGTATGGATCATATGGTGTCTTGTCCATGAATTGAGCTAGCTTTGTGTTTACTTTTTATGTCTTCAAATGCACTTACAACATGCTTTTATTAGCACCACATACTATCGAAGTAAAAAGTTATACTTACTAAAAAACAATATACCATATATTTAATATAAATCCTTCTTTGTCCATGTTATCATGTTTTTGGTTATGGTACAAGCATTATTTAGATATTTGAATGTAAATGTAAATTTGATTCAATAAATTACAATAATAGTATGATTGTTTAGAGATATTCTTATATATTACCGCGATAAAATCCACATCAATGTTATAACTTAACTTTGATGTGGATTTTCTTTAGTAAGTACAAGTTGTATTTTTTTTATGTTAAATTCAGGACCTGTAATTAAATCTCGATGTATATCTAATAGAATTTTATTGCTATAATCTTTTACATTTTTTATTATTAAATCTCGTGAAGTTTGATATGATTGGTCATATTCTATAGGCGCATTACACCTGATAAAACTACTTTTCAGACCCTCCTTAAGGAGCTTATCATTGATTAAAGCAGCAATGTCAGTCACTTTTAATCCTGAAGCATACGCCTCATCAGGATGACTATTATAAATTACTATGTCAGTTGAAAATGTTACTATAGGCTTTTCGCTATTACTTGATGATTCTTTTATATTAGTAGCTTGTGCATCATTTGCTGTATTGTTAACTTCACTTTTAGAAGTTGTCACTGGTGTTTCTACTTTTAATGTTGTAGCCCTGGCAATACTTTTATCTGAGTTTAGGTTTGAAGTGTTTAGTACAATGCCTATGCCACCTATAATAATTACAACCAAAACTCCTAATAATATGCCCTTAATATTTACCTTCTTATACTTTGAAATCATAATAACCCTCCTTTTTATTTCCGAAGTATTCATAACCATTGAAGTAGTACCCATAAGTCTATTACTATTTCCACCTAATTCCAGCACCCTAATTATTGCTTTTCCATATTGCAGGTTTTCACCTTGACCTAAATGTAAAATCACTTGACCATCACAGGAAAATTCACAGTCGTGTCTCATTTTATAAAAGCCATAGATCAAAATTGGATTAAACCAGTAAGCCACCGACAATATTGTAATAGCCCAATTTATAAACATATCCTTGTTTTTCAGATGGGTTAATTCGTGCATTATAATATACTTAAATTCTTCATCACAAATATTAACTGCAACCTTCATTGGAATTAATATATGTGGCTTAATTAACCCACATAATGAAGGACTACTTATCTTATAAGAATATGATAGAACTACCTCAGTTCTTATATTCATAACTTTCATGCAATTATATAGAATTTCTTTATGTGTGCTATTAATCTCTTTTGTAGAAGCTTTAACAATTCCTCTAAGTTCTTTATGTCCTTCAACTAATATGCCAATTAATAATAGGACTCCAAACATCCATATAAAACAGATCACTTTTTCAATATTAATTTTGCTTTTTAAAGGTATGTCCATAGCTTTATTAATTTCACTTTTATTCGAAGGCAGATAAGTACTTTCAGATTTTGAATCTCCTAAATTTGCATTTTCAAATCTTACGGAAGAACTAATTTGTGTCTTTTCACTTGTGGTAGTTTGCTTATAAAAATTTTCATATAGATTATTAATATTAAAAGAAGTTTGCGGGCCAAAAGGAACGGTTAATTTTATGAGAAGTATCAACCATATATAATAGTGAAAGGTAGAATTCAATTTATTTCTAAATATGCCTTTAATAATTAATATCATTAGTACAATTATGCTACCCATTATAGAGGAAGGTACAATCACCCCAAAAATATTCAATAAATCCATACGCATCAACCTTCCGTTTTACTTGATTGGTTTAATATATTTTTGAGTTCCTCTATGTCCTTTTCAGATATTTCTTTTGACTCTGCAAAGGTTAAGAGCATCGATTTAATAGAGCCATTGAATACCCTATCAATAAAAGACTTACTTTCTGTTTTTATACATTCATCTTCTGATACCAAAGGAAAATATAGGTACTCATGCATAGGCTATGTATCCGATGAAAATCAATATTTTTCATCTTTCAAAGTAAAAGAACTCTTAAAATTTTATAAGAAAACCTATAATGATTTTTCCCAGGAAAGATTTGACGAACTTAATAAAAAATTTAAGATTCCACTAGAGCGAAGAGTACGAGAACTCTCCAAAGGCATGAAGATGAAAGCAGTTAAGATAACCGGGCTCTTTTTTCTACCATACCTACCCTAATGTTTTCTCTAAGTTTAATTTCTAGCTTAACTTCCACAAATTTTATAAGTCTTGCTGAGATCCATTGGCATTGTAATATATCCCTCACCAGAGTTCTAATAATTAGTAACAGTAAAGCAAATCCAAAGTGACAAGCATTACAAAAAATATAGACTTGCCAAATGGCACGTCTATTATGCTACCTTTATAAATAATAAAAGAAGAATGTAATCTATATTGTGAATGTTTGAGTTAATAAAAGGGTGAAAATTAGAATTTCAAATATACCTCCAGCTCTGTAAATAATAATTTTAAAATCACCAACCCCTAATTCATTAATCATGAAAATACTTCTAATAGTGTTTCTCATTTTGAAGACTCTTACAGGGCAAATAATCATAAATAAACCCAAAATCAAGCCTATAGCACAAAGAATTCGAGCAAGCAGCATAAATATAATCCTCCTTAATATTTACTATATATATTAGACGTAAATATGGAGAAAAAGTTTCAATGAAAAATAAATAAATATAGACCTATCAAAGACAAGTCTATAAAACTCGATTTCCCATGCATCTTAAATTTATCGTGATTTAATATTATTGAACCATTCAATCGTTGCTTTTCCATGCTCTTTAGGAATCTTATTACTAACTTGTTCATGTAGCCATCCTAAAGTCTTATTGTTCAAATATTGTCTCATCCGATCTTCCGCTTCTAACATTACAACTTTTATTAAGCAAGGACATTTTGTATATGTATCAGGTAAATTATTTTTATCAAGCAATATCTCATTTTGCCTAATCTCCGCACATTGAAATAATGGGGTCGTCCCTTCTACTGCTTCAACTATATTCCAAAAGGTTATGCTTTCTGGAATACGCGCTAACTCATATCCCCCATTAACACCTGGAATTGACTTCACAATCCCTGCTTTCCTTAATTTTGTATATACTTTTGATAAATAGGTTTCTGAGACACCTTGGAATGCCGCTAAATCTTTAATTCCAACAGCCCTTCCTGATGGAATATCTACCATATATAATAAACAATGTAACGCATACTCTACTCCTATTGAAAATTGCAATACAATCAACCTCCTAAATAATAAAATATCCTTCCACATAATACTTCACTACTTTTTTATTATTCAATATTAACTATCTAATTACAGATAATATTTATCCTTAATACAATTATTATATATTGACTTTTTGAAAAAGTCTATATATAATAATTGTAGACAGTATTTATCGACGATATACGTTATCTGTAATTGTCACGTATTGTTTAGTAAAATTTTTAGGAGGAAAAGTTCAATGCTTACAGAAAAATTTTTTGATGTATTAAAAAATGAAGGTGTAGTTTCAATAGTATCATGGGGGATAGATGAACCACATGTGGTTAACACTTGGAACTCATTTTTAGTTGTAACATCTGATGAAAGAATTTTAGTTCCTGCATATGCAATGCGTAAAACAGAAAAAAATGTAAATCAAAATAATAAAGTAAAGATTGCTTTAGGTAGTAAAGAAGTTTCGGGTTATAAAGATTACCCGGGAACAGGCTTCGTAATTGAAGGTACTGCAAAATACCTTGAATCAGGTTCAGAATTTGATATGATGAAAGAAAAGTTCTCTTTTTTAACTAGAGTGCTCGAAATAACAGTTACATCAGCAAAGCAAATGCTTTAATTATTGTATTTTCTTAACTAATTTAACCCATTTGAAATTTCAAGTGTTCATTAATGGAGATCACTTTAATGAACACTAAGTAAAAAAATAAAAAGCCCAAGTGATGAACCATTTAAGAACATTACGAAATAAGGCATTAATATCCTAACTGTTTTCCTACAATAATTACCTTTATCCTGTCTTTAATAAATTGCCCTCTAATAATTGTAAAATCATTGCATATCCTGTTAGGGCTTTTACAGTCTACACAGTAACCCAAAGTAGTACATGGAGTATTTTTATTTAATCTTTTTGCGTCAATTGGAGCCGAGTAATTTCTAACTCTTTTTTCTGCTTCTTCTATATCTTTAACAATTTTATTCATTCCAGCTACTAAAATAACCTGTTTAGGCCCATACATCATTGGTGCGACTCTACTTCCATTACCATCAATATTATAAAGTTCTCCACTTTCAGTTAAAGCATTTGTACTACATATAAAAGTATCAGCAGAAAAGTTTTGTATATATATTTGTTTTCTTTCTTTACTTATGATACCTTCTCTATACTTATCCAAAAAAGTATAGTTTTCCTCGCGAAGAAAATCTATAACACCTGTTTCAAAGAGAGTCATAGAATCACCAACACCTACTACAGAATTTTCAGCTATAAGTTCTTTCAAAAGTTCTTTTACTCCTTATTATCTTTAACAAAGAAGCCTTCCATGTTGCGTTTTCTTAAATTAATTATGGTTCTATCAATTTGCTTTTCTATATACCACAAAACATCATTATCCATATAATTATACATCCTTTCCAATTTCATCATCTTTATAAAATAACTTTGATATTTTACTTTACTTTATTTTACTTGTAGTAACTAAAAATTTTAAATTTATAGCTATAACTACATATATAGCAACAAGAACAATAACCCCTATTTTCCATATAAATACCTTCTTTAAAAGTATATAGACTAATGTTTCGTCCTATATGAATATTATGACTCAACTAAAGGAATAACAATTGCTCCACATGATTTTTGATAAAACTCAATTGAACTTGCATTTCCGATTATACAAGTTTTAAAACCAAGTTTTTTCATATCAATTAAACAGGCATTTAATAATGCTTGACCAATTTTTACATCTCTATAATTTCTTAAAACTCCCAAAGGTCCGAAATATCCCTTTCTCTGTTTAGAAATATTGTATCCCGCAAATCCTACTGGTTTATCATCTATTATGGCTATATAAATTGGCATATCATTCAGAGCAAGACCGTACTGTATTGTCTTAGCCCATCTATCATAGAAATTTTTTAGCACAAATTCACTAAGAGCATCCTTGTCATTTTCAGTAACTTTTCTTATAGTCACTCCTTCTATATCGTTGATAGTAAATTGCTTATTTAAATCAACAATCATGTCCTTAGAGGATGCTGTTACGGAAAGTATTATATCTTTATCAACTTTAGATAAGTATTGCTTGGTTGCCTTATCATCAGAATTAAATATGGCTCGTAATATATGACTATCGTTAACATATATTTGGCCATGTTCTTCGTAAAGTTCTGATATTTTTTTTGCATCAAATAGAATATTTTTAGTTAATAAAGATATATTTATTAATGATGAATTATTAGTTTTAAGTGCTACATATTCATTACAAGCATTTTTTAACTCTATTGAGTCAAAAATGCTATTTATTATTCCAGCATCTACTTGGTAGATAGATTTTAATTCATTATTGAGGTTATAGTCCATTTTTAATGCACCTAAGAATATATGTATAGGATGAATTGAATTACATTTATATTCCATGGCATATATACCTGCATATTCAATTAAACTATATGCTCTTGGACTAAACCTAATATTTTCGAGCATCATTTTGTCCACCCCCTAAATGACTTATAATTATATTTTATTAACATTTATATAATCACTCTTAATTATTCAATAGTAATATGCATTAATATATCCATTATCAATGTAAGCAGAGTTTCTCAATAGTGCCTCTTGCATAAACCGCGATTTTTAATTCTATAGATATTATATTAAGATATGATAAGTTACAAAGACCTTATCGAGCTAATTATTAAATTAGCAGATGACTTTGCAAAGTCATCGGTAAATTTCTTTGCATCTTTCAAGTCTATGTTAGATGGATTACCGCAATAGCCTAATGGAGTCACTTCTCTGCCCTCAGAACCAAAAATTCTGTTATTGTATATATTCACTACTCGGATAGTCCATAAGACGGAGGTATGACGAACTTTATAAATATTATGAAGTATTTGTTACAGCCTATTAAGGTCTATTAAACATAAAAGTATAACAATCTTCTTCGTTAAATCCACACTTCAAATACAAATCTTTTGCATTTTTTGTCCAAAGAACTTTATTTGTGTCTTTTAATCTTGGATGATTATTTATAAAACCAATAAGTTTTGTTGCTAAGCCTATCCCTCTATATTTTTCATCAATAATCACATCTAATATTAAACTATAAACAGCGTAATCGCTCACAACTCTTGCAAATCCAATTTGCACATCATTGTGATAGATAGAAAAACAAAGTGAAGTCTCAATTGTCTTTTCAATTACGCCAATAGGTCGATTTTTAGCCCAATGCGACTGTCTTAATAGATTGCAAAGTTCATTTAAATTAATTTTTTTATCATCATCAGTAAATAAATATTCATCTTGATGTATTTCCATCTTATAAACTCCTTTTTAAATTTGCAAAACCTTTTAGTATACATATCTTTTTTTGCTAATAAGACATATTAATCTTCTACCTTCTATTTTTTACGTCCATTTATATAATAATATTTGCTATCTTGTTTTTCATTGTCTATAACACAATAATCAATATGCCGTACCCTTTCTATATCAAAATTGTGAAATAAGTCTAAAATATCGTCACTATTAGCATAAAAATGTGGTACATCTTTATCTGGTCCATCTTCTTTATTTAATACTGTATTCTCATCTATTTGGGGATACCCCGCTTTAGCAAACTCCCAAGACTCTTTAGAACACATTGAAGTATACACTTCTCCACCTTGCTTTAATACTCTCTCTATTTCACTTATAACCTTTTTTGTACCCGATGTATCAGTATGAGAAATAGAATGATAAGCAATTACACAGTCAAAAGAATTATCTGCATAAGGTAAAGAAATCATATCTCCAAGTTTAATATCAATATCTAAATTTTCTTTTTTAGCCCATTCTTTTAAATGATTCACTCCGTAATCTGATATATCTATTGCCGATACTTTAAAACCTTTTTGCGCAAAAAATATAGAGTGCCGTCCTAATCCAGCACCCAAATCTAAAACCTTTTTAAAGCCTAACTCTAACCACTTGTTAGCCAGATAATAAACATCATCAGTTGGTGTTAACCAAGGCGATTGATTTGCTTTTTCCCATTCCCAACCTTTTGAATCTACCATTTAAATATCCCCCATTCAAAAATTAATTATAATAATTAATGTTTTATACCATTCAAGTTAATTCGTCATATTTTATAAGTTTGACATATATCTGAGAAATGTCTTCAGATATCGCTGATATCACCTACACCTATCAAGTTTTACATTTTTTTACTTCCTATTATAATTCCATCATACCAATCAAATATTTAACTGTTCTTTACCATTCAAAATAATGTCAGCTAAGATCTCTGCATTTTTATAATAATAAGTAAAAACTTCATCTCTTTCTTTAAAGTATATGCTCGGATACTTCTACGATTTAATATACATGACATTACCGATTTCATTTTAACACTCCTTTTCATATGTAAATTTTCTGTAGATTTTACTCCTTATGTTATTATATAGTGTTTTACGATTTCGAATCATTGTTACCATTATATAACATAACAGTAAAGATTGGAACAGCCCAATCTTTACTGCACCATATTATCCTAGTTTGTAGTAATCAAAAACGCCACAAACTTTTATTGTTTGTGACGCCTAATAAGAACATTGAAAATCAACTGAACAAATGATTTTTTTTATAAAGGCAGATATTATAAATACTCTACAGGATTATCTAAAATTTCTTGAATTTTATTAAAGTATTGCCCAACATGTATGCCATCTACTAGTGAGTGATGTACTTGAACAGATAGTGGTAACTTTATCTTTCCATTTTCCTCAAAGTATTTACCCGGATATAAAAGATTATATATATTGGCATATGGTAAATGTAAGCACTAAATATTTACAGGATTACATTGGTTCCTTCACTTACATTAGGAATTGGAGAGTAACCAATGGTAATTATCCATCATCTATGAAAGATACAGAACAGATATTTATTGATATACTCAAAACCAAAGTAAAATATACTGTTGCTCACATCAATAAAAAAGAACTTGTATTACCAATACCTTCAACAAGGTACATAGGCATTTTAAAAGCTCAACCAGAAAAAATACGGATAGCAACAAGTAATAAATATTTCAAGTTTGACGAAGAAGATGGTGTTAAAAGTTTTAACAGAAGAGAATATCTTCTTGACCAACCGAAATCAAAATTATATGCAATCTGTAAAAATCACGATATGAAAAAATACAAAAAGCTCGCCTTATATAGTCTTGTAAGTTCCATATTAAAATTACCTGATATTGAAAACATTGTATATGAATTAATTATTTCAGACAGGCATTATAAGATAGCTAATGAGGATTTAGAGGCTATTAAAAGCAATGCTTTTAAAACTTAAATACACCCTATAGAAGTAATTGATTTAAGCCGAGATTGTAGAAAAATGCTGAGTAGGATTATTTATGTTTTATGTAGCAGACATAAAGTTATCTGCTATTATTTTGTGAATAAATAAATGCAATATATACTTTACATTAAGAAATATATATAGTATACTATGTAATGTAAGGAGGTAATATATGAAAAATAAACGAATGAAAATTGCTCGTATTGAATGTGATATGAAACAAGAGGATTTAGCAAAAGCTGTGGCTGTTACACGCCAAACGATTGGACTGATTGAATCAGGAAATTATAACCCTTCACTAAATCTTTGTATTTCAATATGCGAAACACTTGGCAAAACATTAAATGATTTATTTTGGGAGGAAAAACATGAAAAAAAACTTAATACATGATGAGCGGGCTGTGGCTCAAAAACGTAAAATTGGCAATGAAGTTTGCAATCTATTGCTCGGTGGACTGGGTATATCCTTATTTATTAAGGAATATGTTTTCAACGTACCTTTTTCACAATGCGTAACAGAGGTTATATGCTTATTTGGAGCTTTCATATATATTGTAATTAGGAACATCATAGCAGGGAATGATTTGTGTGAAACAAAAAATAGCGGTAAAAAATCAGTTGTATTAATAAGCCTTGTGGGTGGCTTAGCAACATGTGTAATTTCAGGAATCGCAAATTACGCAAGATATGGCGAAAAATATACAGACGGCATATTCTTTATGATAACTTTGGCAATGCTATTTGTTTCTGGAACAGTTGTAACATTCTTGATATACTCGCCTATATATAAGCTAAATCAAAAGAGGCAGAAAAAAATTGCAGAAGAATTAGATAAAGAAGAAAGCGATATAAAATAGTAATAAAATCATGATAGAGATTTAATTCATAGTCAAAATAATACTCATTCTTCATATAAAGCGGTGCAACTACTAAAACCGAATAATTCATAAAACACCGTAATATTCATAACTGAATTTACGGTGTTTTTATGTCGTACTTCAAATAAATTATGAAATTTAAAATAGTATTGATTTTTATATTAATGCTATTTTCCTCTGTTTGAATTTATTATTTTTCGCAACGAGACAAAGTCTAAATTTAGATATATTTAGCGTTAAATTAATCACATTTCCTTATTATATAAGGCTTTTACAATACCACTCTAACTGGACTATATAATAGTTAGCGCTATTGCCAAACCTAAAATAACCCATACAGTATTAATTTTATTTAACACATAATGGCTGGTTACATCAACTTGCATAGGAATTGTATCGTATGCCTCAAAATAATTATAATCTATTCTTTATAACTTATTATTATATCCTCCAATTAAATAAATAATTATACTTCGCTTTTAAATACAAGTATTCATTAATGGGAATCGCTTTAATGAACACTTTTAGTATTAAAAAGCTTTTGCTTTTTTACATTTTGAAGCAAAGTATAAATATATGATTTTTTTATTTATCTTCCTTATTTTCTAATTTGTTTAGAATAATATCTATCTTTTTATCCATCTCTTTATTTCTATTAATAAAACTTTTAAAGCCTTGTATTGCTTTATATATCACTACTATGATTGCAAATAATAGTACAAAGTTAATAACTGTAAACATAATTGTGGCATAACTAGTTTTCATATGAATCATCCTTCCTCTTTATTTATAGTTTGGGCATATTATATTACAAGTGTTCATTAATAATATTTTTTTGATAGGAGCTCTTATTTATTTCAAAAATATCATGCACCATATCTTTCTCCAACATTTAAAGTTCATATAAAAAAAGAATGCATACCATATTTAAGTAATATGCCTCGCATTCTAATGTTATTTTATTGTTTACTCATTAAGTAAGGAAATAAAAAAATACCAGAAACTATAAGCATTGTAATAATACCTGCTATTCTCCGCGACATGAAATAAGTATTAGTTGGCTCTTTTGTTGCCTTCCAGCTTTCAAAGGTTTTCCACAGCATTTTCGGAATTATAGCATTTAATAACCCGTAAAAAAATATAAAACCTAAAAAAATAGTTGGAATTATTGTAATCACCTTTGGCATAAATTTTCTCCTCTCATTCTATACCATATAAATTACTTTCTCTTTAAAATACGATTGCAATTCAACATTCTTAATATAAATCAATACTACCATTTTATAACATAATAGTAAAGATTAAATATGACTCATCCTTTACATTTTCCTAATGTGTAGCAAATAAAAACTCCACAAATAGTAGCATTAACCGGAGTGTCTACCGTTATAAGGACAAAATATCGAGCAATCTGTGCCTGACAAAGATGGTTATTTAGGTGGTAACGAAACTTTGCATTTCGTCCTTTTGTAGGATGAAGTGTTTTTATTTTTTTGTGGCTAAATAACAATATGGGTACCCTTTGGAGATCAATCTTTAAAACCAGAAAAATTTAGATCTTCAATAGATAACCTAAGAGTAATTGCCAAAATACAAGGTAGAATAATTTAAATTATGAAAGCTGTTGAGAAATCAACAGCTTTTTAATTTTAAAAACAAAAAGTTGTAACCAAATGTCTAAATATTTCAGTTACATTTTTATTGTATATAGTTTATAATAAAAATATAAAACTAAAAGGGGGTTTTATTTTGTTATCAAAAAAATTGGTTTCTTTAGTTGTTGTTTCATCATTATTATTCTCAGGTTTTGTATTTCCTGTACATGCTAAGGGGAATGAAAGCAATCCACCAGGTTTTGAAAAGGGAAAATTATCAAAACAATTGTCAAAGGACATGAAAGGTGTACATCAATTCTTTAAAGAAAATAACATTATAATTGAAGATTCTGTGAATCAATTAGCAGAATTAAAATCAAGTGATGACAGCTTGGGTTTTAAACATATTAAAACTCAACAAATGGTAAAAGGTATTCCAGTCTATGGTAATGAGTATATCATTCACTTTAATCAAAATGGTGAAGTATACGCTATAAATGGTAAATATGATGTTAATGCAAAAGATGCTAAAATAAATAAAGGAAATTTTATAGGTGAAACTAAAGCTCTTGAGATTGCAAAAGCACAAGTTACATTTGATGAACTTGAAGCACCCCCAACCACCAAACTTTACTTATACAATATAAATGATGAATATGTTCCAGTTTATTTAGTTTCATTAAGTTTCCTATCCCCAACACCAGGTTATTGGAACTTCTTTGTAAATGCTGAAGATGGAACTATAATAAAACAAGTCAATAAAATATCTAATGTTGCTACTACAGGAACAGGACTCGGCGTACTTGGCGATACCAAAACATTAAACCTTAACACGGCTACTGTAAAAGGAAAGACTCAATATCAATTAGTAGACACTACAAAAGGTGCTCTTATAACTACTTTTACTGCTGCTAATGGCACTAGAACACCTGGGACTACTGTTTTTTCAACTACAAACACAATTAATGATAAAGCAGCTGTAGATGCACATGCTTATGCAGGAGTTGTATATGATTATTATAAATCTAAATTCAATAGAAATAGTCTTGATGGATTAGGTATGGGAATTAAATCTACAGTTCACTACTCTAGAAGTTATGTAAATGCTTTTTGGAATGGAACTCAAATGATTTATGGGGACGGTGATGGCGTTCAGGCTGTTGCATTATCTGGTGCTTTAGATGTAGTGGGTCATGAAATGACCCATGCCGTAGATGAAAATGAAGCAAATCTCATATATGAATTTCAATCTGGAGCATTAAATGAATCTTTGTCAGATACTTTTGGTGCATTCATTGAATGTTATGGACAAGCTAGTAAATTTGATTGGCTAATGGGTGAAGATATTTGGACACCTAATATAGCTGGCGATGCATTAAGAGACATGTCCAATCCTGCTAAATATGGAGATCCAGATAATATGAGTAAATTTGTAGTTTCTCCTAATACTCAAGCGGGAGATTGGGGTGGTGTTCATACAAATAGTGGAATTCCAAACAAAGCTTGTTATCTTATAGCTTCTAATCCAAATGTAGGTATAAATAAAGCGGAACAAATTTATTACAGAGCTTTAGCTAACTATTTAATTTCTGCTTCTAACTTCCACGATGCAAGAGTTGCACTTGTTCAATCTGCAACAGATCTTTACGGTGCAAGCGGATCAGAAGTTGCTGCGATAAATGCAGCTTGGGATGCTGTCGGCGTAAACTAAAAAATAAGTAACCCTATTAATATAGGGTTACTTATTTTTTTGTTACCTTAAATACCTATGTTTATACATTGTGTACTGATGTAACATTAAATCCTTTAGAATCTGGATCCTCTGTATTCATTGTACTTATTATTCCAAACACCGCGACTGCTACAACTAATATAATACAACAAAACATATTTCTTAAAGACTTTTTATTCATAATTAATCCCCCCATTTTTTATAAATATTTACATCTAATTGAATTATAACATTAATTGTAATATGAAACTATATTTTTTTAAAAAATGGTTACATATTTATTTGTTTATTTAAAGTTTGCAATCTGTTTTTACATTTTTCTATATCATTATTTTCAATATTTATAAGTGCTAGTTTATTAGATATTTTAGTATAAATTAATAGTAATGATTGGATATTCTCTCTTGAACCTAATATTTCTAACATTTCTTCATATAAGTTAATTAACCTCTTATTGTCACATAAATCTATATATATTTTTTCAAGCATATTAAAACTCAATATTGTATACTCTAAATCCTTATATACTACTGACATATCAAATCCTTTTGTTAAAAGATTTGTAGCTTCATTGAATATTTTATTTCTAATAAACACATTAGCCTTATATATTAAGGTACGATGCAATTTGGATTTATCACTTACTTCTCTGAGTTCTTGTGATTTATTAAAATAAAACAATGAATTTTCACAATCATTTACTTCTAAATATGCTAATGCTAAATTATTGTATATATTTCCTAACATAGAATTTTTTAATTGATTCTTTTTATTTAATATTTCTTTATAAATTTGTATAGTTATATTGTACTCATTTTTAGATGAATAACAATTTGCTTCCAAAATTCTAGCATCAATTATATCGAAAAAGTCTATATCATAGTCGCATATATTTATGTACTTATTTATATGCTCAAGCGCATCATCTATTTTATTTAATTTTTTATATACCAGTGATATATTATATAACGAATTTTTTTTAACTAATTTGTAATTGCCAATAAGTGATAAGTTATATGCTTTTGTAAAAAAACTCATGCTTTCAAAATATTCCAACGTTTGCAACCTACATCTACCTAATTTATTGTAAATAAAAGCTTTATCTTCTAGACTATTAATACTATTATAAATAACTAAAGCATCATAATAGTGAGTAAATGCCTCACTATATTTACTGCTACTATATAATATATTTCCTTTTTTTACATATAATGTTGATAAGATATCGAACAAATTATACCGATTGCATATATCAATTAAACTATCAATTTCCTCGATTAATAAGTCATCGTTTATTTTTTCGATACAATATTCCATAGCTTCGTCCTGTGGACTTTTTAGTAAATACTTTTTATCTATATCTAAGTTCATCCCAATTTCCTTTGATTTTAATTTAAACGTTTTTATAAGCAATTCTGAAGTTTTCAAGCTTAGTTTTCTTTTATTATTTTCAACCATGCTTATAAAGTTTCTAGATACACCTATTGTCGTTAATTCTTCTTGTCTTATTCCAAGAATTTTTCTCAGATTTTTAATTTTTTCACCAATGGTTAGAAATTCCATACTTCCACCTACTTAATATATTATCTTTATCTATCAATATTCAATAAATACTAATTTAATCCTTTTTATTATAAAACATTATAACATGTTAGAACTATTTGTCAATAAATTACTTTTCAAAAATCAGAAAACAGAAGTTGATAATAATTTACCAACTTCTGTTTCTGATGTTTTAATTAAATGATTCTATCCTTATTATACTTTCTACTCTATTGACATTTTCAAGTAGTTTTATCTTTTCCAAGGAATTTCTTATATCCGCTTCTACACTTTTATGAGTAATAAATGCAAGTGGTACATCATCTTCATCCCTAACATCTTGAGTCATAGATATAATGCTAACATTATTTTTCCCGAATATTGCAGCCGTATCTCCTAAAACTCCTGCTCTATCTTTAACATTGAGTCTGATATAGAATTCTGATTCATTTTGCTCTGGTTTTTTTATTTCTTTAAAATCCACTTCCTCATTTGTGTCACTTACGTCCGCTTGCTTTACATTGTTTCTAAGTATAGATATTATATCTCCTACAACTGCACTTCCAGTTGGTAAATCTCCAGCTCCTCTTCCATATAACATTAGTTCTCCCACTGCATTTCCTTTTATCATAATCGCATTAAATACATCATTTACATTTGCCATTGGGTGGTTAGAAGGAACTAATGTTGGATGTACCCTTAGCTCTAATTTGTTATTTTCCTCTTTTGCTATTGCAAGTAACTTTATTGTATAGCCAAATTTTTTAGCATATTCTATATCCAGTGAACTAATATTACTTATTCCTTCTCTATAAATAGCATCATGATTAACCTTAGTTCCAAAGGATAATGAAGCCATTATAGCAAGCTTATACACTGCATCATAACCTTCTACATCAGAGGTTGGGTCTGCTTCAGCATAACCCTTTTCCTTAGCCTCTTTTAATGCCTCTTCAAAGCTAATTCCATCATTAGTCATTTTACTTAATATATAATTAGTTGTTCCATTTATAATTCCAATTATCTGCTGAATTCTATTGGCTGTAAGGCTCTCATTAATTTCTCTTATTATTGGAATTCCCCCAGCCACACTTGCTTCATAATAAAATAATACCTTTTCTTCCTCAGCTATTTTGAATAACTCGTTGCTCCAGTTTGCAATAACTAGTTTATTAGCAGTTACGATATTCTTTTTAGCTTTCATGGCGCGTATCATATAATCCTTAGCCTCACCGCATCCTCCAATAAGTTCAACCACAATTTTAATACTTTCATCATTAATAATATCATCAATATCGTCTGTTAATATTTCCTTAGATACCTGTATATCTCTTTTTTTATTTATGTCTTTTACTAATATTTTAGCTACCTCTATTTCGTAATTCGAACGTTTCATTATTTCTTTTTTATTTTCCTGGAGTATTTTCCAAACACCTGTGCCAACATTTCCAAAACCTAAAATTGCTATCTTTACTTTTTCCATATTGATCTCCCCCCTCATAGTTGAAATTTATTATTACAGTAGGTCAAGTGATGATTAATTTTCAAAGGTTTTGTACACAGCTCTAATTGCATTTTCAAAATCCTCATTTTCTATACCAACAAAAATACTTAATTCACTAGACCCTTGATTAATCATTCTAATATTTATATTATTTTTTGATAAGGCACTAAATAATTTAGCAGATATTCCTTTAGTTCTTATCATACCTTCTCCAACTACTGCTATTAAGGCCATATTAGGATAGGCTACTAAAGAATCTGGTTTACATTGATTTTCAATTTCTTCTAATATTATATCAAGTTTATTGTCTAACTGAGCATCGTCAATTACCAATGAAATTGAATCTATCCCTGATGGTATATGCTCGAAGGCTACATTATTATTTTCAAGAATTGATAGAATCCTTCGTAAGTAGCCTATATGCCTATTCATAAGGGTTTTTTCAATTGCTATTACTGTAAAATCTTTTTTTCCCGCAATGCCTGTTATATTCCCAGCTTTAACTTCTAATTTATCATTTAAAATAGTGGTCCCCTTTTCCATTGGGTTATTAGTATTTCTTATATTTATTGGGATTCCATTATTCTTAACAGGAAAAATCGCCTCTTCATGAAAAACATTTGCCCCCATATATGAAAGTTCTCTAAGTTCTTTATAGGTTACCTCTTCAATATGTTTGGGGTTACTCACAATATTAGGATCTGCCATTAAAAAGCCTGCCACATCTGTCCAATTTTCATAAACTAGTGCCCATACTCCCTTAGCAATTATTGCTCCTGTAATGTCAGAACCTCCTCTTGAAAAGGTTCTTATTTCTCCATCTGTGGAGGCACCATAAAATCCTGGTATTACCGCTTTTTTTACCTGGGACAATCCTTTATTTACAGCATCATAGGTTGCTTTCTCGTCCAAACGTCCACTTTTCTTAAAAACAATAATCTCTGCAGCATCAATAAATTCATACCCCAAATATTCAGCTAATATTAAACCATTAAAATATTCTCCCCTACTTGCTACATACGCCTCTGAGGCTCCATTAATTATTTTTTCCTTAAGTTCCCTTAAATATTTTGAAATATCTAATGAAAGATTTAATTCACTACATAAAACAGTATATCTTTCCTGGATTAATTTAAATAATTCATCAAAGGGTAGTGACTTTTCCACATGTTCATGACATAAATATAAAAGATCTGTGATTTTATAATCAGCTTTGCTTCTTTTACCTGGGGCTGATGGCACAACATAGGCCCGCCTACTATCGGACAAAACAATATCCTTTACTTTTTTAAATTGCTCACTATCACATAATGAGCTTCCACCAAATTTTGCAACTATAACTTCCATAACTTCTGCCCCTTACTATTTTATAATTTTATAAGTTAAGAATCTTTTCTATTTGCCTTTGCATTTCATCCTTTTCACATTTAGTTTTGTGAAGCACAGGCCTCTTATCTAAATCCACTATCCCTGCTGGAATATCAAGATTTGTTATTTTGCTCAGCTGCTTTATTAATTCAAAATCATTTAACCCTATATATTTTGCATCTATTGATTTCATAACATCCGGTGTAAATTTATAAGGGCTTGCAGTAGAAATAATAACTGTTTTTGTAGTATCTTTTGTCTCTTCTAAATACTTTTGATAAACTGCATAGGATACTGCTGTATGGGTATCAATTACATAATTAGCAGTTTTGTAAACTTCAGTTATTGCCTTAGAAGTATCTTCCTCCGTTGCGTAACCTCCATAGAAGTCCACTAATTCTTTTATCATTGTACTATCAATTTCATATTTACCATTTACATTAAGATCTTCCATAAGGTTTTTTATTACTTCTGTATTTTGCCCACTGATAGAATATAGCAACCTTTCAAGATTACTTGAAATCAATATATCCATTGAAGGAGACATAGTAATTACAAAGTCCCTTACTTTATCATAGGTTCCGGTATTTATAAAATCAAATAAAACCTTATTTTCATTTGAAGCACAAATTAACTTTTTAATTGGTAGTCCCATTTTTTTTGCATAGTATCCTGCCAATATATTACCAAAATTACCTGTAGGGACAGAAAAATTTATCTCTTCCCCTATTTTGATATCCCCCATATTATATAACTGAGTATAGGCATAAAAATAATATACAACTTGAGGTATTAGCCTCCCTATGTTTATTGAATTAGCTGATGAAAACATACTATTTTTTTCCTCTAATTTTTCCAGAAGATTATCATCCGTAAGTATCTGTTTAACTCCATTTTGTGCATCATCAAAGTTCCCCTTAATGCCTATAACAAAGGTGTTATCTCCAGTTTGTGTTACCATCTGCCTCTTTTGAATCTCACTTACACCCTGCTCTGGGAAAAACACTATTATCTTTGTACCCTCCACATTTGCAAAGCCTTCCAAGGCAGCTTTTCCTGTATCTCCAGAGGTGGCAGTAAGAATAACCATCTCTTTATTGTTATTTAGCTTTTTTACTGCGGTTTTTAATAAGTGTGGTAGTATGGATAGGGCCATATCTTTAAATGCTAAAGTAGGTCCATGGTATAACTCTAAAAAATATGTTCTACTTTGTTTTACTAGAGGTGCAATCATATGCGTATCAAATTTTTCATCATAAGCCTTATGTATACACTCCTTTAACTCGTCTTCCTCATAATCCGTTAGGAATTCCTTCATTATAGTTAACGCTAACTGTTTATAATTCATACGCATCAATTCTTTAAGCTGGATATTTAACTTTGGTATTGATGTTGGTACAAAAAGTCCACCATCGGCGCTAAGTCCCCTTGAAATAGCTTCTGCAGAAGTTACTCCCTTTTCATTTCCTCTAGTACTCTTATAATATATTTGTTTCATAATATTCTTTCCCCCTACCTAATACCTTTTAAAAAATAATCCATTAGCCTATATCCTTCTGGAAAATATAAACCTGTGTCTTTTGCTGCGAATTCATCATAACATCCATTAGGGTTGTCCTTCTCATCATTACTTTGGTATATTAAAAATGGAACGGGATCACTTGTATGTGTCCTGAGAGCTAGTGGTGTAGGATGATCAGGAAGTATTATCATTTTATAATCTTCACCTATTCTCTCCATTTCATCACTAATAACCTTTACTATTTGGTTGTCTATATATTCTATAGCCTTATATTTATTTTCTATTTCTTGTCTATGTCCACATTCATCTGGTGCTTCAACGTGAATATATACAAAATCATTTCCCTTTGCAAGCTCTGCCATTGCGGCTTTTGCTTTGCCTATATAATTAGTATCAATATTCCCCGTGGCACCTTTTACATCAATAACATCTAACCCTGCACACAATCCTATTCCTTTTATTAAATCAACTGCAGAAATTACAGAGCCCTTCAAATTATATTTATCATAAAAGCTAGATAAAAGTGGCCTCTTACCTTCACCCCAAATCCATATGGAGTTAGCTGGGTTTAATCCTTTTGCCACTCTTTTTTTATTTATATCATGCTGAGATAAAAATTGACTACTTTTCTTTGTCATCTCTTCAATTACTTCACTATTCAAACCTTTAGGCATATAATCTTTTAATTTTTTACCTAGAATGTCATGAGGTGGCGTAAGCTTCCATTCATAGGGACCCCTGGCCCATATCATAAGATGTCTATAGCTAATGCCTGGATAGAATTTTATTGTCTCAGTGCTTAAATACTCACTTAATGCACTTATTAATGCACTTATTAATTCACTTGATTCTTCTGTTGTTATTTCACCAGCACTATGATCTAGCATAATTTTTTCCGCGTATGGCTCGCCTTCTGACACTGTTACCAAATTACATCTAAAGGCAATATCTGTATCTAGCAATGGAACTCTCATACTTGCTGCTTCAAAGGGTGACCGTCCACTATAATACACAAAGGGGTTATAACCAAAAACAGCCATGTTCGCCGTATCACTTCCCGGAGGCATACCCTCTGGCACAGTTTTAACCATACCGATAGTACCGTGCTTTGCCATATAATCAATAGTAGGAGTACTCGCATATTGAATCGGTGTTTTGTTATTTAATTCTTTTACAGGATAATCTGCCATCCCATCTCCTAAAACTACAATATATTTCATATGTTAATTCTCCTTTATATGAATATTTATAATACTTCAAATCATCTTTAAATATTTTCAAATGATGGATTGGATTATTAAGAATATTCATTACTCTTTAAACTAGTTTTATATATTATAGTATAAATTTGTCTATAAATCAAAATTATAAGCTAAATTTGAGTAATTTTTTTTCAGAAGCCGTCATTTTCCTATTATAATAGGAAATTAATAGCTATATAAATCATAATAATTATACAGATTATGAGATTTAAATATGAAACATTTTTTAGCATGTCAAATATTTAACAAATACTACACATATTCTTAATAATGCCGTAACAATTCTATGTTATGATTTATTTATAGGTTAGTAAATTAAAGCGAAGTCCCCCTTTACTTTAATAATAAAAGCTGCGAAGTATCACTTCGCAGCTTTTCTGTTTTTCGAATTATAGCATAACGCAAATATATTTAATTTAAAAGACAATAATTTAAACTAACTAAATTTCAGGTTCTACATGCACAACTGCTTCTGTAATATCAAATTCACTTCTCAGTTTTTCTTCAATGTTTTCCGTGATATTGTGACCTTCAACCACACTTAAGTTTGCACTAACCCTTACTATTATATCAAGAAGAATATTATTCCCACTGACACGCGCTCTAATGGCCCTAACCCTTTTGACTCCCGAAACCTGATTTATGCAGTGGGTTATATTATTTAATTGTTCACTATTAAAACCATCTGTCAAGTTATGTGATGCTTCTCTAAAAATATCCCAACCAGTCTTTATAATTAATATGCCAACTACTACTGCAGCCAATGGATCTATCCATGGCAAACCAAATTGAGAAGCAACAATGCCTACAGATGTTCCTATACTAACCCATGCATCTGAAAGATTATCTTTTGCAGCAGCCATTAGTCCTGAACTATTTATTTGAATGGCAATTCTTTTATTATAACGATACACAAAGTATATTGCTCCTGCACAAATGATACCAACTAAAGCTGCATTTAAATCTGGAACCTGCGCCTTGAAGAAAAAAATAGAGCGTGCTGCTTTGTATAAAACATCCATTCCTACAGCTATCATAATAAGGGAGGCAATTAGTGAGGCAATAGTCTCTGCTCTAAAATGACCATAAAGATGATCATCATCCGCGGGTTTTCTTGATATCTTTAATCCAATTAAAACAGCTAGTGAGGCAACTATATCTGTTGTATTATTCAGTCCATCTGCAGTTAGAGCCTTTGAGCCAGATAAATATCCAACTCCAAGCTTTAATGACGCCAATAAAATATAAGCTAAAATACTTATGCGCGCACCTCGCTCTGCTAGTTTTAGACCCTTATACTTTTCCTCCATATTTACCACTCCTAATTTGATAGAGTCATTTATACAACTATTCCACTATCTATTATCCTTAATTTAATAAATTCTATTCTCCTTCTTTGTTCTATTAAAAATATTAGCTTTAATAAATTTATCATTTTTATTAAATATTTAAAGATACTTTACACCTTCTTCATAATTTCGACATAATTCTATGTTATCATCTACTCATAGGTTAATAAATTAAAGCGAAGTCCCCCTTTACTTTAATAATAAAGGCTGTGAAGTAGCACTTCACAGCCTTTTGTTTTATTTTAATAGATATGTTCTCGTTTCATAAGGTTTAAGCTCAATTTCCTCTATAACATCAGATTCTACAAATAATTTGAAATTAGAAGCTCACTATGAGTATATTTTATGTTATTTGGAAGAGCAAACCATTATTGGTTGGTCATGATTATTTAAATAAAGACTATTCCAGCCTTTTCCTTGGAGTTCATTTTGCCATTTCGACATAATGGTCTTGAATTCCTTTAGTACAAATGTTGTTTTGCCCCATTTTCCGTCGGGTCCATCCCCTATACCCATATGTTCAAATTGAAACACCATATTTAATTCATTACTATCTTCGCCTACATATTAAATTGCTTGAATTGGTCTTTTAAATAATCATTAGCTTTTGGATGGTTTTTGCTTAAGCTTCCTGGATCTGCATAGGTATTAGGGCCCTTAACAATTCCATCAGGATAGCTTTGCTCTTTTCCAATCATGTTGATAGCATCCATACGGAAACCATCAACTCCTTTTTCTAACCACCATTTCATCATATCAAAAATTTCTTTTCTTAAATCTTCATTTTCCCAATTTAAATCTGGCTGTTTTTTGGAGAATAAGTGCAAATAGTACATTTGGGTTTCAGGCTCAAGGTCCCAGGCAGTCTTAAGTCTCCGATTCCGTCTCCATTACTATCTTTAAAGCTCCTTGGGTAAATCTGATTTGGTTAATCGATTACTTAAATAGTATAAAAAACTATCAAAGTTTTCTAACTGTTTCTCTTTCTATGATTTCAAAGGGCATTATTATGCTCTCACTTTTTTTATTAGTAGTAATAGTTTTAATTAGCATTTCAACTGACTTTTGGCCCATCTCATAGGAGGGTTGAGCTAATGCTGTTAGTGGTGGATAAGCCATTTCCGCTACTTTAGTGTTGTCATAGCATATTATAGAAAAATCCTTTGGAACTTTCATACCTCTTTTATGAGCTATGAACATTGCGCCAACTGCAATATCATCACAAGATGCAAAGATTGCAGTGAATTTTATATTTTCACTTAGAAGCGATTCCATAGATTTTTTGCCTCCATCAAAACTGAAACCATTATGTTTTATAAGATTTTCATTAATGGGGATATCATGTTCTTTTAGAGCTTTCATATATCCTTCTAAACGTGGTATACCTGCAATTGGATCCTCTTTATCTCCACCTAGAATGGCTATTTTAGTATGTCCATTTTCTATCAAATATCTAGTAGCCGCATATGAAGCTTGAAAATCATCTACTTTAATGTATGGAAGAGGAAAACGTGGTGAAAATGTTGATACAAGGATGCAAGGTATCTTAGTGTCAACAATATCCTTATCATACATATCTTTAGGTGAAAAACTGCAGGCAATAATGCCATCTACCTGTCTTTCAGATAATACATTTAAATAGTAAGGCATCAAATGGGAGCTGGATCCTGTTGTACAAATAAAAACACTGTAATTATTCTTATGTGCCATGTCCTCTATACCATTTAAAATCTCCACATAAAAAGTAGTTTCAACTTTAGGCAACAACACACCTATGGTTCGGGTAGTTTTTGTCTTTAAGTTCATAGCAATAGCGTTTCTTCTGTAGCCCATTTTTTCTACTACATCAGTTACTTTCAGCTTTGTTTCCTCAGAGTAGCCCTCTAAACCATTAAGAATTCTAGAAACAGTAGCCACAGAAACATTCGCTTTTTTTGCGACATCTTTTATTGTGGGTTTTTTCATTATTGTATCCATATTCTAACTACTCCTTCAGTAAACGATTAAACTTGAATTTACTTTACCATATACAAGTAAATTTGCCTATGTTTTTTATAATATTCTGATAGTTTTATAAGTAAAAGCTTTAAATATTTATGTATACAATTTTATGCTACTAATATTTAAAGCTTTAATGGGTTTAAAAACCAATAAATTATTTATCTATTTTAATTTGATTCTTTCCTGTCCCTTTTCAGTGGCAGCTGTCTTTCTCTTCATTGTCTTTATGTTATCCACGTGGCGAAATCTCATTGCTGACCAGTCTTCATCAATTGATACTTGGGATACTGGTTCAAAATCATATGGTGCAAATATATCCCATGATTTTGTTCTATTTATATCTGATTTATACTTTTTTGAAGCTCCCTTAGGGTAGCATAGCCACAAATGTCCATCATCCTCTAATACTTTAATTGCTTCGCTAGCATAGGTTTTAGCTTCATCAAATTCCTTAGCAAATATTTGTATGAATTTATATTTTCCTATAACTTGTTCATGCACCTCAGCCTCAATGGCTCCCATAATTTCTTTATATTCTTCTGGAGCATTTAAAATGAGCACTGGATTTTGATGGGTTAATCCTAATTTCTTAAATATTGAATTCATAATATACGACTCCTTAGTTTTAACCTATTTGTATACTGGTCATAGACATAGAACTATGTTGTATCCCTTTATATATAAACTTAACCTCATCTGCTTCTTCTTGTAACCCAGCTATATAAAGTAATGGTAAATAATGCTCCTTAGTAGGTACAGATAATTTGGCTGTTTTGCCTAATTTTTCATAGGATATGATATTATCATGCTTTCTATTTACTATAGCTTCGGAAATATAATTATCAAATTCAGTTGCCCAGTCAAATGGTGCTGCATCCATATCATAATTCATAATTCTTAGGTTATGGACTATGTCTCCGCTTCCTATTATTAGAATCCCTTTTTCACGAAGCACAGATAGTTTTCTGCCAAGGTTATAATGATAGTTTTCATCCCCTAACCTGTTTAAACTCATTTGAAATACAGGGATATCAGCTTTGGGATACATATGTGTTAGCACAGACCAAGCACCATGGTCCAGACCCCATTCCTGCGTAAGCATAACATTAGAATCCACAAGTTCCTCTGCTACCATTTGCGCATATTTTTTAGCACCAGTTGGGTTATATTTGATATTATAAAGTTCCTGAGGAAACCCATAAAAGTCATAAATCTGTTTAGGTGCATCACTTGCTGTAATATATGTACCATCGGTCTCCCAGTGAGCAGATATCACCAAAATTGCTTCTGGCTTTGGTATATTCTCTATTGATTTACAAATAGCTTCCGTATATGAATTGTCTAAAATTGCATTCATGGGACTACCATGTCCAATAAATAATACAGGCATTTTTTTATTCATTTATAATTACCTCCTAATTAAACTAATAATCTATTTTAAATTAGTAATATGTTTATCCTATTTTACACCCTAATTTGATCTCTTCGCAATTATTAAATTTAGAAAACCTTTTAATACAGTCATAAATACTCTCAGCGAACCTATCATGGAAAGCAATATCATCCTCAAACCAGAAATTTTTCACTATAAGTTGATTTAACTTTTTATCATTTACTATTTCTATCCTACCAATAAACCTATCTCCAGACAATACAGGCAAAACATAATGCCCATATTTTCTCTGAAGCACAGGTGTGTATATTTCCCACTTGTAGTCAAAACCAAAAATCACTTTTATAAGCTTTCTATCCCAAAGCATATTATCAAGAGGTGCAATAAACTCTGTTCTACACTTAAACTCATTATCACTCAATACCCTGTCAATGATAGGTCTATCTTCGGGCAAACAATAAAAACTATCAGGTATATTTCCAATTGTGATTTCAATAATTTTGCCTTCTTGAAATAATCTCTGGAATATAATTTTGCGGTTGGCAGCTTTTAACCCATCAATTCCAAGCAAGGCATCTGATGGTTTATTCCATAGCATTCCCACTGCACCAATACGTCTTAGAACTCTCCAGGATTGATGTTCATCCTCAGTTAAATTAGGATCGCTAGCATTTAAAATCTCATCAGCTATATGTTCACTGGCAATCGCATACTGCTTAATTGTTCCTTTTTTATGATGAATAATTAGCTCTCCACGAAAATACATAGTTTCAAGGGCTGCTCGAGATAAGGTAGTAGGATTCCACGCCCAATCAACTTTCTCATTTAAATTAATATCCTTTGAAGATGCAAATCCCTTTTCTTTAATAATTGACTTTATCTCATCTGAAACATCATTTATTTCATCCATACTTCTACCATATTCATTGTAAGATGCCCGGAGCCGCGAGAAGTATTTCCAATCCTCTATATTGAATATAGCCATGTTCTTATCAAGATAATCTATAAGTCTTCTGTCTTTGTATAAAAGCTTATAAAGCATATCTTTAGAAAAGCCTTCTACTCTTGATTGCAATACTAGTTCAGCATTTTTACCGCAAACATCAATGGGGTCAAACTGAATACACCCTGCCTGTTTAATATAGTCACAAACGCCCTTTTCTTTAATAAATTTATGTTGTCCCATTAATCCTTGCTTTAGCAGAATAAATTGACGAGCTTGTTTATTTGTAAGATTTACTGATTTCATAATGTTTCTCACCTTCTACTTTATTTCATTTGTTTATCAGGTTAAAATTGTCATTAATTTCATATACTCAGTGTATCACAAATGAATTTTTTTTCACATGGATTAACATATATTAAATAATTGGTTGCCTAACATTTTCAGGTGGCTTGTTTATTTAAAATCAAAAAAACTCTTGAGAAATCAAGAGCTTAGATGGTCACTAAATTTAATATATTTTCTTTCAATATTTCTGTGGGTTAAAAATCCCAATTTCATACTGGAACTTTTTTAAGCTTTTGACAACAACTCACCAATTTCCCTGCACTTTTCTATGCCTTCACTATCCGCCGCATAATTAATTATAAGTCCATCTACTATAACGTTGGCACCATACCCTTCCATTCTCTCTTGCCAATCAGTCATCCATTACCCCATCCATACGAACCAAACAATATAATATTTTTGCCATTTACCACACTGGCAATTGACTCAATAAATGGTTCCATTTCTGATTCCTCAAGCTCCTCTGATCCCATAGATGGACATCCAAATGCTACTGCATCTGCCTTTGAAACATCCTCCGCATTTGCGTCTCCTACATTAAGTAGTCTAACGTTTGTATCTAAACGTGCTGAATTAGGAGTTGAAATGTAATATGGGGAACATAATAGTTGGTTTAGTTTTTGCATGTATTATAATACTAGCTTTTAAAAAAGTATATACTGATACCAAAAATAATAAATGCAGTTGTGGTAGCAGCTGTTCTGATAAAAGTAAGTGCAACAAACGATAATTAATATAAAAGAGGCTATGCATCAATTTTAAAATTTGATGCATAGCCTCTTTTATATTTTACTCTTTATTTCTTATATATTTTAGACTTATACTTGGATTGCTAGTTTTTGTTGATCTAATCTCAAAATGATTTAAAGAAGCTACAAAAGGTGTAAGCTTTGTATACCCATAGTTTCTTGTATCAAAATCTGGATACCTCTTATTAAGAGTGCTACCTAATTCTCCTAAAAATGCCCAGCCGTCTTCATCAGAAATCTCAGTTATAATAGTTTTAATAGCCTCTACTAATTTATCGGTACTTGTCATACCAAGTTTAGATTCTTCTTGTATTTGTACCCCTTTAACAGTAATGGCTTCAGTATTTTTTGGCGACATTGAAGCTAATACTTCAAGATATTTAAACTTCTCACAAGCTGAAATAAAAGGTATAGGAGTTTTCTTTTCCCCCATGCCAATAACATACATACCAGCTTCCCTTAGCCTAGCTGCAAGTTTAGTAAAATCACTATCACTAGACACGATGCAAAAACCATCAACATTCTTTGAATAGAGTATATCCATGGCATCAATTATAAGAGCTGCATCTGTTGAATTTTTGCCTGTGGTATAACTGTATTGTTGTATTGGACTAATAGAATAATTAAGTAATACATTCTTCCAGGAAGCTAGTTGAGGTTTGGTCCAATCTCCGTAAATTCTTTTATATGTAGGTGTTCCATGATTTGAAATCTCATCAATTATATATTTTATATATTTATCAGATACATTGTCAGCATCAATCAAAACTGCTATTTTTTTATCCTTTTCCATTTTTATCTCCTTCACACCTTAATGTCTTTAACTATTTTTCAGAAAATTTAATACTCCATTACTTTAAAATAACATACTATTCTATACAATTCTACAAAATCCTAAATATTCCTTCTTAATTTTTATAATTATTATATTCACACATAATTTCCATCATATTATTATGAAATAAAGCAATTTCGCTTTACCAATAAATTATTCTATTCTAAACCTTGAGCGTTAGATTGCCCTTTATGTTTTGTTATAATCTTCATTAAGAAGAGTTTTATTATGCCTGAAATAGGTACAGATAAAAGCATTTCAAGTATACCATGTCTATCCTTTTTATATAGCTTTTAGCGCTAAAAGTGATACAAGTAAAATCACTTGTATCACTTTATTCTAAACTATAATATTCAAATCTTTTAACAGCTTTCTCTCCCATGAGTTCATTCATCATTTAAACTCTTTTAACTACTGCTTTTCTCACAAGTATATATACAAAAAACATTGATAATATGAATAGACCTATAAATGTTGAAACAGCCATATAAGAGTTTTTTGTGCTAATCCCAAGTATATTATCAATAAAAATTAATACTTTTTCTCCAAACTCAGGATAATCAACTGCAAGTTTCCCATATATAGCAACGATAGCCAGAGGGCTTAAAGATACAAAAATTTTCATTGTTTTATTACACTTGTAATATATCAAAGTTATTAATAATCCTATTGCAAACGCTGCCATATAAAAGGTAAATAGAAATGTAACTGTTCCAAATAGTGTTCCTATACTATTACTTTGAATCCATACTTCTATATTTAGAGGGGCACCTGTGAAGTTATTATAGCTCATATCATACAGTGTTGGACACATCTGAAATAAATTATAAACTCTATTTATTATTACATCGAATATAGACATACCTAAGGTTACTTCTAAAATAGCTATTGCTACGGATTTAAAATAATCTTCTCTAGAAATATTATTAGCTTGGGCAAAATAAAAATTTTCTTTGAAAAAGTTTAACCCTATCACAAATAAAAATATCATAGAAGAAAACTCAAGACCAGATGAATAACCATTTCCTCCAGAAATTTTAGTTAAAATAATCGCGCTTGTTATTACAGCTATTATAATGCAGTAATAAATTATTATTGGTTTGAGGCTGCTTTTAATATTGTATCTAACAAGTTTATAACTTTTCATTATTTTATACCCCCTTGATTTGTCAAATGTATAAACAATTTTTGAAGTTCAACCTTTGAAACTTCTAAATCTAGTTTTTTCTGACACATCTTTTCTGCGTCTCCATTTTCCCCTATTATAACCGCTGATTTAAAAGCTGCCATTTTATCTACACTTATACAATTCTTATCTTCAATATAAGCATCTATATTTTTATTTAACCCAGATACGCAGTAAGACCCTTTTAATAATTCTTCTACATTTTCATCCACAATTATTTTTCCATCCGCAATAATAACTACCCTTTCTAATAATTGTGCAACTTCTTCTATAAGGTGAGTAGAAATTATAATAGTCTTAGGCTTTTCTATATAACTTTCCATAAGTTCTTTGTAAAACAGCTCTCTATGATTGGCATCCAATCCTAGAACTGGTTCATCGAATATTAAAATCTCTGCACCTGAGGCCATGGTATTTACAATTTTACAGATGGAGGCATAGCCCGTTGAAAGTTCCTTAATCTTTTTATTTATATTTAGTTCAAACTTTTTACAAAGCCCTAACGCATATTGCATATCAAAGTTCGGATAAAATTCTTTCGTCCAACTCAAAAGTTATTTTACTTTCATAGCCTGTGGATATAAGTTTTGTTCTGTCATAAAATAAATTTTTCTCAAACCATTTTCATACTCAGAAAAGCTCTTTTGGTCTATAGAAATAGTCCCCTCATTCAAGAAAATTCTTTTGTTTATAACATTTAGAAGAGTTGTCTTTCCCGCACCATTTCTTCCTAGTAATCCATAAATTTTATTTTCCTCTATTGTTAATGATATATTATCTAATGCAATAGTATCCCCATATTTTTTACATGCATTTGTTACCACTACTCGGCCCATATTAAATCCCCCCTTGGATCATTTTAATAATATCACTACTTGAAATATCTAATTTCTTAGCTTCCTCTATTAATGACACTATATAGCACTCATAAAAATTTTCTTTTCTTTTTTTTATCAACTTTTCTTTACTTCCAGTTACAACAAACATACCAACGCCCCTTTTTTTATATATAATTCCTTCATCTACAAGTAAATTAAACCCTTTGGCTACTGTAGCGGGATTTATTTTATACTTAACAGAAATTTCTGTTGTAGAGGGAATTACAGTTTCTTCCTCAAAAATCCCCTTAAAAACGTTCTCCTCAATAGCTTTTGCAATCTGCATGTATATAGGTACATCATTATTAAAATCTAATTTCACAATATCACCCTCTTTACTTAATTGGTTAATTACTTATATAACTAACTATATAACCAAATAACTTCACTGTCAATAGTAAAATGGTTTATTTTAGTATTTTTTATTATTAATGTCAAATAAATATATGAAGACAAAAAAGTTAAATGGTATTTATCATATTAATCATGTAAATAGTTTGCACAGCCAGTTTAAAAAGTGGATGGATAAATTTAGCGGAGTATCAACTAAATTTTTGGCGAATTATCTCCATTGGTTCAAGTGGTTACAATGTTTCAAAGATGATAAAGACATAATAAAAAGCAAAAATATTATAGTTCATAGTATAACAAACTTTGTAGATATCAGAATTGCTACTTACAAAGGTAGAGAACCTATATTTAGATAATAAAATCCCTTATACTTGAAATTTATGTTATAATTAGTATAAAAATAAACTATAATTTAGTAAACACTTGTAGAATAATGTGTAACATGTATTAGGTTAAAGTGATATAATATGGAGGAATTTTATATGGAGAATAAGCAAAAAATATTAATCTTATATCATTCAGGAGCAGGAAGCACTAAAACAATTGCAGAGGTTTATTATAAAAAGTTAGATTCATATTTTATAGATATAAGTTCAATTGATTTTGAGTACGATTATAAAAAACTACAGAACTATGAGTTTTTAATTTTTGCTTTTCCTACATATCATTGTAGTCCTTCTTCTTCTATGATGGAATTTATTAAAAACATGCCAGTATTTGATGAACCAAAGAAGGCTTTCGCATTTACTACATGTGGTCTATATTCAGGAAATGCATTAAGAGAATTTATAAAAAAATGTTCGTCTAAAAATATAAATATAAATGGATATTCAGTATATAAAGCACCTGCTACCGATGGGGCATTACTTCTACCGCCAATACCTTTTATGTTTAATTATGAAAAAAATATAGATTATAAGATAAAAGTAGATATAAAAAAAATAGAAGAGATTATTAAAACTGATACTGGTAAAGTCCAGTGCCCTTCATTTAAATTATATACAATATTAAACTACCCTAATAAAGTTTTGGGTAAAGCATATAAGCACAAATTGAAATTATTAAAAGAAAACTGTGTAAATTGCAACAAATGTGTTAATAATTGTATACGAAAATGTTGGAACATAGTTGGAGGATATCCTCATTATGAAGTAGAAAAATGTGAGTTTTGCTTTAGGTGTGTACACCATTGTCCTAATGGAGCAATAATATTATCTGCAAAAACGAAAACAAAGATTAAATTAAATGAAAAGTTCTATAAAAATTTAAAAGAAAAAATAATTCATAAACTATTGTAACGTAATGTTCATATATAGTTCATCAATCATAAATTCACGTTTCTTTAATAGTTAAGGAAAAATTTATTGGCTTGTCTATTTTACGACAAGCCAATTTAATATTCTTTTATCCTCAATATTATCTAACATAGCCTTAAATTGAAACATATGCAAATAATAATAATAATAATAATAATAATAATAATAATAATAATAATTTTTACATAAAGAGAGGACGGTTGTTTTTTATGAATGAAACACTAAAACTGTTAAATGATAGAACTTCCCTAAGAAAATATATGGATAAGCCAATATCCCCAGAGGATTTACAGTATATTTTAGAAGGAGCTATGAGAGCCCCAACCGCTGGAAATATGATGACTTACTCTATAATTGTAGTTCAGGATAATAAAAAAAAAGAAATACTCAGCAAAAGCTGTGACAATCAGCCTTTTATAGCTAAAGCACCCCTAGTTCTAATTTTTGTAGCTGATTATCAAAAATGGTTTGAATACTATAAGGTAAATAACGTACTGGAATATTGTAAGAAAAACAACATGGAATATTTAGCCCCCTCAGAAGCAAGCCTTTTTCTAGCTATTGGAGATGCAATAATAGCAGCACAAAATGCTGTAGTAGCAGCTGAAGCAATAGGGATTGGCTCTTGCTATATCGGTGACATAATGGAAAAATATGAGTTTCATAAAGAGCTTCTAAAATTACCTGAATTTGCATTTCCCGCAGCTATGTTGTGCCTTGGTTATTACCCAGAGGATTATAATATTAAACCAAGAGATAGGTTTTCACAAAAATATGTGGTATTTAATGAAGAGTACAAAACCTTATCCGCAGACGAAATTCAAGATATGCACAAAACACTAAACAATCGCCCTATAACTGGCAACAAATTTAATGCAGATAATTATGCACAAATGCATTATGCCTTTAAAACCGGAGCGGATTTCTCTGTAGAAATGGCAAGGTCAATTAAAGAAGTTTTAAAAATATGGAATGGAAAAAAATTATAAGGGAGTGACATAATGTATTTTGAAAAATGTGGAAAAGATAATACAAAACAAACAGTAGAACTTGCAGTTAAGGTTGCTAAGGAAAAAGGAATTAATTATATAGTAGTAGCATCAAATGAAGGTGAAACAGCAGGACTGCTTAAAGCTTGTGGACTAAACATAGTTGTAGTTACACATGTAAACGGATTTAAAGAAGCAGGAACTCAGGAAATGTCTGAGAAAACAAGAATGGAATTAGAAAGCTATGGATTTGCGGTTTATACTTCAACCCATACGCTATCTGGCGCTGAGAGAAGTCTTTCCAATAAGTTTGGTGGAATATCTCCCATTGAAGTTATGGCTTATTCTTTAAGAATGCTGGGCCAAGGCGTTAAAGTTGGAGTGGAAATATCTACAATGGCGCTAGATGGTGGGATGATACCTTATGATAATGATATTATATCAATATCTGGTACTGGACGTGGTGCTGATACTGCTATAATTCTTAGACCTGCTCATAGTTCCAATATACTAGAAACTAAGATCAAAGAAATAATTTGTAAACCTGGACAGTGGTAATTTAAAGGTGCTACCCACGTGTCAATTGACATATGGGTAGCACTTTTAGTTTTAAAAGCTGTTATTTATACCATTTCGACAAGCGTTTTAAAGGTAGTAGCCCAATAATCACACAGGTGATAATGGTTTCCACACCCATATATGAACCATTAAACCTTTGTATTAATTCCTCTCTTAACAAATTATTTTCTTCAGTATAGCATACTCAAGTATGATATAATAAACCTATTATAAACAGGACTAAGGAAGGAACTATTATGAATGAACTATTATTTAAGGCCAGTAATCTTACTTACAAAGCCAATTTAAGTTATGATAATATAAAAATTAAGCAAGGTATGGTTAATTTTATTGTTGGGGAGAGTGGCTGTGGAAAAAGCACTTTTTTAAAGTTATTGAATCAATCCATAACTCAAGTTTCTGGCGAATTATTATATAAAGGCACGCCAATTAATGAGTATGAACCTATTTCTCTAAGACGTGAGGTAAGTTTAGTTTCTGCGGACCCTTTCCTCTTTGATGAGAGCATTTTAGATAATTTTAAAACTTTTTATTCACTTAGACAATTACCTATGCCAAAGAGTGAATATATAAGTTATATTACAGATCTTTGCTCTGTAAATGTTCCACTAGACCAAAATGCATCTACCCTTTCTAGTGGGGAGCGCCAAAGAGTTTATATATCTATTTTTTTATCATTATGCCCCAAAGTTATATTATTAGATGAGCCAACTTCGGCATTAGATGAAAAAAACAGCCATAAAATAATAGAAAATATAATAAAATTCTGTAAGGAAAAACATATTGATATTGTAATTGTAAGCCACGATAAAAATATTGTTGAAGAGTTTTGTGAAAATAAAATTCAAATGATTAAGGAGTTTTAGGTATGCAAGGAGCCGTTACACTAAATATTTTCAAATTTTCACTTATTTATTTACTGTTAATTATAGTACTTCTAATAATGAAAAAATCAAAGGTTAATCAAACAAAACTTCTTTTAATTGCAAGTATAAGAATGTCAGTTCAGCTTGTAACTGTAGGTTATATACTTACATATGTCTTTAGTAATCCAAAACCAATATTTACTGTGATTTTTTTAATGCTTATGATAGTATTTTCTGTACATAGAGTGATTTCAAGTAGAAAAGACTTAAATCACAATTTTAAAATTGCAATAGGTGCCTCTTTAACATTTTCGGGGCTATTTGTTCTGATTTTCTTTGTAGCTGTTGTTGTGAATAAGTCCATATTCAACCCTCAATACACTATACCACTAGCCGGCATGATTATTGGTAACGCTATGACTGGCGTAAACATTGCAATAAAAACCTTTATGGATGACATAAGTAAAGAAAAAATTAAAATCAATACACTACTTAATTTAGGAGTAGAACCTAAAGATATTTTGAAGCCTTTTGCTAATAATGCACTAGAAACCGCCTTGATTCCTACCATAAATTCCATGCTAGGAATGGGCATAATCTTTTTACCAGGAATGATGACCGGACAAATTTTATCAGGTACACTTCCTACTACAGCAATTATGTACCAAATAGCCATTATGATTGCAATTTGTACTTCTGTTTGTATTACGGTTTTCTTATCCCTAAACTTAGGTTATAAGTCTTTATATAATAGTAGAAAGCAATTCATAACTAAAGAAAACAATTAATTAGTGCGTTTTGCTTCAATTACAATTGATTTTTTTTGATAGTTCCCTAATGCTTTCTACTCTGACTAAATCGATTTCCTTAAAAAAACAATTTAGCTTATTTTTCCATTCCTTTTCATTCTCTGTAAACTGGTAATTTGAATCTACTATATATGTTGGTAGATTTTTTAATAGTAGAGCAAGTTCCATATCCCCAAGTGATTGAAAAATTTCAGAAAATTCATCGTCAAGGATACAATGCCCCTCCAGGATATCAATCAAATCAATAATGCTATGGATTTCCCTTTTAATGATTGCTATTTTATCTGATACATATCTGCATGTTCTAACCTCATCTGCAATGTTGCGGAATGATTCATCATTCATCTTCACGCCATCTTCAAATTGAAAGGATTGTTCTGCACAGTTCTCTTTTAAACTAATAAATATTGATTCCAATCGGTTGTTCTCTAAAGCATTTTTTACTCTCTCTGATAATTCCATTACAGTGGCTGCAATGTGTTTTTGTAATATCCTCTCCGATATATTAAGCTCTGTACAGAGCCTTCTTGCTGCACATTGCAACATTGTATCTAGCTTATCTTTTGATAAACCGCCCAGTTTTTGTTGTAAAAACACTCTATCTGATGGTTCAATCTTAAGCTGGAGCGTCGTTTTGTTTGCTAATAAAGAACCCACCAAGTTTGTTAACACAAGTCCAAAAATATTTATAAGTAAGTCTTTATAATTTTCATCATATCCTCGTAACAAGCAATGGATATCATGCTCAGTGAAGTTTTTACAAAATTTATTTTCCAAAGATAGTTTTTTAAGATAACTATCGATATAGTCTATACCAACCAATTCCATATTATCGTTGCTTAAGGGATAATCTATAGATGCAGGGGTGTCGTGAGCAGCGAAGTCAACATCATAGCTTGTGAAAAAAACTTGCAGACCATTCTGTATTGTATCGTTATAAGCATAATTGTCTGTAACAACGCTGTCATTCTGTATTTCGCAAAGTAATTCTTTAGCACATTCTAATTGTAAATCTATTGTTTTTTTTCCATTCAGATAAAGTTCTAATAGTGGTTTTTGTTTAAGTACCTCTATGCTCATGTCTATATCCGGAAAACTCTTTAGATAGCTACCAACACAATAAAAGATTGATTGCATAATACTCTCAGCAGTTTCTACTTTTACTGAACTGCTTTCTCCATCTGTATATCGCTCTATCCGTTTGGATAAAAGTTGTAAGCTTTGCATTTGAATATTTTCAAGTTCAGAATCAGTTAATAGCTTAAGTCCATAGGCTTTCTGCAAAATCGACTGAAAATAATATGTCTGATTAAGCTTTTCTTTTTTAATTAAATGTTGTCTTTCAAGACTATTCATCATAATCCTCCTCGTAATAAAAGTTTTTTGTATCATCATATTCATCTTCATATTCGTTTTCATATTCGTATGCATCTTCATATTCATCTTTATATACATAATCATAATCAGTAATTCCATATCGGATATTATGTGCCAAAGCTTCTAACTCTCTATTTTGCAAAAGTTCAATGGAACCTTTGCAATTTACATCAAAAAACTCCTTCATAAGTAAAATCAGATCATCGTCACTGATTTCGTCAAGTGTCTCATTTTTGAAATAGTAAAAGGTTTCTAGCAATTCATTCAATGTAGAAGCATAGTTGAATTGAGAAATGAAGGGGGAGTCACAAAATTCTATAATCAGTTTATTAATAATTCCGCCTGCGAATTCAATACGGCCATTGTTGCTTAGAGACTCTGCACGTGTTACAACAAGGTCTTGTGCCTCTGCTTTTGAAAGCATTAACCCATAACGGGATGTTATTTCATTACAATTTATGATTTCTGTAATTGCCAGCCTGTTCATCATAACAGTTGGAATCAACATAAAATTATTTTCCATTTTTCGCATCCTTTCAATTATTTTTATGAAATCTCTTGACAAATGAATTTCATTGTAGTATGCTATAGTCAAGAGTATGATTGAATAAATGTTATTTGTTAAAAGTATGTCAACATTTAGTATACCATTGACTATTGTATAGGTCAATGGCTTTTTTGTTTTTAATTGAAAGGTCTAATGATACGTTGCTACCAATAATCTAATTGTTTAATTTATCAACTTTGTAATCCATGCTATTTACCCCCCAGACTGTCCGGAAACCTTGCCACGTGAGGTGATTTTTATTAGTCGAAATACGAAACAAACCTGCAGCTAAAATATTAACTGCAGGTTTTAATATTTACTATCTTTATTTAGTATCAGTTACCCATTCATGGTGGAATATTCCTTCTTTGTCCCTTCTTTCAAAGGTATGAGCACCAAAATAATCTCTCTGTGCCTGTAGTAAGTTTGCTGGGAGATTTGCACTTCTATAACTGTCATAATACATTAGCGCACTAGAAAATCCTGGGACTGGCACACCTAAATTTACAGCTGTGGATATTACATATCGCATGTCCTTTTGATAACTATTAAGAATATCCGCAAAATATGAATCTAACATTAAGTTTTTAATATTCGCATCATTTTCATAAGCAACGCTAATCTTGTTAAGGAATTGAGCTCTAATAATACACCCGCCTCTGAATATTTTAGCGATTTTCCCATATTCAAGTTCCCAATTATACTCTACTGCTGCAGATTTCATAAGTGCAAATCCCTGTGCATAGGCGCATATTTTACTGGCATAAAGAGCTCTTCTAACGGATTCTATAAACTCATTTATATCTCCCTTAAATTTTGCTTCTGGTCCTTTTAATACATTACTTGCCGATACTCGTTCCTCTTTTAATGCAGAAATGCAACGTGCAAAAACGGCCTCTGTTATGGTAGGTATCGGTACTGCTAAATCCAGTGCGCTTTGACTAGTCCATTTCCCGGTTCCCTTTTGGCCTGCACTGTCTAAAATAACATCAACCATGTGCTCTCCAGTTTCATTATCCACTTGTGCAAATATCTCACTAGTTATTTCCATTAGGTAGCTATCAAGCTCGCCACCATTCCACTGCTTAAAAACATCATGAAGCTGCTCATTCGAAAGTCCTAAAACTCCTTTTAAAAGTGCATATGCTTCACAAATAAGCTGCATGTCTGCATACTCAATTCCATTATGTACCATCTTCACATAATGTCCTGCTCCATTTGCTCCAATATAAGTACAACATGGCTGCCCATCTACTTTTGCAGCTATAGCTGTAAAAATAGGTTCTACTATTTTATAGGCATCTTCTTGACCTCCAGGCATAATTGCTGGTCCTCTTAGAGCACCCTCTTCTCCTCCTGAAACTCCTGATCCTATGAATTTAAAGCCCAAAGCTTCAAGCTTCTTACTTCTGCGTATTGTATCCATGAAAAATGAATTTCCACCATCAATTAATATGTCACCCTTTGAGATATAAGGTATTAATTCCTCTATAGTATCATCAACAGGTTTTCCTGCTTTAATCATAATCAATATTTTTCTTGGAAGCTCTAGAGAATTTACAAACTCTTCAATAGAATATGTTCCCACAATATTTCTTTCTTTTTCATCTATCAATATCTCATCAGTCTTAATTCTATTTCTATTATAAACTGAAACTGAAATGCCTTTGCTTTCAACATTTAAGGCTAGGTTTTTACCCATGACACCCATACCTATAACTCCAAATTGCTGTTTATCCATAACACAAAACCTCCTATTAAAAACTTAAGTAATACTTATTATTATTTACTAAAGTAATGTTTTTACTTTCTTAATTATACACTTAAACTGCTTAAACAAGTGAAAATTTTTGTTATATATTTATTTGCCATATAAATATTCTAGTTTTAAAAATTATAAAAAAAGTGCCACCCACATGCCACTTGCCACGTGGGTGGCACCTTTTTATTCTGTTACCCACTCATGATGAAATATGCCTTCTTTGTCAGTTCTTTCAAAGGTATGAGCTCCAAAATAATCTCTTTGTGCCTGTAATAAGTTTGCTGGTAGATTTGCACTTCTATAACTGTCATAATAGGTTAGTGCACTAGAAAATCCTGGAACGGGCACACCTAAATTTACAGCTGTGGATACTACATATCTCCAATCCTTTTGATAACTATGAATAATATTTTTAAAATACGAATCTAACATTATATTTTTAATATTAACATTATTTTCATATGCTTCGCTTATCTTATTAAGGAATTGAGCCCTAATAATGCACCCACCTCTGAATATTTTAGCAATTTCGCCATATTCAAGCTCCCAATTATACTCTTCTGCTGCTGCTTTCATAAGTGCAAATCCCTGTGCATAAGAGCATATTTTACTTGTATAAAGAGCCCTTCTTACAGATTCTATAAACTCATTTATATTTCCTTCAAATGATGTATCTGGTCCTTTTAATATATTACTGGCGTTTGTTCGTTCATCTTTTAATGCAGATATGCAACGTGCAAAAACCGCCTCTGTTATGGTAGGTATTGGTACTGATAAATCCAGAGCGCTTTGACTAGTCCATTTTCCTGTTCCCTTCTGGCCTGCACTATCTAAAATAATGTCAACCATATACTTGCCAGTCTCATCATCTTTTTGCGTAAATATTTCACTAGTTATTTCCATAAGATAGCTATCAAGTTCACCTTTATTCCACTCTGCAAAAGTATTATGAAGCTGCTCATTAGAAAGCCCTGCAACCTCTTTTAATAGTGCATATGCTTCACAAATAAGTTGCATATCTGCATACTCAATACCATTGTGAACCATTTTTACATAATGTCCTGCCCCATTTTCTCCAATATAGGTACAGCACGGCTGCCCATCTACTTTTGCAGATATGGCTGTGAAAATTGGTTGTAATATTTTACATGCATCCTCCTGGCCTCCAGGCATAATTGCCGGTCCTTTTAAAGCTCCCTCTTCTCCTCCAGAAACTCCTGTTCCTATGAATTTAAAACCCAACGCCTCTAGTTTTTTGCTTCTACGTATTGTATCCATAAAAAATGAATTTCCGCCATCAATTAATATGTCGCCCCTAGAGATATATGGTATTAATTCTTCTATAGCCTCATCAATTGCTTTTCCTGCTTTAATCATAATCAATATTTTTCTTGGAATTTGGAGAGAATTTACGAATTCTTCTATAGAATAAGTTCCCACAATATTTTTCTCTTTAGCTTCTATTAATAATTCATCTGTCGTTGCTGCATATCGATCATATACTGAAACTGATAACCCTCTGCTTTCAACATTTAACGCCAGATTTTTACCCATTACACCAATGCCTATAACTCCAAATTGCTGTTTATCCATAATATAAATTCCTCCTTTTAAAAAACTTATACAGGAGAAGCACTGCTTCACCTGTATAAAACTTTAATGTATAACAGTACTTAGTAATAGAACCATAACTAACCCAACCACAGAAATTATAGTTTCGAGTACTGTCCATGATTTTAATGTTTCTGGTATTGATAGATTAAAATATTCTTTAAACATCCAAAAACCAGGATCATTAACATGTGAGAGTATTAAGCTTCCTGCACCTGTTGCGAGTACCATAAGTTCTGGACTAGCACCTGTTGCTACAACTAATGGGCCTACAATTCCTGCTGCTGTAAGGCCTGCTACTGTTGCAGATCCTAATGCTATTCTAAGTATTGCTGCAATAAGCCATGCAAGTACTAAGGGTGATATACTTGAGCCTTTCATAATTAGTGCAACATAATCTGCAACTCCACTATCTACTAAAACCTGCTTGAAGGCTCCGCCTCCACCTATTATTAATAGTATCATAGCTATTGCTGCTATAGATTCACTTACAGTTTTCATAACTTCAGGCATCTTTTTGCCCCTATTTAGTCCAAAAGTGAATATAGCTAAAAGTACAGCTAATAGTAATGCTATTACTGGATCACCTAAAAACGTTGTATAACTTAAGATAGGAGAAGTTTTTGGTAATACAATAGTAGCAATAGCTCTTGCTGCCATAAGAATTACTGGCACTAAAGCCGTAAACACACTTATTCCAAAACCAGGCATCTCTTTATCTGTAAATATCTTAGGGTTATATAAGCCTTTTGGTATATCATGTTCCATATTCTTTAAGAACTTTGTAAGTACAGGCCCCGCAAGAATTACAGCAGGTATAGCACACACGATACCATAAAGTAAAGTCTTACCTAAATCTGCTTTATAAATAGCAGCTATAGCTGTCGGCCCTGGATGTGGTGGTAAGAATCCATGAGTAGCTGATAGTGCTGCTGCCATTGGAACTCCTATATATAAAAGTGGAATATCAGCTGCTGCTGCTATTGTAAATACTAGTGGTATTAAAAGTACAAATCCTATTTCATAAAATAGCGCCATACCAACTATAAAGCCTGTTACTACTACTGCCAATTGTATTCTCTTTTTTCCAAACTTATCAATTAATGTAAGAGCTATTCTTTGAGCTCCACCACTATCTGCCATTAGTTTACCAAGCATAGCACCAAATCCAAGTACCAATGCAAGTGTACCTAATGTACCACCAACGCCTTTTGTAATAGAAGCTACAACAGTAGGAAGTGGCATACCTTCCAAAATACCAACTGACAGTGCCACAAGAATTAATGATAAGAAACCATTTAATTTAAAAGCTATCATAAGAACTAATAATAACAAAACCCCCAAAGCAACAATTAATAATGGCATAATAAAATCCCCCTTTTATTTTTGTAATAAACCAATACTTACGAACTCATCCTTTAATTTCAAATATAATCTTTCGTAAATTTCAAAAGTTTTCATGTAAACTTCATGATTTTCAATATTGGGTTTAAATGTTTGAGAAATAGGAACTAATTTTTCTACTTCTTCAATATTATCTATAAGTCCTATTGCCTTCATACCAAGCACTACAGCTCCTAAACAGGAACTTTCGTAGCTTTCTGCTATTACTACCTTTTTATTAAATACATCTGCTAGCATTTGAACCCAAAGCTCAGATCTAACAAAACCTCCAGTAGCATAGATTGTATCAATATTACCAGTTGTCTCCTCTAAAGCTTTTCCCACACTATAAACACCAAATATTACGCCTTCTAGTAGTGCTCTTAGAAAGTGTTCCCTCTTATGTGTAATATTTATTCCGAAGAAAAGCCCCTTGGAGTTTGCATCCCAATGTGGAGCTCTCTCTCCAAGCAGATATGGCAAAAATATCAACCCATTTGCTCCTGCGGGTACCTTCGAGGCTTCTGCTGTCAATAGTTCATAACAATCAACGCCTGTAGTCTCCGCCTGGTCTAATTCTATCTTCGAAAAATTATCTCTGAACCATCTAAATATTATTCCACCATTATTAACAGGTCCTCCAAGAACAAAATGATCTTCAGTAAGAATATAGCTAAAAATTCTTTCACTCTCATCATTTTTTGGTTTATCTGCTATTATTCTTATAGCTCCACTTGTTCCGATTGTTACTGCAGCATCTCCAGGTTTTATAGCATTAGCACCAAGGTTTGCAAGGCAGCCATCGCTCCCCCCAATTATAAAAGGAGTTTCTATGTCAATTCCCATTAAATCCGCATATTTTTTATCCATACCCTTAAAAACCTGGGTTGTAGATACTGGTGTAGATAACTTGTCCTCACTTATACCTGCAACTCCTAATGAATTTTTATTCCATTGAAGGTCATAAATATCAAACAATCCTGTAGCAGATGCAATTGAATAATCTACAACGTACTTCCGGAACAGTTTATAGAAAACATATTCTTTAATTGAAATAAATTTATATGTTTTTTTAAATATTAGCTCCATATTATCCTTCATCCATGCAAGTTTGCATAATGGTGACATTGGGTGTATTGGTGTGCCCGTTTTCATATAAATCTTGTGACCTATTTTGCTATTCTTTATTCTTTCTGAATATTCCACACTTCTAGTATCTGCCCAAATAATACAATCCGTTAATTTATCCCCATTTTCATTTACAGCCATTATTCCGTGCATAGCAGAGCTAAAACTCACACCAAGAAGATTATTTCCTTTTTTAGCGTTTTCACTTGCTACACTTTTAATAGAATTAATAACTGCCTCAAACATCTCGCCTGGATCTTGCTCACTCCAAGAAGACTTTGGATTTAAAATAGGATAGCCGATATTGCACTTTGAAATTACATTTCCAAGCAGGTCAAAGGCAATTGCTTTAGTGCTACTTGTTCCAATATCTAGTCCAATTAGATATTCCATAACTTCCTCCCTTTTGAAATAAATTTTCTTTTTCTTCTTAAATATTAATATAATTGCTGTTTTATGAAAATTATTCTCTTTTCATTATTATATTATAATGTAAAGGTTTAATCAAGAGGTTTCTGAAAATAATTTTCATAATTGCATAAAAAAATACACTCTTTTGGAGTGTATGAAATTTATTTTAATATCTCTTATTTGCTATTGCTTCTCTTATTTGTCCTAAAGCTTTATAATAATTCTCTTTATCCTTTAAACAAGTACCTACAAACAAACAGTCTATAAGTGATAACGCACTAATTCTTGCATCCATCGCCTCACTTTTTGATAGATTCTCTTTACCATAGGATAGGAGAACCACATCTGATACCTTTGATATAGGAGATTTGTAATTTGAAGTTACGGATATAATTTTAACTCCTTTTTCCTTGGCAATTCGGAGGCTCTCTACTAATTCCTTATTACTTCCAGTATTTGAAATAGCTAGAATGCAATCATTTTCATCATACATGGAGCTTATCATAGCTTGAAAATGTGAATCATCATGAAATACACAGTATTTCCCGGTTCTCATAAACTTGTGATATGCATCAAGCGCTATTGCTGCAGATCCACCCATACCAAAAAAAGCTATTCTTTTTGCATTATGAATATAACCTATAGCCTTATCTAACTCCGCACTGTCGTTTATTCTTAAAGTCTCATTAAGAGAACTTATTGTGGAATTAAATATCTTTTGCATTATAACCAAGGTATCGTCATTCTCTTTTATTTCTTCATGGAGGTTTACAAGAGGTTTTACAATTTCGCTAGCTATGCTTATCTTCAAATCCTGGTATCCTTTAAACCCTAATTTTTTACTAAGTCTAAACACGGTGGCTTCACCACATTTACAATTTTCAGCAAGTTCTGTAATAGACGAATGGATAATATCCTTAGGGTTTTTAAGAATGTATTCCCCAACTCTTTTTTCTGTTCCTTTAAGTTCTGAATATATATTTCTTAGTCTTTCTATACCGCCTTTATCATTCATTATTTTATCTCCTAACAGCATTTTTGGCTTTATTTGCTATATCATCGCACAAACTGTGTTTCTATTATACTATATAATATTTATTTAGGTAAGCAAAAACGCTATTATGCTATTTAAAGCACAACAGCGTTTAGAGCTATCTGTTTAGTATAAACTTTTCTAGAACATGCCTAACTCCATCTTCATCATTTGAATGGGTTACAAATTCAGCCACTTCTTTTAAATAATCAGGTGCATTTCCCATTGCAACTCCAAGGCCTGCGTATTCTATCATATCCTTATCATTGAAGTTATCTCCCATAGCAATGATTTCTTCTCTTTTTATATTAAATTTACGTGCTAAATTCTCTAGAGCATTTCTCTTATTTGCCTCTTTGTGAACAATCTCAACAAAATGGGGTAATGAAAAATAAAAATTCAGTTGTTCCTTATATAATTCATATAATTTTCGTGTATGCTGTTCAAGCTTATATTTATCGCTGCTATTAAACATTATTTTAATAATTGAACCATCTAAGAGCGAATCAAAATCCACTACAATTTGAGGTTTTGCCAGATCTATTTGCATGTGTATATCTAAATTCTCACTATTCTTTTGAATGTATATATCATCTTCCATATAAATACTTACGGATATTCCAGCTTCCTCACAATATTTTATTACTTTTGACGAAAGTTTTTTATCAATTTTCTTTATATCATATACTTTTCCCGTTCTAGAACATTTAGTAAGGGCTCCATTACAAGTTATTATAGGAACATCTAGATTAAGCATATTTGCAAAGGGTATAGCTGCAAGATACATTCTTCCTGTTGAAAGTGTGAATATCACACTTTTTTCTATAACTCTATTTATAGTTTCTACAGTCTCCTCTGATATCTCGAGTTGTGGAGTAAGAAGGGTTCCATCCATATCCACCGCAACAAGCTTATACTCCATAAGTTATCCCCTCAATTCCTTCATTATTTTAAATACTTCCTCATCCGTAACTTGCTGGAAATCCACATAATATGAACCTACTGCATAAAATTCCTCTGGTATATATAGGCATATAACCTCATCAACAAGCTCTTTAAATTCTTCAATAGTTTCCCTAGGACCTACAGGAATAGCTAGAATTATCTTTTTGGCTCCTTGCACTTTAACAGCCTTTATTACAGCAAGGATTGTAAATCCTGTGGCAATACCATCATCAATAATTATAACTGTTTTATCTTTAACTTCAGGAAATGTCACCACTCCACGGTACTCTTGCATTCTTCTTTTAATTTCCTCTGTTTGCTCAGAAACTTCCTTGTCGATATAATCTTGTGAAATACCAAGCATTTTTACATAATCATGGTTTATAAAATAGCTACCATCCACAGATACTGCACCTATTGCAAACTCCTTGTTATGTGGTGCACCTATTTTTCTTGGGATAATCAAATCCCACTTAAAACCAAGCCTTTTTATTGTATCATAAGCTATTTGGAGTCCACCTCTTGGCACTGCAAGAACAATTACATCTTCATCTTTAAACTTGCTAAGACTATTAGTTAGCTTTTCACCTGCATCCATTCTGTCTAAAAACAACATTTCACATCACCACACTTTTAATGTTAATTTTTTATTATGAGGCTACCAAATTTTTTAAGGTACACCTCTATATCTATTCTTCCAAAGATTGAGATAGATTATCCCTAAATTTTTCTAGTACTCCTAGCTCATCTTCCAGCTATCATACAAAAAAATAATAGTTACAAAAAGCCCGGAGAGAATCATATAGATTACTTCCCGAGCTTTTTTTAGTTGCACTATTAATATTATTCTGCATTTTTAAGTGACTCGATCATATCTATATTGCCAAATTCTCTGTACATTGCTAAGTTCACAATTATAGAAAAAGATATAGTAATTAGTACTGAGTACAGAAAATAAATTGGGTCAATGTGTCTCATAAACATCATCACGTTGGTTTCAGCAGTATTGATTACATAACTGTTTAAAAGCATGCCTACAGCTATTCCAGTTAAGCTTCCTAGAACCGTTAATATAATATTTTCACGGTATATATATAAGGCCAGTTCATTATTATAAAAACCTAAAAGTTTAATTGTAGACAGCTCTCTTTTTCGTTCATTGATATTTATGTTTGTAAGATTAAATATTACAACAAAAGCAAGAACTCCCGCAGACACTATTAACACCAGAACCACTGAATTGATACTTTTTGTAGTTTTATTGAAATCAAAATGTACGTTGTTTTTATAACTTATGGAGCCCACATCTTTTATGGTTGTTAATAACTTTGAGGTACTATTTTCAGAACTTTCTGTGGTAGATTTTAAAAGTCCATAGAACCCATTAAACTCTAGTTTACTCCCAGTTATTTTTTTGTAATAATCAGAACTCATATAAATGTAATGCTGAACATAATGCTGCGTAATAGCTGAAATTTTAGCTTTTACCACTTTATCATTTAGTGTTATTTCAAAGGTGTCTCCAATCTTTTTATTCATAAGTTTGGATAGCTTTTCTGTAATAATTACACCATCTTCAGAAAGAGCAAGAGTATTCCCTTTCATTGTAAGATTAATATAGTTATTAAGCTGCTCCTTATGTTCTGTAACAACAACATATGCATCTTCTCTACCAGATTTATTAACATTTACTGTTCCATTCTTTGTATAAGTAAATAAAACTGATTTTACATTGGTATCTTCCATTATTTTATTTTCTGTGGTTGCTTTCTGATTATAATCTATGTTTTTCTTAAGTGTTGACTGCATATCATATCTATATATACTCGTAAATTGACTTTCTACAGCACCTATTATTCCAGACTTAAGACCAAAACCTGTTATCATAAGGCCTGTGCAAACGGCAATTCCTATTACTGTCATGAAAAGTCTTTGTTTGTATCTAAATATATTTCTTGCAGTAACTTTTTTTGTAAAGCTTAATCTTTTCCATATAAAGGTTGCTCTTTCCAGTAATATAGTTTTCCCAGCCTTTGGTGATTTTGGTCTCATTAGCGATGCCGGTGTTTCCCTCAATTCTTCAAGAGTTGCCGCAACTGCTGCTACTGCAGTAAATAATATAGCGATTAATGAAGCTTGAAGTGCTAATTCAACGTTAAATGGATTTAATAAAATGGGATTAGAATAAAGTGAGCCATAAGCATTCATAATAAGTGGGGGGAAAAGTCTAAATCCGAAGGCCACCCCTAATATACATCCAGTTATACTGGCTGATAATGCATATATTAAATAGTGTGAAACTATAGCCCCTCTTGAATATCCTAGTGCTTTAAAAATTCCTATTTCAATTCTATTTTCACCTACCATTCTTGTCATAGTTGTAAGACTAACTAAAGCTGCAACCAAAAAAAATATAAGTGGAAATGCCTTGCCTATATTATTAATTCTGTCACTATCTTGTCTATAGGTTTCGTAGCCTATGTTAGCACTCCTCCCAAGTACATACCACTCTGGAGATTTAATATCGGAAGTTTTATCCTTATTCTTTTGAATTTCTAAATAACCATCATTTATTTTAGCATTGGCTTTTTCTTCTTCAGCCTTTAATTTTTGCGTATTTGTAGCAATTTCTTTCTCAGCGTCTGCAAGTTTTTTGCTTCCGGATGCTAGATCTTGCTTTCCCTTTTGAAGCAATTTTTCCTGCTTAATTAATTCAGCCCATCCCGCATCAATTTGTGATTGTGACTTGTCAAAATTGCTCTTTGTCAATTCTATATCAAAATAAGGCTTAATCTGCTCTAACGCACCATCATTTTTTAAGGAATTGTACATGTTATCAAAATCTTTTCCCTGGATGTTTTTTTCATAGATCAAATTTATCCCATTAAACTGAGCAATATATGTTGCATTACTTGGGTCGGAGTCTAATTGTTTTTTCGCCTCCGCAACTTTTGATGCCATTGAGGATGAAATCCCATTTGCAGCTTGCTTCTTCCCTAGATTAAGTTTCTCTTGACTTGCAGCAAGTTGCTTTTTCCCATCTGCAATTTGAATTTCCCCTTGCGCTTTTTTCTGATTAAAAATCTTTTGATTTCTTGCAAGTTCTACTTTGCCCTGCTCCGTTTTAATTTTTGCATCATTTAATTTTTTATAGCCTTCTGCAAATTTAACCTCTGCTTCTTTTTTAGACACATTTAATTTTTCTTCTGCTATATTTATTTTACTTTGAGCTTCACCTACTACCTGGTCAAACCTAACTTTACTTCTTATAACGCCAAGGTCTTTTAGCTTTTGCTGTATATCGGCAGCTACATTTTTATAGTCTTCATTTAATAAAAGACTATCTTTTGACTCCACCTTGTTAATCTTTACATATATTTCAGTATATACTTCGCTCTTAAACACCTCAGGTTTAATATAAATAAATCCACGAGTTGAACCATTTCCAATAGAGCTTAGTTGTCTTTGAGCTGATAAATATAGAGGTGACAGTGAAGCTCCTACTATTTTAAATTTGCTTATTTTTAAGTCATCCCCTATTTTAGTATCTTTGCCGGATTTAAGTTCTATAATATCCCCTAATTTAAAATTATTTTCGCTTAAAAATCTTTCCTCCACTACGGCTTCATTATTATTTTCAGACATTCTTCCTGAGACAATTTTCATCTTATTTATGCCATCTTTAGATGGCAATGAATTAACATTAAGCACCAGTTCTCGTTTATCTTTTTCAACTACCGCATCTATTGAGAAGGAGCCCTCCACCTTTTTTACATCTTTTAGTTTTTCCACCTGGTTTATATCATCCACAGTAAGTCCCAGTGTAGAAATCAATTTAAAATCCATAAACTCCGTTTCATTAAAATAAGAATCTGCTGATATTTTCATATCAGGACTAGTTGCTCTAATACCAGCATAAAAAGCTACTCCCATTGCAATAATTATTACTATAGATAAAAACCTTGAAAGTGTGTGTTTTACATCCCTAAATAAGTTTTTAAAAAATGTTTTTTTCATTTTACCACTCCAATTTTTCTATGGACATTGGATTATTATTTTTAACTACACTCTCAACTTTACCACTTCTTAATGTTATTATTTTGTCTGCAATAGGAGTTATAGCAGAATTATGCGTAATAACTATAACTGTCATTCCATGTTTTTTTGATGTATCGGATAATAGTTTAAGTATTGATTTACCAGTATTATAATCCAATGCACCTGTAGGCTCATCACAAAGAAGCAATTTAGGATTTTTAGCTAAAGCTCTTGCTATGGAAACCCTTTGCTGTTCTCCTCCAGAAAGCTGGGAAGGAAAATTTTGCATTCTATCTTTGAGTCCCACATTATTAAGCACATCTACAGGATTCATTGGATTTTTACATATTTCAACTGCAAGCTCTACATTCTCAATGGCATTTAAATTTTGTACTAAATTATAAAACTGAAATACAAAACCTATTTCGTCACGTCTATACTTTGTAAGCATTTTTTTATTATATTCGCTTATCTCATTACCATCTACAAGGATATTTCCACTTGTAACCTGATCCATACCTCCTAAAAGGTTAAGTATTGTGGTTTTTCCTGCACCACTAGCGCCAATAACTACTACAAATTCACCCTCTTCTATAGAAAATGAAACATCATCTACTGCTTTAATAATAACTTCTCCCATGTGGTAAGTTTTTTTCACATTTTTTAGTTCTATAAAATTTTTCATTTTTTTATCTCCTAATCAATATTTTCACAATCTAGCTTGCCTATAATATTACTATAAAATATATCTATTATATCAAGGATAAGCTTTCTCACTTCTCCCCCATCCTCTTTTTCTCTAAGTATTATAGAAATGCTCTCCACAAGATTATAGGACATTAGATATATAATAAAATTATTTTTAAGTTTTTTCCCCTGGAGTAATAGCTCATATTTCATTTTCTCAGAGACTATTCTAGTTATGAAATCGACAAAGGTTTTTTTACAATTTTCATACTTAGATCCTTCGCTTTTATTAAGTAATATTGTAATTTCTGTGCTGCTCCCTTTAAATATCTCCATTATTTTTTCCATTAATTCATAAAAAATTTCATCTGCCTTTTCGTTTATTTCTACTTTATTAAATTGATTAATGTAATCCATTAATCTTTCATACACAGAGCCAATTAATTTTTCATACAAGTCATCCTTACTATGAAAATATTTATAAAAGTTTCCTACAGATGTTTGAGAATTCACAGCTATATTCCTTATTGATGTACCTTTGTAGCCCATTTCTTTAAATTCCTTTAGCGATTCTTCTACTATATTTTTTCTAACTTCATATTTCAAATATTGCATTAGAAAACCTCCGTTCTCTTTTGTAGTATACTCTATTTAAAATAAAACTTCAATACCAATAATGGAAAGATTTTTTAACTTGACAACTATAATTACTGGAAATATAATAAAAATTATAAGTATTTCTAAATCGTAGTTTCAGAGGAGGAATTTTTATCCGTCAGCATAAGCACCCCCGTTTTTTTCATAGAAAAAAAGGAAATTTCTCGACCACCTCTAACTCTTACAATAATAAACAACTCCCATTGGCTTTAAAAGAAAGTGATGCTAACTTTCTGCAAACTCTTATTGATAGCATCCCTAACCCAATTTTCTATAAGGATGAGAAGGGAATATACACACATTGCAATATTGCTTTTATAGAGTATTTAGGGTTAAAAAAAGAAGAAGTTATTGGACATACTGTTTATGATATAAGCCCAAAAGATTTGGCAGATGTTTATTATAGTGCAGATATGAAATTAATGCAGTCCAAAGGAAAACAAGTTTATGAAGCACGAGTAAAATATTCAGACGGATCAATACATGACATTCTCTTTACCAAGGGAACCAATGTAAACAAAGAAGGCATAGTAAAAGGAATTGTAGGTAACATGGTTGATATTACACAGCGGAAGTGTATGGAAAATAAAATAAATAAACTGTTAAACCTAAAAGAATCCATGCTAGATATAAATCATGCTCTCCTTCAAATAAATGATATTAAAGAATTATTTATATTACTTTTAGAAAAAGTAATGCAGGCACTGGATAATCGTGTTCTTGGTTGTGTATTAGTTCTAAATGCAGAGGAAAACTTAAAAATTATCGCAAGCAGTGGTTATGATAATAATCTATCTGAAGAATTCACACTTAAGCTAAAAGATTCTTTTTTTTGGAACGCAGTGGTGGGTAATTTAGATAAAGCTGTTATTATTAATGATATTCAGAAACTAAACTTCAATAAATATACTAAGGTTTTAGAAAATACCCTTAGTATTAAGGTGGAATCTTCTATTAGTACTCCAATTCTTTTAGATAATCGATTATATGCACTAATAAATGTTGACAGCACAGATAATAATGCTTTTGATGAATCTGATTTAGAAGTAATGGGATATTTGAAAAAGCAAATTGAGCTTGGTATTGCTAAGTATGCGCTTTATGAAGAAACAGTGTACTTATCCAGATATGACAAATTAACAAATGTATATAATAGAAGATATTTTGAAGAATTATTTAACATAGCCTTTACTAAGGCTAAAACATGTAATGAAAATTTTTTTGTGGTAATCTTTGATATAAATGCCTTAAAGCCTATTAATGATACATATGGCCATCTAGCAGGCGATGAATTAATTAAAATCTTTGCTAGTGGTTTAAGCAATAATATTAGGGTTTCAGATATATTTGCGCGTTTTGGCGGAGATGAATTTGTTGCAGTTTTTTCGGGAGATAATTTGCAAGACCTAATCCATAGATTAGAAGACATAATCAAAGAATTCGCTGATAATCCTATACTTTTTGAAGGAAATAAAATTATCTGTAGCTTTAGCTATGGCATTTCAAGCTTCCCCCATAATGCAACTGACTATAATGAGTTGATAAGAATTGCAGATAAGAATATGTATGAATATAAGCAGAATTATAAAAACAAATTTAATGAAAAAGATAAGCTTCAAAGATAAAAAGTCAAACTAAAATATAAGCCCCAGAGCTTGAAGATTACTTCTCACTCTAAGGCTTATTTCTTTCATACAAACTATACTAACACATTTCCTATTTACTAGACTGTTTTTCCATGTCTAGCTGAAAACTATGCCTTTCCATATCTTTATCCTTTTGACGTTTCCAAGCATGTAGAACTAGCGCTATAGTAATAACTCCATAGGATATAAACATACGCAAGTATTCCCCAATCATAGCCGACCCAGTAATGTTTTTGCCTGCCATAGGCATAACTATAAACATCAAATGAAACAGTGCAGTACCAATAATGGCATTTGGGATAGAAGCTTTAGTAACCGTTGCACCACCAACTAAAAGTGATGCAGCTGCAAAAAGGCCTGCTTGATCTGCTCCATTATAGGTGTTCATAGTTCCTATATTTTGCAGATAAATTATTTGTCCAAAGCAAGCAAGGACTGTTGAAATTATGATGGACTGAATACGTGTCTTATCAACAGCAATTCCTGCAGTATCAGATACATTCATGTCAAGTCCTACAGCTCTCATATCCTGACCCAGTTTTGTTTTTCTAAACCAAACAGTGAAGACACAAATCAAACCTATAATCAAAAAGGTTCCAACCGGAATATTTATACCATTTATATTTATTAAAATTAGTTTATCAAATCCTTTAGCTACACCCAAGTTCAAGGCATTACGTACACCATACCCTTTAGAAAGCAGCAGTGAACTAGTCTTAAATGGAATTACATTTCCGCACATGTATAAAAGAAAGAATTGATAAACACCAAGAATAAAAAAACCTAGAATCATGCCAGTAACCATTTCACGGCCTTTAGCCCTATTTAGTACCACACCACAAAAATATCCAAGGCCTATTGCTATAGGAGCTGCAACAAGTGCCGCAAGGAGTATCCCTGGAGCTCCTGTAATACCCCAGTCAGTAATAAATATCAATCCAATTTGACCTGCCATAGCACCTAAAACCATCCCAAAGTTGATACCCATTCCTGCCATAATAGGAAGCAGCAGTGATAATACTAGGAAAGAGTTTCTTGCCAGCCTGGTTATAATCTGATCCACCAAAAAACCTCCAGAATACCCCGAAAGCGGTATTGCTATTATGCTGATGATTAAAAACATTAATGGCACAACACTACCCGTAAGTAATGGACCTATTTTTTTCTTATCAAATTTCATGACCTACCTCCCTTTCCGAGTCAGTGCATATACAATCAATCCGTTAGAAACTATTATTCGGATGATTTCAGATACGTCAATATTGATCGCACTGTTTATGACTGACGGCGTCATTGTCAAAATACCTTGAAACAAAAATGTTCCAATAACTACATTGGTGATGGTTGCTTTGTTAACTGAAGCACCTCCAAGGAGAACAGCTGCCACCGATGGAAAGACAAACGCTGAGGGTCCATTGTACATTTGAACAAAACCAAAGCCTTGCTCAAAAGCAATCATACCAACTGCTGCTATCATTGTTGACAGCATTACTGATACTACTCTCATTTTATTAATATTAATTCCTGAAGCCCTTGCATAATCTGGATTAGAGCCCACTGCTGTAATAGCAGTGCCAAGCTTTGTTTTAAAAAAGCCCCAAACTATCAAACACATAATAATAAAAAATAAAATCATTCCTGTAGGGATAATTAGATATTTTGAAACAGGAATTTTTAAGATATCACTAAGTACATGTATCCAGTACTCTTCAATACTAATTGTGGTCCTAAGTCCCTCACCTTTGAAACCCATAACACTTGCTGGATTTTTAAAGGGAAGTTTGAGCCACATTATGTTCATTAAAAATATGAATGAGAAACCCACATATGTGGCTATAATCATTTCATCACCTTTAACACGATTTAAAAGCAATCCATAAAGAAAACCCAAAACTGCGGCCATAGCAAGGCCAACTAGAATGGCTACTCCAATCCCTGCCATACCTGTAAGATTAAACTCTAGGCTCACCACAGCTCCCATCATTCCTGATATAAGGCCAACTGGAACACCAAAGTTCAGCCCGCATCCTGATTGTATCATAGGCACCATAGAAAGTACCATGATACCACTCATACCAAAACGCACAATAACATCATTTAAAGATGTATCGACCCTTACCCCGAAAATAGGAGCAATAATAAATAATATTAGCAGGAAAATGGCAATGATGATGCGGGCCCATCCAAAGTTTTTGATGAATTTATTTATCTGAGCCATATTTTTTCCCCCTCTTCGTTTATCTTAAATTCTCCGGCCATTAATAACCCAAAATCAATTACTGGCGCATCTGGTGGCAGAATACCAAATATTTTTCCTTCACAAACAATAGCTATCCTATCACTAATAGATCTAAGTTCTTCCAGTTCTGAGGATATTATAACTATAGTTGTGTTGTTTTCTTCGTTATATTTTCTTAATGCATCTAAAACTAATTTTTTTGCTCCAACATCAATACCACGGGTAGGCTCAGAGACGAATAATAGTTTTGGATTCATAGCGAATGCCTTTGCTAGACAAACCTTCTGTTGATTCCCGCCCGAAAGATTCCTTGCTAATTGACGCTGGCTAGTACACCGAATTTCTAGTGACTTTATATATTCCATTGCGCATGTTTTCATAGCTTTCTCGTCTCGCCACTTAATCGCCCCCCCCAAATAACTTTTTAGGAATTTATTTTGAACTTGCATGGCATTAAACGCAATATTCCAGTCAATAGGTTCATCTAAAAGTAGTCCAACACCTCTACGGTCCTCAGATACAAACGCTATGCCACTTTGTAGAGCATTTAGCGTATTGTTTAAATGGAGTGGTTTACCCTCAAAGAAAATCTCCCCACCGCTCGCAAAAAGTCCCATAATTCCGTTTGGAATTCCAAGCTTGCCTTGCCCTGCAAGACCACCAATGCCTAATATTTCACCTCTACGTACCTTTAATGACACATTTTTAATTGTTTCACCAGGCATGTCCACCCAGAGATTTCTAGTTTCGAAAATTATATCCTTTTCGTCAATTTTTACTATGGGTTTTATATGTGTGGCATCTTCATCAACATCTCTACCTACCATCCATTCAGCAATCTGCCTTACATTCACACTCTCTGCTGGTGACTCTACCACAACTAATCCATCACGAAGTACAACAATAGTATCGCAAATAGATGTTATTTCACGAAGTCTGTGGGATATAAATACAATAGAAATACCTATATCTGCCAGCAGTCTCATTGATTTAAGTAGGATCTCAGCTTCAGATTCTGTAAGTACTGCAGTTGGCTCATCTAAAACAATAAGCTTAACCTGACTTCTGTCAATTTCACGTGCTATTTCTATAAATTGCTTATGTCCAACTGGCATCTCGGATACCAAAGTTTCCGTATCTAGCTGAACTCCCAATGTATCTATTGCCTTTTGAGCACTCTTTCGAATTTCTGGTAAATCCATAGTTTCCACCCGTTTACCTAGGAGCTTTGAAATCAAGCTTTTCTTGGTCTTTTCCATGTTAAGAAGTACATTCTCTCCTACCGTAAACCCAGGAATTAGTGAAAATTCTTGGTGTACCATTCCTATTCCTGCCTTTAATGCATCCACAGGGCTTTTAAATTTAATTTTCTCTCCATTTAAATAAACAGCACCTTCGTATCCACCAGTTTCAGAAATCACCTTCATTCCAAATAAGATATTCATCAATGTAGATTTGCCTGCTCCATTCTCTCCTACAAGTCCCAATATTTTTCCTTTTTCAAGTGTGAAATTTATATCTTTAAGCACCCTGTTTCCGTCATATTCTTTGCCAACACCTTCTACTTTAAGTAGTACATTTTCTGTAGACAATAAATTCACCTCTTATGACCCAACATAAGGAGAATTGCTTTGCACACATATAAAGGCAAAGCAATTCACACTCATTTGGTTATAATAATAACTCAGAACAGTCTAAATAGAATATTCTCAATACTCAATATTTTTCACTTATTTTATATCTTTATATTTTGCTGGAACTTCTTCTTTACTATTTCCTAGGTATCCTTTTCCAAATACATAAGTATCTTGATAAACCATTACGTGGTTGGAAATCTCTTTACTAGTAACTCTATCTAAATACAGTGAACCATTCCACTCAGCTCCTGGTGTATATGCACCAAATGCCTTTATTACATCAGCAAGATTACCTTTTTGCATTGTACCTTCTACTACATTCTTACCATACTCTACTAAGCCTTCAGAAGCTGTGTATCCATAGGAGAATGCCCATGTACCCATTCTTCCTGATCCACCTTTAGCAACTACTGTTGCTTCAACTTTTTTAAGAATCTCAGGCCAGTTTCCAGCTTCTGCTTTTAGATCTATACCAAATGCTCCTGGATATCCCATTATTGGTGAAGGAAGATCTGGTTCAACAAATATCGCACCCAGTTCCGCAACACGTTTTAACAATGGTTCTGTTTGAGCATCATTTGTACAGAAAAACGCTGTATCTTTTCCATATTTTTCAACCCATGCAGGCATTTTTTCAAGAATAAATTGTTGTGCTCCTGGAATTCCAATGTCACTCGTTGGATCTGGAGCTGTTTCAAATACAAATTTAAGTCCTAAGTCTTTACAAGCTTGCTCCATAATATTTCTTCTTAGTGAAAGAAGTTCTATACTCATGTGTCTTGGGAAAGAAATATGAACGAAGGTTTTTGCACCCATTTTCTTAGCGGCTAAAATCATAAGATATCCACGGTTTACGTTATCAGGATCCACAACCAAATCGGAAGCTGCTTCAATCATAGCAGTATCTTCTTGAGAAGAATTAGCCAAAAGTAATATATCAGGTCTTTTTTCACGAATTTGTTTAAACGCTGCAACAGTACCTGGAACTGCTTGGTTTACTACGATTACCTTCATGTCTGCATCATCTGCGAGTCCAGTAATTGTTCCAATAGTAGTTTCTAGCTCTTGCGTAAAATTATCTGGATACGTAACATGTTTTATCATTCCGCCGGAAGCAGCATCGCCATACTTTGCAATCATTGCTTCAGCCCCACGCAGTTCATCCTCACCTTGTGATACAGTACCAGTAACAATACCAATATGCATCTTTTTCGTCTCAGTTACAGCAGGTGGTGCTGTTGTAGGCGCAGGTGTTGTAGGTGTTTTTTTTGCGCACCCTACCATGCCAAATGTTAGAATTAAACTTAAACCGATTGCTAATGACCTTTTTAACATCTAGAATCCCCCTTTTTATTTTTCAGAGCAAAGCTCATTTATAATACAAAAATTCTAAGTCTAATAGCTCCCCCTTAAAAGGAATTAATTTTACGAAGAATTCAGCATTCAAGTCTCTTTATATATTGTTCATTCTACTAAGTATATGTTAGTTCTTTCTTGTTTTATGCAAGATATTACTATATTAAACAAACCAAAAGTTTCGCCATTTATCACTATAATGATTTTATTTTTTTTTACTTATGCATTTAGTTCTTCTATAGATAAAGAAAAGCACTCAATCACAAAAGATTGAATGCTTTTCTTTATACATAACTATACTAATGCAGCAAATATGCCTGAAAGTATGAAAGCTGCTGACATTACAACTCCATCAGCATTAAATAATTGATATTACAATGTTTTTACCCCTGTTCTCTGAAAATATTCTTCTATACTTTGAAAGCAAGTATTCACCATAAATTCTATTTCCTCTTGATGTATAACGTATGGAGGAATAAAATATAGTACATTTCCTATAGGTCTAAGTACTAATCCTTTTCTAAGTGCAATTTTGTAAATCGCGTATCCTACTCTCATATCCCAAGGATAGCTTTCCTTTGTTTCCTTATCTTTTACTATTTCCATAGCTGTTATCATTCCTATACTTCTTACTTCGCCTACATGCTTTAACCCTTCCGCCTTTTCTAATGTAAGTTTTCTTATAAGTTGACCTTTTTCTATATTTTTTTCTATAATATTGTCTTCTTCAAATATTTTTAGGTTTTCTAATGCAATGGCACAGCCCATTGCATTACCTGCGTAAGTATGACTGTGAATAAATGATTTCCGTTCTTTATAATCCCCATAGAAACTATCATATACTTCATCTGTAGTCATTACCACTGACATAGGCATATATCCAGCTGAAATTCCTTTTGAAAGACACATAAAGTCTGGAGATATTTGAGCATGATTACAAGCAAACATCTCGCCAGTTCTACCGAAACCCATTGCAATCTCATCTGCAATGAGATGTACATCATATTTATCACAAAGCTCTCGAAGCTTTTTTAAATAAATAGGGGAATAAATCTTCATACCTGCAGCACCTTGAACCATAGGTTCAACTATTACTGCACTTATATCCTCATGATTTTCTGTTAAACACTTTTTCATATCTCCAAAGCACTCAGCATTACAATTTTCTCTATTAAAATCATATTTACACCTATAGCAATCTGGCCCTTCTACTCTGAATGTATCTAAAAGGAGAGGCTTATATACCATATTAAACTCATCTATATCACAAACTGACAAGGCCCCTAAAGTTTCTCCATGGTATGCATCGCTTAGAGCTACGAACCTTTTCTTTTTAGTACTTCCCTTTTGCATATTATAATGAAAACTCATCTTTAATGCTATTTCCACCGCTGAGGATCCATTATCAGAGAAAAACACTTTTGTAAGCTTGTCTGGTGTTATATCTACCAATTTTTCCGCAAGCTCTATAGCAGGTTTATTTGAGAAATTTGCAAATATAACATGTTCAATGCTATCTATCTGTTTTTTTATGGCCTCATTAATTCTCTTATTACTATGTCCTAGAGTATTTGTCCACCAAGATGATATGCAGTCTAAATATCTATTTCCGTCAATATCATAAAGCCAAACCCCTTTGCCTTTTTCAATAACTATTGGATTAAGCTCCTCATAGTCCTTCATTTGTGAACAAGGATGCCATATATATTTCAAATCCTTTTCTACATAACTATTCATACATTTACCTCAACTTTCACATTATAATTGATCCATACATTTTTCTATAGTACTAACATCAAAAGCCACTTCTGCATTTATCCTTATAGCTTGTACCATGTGATCCTTTAAGCCTTCAATATTTTTAAACTTGCCTATAATCGGCACTTTCGCAAGTTTTTCTATCATCTTAATATTGTCATTGCAAATCATATTTTCTATATAATTGTTTATTATAATTCCTTTGATCTTAATCCCTATAGATTCTATATATTTAACAGTCAGAACTGTATGATTAATTGTTCCGACCCCAGCTCTTGCCACAATAATAACACTCATATTTAAATCCACAATAAGATTTTCAAGGGCGTATAATCCTCTTTTATCATCTATCAATGGACATATTATTCCGCCGCTACCTTCAGCAATTATATAATCATATTTTTCCTTTAAATAATTGTATCTTTCTCTTACTACATCTAAATCAATAGTCTTCTTCTCAATCTTTGCAGCAAGATGAGGAGAAACCGCGGCCTTATAAACATAGGGTGTTATATTAACGTAGGCTTCTTCTAAATTACTCACTTCACAAGCAAGCTTAGCATCACCAGGAATAAGCTCATTACCTACTTCAATTGCCCCGCTTAATGCTGCCTTAAAATAAGCAGCATTATACCCATTACTCCTCATCACATGCATAATTCCTGCAGTTACAACAGTTTTACCCACATCAGTATCTGTTCCAACTATAAATACTCCCTTAGCCATTTTTTCTAACCTCCAGCTTTAATTCCCTTACCATTTTCTTATCATCACATATTTTATTACCTGATGTTGTTAGATAGTTTCCAGTGATTGTAGCATTGGCTCCTGCATTAAAACATTTTTCACCAAATTTTTCTATGAGATTTCTTCCACCAGCAAGTCTTATAAGAGCTTTAGGATTAACCAATCTGAATATGGCAATAGTTTTTAGTATTTCCTCCTGACTTAAGCTTTCTGCATTTTCTAGTGGTGTACCCACAATTGGATTCAATACATTTATAGGAATAGATTTAATGCCTAAATCCCTTAAGGTCAAAGCTAGCTTAATTCTATCTTCAAAACTTTCCCCAAGTCCAATAATTCCACCACAGCAAACAAGCATTCCAGCCCTCTTGGCTGCATTTATAGTATCTATTCTTTCATCATAACTGTGAGTTGTACATATGTTTTCATAGTATTCTCTACTAGTTTCTAGGTTATGATGATACATTGTTATTCCCGTCTGTTTTAACTTAAGCAGTTGCTCATATCTCAATATCCCAAGTGAAGCACATAAATCTATTTTCACTTCCTTATTTAACTCCTCATACATATCTAAAATCTTTTCAAAATCATTGCCAGTAGTTCCTCTTCCACTTGTCACTAAGGAAAATCTATTTACACCCTCATTTTGATTTTCCCTTGCCAGCTTTAAAGCATCATCTTTTGAAACTAATCCATACACTTCTACATTGGTTTTATAATGAGCAGATTGCGCGCAGAATTTGCAGTCCTCAGTACAGCGTCCTGATTTTGCATTCATTATGGTGCAAAGGTCTACCTCCTTACCACAAAAAAACTCTCGCACTTTATTAGCACTAATACATAATAATACTATATCCTCTTTTTCTTCAATGCCCGCTAATTTCATTGTATCTTCAAAGCTTACAGCGAGGCCTTCTATAACCTTTTCCTCTATACTCCTAATAAATTCTTTCATGTCGTACTCCTCCACTCTTATTGTTTCTTAATCGATATATCCACTTTTTCTTAATACGGGTATTAGTTTCATTGAAATATAGGCCGCAAAAACTGTAAGTACCAAATCTCCAGCTATGCAAACCACAAAGCCATAGAAAAATGCAAAATAAAAAGAAACATTTTTTCCTAGGTATAAATTATAACTAATATATAAATATACAACTCCAAACAAATATATAAAAAATAGACCCAAAAGCAGTGTAAGTATGGTCTTAAAAAAAGTTAATTCAATAACATTCTCTCTTATTTTACCTATGACATAGGCCGCTACTATGAACCCAATAAGATATCCAAAAGTAGGTTTAAATATATAACCTATACCCCCACCTTCAGTAAATACGGGCGCACCGCAAAGTCCAATAGCAACATAGACTATTTGTGATAATGCACCTAATTTTGAACCTAAAATTAAACCAGCTAATGCACAAAACAGATATTGAAGGGTAAAAGGTACGTATGGTATTGGCACCTTAATAAAAGCTCCAATTGCTGTTAAAGCTGCAAACATAGCTACTAAAATTAAATTTCTTGTGTTTTTCATAAATGTTCCTCCTTAATACCACTAATACATACTAATACATACTAATAGTAATCCAATATTCGTTAATTGTAAACCATTAATTACTTTAATGTTTACAATTGAAATTATTAGTTATTTTTTTCATGCTTAAATGTAATATTTTTGATATATTATTTGAAATACATACCAACTAAAAAAACAGCCTTTTTAGGCTGTTTTCTCATAGATGATTTATTAAATTGAAAATCTTTCAAAATGTATCTTATGCGAATCAATATTAAAGGATCTTAAATCGGAAACAACCTTCTCTAGCATAATTGGAGGTCCACATATGAAAAAGTCATAATCAAGATCATTATTAAGTAACCTCCTAACTCTAGCAGCATCAACATATCCTTGCTCTCCACTGTAGTTTTTGTCTGAAGATAGTACTGGTATAATGCTTAGATTTTTCATGTTACCTGCTATTGAATCTAGTTCTTCTCTGCAAATTAGTTCACTGCTATCGCGAACACCCCAAAGTAAAATAACTTGTCTATCTTTTTCTTCTATATTTAAATACCTTAACATACTTAAAAACGGTGTTATTCCAATTCCTCCAGCAATAAAACACATTTTACTTGCTTTTGGTAAATCCAAATGAGTAAAACTTCCATAACTGCCATCAACGTATGCCCTATCACCCACCCTTGCTTTTACAAGGCTATTAGTAAAATCTCCAAGCTGCTTAACCGTTACTGAAATATAATCCATTTCAGTAGGGCTGGATGATATAGTAAAAGGATGCTCATCCTTTGGAATTTCACTATTATATAGTTTAACATATAAAAATTGCCCAGGTTTATAGTTAAATAATTTATGATTTTTAGGTTTAAATTTTAAAGTAATTATGTTATTACATTCCACTATAACATCTGAAATAGTATATTCCTTGCTCTTTGCAATATGTCTTTTTAATATTTTATGATAAAAATACATTGATAAGGCTATTACAAAGTACGATACAAGTGTTATTTCTAATGGAATATTAGCTTTTACAGAATTACTTAAGAGTATATGAACTAATAAAACACACACTCCTATTACAGTAATATTGTGAATTGTAACAAGAAATTCGTGCTTTGGTTTTAAAATTTTCTTTAATAGATTTCTTATATCATCCACTATTTTTATTTTGATAAATAGCTTATTAATCATTAATAAGGCACTAATAACAATTATTGTACCAAATATTATAAGCGTTGCAGTTCCTAATGTGGTTTGAAAGGAATCCTCGAAATAACCTTCTTTAATTTGATTATGTATAAGTCCTAGAGTAAAAGCAACTAAGGGCATAACCATATGAAATCTATACATTTTATCCATGCCGAAGTTTTTTTCTATAAACTTTGGCCTAGCAGTAATTATAAATTGATTTACAAAAAATACGTAGGAACAAATTCCTAGTGATCCACCTAGTAAAAATATAAAATCATGATTGCTTTTGGCTGCGTGGATTAGATAAAAATATACAGGTAATACGGGTGCAAGGAAATACATCAAAATCCAAAACACTTTTTTCGTCTTCATACAAACACTTCCTTATTTATATTAGTTTTACATTTAAATTTCATTATATCATAAATTACTATTGAATTGACACTCTCTCTAAATATTTAAGAGTAGATTTAAGTCCTGATCCCTTGGTTGAGGCTATAACTAGAACTGGTTTTCCATAGATTTCTGGACGATGAAACCATTATAGCAACACAAATTCCATGCTTCTACATTAATTCTTTATTGTTAATAGAAGTAAACTTACAAGGTACGTTATGCTTGAGAAAATCAAGGATACTATGAGAAAACCTATTAGTATAATATTATATTTCAATATACTTTCAGCCATAAAAAACCTTGAAAATCCAAGACCATTAATAACTAATATTAATAGAAATATTATAATTAATCCTTTAGAAGCGCCTTTAATATCCGCGGAACTTAAAGATATATGAGATGAAATACATATAGCTAAAAATAAAAATATTATAAAGTAAGGATTTCCAAAGTTATTTATTGAAAAGATTGTTTTTATTAAATCAATATATGAATTAATTATGGCCTCTATTGAACCCTGACTTATTTTAGTTATGTTCAAATTATTTAGTGATATATTTATAAATTCATTGTATGTTCTCGGAATAATTATATGCATTAGTGCAATTATAACGGAAATCCCTCCGAAGATAGGCGCAATTCCTATAAAAAAATTACCTGCCTGTTGATATATACTATTAGGATTATAAGCATGACTTACATATCCAAGCACTCCATTTTCATCCCTCTTTTGTATGAGTACTATTTTTGTAATTTTGTGACCAAAAATCAAACAAAAGATAGCATGTGACATTTCATGTATAGGTACTCCTATAATAGCTGTAACAGCAACTGTCTTCCAACCAAAACTCCTTTGAAAATTTCGCATTGAATGGTCCCTCATATATCCAAGAATAAATCCTACTAAAATTATCATTCCTGTCAAATATATTGTATCAACGGATGTCTTTATTATTAAGTCTATTAAGAAATTCATTTAATCACCCTTTCAAATTTAGCTGAGCTTCTATTTTTAAGGGAAGCCATTTGGCTTCCCTTTATTTATTTATTTATTTATTTATTTATATATTTTTCTTTTAGTTCCTTATATTTTTTTATTGAAAACGAAAATATATCTACCAATAACTTGGTCCATAGCTTAATGTGTTTTTTCCATTTATTACGAGCATTCCACATTATCCATAGTAGTAAAATGATAGCAATAGTAATAATACCTATCACAATTGTTGTGTATTCTTTATAAATTGCCTTTGCAAATAGTCGAATTGCAGCTATATACCTATCTTGTATTGTATTTGTGGGAGACGGCAACTCAATAGCCTCAATGAAAGTATCTTTATCAGCTACCTTTACAACTAAATAATGGTAATAACTATTAGTAGTAAGTAGTTCAGCCCCTGCCCCTCCACTTATTACATATCTAACATCATTCTTAACATAACTTATATAGCTGTGAATATGTGAAGTAAAAACAGTATTCACTTTATATTTAGTCATTAGGTTTTCGAATTTTAATGCCTCATTACTGTCTGGGAACCCATGATTTAGACTCTTATATTCACTATAATTATTGGCTAATCGGTCAATCAAACTTGGTTTCTCTTCTTCGGAAGCATAGGGTATGATGTTGGTTTTTTTATCAGCTCTTGGATCTATGGGTGGTATATGCGAGAAAACAAATATCATCTTCCCCTTAGCATTTTTAAGATCATTTTCCAACCATACATATTGTTCCTGAGGGATTGATGTTTTTTCTGACCACCCTCGCGAACTATCTAAAAATACAAAATGTGCATTTTTGTATTCAAAAGAATAATAAGGTGGGCCAAAGATCTTTGTATATGTGGGTCTACCATTTTCTCTAATATCATGATTTCCAAGTGTAGTATAGAGCGGAACCTTGAATTTTGAAACTGTTTCATTAAATAACCTGTATTTATGTGGCTCTCCTCCGTATACTAAATCTCCATCATCAACTGTAAAAATAGGATTTATTGCATTTACCTGATCAATAATATTTGAAAATGTATCATAACCATCTCTATTATCACCAAGCATAACAAATTCAAAGCCTTGTTTATTATCTTTGAGAGAAACATTAATTGTTTTATCTTCACTTGCCTTTAAATTTATTGTTAACAACAATGTATGTGGCTCTAATATTTTTATAGCAGCTCTATCCAAGTTTGAGAAGGTTGTATCAGCTGGATTTACATTCTCTAACCTAATTAGATATGTTCCGGAGGTTTTCGGATTACCTTTAATTCTAATTTGTGGTGTTGAAGAAAGACTTCTGAGTATTAAATTCTCTGTTTTGCTTTGAGTTACTTTACCTTTAACAAATCCACCTTTTATGGTGACATTGATACCATTCCAATCATATGAAGATACAGAATTCGTTGGATTAAAATTAAGCGGTATCCCAGTGAAATTTTCCTGTATTCTAAAATCATTATAAGTACTTCCGATAAACCCAAGTATAATTACTATTAATCCTATAATTATAAATAAATTTATTTTACTTTTTTTCATTTAATTCTTCCTTTCAGTATAAGCTGTTTACTTAAATCTTTGACTTAATTTATTGGATTAATACAATTACTTTAAAATTGTATTTTAGGTAGTATGCGGTAAACTTCCAATAAAATAATATTTATAGTAAGCCAAACCCCACCAAAAATATATCCTGCATAAACGTCACTTGGATATGCAGTTTGAAAGAATATTGGATTTAGTCCTGCACAAATACAAATAAGTAAAGTTATAATTATGATAGCAGTGGAAGCCCATGATTTCTTTAAGTTTCGTATTATTAAAAAAGCAAAAAAACCATATGCAACAATTGCCATTAACGATTGATTGCTAGGAAACGTATATTGAATATTTCCTAGTAGCCTTAATGAAGAAGGTCCTAGGCGCCTGAAAATATTTCTTAATGCAAATTGCAAAACTTCTCCGCCGGCTAACACTATAAATAGAAACTGAATTTCAAGAACTCGGTTTCTATTTTTTCTTATAATCAATATTAATATGAGAATAGCAAGTGGAACTAAGACCTTAATTGAAGTAATCATTTCAAATAAGCGGATAATGCTTAATCATTTTGTAGTGAAAATTGCTTTTACTAAATAAGATACAACAATGTCAAATTGCTGGAATTCATGTGATAAATAATCTTGTATTACACCAATTACAAGAACCATAAAACCTAAGGAAGCAAATGCTACACCAGCTATAGCGACTTTTATTTTTCCCATGGAATGAAATGTAATTAAAGTTCTATTTATCGTTTTATAAGTACTTTCTATTATCTGTGTCTTATGATTTATATAAACATAAATCATAATGAAAATTAAAGATATACTTATGCTGCCAATAACTAAATATTTCGATATGTAACTCTGAAATTTATCCCAGTCTGGTCCAAGAATCTTACCTAGTGAAATAAAAGTAGCAGTCCAAAGGAAAGCTCCAAAATAGGCGTTAATCGCAAATCTTTTATAGGATATCTCCGTTATACCGGAAAAATACCCAGTAATATGCCTAACTCCAGGGATGAAACATGCTAAAATTAATAATTTATTACCAGATGCTTTGAACCACTTTGATGTTTTTTCCCTTTGCTTGGGCCCAAGATGAATATATGAACCATATTTATCAAAAAACCTGGTACCCAATTTAGCGCCTACAAAATAAGATATTGTAATGCCTAATATTACTCCAGCAGTAGCTACAAGGATACTTATAATCCAATTCATTTTAGATTGATAAACAAGAAAGCCACAGTACGTCATCATTAGCTCGCCTGGGAGAGGAAATGCAATAATTCAAGTACCAAAGCAGTAAACAAAATTATATATCCATAATGATTAATTAGTCCTATTACAGAATTCAAAATATCACACCTCACATAATAACTGGTTATTCTTTCAACGGATTTTAATCCTACTATTTTCTGACACTTCATATTATACCATAATTTAAAACATAGGCTGATTTTTTATGAGGTACAAATAAAACCACTGATTTTTTCGTAAATCAGTGGTTTTTTACTTTAAATAATTCTTCATTTTTAAAAAAACTTATTTAAGACTTTCAATAGCCTTTTTCGCCCACTTAGAGTCTTTGTATATAGCTCTGGCTACACCAATGAGATCGGCTTTTCCTTCTGAAAGAAGTTTTTCAGCTACACTCACTTCAGTAATTCCACCAGTTAGTATAACTGGAATGGACACAACCTCCTTAATAGCTTCAGTTAAGGGTGAAAAATATCCTTGACTAGTATTACCAGTCACAGTATATCCACAAAATCCTCCAGAAATATCTAGAACATCTACTCCTGCACTTTCAAACTCTATGGCTGCAGCTTTGCTATCTTCAATTGTACTTCCACCTTCCATATAATCACAAGCACCTAGACGAAGCAGAATAGGAAATTCATTACCAACAGCATCCTTTACTGCTTTAATAATTTCTAAATGAATTTTAATTCTTCCTAATAAATCTCCACCATATTCGTCAGTTCGTTTATTAGAAAGAGGAGAGAAGAATTGGTTTAAAAGGTATCCATGAGCAGAATGAATCTCTACTCCATCAAACCCAGCTTCTTTTGTACGAAGTGCTGACTTTGCAAATTCTCCAATTATAATTTTAATTTCGCTTTTAGTAAGTTCCTTTGGAACACTACCAGTGCGAGGATTCGCTATAGCTGAAGGTCCAACTGGCTCATATCCTGTGACCTCCATCTTTGCTGCACTTCCAGCATGATTAATTTGCATTACTGTTTTAGATCCATTTTTGTGAATAATATTTGCCAGTTCTTTTAGGCTCTCCACAACACTATCCTCTGCTATAGAAAGCATTCTTTCACTAGCCTTTCCCTTTTGAGTTATAAAGCTATGTTCTATAATAATCAATGATATATATCCACCTTGAGATTTTTCATCATAATAATCTAATATGTCTTTACTGACCCTTCCATCCTGCTGAGATTTGGAAGTAGCCATGGGTGGCATAACCAATCTATTGCTAAAAGTTAACTTACATTGTTCTAGTGGTTTAAGTAAATATGACATTTTGTAGCCTCCTTAAATCATTGATTTAATTCCAATTTATATTGGTATTATAAATCCTTATTTATCTATTTTATCATATATACTTTAGTTTCATGAGGTCTTAAAGTAATATTAGTAAAATCATTTTTACAAGCCTTGCTACTGTCATTATATCTTCAACCAAAATATAGTAAAAGCACTCTGAAAAAAATTAAGAGTGCCCTTCTTTGTATTTGATTATTTAACTTTAAGCATTATTGTAGCGCTACTTCTATCATTAGCTTCTCCATTTACAGAAATTTCAAGTCCAAATTTTGGAACTATTCTTCCTGCATCGGGAATTAAAGTGCTCATATAGGATTTACTATCATTAAATGTATGGTTTGTTTGAGTTGTGGTATCCGTTAATGTTTGTGTACCATAATCTAATAACATGTTCTCAGTTTTCCTTTGGCTAAATGCAGCATCATGCAATTGATATCTTGTTGAAGCAACTGCTGGTTTCATTGTTTTATCTGCATAATTCCACATATTTATACTTTGATCTGCATCTACCAAACCTAGATATCCCTGTCCTGGATGAATTCCTGTCCAGTTGTCTGTGAAGGAGTTATCTACATACCATACAAGTAAACCTGGATCATAGGACATTAAGGAATTCCCACGTTTAATATGTGCAAGGCCTAAGTCTGCTCCTACTTGGTTACGCCACTCTAAAATATAGTATTGTGAAGTATACATATTTCCATCACTTACAGTAAACTTATCCATTGTAAACTTCGGTGCTGCTTCTACGTTATCTGAGAATATAGCAGCGCCATCAGCTTGTACAGCTATATCATCAATATAGAATCCAGGCATTGATAAACCAGCATCTGTTACATAATTAAATGATAATTGTATTTTTTGTCCTGCAAACTGAGTTAAATCAAATTCTCCTTTAACCCATCCATTTGAGCTTCCCGTTATTCCATTTCCAAGATTTGCCCCTTCTGGATTGGTTGTAGTTGTTATATTCCCTGGTACTGTTACCCCGTCAGCAGATCCTACCTTAACATTAATATATGCATAATCATAATCTTGCTCAATATCATACAAGGTATTAAATGTTAATTTAGCAGTTGCTTTACCTGTTAAGTCTAAATTAACCCACATTGAGTTATTCATGTCGTCGCCCTTACCACTGAAATACTCCTTAGTACCACTTGCAGGAGTATTAACCTTTGTAGATTTTTCTGGTAAATTAACTTTTACAAAGTCATTATTTTTTCCTTTTATAGCTGCTTGATCAAGAACATATTTCAAACCACTTTTTGGTATGTCATTAATATTAACTTCTGAACCATGCATCCAATTTCCACCATAGGTTTCTTGGAAATAAAGCTTACCATATGGGCTAAAACCTGTTGGTTCAGCTCCTGGAATTTTACCTGCCCAACTTCCTGATGACATTATTGACCAATATTCAACTGGTTCACCTACTCCAGTATAGTCTGTATCATATTCATCTGGAAGTCCTAAATCATGACCAAATTCATGACAGAACACGCCTGTATTTCCATCTTCCGGCATTATTGTATAAGCATATGCAGCAAGCTTTCCACCAAAATTTGTACTATTAGAAGTTGCTCCTGGTATAGCAACAGGACCAGTTGATAATTTTGAACTGTGTGACCATATTGAATCATCTCCTAAAACTCCGCCACCAGCTTCTTGACCAACACCAGCATGTATAACCATTAAGTGATCAATAATTCCATCTGGTTCATTTATATTTCCATCTCCATCGATATCATATGGATCTTCTAAGTCATAATCTGCTAAATTTACACTAGCATCTTTTGCTGCTGTTTTAAGCCCTTCATAAACAAAGGTTTTAGCATTTTTATTGTGAGAAGTTGCCGTATCTTCTCCATAATATTTTGCAGTATTAGGTGCAGTATACCAGCCTAGTACCGTTCCATCTACTGTATAACTTCCACCTGATTGTTGTTCATAATATTGCTTCATTGATATTAATGTTTCACCGCTTGGTCCAGCATATCCATTTTTTCCAAATAACATATCTTGATAATGCTTCTGAGCATACTCTTTATAATACATATCAGTTTCATCAGGTGTTATCATATTATGTTTGTAGTCGTTGAAATCTTCTAGTAAAACAAGTATTTTATCTGACTTCACTTTTCCATCCCATGTTTTTGAAGGTGTAGCAGGGAATTTTTTATTTTGCTTTGGATTTTTAGATTGTACTTCAATTTTAATTTTGTTTAAAGCAGTCTTCTCTTCTGTTGTTAATTTTGAAGGATCACCTACAGCATCCTTTTCCATCCCTTTTAAATATGCACGTACTACTTGAAGTGCCTCTTCCTGCGTTGCATTTTGAGCGATCTTCCCTGATTTCTTTAACATTTCAATAAGTCTATCTTCATTTGCAATTGCAAGGTCTACGGTACCCTTGTCCTCTTGAATCAGATTACCTGATGTAAGATTAGCCTGTCCCACTGATGATGCTGGCTTGAATGACATTACATTTGCAACTAGCGCAAATGACATAATCACACCTAGAAGTTTTTTACTTACCATTTAACAGATCCCCCCTAAATTTAGTGCACTATGAAATATAAATATTCCCGCACACTTATTCCTTAATTATACAATTATGTATTTTTATAGTCAATACATAGTTTGAAATATTTAATTATTTCTTTGAATATTAAAAAGTAGCATAAATGTCTGCAAATCTTTTTAAGCAAAAAAAAACAGTCGAGCTGCACATTAATCTGCAACCCAACTGGCTATTTAAATATTATTATTTTATGTCTTTAGTTAGCACTTCATCCATATCTGTAAATTCTTAATTTTCTCCAACCATGCCCCAAATGATAGTATAGTATTCTAAGATAAAGAGATAGATGAATTTCTTCTTTCGTGTTCTAAAAGCCACTGCTTTCTATCAAGCCCACCTGCATATCCTGTCAAGCTCTTATCAGCTCCAATCACTCTATGGCAGGGTATAATTATACTAATAATGTTTTTACTATTAGCCTTACCAACAGCCCTTGAAGCTTTTTCGTTTCCAATTGCAATCGCTAGTTCCTTATAAGATAAAGTCACTCCATAAGGTATCTCCTCTAAAGACTTCCAAACCTTTTCTTGAAATTCAGTGCCCTGTACTTCACATTTTATTTCAAATTCACTTCTTGTCCCTTTAAAGTATTCATCAAATTGTTTAATAGCCTGTTTCAAAATATGCGGTTGTCCTGTACTTTCCTTAATTGCCTCTACAAACATAGCTGAAATTACTGCATCTTCAGATGTTATTATTTCTAATATTCCAATAGGTGAATTATAATACCCATAATATTTTTTAGTCATTTAGGAACCTCCATAAGTAGAATGTAGCATAGGCTTCCCATCCTTTCCAATTCACTGATAATTTTTCTATTTCCTCTATTGAAGGCTTTTTATCCAACCCTAAAATGCCTTTTAATGCATTATGAATACCCACATCAGCTATAGGAAAAGCATCATTTAGATCAAAGCATTTCATAATTACATAATCTGCTGTCCAATTTCCTACCCCTCTAATTAATAGCAATCTATTTTTCAATTTTTCATAATTCACTTCTAATGCTAATTCTTGTTTTTTAAAAAGACCCTCATTAAAAAGCTTTGCAATACCGATTATGTATTCAGCCTTTCTTGTAGTAAATTGAAGGGGCTTCAAATCTTCAACTTCAAGTTTTGAAATAACTTGCGGCGTTGGAAATAAGAAATACTCCTCATTATCATATACCATTTTTTCTCCATAATATTCAACTAGTCTCTTCTTTAATGTATATGCAAACTTTAGATTTATCTGTTGACCAATAATTGCCCAACATATTGTTTCAAACATATCATTGATTTTTACAATCCTAAGTCCCTTATATTTATCAATTAATAGTTTAATAATTGAATCCTTCTCCGCCAACTTATAAAAATCAGTTAAGTCTGTTGATAAATCAAACATATCCCACACATATTTAGCTACTTGTGCTCTAACCCATTTTGCTGGAACCTCATCCACAAAGGTTACCTTTAGCTTTTTATTTACCATGGAAATACTAATTAAAACGTTAACATCTTCAAATTTAAGTAATTTATAGAAATCTCCCTCTTTAATTTTATGAAGACATTCTATGTCAGACCTATTTAAATAAACCATGCACTGCTGAAAGCTAAACTCATCAGGTACTTCAATTTCTATATACTTTTTAAAATCTTTCCACTTTACCTTTAATAAATTAGGTAAACATATTTTACAAGGTCTATATCCTTTAGCTTCTGCTTCAACAGTTGTATCATAAAACTCAACATTCTCTTTGTTTGGTTTTTTTGCGCTGCAGGATGGAATACAATATACACCTGTTGTTTTAACTGCTGTATAGAATGTATCGTTATACTCTGAATTTTTGTTGTACATAATATCATATTTCATGTCATTACTTACACCATGCATGATGACACCCCCATAATTTTTTCATTAGTTTAAATGAGCTATAATCATAATTTTTATGCAGGACACTTTGCAAGAAAAAGATATTTAATTAATAAAATTTTACAAATTCAGCAGTAGGCTTTCTATACCCTCTTATCTTACTACTACTTTTGTCCATTTTACCCATGGTAATCATAATAACGGGCACTTCATTTTCTGGAATATTTAACAACTTACTGATTTTATCTTTATCAAAATATATCATTGGGCATGTATCCCATTCTTCATTCTTAGCTAAAAGCATGAATAGCATTGCTGATATAGATGCATTCCGAATAGCTTCATCATGCTGAAAACCTTGCCCCCCATCTTCATATACATGATTAATGCTATCAAGTAGAATTTGGTATTCAGTTTTATCTATCATTCCCAGCATCATTGATCCTTCATATATTGTTCCCGCTGATAAATAAGCATTTTTATCTCCAGTAACTATTATTGTTGCTGAAGCAGTTTTTATTTTATATTGTTTAAAAGCAGCTTCATAAATTTTATCCGTTAATGATTTATCTTCTACAACATAATAATTTGCATGTTGTAAATTAAATGCAGAAGGTGCCAATGAAAGCTCTGCAAATATTTTATTAAAATCCTCTTTTGGTATTACAACATTTTCAATAAATTTGTTAGCCGATCTTCTTTCTCTTACAATTTTTAGAAACTCATTCATTATATAATCGCCTCTTTCAAAATAGTTTTTATTTTGCCAACTAAATTTCCGTCCAAATCATTATTGTTCACCATTTCATTAATGATTGACCAAACTTTATCTATTGGCATTTTAGTTCTATAAGGCCTGTCTTCCGTCAATGCTTGATATACATCGCATATTGCCATTACTCTATCTAGTTCACTGATTTGTTCCTCAGCTAAATGTAATGGATATCCATTTCCATTTAATTTTTCATGATGATTAGATGCATAATTGGTAATATCCCCAAACCCCTCAATTTGCTCTAATATCCACCTTGTATAATATGTATGCTTATTGATTTGATATCGTTCTTCCTCATCAAGCTTACCTTTCTTATCAATAATATCATTTGATATTACTAACTTACCAATATCATGCAATAATGCTGCTATGTACATTTTGTTTTGTATTTCATAATTATAGCCTAATTGTGTAGTTATTTTATTGACTAAATTAGAAATACCAACGGAATGTTCATAAGTAAATGTACTTCTCTTATCTATTATTTGAGAAAATGCATGCGCAAACAGTTTAACATCTTCGAAACCTATATTATTCCTTATTATCTCTATTCGCTTAACTAATACATTGTTAAATTCATGAGTAAAATAATCTAAAAATATATACTCCTTTTCAATGAGTCTATAAAAAGTCTCCACTATTTCTGGTTTAAATAATTCATGGTTACTATCAATCCATTTATTAATTTCATTAAGTGTTTCTAAATTTAGAGTTTCTATACTCCCAAATTTTGTGTCAAACAAATTTGCTATACATATAATTTGGGAAGGTAGTGGAATTTCATCAGCCTTTAATTTAAATGGCCCTGTTCCATCATAATGCTCATGGTGATAATAGACATACTCCGCTATTATACTTTTAATTGGGAGTTTTAATATTATATCTCTACCAACTTCACAATGTTCTTGAATTAAATATGTATTGCTTGCTCCTATATCATGCAATAATGCTGCATAATAAAGCTCCTCTTGTTGCTCTTTTGGTAAATCTAATTCCATAGCTATCATAACGGAAAGATATGCTACGTGTTTAGAGTGAGAGAAATAAGATTTCTCAGCCACGTCCAAAGCATAAGATAATCCTTCTATGAGTGACCTAGTGCTAATTTTCACAATTTTCCTCCGTATCTACCTCTATTCGTATATTTTTTTCAATAATTTCTATGGCCCCCTTTCATTTGAATTAGTGCCATTAATATTTGGTTTCGCTTTAATATTATGTAAAAGCATGGTCAACCTTATTATGTTAAATAATTGTTCCATTGTCAACTACTAGAATAATAATCATGATATTCATAGAAAAAGTATAAAACAAAAGAGATGAGTAGATTTTTTAGTCTCTATCCTAACAAAAAAAAGATAGCAAAACCTCATTACAAAGTTTTACTATCTTTTTTAATTAGTGAACCTCTATTTTTTATTAAAGTAAATAGAATTATTGAATCTTTTCTATGATAATTTGCTCATCTTTGGCATCTACCCCAATGATTGAACCATCCACTATGTCTCCCCTAATAATTTTCTTAGCAATAGATGTTTCTAGTACATTTTCAATGTATCTCTTTAGTGGACGTGCACCGTAAATTGGATCATAGCCTTCTCGGGCCATAAGCTCTTTAGCAGCGTCTGTTACTTTCATTAATATGTTTTTGTCTTTAAGCCTATTTTTAATTTCTTCAAGGAATATATCTACTATACCTTTTATTTCTTTTGTATCTAGTGGTTTAAATAGTATAATATCATCTAATCTATTTAAAAATTCCGGTTTAAAATTTGACTTCAATTCGTTCATAACTCTATCACGAATATATTGCTCTATACCTCCACTTTCTTTGTTTTCCAAGAGATAACTACTTCCAATATTTGAAGTCATAATTATTATGCAATTTTTAAAATTCACGATCTTACCTTGATTATCTGTAAGCCTTCCATCATCTAGTATCTGAAGAAATATATTAAACACATCTTCATGAGCCTTTTCTATTTCATCAAATAATATAACACTGTAAGGTTTTCGCCTTACTGCTTCCGTAAGTTGACCGCCCTCTTCATAACCTACGTAACCTGGTGGTGCTCCTATAAGTCTTGATACAGAATATTTTTCCATATACTCTGACATGTCTATTCTTATTATATTTTCTTTGCTATCAAATAGTGTTCTAGCTAAGGTTTTTGCAAGTTCGGTTTTCCCAACACCGGTGGGTCCTAGGAATATGAATGAGCCAATAGGCCTTCTTGGATCCTTCATGCCTGCTCTTGCGCGAATAACAGCATTTGAAACTGCAGTAACGGCTTCTTTTTGTCCAATTACTCTTTCCGATAACACTTCTTCAAGCCTTATGAGTTTTTTCCTTTCTCCTTCGACTAGATTTGCTACAGGTATTCCTGTCCATTTTGATACGATCTGTGAAATCTCTTTTTCTGTTACCTCTTCTTTAAGCATAGCTGTTTCATTATTTTGATTGATGCCTTCTTCTTTTTCTTTTATCTGAGCTTCTAGTTTTGGAATTACACCATATTTAAGCTCTGCCACTTTAGATAAATCATATTCTCTTTCTGATTTTTCTATCTCCCCACGAGAAGCATCTAACTCTGCTTTTAAATTTCTAATTTCAACTATCTTAGATTTTTCCTTTTCATATTTTGCTGTCATTTCATTATCTTTATCTTTTAAATTACTTAACTCTTTCTCGAGTATTTCTAGCCTTTTCTTTGAAGCCTCATCCTTCTCTTTTGATAGTGCATTCTTTTCAATTTCAAGTTGAAATAACTTACGTTTAGTCATGTCCATCTCCGTTGGCATACTATCAATTTCAGTCCTTATCATAGCGCAGGCTTCGTCTATAAGATCTATTGCCTTATCTGGAAGGAATCTTGCGGTTATATATCTATCTGAAAGCTTAGCAGCGGCTACTATGGCTGAATCATGAATTCTTATACCATGATATATTTCAAACTTTTCTTTAAGGCCTCGAAGTATTGACACAGCATCTTCAACAGTTGGCTCCTCTACAGTTACTGGTTGAAACCTTCGTTCTAAGGCCTTATCCTTTTCTAAGTATTTTCTATATTCATCAAAAGTAGTTGCACCTATACAATGAAGGCTTCCTCTAGCTAGAAGTGGTTTTATCATATTTCCTGCATCCATAGAACCCTCTGACTTTCCTGCTCCCACTATATTATGAATCTCATCTATAAATAAAATTATTTTACCTTCACTATTTTCTACTTCTTTAAGCACTGCTTTAAGTCTTTCTTCAAATTCACCTTTAAATTTAGCGCCTGCAATAAGAGCTCCCATATCTAAAGAGAACACTATTTTATTTTTAAGTCCTTCTGGTACGTCTCCCTTTACAATTCGTTGGGCAAGTCCTTCCACTATAGCAGTTTTACCTACTCCAGGTTCTCCTATAAGCACTGGATTATTTTTAGTTCTTCTAGAAAGTATCCTTATAACCCGCCTAATTTCCTCATCACGTCCTATTACAGGATCTAATTTATGCTTTTTAGCTTGCTCCACAAGGTTTGAACCATATTTAACCAATGCCTCATAAGTACCTTCTGGGTCTGGATTCTCCACTCTTTGATTTCCCCTAACTTTCGAAAGCGCATTCAAAAATTCTTCTTTAGTTATATTAAATTTTTTTAAAATATCCCCAATGACTTTAGTATTTACATCCATAAGACCAAGCATTACATGTTCAACACTTATAAAAGAATCTTTGAATTTTTTAGCTTCATCTTCTGCCTTTATAAAAATTTCCTCAAACCTTCTAGTTGCATAAACAGCTCCAGTATCTGCACCACTTCCTGTAACTCTCGGCATCCTCTCTAAGGCTTTATTAATATCCTCATTTAGTTGTCTTATATCCACTCCCATTTTACTAAATATGTTAGGAATGAGCCCATCCTCTTGAGCAATAAGTGCTGCAAATAGATGTATTGTATCTATTTGCTGATGATTATTCTTTACCGCTATTAATTGAGCCTCATTTAAGGATTGTTGAACCTTAACTGTTAATTTTTCTATATCCATGAAAAAGCCCTCCCTTTAGTTATTAAATTAATATCAAATTTTAATTTTGTTAATGCAAAAAAACACCCATTTAAATAAATTAGAAAACCGTTTTACCAGTATAAAAATCTTATTTATGGATGCTTCACATTTAGTTTTCTACTAATATTATATCACGAAATTAACTATAAAATTTACATTTCACCTTATAATAATCATATTTTTTACTAATAAATCATTTATAATTGTTTTTGTTTTAATTTTAAAAATTCCATTAAATAAATAGCTAATATGGAATATTATCCTAAATAGTGTTATAATTAGGGATAACAAAATTTATGGGGGTATAGCGCAGTTGGGAGCGCGTCTGCTTCGCATGTAGAAGGCCGGGGGTTCGATTCCCCCTATCTCCACCATTTTTATATATTATTTAAGCATTGCCTGTGCAATTTGTATAAGTTGATCTTTACTTAATGCTTCTAGATACCTTTGACGTTCAATAAATGTACACTCTTCTAACAGTCTTCTTTCTTTACTGGTTTTTATATAAATACCAGAAAGCGTTGAATCTTGACTACTACAATCCATGTAATGTCTTTTCCAAATGTTATAATATTTTGTTGCGGTAATCTCATTGTAGCCTTTCTCCATTAGTTTCATAATACCTGTTTTTTTATCTTGCTTTTCACAGCATTCACAAAGTTTATATATTTCTTCAAGCTTTATCATTTTTCTTTTCCTTCTTCCTTACCCAACAGAAAACATAAAAGTACGGTTTCCTATTTATTTTATCCATCTATACAAATTTTACGTTTATTAGTAATTTCCCCCAAAAGTAAAAAGGCCCAGAACATAAATCTGAAACCTAATTTTTTCCAACAAAGAATCCAAAAGAGTTTTATCTCTTAATGTTATTATTGTTTATTTACACATGTCTACAGTTTACATTATAGCATATATTTCACTTAAATATAAGAGTGCTCAATTTATACTAGGGTTAAACAGATAAATAATATTCTATACTATGGTAACTCCCAGCCTTTACCCACATCTATCCACTTCTTATTCAAGGAATATTTATCAAGTTCCTCGCAGGTAAGTTTAATAGCTGAATTGCTGCTTCCACAGGCAGGATACACAGTAACAAATCGCTTAAGAGATTTATCTAAAAATACAGGTATATCATTTTCTAAACCAAAGGGGCATACTCCACCTACTACATGTCCTGTAAATTCAAAAGTTTCATCGGGTGTTAGCATCTTTGCTTTAAACCCAAATTCGTCCTTAAATTTTCTATTATCTGTTTTTACATCTCCTGCTGTAACTATTAGCATAGCACCCTCTCCATTTTTAAAACAAATAGTCTTAGCAATTCTTGCAGGCTCTACACCCACTGCCTCTGCTGCGAGTTCAACAGTAGCACTGGATGTTACAAACTCTAAAATGTCTTTATCCCTACCCCATTTTTTAAAATACTCCTTAACTTTATCTATAGCCATTGTTTATCATCCTTTCACTTTTATGTGTGGTTTTAAATTAACCTATATTAGTTTGAAATCATATCCTCTGCATATATCCTACATTCTTCGCTCCAGGTTTCATTAGGACATAAGGTTTTAAATCCAGTTATGTCGTTTTCTAAATTTATATTTGGAGCATTTATTGAACAAGTTTGAGGCTCTACGCAAACATAATGTTTGTCACCCTTATCATTCCATAGCACCATATGTTTATAATCATTGCCCATTTCATAAATTAATCTTATTTTTTTTGAGGTGTCCTCAATTATTGCTCCATGAAATTCTTCTCCATTTATATTCATATTTTTTAATGTATAATGAGATTCTAATTCTTCCCCTAGTGGATTTATCCCCTTGTTTAAATATTGTTTTTCATCAATAGTTAAGTCTAAGATTTTTCCTGTAGGTAAGTTTCTTTCATTTTGTTCCCATATCTTATCTATTGATGCTATTAGTCTATAATCTTCCTCCACGCTTTCTGGGTGAAAAGGTATATTAAAGGCAGTGTGAAATCCTATTCCCATTGGCATTTTCTCATTGCTTAAATTAATAATACTTGTTGTCTGCTTTAATCCACTACTTGAGAGATTATAAACTAATTTAAACTGGAAGGCGTGAGGAAAGTACTTATAAAATTCATGTTCTTCATTAAAATCAAGTATAGCCTCTATTTCAACTTCTTCACCCTCAATAATTTCACTTCTAGCTATCTTCCATTTTTCATTTTTAATAAAACCATGGATATAATTATTAATTTCAGGTTCATTTATTGGAAATTTATATACTCTGTCTTCCACTTTAAATGTCCCATCTTCTAATCTATTTGGTGGAAACAAAACTGGCAGTCCATAAACTTGAGGTGTGGACTTGAAAACTTCAAATTCTAAATTGTCCACAGGAGTTCTAAGTATGCTTAACCCTCTTATAGTATCTTTTAGTTCTATGATGTTAGCCCCAACATCCGTTATCATTAAGGCTTCATACCCACCTGCTGAAAACCGAATGGATTTATAGCCCTTCCATAATTCTTCTTGAACTGTTGAAACTTCATTTTTATCATTTGTCATAATTGCTATCTCCAATTTTGTTTATTTTTAAACATAAGCAAATATAATTTTATTAATATAATAAATTACCCACCATAATAGATCAAAAATCACACAGAAGCCCTCTTATATTTTTACTTGAATATAAGAGGACTTAATTTATGTTATATGAATTTTACAAACCAAGCTTATCTGAAATTTTCAACATAGCATTTAAAGAAAGTTCTGCAAATTCTTCGAAGGTCATTCCTAAATTTACAATGGAATACATAGCTTGTCGATTGGCACTAGCGGCAAATCTTGTGTCTTTCATTCTTTTTACTATAGATTTCACTTTTACATTTGCAAGCTTTTTATCTGGGTAAGCAAGCGCAATGGCAGTAATAAATCCGGTTATAGGATCCCCAGCATAAGCTGCTGCATCCATTTTGCTGATTATTTTTGTTCCATTTAGCTGGTTATGTGCACAAATCGCATGGTATATGCGTTCATTTCCAAAACCTTCTGCTTTTAATATCTCTACTGCAGTGGGACCATGTAGTTCTGGATTTTTGAGCCAATCTATGGTTGTTTCATCTATGTCATGTAATAGGCCTGTTATTCCCCACTCTTTTTCATTTTCAGGTTCTAATTTTTTAGCTAGTGCACTCATTACAGCTTCAACCGCATAACAATGAATGACTAATTTATCATTCTTCAAATGTTTGTGCAAAAGCTCTTCTGCCTTATCTCTATCTAACATGTTTATCACCCTTTCTCCTATGATTTTTTAATATAGTATATCACTAAAATTACCTTTTTTCATTGTTTATACTAGCTTTCCATATTTTTTCTTAATGTTTAATCTTAAAAGCAAATAATGCCCCGCAACATCCACCAATAATATGTGCAAGTTGAGAGATATTATCCTGAGCAAAAGCACCTCCAAATACTTCGCTACCAACAAATACAAAAAACACAATTATTAAAGTCAGTGGAATTTTGCCCTTCTCCCTATTTGTAAAGGAGCCTAAAATAATAAACATATAAACAATGCCACTTGCCCCCAAAAGAGCAGTACCCGAGAAAATTGTGTGTATTATGCCTGTAACAAAAGCTGTTACCAATATTAACTGTATTAAAACTTTTGAACCATATTTTTCTTCTAGCATAGGTCCAATTATTAAAATTATTATGAAATTCCCTGAAAAATGAGCCCAATTAGCATGACCTAATATATAAGAAAAAAGTCTTACATATTGCAGTGGATCCAAAAGAGAAGTTCTATAATTTGAAAAAAGCAATGCAGTCGAAGTGCCATTTGTCAGGTAACCTAATAAATAGCTAGCAAGAGCTAAAAAAGTAAAAGTTAATATCACTGGTGAATTGTATTGTATTTTCTTTAATCTTTCAATCATTATATTTTCCTCCATATAACTAATAATAAAGTTGTTACTTTATTATGAATGAACTAGTAAAATAAGTCAATAAGCAAGCTGAATCATCCCACCCTAGCAATAACTATCTTATATTACAAAAAACAACTAACACCCTAAGATAGATAATCTCCTAGGGTGCCTTATAAAGCAAATTTATTTTGTTATATCTATAAAATATAAATTAATCACTAATCATTTATATACTCTGAAATATTTAAATTATATTTTTTTGCTAATTTAATAAGGTCCGTCTCATTTTAAAATTCTTCTGGCCTCCAGAAATCTCTGCAGTGCAGTTATTGCAATTATTATTGAGAATATGCTAGTTATTAATTGAAGATGCACAGGTATCAAGATCATAAGTGTAAAAAATATAAACCCTTCTGTTCGCTCTGCCACTCCCGTTTGGTAATAGAAATATTTACTTCCCTTGTTTCGAGAAAGTGCACCTACTGTTAAAAAAACAGTCATAGAAATTATTATTGTTGATGTCAAAAATAATAACTGTAGCATAGACTTCGGCTCTTTCAATGCTATAGCTAAAATAACCCCTAGTTCAACTAACCGGTCAAAAGTTACATCCATAAGTGTTCCTAAGGGAGTTGACATCTTACTAATTCTCGCCATTTCACCATCTACAGCATCAAGGAAACCTGAAACCCATAAAAGTATAACTGCTATTAAAGGCTTATCAAAGTAAATAAATACAAAAGGTAATAACCCTATTATAAAGCCTATAATAGTTATGTTGTTAGGTGTCATATTTAATTTTAAAAAAATATTGGCCGCACCCTTAAAAAGTGGACTTATATATTTTCTACCATGAGTGTCTAGCATCTTTATCAAACCTTTCTACTCTATAAATACTATTTAAAGTTGTTAACCGTCCCTATACTTATACTTATACTTATATACTTTACAGTTTTTCAATTATTCTTTTGCCTTTGTACCTATTACTCCATTTTTTAGTAGTATTATTTTTTTTCTGCTGAAAACTAAAGGTTGAAAACATCTCTTCATTAAACATAAGATCCAATAAATGAATAGCATTTTTATCTCCTATTGACAAGGACTCAGCGCAAGTTTGGCAGTAAGTTAATATATGATCCGTGGTGGCCTCTTCTGCTCTTTTGCTCATATGCGCTACTGCAAGTTTGTTATTAGTTACTCCCACCATAGCACCTGCGCCACAACATAGTGTTTGCCTTTTAGAAAATTGAAATTCTTCCATTTTAATACCCATTTTTTTTATAATTTCTCTGACTGCGACCTGTGTATTGTTTTCTAATCTTGTTGGGCATGGATCGTGAAGACTAAATTTAATATCTACATCTACATATTTATTTAATAACATATCTGAGATAACACTTTCATTGATTTTCTCCCAAACAGTAGTGATTTTCAAATTAGAGCTATTCTTTTTTATGCTTATAAAACAATTGGGGCAAGCTGTAATTATTTCAGTTACTTTTAATTTCTGTATCTCACGGTCAAGCTGAGAATAATATTGCTTAAATCCCTGCTGATCTCCCATAGTATATGTTGGATTTCCGCAACATTTCAAAATGATTTTTATTTCTGGCATGATATTTTGAAGATATTTATAAGTTTTCATAATAATTTCAGGACTGTAGGACATAAGACTACACCCTGGAATAAATGCAGTACAATTAGCATTTTCCATTTTTTTTGTAGAAGCTGAAAACAATTTAGAAAAACTGCTTTTTTGATGAAATTTTACTACCTTGTAACCTAATGGGATTATAGCTTTTTTATGACTTGTGAAAGCATATTTTCGTAATTCTAGATAAAGCTCCTTTTGATTGATATTACTCGGACATACCTCAGTGCATAAATTGCATAAGTTACAAGAATAGGGTATCTCTATATCTACTTCACCACTCCTTACTATTTCACCAAAAATTTCTTTAGGTGATGAGCAGTAGTTATCTAACATTATACAGTTTTTCATACACTTCTTGCAACCAATGCATTCATCTAACATGGTATTTACCCTCTCTAAAATACCATCACTTAATCTAATTTTTCTCATATATAATCATCCTTTATTTTGCTTTATATAATTATTTGTTTTTTTCCTTATATATCTTTTTAATTAGTAACATTAATATACTTACAGCAAATAGTGTTAAAAGTCCAAAAACCATGGTTTTTGTGCCGGAAGCTAGCATTCCCCCAACGTAAGAGTAAATAATTGTCGCTGGAAGTTGTCCAATAGCAGTAGCTACAACGAAAGCGGAAAAACTCATGGAGGTTAGTCCTGCTGCATAGCTTACAATATCAAAAGATATAAAGGGAAGTAATCTAGCAATTAATATTGCGTATTTACCATGTTTGTCAAAAAAGTCATCAATACTTTTTAATGCAAATTTACTTGTTAATTTTTGTACTGTGTCTCTACCTAATAACCTTGCTATAAAAAAGCATAATACTGCACCCGCCATTGCACTACTCCAAGATAATAATGCTCCATTCACCCAGCCAAATAACCCTGCATTAGCAAATGTAATTATAAAAGCTGGTAATGGTGCAATAATGGATTGAAGTATCATTAGAATAAAGGATATAACAGGAGCCCAAACGCCAAAGGATAAAATATACCCTTTTATAGCGTCAACATTTATTATACTTAGCATAAAAATCATTTCTTTTACAGGCCTCGTAAATAATAAACATGTAATTGCTATAATTATAGCAATTTTTATGTAAGTTGATTTTTTTAATTGTTTCACTAGTCCCCCCCCTTTTTGAACAACACTACATAATACCATAAATAATTATATAACACATAGGTTTTTTTTGAAAATAGACGATACCTATAGATAAACAATTATCTATAGGTATCGTCTATTGTTTTTATCTAATCACAAAATATTGATAAATATATTTCCTTAACAATTCCTTAGTTTCTAGATCAACAAAGGCTGCGTCAACACTTGCAAGGTAAATTTGTTTATACTCCTCAAACGTAATGTTAAATGCTCTTAATAAAATATCGCATTCCTTAGTCATATTTGTATCCGATACAGTTCTGTTATCAGTATTAACTGTCACCTTTATTCCATCTTTATAAAAATCATAAAATGGGTGGTCTTTAATTGAATCAACTGCTTTAGTCTGAATATTACTTGTTGGACACATTTCAAGAGTAATTCCTTTATCTTTTACAATATCATAGGCTTCAGCGAAGTCTTTAATAAATACTCCATGACCAATTCTTTCTGCTCCTAAAAGTTCCACAGCTTCTAGGACATTTTTACCTATTCCGGTTTCACCTGCATGAATAGTTACTCTATACCCATATTCTCTAGCCAAGGTTATAGGCTCTATGAATTTGTCACAAAAGCCTTCTCCTTCAGATCCACATAAGTCTATTGCAACTACACCTTTGGATAGGTACTTCCTTCCAGCTTCCACAACCTCGAAGGCTTTGTCAATAGACATAAATCTCATACATGAAAGTATTACATTTCCTTTAATATCATATTTCTCTTCTGCATCTTTAATACCAGATAATACACTATCTATTACTTCGCCTAGGGTTAATCCCTTTGTTATATGAAGTAGTGGTGCAAATCTAACTTCAATATACTTTACATTTTCTTTTGCAGAATCTTCAAGAAGCTCAAATGTAATTCTTCTTAAACTCTCCTTTGATTGCATTACTAGATTGGGAATTTCAAATCTTTTTAAATACTCATCAAGAGACTTGCATTCAGCTGGAGCAACAACTTCTTTTTTAATATTTTCAATACCATAATGTGGAATACTTATACCCTCTTCCTTTGCTATATCAATTATTGTTGCAGGTCTTACACTCCCATCCAAATGGCAATGCAAATCAATTTTAGGTAAATTTTTAAATTTCATTTTGTCCTCCTTTTTAAATCGCCTCTTAATCGTTAATGTTACAGCACCTCTGGTAATGATTTAACTTCTATCCTTAATCAAAAAAGATAAAAAAATCCTGATCACAAAAAAGATACAAACATATGTATCTTCTTCGTAATCAGGATTTATAGGTTCCTGGTAGAAACCCCCAAACCATATTATTGGGGTTATACGAATTTAAATTAACTTTTATAATTATTCACAAGTAATTGCTAATATAACCATTCTAAACTTTAATTTATATTTTATCATAAATTTAAAAATAGTCAAGCTGTGAATTTCCTTAAATCTTAATACCTTAAAACAACTAATATAGTCATTGAAACAAAATAAATAACTAATGGAATATATTGTTTTATATCTGTATTAATGATTTCATTTCTTAGAATATATTTCTCTCCTTCACCATATTCTAAGCTTTCGGAGTTTTCTTCTTCAATGTATTCTAAGCCTTCTTTTTCCTCTTTATATTCTTTCAATTTCCTTAGGTTTATATATAATATTGCACCACCGATTAGAAAAAATATTGAAGATCTAAGTAGTGCTACGCTAAAGCTAACATTCGTTGCATCCGCTGTAGTAGCAGCTTTTGCCGGATCTATGACTCCATTGTCTACTCCAGTATTCACAAGCTTCATGTAGCTCAAAGCCACTTTACTTATAATAAAGGATATTGCATTATTGACTGCGTGAAGTGTCATACTTCCCAGTAATGAACCTGTATATTCCCTTACCTTTAATAGTATATACCCCAAAAAAAACACATAGATGATTTGCATTACGTTGCCATGGAAGGTAGCAAATATTGCAATTAAAATAAAATATTTCGTTTTTTTATTTATTCCTTCATAAGCGTCTAAAAAAATCCCTCGGAAGAATACTTCCTCAAAAAATGCTGGCACCAAAACTACCACAAGCAGTCCTAACAATAGTGAACTACTATTTAATAAATTAGATATTGCCATGCCATCTTTTATTGCAATGGGGAATAACTTCATACTTAATGAATTAACTCCTACTGCAAAAATATAGGTACCAATAGAAACAACCATAATTAAAAATACTTGTTTTATAGAGATTTTCTTTATTACCATTACCTTAGTAAATTTTCTCTTAGTAATCCTACAATATAATAGTGCAATGCCACCAAGTACTATTATACTAGTTCCTCCAGAAAGCAAAAGTGAAATATTCCCGCTTATGGATTCATTTAAATTAAATATTTTACTTGCGCATAATGGTATTGAAACAAATAAGAATAACGCTAATAGTAATAAACTATTAGCTAATAATATTTTTTTATTTTTCATAACCTTCTCCTTTAAATATAAAATTAACCATCACAAAAAGAATAACAAATCAAAGATGCAACAGCTATTTTCTTGAAGCTGCCTCATCTTCTAAGTAAAACACTCTCTACAAATACAACTTTAACTGCAATATATGCAAGTGCTACAATATATATAATAAGCCAAGCACCTACAATAATCAAATGCCTCATGTTTAATATGCCTAAAAGAATTTCATTTAAAATCGCTATGGAGTTTACAATTGGTATGTTTAAAAATACATAGCTTAGATTCTTAATATCTATAAAAAAGAATAAATAATTTAGAATTATAACCAAAAATAAAACTGCTGTCATATAAGCTTGTGCCTCTTTGAAATTCTTAGCATATAATCCAATCATAAATTGTATAAGAGATATTCCTATATAGGTTAATACAATCATAAGTAACATTATACTTATATTGGCCACGTTTAAAGTACTAATATTTATTAATTCTGTTTTAACTGCTTTTGAAGTTATTATAAAAGCTCCTAGTGAAATTAAAATTTCTGCTAAAACAATTACTAGTAGTGCAGTATATTTAGCTCCTATAATTACACTTCGCTTTGCCTTTGTTAACATTAGTGCTTCTAGTGTCCCTCTTTCCTTCTCTGTTACACAAATCTCTATAACTACTTGCATTCCAATGCTTAAGGGGAATAATAAAATACACATAGGTATTACATAAAAGAAGCCAGCTTGTGCTTCTGTTACCTCAGATACATTTACCTTTTGAGTGGAATAACTATCCAATATTTTTATGTCTATTCCTTTTGAAATTAAAGTACTCGCTACTAATTCACTTTCATAATCCTGTATAACCTTCTCTATTTTAGTATAATTTTCATCCAATATATCTGTGGTTTTTCTATAGGTAATTAGTTCTATTGGCTGCCCTAATTTTAAGGCTTTAGAAAACCCCTTGGGGAATTCTAGCACCAAATCAAAATCTTCATTTATTACTTTAGTATCTTCTATTACTATCTGCATATTTTTGTCCATTGTCTTTATTTTCTTTATCAATGGATGAGCTTCTTCGTCCTTTTGTACTACTATTTTAAACTTGTATTTCGAACTATCCTTTGAGGACCCATCTGCCATTTTGTTAATAGCACCTTGCACATTAAACATATATATATACATTATAATTGGTATTAGAAAAAATGAGATCAAACTCTTTTTATCTCTAATAAAATTCATTAGTTCTTTTTTCAAAACTGCATAAAACATCTTATCACCTATACCCTAAATATAAATTTTTCACTGTTTATGGCCTTAATGCACAATAATACACTTATAATTATATATATAACTAACCATCCAATAACAATAGAAACATTAGCAAAATTAATTATTCCTGCTGTAAGTTGTTTTAATATTAGTACCACATTAAATATTGGCAGGTGGTAAAATATTGATTTATCTGGAAGAAACATAGACATAAATATTGGTACCATTATTATTATTAAAAGAGGTGAAACTAGCATTTGACTTTCCTTATAATTTTTAGCAAAAAAGCTCAAAGTTAATTGTAATGCACTTAAAAATATAACTGTAAGCATTATTATAATTAAACTTATCATAAATCCTATGCCACTAAAACTAATACTCATTGAAGAAATTGAAACATTAAACGCTGAAATTGCCGCAATTGCGGCTAGTCCTAAAACCAATATAGATATTATTGAAATAATCACGCTTATTATTGATGTAAAAAGCAATTTGCCCAGTAGAATTTTATATCTAGAAGTTTTAGTACATAACAATGGTTCCAACGTATTCTTTTCTTTTTCACCTGCAGCTATATCTGTGGTCAAATAGGAAGTTGAAATCATTGGAAATAAAAGAAATAACATAGGTAATACTAAGCTAATTACCATTGTAAAACTATCCATTGTCTTCCCCTTTTCATTTAGCGTTTTAAAAGATATAGGATTTATGTTGTCATATTTTAATCCTTTTCCCTTAAGTACTGAGGTTATATAATCCACTTTCAATTTCTGTATACTATCTGTAATCTTATCAAATAAAAAGCTTTTTTTAGTGGAATCGTATTTAATCTGTATTACCTTATCTTTATCCTCAGAAAGTACAATAATTGCGTCAACTGTTCTATCTAATATATCACTATCACTATAAACCCTGTCATCAATTATCTTTATTCCCTTAGTTTTCTTCATGGCTTCCATAACTTCTAGATTTTTTCCTTGAAAACTAACCTTTATTCCTTGAACATCACTTTTCATAGAAATAAATGCACCTAGAGCTACTATTGCAATAATTAATGGGTAAATTAATATTGGCAATAAGAGTGTATTTACTAATAATTTTTTATCTCTTGTATACATTTTAAATTCATTCTTAAATACTTTTAATATTGTATTCACTCTCTACACCACCTGTTATTAAATGAATAAAGACATCCTCCAAGTTATCCATTGAATATTTTTCTTTTAGGTAACTGTCAGTTCCTTCCTCAACCAATTGTCCTTTATTTATAATAATTACCCTTTGACAAAGTCTTTCTATCTCACTTATAGAATGACTAGAAAATAAGATAGTCTTTCCTTCCTTTGACCACTGTGCAATTAAATTGTACAATAATCTTCTTGCAACCACATCAAGTCCTGTAGTCGGCTCATCTAGAAGCATTACTTTAGGATCATGAACTATTGCTCTTGCAATAGCTATTTTCTGTTTCATACCTCTAGACAATTCCGATGCCTTTTTATCAAGATAATCTTCAAACTGAAAATATTCTGCTAAATGCACTATTCGATTATTAAGCTCTTGCTTTTTCATGTCGTAGAGTTGCCCAAAATATTCAATGTTTTCTCTTGCAGTTAGTCTGTCATAAAGAGCTACATCTCCACCAAAAAGCGCTCCAATTGAGCCTCTGACTTTTTCTCCATCTTTGTGAACATCATAACCATCAATAACAACTGTTCCTTTTGTAGGGCTTAAAATCGTAGCGAGTATTCTAAGCGTGGTAGTCTTTCCTGCCCCATTTTCCCCAAGGAGTCCAACAACTTCCCCTTCCTTTATCCTAAAACTCAAATTTTTTACTGCTAGTACCTTTTTACTATACTTCTTGTATAATCCATTTACCTCAATCATTGCATCTCACCCTTTTCCTTCTTTGTAAACTATAAGAATATTATACTATATATTCCTAAATAGTGCCATCCACGTGGCAAGTGGCAAGTTCCAATTTAAAAAGATACCCCTATCTAAATAAGGGTATCTTTTTACTATTTATTATCTGGGGATATTTTAAGTATTTTAAATATCCCTGAAAATAGCTTACGAGCTGCGGGTACTGCTGTCTGAGCAGCATAATATTTTCCCGAATTTGGTTCTTCTATAGTAACCACCAAGGATACTTTTGGATTTTCAGCAGGAGCCATCCCTGCAAAGGAAGCTATATACTTACCAGATTCATAGCCTCCCGTGGTACTGTTAACCACATTTGCAGTTCCAGTTTTTCCAGCTATGTGGTAACCCTTCATATAGGTATCCTTTGCTGTTCCTTCCTTAACAACCCTTTCCAAATACATTCTTAATTGAGCTGCCTTTTCACTACTAGTTATAGTCCTTTCAGCAAAATTATCATACTTTTTATCCACAATTTTTTTACCATTTTCCATATGGGATATTTCCTTCATAACATGTGGTCTTATCCATTTACCACCATTAGCTACTGCATCGAAGGCCGCAATATACTGAACTTGGCTAACTGCAATACCTTGTCCATAGGACATAGTAGCAAAATCAACAGGTTCAATACGTTTATAGTCCTTTATTAATCCAGTACTTTCACCAGGCAAGTCTATTTCTGTTTTCTCTCCGAAGTTAGCCTCCTTTACAAACTTATAAAGATTTTCATTTCCAATTTTTTGTCCAAGATTAACAAATCCAACATTATCTGAATTTTTAATTATATCTGAAAAAGTCTCAATCCCATAATCCTCTTTATTATCATTGTACAATGTAGTATTACCAACCTTAATGCTCCCATTGCTTACAAAACGATCCTGGTCTGTTACCACATTGTTTTGAAGTGCCGCCGCCGCCGTTATAACCTTGAAAATTGATCCTGGCTCAAACACATTACTTATAGCTCTATTCTTCCACATTTCCTGTATTTCGTTATCTGTTTTCCCTTCTGCATAAGGCTTATTTAGATTATAATCTGGCATACTCGCCATAGCCAAAACTTCACCATTTTGGGGATTCATAATTGTTATACTAACAGATTTAGCACCATTTTCAGCCAATGTTTCTTTAGCTACTTTTTCAGCTAACTCTTGAATTCCTTCATCAATAGTTAATGTTAAATCTTTTCCGTCTATAGGTTCAACTGTAGTTGCTTCTATGTACGGCAATTCATTATTATTCCTATCCACTTCAGCCACTGTTACCCCGGGAACACCTGCTAATTCCTTGTCATAACTCTGCTCTACTCCGCTTACCCCATCTCCATCAGAATTGGTATGCCCAATAACATGGGATAAGAAGCTATCATTTGGGTAAACCCTCTCTACATCTCTTGAAATTATTATCCCATTATATTTAAGAGCTTTAATGGAATCTACCATTTCTTCCTTAACTTTTCTTTTCAACAATATAAATTGAAGTAGCCTTCCCTTACTATCTTTGCTATTTAAAATTTTTTCAACTTCGCTGTTTCTAATATTCAGTATCTGTGACAATTTGTAAGCTGCTTGTTTTTCCGGTATTTTTTTATCAATTAAATACTTTTTAAAAACATTTAAATCAATATCAATCCTATAAATATCTGCATTTAATGCCAATTCAGAACCGTTTCTGGCAAAAATAACGCCCCTTTTGGGAGCTGTTTTTATAGTTTTTGTATATTGTTTTAATGCCAGCTGTTTATAATAAGACCCATTAATAATCATTAAATAAATCAATCTACTCACAAGAGCCATAAATACTATAGAAAATAATGTACCTACAACCAAAATTCTTTTGTTTCTAACCTTTTTTCTTTTCAATCTGGTCACCAACCTTTTATATTTAAATTCCTCTGATGTTCCCCGTGTCCCCTCCTAGCTGAAGTTGCCTATATGTAAGAGTTTATTATAGCATTCATATATGAAAAATTTATGTACATGTTGCAATTCACATGGCAAGTGGCAAAGAAAAAATCATCTCAATCTAATTTGTGTTTTATAATCCACAGCTGTAGGTTGAGATGATACTATTTTGTTGTAATATTCTTAACCGTCCCCAAATTATTATTTTTTTACAGATATCTTCTTATCCTCACATAAAAGTGTAATTTCCTTTCCAATCTGTGTTGTTTTCAAAGTTACAGTATGGCCCCATAACTCATATATATACTTTAATGTAGCTTCTGCATATGCAATATTTAGTTCTCTTCCATCAAAAACATGCTCTAGAATTAGTGTTTTGTCCTTTTGTGACATTTCTACTACTCTAATAAGTGGTACAGTACCTACGCCACAAGAGCTACTTAAGGTATTTCTAATATTTTTAAACCCACTATCATCAGACACTTCACTAATTACGTAATCCCCATTCTTAGCCGCATATTCAAATAAATTAAGCTCTGCACATAGTTCCTGTGTTAAATACTTTCTTAAAAAGGATTCGTCTCGTTCAAGAGCTCTAACTTCAAATATTTTCTCCTTGCCATATCTTTTTAAAATGTCTTCAAATATCTTAAAGCCTATAAAATATGGGTTTATTGACCCATACCCAGGAGCTATAACATCATTATGACGCTTAATGAACTCTAAATAAAGTCCGCCTGGTAAATCCAGCTGCTTTAATATATTATAATGCCAAAAGCTAGCCCAACCTTCATTCATTATTTTTGTTTCAATTTGAGGCAAGAAATATGATGTTTCTTGCCTTACAAATCCGAGCAAACTTTTTTCCCATTCCTCCATATCACCATACTTTATAATAAAATAAAGAAGATCATCCTCAGGCTGAATAGGGATTTTATTCAAATTAGGAAATGCTAGTTTTACATAAGCATCTAAGTCATTATGAACTTCATTATTGTTTTTATAATCCTCTAAAAGTCTTTGCTTTAAAACCTCCCCATCAATTCTCTTTTCCCCAATAACCCTAGAGGTTTGAAGCTTAATGGCATGAGCTGCATCTAAAATTCTTTCTACCTTTTCATAGCCTATACTTGGATCATTTATATAACTTCTTACCATATCTGCATGAAATTTAAACATCTCCACAGCAGATGCTGCTCTAGTTCCATCCTTAAAAAGTCTATTGTTTTTAAAAAAATCATTATGACCATAAACATGAGCTATAGTTAATATTTGCAATAAAAGTGTGTTTTCCTTCATTAAATATGCAATACATGGATCTGAATTTATAACCATCTCATAAGGTAATCCAGTTAAATTATATTTATATACAGTGCTATTTTTTTCGTAGGATTTTCCAAAACTCCAGTGGGGATATCTTGATGGCATTCCAATGTATGTTTCGTAGGACAGCATATCCTTATATCCTATTATCTCAAATTCTTGAGGATAGAAATCAAGTCCTATATTTTTTGCTATATCCTCAATTTTTTCATTCCAAGCTTCCAAATCCTTTAAGATATATTCCAACCCGCTGTCACCTCTCTCCTTCTTTTTTTAGCATGTATTTAAGACTTTCCCATAAATCCTGTTTTTTCTTTACTTCCACTGAAATAAAGTTTTTATTAAATACTCCATTTTCGAAAATTCTTTTCATAGAAGAAGTATAGTATTTATTCATAAGCTCAACATACCCAAATAAATTGCTCACCTCGCAAATACTTTTTGCAGCCGTTATGGCTTTTTCATTATCTTCTTGCCAATTATCTCCATCACTAACGTAAAATACATATACATTCCAATAATCTGGATTATATCTTTTATCAATTATTTCTAGTGCTTTATTTAATCCACTAGAAATATAGGTACCTCCTGATTCAACCTTATGAAAAAAATCATCCTCGTTTACCTCTTGGGCAACTGTTGTATGTGCAATAAACTCAACCTCTACATTCGTATATTTTGATCTAATAAATTGAGATAATATAAAGAAAAAGGAGCGGGCCAAATACTTCTTTGTGGTATCCATTGACCCAGATACGTCCATTACACATAAAATTGCCGCGTTTGATTCTCTCTTTAAAACTTGCTTCACTCTATGATATCTTAAATCCTCATTTTTAAAGGGCAGTCTTTCAATCTTTTCCTCCTGAGATGACTCCATTAGTGCTTTGCTTCTCCCTTGCTCCCTTTTGATTTTCTCCACTACTGTTCTTTTTTTAGCAAGACGGGGCTGGATACCATGTTTTTGATAGCCTGCTCTTTTAACACTATTTTCAGTTAAAATTTCCGAGAACTTTTTTTTATCTAGTTCCGGAAGTTCTAAATCTTCTAAAAGGTAATTTAGTGCATCTTCTAATGTTATTTCAGTTTCATAAATGTCTTCACCCTCATCCTCACCTGCACCACTGCTTCCTTTCCCTTCACCCTTAGCCTTTTCTTTTCCTATGACTTGCCCTCTTTCTTCGCTACCATCTCCACTTCCCACGCCACTCTTATTTTTACCAAAAATAAATTCATATTCCTTAAGGCCTTTTATTGGTATTTTAATTTTTTTATCCTTACCTTGACCTATAATACTTTCTTCTGATAATATATCTCCTAGATTTTCTTTAATAGATTTCTCAACAAGCTGCCGATGCCGCCTTCTATCCTCTACAGCCCTATCATGATCTATGGGGGTTACGTTATAGTCTCTAAAAATTGCCATAGGACTAGTCCTTCCATAAATTATTAGCTGCATATTTCAGTATAACGTCACAACAATAATCACAATATCCATTTGTCTTCATTTGCTCCACCATTACGTTATATTTTTCATCTTGGTCCTTATCGCGAACTCTAGATCTAGTTACAATTCTCGAAAGCTCTTTTACGGAACTAGTAAGTTTCTTTTCAATTGCTTCCTTTAAAGGCTCATAGGACTCATATTTTATTTTTCCACCATTTCTAACCACATAAAACATATAAGAAGTTACGTCACTTCTAAATCCCTTTGAAGAACTTTCAGATATTCCAATCTGCTCTTCTATTGATCTCATAAAGGACTCATCTGCAATTAGCTCTTCCCCGGTAGCTCTATCCTTTAATTTGGCCTTATTTACAAAGGCTTCTGCATTATCAATATAGTTATTAAATAGACTTTCCGCTTGTTCCTTATAGCTGTGTATAAAGGCCTTAGTTACTTCTTTCTCCAATATTTTGTTGTATTCTTTTCTAATAGTGTCCTGAACAAAGCCCATATATTTTTTCTTTTCATCCTCAGCAACGTCCATTTCCCTTACGGATTTAATTATACTTTCCATAATGCCAAGTGGATTTATGCAATCAAATTCTGAATTTGAAATAGCATTATCAATAGCCTTTACTATAAATCTTGTTGAAATCCCATGCATACCCTCATCAAGACCTGCTTCTTCCCTGAGTTCGCTAATATCCATTTTCTTAGTAGTTCCCTTTTCTACTATTTCTTCACCATTATAAATCTTTAACTTTGTTATAGGATCCACCTTGTTTGAAGGTTTAAACCTTGAAAGCAGCGCAAACATTGCAGCAGTCTCAATGGTGTGTGGTGCTATATGAGGCTTAAAGTTACTCTTTTTAAGTATCTTTTCATAAATTTTAATTTCTTCATTTAACTCAAGGCAATAAGGAACTTCTATCTTTACAATTCTATCTAAAATAGCTTCATTGGTATGATCTGACTTAAACCTATTCCATTCAGCTTCATTAGAATGGGCAATAATTATGCCATCAAAGTAAATCATAGATCCCTTTCCTGGTGATGGTATTGATTTTTCTTGTGTTGCAGTAATTATAGTATGAAGATACTCAACATCATTTTTGAATACTTCTATAAATTCTACAAGACCCCTATTACCAACATTAAATGCTCCATTAAGAGAGAAAACCCTTGGATCATCCTCTGAATACATATCCATTTTAGATATATCAACAGATCCTGTTAAAATTGAAGTATCTTGATTATTTGGATCCACAGGTGGTACAACCCCTATACCTTTTCTTGATCTTATTGAAAAAGAAGTAGTTGTAACAGGAAAATTCTCATATTCTCCATTGTATTCATAAATTAATCTATATTTACATTCCGGGCAAAGGTCTCCTTCAATTTCTACATTAAGCATTCTCTCAAAATCGCGCCTAAGATGCTTTGGTATTAAATGCAATGGCTCTTCATTCATAGGACATCCTTTTAAAATATATACTGGTTCCGTATTTTCAAAGGCCTTCTTCAGTACTTCAACCAGGGATGACTTACCTGCTCCTACAGGACCTGCTAAATATAATACCTGCCTGGATTCCTCCCCCTTCATAGATGCAGAATAAAAGTAACTTACTATCTTCATAAGTACCTTATCAATTCCAAAAAAGTCCTCTTTAAAAAACCCATACCTTTTTATAAGATCATTACCATATATTTTTCTTGTTCTTGGGTTTTCCTCAGGCCTTAGAATTTCAAAGCCTCCTTTTATTATTGTGTCATACATCCTCTTATGGGAAAGCTTAGCTTTATCAGGATCTTTACTAATTATATCTAAATACTCCAGAAAGCTTCCTTCAAATTTACTCTTGATTTTAGCTTCTCTATCATTCTTTATCACTTTTTCAAATTCCATTTAATACCTCCTAAGATAGAATTATTTTTATTATTAACTATATGCAGGGACAAACCTCCAACATGATAGATAATAAAAATAAAATAGTGCCATCCACGAGGATGGCACTATTTGCATTTTTATTTTAGATTGCTATTTTTAAAGCCAACAGTTGGAACCACATTATTATCTTTAATATCAAGATATTTTATTTCCACTCTCTGTTACAGGGTTTATTCTTAAAATTTTCCCGTGTGCAGTCTTCTCCTGTTCTATTAGAAATTGGGTTTAGAAATATATATCAGAAAACTCTATGTTGATTTTCTCAATGTTACTATTGGCATTAAAATTGCTATTAACATACACCACTTCGTTATCTGGTAACTGTTTTATAGGAAGTTCAAAGCTAAATTCGCTTCCTACATTAATCTCACTTTCTAAAAACATTTTACCACCGTGCATTTCTACTAAAGCTTTAACTAAGGATAATCCTATTCCACTACCTTCTTTATTTCTTGTCAAGGACTTGTCAACTTGAATAAATCTATCAAAAATCAAATCTAATTTTTCTTTGGGTATTCCTATCCCCGTATCCTTAACAGAGATAACCACATTATCTTTTCCTTCAAAGATATTTACTGAAATACTTCCCCCTGGATTTGTAAATTTTATTGCATTTGAAATTAGATTTAACATTATTCTTTCTATTTTATCCTTATCACAAGCTATTATTTTTTCTTCCATCTCTGTATCGAATAAAAGTGATACCCCATTATTCTCAACATACTCAGCTACAGACAAAGTTATTTCCTCTATAACACTAACAATATTACAATTACTTAAGTGAATTTCAAAATATCCTGCATCTATTTTTGTTACATCAATTAAGTTATTAATCAATCTTACTAACCTATAACAATTCTGTTTCATAGTTTTTAAATATCCTCTGCTTTTTTTCTCATTTTCCTTAAATAAATCCTTGAATTTTAGATCCATAAGCTGGATAGTCCCTAAAATAACATTGATTGGTGTTCTTAATTCATGAGATATATTGGCAAAAAAATCCGTCCTAAATCTATCATATTCTATTGCTTGATTTAAAAATCTTGTCTTTTCCTCATTTTCTTTCATAACCTCTTCATCTTTTATGTGCTTGGTAATATCTCTTGATGATAAGATTAATCCTATTACTTTATTATTCTCATCTACCATTGTACTAAATGAAGCATCTACCCAAACAATACGTTTATCCGCATGTATGCCTCTAAATTGAAGTTTCTGATTTATAGATGTGCTAATTAATTCTTTAATTCTCTTTGCTACATTTTCTTTATCATCTATATGAATAAAATCAAAAAAATTCTTTCCAATTACATTCTCTGCTCCAGATCCGAGAATATCATTTTTAGCAGATGTAACATATCTAATTGTTCCATCTACATCTATCTTTGCAACCATATCCGAGATATTTTCTGTTATCTCTCTTAATAGTAATTCATTCGCCTTTAGCTCTCTCTCTATTTTTTTTCTTATATTAATATTACGTGTAACTACTAAAACTGAAGATTTATCCTTATACTTAAAAGGGGAGATTCCAATTTCTACATCTATAACTGTACCATCACTAGAAATAAATTTCTCTTCAATAAATTGTTCAACAACTCCGCCTTCATATACTGTATTTATTCTGCTAGTAGCAATGTCAATATAATCAGGATGAATAAAATCCATAACATTTCTCCCAATTATATCTTTAGAATCTTTCATATTGAACAGTCTTTCAGTAGCAGGATTGGCTAAGACTATTTTCCCATCACAATGAACAAATATAGGGTCAGGAGATAATTCAAATAATCTTTTATATACTTCTTCACTTTTTCTGAATTCACTCGCACTTTTCTTAATAACACTATCAATATCTATATCTTCTAATACGTTATCATTAATATGTTCACTCATGTTAATCCCCCTTTAAAAATCTCCTAAAGTACTACAGAATTTATGATAAATTAAATTGTTTTAAGAATATTTTCAAAATATTATATTCTACAAAATATGGTATAAACCTCTTTTTTATATTTTTTACATGACTTTTAAGTCTAAAACTAAACCATGACAAAATTATATGAAAAAATCCAATGAAATAACAACTTATTTCATTGGATTTTTAACAGTTTCAACTATAAATTGATAGGCCTTCTCCAAAACTTCCTTGCTACTTATGTAAGATAATAGTTCTTTTGTTTGTTTAAAGTCTGACCACCTATAATCCACTACTTCATTTACTTCAATAAGTATAATCTGATCTTGAACCTCAGCTAAAAAATATACAACTTCCTTCATTGTCTCTTTTTTTATTAAATATTCTACTGACACTCTAAATCCATCCATAAGCGAAACCGAAAGTCCAGTCTCTTCAGAAACCTCTCTTACTGCTGTTTGCACTTCACTTTCATTTTTTTCAACATGTCCTTTAGGAAAACCCCAATGTCCATCGTTTCTATGACTAATAGTTAAGAACTCTAAATTTCCATATATTTTTCTATAAATTACAGCGCCACAGGATTTCTCAAAATCCATAATACCCCAACCTCTCAATTTTAATTATTCTTACACTTACTTTTAGAGCAAATCTATTATTAGCTTCTACAAATGTAAGTTCTCTACTAAAATTATACCATATATTCCTAACACGACCATACAAAACTATATCTTTATTTAAGGCTATGTAGATAATATTGAGGATATAGGCATAGTGTTTCACAATCAATTTACCTGTATATCTTCATTACTTTTAAATCTTAATAGTTACACCTACTATTTTTATGGTACAATATAGATTAAAACAATTATGCATATTACAATAAATGCTATTACAGACATAATTAATTATAATTTTTTAAATTTCTTATAGATTAAAAACAGATCATGAATTTTATGCAATATATTATTATGCAACGTTGCTATTTAAAGGAGATGCTTAACTTTGGAAAAGTTATATTATGAAAATCCATATCAAACAGAATTCACAGCTGAAGTAATAAATGTATTAGAAAAAGAAAAAGAGTATCATATTGAACTGGATAAAACCTGTTTTTATCCAGAAAGTGGTGGTCAGCCCTGTGACACTGGCCTTATAAATGGCGCTGCAGTAACCTATGTATATGAAAAAGATAAAAAAGTATATCATGTAGTTGCAGTTAAACCCCTAAAAATTCACAAGGTTAAATGTAGTATAGACTTTGATAAAAGATACGACTATATGCAGCAACACCTAGGACAACATATCCTTTCTGCTTGTATAGCTGATTTGTTTAATGCTTATACAATTGGTTTTCATCTTGGCATAGATTCAACAACTATAGATATTGATAAAGTTATTATAGGTGATGAAATTAAAACTGCTGAAACACAGGCTAACAAAATAGTTTTAGACAATATTAACGTAGAGGTACTGTATCCTAGCAATTCTGAATTAAAAAAATTAACTCTAAAGAAAATCCCGGTAAAAGCTGGTGAAAAAATTAGAATCGTTAAAATAGGTGATATTGATATAAATCCATGCTGTGGAATACATCCTAGTACAACTATTGAGGTGCAATTAATTAAGGTTATAAAAATCGAAAAGTACAAGAATGGCACGAGAATTGAATTTTTGTGTGGTTCAAGAGCAGTTTCTGATTATGTTTCAAAATATGAAGCCATAGATAAGATGTCTAAACTTTTATCCTGCAATAGTGCTACCCTTTTATCTGAAGTAGATAGGCTTTCTGGTGAACTTAATAAGGCCCTTACTGAAAAAAGGACATTAAAGGCAGCGGTTGCTGAATATGAAGTTCAAAATATGTTAACATCAGCTCCAAAAATAGAAGACGTTAGAGTGCTTAAATTCATTTATGATAACGGTGATTTAAAATACACTAATACCTTAGCAACAAAATTAGTATCTCAGCCAAAGGTTATAGTTTTATTTGGAGTAAAATCTGTTGATAAGGCAAATCTTTTATTCATGTGCTCAAAGGATTTAAATATGATTAGTATGAATGCCCTTCTTAAGGATGCCATAACACTTATAGATGGAAAAGGTGGTGGAAGTGACCTATCAGCGCAAGGTGGAGGAAAGAATAATAATAATTTAGATTCCTCACTAGATTATGCTTACAACAAGGTTAAAGATCACATAATAGCTAGTACTAAAGTTTAGATCATTTACTCAGTCAAATTTTAGTAACAAATTAATATTTATAAGCTTATATATTAGGTACTTTCAAATAAAAAACAAGTCAAAATACATTAGCATTTTGACTTGTTTTATTTGATTATTATACCTAAATTAGCTATTCCACAAGAACAAAGTCTCTTGCTCCATATAATCCCTCAATATAGGTTTTTCCTTCCTCTGATAATCCAATGCACAATGGAGAAACCATTACCTCCCGAACTCTATAATATTTCGCAGCTCCATCTTGCTGTGGCTTATAAAATCCAGAAAAATCATGAATAATGTAATATTTCCCCTCTTCTTTACCCACATATAGCATAGCATGCCCACTCATATATACTGGTGTTCCAGGTTTCAAATTATCAAGTAGCCTTTCCCTATCCTTAATAGTCATAGTCTCTGACATTTCATAGAAATTACCGACTGCAAATTCTCCTTGCTCCTCTGCATTTCTAGGAAGCACTATACCCATAGTTCTATAAACATCCATAATTAAGCTTGCACAATCTCTCGAATTAAAAGTTCCACCCCAACCGTATCTTTCACCTAAGAATTTGAATGTATGGATTAGGATATTTTCTCTAGTATAAGGTAAATAACCTCTTGAAACCTCCTCATTTCTTGCAATTAAAGCTAGTTTAAATTCTACATTGCCACTTTTATTTCTTGTTGGAAGTTTAACCACATAATTACCTGTAGGACTTTGTCCATAAATATCTTCTTCTATTTCATTAATAGCTACAAGTGGTATTTTAATACCCATATCAAATTTCACTTCTGATAATTGTTCATTTAAGGGATTATAATTTGTAAATACCCTTTTCCCTGTAGTCACTATAAAGTCCTCTGTATTGTGGTAATCAAAAAGCTCTTGTTTTTTACAAACCGCCACATCTTTTTCAGGTATCCAAGCTAAATAGTTATACATCTGCGCCAAATACCATTTATTATCAACACTTTTATGAAGAATCACAAGTGGTTCAATAGGATAAACAGCAGTCTCTTGAAATCTATCAAACTCATAGTTATCTCCAATATTAAATACTGTATCATAGGTTGGGAATGTTCTCATCACAGTCTTTTTAAGGGTTATTCCATATTTAATATTGTTTGTGTCCATAACTCCATATATATTACAATTCTCTATTAACTTATTATAATATTCTGCGCTTACCAACTTTCCATTCTCATGGTATCTTTCAACTTTTGGGAAAGAGCTAATAGTGTTTAGTTTGTCTATTAATTCACCTTTACTAAGTGATTCACTAAAATTTTCCAAGTCCACAATAGGTGATCTAGTTTTTATATTTTTCTCGTTATATACTTCTATGTCCTGAATATTCATAATGACTTTATTCATATCAAGAGATTTTATCCAATTTTTTGCATAGAGCATCTCTTCTTTTAACTCAGGAATATTTGAAATGAAGAGTTTATCTGCTTTTGGGTTCCATAGGTTCTGTAAAGATACATTTTCTTCAGTACTCATTATAGATATCATCCCCCTTAATAAACTATCTTACTATTATTATTAAACCTTCTAAATTTTAATCCCTATTTATTTAAAATTTTTGTTACTTTAGATGCTCTAAGTCTATGTGCATAATGCATGTCGGAACCTAATAGCGGCCTAGCGTAATTTAAGAAGGCTTCAGTTACATTATTGCATGCACTATTAATAAAAGCATCGGGCATTACCTTTGTCTTGCCTGCTACGAGCTCCAGTGGTGTAAGTCTATAATCTACTGAATAATGACCCGTTCTATGAATAGTAATTGAACCATCAACATTATCCCAAAGTGCATACTGTGCAGCTTTTTCTCCTACTTCTCTAGCTTCATTTCTATCTACATCTGAGACACATCCCATAAAACATCTTTGAGAATAGCCAAATGTATCCGATCTAACTCTTTTAATATTTAGATTATCTTTGATGTACTTACCTAAAAGATCACCTAATGCCCCTGATCCTGAAAGTTGTATATTTCCATGATCATCCTTTTCTACTCTTTCCATAAGACTTGAAATAATTGGCACTCCTTTTTCATCTCGAATACCTTCTGAAACAGCTATTACACATCTTCCATATTTATCATAAACATTTTTTACATCAATCAAAAATTGTTCTATTGTAAAAACTCTTTCTGGCAAATATATTAAATGTGGACCATCATCTTCATACTTTTTAGCTAAGGCTGCTGCTCCTGCTAAAAAACCTGCATTACGTCCCATTACTACCCCAATATATATCCCTGGTAATGCTCTGTTATCAAGATTGATTCCAATAAATGCATTTGTTATATATTTAGCTGCAGATCCATATCCAGGAGTATGGTCATTAATCATAAGATCATTGTCTATAGTTTTTGGTATATGAATTGCCCTAAGCTCGTAATTTGAAATTTTAGCTTGCTGATTTACTATTCTAACTGTATCTGATGAATCATTCCCTCCAATATAAAAGAAATATCTTATTTCATGAGCTTTAAGCACCTTAAATATTTCCTTACAATATTCTACATCTGGCTTGTCTCTTGTAGATAAAAGTGCGGAGGATGGAGTCATAGCCACCTGTTCTAGATTATGAGTTGTCTCACGGCTTAAATCATGAAAATTTTCATTAACTATCCCATTTACTCCATTTATAGCACCATAGACTTTTGTTACCTGTGCAAATTTCCTTGCTTCTAGAACAGCACCAACTAGTGATTGATTAATAACGGCGGTTGGTCCTCCACCTTGTGCAATTAAAACTTTACCTTCAATTATCATATTTTACGCTCCTTATAATTTCGCTATCACTTTAAGCTCACTATATTATTAACTGATAAAAACATTATGAAAAAAGCCCAATGTGATTATTCATCATACTGGGCTAACTTACGTTAATGTTTTTAGACATCTTATAAACAAAGCGGTAATTATTAAATTTAGCTCTATATAGAGTATAATTTGTTTTTACATGGATTACAACAACTATTTTGAATTTTCAAAATGTTTTACTTTTAGTTTCTAAATAAACCTTCTAGTTTTTCTGCTGCTGTTTTTACATCTTTGTTACCGAGAATTGCTGATACCACAGCTATTCCATCGATATTTGCCGTCTTTAATAGTGCTATATTTATTTCACTAATTCCACCAATAGCAACCACGGGGATAGAAATTCCTTGTTTTATCTCTTTCAAACAATTTATGGTCACTGCACTTGCATCATCTTTAGTAGTTGTAGGGAACATAGCTCCCACCCCTACATAATCTGCACCTTGTCTTTCTGCCTTTTGAGCTTCTACAAGAGTTGAGGTAGAGACACCTATTATTTTATTACTGCCTAATATACACCTTGCAATATCTGCAGGCATATCATTTTGACCCAAGTGTACGCCATCGGCATCTATTGCCTGGGCGATATCAATTCTGTCATTAATTATTAGTGGAACTTTGTATTTATCTGTAATGCACTTTATTTTTACTGCAATGTTATAAAATTCTAAAGTACCTATGCTCTTTTCTCTAATCTGGACTAATGTAACTCCACCCTTTATAGCCTGTTCAACCTCAGTATATATATCTGTATCCATGAGCACATCCCTATCTGTAACAAGATAGAGACTGTAATCTATATTATTCTTCATTTATTTTGCTCCTTTCTATTATTTCAGTTTTAGATAAGTTATAAATAGCATCTAGTATTTTTACTTTTAGAGTTCCTGTTCCACCATGATTTTTATCTAAGCCCTCATAAGCTATTTCTCCTGCAATCCCCATTGAAACAATCCCGGCTAGTGCAGCTAAAAGATTGTTATCTCCTGCTCCTAAATAAGACCCAATAAGCGAAGTGCACATACATCCTGTACCAGTAACCTTAGCCATTATTTTATGCCCATTTTCTACAGAATAAAGAGTTTCCCCATCTGTTATTATGTCTACTTCACCAGTTATAGCTACCACAGTGTTTAGTTTACTTGCAAGTGACCTTGCCATTTCTTTTCCCTCTGCACGTGCATTATCATCAACAGATACACTGTCGCAAGCATCTACGCCTTTTGTTTTAGCTTCAATACCGTAGAGTGTTTTAATTTCCGATAAATTCCCTCTAATAACCGCTAGTTTTACCTCTCCTATAATCCGCTTAGCAGTATCTGTTCTATAAGCTGTTGCACCTGCTCCCACAGGGTCTAGGATAACAGGAATATTAAATTTATTTGCTCTTTTCCCTGCTAAAAGCATAGACTGTACACTTGCAGAGTTTAAGGTTCCTATGTTTATAACTAGTGAAGAGGAAAGGGATACCATATCACAAACTTCATTAATATCCTCCGCCATAACTGGTGACCCGCCAATAGCTAGGGTAATATTAGCACAATCATTAACTGTAACATAATTTGTTATATGGTGTACCAAGGGATTTTTTTCTTTTACATTGTTTAATAATTCTATGATTTTCTTGTTAATTTCCATTTAGATGTCCCCCTCCAACTTATTGCATATATAAAGCCTGTAATAATCATAACTGGTACTGTAGCACCTAGTATAAAATCAAGCTTAATAAAGCTATAGTAAATTACTATTCCCATAACCCATACAAGAATTGCTCCCCAATTTATAAGTACACTCGCTTCAACCTTTGTATTTTTCTTTATTATAAAATAATCTGTAATCAAAATCGCAAATAATGGTGCAAATACTGACCCTATTGCATATAGAAAGCTCTGATAATTTTCTATAGGAAGTATTATAGCCATGAAGGTTCCAATAATAGTCATAACAATCCCAACTCTTTTTTCACTGAGCTTTGGCATAATGTTTATGAAAGAAACTCCTGCTGAGTATACATCCAAAAATGTAGTAGTTACTGTAGATAGAACCACTATACCTAAAGCCGTAATTCCTAAATTTGCAGCAAGCATCATAGCTGAAGGATCTGAATTATTTGAAACTATAGCAGCCCCCAGACCTATTATAAACATCCATGAACTTCCTAAAAAATAACCTATAAAACTTCCATAGGCTCCTCCCTTTTCACTTTTTGCAAATCTAGTATAATCTGCAATTAAAGGTAACCAAGAAAGAGGCATAATTATACTAAGTTCTAATGCTCCTCCAAAGGATATACCTGAACTACTGGCCTTTGTAAGTAAGGTTTTATCCTTGAAAATAATTGATCCGAGTACCAAGGTAAGGATAAAAAGCAAAAATACGGCCGTAATATTTAATTTTTTCATACCCGCATTTCCAAAAGAAAGCCATAATATCGTAAGTATTCCGATAAGCACTATACATACCAAAACATTATTGAAACCCCATAAACTTTGTGTTATTGTGTTTACAGAATTTGCTGCTGCCTTTATCATAACTGCAGTCCAACCAATAAGCTGAAGTATATTTAAAATTGAAAATAAATAAGTACCATATACTCCAAACGAAATACTGGTAGAAGTTATAGCTGGCACTTTTTCTCTAGTACCGATGATACCTCCAAGCATCAATATTCCTGTTCCAATTAGGTGTCCTAGTAAAATTACTATTACCCCTATTTTAAAACCTAAGGGTGCAATGAGTCCTCCAGTCAAAATTTCAGCAATAGAAACCGCTGCTCCAAACCATAAAAATGCAAAGGTCCAAAATCCTAATTTTTCACTATCATTAATCATTAGCTATACCTGCTTTCTTATATAATTCATAGAAGTGATTGGTAGGTCCAACGCCATGTCCAATATCTAAGGAATGCATTATAGCAATTGTTATATACTCTTTTGATTTTTTTATTGCCTCCACCATATTAAGCCCCAAAGCCAAATTTGCAGCTATAGCAGAAGATAAAGTACATCCCGTTCCATGAGTGTTTTTTGTATGTATTCTTTCGGATTTAAAATGTGTAATTTCCTTCCCATCATAAAACACATCTATTGCATCTCCCTGCATATGTCCTCCCTTTAAAAGCACATTTTTGCAGCCTAGCTTGTACATTTCCTTTGCGGCTCTTTCCATATCTTCCACTGTTTCAATACTTGTAATATCTGAATTAACTTCACGAAGAATCTCCTCAGCCTCTGGAACATTAGGCGTAATAAGAGATGCTAGTGGAATTAATTTCTTAATTAGTGCGGTTTTGGACTCTGGCTTTAACAATGAAAAACCGCTTTTTGAAATCATTACAGGATCTAATACTATGTTTTTAGGCTTGTATTGTTCTAATTTTTCACTTATGGCATCAATAGTTGAAATCACTGAAACCATACCAATTTTAACTGCATCTACAACTATATCTGTAAAAATCGCATCAATTTGTGACTCAATAATTTCTTTATCCAAATCTTGTACTGCAAAAACTCCCATGGTATTCTGCGCTGTTATAGCTGTAATAACACTCATTCCGTAAACCCCATTTGCACTAAAACTCTTTAAATCCGCTTGTATTCCTGCTCCTCCACAACTGTCAGAACCCGCTATAGTCAAAACTTTTTTCATATGTAAAACCTCCTGCTTTTTATCTATTTTAAGCTTCTTTATTTAAATTGGTTAGTTTTTTTAAATCTAAAACTCTAAGAATGAAAAATGCTATTAGACTTCCTCCAATGGTACTTATTAAGAATGGAGTTATAAAGAACAATGCACCAATTTTTTTACCCATTATAAAGTTAGCTACTGGAAATGCTAATAGTCCCCCTAAAATTCCTGTCCCAAATATTTCTCCAGCTACTGCCAACAAATTATTTTTGGTTTTCTTATATAAAATTCCAGCTAAAAGTGCTCCAATCATGCTTCCTGGGAATGCCAAAAGAGAGCCTGTTCCTAATATATTTCTAAGTAATGATATACAAAAGGCTATAGCCACAGCATATCCAGGGCCTAAAATCACAGCTGCTAGTACATTGATTGTATGCTGCACAGGAAAGCATTTTGATACTCCTACTGGTATAAAAATAATATTTCCTACTATTACCCCTATAGCTATTAGCATTGATGATATAGTTATTTTTTTAGTTTTCATTTATCGTTTCTCCTTTCATAATAAAAATAAAAAAGAATAAACTGATAATATCCACTGTGTAGTGTCGTTTTATTAGATGCTAAACAAAAAAACACAGATCCTTAGGATTTGTGTTTAAATTACCATGCTATATAAAAATATATACATATATAATACACCATTAAACAACTTCCTACGCTGGCATTATCCAGTTCAGGTTATTAGGGTCAAAGAATTACAGTTCTTGCTCTCAGTTGGCTTATCCAACTCCCCTGTGCTCGGTTATTCACTTTTGTAAACTGTGGCATATGAAATAACATAACAACTAATACTGCTAGTGATTTTATTTCATCTACTAATAATAACATAACAAGTTCACTTACACAAATTATTACCTTTATCTTAGAGCATAAGTCGGATATAATTTCAAATTAGAATTTAAAAATTGAATAAAACCCTAATTTTCCCATCTATATTTTATAGTTAAATGGTTAAACTATAAAAGGCACTGAATAATACAGTGTAAATTTTATATACGAAGGGAGAATGTTTATGAATAATAATTTAGAAGAAACAAAAAAATTAAATAACCAATCAGTAACTAATAAGGGGAATAGTAGTGCTTCTAACTCTGGTATGACTAGTAGCGTTAGTGATCCCGCTACTTTAGCAGAAACAAAACAATTAAATAACCAATCAGCTTCTAGCTCAGGTACTAGTGCTGCTTCTAACTCCGGTATGACTAACATGTCTAATATGAGTAGTAGCACTAGCGGTGCACCATTAGAGGAAACAAAACAATTAAATCAACAATCAGCTTCAAATTCAGGCACTAGTAGTGTTTCAAATGCTGCTATGTCTAATATGACTAGTAGCACTAATAATTCTACTTTAGAAGAAACAAAAAAATTAAATCAACAATCAGTAGCAAATAAAGGTGCTATGAAATAAAAAAAACTAAGGCAGGATGATACTCCTGCCTTAATTTTTTAAAATTATTTTTGCTTTTCTAATCTCAAGCCATATTGAGTAGGTGATACATCTATAGTTTCAATTGCTTTAAATCCTGCACTGTTACATAATTGCACCATCTCATCTACAGATATTCTATCCTGAATAGGAGGCCCTACCTCCATTTTTGTTTTAACCCAGTCTATTATTAAAAAGTAGCCATCATCTTTTAATACTCTTTTAACTTCATCAAAGTATCTTGCTACATCCTCAACTTCGTGAATAACATTGCATATAAGTACATATTTAACTGAATCACTTTGTACTGGGAAAGTATATTCTTCACTGTTCTTAAATTCTATATTATTTATGCCCTCTGCTTTTTCCTTAGCAAAATCTAAAATTTCAGGAACTATATCTATACCGATAACTTTGTTATTTTTAAGAAGATTTGAAGCTGGCACCGTAAAATATCCTATCCCACAGCCTACATCTAATAAAGTACCGTCATCCGCCACTTTAAATTTTAAAAGTGTTTCTTCTGGTGGCATAGTCCTTCTTCTTTCTGGATTATCTAATTTTTCTATATTTTTAATATTAAACTTATGCATTTTATCCCTTCCTTTGTGAATAGATTTTTTATTCTTATTATTCATTTATGGAAATATATTTTGAAACTCATTTTTTTCAATAACTATATCTGATATTGTATTTACAGGACATATTGTACACCATATTCTAGGACTATACAATGATAAGTAACAAAGGGAATAATCATGCATACAAAACTAAGCCTTAGTGAAGTATTATTTTAGGAAGTTTTCAACATTTATTAGTTGAAAAAGGAAAGCTAGCAATTTCAATTCCTGCTAGCTTTCCTTATCTTTTTATTCTTTGAGCTTAGTTTACTTTAATAATTCTACCATTAGTCCGTTCTTAAGTCCTGCTGCATTGCCTTCTTCTATATCAACATGCATTTCAAGAGCATATTCTTTATTAACTCTAATTAAAACATTGTCGAATACTAAACCTCTTTTACCTTCAACCTTAACGCTAACGACTTCCTTGTCAACAACTCCAAAGTTCTCTGCATCAGAAGTATGCATATGGATATGTCTAGCAGCAGCAATAACACCTTTTTCTATTATAATTTCTCCCTTAGGGCCAACAACCTTTACTCCTGGGCTATCTATTAAGTTCCCCGAATTACTAATAGGTGGATTAACGCCTAAAACAAAGCCATCAGCTAAAGAAATTTCTACTTGTGTTTCTTTTCTAACTGGCCCTAGTATTCTTATTCCCTTAAAGGTTCCTTTTGTTCCAACAACATCAACCTTTTCTTCTGCAGCGTATTGTCCTGGCTGAGATAAGTCTTTGGACTTCTTTAATTCATAACCCTCTCCAAATAAAAGTTCTAAATGCTCCTTACTTAAATGTATGTGTCTGTTTGATAATCCAACTGGAACCATATTCTTTTCCATTATGTTGTACTGGTTTCCTAAATCTAAATAAATCTGAACAAGCCAGGATAACTTTAAATTTGGACACCTTCTCCTTTCATTAAATTGCTATTATCTTCTATTACTATTTTAACCTGCCATAACATTTATATTCATGCTGAATTTTAAAAAAACTATTGCATTTTGTATACAATCTATCATATTATATAATAAATACAAGATGGAAGGATGATTTAAATGAAAAAGTCTAAAAAGCAATTAATTCAAGGCATGTCCTTTACAATTGACATGAACAAACTGAATTTAAATAGGAGAAAATTTAATTCCAGTGAAATTGGAAGAGGCACAGGAATCCAAAAGATCAAAAAAGGAAAAGGTTCTTATACCCGCAAGAATGTCAAAGTTGATGACAGTTCTTGTGGGTATTTTTTATTCAATCCTATTCAAGTTTTATACCTGATCTCTTAACAGCTATATGCCATTTTTATTAACTCATTATAAAAATAATCTCTTTGATTTTATTATCTATACCATAACATTTACTTCTGGAGTCACAATAAATACATCCATGGCTACTAAGTAGCCAATTTATATCAAAAACTATAAACTTGCTACTTGAAAAACACAATTCATTTTTAAACCCCTATATTTTGCTTTATTTTAGTTCAATACTATTCTTATAATCTACAGTAAAAGACTCACCTTTTTTCATTATAATATGACCTGAAGAGTAAGGACTGCCTTCTATGGTTATATAAACTTTATCTACACCGTAATATGCACCAAGTGTATTGGTAATACACTGTAAAATCATGCCTTCAAAGCCTGAGCCTGCATTCATTTCACTAACCAATTCCTTTGTGAAGTCCACATAAACCGTATTATCCTTATTTAAATAAAGACTTTTTATTTTAACATTAGGTCCAAGCACCTTGCCGAGATCTCCTTTAGGCAAATCTTTAAAAGCAGTTTCAAAAATGATTTTTGTTATATCATTAGTTTTAAAAGAAAGTTGCTTATTTACGAAATATAATTTATCTTCAACTGCATTAGGATAATAAAATTTCACTGTTTGAGTTAATGCCTTGTCTTTTTCTATTTTGCTTAATGAAGATGTAATCTCATCACCATCTTTTATAACAAATGCTGTTTTAACTAAACCAACATTTGGTGCATAATAGTCTAAGTTCTTACCTTCTTTATTCTCTGTAGTAACCTCAATTGTTTTATATTTACCCAAAGGTGTGGTTACGTAAACATCCACATTTGAGATATATCTTTTTCTATTGTCAGAGAGGGTCCAAGTGGTTCCTTTTATTAGTGGTTCTTTTAACAAAATTTCTTCCTTATTACTAGGACTTTGGGTTAAATTCTCTCTATAATAACTTTCAGCTCTAGATAGAAGCATAGTTAACTTTCCATCTTTATTTTCTAGCACCTTAACTACTTCCGTACCCCCATTATCAGTTCTTAGTTGAACACGGTTTTCAGTTAAATAGTCTACAAAAACATTGTAAGAGGCATATTCATTTCCTTTACCCTCATATATATATTCCGAGTTTTCACCATAGGAAAAATAATCCTTAATAGTGGATGGTAACTTCGTCACAATTGGAACTGTCTTCACTTTATCAGGCACAACAACCTTCTTATCTGAACAACTACTTAGAAATACAAGCGAAAAAATTAAACTAGTAATTAACAGAAGCTTTTTCATTTTTTTCCCTCCTCTAAGTCTTTTATTAATATTATTATACATCTTTTTATCTTATATTCCAATATCACCTTTATATACGAATTATTGATCAAATAGTTCAGGTTAAAGCTAAATTATTCGAAAATTCTCAAGAAAAATGAAGTTACATAAGCTTATGAACGCACAAAAAAATAGAAGCTAATTCCCCATATATCAATCCCGATGGGTTTAGCTTCTATTTCCTAATAAATTCTTCTTTCAATAATACTCTCCTAACTAATTTCCCGCTCATAAATAATAATGATTCTAATATTGTTGATATTAAACTCTTAAGGTTTAATCGGTACGGGTAACTTTAAATTATTTTTTATTAATATTTAGCAATGGATCAATTATCTTTTATAGGCCTAATCGACATTTTTTCCACTACCTATGATTAAGTTGCTTGTTTAAGCTGATTCAGCAGTTTAACTAATTTTTTTATACAAACTAATTTAACTTATCTTTTTTGGTGTAACCACCCCACTTTCAATTATAATAAATGGTTTTTTAATATTATTAATTTTTGGGCCACACCCTTTCTTTTTTTAAGATTTTTTCTTGTTTGTTAATATTTAACCTTACACTCTGAATTGAAAGCTTTCTTCTTTGTGTAACTTTAGTATACTTCCCTTAGTGATCTTTGTCAATAGTTATTACTAATTAACATTATGAATAATTGGTGAATTATTCTGACAATTATTAGGATTTCATGTTTCATTCATATGTTACATCCTAATTATAGAAATTTAAAATTGCTCATATTTCCATCTATATTCTATAACAGAATGGATAAACTATAAAATGTACTGGATATAAATTCAGTATAACTTATATATTCGAAGGGAGAATACTTATGACCAATAACAATAATTTAGAACAAACTAAAAAAGCAACCACACGGTCAAATGACAATAAAGGTTCAAAAACTTACTCAAATGAAGGTTTGAATAGCAGCACTAGTGATGCTACTCCAAAAGAAACCGGTAGATTAAACATTCAATCAACTGGTAATGATTTTTATACTGGTATTTCAAATGATGATATGTCTAATATGACCAACAGCACTAATTATGATGATTTAGAAGAAAGAAAACAATTAAATACACGTTCAGACGTAAATAAAAGTAATACTAAAAAATAATTTTAAGGCAGGATTATCCTGCCTTATTTTTTTATAAAAGTTAAATAACAAAATGGACTCCCCCATATAGAGGAATAATCCTTTTATTCTAAAATACTATCTTTTGAATTTGCATCAAATCTAAAAGAAAGTATCAGTGAAACTATAGCAATTATGATAAATGCTATAAATACCACATGAAGCCCTGAATTTAAAGATAATTTTATTTGCTGCAAACTTACTCCACTGTTTAAAGCTGTCTGGGAGTATAAATTATTTGGTTGTATACCCTTAATTCCCAAGTTATTAAAATATTTAACTATATTTACATTTAATATAATACCGAAAATACTTACTCCTATAGTTTGACCTAAGGTACGAACTAGTGCATTTACTGCTGTGGCTGCACCTCTTTTGCTATATCCTACAGATTCTTGCACCATTATTGTTAATGTAGTAAAAGCTCCTCCAAAACCAAATCCCATTATAAAACCATAAACTATAACTGATATTATTGGAGATTTAATAGTTAAAGTAGTTAAAAACCCACAACTAACAAGTAAAATTAGTGTAGATATACCAATGACTATTCTTTCACCATATTTAGGAATAGCTTTAGACAAAATAAATGAAGATAAGAGCCATGAAATAGACATTGGTGCCATAGAAACTCCTGAAGCTGTAGCCCCAAAGCCTAAAACATTTTGCATATAAATAGGCAAGTAAACCTCCACTCCTATTAAAATCCCTGAGGCTAAAAAGCTTATGGAATTTACAATAGTGCTAGTTTTCGTGAAAATTTCAAAGGGTATAATGGGTTCCTCAGCTCTTTTCTCCACATGATAAAATAGGATCAATATTGCCATTGTAACTGCTAAGGCTATTATGATATTATTCTTTTTACCAGATAAACTTCCCAGTAAAAAGGTTATAATTGCAAGAGATAATAATAAAGTACCTAAATAATCTATCTTATGTTTCTTCCTTTCAAAAGTTTCAATTAGGTTCTTTTGTAAAAGTACTATAGATATTATTCCAAAGGGTAAATTTATAAAGAAAATCCAATTCCACGAAAGATTTTCTATTAAAAATCCCCCTAAAAAAGGTCCTGTTAAACTCGCTATTCCCCATACTGTACTTAACCAACCTTGAACCTTTGGTTTTTCTTCAACAGTAAAAATGTCACCAACTATAGTGTACGTAACCGTAAATATTGCTCCCGCCCCCACTCCTTGAACTGCACGAAATGCTATAAGCTGGTACATGCTTTGTGATATCCCGCAAAGGCAACTTCCCAGTAAAAAAATTATTATTCCAATTGAAAGAATGTTTTTTCTTCCATATAAATCAGATAATTTCCCATATATGGGTGTTGAAATAGCTGATGTCAATAGGTAAGCAGCAAAAACCCAGCTTATAAGCTCAAACCCATTTAATTCTTTAACTATAGTTGGTATGGCAGTAGTTATTACTGTTCCCTCTACAGCGGCGAGAAACATTGACACCATTAATGCAATGACTATACTCTTTTTTTTCGATTCCATCCTTTGTGTCACATCCCTTAATTTAATGATTAGCCCTATATTTAATGAAACAAAAAATAAACGACAAATATCATTTTATCATTAATCCATAAAATTTGCACAGTAAATTAAAAATCATACTTTTAATTCTTCTACGGTTTCTGATGCATTTTTAATTGCGGCTTCTTGCTGCTCCATAGTTATAAGGTATCAAAACTAGCTTTTCACTAATTAATTTATCATATAGTAGCAAAAAATAAGAGTGTTGATGAAAACACAGTTTCCATCAACACTCTTAGAATCTATATATTGTATATATTAGATAAAATAATCTAATTAAGCCTCAACTACAGGTTCAACAATAAGTTCTTCTTTAGTAACTTCATCCTCTTCAACTTGTTCTTTTCTTGCTATTATAGCTGCGTAAATTTGATCTTCCTCGTCAGTGATTTTAATTTTCTTATCTAAATCAAAATCAGCTATTGTAATTGTATCTCCAAGTTTTTTTCCTGCTATATCAATAGTTACTACATCTGGCATTAAAGCCATGTTTCCAAAAACATCTATTTCAGATTTATGGATCTGTAACTGAAGTAGATTATCTATAATATTAGCTTCACCTTTGAATGATATAGGTAATTGTAATTTTATTTCATGATCTAAAGAAACAACTTGTATATCTACGTGGTTAATTGTTGCTGATACAGGATGTCTTTGGATTGCTTTTACGAATCCAAATTTCTTGTCCTCTCCGCATTTAACCCATACTTTCGCATTAGAACCATGTTGTGCAAGAATCTTTTTTAGGGGTAATAATTCAAACTTTACAGAAATTGCTTCCTTGATGTTATCACCATAAATTACACCTGCAATAAAACCGCCTTCTTTAAATTTCTTATTTCCTGGAATTCTTTCAAATGCATCTAAAATAACTTTTTCCATAATAATACACTCCTCTTGGCTTAAAAAGCCATTCTTTGGCTTATATAGCCTTTTGCTTATTCTTTTGCATACATATGTTACCGATAATAATTTTTATATTATATTATTTTGTTTTTATAACCAAATAAAAAAAACTTATTTATAATACAATCCTGTGTGCCACCTAAAAGATAGCAAGGCGTTAAGAAAATATGCATATATATTATACTTTCATAATCCTATGGTTTTTATGTGTAATTTCTATGAAATATTTTTCTCCTCTTACAATTACGTTAAAATCACTACAGGCATCCTCACCATTTTCTTGACTTTCCCAAGCATAGAATGCTCCCTAAATCCATAGTATTTAGCTTTTTTCCTAGCTCCATCTAAAGTATTTATACGATAATTCACTAAATATATCATTTTTCTAGTATAAAAAGAAATATATTAATAAAAATAACATTAATGAATTAAAAATTTTACTCTTTGTTAATAAAACTCTTCAATTATTTTTTACAAACTGCTATACTTATATTTATAGATATTGATTGGAGGAATTGTATTGATTCGATATAAAAAAATACCCTATATACAGCTTATCCCTATAATTATAATAACTTTTCTTCTTTTTAGGATAATAAGTAACATTGAAAATATAGGTGCAATATTTCAAAAAATCATTTCATTACTTAGTTATTTTATTTGGGGTTTCTTTATAGCTTATTTGCTTAATCCACTTATGGTATACATTGAAAAAGAGACTAAAATGAAAAGAATTTATAGTATCATCATAATTTATACAATATTTATAGGAATAATATTATTAATAATATTCCTAGTTGCTCCTAATGTTGTTAAAAGTGTGGTTGATTTATTTAATAATATTCCTCAATTAGCAGATAAATCAATTAAAGGGTCTACTAATTTTCTAGCTGAAAATAAATTTTTAAACAAATTCAATCTTACACCTTACTTGAAAAATTACCTTACTACTTTTAATAAAGATATATCAACATACTTCGCCCCAGGTTTACAACTTCTAATTGATAATTTAATGGGGTTAAGTTCTTTCTTTATGAAGTTAATGTCTGGAATCGTAATTTCAGTTTACTATTTACTTGATAAAGAATCCATTATTTATAATATTAAAAAATTCATTTATTCTTTTTTAAATGAAATCCATGCTGCTAAAGTAGTTAATTTCGGAAAAATAGCTAATATTACTTTTAAAAAATATTTTATTGGAAAGATAATTGATTCTATTATTTTTGGTGCTATTACTTTTATAGGATTTATGATATTAAAGATACCTTATGCATTGCCTTTTAGTTTAGTAATAGCAGTAACAAATATGATCCCTTATTTTGGAAACATTATAGGAATGATACCTGCTGTTACAATAACAATATTCTTTAGTCCAATAAAATCTTTAGAGTTAGTACTCTTTATTGTAACCTTAAGTAATATCGATGGATGGTTTATATCCCCCAAAATCATTGGTGATAAGGTAGGGCTTAGTCCACTACTTATAATACTAGGAATTGTTCTCGGAGGAGGACTTTTCGGAATTACAGGAATGATACTTGGAGTTCCAACTATAGCTTTAATAAATATTTTATTAGAAGATTTTATGAATAAAAGAACTGAAAACAAGCAAATTCTATAAAAATATGTTTAAAGCAAAAAAAAGTACGAAATAGATATTTCGTACTTTTTTGCTTACTCTTCTATATAAGTAATATTGCCATCAAAAATATAAGTAAGTGAAGTTTTTGTACCTTCTAATACATACATCATTTTTTCAATTACAACTTGCTCTTCTTTACTCGTAGTTATTGAAAGTGTATCTTCTTCATTAACTTCGGACTTTAAACCAAATTCATATATAAAATCATTTATGAGTCTTATCCACTCCGCTGTGTCATTTGACCCTAAGTTTTGTTTCTTTGCGAAATTTTTTAGTGTTTTATCCAATTGCTTTTTTGAATACATAAGTATATTTCCCATTATTTTGCCTCCCAATTCTAGCCTTATTAAAGTATACCACAAAAGTTGAACTCACACCAAAGTTTATACCTCTTAGGAACCAGTGTTGTTAAATCATTATAAAAACGCCCTTGTAACTTTATAAGTTACAAGGGCGTTCCTCTTTAATTACTATTTACAACTGAGCACTTTTCTAACATCTAAGCCTGTATATCTTTTCTTAAAGCATCAACTTTTTTGTCTTTCTTATTATTTTCAAGCATCATGTATAAGTACACTGGAATACCTACTAACATAAGTATAAACCCATACATTACAACCTCTGATCCAGTTCCATAAATCGCATATATAGCATATGCAAAAGCAAGCAATGCTACAAAAGAATTCTTCAAGAAATTCCAAATATTAAAGTCTAATGAATGTTTCTTTAAAAGAACTATATCTGCTGCTGCGCAAAAAGCATAAGCCGGCAAGAATGCTAATGTAGCAAGTAATAACATAAAATTAAATGCTGCATTCAATGAACCTACATAATTTAATATAAGAAGTATATTAGCTGCAACACCACTTATTACAAGTGAGGCCACTGGAGTCTTATATTTAGGATGTACTCTTCCAAATACTTCTGGGAATAATTTATCCTGAGAAGCACCAAATGCGCTTCTAGCAGTGGTTAACACCCATCCTGAAGTAGCTCCTAGTGTGGATATTATAGCGCCTATTGCTATAAAGTTTCCGCCCCAAGTTCCACCAGTTGCTGCGTTAATTATATCCGCAAGAGGTGCTTTTGAACCAGCTAAAGTTTCTTGATTTAGAACACCCATAGCAACTATTGAAACAATTAAATATACAGCTGCTGCAATTAAAGTACCATATATTGTGCTTTTTCTAATGTTTTTTTCTGGATCTTTAATTTCTCCTGCGGGAACTGTTGCACTTTCAATTCCTACAAAAGCCCATAATGCAATTGCAATCGCTGCTGGTAAGGTATTCATTCCTGAAACTTTAGCACTAGATACTGTACTAAGCATATCAGGATTAAAATGCGAACCTGCAATTACTACAAATACTACTAGAGCACTTACTTTTAGCACTGTTGTTACAATACTAACCATACCGGCTCCTTTAACACCAAGAATATTTACAATGGTGAAAAACCACAATACAGCTGAAGTAATTAAAAACGCCATTATTGGAGTTGTTGCACCAGGGAAAAAATATGTGAAATAAAGCATAAAAGCAGTTATAATAGCGGCGTTTCCTACCCAAGCACCTATCCAATAAGTCCATGCAATTAAGAACCCTGCAAAATCTCCAAAGGCAGCTCTAGTATATACGATTGGCCCTCCTGTTCTTGGCATAGCTGTTCCAAGACTAGCAAAACTTAAAGCAATTAGTAGTGATCCAATGGCTGTAATTACCCAAGCAATCATAGCGGTTTTAGGATTTGATGCAGCAGCTAGTGATGCGGCAGAGGTGAAAATACCTGAACCTATACAGTTACCTACAACTATAGCAGTTGCAGCAGCAAGACCAAGCTCCCTCTTTAACTTTACGTTTCCAGAATCGTTAATTTCATTGACTTTACCCATAATATGCCCCCTTATTTTTATGCATAAACATTTTACTACTATAGTACTACAAATAAATGGTTGTCCATAAAATTTGTAACCTATTAATAATCATATCTAATTATATATATTCCTTAATTCAACATCATATGTTAGTCATATAATTATTAAATCAAGTAATTATATAAATATATATTAATATATCATATTTTTATGAAAAAAACGATATAATTATTTAAATTTTCTAAATATTTTAATAATTATATTATCCTCAATATGCATTTGTCTGAAAGTTTTAACTATTCAGTTTTTGCAAATTAGAATACCGAGGTAAATCCATTATTTTTTATAGCCACTCTGCTACGGATTTATTACATTGCTAGGATTATTTAAGATCTCTAAAAATAAATTTTGATCTTTATGAAATTTTTGCAACTTTTTACTTTAAATAACTGTCTATATAATTGTAAATGCAATAAAAAGGAGGATGAGATTGGAGATTAAATATATTGATGAGAAAGCTTTAATACTAGGACTTAAAAATAAAGAAGCTTCAGCTTTTGAAGCTTTGCTTAATATATATGGATATAAGATTTTAAGAGTATGTTATTTAATATTAAAAGATATAAATTTAGCAGAAGATGTTACGCAAGAAGTATTTATTTTAGTTTATAGACATGGTAGCAAGTTTAAGGAGAAGAGTTCTTTATTTACCTGGATAAATAAAATAGCAATTAACAAATGTAGAGATATCCTTAAGAAAAATAATAAATACACCTATTTTGACGATTATGATGAGATAGAGGCAGACAGTAATATCGAAAATGAGGTTCTTTTGAGTGTTAAAGTTAATAAAATTAAGGATTGTATCTTTCTCATGAAGCCACTTTATAGAGAAATTATAACCTTATATTATTATCAAGAGTTGTCAATAAAAGAACTTTGTGAAGTTCTAAATGAAAATGAGAATACAGTCAAAAGTAGATTAATAAGAGGAAGAAAAATATTGAAGGATATATTAATAAAGGAGGATTTATCTTATGAGGAAATTTAATAATAAAGATGAGGAAATATATAGAGATATATTTGAGAAAAATGCTATAGATTATACATTGCAAAATGAGCTTAAAGGGGAGTTGATTACTGTAGAAATGTCTCATAATCTTAAGAAAAGCATAATGGAGTGTACAATTAATAAGCCAAAAAACTTGTATGAGAAATTTTCTGAGTTTCTAAATAGAACAATAGAAATTCCAGTCTCATATATTTGTACAGTCTGCTTTGTTATATTTATTAGTTCCACCTTATCAACATTTATAGTAACAGAAAGCATGAAAATGGATAAAAAACTCCAAGGATATACTAATATTCGAGTTTTAAATATCAGTGGAAGTAGTGTGATTTTACCAAAGGATATTAGCGAGGTGATCGATAATGATGAAAATTAAGATAAAAGTGAAATACTTACTATTAACTTCTTTAATCATAATTGCATCTTCTGCATATGTTGTTCCTAAAGCCATATATGCCAAAGCAAAAAAATTAGAAACTGTGGATATGGAAGCTTCAAAGGTTTTATATAAGCGTTATATAAGTATGATTCCATTTTCTAATAAAAAAGCAGATGCAATGTTTAAAATTGCGAATCAGATTGCCCCACATTATGATGTTTTAGGCATGTATGAGTTAACACAGTTTGGAAGTGGCTCTAGCGGTAAAATACTTACTTCTGAAATAGTTAATAATGCGCTTGAATATTATGAAGAGATTTATAGAAATTATCCTGATAACGAAGCTTATATCAAATCTTATAAAAGACTTATAGATATTCATATTGCCTTAGGAGAACATGATAAAAGCAAAAACCTCATAGAAAACGGATTAAAATCTACCAATAAGGAAATGAATTTTATAGCACAAAAGTATAATATGTTCTATTTAATGGTTGAAAGGAAGCAAATTGAAGCAATTGCTCTGGGACAAAAACTTATAAATCAAAAGGATGAGTATTATATAGGTGATGTTTATACTATGCTTGGAGATATTTATTCTTCCCAAATGAATTTTGAAAAGGCTACTGAGAGTTACGAAAAACAGAATAATGAAATGGAAAATATTATAAATAGTCCCCTTAACAAAGCAAAAAATTATGAAGATTTTACTGTTTATAATCTAGATAGCAAAAGATTTGATAGCCAGAGCCAATTATATAGTCTTAATAGAATGAAGGATATATACAAAGGCAAAAGCGATATTCATGGCGAAGTTATGATAAACGGTAATCCCTTAGCATATACTCAGATTTATTTGAGAGACAGTAAATTTATTGGATTAAATACTTTTAGCAGTGGTGAAAAGGGATACCCCTTATGGACGGATAGTGAAGGTAATTACTCTATTTCTAATTTACCTAAGGGAGAATATAACATTGAATTAGATATTCCTTTAATATTATTAGCTAAAAGCAGAACAGTTTATCAGGATAACATTGGTATAAATAGAATTATAGAACTTTCCGAAAATGAAAATAAAGAATTAAATTTCAACTTCGTATCACCTATGAATATAGAGCCAAAAGGAATAGTTGAGCCTCAAGCTAATAAGGTAAATATTAAGTGGGAAAAGGTTGAAGGAGCTGCATATTATTATGTGAATATAACAACTATGGACGATCCAATAAATTTAGTGGGAAGCAGTGGTACTGCTCCAGTTAATGAAAAAATAACTGATACTAATTATACACTCTATATTGATGGTATAAATAACCAATCTAGGTCATTTAGTATAGATGAAGATGGATTAGTAAATATCCAAGCTTATTTAGGTGTATTTTTACCAGGTTTTAAAGTACCATTTAGTGTTACTGCTTACGACATAAAAAATAACATTATCTCTACCTCATCAGCTATCCAAGAAAAATATGATAACTTGAATATAATATCCAGTCCAAAGGTAGAACTACTAGAGGGAGATAAACTTTTAATTCAGAAAAAGCCTGAATAAGCATTAAAAAGCTACGAAAATTATTTAGCAAATAACCCTAATGATATTCATACAATTGACGTACTAACTAGAATGTACAAAATAGGAGTACGATATGATATGAAAAATAGAGGAGAATATATAGGGAAAGACATCTATAAAGCAATGGACCTGGCAAATAGATCTTATAAATTAACAGGAAATATTGAAGGAGTGAAATATCTATTAAACGGTATATACCGCGATTTTAATACTACCAAAGATTATGAGTGGGCCTTACAACAGATTTTAGCTCTACCTAAAGAAGAACTTAAAAAAGAACAATATTCAGATTTAGCTGATATATATTTAAGGCTTAAAGACTTTAATAGTGCTAAAGAGTGTTTCAATAAGGCTAGAACAATGGGACTTGATTATTTATATGATTATCCACTATTAGAACTTTATCTTGAAGATTTTGAGGACGCATTAAAATTATCTCAGAATATAAGTGGTTTTCTGTACAATGGCAACAAGAGTAATTTTATTGAAGCTCTTAAAGAAATTAAAAGTGTAGATAAGACTTCCGAAGATTACAAAGCCTTTAGAGAAATTTTAGGAAGTGTATTGTGTAGAGAGAAAGATTACAAGCAAAAATATAAAGATAACAATTCTAAAATCAAAGATACAACATTAAATAAAATGATGACTGAAATAGCAAAGGACTACAACTTGAATGAATAAAATACTATTTTTCCCAAGTCACAGTTACCTTTAGTGAAAGTCACTCTTAGTGTAAATTTTCGACCGAGTGACTTGCAGTAAGAAGCGAAGAAACTATTAAATTCCATTTAGTAATTCTTCTTTTGCAAATATAAAATTCTCGTGAGCCTGCCAGGACGCATAACAATTAATAATTGTTATGTCCCCCAGAGAACCACCCAGAGGTGGCTAGCGAACCTGAGCCAGGACGGCGAATGTGAACGCCAGAGAATTTTATATTTGCAAAAGATTAGAATTTCTTAATGGAATTTCTTGTTTTTAGCTCTTACTGCAAGGCACGTGGCTGAAATTTGATACTTAATTATTCCTGTCTAAATTTTTTATATCCACCCCTCCAAAAGCTACAAAGCATTGCAAAGTCAAAACTGGTGCCTCTGGATTAACATAATTTTTGCCTCTAGTTTTATTGGACCATCCTCCAAATATAGGAATACCCTTAACTACAACCTTCCATTCTGGAGGAACTATTATGTTCACTCCGCCAAAAGCAGCTGTAACATCAAGTCTTGCTCCTTCATTTAAAATATAAGCATCTCGAAGATCCAAATCAATGCCGCCAAAAAGAGCAACAAGGCTCCCACCCCTAAAGTTTTTAGAAATATTTCTTGTTTTCACACCTGAAAAAAGTGCTAAGTTATCCACCACATCTTCATTAATTTCACTTTTACTAAATTCATTATTTTCTTTTTTTATTGTTTTAGGCACCAGCATTGATACACCAATAGCTATAATTATAGCAGGCCAAAAAAATCTCACTAGACTAACTGTAATAATATTAAGTTCACGCAATTGAAACAATGCGCCAATCACTACTAATGTAATACCTGAAGTCTTCGAAACAGGTCCTTTACTCAACTGACTTATTCCAGCACCTATTAGTATAAGTGGCCACCACATCGATATTATGTCACCTAAATCAAATAGTCCTAGCTGTTGAAATAATGCTCCAATACCAAATAGTATAATGATGATTCCCAAATAAAATTTACTCTTCAAAATAATCCCCTCCAATTTACCTTATAAGAACATAACCTATTAGCTGATATGCACTTTAAGTCTTATATATTTTTATTATATGCATCCCATTATACCATTATATGGTTTTCTGTACTATTATAAAATTAATTGCTTTAGCATTTACTTTGTTCTATTTTGAATTTTTTTAAATTATTGTTTGAAGTTAGGTTGAAAATGGTTATAATTAGTATATTAGTTTAGCATTTTATAATTTTCAAAAAATCGGAGGCATTATATGCAGTCATCATATATGAATAAAGCTATTGAGCTAGCAAAAAAAGGTATAGGATTTGTAAATCCAGATCCACTAGTAGGGGCTGTAGTTATAAAAGGTGGGAAAATAATAGGAAGTGGATATCACAAGGCATATAATAGTTCATCTGCTGAAGTAGATGCTTTTAATAATATTTCGCAGGAGCTTCATGGAGCAGAAATATATATAAACCTTGAGCCAGATGCCAATTCCATAATTACAAGTGGTATTAAAAAAGTTTATATTGGAATGTTACATCCTGTGGACAAAGGACGAAATGTAGAATTGTTGAGAGCTGCAGGCATAGAAGTTGAAATTAATATTTTAAAGTGTGAATGTGAAGAATTAAACGAAATTTCAACGCATTACTTACCTAGTGGTACACCTTTTGTTTTTACTAGTTGGTCCATGACTTTAGATGGAAAATTAGCTAGTAAAACTGGTGACTCTAGGTGGGTTAGCGGAGAGGACAGTTTGAAGTTTGTTCATCATTTGAGACAAAGAGTTGCGGCTATTATGGTGGGAGAGAATACTGTAAGATTAGATGACCCCATGCTTACTACTAGACTTGAAGGTGTGGAGATATCAAACCCCCTACGCGTAATCCTTTCTACATATGGCGATATATCAATGGATGCTAAGGTATTAAAGGTAAATAAAGATACTAAAACTATAGTAATTGTTTCTAATAATATTTCACTAGAAAAAGAGGAACAATTACTTAAAAAGGGAGTTGAGGTTTTAAAACTGAAAGAAACATTAAAAAAAATAGATTTCAAAGACATTGTGAAAGCACTAGGTGATAGAGGAATCGATTCACTATATATAGAAGGTGGAAGTGGAGTTTTTGCCAGCGCTTTTGAAAGCGGAGTGGTAAATGTGGTTTATGCTACTATAGCTCCAAAAATCATCGGTGGAAAAAATGCGGTGTCTCCAGTTGGAGGAATAGGTATTGAAAGAATGAGAGATGCTATTATTCTAAAAAGAGTCACTCATGAAATAGTTGGTAGTGACGTGATTTTTAAAGGTTACGTTTAAAAATAAGGAGGCAAAATTATGTTTGCAAAGATTGAAGCAGCACTAGAAGATATAAAAAACGGAAAAATGGTTATTGTAGTTGACGATGGTGGGTTAGAAAATGATGGTGCGCTTGTTATGGCGGCTGAAATGACCAGTAAGGAATCCATTAATTTCATGATGAAATATGGTAAAGGGCTTATATCAATTGCATTAACGCAGGAAAGAGTTGAAGCACTTGATATACCTCAAATGGTTGGTAATGATAGTAAGTCACTTTTCGATTTATCCGTAGACTACGTGGAGACAAAAAATGGGATTTCTGCTGAGGAAAGAGCCTTAACTATAAATAAATTACTAGAACGTGGGGAATCTAAGAGTAATTTTAGGACTCCTGGACATATGTTTATTGTGAAATCTGTTAAAGGTGGAACCTTAAAAAGAGCTAGTAAAGTAGAAGTAGCAGTGGATCTTCCTATCTTATCAGGACTCGACCCTTCAGGAATTATATGTGACATATTAAATGAAGATGGATCAATGGCAAAATTACCAGAGTTAATAGAGCTTGCAAAATTACAGGACTTAAAAATTATTTCTATTGAGGACTTAATCGCTTATAGACGAGGAAGCGAATGCTATGTTGTGAGAGCTGCAGATGCAAAACTTCCAACAGCATATGGTTTCTTCAATATGGTTGGTTTTGTAAATAAATTAAATGGAGAGCATCATGTGGCTTTGGTAAAGGGAGAAATAAGTGAAACGGATGAAGTTTTAGTTAGGGTTCATTCAGAATGTTTAACAGGCGATGCCTTCCACTCATTAAAGTGTGATTGTGGAGAGCAATTGGCTTCAGCCCTTGCAGCTATAGAAAAAGAAGGCAAAGGAATATTACTTTACCTAAGACAGGAAGGCAGAGGAATAGGTTTAATTAACAAAATTAAAGCCTATAAGCTTCAAGAGGAAGGAATGGATACTGAAGAAGCTAATATTGCATTAGGATTTCCAGCAGACATGAGAGATTATGGTATTGGAGCTCAAATATTAAGTGAACTTAACGTAAGAAAATTAAGGCTCATGACCAACAATCCTAAAAAACTTATTGGACTTAGAGGTCATGGCATAGAGGTTGTAGAAAGAGTTCCATTGATTATGGAAACAAATCTGTATAATCAAAAGTACTTTAATACTAAGAAAGAAAAAATGGGCCATTTATATTAAGTTGAAAAATGGGAGGTAATTACTGCTATGAAATATAAGTAGACTTGTTTGTGCAAATCTACTTATATTTTTCACTTTATTAAATGTCCAATTTATCTATAGAAATTGTGCAGTATATTTTAGCAACAAAGATTGGAGGTTTATCTTGCAATCTTTGTTGCTATTTTTTTTATTTTTAAAAACTTTTAGCTAAGTTTCCTAAATTTCATAATTACTGGTTATTTAACCTTGTTATGTTATAATAATTGTATATAACTTACATAGTTAAAAATACAAAATCATTTTTGATTATATAAAATTTAATATTTCACATTAAATTTAGGAAAGGTGATCCTATGAAAAAAAAATCTCTTTTTATTTTAATAATTATATTTTTAATCCTAACTTCCATATATGTATTTATTCCATATAAGCAACTTGTTAATGAATATATTTTCAACATTTTTAAACCCAAATTTCAAGTATCTGAAATTTTTTCAAAAGTGGATAACAACAAAAATAGAATAGCAGATGTATTAGATATAGTTAATGGTGCTAATAATGAAGCTCAGAGTAAAACAAAATATATTAGTAATTATTATAATGGCGGATACCCACCTGAAAATGAAGGTGTATGTACCGACGTGATTTGGAGAGGCTTTAAATATGCTGACATTAACTTAAAAGATCTTATTGATGAGGATATAAAAAACAATACTAAACTTTATCCTAGAGTAGCTGGAAAGCCTGATCCTAATATTGATTTTAGAAGAGTACCAAACCAAGATGTGTTTTTTAGCAGATACTGCCTAAGTTTAACCACTGAAGTTAAATCTAGAAATGATGAAAATTTAAAAGAGTGGCAACCTGGTGATATTGTGGTATTTACAAAGGGGTACGAACACGTTGGTATCATTTCTAATATAAGAGATAAAAATGGTATCCCCTATGTTATTCATAATACAAAGCCCCATGCTAGTACAATGAAACTTTCATACTTTACAGCTCCAATACATGCTCATTACAGATGGAAATTTAATTAACTAAAGATTTATTTTTCTCCATAATTCCTCCACAATTAATTGCTATTATATAAATATATTAATAGTGTAATTATTAATTAAAGGGAGGAAATATTATGTTTGGTAGAGGTTATGGTCCTGGTGCTTCTTGTTTTTCTGGTGGAAGTGGTTTGTTTCTAATGATGGGTATAAAATTATTAATATTCGCTGCTTTAGTATTTATAGGTATTAAGCTATATAAAAAATACGTTAACCACCCTCATAGTGCATTAAAAATGTTAGATGAAAAATTTGCTATGGGAGAAGTTAGCGAAGAAGAGTATATTAATAGAAAAACTGTACTTAACAAGAAAAACTAGAGATTTTCTCTAGTTTTTCTTGTTAAAAGTTGGTAATTCTATATACTTATTTTATAAAGCTTATTTTAAAGATATAATAGTATTGTTATTTATTAAAATTGGGGGTGCTACTATGAATGACATCAAAAGAATATTAGTTGTAGATGATGAAAAAAGAATTCTTGATGTAGTAAAGGCTTATTTAGAGAAGGATGGTTTTCAAGTAGTTACTGCACTAGATGGTGAGTCTGCGTTAAATATATTTAACAATGAAGTTATCCATCTAATAATTTTAGATTTAATGCTTCCTAAAATATCCGGAGAAGAAGTCTGTAGTAAAATAAGAGCAACTTCGGATGTTCCAATAATCATGTTAACCGCAAAAGTTGATGAGGATGATAGAATTGATGGTATAACTATGGGTGCAGATGACTACTTAACAAAGCCCTTCAGCACTCGTGAACTAGTAGTTAGAGTACGGGCACTTATAAGAAGAACTTATAGAGACTCTTCCCCCTTAGCTGATTATTTAACCTTCAATAACAACGATTTAGAAATAGATGTTAAAAAAATCCTTGTAAAAAAACATGGTCAAACTGTAAATCTCACCACCAATGAATTCAAAGTATTAGTAGCCTTGCTTACTAATCCTGGCCAGGTATTCTCTAGGGAACAGTTAGTAGAAAAAGCTTTCGGCATGGATTACGATGGATTTGATAGAACTGTTGATTCATATATAAAAAACATCAGACAAAAAATTGAGGACGTTCCAAAGGAACCCACATATATTATTACAATTTATGGACTTGGGTATAAATTTATAGGATAATTATAATTTTAGGAGGTAACAAATGAAAATTTCCTTAACAAAAAAACTTTCTTTAGGCTTTCTCTTAGCTATTATTACCTCTATTCTTATAACAAGTCTTATCTCCAATTACAGGATCGATAAAGAGTTTAATAGATATCTGCTAGACGAACATAAGTCAAAGATTGAAAGTATAGTAAAACTTGTAGAAGATTTATATACAGGTAGTAATGGATATTCTAATTTAAATAAGGATGAAATTCAAAGATATGCAGTATCACAAGAACTATTTATAGAAATTAAAGATATGAAGGGTAATTTAATTTTTTCCTCTGGTAGCGCCCATTTGCAAAACAGAAGCAAGAGTGATTCAATGATGGGTTCCATGATGCACAAAGGCTCTAATAATAACCTTGGAGAATATTTAGAAGCAAATCACCCCCTACTTAAAAATGGCAATACTGTTGGTTATTTAGTAGCCGGATACTTCAGTACCTCCTACTTAACTAACGCTGCATTAGCCTTTACCATGACGTTAAATCAATCATTTATGTTATCAGCTTTTATAACATTACTTATTGGGCTAGTCATAAGCATTATTCTCTCAAAACAGATATCAAACCCACTAATAAAAATCACTTCTACTGCTAATCAAATGAGAGATGGTCACCTAGATATTAGGTGTTCTATAAAGACAAAAACAAAGGAAATCCACGAGCTTTCAAATTCAATTAACTATTTAGCAGAGACGTTAAGCCAGCAAGAAATGATTAGAAAGAGATTTACTTCTGATATGGCTCATGAAATAAGAACTCCACTTACAACACTTAAAACACACGTTGAAGCCATTCTTGATGGGGTATGGGAACCCACCAAAGAGAGAATAGAAGTTTTTTCAGAGGAAATTGATAGGCTTACAAAACTAGTAGATAATCTACGAAATCTTGCAAAATTAGAGCAAGCTAATCTTAATTTAAATAAAACAAAATTTAATTTATCCAATGAGTTAAATGGAATTATGAATAACTTCGAACTATTATATAGCAAAAGTGGTTTCACACTTGCTTCTAACCTTACAGGTAATATTATTGTTGCAATGGATAAAGATAAGCTTAAACAAATTATGTATAACCTTCTTTACAACTCTTATAACTACTTAAATATAGGTGGGGAGGTACAAATCACATTAGTACAAACTGAAAAACACATTGTTATAAAAGTAAAAGATAATGGCCTAGGAATTGCTGAAAAAGACTTACCCTATATATTTGAAAGATTCTATAGAAGCGATCTCTCTCGAAATAAAAATTCTGGTGGATCAGGTATAGGTCTTACTATTACAAAATCTCTTGTTGAAGCACATAACGGAAAAATTTTTGTAGAAAGTCAACTTGGAGCAGGAACAACTTTTACTATTGAATTTCCAAAATCATTATTATCTTCAATAGAGTAAGATATATAATATTATGTATAAACATTTTTCAATCACAATAATATGTAGAATTATTGTGATTTTACTGTTGAATAAAAAGCAGTTCCTAAAATAATGACACCACCTAAAATTTCTCTTGCAGTTGGTACCTCTCCAATGATAATCAGAGCAAAAATAATACCATAGACTGGTTCCAAACTAGAAATAATGCCTGCCGTTTGTGTTTTTACACTTTTTAAACCATTAATAAATAATGAGTGAGATATTGCAGTAAAAACAATACCTAATAAAATTAGTAATAATATATCTGTAGGTTTGAAAATAGGTTTTATTAAAAATAAAAAAGGAATTAATACTAGTGTTGCTACGAATTGTTCATAAAAAGCTATCACTACACTTGAATACTCTTTCACATATTTTCTATTAAGCATTGAAAGAATTGCATATGTGAAACTAGAAAGTACTCCCCACAGAACTCCCTGTGTTAAATTATCTCCTAGTTGAAACTTCGGAACTACAAGTGCTACTCCTAGTAGTGTAACAACTGCAATTACAATATCTCTCATCACAATTTTTTCTTTAAAAAAATAAGGTTCGAGAAAAGTAACAAAAACAGGAAATGTAGAAAATATCAGAAGGCCAATTGCTACTGTTGACACCTGAATGGACTTAAAAAAGGTACTCCAGTGAATGGCTAAAATAAGTCCCATTATTGCTAAGTAAAGATAATCTTTTTTTACTTTTAGTTTTATGTCTTTCTTAAGGAAAATCATAACAATCAATAAAAAAACACTTGAAAAGAAAACTCTTCCTAGTACAATTATCATAGGTGACAGTGAGAGTAATTTTCCAAATAATCCTGCTATTCCAAACAAAAAAACAGCTAAGTGTATTTGTGCTAAGTTTTTATTTTTTATATTCACATGATTGCCCCCTCCTGGCATTTTATGTTTATTTTTCTTTTTGGGTATTTTCCCACTCAGATCTCAGTATTCCATATAAATACATATCATACCTTCTGCCATCTCTATGAATAAACTCCCTATATACCCCTTCTCTTTTAAAGCCTACTTTCTCATATAGCTTTATAGCAGGTTCATTGTATTCAAGTACAGTAAGCTGTATTCTGTGGAAATTCAGTTCTTGAAACCCAAACTCTATACTTAATTTAAGAGCTTCCTCTCCATAGCCGCATCCTCTATGTTTTTCCCCTCCGATTCCTATATATATTAAGGCAGTTCCATTGTTCCAAGATATGTCTTCAAATCCTGTAACTCCAATAAACTCTTTTTTCAGAAGATCTTTCACAGCAAAAATATAGGCTGTATTAGATTTATGTACTTCACTAACTAACTGTTTTACATCTTCTATTGTTTTAGGAATCGCACTTACTATATCGTAATGACGCATGAAGGATACATCGTTGTACCACTTTTGAAATTCCAAAACATCTTCTTCATTTATAGAAGTAAGCACTATTTTTTCCCCAACCAAAAGATTTTTCATAAAATAACCTTCTCTCTAGCTTTAATTCCATATTAAATCATCAACTAGGGTGCTGAAATATGGTTAAATCATCCTCTGCTAAGCTGTTCATCTTCTTCGAAGTTTCAATATTATCGAAAAAATAGACTAGCTTTATGCTAGTCTATTTTATTAAACATCACTAACTAAACATTTAGAAAAACTAAAAATATATTTTTTTTCTAATTTGAAAGGGTGATAAGATAGTTTGGACTTTCGTAGACCTGCAATTCCTAGGTCTTGTTCCCTATTAATTATCTTAACGTCACTAAAACATCTGTCTACAAAAGTTTTGTTAATAAAGCTGTACACACCACTATAATCCATATCTGCTTTTTCTATATGAATTACTGCTAAATTATCATTTAGTTTTTCTCCTAAACTAAATGCAACTATTTTTTCATCTACGTAAACAGCAATACCCTGAATATCTATTATTTTCAAATTTTGCAGAACATCTTTTATTCCCTGTAATTCGTAATAAAGCTTATCATCATCTTCTTCATTGCCTTCATACCATTTTTCTGCAGCTAATATTACATCACTTATCACTTGTTCCTCTTTAATGTCTTTAACTTCATATTTGTAACTCTTTATAAAAGAATTATAATGATTCTTTTTACCATGAAGCTTTTTACCAGAAAGCTGTATGAGTTTTTCAGCTTCATATAAATAATCAAAATTATCTCGATCTTCTTTTATACAAATGTCCTGAACATCATCATATATGTTGCTAATTTCTTCCATAAAACCTTCATCAAGATCTTTGAATAAGTAGTGCATATTGTTTTTCGTCTTATAGTCCATTAGTGCATCGATTATATCTTTAAGATTTTCAGTACTATACCCTAGCGGCTGCATAAAATAGTATCTTCCTGCAAAATCCTGTTTCTTTATTATTAGTGCCCCTTTATGAATAGTAAAACAAATATCACAAGCCTCTCTCCATATATATAAAGTTGTAAAAGAATATTCACAACTTAGAAATTTATATGGATATATAAATTTCTCCAATGTAGCTTTGTCTTCTATTGTAAGTCTTTTAAAAATCATCATATCAACCTTTCCCCTTAGGATATACCATAAATATCATCATATTTTACGTCCATCTATAATTTTATACCGTTTGTTCATTTTTTGCAAGTAGATACTTATATGAACTATAGTTACTAAATGTATACCTATAATGATAATATAGTAGGATTTTTTTCTGTAATTATATTAGCCAAATTTTTAATTATAAATGCAGTATACTACAAAATTATAATATGATATAATATTGTATCTTGTTATTTATATAATTTAATAATACGATATAGTATAATACTTTGATATATCATATTAATATGATATCATACTGTTATATTAAAAACATGTAATATTTTACTTGATTTTATATAACATATTAACATCCTAGGAGGTGACACATAGTTGGACAATATTTCACTTATATTAGCTTTTTCAGCAGGATTACTTTCTTTTTTATCTCCCTGCGTTTTACCGCTAGTACCAGCATATATAAGTTACATAACTGGAACGGCTATTAATGAATTAGATGATAAAAAAGCTAAATTGAATGTATTATATAAATCTATTGGCTTTGTTATTGGTTTTTCTATTATTTTTATTTTAATGGGAGCTTCTATAACAACCCTTGGCAAACTTTTCATTTCAAATCAGACCATTTTTAGAAAAATCAGCGGTTCTTTAATGATAGTATTCGGTCTTCACACCATGGGACTCCTAAAGATTAAACTACTTTATAGAGAAAAAAGATTTTTCTCTTTTAATAAAGCTAGTGGCAAATTCGGTTCTATACTTATGGGCATGGCCTTTGCAGCTGGTTGGACTCCCTGCATAGGACCTATTTTATCTTCTATCCTTATGTATGCTAGCAGTTCTGAAACCATAGTAAAAGGTATCCTTCTGCTCTGCGTATATTCATTAGGTCTTGCTGTTCCTTTTATATTAACTGCACTTGCTATAGGTAGTTTTACAAAGCACAAAGCTGCTATTTTTAAATATCTACCTGTAATATCCACTATAAGTGGAGTGCTATTACTCATAATGGGTATTTTAATTTTCACAAATAATGTGAATGTTTTAAGTCGCTATTTAGATTTCTTTAATTTTTAGGAACATTTCAAGATACATTGTTTTAAGTTCTAAAGTCTTTAATATATCCCTTTTAGATTACATTTAACTGATTGGAGGATTAATAATGAAGAAAATAATTTTACCACTTGTAGTAATTTTAGTATTTGGAATAAGTATTTATTCTGTAGTTGATTACAATAAAAACAAATCCAAGGATTCAGACATAGCTATCAAAGAAAATTCTAAAACCAATAGTACAGGTGCAAATACGAGTACCAGCACTGTAAAGGATTCTGCTTCTGCCAATCCCTCTTCCACTATGAAAAGCACAGATGCTGATAAGATTGCCGCACTAAATTTTAAACTGACAGATTTAAATGGCAAGGAGGTTTCCCTTAGTGATTTTAAAGGAAAAAAGGTATTTCTGAACTTTTGGGCAAGTTGGTGTCCGCCTTGCAAAGCCGAAATGCCTGATATTGAAAAATTATACGGACAAACAAAGGATTCTGATTTAGTTATTCTGGCTGTAAATATTGGTGATGCCAAAACCACAGCAAAATCTTTTATAGATAACAATAAATATAATTTTACTGTTCTATTAGATTCAGATCAAAGTATAGCAACAAAATATAATATTGTAGCAATTCCAACTTCTTTCTTTATAAATAAGGAAGGAAATATTGTCTCCACTATAAAAGGTGGCATGACACTGGAACAAATGAAAATTAATATTAGTAAACTATAAACTTATCTTCACAAAAGAAATGAACCCTTCTTGAAAATTTTAAATAATTTTCAAGAAGGGTTCATTTCTTCTCTTATGGTTTTAAACTCAATAGTCTCATTTATAAATATCAGAGAACTCTATGGATAAATTTTCGTCATAATTTGTTTCAAATACCTCTTTATTTTTAAGATTATTTTCTTCTTTCGTCGTATCTACAATTCTAACTGGTAGTGTTATAATAAATTCACTTCCCTCTCCCTCTACACTATTTGCATGAATTTCACCATCATGCATCTCTACAAGAGACTTTACTAAAGCCAGCCCTATTCCACTGCCTTCATTCTGTCTTGATGTGGATTTGTCAATTTGGGCAAACCGTTGAAAAATAAAATCTAACTTATCTTTTGGAATTCCTATACCTGTATCCTTTATAGATATTTGAATAAAATCACCTTTATCATGTATATTAACTAGAATGCTTCCATTTTCCTTTGTAAATTTAACTGCATTAGATAATAAATTCAACATAATTCTTTCTATTTTTTCTTCATCAAACGCAATGGTCTTTTCTTCTATATCAGTATCAAATATAAGGGTTATGCCATGATTTTTTATATACTCAGCTACAGATTGCGATATTTCCTCTACAACATAGACTATGTCTCCATTTTTCAATTGAAGGCTTATGTAATCTGCCTCTATTTTAGTTGTATCTATTATATTGTTTATAAGTCTAAGTAACCTAAGGGAATTTTGATTCATGATATTGATATAATATTTTATTTTTTCTTCACCTAGTTCCTTTGATCCGTCAAGGGATTTTATTAGTTGTATCGTACTACAAATTACATTTAGAGGAGTTCTAAGTTCATGTGATAAATTAGCAAAAAATTCAGTTTTAACTTTATCATATGCCATAAGCTCTTCAACCCGTTTACTAGTTTCGGCGCTTTGCATACTAAGTTCCTTAACTTGGTTTTTAGCTATTCCAAGCTCATGTACTAAGGATAATGCTTGTTTAACGGAATGCTTTAAGGTTATCAGTGTGTTTATTCTACATAATAACTCATGAATATTAAATGGTTTCCTTAAATAATCATTTGCACCACATTCAAAGGATATAACTAAGTGCTCTAGGCTACTATCTGCAGTCATAATTAACACAGGAAGTTCAAATATAGATTGTTTTTCCCTAATAATCTCACATACTTTATAACCTAAAATATCCGGCATCATCATATCAAGAATTACTAAATCTAAATCCGCATTCTCTTCTACTATCCTCAATGCTTCAGTGCCGGATGATGCTTCTAATACTTCAAAGGTGTCATTTGACAGATAATTTTTTAATACCTTACGGTTAACATACTCATCATCAACTATCAAAATTCTATATTTATCACTGCTTGTTGATTTTATATTTTCATCAATAATTTTCTTACCATGCTCCAATGATATACTTACAAGATTAGGTTTTAACTCTAAGTGCTTTAAATATTCAGCTTGTATTTCTCCTTTGTTTATATTTGGTTGGCTTTCCTGAGGATTATTCCTTAGGTCTTCTTCTGTGCATAAAGGAATAGTAAACATAAATTTACTTCCTTTTCCTATAATTGAAGAAACCACTATAGTTCCACCTTGTATTTGGATAAGTTCTTTAGTTACATAAAGTCCTACTCCAGTGCCACCATACTTTTCTGAAATTCCATCCACTTGCTCATATCTATTAAAAATCTTATTAAGCTTATGCTGTGGAATTCCTATTCCTGTGTCTGTTACAGAAATCTCAATAAAAGAATTCAATAATTTATAGGATAATGTTATCTTTCCTGTATGTGTGAATTTTATAGCATTGCCCAGTAAATTATATAGGATTTGCTGTATTCTGTCTTCATCCCCAAATACATAAGGTGCATTTTTGTCAATTGTATTAGTAAAAATAACATTTTTACTATTTATAGATATTCGATTAAATTTTATTACCATCTCTACCACATTACTTATATTAACTGGCTTCCTGTGTAATACAATTTCATTATTTTTAAGCTTAGAAAATGTCATCATATCATTGACCAAGTTAGATAATCTTTTAGCACTAGAGTTCACCAAAAATAGATCCTCTCTAAGCTCACCATCTAAATTGACTCCCTTATTGGTCACTATACCTTCAGTTAATCCAATAATTCCATTCAATGGAGTTTTTAATTCATGTGAAGTTACAGCAAGAAAATCATCTTTTAAGTCGTTTAGAGATTTAAGTTTAGCACTTGTATTCTCAACACTTGAAAGTTCATCCGCTTGGCGCTTTGCTAAAACATAGTAATTGACAATAATAAATATCAATATGCCAAGGGACGCAAATGAATCAGTAAATACAATACTGTATTCATACAAAATATCGTTAATCCTTGTAATAAATAGTGCAAATAATCCTACCACAACTATATAGTCCGATTGTCCCCGATCTATGTATATTATAGAGATTTTGTACATCATATAAAAGATAGATAATAGTGCAAATGCTTCAAAAGGGGCTATATAGTATAAATAGTATTCCATGGGAATAAAAATTACAATTAAAGTATATAGTAAAGCTAAATAATTGGATGTTTTTACTAATTTAGGTGACATTATTTTCTCATAAGACTTATCTATGCATAAAATAATAAAAGGAATATAAGCATAAAATGTCCATATTTTTATTTTTGTAGAAAAGATATAATTAAGATTTGGTAATAGTGAAATTAAAAATCCTTCCCCAATAAATAATGTTCTAATAGCAATAATTACACAAATCATTGCAAAATATAATTGTGCCTTATCTTTTCTTCTATTAATAAATACTCCAATACTATATATAGCAGCCATAATACTACATCCAAAAATAAATACACTAAGGGCTATCTTTTTCTCCCTCATAGCTGTAATTTCTTCTGATTTCCCCAATATTAGTGTATCTATGTATCCATATTTATTATAAAAATTACTAACTCTAAGGACTAAATAAGTTTCTCCCTTTTCCACATAAAAGGATCCTATAGCTGGATTTAATTTTGGAACCATTTCATTTTTAGCTTTGCCCACTTTTCCAACAGAGGTTATTAATTTATTGTTAGCCCAAAGTTCATATGCATTTTGAATAAAATCTATCTTTACTGAATAAAGCTCCTCTTCATTCTTCATAAGTAGCTTTAATCTATATGTACAATATCCTCGCTCACCAAAAATACCTGGTAAATTTTCATACTTAACGTCTTGTTTTATATCGCTTTTGAAGTCCTCAGGTAAAAGCAATTTATTATCATAAAATTCCCATCCTCCATTAAGTTTTATCATACCATCCGCCTTAAAATCCCAATTTCTTAGGTCTAGTACCCCTTTCTCTGCCACGGGTACATTCTTTTTTGTATGGCTAATTTCACTACTTCCTTTAATTATTGTAATAATAGTAATTAGAGTTATTGATAGTAAAATAAATATTTTAATTTTATGCGACTTAATTTTCGCCATAAATTAGCTCCTTTTTTAATTGTACTTATTGTGTGCTTACAACTATATATTCACATATATAATAACACATAAAATAACATTTCATATACTATTCATCCTATAATTTCCCTGTAATTGATAATTACCAACAAAATACTACACTTAATTGCATTAATTATGGACTTCAGCGAATAATATATGATAGCTATAGGAAATTGAAATAGTTAATAGGTTACTTATCAGAAAAATAAATTAGCATCTTTTCTGGTTATATGTTAAAATTTTTCTGTTTGGGAGGGATTATTATGAAAAAATTTACAAAACTTACGTTAGCTACCCTTATTACTGTTACTACTGCAATGTCTTTTATTGGGTGTTCAAGTAATAAAGAGGTAAAAAAAGCCACAACGGATACTAATGCATCAGTGATTAAAGCTATAAGCACTAAAGATTTAAAAGAGAAACTACTTAACAAGGGCTGGATAGTAGTGGATACAAGAGCAAATGACGCATTTAATGGTTGGAGACTAGATGGGGTCCTGCGTGGTGGACACATTAAAGGTGCGACGGATTTTTCTGCTACCTGGTTAAAGGCAGAAGATAAAGAAAAGGATAAAATTTTAGAAAAAGCACTAAGAATAAAGAACATTTCAGCGGATAAAAGTGTTGTATTGTGCGATGCAAATGGAAAAGATGCACAGGCCGTTGCAACATATTTAAAGCAAAAAGGAATAGTAAATATTTATACATATGATGTTAAACAGTGGGCTGCTGATGCTAGTCTTCCAATGGAAAATTATGCAAACTATCAAATGTTAGTTCCACCTTCCTTTGTAAATGACTTAGTTAATGGTAAAAAACCAGAAACTTACACTAATGATAAATATAAAATTTTCGAAGTTGCCTGGGGCGAAGAATCTAAAGATGAAGATTACAAAAAAGGTCATGTTAAAGGTGCAGTGCATATAAATACAGATGAAATAGAATCAGCTCCACTTTGGAGCATTAACTCTGATGCGGCTCTTAAAACATTTGCAGAAAAAAACGGATTAACTGCAGATACAACAGTTGTTCTATACGGACCTGATCCAATGGCCTCTTTTAGAATTGCTGCCATAGCAAAGTACATTGGAGTTAAGGATGTTAGGGTTTTAAATGGCGGAACTGCTGCTTTTAGAAATGCTGGTTATGAAACGGAAACAATTTCTAATCCAAAAAAACCGGTAAGTTCCTTTGGTGCCATAATACCAGTAAATAAGGGATATATAGTAGACATAAACAAAGCAAAAGAAATATTAGCGGATAAAGCTAATAGTAAACTTGTAGATGTAAGAAGCTGGGATGAGTATACTGGCAAGATATCTGGCTACAGTGATTTAAAATTCATGGGAAGACCCGCAGGCTCTACTTGGGGTCATGCTGGTAGCGACCCAAATCATCTGCAGGATTATAGAAATATAGACAACACCATGCGTAATAAAGACGAAATATTAGCTATGTGGAAAGAGCAAGGAATTACTCCAGATCAAAGACTTTCCTTCTTCTGTGGTTCTGGTTGGAGGGCCGCCGAAGTTCTAACCTATGCTGATGTAATGGGACTTAAAAATATTTCATTATACAGTAATGGATGGTATGAATGGAGTGCAAACCCTAAAAACCCTGTAGAAAAAGGTGAACCAAAAGCTAAATAATAAAAACACAAAAGGGCATATTAAAATATTGCCCTTTTGTGTTATATTTAACTGAAAAAACAATATAATTAAGAAGGTGAATCATATGAAAACTTATAATATTACAATACTAAAAAGAATAATTACACTCTTACAGTTACTAATACTCATTCCACCACTACTCCTACAATATTTCTCGGACAGAAAAATGGGATTAATGCGATATTTGGTTTTTAAAAAAGCTGTGTTCTCAAAAGAAATTTTTACTTCAAGCTTCACATATACATATAAAAGCCTCTTATTTTTGGGAATTATTTTTTGTATTATTTTTTTAATATATAGTTATACTAAAAAAATGAATAGTTCGCTTATCAAACCCATAATTTATCTTTTTGTTTCCAATTTAATTTGCCTATTGTATGTATTTTATTCTAAATTTCAAACACTACTATCTTACCACTTTTTTTTAATAGCTTTTTTTATAATTATAATCCTACAGTATTTAAAAATATTCTTAATTGCACTATATAATAAATTAACAAAGGACTTTTGTAAGTAGTACCGGAGTTTGAATAATTGTATTTGTATACAAAAAAATACAATACTTTGAAATATTAATGATAATTTTATTTGAATATCTCTCATTTTATGATATAATTTTTTTAGGTTATATCTTAAGGAGTGTGAACATATTATGGACCCCGATGGTACGTGGCAAATTATATCTTTAGTGATTTTATTAGGATTTTCAGCTTTTTTCTCTTCTTCTGAAACTGCCCTAATGACTTTAAGTAAAATCAGATTAAGGCATATGGTAGAATCAGAAATTAAAGGCGCTGCACTAATTAATAAATTACTTAAAAATCCAAGTAAACTATTAGGTGGCATATTGGTAGGAAATACTGTGGCCAATATCGGTGCTTCTGCACTAGCAACTTCCTTGGCAATTAAATATTTAGGACCCTCTTTAGGTGACTCTGCAGTAGGTATTGCAACCGCTGTAATGACAATTTTTGTATTGATTTTCGGAGAAATAACGCCAAAGTCATTAGCCGCACAAAACTCAGAGAAAGTAGCTTTAAAAGTTGCTCGGCCAATAAATCTAATTACCTTCATTTTAAATCCACTTATTACAGTATTAATTTATATTACAAATTCCATTATAAAATTAATGGGTGGAGAAATAGGTAAGCAGAGACCATTTATTACTGAAGAAGAGTTGAAAACTATGGTTAGTGTAAGCCATGAAGAAGGGGTTTTAGAAGGCGAAGAGAAGCAAATGATCTATAATGTATTTGAATTTGGAGATTCACAGGCAAAAGATGTTATGACTCCAAGAACTGATATGATTGTAGCAAATGTAAACTCAACTTATGAAGAACTCATAAAGATCTTCAAACAAGAACAATTTTCTAGAGTTCCTATATACCAAGAGAATATTGATAATATTATTGGTGTTTTATATCTTAAAGATTTAATTTTCTTTGAAAATGAAATAGAAGAATTTACTATAGAGAAACATATGCGTGTGCCTTACTTTACCTACGAGTTTAAAAGCACTGTGGATTTATTTGCTGATATGCGTTTAAAAAGAGTGCCTATAGCTATTTTATTAGATGAATATGGTGGTACTGCTGGACTTGTAACAATTGAAGATTTAGTAGAAGAAATAGTTGGAGATATAGACGATGAATATGATGATGATCCAGATCAAATTGAAGTTGTTAAAGAAGATGAATTTATTGTTGCTGGTAACACGAGAATAAACATGGTTAATGAAATGATAGGTCTCAATATAGAATCAGAGGATTTTGATACCATAGGTGGCTTCGTTACAGGAATACACGGACGACTTCCAAAGACAGGCGAAACAATAATTTATAACGATACAAAATTTATTATACAAAACACCAGTAAAAATCGAATAGTAAAACTAAAAATTATAACTTAATATAAGAAAAGTACACAACATATATTATTTTTAGGTGTTGTGTACTTTTTTATTAGAAAATATAAGCATCTTTAAAAATAGATTAACCTATTTTTTGAGGATGATTAATAAGTATATTAGGGTTTTAATTAGTTAAAACTATATGTGCAATGAAGCAATTAAGAATAGAACATTTAGAATTATCGCAATAAGAATTTATTAAATTACTACTTGGTTAAAAAATAATAATTGAAGGAGGCTTTATAATGAATAAGTTCCAAGGAATGGTGGAAGATGTAATGCAATCAATAGAAGAATCAAATTCTTTTAACTGTGAAACACGACGTGATTTAAAAAAAGTAGCTAAAGCACTGGTTGAAACCAAGGGAGATATACCAGATTTCCAAAAGTATGATTTAGCTTCAAAGCATTGGAAGAGTGCTAAGAAATTTGTTTAACCTTTTTTATTAATAAAATCACAGAAAAATAAATAGCTTTTTAAAAACACTTAAAGTTGGCTATTAACCAACTTTAAGTGTTTTCTCATTTCAATTATTCTAAATAATGAATTATCTATTATGCGATAAAAAATCCACTACAAAATCTTTCTAGGAATTTGACCTTTTATTTTCTTTTCTATTGCATCTAAAATAAATTTATCCTTGGGAGCTGCAAATAAATATGTATATCCTTCTTCTCCAGCTCTTCCAGTTCTTCCTATACGATGTATATAGCCTTCAGCAGTTTCAGGTATATCATAGTTATAAACATGACTAACTCCATTAATATCAAGCCCTCTAGCTGCTACATCCGTAGCAATCAAATACTGTATATCACATTTTTTAAATTCTTTCATTATTTTTTCCCTTTTTGCTTGAGTTATATCTGAATGTAGCTTTTTACAGTTATAACCTTTTTTATAAAGAGCCATCTCTAGATCATCCACTCTTCTTTTAGTTCTACAAAAAATGATAGCCATAAATGGATTATCTTCATCTAAAACCTTACATAAATCTTCTTGTTTTTTTCTATCTGTAGTTTCTATTAAGAATTGCTTTATATTTTTAAGAGTTGTTTCTTCTTTTTTAATAATTATTTCTATAGGATCATTCATATACTTATATGCCATCTTTTTTACATCTGAACCCATAGTTGCTGAAAAACATAATGTCTGTCTGCTTTTAGGTGTTTTTTCTATAATATCTTCAATATCGTTTTTAAATCCCATAAGGAGCATTTGATCTGCCTCGTCCAACACTAATGTCTTTAGCTTATCAAGTTGTATGGTACCTCGTCTTAGATGGTCTAGTAATCTACCTGGCGTTGCAATGACTAGGTGAATATTTCCCTTTAGTTTTTTTAGCTGCACACCTATATCCTTACCACCATAGGCCGCCAAAATATTTAAGTTTTTACCTTCTGCAAGTTTCTTAGCCTCACTGGTTATCTGTATTGCAAGTTCTCTTGTAGGAGTCACTATTAATCCTTGAATTGTACTTATATCAGCCGACATATTATCAAACATTGGCAGTAGAAACGCAAGGGTCTTACCAGTACCTGTTTGTGCCTCCGCTATAACATCCATGCCATCCTTTATTAATTTAATACTTTGCTCTTGTATTTCCGTTGGATCACTTATTCCTTGAATTTTTAGACCGCTTAGAATATCATCACTAAGCCCTAGTTTTTTAAATTTTATCATTCTTATTTACCTTTCTATATTAAACATATTTTTGTTATCTTTTTATACTATATCATTGGTGCCACCCACGTGGCAAGTGGCATAATAATTGTTATTTATTTGCAAGCGCACTTATTATAGCGCAGCAACCAATAAATAATAACCCAGTCTGCGGTGCAATCATTGTAAAATCCACCAATCCGTGCCCAATTATTACAGCTTGAATACCTGCTAGCATTGGGATTAATTTACAATTTTGCGAATAAAGTGTTTTTAAATTTCTAAATAAATTAATTTTCATATAACCATATATTAATATTCCAACAGCCCCAAGTGTGGTCATAATAGTAATCCAGATATTATGCCCATGGTATAAGGTTGCATAATAATAACCTTTCATAAAACTTGCTCCATGGTCATTAATTCCCGTAATTCCCCAACCTATAAAAGGCTTCGCTTTTATCATTTTTAAACATCCATTCCATATTCCATAACGACTACTAAATGAGCTTTCAAGATCATGAGCAGTTACATATTTTAAAATATCTGATGGTGCAAAAGTAAGTATAGCTGTAAATATAAATATTGTTATAACCAGCCACATATCTTTTTTATTAGCTTTTAGAAGATAAAAAATAAAAAGTCCAAATAACAAACCCATGAAAGCTCCCCGTGACCCTGTTAAACACAACGCAATAACAAACAAAAGTGTTGATATTTGATAGAATAATTTTGTAGTTTTAGATGTAACACTACAAAAATAAACACCTACAACAATCATTATTGCAAACCAATTGCCAGCTACATTTGGATTTCCAAAGGTACTGTATATTCTATCATTAACTACTGGCTGAGATGTAATCTCAAGAAATTTTTCCCAAATATTATAATGGAAATATATAGATATAATTTTTTCAATAATCCCAAAAATTGCTGAAAAAACTGAAAAATACACTAAATGCCTATATATCTTTTCTACCTTATTTTCATTTTCGCAATAGTTTTGCAGAAAAATACTAATGCATAAATATATAAATAGAGCAAAAGACGCCACAATTGACATAAGACTATAATTTATAGCCCCTACTATCAATGACCACATAAAAATTATAAAAAGTCCTATATTCCATTGATTTTTGTATATGATTAATTTCCCAAATAACACCTTATATGTCATGTATATTACTGGTATAATCACAGTATAAGGAGAAATGACTGTTAATAAAACTAAAATGCTTATAATAACCCCACCTTTAACTAATGTTGCTTTAATAATAATAATAATAAGTAAATTAACCAAAAATATCAATAAAAAAAATCAAGTGTTAACACATTGTTTTCACTGTCAAAAAATTTGCAATTGAGTGAGCATATTATCTATGCATAAAATATGAATTTCTATGTATTATATTATCTCCTTAAAATTGATAAATTAAATCAATATAAAAATAAAAAAATCAACTAAACCATTAGTGTTCCAATGGATTAGCTGATTTTATTATAGTTTATATACTTTTAAAAGTACACAGTATAATTTATTTTTTTAATTCTTGAACTCCAGTAACTTTACTTGTAGCATCCATTTTAAATGTAGATTTAGCTTCAGCAGTAATAAAATAAACATTTCCTTCTACTGTAGCATCTTTTAATTGGAAGTTACTCCCTGAAACATAAAGGTCACCTTTGAAAGTTCCATGTTCTATACTGCCCATAGGACTATTAAAAGTTAATTTTGGCGCAGTCAAAGTAAATCTAGCAGTTACTTTACGGTCTGCATCTTGTGTGTATAGAGCTATCTTACGTTGTAGAAGTTCTTTACCACTAGTATCTTTTTTGCCATTTTTAAACTCCCCATCAACTACAATATCCTTGTCAATAGCTAAATCCTTTATAATTGCAACAATCCATGTACCCTTACTGCTTATTCCATTTTCAAAAGCCGCTTGAGTATTTACTACTGAAGCAGTTGTTACTACATCTGTTTTTGCTGGTGTTACTGCTTCTGTTTTTGCAGGTGTTGGTGCTGGTACTGCTGCTTTCTTAGCGCCACATCCTGTTAATAAAGTAGCACCTACCGCTAGTGATAAAATTATTGCTTTAATTTTCATATGAATACCTCCATTGATATTTTTTTAAATATGTCATATTATTCAACAAATTCAGTATATCATATGTGATAAAAATATAACAAGATAAAATATGAATATTATGTCGTTATATGTAAGTTCAAAATGAACAAAAATATTAAATCCTAATTCAGCACTATATATCCTATATAAATACATTGATTTTTATTTTTCTTTTCCATACAATTCTTTTTTTCTACATATGGAACTATCCATTTCATATTGTATAGCATTATTTTCTCTGCCCCATTTGCACATTACTTGCAAAACAGGCATCAATGTTAAACCTCTTTCTGTTATAGAATATTCTACCTTAGGTGGCACTTGCGCATATACCTTCCTACTTATCAGCCCATGGTTCTCTAATTCTCTTAATTGAGTAGTTAATATTTTATGTGTAATTCCAGCAACAAGTGCATTTATTTCACCAAATCGTTTTGTTCCATCCATTATTAAATACCATAAAATAATAGCCTTCCACTTACCACCAATTAATGCTAGTGTAAATTCAATCTCATAACTTGCTTTCTGCGCTTTATTTTCAGACATTCAAATTCCCCCTATAAATTTATACACTATCCTTTAGGATACCTTCTATCAATTAAGTGCATACTTTACTATCTTTTCTATAATGCTATACTTATATACAAATAGTCAATAGCTAGATGGAACTATGATTTCATCTTTTTCACAAAATCATTAGACTATAAAAGAAAGAGGCGATTACCAATGTCAAAATTATTTAGTAATTTTAAAATAAAAGATATGGATTTAAAAAATAGAATAGTCATGGCCCCAATGTGCATGGATTCTTGTAACAATGAGGATGGAATAGCTAACAACTGGCATTTTATACATTATACAACTAGAGCTATTGGTGGTGTGGGTCTTATCATTGTCGAATCCACAGGAATTGAGCCTGGTGGACGTATAACTGATTATGATTTAGGTATATGGTCCGAGGAACACGTTAAAAACTTATCAAATATAGTAAATGAATGTCATAAATATGGTGCAAAAGTAGGTGTTCAAATTAATCATGCTGGAAGAAAATCTGAAACTCTTTCCTATCCAATTATAGCGCCAAGCCCTATAGCCTTTAATGAACTTTATAGGCTACCAAATGAAATGACTAAAGAAGATATTAATAATACTATAGCTTTATTTAAATCTGCTGCTAAGAGGGCATTAAGTGCAGGTTTTGATTTATTAGAATTACATGGTGCTCATGGTTATTTAATAGGACAATTTTTATCTCCTCTTACCAATAAGAGAGAAGACGAATATGGAGGTACAGAGGAAAACAGGGTAAGATTCTTAAGGGAAATTATACAGGCTGTAAAGACAGTTTGGCCTGAAACTAAACCATTACAATTAAGAGTATCAGCGGAAGACTACGCCCAGGGTGGAAATACTGCAAAGGATACTGCATCACTTATAAATCTCATAAAAGCTATTGGTATAGATATTGTAAATGTTAGTTCTGGTGGCACCGTACCAGCAAGAATATCTACCTATCCAGGATATCAAATCTGTTATTCTGAAATAATTAAGAACCAATGTAATATTCCAACTATAGCTGGAGGACTTATCACATCCCCTTTAATGGCAGAAGAAATATTAAACAATAAAAGATCTGATCTGGTATATTTAGGAAGAGAGCTTTTAAGAAATCCTTATTGGACATTTTCTGCTGCTGCTCAATTAGGAGAAAGTATAGAATGGCCTATTCAGTATCAAAGAAGTAATATAGTTAGCAAAAACGGATTTTAGATTGAGATACCTCTAAAAAATAACAAGGCAAATATGCTAGCATTTTGCCTTGTTATTTTTTTATATTAAATCAAAGTTTCATAAGAATAAATTTATGAAAAAAACCCAATTTATAGATTCACATATTAAATATGACAATATTTCTTCTTTTCTTTTAAGTAGCACTACTGTATAATATACAATATTACTTGTATATTATGAATTTATTATAAATCGGTAATATATCTAATGTTTTAAAATAGTGGATTTTGTGATCTATAATATTAACCATATACCATATCATAACTTTTAGGAAGCTTTTAAACTTAAATGAGGATTGTTAATGTTATCGAAAACAAAAACGCCAAGAGATGCAAAATTATAGGAAGCTCTAATACCCGTTGTGGCGCTGCCGCCATGCTTACCCAAGGTGCTAGTTTTGCTGCTGTAATGAATTCTATGCAGATTGGTGTTATTTCGAAAACTGGTAATGAGGTTTTAGATACACTTCTTACTAGAGGTGGATATCAAAGGATGATGTTTACAATATCTCTAATACTAGCAGCACTTTCTTTTGGTGGTACACTTGAGAAAACTGGAATGCTTGGGACCCTTGCAAACAGTGTTCTAAAATATGCAAATAGTACAGTATCCCTTGTAACAGCTACAATATTCACCTCAATATTTGCAAATATACTTGCTGGCGACCAATATCTTTCAATTGTACTTCCTGGCAAAATGTATAAAGACGAGTTCCGTAAAAGAGGACTAGCTCCAAGAAACCGTTCAAGATGCCTTGAGGATGATCCATCAGCTCCAGAATATAAGGGGAATTTAAAGGCTAGCGCATAGCAGCAATATTATTTACATAATCCTATAAAAAAATCCTTGTTGAAATATCAGCAAGGATTTTTTTATAGGATTATCTTATGTCTTTCATTTACAGTAGCAAGTATTTTATCTCTTAAGATATCTCCCTTATCAACAAAAGAAATTAGAACCTTAGAGGCCATATTAAAATTAATATTAAGGTCTGTATTGCCTTCATCCTGAGAAATTATTTTCACTATTTCATCAAAGGACTTATCTGATTTTATTCCGCGTACTTTATCCCCTTTGCTGTGCTTTTGTCTTCTAAACGCATATAGTACTGCAGTATCCTCGTCAATTCCATGTACTGCACAAAAGGCAATATCCTCAAATTTTATAGTTCTTGTATTAAAGGGTTTGTGTATTCTAATTTTTTCATCATCCACAGTTATGGAAAGTATGAGTCCCTTATAGGCTTGCCAAGCACTTGTAATAAAAATAATTAACAAAATTAGTTTTATTATAAAATTTGAAATAAATATTAAAGTCACAAAGGTTAATAAAATTGAAATAACAAAAAAAACACTGAGTTTTTTTAAAGAATCTGGTTTACCGATAAACTTTTCCATGTTGCCTCCTTCATTTAAAATATTATTTTCTTAAGAATATGCTCTCCAGCATTATTAGATTTTAACCTATTATCTCTTTAAAAACAATGATTGTTACATTGAAAGGACCATTAGAAAAACATATACATACTCTTTATGCTAAAGGAATATGGTAAAATTAAATGCACCAATGTATACCTAAGTATTAACATTGGTGCATTAACTATTTCATACTTTTAAAGAAATCTATTAATATTTCTTTTTCATTACTAATAAACTCATACATGTCCAATTCTCTTTCAGTAACCCATTTAACTTGATTTATGTCCTTGTGCGTATTTATATAATGTTTCAACTTTCCAGTATATACAAACAAAGTATCTCCACTTTCACTATCTAAAACATATTCTTTAAATGGTGTCAGATCAAATATAGTACAATTTAAATCTTTATCTATTGCTTTAGAAACACATTGTTCCGAAGTTTCCTTGCCCTTTATTTCCTTACCAAAAATACTCCATACCTTTTGTATTTTCTTTTTACCCCTAGCAGCAATGAGCACAGCATTAAAATCATCACATATTATTATTGAACATTTTACAACTTTCCCCATATTAGTTCCCCCTTTAAATGTAAACTTATCCCTTTTCATATTTTATACAAAGTTATGTAATTGTAAAAATATTATAAGACACATTCATACAAATAACAAGTCTGAGTTTATCTCAATAAAGGCAAAAAACTTCTATTCCACTTCAATTTCATGTATACTGTTTTATTTTGTGTCAATAATTGTAATGTGTGAACACACGTGAAAGGAATAGATTAATGAAAAATAATAATAATAATAATAATAATAATAATAATAATAATAATAATAATAATAATAATAATTTAAACAATAATGATACTTTAGCTCATGAATATATAGAGAGAGGCAAAGGACTTTTTAATGATGGGGAAATTGAGAAAGCCTTTAAAGACTTTAATAAAGCCATTTTCTTAAATAATGAATATGCGCGGGCTTATCTTGTGAAAGGTCAAGCTCATATTGAAATGTATGAAGCCTACGAAGCAGAAAAATGCATAAAGAAATATCTAAAGCTAGTTCCGGGTGACCCTAAAGGTTACTGGAAGTTAATTGATATACATGACTTAACTGGTGACTTTGATAAATGCGTTTACTATTGTGAAAAACTTCTTGAAAGTGATGCTTCAAATATAGACATATATTTTAAAAAAGCAGAGTTCTTAGCTCTTCTTAATGATTTTAGAATGGCTTTAGAATGCTTTGATATTTGCCTAAGCCTAAATCCATATTTTTATGAGGCATTATGTGGTAAAGCTAGCATGTTACTATCATTGCATAATAAAAAAGAAGCTCTTGAAATATATAATAGTGCCTTAGAAGTAGATTCATCCAAAAGTGCTGCCTATTTCGGAAAGTCTGAAGTATATATGGCTATGGGCAATAGCCTAACTGCCTTAATATTTGCAGAAAAAGCCTATGACATAGAACCTGATAATGATTGGTATAAATGTCATTATACCGTATTAAAAAACATAAACATAAATATTAAATAGCAAAATGCTCCCATCCATAAAGTGGGAGCATTTACTATTTACATGTTCTCATTATTTCTTGTATTTTTTTTAAATGATTGTCATAGTCGGCTACAACAGCCTCTACTTCTTTCATTAGACTAGGATCCAAACCCCTATTCTCCTTAATAAACTTTTCTCCCTGCGTTATTCCCATTTCCATTGCAGCTGTAGCATTCTCACAGACTTCCAAATCAGTATTTACAGGTATAAGTTTGATTTTTTCGAAAAAATCTGCCATAGTGCCCATTATTCCAAGAGTATCGGCAGCATTACCTCCCAGATTTTCTATCCTATTGGTAATTGCCTCTTCATGTCTTTTAAAGGATTCTATAATTTGGACCAACTCATTTTTAAGTTCTGGGCCTTTACCTTTACGGAGATAATCTTTAAAGGTAGTACCTCCCATGTGTATGCCTTTTAAGAATTTATTCATTTCTTTTACATCATTCATAATCTCACCTCAGTTTATTGTGAGCATTTGGTATTTATATTATGCATATTATTTCTAAATTACCCCCCCAATTACATCAAGTGGATCTGTTTTTCTAAGTTCTTTAATAGGTGCAATTAAGCTTAAAAATGATACAAAAATTGGTATCATTAACGCTACTGTAGCACCAGAAATATTCCATAAAGGAATGAATTTACCACTTGGATAAAGTACGGTTAAGTTCAAAATAAAGGCTACACACGTACTTAATAGTATTCCGCTTATATATCCAAGTAAGCATACAGTGGCATTTTCCTTCCAAAGTTTAAAATAGAGGGTAGATTTTTTATAGCCTATAGCTGATAATACTCCAAATTCATATTTTCTATTAATGAAGTTAATATAATTCAAATTCCCAAGAGATATACAGAGCACAAGAATTATTATTATATTTAGCATATAGGATAATGCATTCATAGAATTAAGAATTTCATCTGTTTGCTTTGAAATACTGTAATAATCCATAATTAAAACATTTTTAGGTGTGTTTTTAGATAAATAGTTAATTAAATTTTTATTCAATACATCTTTAACCGATAAAAGTATAGAGTTCTTTATCGCTGTATCTCTAGAGACACCATCCTTATTATCGCTGATCACCACCAACATTGCTGGACCATCTGTAATGCCTGACACTTTGAATTTTCCTTTTATTGCGTAGGTAGAGGATACCTCTGAACCAATATAATCTCCTGTTTTCAATTTGTTTTGCAGCGCATATTTTTTAGGGATAATAATTTCATTCTTATTTTCCATTGGAAGTCTACCTTCAATTAATTTTACATTAAGAGTATCAATAACCTGTGATATATCCTTTTCATAAAGATTCAAAACAGAAATGCTCATGCTACCGAAAATATTAGTATATTGAAGATAACCTTCCTCGCTAATTAAAGGCATAACATGACCTACATTATTATCATTAGTTATTTTATCTAAATAATCTTTTGGAATAGGCTCTTCATTATTGCTAAATACTATCGTGTATTTACTAAAAAAATTAGTACACGTTAGATTTGCTAGCTCAATACTACTTTTAGTCACTAGTGAAAAAATATAGATTAGTAATACACTCACCATCATAGCTATTAATATTGGTAATGTTTTGGAAATATTGTTCTTGATATACTTAAAGGTTGATAGCGGACTCATTATATCCCTCCATTCCTCTTTTTTTAATTGAAGTAATAGCGCCATCCCATATATTAATTATATCATCTGCATTTTCAAGTATGGAAGCATCATGAGTTACAACAATGACTAAGGCATTATTTTTATACTCATCTAGTAGCTTCATAACTTCCCTTGCACTTGAATGGTCTAAGGATGCAGTAATCTCATCACAAAAAATTACTTTTGGGTCATTTATAAGTGCTCTAGCAATTGCAACCTTTTGTCTTTGCCCACCAGATAACTTATGAGGCTTTTTACCCGCTAAATGCTCAATGCCAAGCTTTTTTAATAATCCCAAAGCCTTTTCTTTTGCTTTCATACTATTATCATTTATTGGTGTTAACACATTATCTATTACGCTCATATATTCTATAAGAAAATGTCTTTGGAAAACGAATCCAAAATCTTTACGCCTGAGCTCTGTACTTTTAGAAACGGATAATTCCTTAAATTTCATATTCTTGTAGCTTATGGTACCTGATGATGGAATCTTAAGTCCTGCTAAGGAATATAGTAAGGAACTTTTACCACTACCAGAGGGTCCCATTATTCCTATCAACCTATTTCCTTCCAAGGATAGATTAATATTTCTTAAAGCATAAGTCTGGTCCTCTTTTCCAATATCATATATTAAATTTAGGTTATCTACTTTAAATAACATAATAATTCACTCCCTTTTTATATTTTTTCTATCATAACTATAGGATCTAGCTTACTTATCATTCGATTTACAGGTATCAATGTAAATAGTGTTGTAAATAGTGGTATATAAAGTGCCATTAAAAAAGCTTTTGAAGAGAAATATACTGCAACTCCTCCAACAGCTCCAAAGGCTCCATCATTGATTAAAATAGAAGACAACCATCCAAAAATCACCCCTAGAGTAAATCCTAACATATTTACAATAAGCACCTCTAAAAATGCTTTTTTCATTAGCTCCCCCTTGGTATATCCCATGGCATTTAAAATTCCAAGTTCCTGTTTTCTGCTAAAAAACTGTACATATTTAGAACTTCCAACAGAAATAACCATGACAATAATCGCAAGTATACAAATCATATCTAATGTACGCATAGTTGATGCCTTTTCATTAAAAAGTTTAATTATCGCACTTAAAGTCAAAACTGCAACTTCTTTTTTAGAAAAGCTTAGTAGTAGTTCATCTACCTCTTTTATTTTATTGTCCTTAGGAAAAACTAATAAAGATTTTTTCACTACAATTGTATCATTGGCATTTATTGAGGTAGTAGTAGTAGTAGTAGTAGTGTTATAGGGCATAAACGATAAATAACCGTTCCCCTCAACTATTCCTACCACTGTATACTCACCATTTAAGCTATCATTTTTATTAATGGAATTCCCTATTTTATCCCCGATTTTTACATTTTTATTTTTTGACATTCTATAATCTAGTGCCACTTCTTTATGATTTCCTAGAGGCATCCTTCCTTCTTTCAGGGTTATGTTATGCTTTTTCATAACATAATCTATATCCTCAGGCCTTATACCTAAAATGGAAGCATTAGTGCTAGCGCCCGGTATAACATATCGTGTTTCATATGAAATAAAGGGGATTATATTTTCTACATTAGGGTTATCTTTAAGGCTACCAACAATATTGCCAGGTATAGGTTTATCTTTTTCAGTACTTTCTATAGTCATATGATTTTTGTATGGGTTTACATTCAGCTCATACATAGAGTCCCATATAGATTTCACAAAAGTTTGTAGAACATATAAAAATGAAACAGCCACTAATATTGAAATGGTGGAAGCAATAAGTTTTTTCTTATTATTTTTACTATAGCTTAAAGCTGACAAAGGTTTCATTGTACTAACTCCTTTCAAAACATAAATATTATGATTTCCTTTTAATAAAATAATACCAATTTTTGGAGTAATATAAAAGTAACCGTGGTCACAAAATAAAGTGACTACGGTTACTTTATGAATGTATATCTATTCACTAAGTAAATCCTTAATATATATTGCCGCTGATGTTCTATCAGAAATTCCTATTTTGCTATATAGATTGCTTACATAGTTTTTTACTGTACCACCTGATATATATAGCGAAGATGCAATTTGCTTATTGGTAAACCCTTGAGCAAGCATTTTTGCAATTTCAATTTCTTTTTCTGAAAGTCCAAAAGAATTTAGCAATTTAGATTCATTCTTTTTGATAGTAGTTTCAGATTCCTGACTGTACTCTTTGGCTATTTTACCGGCAAGCTTTTTAGCAATTTTAGAAGGTAATATGAAATCACCTTTATAAGCATCTTTCACCGCTTTTATAAGGCCATCCCCTTCTATATCCTTTAAAATATAACCGGTAGCACCGTTATTTAAGGATTCAACAATATATTCTTCATCATCAAAGGTGGTAAGAATAAGTATCACTATATTAGGATAAGCTTCCTTTATTAATTTGGTACATAGTACTCCACCCATATTGGGCATTCTTATATCCATAAGTACCACCTGTGGCCTGGTTTCAGAGCATAATTCTAGTGCCTCCACCCCATCCTTTGCTAGCCCTACTACCTCTATATTTTCCTCTAGCTCTAGTATTGTCTTAAGCCCGTCCCTCATAAGGGTTTGATCATCTGCTATTAGCACTCTTATCTTCTCCATAAAAATATCCCCTAAAATTTATATTTTCTTAACCGTTATTGAATGCAGGCTCTAGAATATGGAAGCGTAATTAGTAATTCTAAGCCCTCTTGCACATCAGAATTAATATCAAAGCTTCCTTCTAAGTCATAAACCCTATCTCGCATAGCGCGAAGCCCGAAGCCGTAGTTTAATATACCTGCACCTTCGCCGTTGTCTTCAAGAGAAAAACATACTTTATCTTCTTTTTTCAGTAACTTAAACAAAAAAGCAGTACTTTTACCATGGCGAATTCCATTAGTAAGACCCTCTAGTAAAGACGATATAATTACCTTTTGTGCTTCTTTAGTTAAATTTAATGAAGAGTCTATTTCAGATTTTATTGTCACCTCAGAATGTAGCTGAGTATCCTTAATTACCGCTTCTAAAGAAGGATAAAACTCTAATAACTCATTACCTTTTTCAAGCACCCGTACAGAGCCCCTAATATCATTAAGGCCCTTTCTCACTTGGCCTTGTGCTAGGCAAAGTTTTTCAAGTGATAAATCCAAATCCCCCTTCATCAGTCTTTTACTAGCCTCTATTTCTACTAAAACTGTGGTTAAAGTATGTCCCACTGTATCATGAATTTCCCGTGCTATTTTATTTCTCTCTTTAAGAATAGTCATCATCTCTAATTTTTCATATGCTTCCTTTAAATTCATATATATGCAGTCTTTTTCTAATTTTTCAATAGTTATTTTTTTTAGAGAAATTTCAATTATTTCTGTTTGTTTCAATAAATATCTTACAAGGAAAAATATCAAATAAATTATACAAAATACGAGTAGACTTAAAAGTATTTTCACAAAGATGATGCCAAGTTCAAAATTCACCATAATACTTAACGACACGCTATAAAGTACAAAGGAAATAATCGAAGCAATCATACCAAAGACTAAGCTGAAATTTAGGACAATATCTTCTAGCATAAAAAAATATAAACATAAAGATAGATGAGAGTTATCATATAGATTAAGTATAAAAATTAATATAAAATCTATTATCAAAGAAAAACAGCTTAGATTTTTATGATTTTCACTTCCATATATGAAAAACACTCTAATAGTGTAAGAGGTTAAAAATATGAAAGTTAAAGTAACAATTAATAATTGATTTTCGGCGTTACAAATTGCACTTATTAAAAAAATTCCAGTAAATAATATATAATTAATAATCATTAAAATATCTTTAATCTTATTGCTCACAAAACACCTCACAGTTTTAAAATAGTACAAGGCACATTCAAATAAATAACAAATCAGTATACTAGTCTATTCTAGCCTAGTCTATTCTAATGTACCTCATCACCTAAATTTACAATAAAGAGGATTAATATGCAAGTCCTTATTCCTTCATCTCAAATAATCCAAATATCTCTTCCTCACTTAAAGCTGCAAAGCCTTCTCCACTTGCCAGTTCATCTCCCATAAGAGACGATATTAGTTTTTTCTTCTCTTCTTGAAGTGACAAAATCTTTTCCTCAATGGTGCCCTTAGCTATAATTTTTATAACTTCTACCACATGTTTTTGCCCAATTCTATGTGCTCTATCTGTAGCCTGCTCTTCTACTGCAGGATTCCACCAAGGATCAAAGTGAACTACTACATCTGCAGAAGTTAAATTAAGCCCCGTGCCTCCAGCCTTTAAGCTTATTAAAAATACAGAGTTTTCACCATCATTGAAGGCTTTAACCAAATTCATTCTCTTCTCTGAAGGCACCGATCCATCCAAGTAACTAAAGGATATTTTCTCTACCTTTAGTCTTTTTTGTATATTCTTAAGAACGGAGGTGAATTGCGAGAAAACAAGGACCCTATGCCCCTCCTCTATACTCTTATGAAGAAGCTCCACTAGAGCTTCTATCTTTGCACTGCCACCACTGTAATCATTCATGAGCACTGTAGGATCTAGGCATAGTTGTCTTAGTTTTGTTATATAAGAAAGTATCTCTATTTTACTATTTTTAAACTCATCATTCTTTACTTTATTTTCAATAAGCTCCATGGCATGGTTCGCATAGGTTTTATAAACTTTCTTTTGCTCTTCCTCTAAGTTTACTATTAGTGGTTTTTCTATTTTGTCAGGTAATTCCTTTAGAACATCTTTTTTTCTCCGCCTTAGAATAAAAGGTTTTATAAGCCTATTTAAATCTTCTAATATCTCAGGACTTTCCTTAAGTTTTTTATGATATCTGACACTAAATCTCTTTTCATCGTAAAGGTATCCCGGCATTATAAAATCAAATATGGACCATAAATCCATAAGAGAATTTTCTATAGGGGTACCAGATAGAGCAAACCTTGTTTTCGCCACTATCTCCTTTACGGCTATTGCATTTTGAGAATGTGGATTTTTTATGTTTTGTGCTTCATCTAATATGCAATAATCAAACCCTAATACCTTATAGCTTTCTAAATCCCTCTTTATTAGATTATAAGTAGTTATAATTACATCATAATTTTCTATATTTTTTATTATCTCTTCTCTTGTATCCTTTAATCCATTAGCTGCAGCTATCTTTAACCTAGGTGCAAACTTTTCAAACTCACTTATCCAATTATATATTAAGGAGGTAGGTGCTACAATTATAGTCTTACTTCCCACATTAGATAATATAAAAGTAATAGCTTGAATGGTTTTGCCAAGGCCCATTTCATCTCCTAGAATCCCACCAAACCCTAAATAATCTAAGGTTTTAAGCCAATTATATCCGATTTTTTGATACTCTCTTAATTTCCCCTTAAAGGTAGCTGGCTCTTTGAAATTCAATTTTTCTACATTCTTAAGCTTATCTTTTATTTCTTTTAACTCTTTTTTCCCACTTATATATCTAATGCTATTTTCCTCTAAATAACCATCTAGAAAAACACCCTTGCTTTTTGATATTTCAATATGATTATTTTCAATACGAGCTGGGGTCATAACATCTAAAAGCTTTAAGAATTTATTAAGTTCGAGTTCCTCCAAATCAAGGTACTCACCAGTTTTGAGTTTATAATATTTAAGATTATTTCTAAAGGCTCTTAATATATTGGTAGTTTCGCGTGGCTCAATATCTCCTATTTTGAAATCCATTTCAAAGTAATTATATTTTCCGCTCTTAATATCTCCACTAATCCCAGATGTCCCCAGTGATTTTATACCTTTAAAACTTTCTGAGTAATACACATCTCCTATTTCTTGAAGTTTTCCTACATCACTTTTAAAGAATTTAAATATATAGTCCTCTCCCTTTGTGAAATAAAACTTATTCTTTATTTCACATAGACCAAAGGCTTTTAATGCTCCGATGACTTGAGTTTCCACTTTAGAATCTCTATATATTATTTTCTCTGTGCAATCCTCAAAAATGTTAAACTCAAAGGTTCCGTACTTCACCTTTAATGTTAGAGTAATATCTTTTCCCTCCTGATTAAAATAGAAGCTAAACCCACAATTACTCATTACTATTTTATCTTTAATAGACTTTGATAGTGTAACATTAGGTGATAAAAAATTAAGATCTGGAACAAGCCTTCTTAATATATTCTCCTCCTCCATGCTTGTCATAGTTATCACCCTTGCCTCATTAAAAACTTGGAGGTAAGGATTTATTTTATAACAAAACTCAAAATCTGGAAGATATATATTGCTGCCATACAAAAAAACATCATTTTTAGATCCTAAAGCCACTGGCATTCCATTTAGTGATTTAAGCACATAATTATTTTTTATTAGCTTCAAATCAAAATCCAGGGCAGGTGCTTCATATAAAATTTCAGTGTCTACAGGCCTTGAAAAAAATCCTTCATTCAAATAGACCCTATGCTTATTTATAATTTCAAAAAATTCCCGTGTCAAAAATTTAGGAATATTAATATTTTTCCCATCTATATAACGATCTTCACTTCTGTTAACGTACCTTTGGGAGGATTCCATTGTCTTTAACATTTCAATGAAATCCATAAGTCTTTTATCCTTTGTACTCAATCTTTGATCTGCCCTATTAAAAGTGAAATTTTTGCTATAGTTTATAGGAATATTATTATCATAGGCTAATAAAAAATGATTGATATCCTTTAAAATGTAAAGATTGCTGGAAGTCATAGAGTTTAATCCTATTTTAAACTCTGCTGTAAGGCTGTTTGTCCACTGATTTTTATTTATATAGATCTCTATTTTAGTTTCATCCTTATGTTTTTCATCTCCTAAAAGCATTGATAATACATTGCTACTACTTTTAAATATAGCTTGCCCCACCACATCCTCTTCTTTTAACAGCGGGTGACTCGCTAAATCTTCTACCGCACTATAAAAGGTTGCCACTAAATGTTTACAACAATAATTTTCTTTTTTAAACTCGTTATTTTCAAAATCAGCGCAGGTACAGAAGGTAGTAAAAATACTTTTTCTCTCTGCATCCATCTCAATTTTTGTGTGATATTCATTAAAAAGTTTCTCCGAAATCACATTGCCTTCTATGCATATTAACTTATCTTCATTTGTAATATCAACAGAAGAAACTAAATCATTATTAAGAACCCTTTGCCCCTTAGCATGATTTTTACCACTGGTTCCTTCATTAAATATTTGTAATACCATATCTTCTTTCAACATATTTTCTCCCTAGTTTTTAGAATTTTATAACCTTTTAATTATACCATAAAAAAGGAAAGAACATAAAACTTGCGTTTTATTTTCTTTCCTAAATACCTAACATAGCCTAAATCATTTAAAAATTACAACATACCAACTAATAACTGACCCAAAGTGTTTACAAAATTTAAATCCTCGAATTTGAATTCCTTAACTTTAATAGGAACAGTTAAATAAAGTATTCCACAAACAACTCCTGATTTGATTATAGGAACAGCTAAAACAGAGTTCCAATTTGGCATTCCAGTTACTAAGTCATAGTCTACTATAGAGTCCCAATCTATTATACATTTACCTTGCTTTTCTTTAATTACAGACTCTATTATATCTCCACTATAGCCTTTAACCCCAGTCCAATTTTCCTTGAAAATTCTTCTCCCGAATTTTTCAGTAACTTCATTATTATTTACCATAAAAAACATACCATTTTGTGCCTCAGTGGTTTCAATTATTCTTCCAAGTGCCTTGAATATTTTAGTTTCCAAATCACAATCATCCTTAATAATTTGAATTAACTCCACCATAGCTAGTACATTTCTTGAATCTTGAACTACATTTCCTGACACTATTCCTGATAGTTTATCACTACCCTTTACGGTTCCGCGAAACTTATCTTCCCATATTTGGCATCTATTTCTACCATTTGCCTTTGCCACATATAGTGCTTGGTCCGCTTTTTCTACCAATTCTTGCTTCCATTTTCCATGGTTTGGGTAAGTAGCAATTCCCATACTCACAGTTAACTCTCTTTTAGAACCTAGTATTTTTTTATTTTCAATACTTTGTCTTATTCTTTCAGCAATTCCACTAGCCACATTGGTATCCGTACCTGGTAAAATCACAATAAACTCTTCCCCACCATATCGTCCACATATATCTATCTTCCTAATTGAATCCATAACGATTTTACAAACATCCCGCAGCACTCCGTCTCCAGTTTGATGACCAAATCTGTCGTTAACACCTTTAAAATTATCCAAATCAAACATGATAATTGAGAACACTCCAGAAGTTCCACTAGCCTTTTCAACATTTTCAGATAGTGCTTCTTCGAGGAAGCGCCTTGTAAGTGTTCCTGTGAGTTTATCAATGGAAGAACTGATTTTGAGTAAATAATTTTCCATGATAAAACTTATAAATGAGGTTAAATCCAAACATTTATTCAAGCTTTCTTCATTAAAATTATTTAGCACTCTTTCAGACTCCATGTATAAATATCCCTTTATATTTTCTAGTTTAAATGTTTCAATACCACTTTTACTCTCACCCTTGGAGTTTTCAACATAGCAGTTATTTTTTCTTACAATTGGTATACACATTATTGATTTCATACCACTGGGCATAAGTCTAAATTCTATATTTTTTGTGTTATTAAACCCCTCACTAACTAATATAGAGTTTTTAGTTTCACGTACTCTTTGCAATATTAGTTTTATATCTGTGATATCATGATTACCATAGCTAGAAGCAACAACTGAGCATTCATTGTCATTCCCTTCAGAAATAATTAAGCTCCTAGTGGATAATACCATACTTGAAATAAGTTTTGTAATTACATCTAACGTTTGCAATGGGTCCTCACACATATTAGTAATTATGTCATTTATATTATGAATCCCCTCTGGCAGAATGGAACTGTATATCTTTTGAGCTGATTCAACAAAACTTTTATTATTTAATATTTCAGTAAAGGCACCGTAATTAAAAAGAATTGATAAATCATTATTGTTTGAAATGGTGATTTTACCATCTTCCAAATTGCACATTTCACCATATTCATAGGTCTTGCTCATGCCTTTAATCATATTAAACGGCTTCATCATATTATATGCATTTATATAATTAATTCTTAACCGCTCAGGCAATTGCAGCGTGCAATCTTTAATTATCTCACAGGCTTCAAAGTAATAATTTACTGCATAGAAATAATCCACCTGTGAAAAATAGTAATCTCCAATAGTACTACATATTTTCCATTGAAAAAATTTATTTTTCACTTTTTTAGACAAATCCAAAGCAAGCATTAAGCTTTCTATCTTATTTTTGTCTTTGCTTATGAGTCCTTCTAAATATAACCTTTTAATATTAACCAGTTCAACTAAAATCTCAACATCACTGGAAGAATGAATCTCAAATAAATTAGTAGCCTCTTCAACATATCCCTTTTCAAACAAAACTATACAAATTTCATATAATGCATTAATTTTATTCGTATTATTCTTATGTCCATAGATTATCGTTTCTACATGTTCAATGTTTTTCTTTATATCCTCTATTCTTTCAGATCTGTGTATTTCTAAAATAAACAATAATAATTTGCTATTATTATCTTGAGTTGTACCATCATTATTATATATCTCTAGGGCTTTTTTTATTAAATCGTAGGCTGAATCTATATCTCCTATTCCAAGATAAAGTTCTGCTCTCATTTGATAATATAATGAGATATCTTTACCTTGGATAGGATATTGTTCTAACTCCACTTGTGCTAGTAAATGGTATTCATATGCCTCCTTATTATTCCCCATTTTTAACGAAATAAAGGAAAGATAGTTGTAAGTGTAAAATATATTACTTTCAAATTCTATATTTTTCGACTTTTCTAATACATCTTTAAAATATTTAAATGCAGCATCATAATCAAAATTATCTGAATTACAAGTTGCTATGTTAGTTAAAGCAACTAATCCCAATTCTATACTATTATTTTCTTCACAAATTAATATAAGTTTATTATAATAGGAAATTGCAGTTTCACTATCTCCATAGTAGTCCCCATAAATTACTCCAATGTTGTTTAAGCATCGGCTCATGCCTTCAGAGTCATTTATTTCTTCGAAATATTTAAGTCCTTTCTTTAAACTGTCTAAAGCTTCAGTTGTTTTAGATGTTTGTGTATACATAATACCAAGAATATTGTACATCAGTCCCTTGTATCTTATATAATCATTTCCACATTCTTCAATACAACTTGTACATATTTCAAAGACATTATCATATTCTTGCCTTAAAAGATATATACGAGCAAAAATCCTTTTGTTTTCAAGGTAGCCTTCCATATACTCAATATTTAGCAATAGTGATTCACCTTTTTTTATATATTCGATTGCTTTTTCCACTTCATTTTTTTTGATATATATATTAGCTATTTTATTTGCACAATCAACTTGAAGTTTTTCTTCCACTATTTTTTTTGAATATTTATATGTTTTTTTATAAGTTTCTAATGCCCCTGATAAGTTACCAATATCTGAGTAAATATCTCCTATTTTAAGAATAACCTCTACTTTTTTATTTTGATCCTCTTCATCAGACAACATGGATAATGCCTTCTCATACTTAGAAATAGCCTCATCCATTATTCTAAGTGATTTCATTTTTTCTGCAAGCTCAATACAATATTTCACAAGCCTATTCTTATCCTTAGCCTTTTCTAAATGATATATAAGCTCTTCTTTATTTTCTCTTCCATCTGCTTGAAATAAATTTTCAAGCACTGAAGCTGCAAATTCGTGTTTCACTTGCCGCTGCTGCTCACTTAATCTATTATATATTAGATTTTTAAGCACCTTATTGTAAAAATCAAATACAAAACCCATATCCTCAATTTTTTTAATTAAAATTCCTTTAGAGCATAATTCATCAATATAGCCCTCTATGCTTTTTTCAGTACCAATGAAAAGCTTTTTAATAACTTCGATTGAAACAGCAGTATTAAAAATAGCTATAGTACTTAGAATTTCATAGCTGTCTTTGTTAATTTCCTTAATTTGATTAAGTAATGCTTGTTCCATTGTGGATGCTATGGGCAATTCATCAATAGTTTCAAAAGGAACACGCCATTTAGCATTATTCTCATTTATACAAAGGATTTTTTTAGCCACAAAATCTTTTAGTGTTTCCTCAACAAAAAGAGGATTTCCATAGGTTTTACCATAAACTTTTTTCCCAAAGTCATTAAAAACTCTAGGGCTACTAAGTATTTCTTGAATCATTATAGCAGTTTCTTCATTATTTAAATTGCATAAATAAAGGTTCAAATTGTTAGAATTTTTATTTAATAATTGTTGAAGTTTATTATTTGTAGTATATTTACTATTATTATAAGATAAAATAATCATTATATTTTGTTCATTATTATTTTGTAAATTAATATACTCTAAAAGTTCCAGTGAAAATTCATCCAAACAATGAGCATTATCAATAATAAACACCGTAGGCTTATTATACATTGACTCTTCAATAAAGCTATACACTCTACTAATTAGCCTATATTTTTCCTTTTCACCTACTAAGGTTTCTGAAGCCACAATATTATTTTCCGCACCAAGTTCCGGGATGAATTTTATTAATTCACTTTGATACCTTTTTACTATTTCCTCATCGCACATAGATACTATTTTCTTTAATATATCTACAAAAGCCTTATTACTTTTATCCTGGCAATTTTCTATGGCAAAGCTAGCATACACGTTGGCTTTTTTCATATAAAGTAAATGTTCAATTTCTTTTAATAGTCTTGTTTTTCCAATGCCTTGTTCACCATGAACAAGGATAATTTTACTCAGTGCATTATGTATAGTTAAATTGTCATAAGCACTAATTATTTCTTTAATTTCAGCACTCCTACCTACTATTTTAGTTTTAAAATTCAACTTCTCTATTTCATCAATTATATAAGACTTATAGTTTTTACTGAAAATTATATTGATGTCTTCAACGATTTCATTTATATTATTATATCGCTGTATTAAATCTTGCTGCGTCATTTTTCTAACAATTATCATTAAATTATTGAAAAAATCTGTTGTTTTACTACTTTCACTGTATTGATTTTTAGCTTTATTCTCTAAATTTACAATACTTTGGTTAATGTTTGAATTTTGAGGTAGTTTAATTTCACATAAGAAGAGTAAAACTACTCCCATTGAATATATGTCTGAGGCTATTGATTTTTTACTATCTATAAGGTACTCAGGTGATTTAAAGTTAAGTTGTCCTATCTTATTATGAGCATAATCTTGATTTTGAATTTCTATAGTTGGTAAATCCACAAGAGTAACTTTATATTTATTGTATTGATGTGAAATCATTATATTATTACTATTTAATTCTCCATAAATAAAGCCTCTAATATGCAAATAATTTAAAGCCTTACATAGTTGCATAAATATATCTAAAATTTCATTTTCATTTATATTAGAAGTTAATTCCTGTAGTTCTTCGGAATTTTCCAGATAATCATTTGTATAAAAGTATTCACTGTTGGTTACTTTTTTATTATCAATGGTGTGAACCAGCCCAAAGTCAAATACCTTACTTATATTTGCATGATTTATAGTTGCTAGTGTTGTAAATTCATTTACATAAAAATCCATCAAATTTTCTGATGAAAATTCAGAATTAATAATAGTTAATTGCATTTTTTTATTATTATTAATCACATCAGAAACAAGATAGGATGATTTAATCCTATCTTGACTTAATTTTGTAATTATTCTATATCTGTTGTTTATCAAATTCATTATCCAACACTTCCTTACATGCAAATATACTATTATTGACATTATAACATATCATTTGTATATACTATAGTATGATAATGGATTTTTGAAACATTTCCCATAAATTTTATAAGTTTGATTAATGTTACTATTTAGAACTATTAATAGGAACTATAATTCTATCAAACAAATCACTATTTTCATTAATTTTTGTATTGCTACCAACCACACAATGTAAATTTTGTTTTATTACTGCTTCTAGTACCTTCGCAAAATTTCTTATATCCTCTGCCGTAGTAGATAGAGCTTCATCGCGTAGTTTTTGAATATCATCTTGAGTATTTCCTGAAAAATACATATTGTCTCCCATTGCACCTTTATAGTAGGCTCCTGTTAAAGAATCCATGCTCCCTATTGTTCCTATTATATAGTTATCCATTTCTTTCTCACTGGCTTTAAAGTTTTTCAAAAAATTCACAGCTCCATCAAAGGTTTTTAAAGTTTCCTTTAAATTTGGATCTCGGTAGGAATAGAATAAGACCTCGTAATTTGTAAAGCTCATCGACCCTCCATATGCTCCACCTTTAACTCTAAGTTCCTTCCATAAATAATCGCTATTTAAAATATTTTCAACAACCTTCATTTTCCCATTATAGTTAAACCCTGCACCTTTAAAACTTCCAGCCTTAACCACGTATTGCACTTGTGACTGAGTGATAAAAGCCTCGTTTTTCTTTGAAAAATCAAATTTATACTCCTGCATAGGAAATGTTTTTTCCGTAATTTTTTTCGTTAAACAAGTAAGACTGCTTGCAAAGTCACCATAATATTTTTCATCACCTGTGTAACTTACAACTAATCCTTCTTTGTTAAATACAAAATCTTTTACAAGGTGTAAATTCTTCACTATATCATCAAATTTAGAATCAAAATTTCTGTCTAAATCACAAATAAAATTATAATAAGGTAAATATCCCAAATCAATGTACTTGCCACTATTTGATAAATAAGATAGTGTACGCTCTATTGCAAGACTATTACCTCCATTTACAAACATGGATTCATAATTTGCCTTTGAAGCACTAATTAAACCCTTTATACGATTCTTATCTTCAAATTTACTATTATTTATTATTTCTTCTAAAAGTTCCAAGGCTTTTGGTAATGTACTATTAAGAGCGGTTACTGAAATACTCATTTTAGGATAGTATTTATTACTGTCAATGTAATCTTTAAATTGTGTTGAACTAAAAGTAATACCTCCCGTAACCGACCTTATTTTATTTGAAAGTTGTTTGAAATCATATTTTTCCGTGCTAACATTTCCTAAAATATTTGCTAGTAATTTTAAATATAATATTTTATTTTGGGGCACCTTTGAACTGTCAAAATATAAATTAGAATAAATAATGCCATCAGTAAATAAAGGATGACACAATACTTTAATGCCCCCTTCAATTTTCTCTAATGTTAGTATTTTTTCTGATTTTAAGTTTAAATCACCTCGCGTAAGTGTTGGTATTCTAGATAAATTTTCACTGGTATCCCCTGTGTCCTGCCACTTTTTCAACTCTTCCGCGTCTTTTTTTATTTTAGCTAACTCAATTTCTGATAATGATGCCTTGTAAGTTGAAAGCTTATTTTTTGTGATTTCTTCACTTTTTTCATTTAATCCATTAATAGGTTTTAATACAACTAATGAATTATGTTTATTTTCCAATAAATATTTTTGTACTAATTTTTCAAAATATCTATGAGATAGCTTAGATTTTATTTTCTTAAGTGAGGGCGTTATCTCCAAATATTCTGTAGGACACCCATCATTATTCCAGGAGTTTAGGGTAGCAGACATGTAATTCATACCTCTACTCGCCTCCGAGTTTTCACTATGCAAACTGAATTCTATAGCAGTGAATACAGAACCTACTAACTCTTCATCAAAACCTTCTTTTACTATTTGCTTTAGAGTAGCCTCTACAACATTTTTGAATTTATACTTCTCAGATTCATTTGCATTTGTTGCAATTATACTGAAAATTGGTTGTTTTGTTGAAGTATTAAAGCTTGCATAAGCATTAGCACCAACTCCACTATTTAATAGTGCTTTCCTTAGAGGTGAAGCTTCAGTATTCAAAAGAAGCGCCTGAAGCATTTCAAACCCTAAAACGGTTTCTACATCAGAAGCTTTATCTATTACATAGTTAGTTGATAAGTAAGTCATATTTGCTGCATTCGCATCTTTAGCTATTGAATAAAACCCTTCTTTTTCAACGTTTATTTCGTAGTTATTTTGTAATTTAATTTCACTATCCACAGTTGTTTTTTTAATCTTACTCAGATAATTATCATCTATAAATTTTAATGTATTTTCAATATCTAATTTTCCATATAAATATATAGAACTATTTGATGGAATATAATATTTTTTATAAATTTCAATAAATTTCTCATAACTTAGTTCAGGGATATTTTCTGGATTACCACCAGATTCAAAACTGTATGAAGTATCTTTAAAAAGCGATTTATTGATAGTATTTGAAAGTCTTACCTGTGGTGAGGAGTAAGCACCTTTCATTTCGTTGTATACTATGCCGTTATAACTTATTTCACCTGACTGTTTATTAACTTCATAATGCCAACCTTCTTGTTTAAGTATTCTGGGATCTTTAGAAATATTTGGATAGAACACCGCATCCAAATACACACTCATCAAATTCTTAAAGTCCTTTTCATTCTTACTTGCCACTGGATACATTGTAAAATCTGTTCCTGTAAAAGCATTTATAAATGTACTCAATGATTGCTTAGTCATAATTAAAAATGGATCTTTAACAGGATATTTTTCTGAACCACACAAAACTGAATGTTCTATTATATGATTAACACCGGTGTTGTCAAATACCGGAGTTCGAAAACTTATTGAAAACACCTTGTTTTCATCCAGGTTTTGTAAATAAATCAGTTTAGCTCCACTTTTTGCATGTTTAAATATCATAGCAGTAGAATGTATATCTTCAATCCACCTTTTAGACTCTAACTTAAAACCTGATAGATTTTGACCTTTTTTAAAGACATCCATAGCACTTGTAGTGGATGTATAATTACTTAATTGTACCTGTTTGCCTTGCATAGCTTTTGCAACCTGTATGCCTTGTGCAATACCACTGAAATTATTTAACAATAATGCAGATATCATTAATGTAGAAATTATTTTTGTGAGCTTCTTCATCCTTTTCCCCCTTAAATATATATTTTTTTTACTGCAGCGTTTTTCATGCTATAACTAGTATGTTTTATTTCGGAGTAACTATTCAGTTACTCTTTTAAAAATCACATAAAGGCAAGCTCAAAAAAAACACCTCACATTCAAATACACTATATATTTGAACGTAAGGTGTTAAATTAATTGACTATAATAATAATTATATCCCAATAAGTGAAATTAACCCATGAGCCAAAGTTTCTCCCCAACTTAAATAATCAAATCCTTATCATCTTCCAGGTACTCACCGGAGCTTATCAATTTATATAAAATCAAATTTTTTATATAGGGTATAGGCAGGTTTATTATCAAGGTGAACATCTAAAATAATGTCTTTTACATTACTTATGCACATATCATTTATACACCTGGATAATAGTGTAGAACCAACCCCTTTGTTACGATATTCTGGTGAAACATGCAGCGAATAAATATGTAATCTTTGTCCTGCTTCTGGAAGTCCTATTAAAATACCAATAGCATCATTATTATCATATGCAGTTATAATATATCTATTAGAGAAATCTCCTAAAATACCATTCTGAAGATTACTGACAAACCTATCTGGTTTCTTGCCTGCAGTATCTGGGTCTAATATTCCTACTGTAAATTCTGATAGATAATACTTTAAAAATTCCTCTAATTCTATTCCTTCTAAAGTTAACTTCTTTACTTGAAATTGAGAGGTAATTTTCACTTGTTCAATTAAACTTTTTTTTAATTGTATTTTCATTAGCTTCTCCCCTATTTTTTAGTAATATATTGCAAATATTTTTGAATATATAATAATATTACCATATATTCAAAAATATTTACAGTATAAATCATTTGTGCTTGCAGCCATCTAAACTAGGTCACTTGTTTTCATTTGTATAGTACTAAAAACCTTTTCAACCATATCAAAATGATCTTTATGCCATTCTTTTATATCCTTAATATTATGAAAACCAACATCTATACTTTCAGTTGACAACTTTAAATTCCCGCCTTTAATTTTACACAAAAATAAAATATGATACGATGTATGAGGTTGTCCAAAGTCACCTGGCAATCGAGTAAATATATCGATGATATTTTCTACTTCTACTTCATATCCTGTTTCTTCAAATAATTCTCTCTTTATTGAAGCTTCAGGAGTTTCACCAATTTCAGCCCACCCTCCAGGGACTCCCCACAACTCATCGTCACTACGTCTTTCTAATAAAACATTAAAATCTTCATCAAGTACAATTCCATTAACGCCAATTCTAGGAGTTATATAACCTAATTCTTTTTTGAATCTGTCCAAAATGATATCTTGCGACTCTTTGCATATTCTTGAGTAGCCTTCACATGCTAATTCCATCAAACGGTTATATCTTTGTTTATCATACTCATCTTTGCAAAAACAGAGTCCTAATTGCCCTATAGCTCTTATTTCATCTAACATATCTAAAATATATTTATCTTGCTTCATTTTAAAATTCACTCCTTTTAATTTAAGACAAATGCAAACTTATAATCCATTATTTAACTATAGATGATTACGTAAGGTAATGTGCAAGTTAATTAGTTTTTTAGAATAAAAAAATCCAGTAGAATAAATCTTCTACTGGATTTTTTACATATTTATTGATTGTGAATTAATTAAACGGATTCTCCATTTAACATATTAAGCATATCTTGTTTTTCTTTCGTAAACCTGTTGTATACACTCTGTTTTACCTCTTGCGAACTACTTCTAAAATAAATATCAACCTTTTGGCGTTCATTATATAAATCATTTATTATATTACCATCATTATTATTTAAATTAAGTTTTGAGAAAACAGATAAGGTTCCGCCTACCCCATGTTGAACTACTGTAGACAATAAACTTTCCTTTAATGCATCACCTTTTTTGCTTATGTCAAACCCGTATTTTGACTTTAATGCTTGTGCCGCCGTATCATAATAATTTCCTTTAATACAATCTTGCTGAAGTTTCAAAAATTTATCTTTATCAGATAGTGCAATACTAATCCATGCAGTATCGAAGTTTTTACCGTATCTATTACCATCTTTAGCTTTTGCCTCAGATAGTTTGGAAAAAACTTCATTATCTTTTTGTTGTAGTGAGTTTACAAAAGAATCTAAAGATCCTGTTTTAGAAGAAAACTGCCAAGCGCCATAGGACTTACCACCATAATCTCCAGGTGTGTTACTTATTGTACCTGGATTCGCATTAGATTCATATTTAGCAGAGATGTTACCCAATCCGCTAAATTTATTTTCTACGTTTTGGCTATCATTATTTAAAAATGATTGCGTGGTGCCTCTCATAATTGAATTGAAATTACTCATTGAGCCTAATGAATCATTTAAGCTCAAAGAATCTTGATTTGGTAGTGCAGTAGACATAAGCTCTGCCATCATTGATTTACCTGAGCTATCCATGATTTGAATAAGCATTGTTTGAAAAGCTAATTCCTGCATTGCTTTTTCATCCTCAAAATCTTTTGTGCTTTTATCCGAAATCTTATTATTGTATTTTATTTGCTCTGCATATTGCTTTAATAGTGTATTATTAATTATATTTGTAGATAATGCCATGATTATCACCCGTTTTATATAGATTATTTCCCTACAATATATATATCGTATATTATAATAAAAACTTTATATCCTTTGTTTGAAAAACAAATGTATTACATAAGTTGGAATAGAGTAAACCCCGAGAATATAAAAAAAGAATATTACACATAATAAAGGGGTCAACCTGTTTTACTAAAATTAATACTTAATTACAAAATATTGCTAATGTATAATATGAATTGTATGCAGTGGGCTCATTTATATATTATATGTTTTTATGTAGAATTATATAGGGTTATTAATATATTAGGTTATAGAGGGTGGGTAATATGAAAAATGAAATTAATTACGTAGAAATTGGAAACCGTATAAGGCTGGAACGAGAAAAATTTGATATGACCAGAGAAAAATTAGCAGAGCTCTTAAACCTTTCCCCCTATTTTCTAGGACAAATTGAAAGAGGAGAAAGAAAAATGAGTATTAGTACATTGATAAATATTTCTGAATGTTTACACGTTTCAATAGATTATTTGTTTTTTGAACAAGTAAACATAAACACTAATAATAATGTTTTGCATTCATTGATTAATAAATGTTCAGAGAAAGAAATCATTGTAATTGAAGGTCTTATAAAGTTATTATTACCACACCTTGCAAGGTAATAAATATTAATAACCCATTTTTTTTACTAAACAAATAAAAAATATGCTAACTCCATTTTTAGGCTGTTAGCATATTTTTTATTTGCTTTTTTTAATATATAATAAATCATGGAAAATGCTACATATTATGAATTATTTTCATAATATGGATTGAGAGGGTGTTTATGGGGGAACCAATAGTTAGGAATTTTGATGAAAATAAACTTGAAACCTGCATTGATACATTGAGAGACGTTTTAAATGAAATGTGTTGTACCCTTGATGAGCATGAAATGAGTATAGAAAAGTTAATTGTAAGCAGGAAACTGGACAAACTTATAGTTGAATATATGGTTCTTAAAAAAAATAAATATCCAGATGAAGTAGAAATTGTAACACAGATACCTTTTATTATTAAGTAATAATGCTTTTAAAAATTAGCGGCAGCTGGAATCATTTAACAATTTTACTATAGCGTTGGTGAAATTGTTTTTATTTTACCAGTTCTATGGTATATTGTCAGCACGAGTGAATTTTATTAAAGATTTTCACCTCCAACTTGCTACTTGCCATGTGGGTGGCACTTTAATTCTATTATGCAGAACATCATGAGTATAATCCAAATCATAATAAGGAATATTATCTATCTGAAAAAACTCCAATTCTTCTCCTGCAACTCCTTTATGCTGAAAATGACTAGCCATTTTATTAATCATGAACCATTTTTTTGCCTCCAAAAACTGTAATTATATTTATGTATATTTTTCACAACTTTAATTTCATAAACATTATAACAAATATTTATTTTAATTTCTAATAATAGTTAGACCCAATTGTTGCAAATATTGCTAGTTTCTATTTGTTTTTACTCTTGCAAAGTGATATTATTGATACATATACATTGTATGAAGGAGGAATTTAAATGAACACAATGAAAGAATTTATTTTTGAACCTCGTTTTCTCAGTTTAGCTGTCTTAAAAGACATAAATGTAGGAAATAAAATACTGAACGATCTTATTATAGATGATGAAAGTTGCTTAGGTCATAGACAGGTAGGCACTAGAAGTTATCACATCTTCTATTTCAAGAATGATCGTTTTTCAGTTTATTATCATAAAGGTGGTACAGACGCAATGTACTCCTCTAAATCACTAGATGTGGTTTTAGATTATGTGAATACTTTAAAACCAGAGGATTTTGAATAACTTTAAAATGAAGTAGGGTTGGAGATGAAACAATGGCAATAACAAATATTACAACACTAGCAGATACAAAGTATTTAAAACTTTATAATGCAGAGTATATCAATAAAAACGGAAAACCCAAAAATTGGTCTATAGCTTCTAGAAAAGATTTAAATACATTAAAAAGTAATTATTTTAATGGCAAAGAAGATAATATCGATGCCGTTATAATAGTAGCTACGCACGTAGATAAGGCTACACATGTAGATAAATCTACTCATGAAGCTGAGGACAAATTAGTGGTTATAAAGCAATTTAGGGTTCCTCTTAATGATTATGTTTATGAAATTCCTGCTGGACTTATAGATGCTGGCGAGGACTTTGAAACTACTGTTAAGCGTGAACTTAAAGAAGAAACAGGACTTGATTTGATTAAAATTGATTATAATAAGACCAAAGCTAAGGCCTACATATCAACAGGTATGACAGATGAGTCTGCAGCCTTAGTTTATTGCACTTGCCTTGGTGAAATATCAAAAGATTATTTAGAACCAGATGAAGATATTGAGATTATGCTATTATCAAAGCAAGAAGCTAAAAATCTGATTACTTCTAAGGAAAAAATAGATATTAAAGCACTTCTTGCCATACAAAACTTTATAGGTTAGATATCACACCAAAGGTGTTAATTATTCATAACCTGAAGAGTTACAGTAAATTTGCACTTTCCTAAATAGTATTAGAAAAAACAGCAGGGTATTAATTTATTCTGCTGTTTTTTTGTTCGTATATTCAAAATAAAAAAAATAATTCTAAATAATAATAATAATAATAATAATAATAATAATTTAGCAAAATATAAACTATTCCCTATAGAGTAGACAAATGAAACAAGTCTACCCTATAGGTCCCATGGTAATCTCCTTAGCATTATAACAATTTTGCTTTTAGAGATCTAACAACCTGCTCTTTACTATTCATTATAATAATTCCCCATTTCAAGATATTTCTCTTATTCTACAAAAATTAATTGTCCGAATTTTTCTGGCATATGAAAGTTAATTTGACCTGTTTCTGACCAAGCTGAGTATTCCACCACTTTATCTTCTTTTCTATCAATTCTATAGAAATTTATACCCCAAATGTCACCTGTTAGAGGTGGATTATTTACTGCAGTTGTAAACTCTTCCATGGGTATAGCAATTTCAGTATGCCATTCCTGTATATCTTCATAATAAATTGTAGCAGTTTCTAAAGTTTTATCTACCTTAGCATATAAAAATTTTTCACCCTTTAGATTATTATTAATAATATAATGCAATACTGTATTCAATGGATTTACCTCAATTTCTACATAGGTTTTTAAATCCCTATTATCATCAATAAACACTTCCACTACATCCTCTTCATATAACTTGTCATTATATGCTGTCATAGTAGCTTTTATATAATCATCCTTGCATTTAAATGCGATGTACAAATAGTTTTCATTCCATAAAGCTTTACACTCTGACTTGAGCTTAGCCTCTCTTCCACTTTCAGTTTCCACTAAAAAATCTCCCTGAGCCTCTTGCCAAGCTTGCTTGTTCAAATTTCCGTCAATTTTAATACTTGCAGGAGTTTTTTTGCAATAATATTGTTTAGACATACATGTATCCTCCAATTTTAACTATATTTTTGAACAATGGCTTTCATACTTCCATATCTATAACCATTTTAAACTGAGTTCTCGTCCTATCATAACATTATTAAATTTTGTATCATTATGAGTTACTCTAAGTGGTAGCTTTCCTTCCTTTAGAAGATTTGCTAAAACAGAAGTTTCCTCGCCACGTGACAAAACAAAATCTATTTCCATTTGAATATCCTTAGCTCTTAAAATTATTTTTCATTTTCTTCCCCCCACAATTTTACTGGATATACCCCATCATTTACTAAATTCATAATTGCAGCCTTTACAATTGGTTTATCATCTTTATAAGTAAACCCATACCATTGTTCTTCTGAAGTAAGAACCTTTACTTTAGCCTTATCTTCAGCAATTAAGCTATCAACTACACTTGGTAAGAAGTATTCTGCTTTTAGAATATTATTTTGATTTTCTTCCAAAAATATAGGAAATTTCTTCTCTAATTCTTCAAATATGCTAGGTGTCAGTCCCCAAGTGTTCATAGAAACGGTGCTGCCTTCAGGAATATCAACCCATTTTTCTCCATTTTCACAATACTTAGCCCCATCCTCAAACTTCTTAATTTCAGTTCTTTCTTTTATTCCAGTCAAATATCCTGAGCTATCAACTTCGCATACACCTCTAGCAACATGCCCATGGTCTGTAAGTGTGTTTTCTAGCTTAAACCCTACCATGGAGTATTCATAAAACTCCTTACTGTCTTCTAAATTAACTAAATAATCATGGATAAGTTTAAAGTAGATGCGCCATAAAAATCATCTGCATTTATTACTAAAAAAGGTGTATCTACATCATTTTTGCAGCACATTATTGCATGAGCTGTACCCCAAGGCTTAGTTCTTTCAGTTGTCACACTATACCCCGCTGGAACTATGTCTACTTTTTGAAATACATAATCAGTTTCCACTAGACCTTACTATTTAATTTTATTTGCCAGTTTAAATTTACCTTTTAGCTGTATCTAAATTATAACTTTCAAAAGCTATTTTATAATTATCAAAAAAGTCTCTTAATTTGCACAAAAGGACGGTTAATAACTTTTAATAATTATCTAAAGTTGTTAACCGTCTCCTTTATATGGCACTGGCACATATAAGTTTGTCTCTCTTATATCAAATGCTCTTGTCCAATCTTTATCCATTTTATTTCATAGGGTTGCAAGTTCATTACTTGATGATGGTTTTTGTCACTGTAAAGTATAGTTTTCTGCTCCTCATTAGAGTTATTAATAACTGCTATATTGCCTGTTTCTAAATAGGCTGCACATTCAGTGTTACTGTTTGAAGTAAACCAGTTATAAATTTCTTCTTCCTTTGTAGCTGCCCAGTAAATCGCTCTATATAAAAGCCTAACATTTTCTGAAGTGTAAGGAATACCTGACAGATACACTGCTCTTCCTTTTCCAAATTGGTTTACAGAAAGATTTACATCGCCTTTATCCATAGAAAGCAGCTTTGTGTCATCACCAGTTTTATAAACATACTTCATACCTTCACCAAAATCTATGCTTTCAAACTGATCCTCTAAAATAAAGTGTTTTTCTTCACTTTGCTTATCATGTCTTGTATAGTTCAAAGTAAAACTCATTTCTCTATCTACACCTAATACATCTGCCAATTGGAAGTATCTTCCTTGATGCTGATAAGCCGAAGGTTCTCCAACTCCAATAAAGCCGCCGCCCTTATATACCCATTCTTTGATTATTACTGTTGCCTCATCATCTATCCAGAACTTATGTCCTGACCAGGCTGTACCCGCATCTCCAGCATTAATAATTACTCCAATGTCCTCTGAAATACCTTTTTCCTTAATATCCTGGAAGCTTATAAATTCTACATCTAGAGGCATTCCACTTAAGCATTCAATAACTCCTACATATGAGTAAATTTTCTTATACCATAAAGCATGAGCTACCATATTAGTTTGCCAAGACCTTATTTTCCCCCAAGAATTTAAAACTGCTACCTTAAACTTAGGTACATAAGCTTTAGTTCCACTTATATTGTTATGAATTTCTCTAAATTCTGTTGCTATCTCTTCTACCTTATCTACAAACTCCGGAAACTTTAAGGCTAAGCTTAAATACCCTCCGTATCCCATTCTATCCACTGGCTTTCTAAGTATGGCTCTTCTAGCCTGTACCCAGTTTTCTACTGCTTCTTTAGTGGGATTTCCACCTTCATGAAAGGTATCAGGGAAAAAGTAAGGTAGGAACCGTCCCTCTGTAAATTTTACATGAGGTATATCTGAAATTAATCTTAAAGTAGCTCCACTTCCCACGGAGCCAACTACGGAGTCTATACCTATATTTCCAAAATATTCTCCATAAGGCTCTGTTCCAATCCAATTATCTCCTAAGAACATCATAGCCTCCTTGCCATACTTATGACAAAGGTCTACGCACTTTTTAGCATTTTCGCAAACAAAGCCTTGAAGAAAATCTAGCCAGTCCAAATATTCTTTTGAAGGTACACGGAATGGTGAATTGAAATAGCCTTCGTCTACAAAATTTTCTGCCATAAGCTTATATCCCTTGACTTTTTCAAAAGCATCCATAGCCTCTGGACTTACACTTGCACTATAGCCAAACCAATCTACAAAATTCTCCTTTTGTTTATCATTATAGGATATTGTGAAGTGATAGAAGAAGGTAGTAAATCTAACTACATCAACACCTGGGTTTTCCCTGAGCCACTGCTCTAAGTATTTAAAAATATGCTCTCTAGTCTCTTCATGAATAGCATCATATGGCATTTCTTCCGGTGTAGTCCAATTGTTAGTCAAATGATTATACATTTGAGTTGTATCCCATACTTGGTAAGCTAAAAAACTTACTGTATATCTGTGCCATGGTTTAGCATTTTTAATAGTGACCTTTTGATTTCCTTCATTAAAGTCCCAAGAAGCCGTATCCACTGCTTCTCCAGTGTTTCTGTCATAAACCTCCCAATATCTTTTAATATCATGGTTTTTATCCACTTCAAACTGCCTATGAAAAAAGCCTTCCATAATATCAATGTCTAAGACCTCAGATGTAGCTATATTATGCTTTGACATTAAATATTGCATCTGCAACTGGTTCTTGTGACTATAAGCCCATTCTTGATCATTTCTTACAGTTAGGTATGTAGTATAAACCTTAACTGCTAAATCCATTAGCTCTTTAGGTAGCTTTGTACCATCACTGTTTCTTATGGCATCTGCTCCCCATTTATCTATTAACTTTTTTACTTCTTTATCTATTCCCGACTCTGCTGGAAGTGTAAATCTGCCCTTTTTTTTCATGAATATTCCGACCTCCCTTATTCTTTAACTGCACCTGCTGTAACTCCACTAAAAATATATCTTTGGAATACAAAATAGATTATTAAAGTTGGTATCATTACTACAATGGCAGCTGCACTCAATTTAGGTACTGACGATGTTCTAGGATTTTGTATATAGTTAAATAATAATGTACTTAATGTACGGTTATTTGTTCCTGGCATATATAAAAATGGAATATACATATCATTTAATACATCCACAGCCTTTAGTATCCCTAAAGTAGCTGTGGCTGGGATCACCATTGGGAAAATTATTTTCCAGTATACTGTAAAATATGACGCTCCATCCATCATGGCACTTTCATCTACTGAAACTGGAATCTGCTCTAAAAATTGATTATAAATATATATTTGCATTAGGTCTGCACCTATGTATATTAGTATTGGTGCAAATAATGTATCATAGAGCTTTAAATCTGCTATTATACCGAATCTAGATATTTCAGTAACAATACCTGGGATTATTAAACCTACTAGAAACATAGCATAATAAACTTTTTTTAATTTAAAATTAAATCTAGTTAAACAATAAGCAACCATAGTACTTAGTATTGAGTTTAAAACTACTGTAACTACCACCAATATACTGGAGTTTTTTAAGGCTACCAAAACATGTCCATTTTGGAATACATCCTTATAATTTTCAAGTTTAATATTTAAAGGTGGCATAAGAGCTGATTCTGAGCCTATTTGTGACAAATCCTTAAAGGAAGCAAATAAGGTTATAAGCATAGGTAAAATAACAACTACAGATATAAATATAAACATAAATATTTTCAAAACTTCAGAGCTATTATGAGTTACATTAATTTTTGTTTTAACTTTTTCTTTTTTACTAATTAATTTCGTTTCCATGCTTATGACCTCCTTAAATGAAATATTTTCTTTTGAAGTATTGATAAAACTATAATAATTAACATTAACACCACAGCCATCGCTGAAGCTCTTCCAAAGCTGGCATACTTAAATGCGGTATTCACTGTTTCTAATGTAAAAGTGCTACTTGAAGTACCTGGTCCTCCACTAGTCATAACATAGGGTATGTCAAAAACCATTAGAGCTCCTCTTATATTCAAGAATAATACAATTTCAATTACGCCTTTAATATTAGGTAAAACAATGTAGTAAAACTGTTTAAATGTACTTGCCCCATCAATTATAGAGGCCTCAATCATATCATTAGATAGTGATTGAAATGCAGCTAAAAATAGTATTATGTGAATCCCTGAGAATCTCCATAAGGAAACTCCAGCAAGAGAAAAATTTACAATTTTAGGATCACTAAGCCATGAAATTGAATTCATATGAAAAAAATGTAATAATCCATTTAAAACACCGTCTTGTGAGCTATATAAAAATGCAAACATACAAGCAACTGCCACGCCATTAACAATATAAGGTAAAAAAACTATAGTTTTAAACATTTTGCTACATCTAACTCTATTATCTAATAAAAATGCTATAAATAATTCTATTGGAATGAATGCTAAATGAAAAACGAAGTAGACACCATTATTTTTTAAGGATGCCCAGACATCAGGTGAGTCAAAAATAATTTTATTAAAATTTTTTAATCCTACAAAGGTTTTAGTAGAGCTTATTCCATCCCAACTTGTAACACTCAAGCACAATAATTTTATTAATGGGTAAACCATAAAAAGCAACATTAAGATTGTGGGTATAAATAGAAAAACCACTAGCAATATTTTTTTTTGCATCTTCAATTGAGTGTTATTAAACATAACTTAACCTCCATCTTTTAACTAAAAAAAGAATAAAGTATCTTTCTTAGTACTTTATTCTTTTTTTGATTTTATTTAATTAATTGCTAATTAGCCCTTGCTTTTTTCCATTGTGCATTTAAATCTTGCACCATAGAATCAAAACTTTTTCCTGTAGTCATTTGTTGTCCAATACCATTAACATCAAATTTCATTGCATTTTTAACCTTATTATAAGCCTCATCATAGAAAACAGTGATAGGTTTTACATCCAGGTCAGTAAATGCTTGTGAAAAGAACTTGTCATTATAAGTTAACCCCTTAACTGTTGGTTTTATATTTAATGCAGTAACAAGCTTTCCATAATAATCGCTACCAAAGAACCATTCAATAAATTCCTTTGCTTCTGGTTGATTTTTAGAAGACTTAGAAATTCCCCATAAAGCTTCTGTCATAGCAGTTGTGTAGAAATCATCTGAAGTTTTATTTCTAGTTGGAAGTAAGAATACACCTATACTTTCATCCTTTCCACCAGCTTGGTTGAAGGAATCTTTATACCAAGAACCAGCTGCAATCATTGCCGCTTTCCCAGCCACAAACATTGCACCGGCTTGGTCCCAGCCATATCCTAGAGGATCATTTCCACATACCTTTGCATCATATAATTTTTGTATTTTTGCATACGCATTATAGAAAGGTTGTCCTTTTGTAAATGGATCGTCCTTTGTAGCCATTTTATTGTATATTTGTCCATCTCCAGCTTCAAGCATTGGCATGTATTCATTCAGTGGATAGTTTACCCAAGAATCCTTTAAGCCTAATGCAAGTGGTGTGTACTTCTTACCTTCTTTTATGGTTTGAGCAACTTTTATAAAATCCTCCCAAGTAGTAGGAACTTTTAAATTATATTCTTTGAAAATATTTTTATCGTAGTAAACGTATTCATTAAATACCGATTGAGGAATTCCAATTATATTTCCCTTAATAGCTGTTTCATTAGCATAAAGATTATTTTTCACTGCCTTTAAATCATTTAAAGGTACCATAAGATCAGCATACAATGTAAGGTTAGCTTGTCTTATTGGAAATATATCTGGTAGCTGATTAGCAGTACTTCTTATTTTCATTGTATTGTCATATTCCTTTGGCGCAATATGTTCTAATTCAATAGTAACATTAGGATGGTCCTTCTTATAAGCATCAACTAATTTGTTAGTTTCATTCATGTATTTGTAGTCACCTTCACCCCACATTGCTAATTTAAGAGTTACTTTTTTCTCACTACTTTTTGATGTTGAGCTAACTGGAATAGAATTCTTTGAGCACCCAGTAGCTAAAACTCCAACTAAACCCATACACACAAGTGCAAAACTGATTTTTCTTTGTATTTTCCTTTTATTCATTTTATTGCCCCCTTCGGTTTCTTTATATACATATCTTATCTCTTTATTCCCTTTATCTGAATGATATAAATTATTGTTTTTTTGATTTTTATTACTTTCCATCAAATTTTTTACTAAAATATTTAAAAACCTACACAAATAATATGTAGGTTTTTAAGTGGTCATTTATTTCTTTTTAGAATTCTTTCTAGCTGATAGCTTATGAATAAAGCATATCCACTAAATAAGAATAAAAAGCAAACTGGTCTAGTAAGGGAAAATACCGCAATAGCTATAAATAGAACGACATTTAAGGAGCTAGTTATCATATTTTTATAGGATATAATTAAAGCATTTTTAATTATATCTAATAGCTTCATATCTAATCTAGCTATTAAAGGAAAAATATATAAACTCACCAACAATAAATGAAATAATATAAATATTTGGAGTAAACATAACCAAAAATACTCATTACCTATACGACTAATTTTAACAACATTATATATACCTAATAGCAAACTAAAGTTAATAACTGTCCCCGCCAAGGAGGCCTTTTTAAAATTTTCCTTGTAACCTTGGATAAAATCACTATAAATATTATAATGATTTCCTTTAACCTTTTTGGTATAAACACTACAAACTGCGGTAGTGGCAGCTCCCATGGTTACAATAGGTATACTTCCTACTAGCCACAGAAGATTAAGTATAAAGGTTTCATAGACCAATACACAAAAGTTGTAAAGTGGTCCCTCTAAACTAAATAATCCATTCATAATAAACACCTACTTTGAGTTAATTTTACAAAAAAAATACAAAATTATAAATGATATATATTAACTAAATTTTGATTATTATTTGTTTTTATATTGTAGTGGACTTATTCCTACCACCTTTTTAAAAGTTCTGCTGAAATGCTCAATATTATTATATCCCACTTTATCACAAATTTCGTATATCTTCATATCAGTTTTATCTAAAAATTTTTTTGCATTAGTTATTCTAACATCTGTTAAATATGCAATAAAGTTATCCCCAGTTTCCTCAACAAAAATCTTACTAAAATATGCTTTGGAAAAGCCTACTTCTTTACTTATATCTTCTAGAGTTATTTTTTTAGCATAATTATTTTGTATATACTCCTTTGCCTCCTTTATAAAGCGATTTTGCATTTGTTTCAATTTGCTTAAGTGATCAATCGCCTTATTTAACAGTTCTATTATCCATGCTTCTATTTCACTTATTGTTTCAAACTTCATTATTTCACTGTAAAAGTCTATGTCTTCACCTATGATTTCTTCAATACTGTTTTCCCCCATTTTCATAATGTACTGAAATAACATTAGTACAATTTCTAAATAATAAATATATATATTTTCTACTTTCCCTTGTTTTGATAATTCCTTAATATCAAATATTTGCTTTATAGCTTCTACAGCCTTCTCCTTATCCAAGTTATCTATTGATTTCAAAAGTCCTTCTTCTTTTCCCATTTCTAATAGAGTTTTTTTCGTTAAATTATTCTTTTTCTTTATACTATCTAATTCTTTAACTTGCTGTGGAAAAATATCTTTCCCTTTTCCAAACATAAATCTTAGTCTTGAGTGCTTTTGCGCCTCTTCAAATAACCTTCTTATATGCTCTATTTTATTACTTTTATTACTTATTCCAATGGTAACCTGAACATTTAAGAAATTCAGTAAAACATATCTTAATTTACTGATAACTTCACTTATTTTTTTATAAATTCCATCCTCATCTAGAGACTCAAAGCTTAGAAATATACCATACTCCATAGGCGATACTACTAAAATCTCACCATTATTCATAGCTTCAAAGTTCTGATTCGCAGCATTTTTTACTGATCTAACTAACTCCTCTATGCTACTATCCGCATATCGCTTTTCCACTGAGGAGAAATTATCTATGATAATATTGAGACATACATAATATTCATTTTCAAGCCTTAAATTTCCATTCTTCAAATTCTCTGATTTTAGCTCTTCAATTAGTAGCCTCCTTAAAAGCTCTTCCTTTGATAATTTTATATCTTTTTTCTTCTTCTTCTTACCTTCTAATACACTAAGCACCATTTTTAATATTTTATCTGGATCCATTTCAGTCTTTAAGATATAATCATTTATCCCTAGCTTAAATGCACTACGGACTAATTCATAGTCATCATAAGCACTTAAAACTAAAAATCGGGTGTCATTATCTAGTTTTATATTTTCCTCCATAAGCTGAATGCCATTCATAACTGGCATATTCATATCTGTGATTACAATATCGATATCAGGGTTTTTTGCCAATATTTCCAAGGCTTTTTTACCATTATTAGCCTCTAAAATTTCATCGAAGCCATAGTTCTCCCAATTTACTAAGGATTTTAATGCTAGTCTAACAATAGGTTCATCTTCAACTAAAAGCATCCTGTACATAATCAACCCTCCTGTTCATATTTTACTGGAAGAATAATCTTTACCCTTGTGTATTTGTTCTTTTCACTTTCAATTTTGATACCATATTTTTCACCACAATTTAGTTTAATTCTTTTTTCAGTATTTTTAACCCCTATACCATTAAAACTTGTCTTTGAACTTTCTTCACTACTTAATAATTTATTTATAGTCTCTTCATCCATACCTATACCGTTATCTTCCACCTGAAGAATAAGCTTGTCTTCATTTATTTTTCCACTAATAAAAATATCTTTATCCCCTTCAATCTCATCTATACCATGAATTATGGCATTTTCCACTATAGGCTGCAGCATTAGCTTAATAATATAAAGTTCCTTAATCTCTTCATCCACATCAATTACTAATTTAAAGCAATCTCCAAACCTTACCCTCATAATTTCAGCATAACATTCCAGGTATTCTAGTTCCTCTTTTACAGTAATAAAGTTTTGTGTATTTCTAAAGGTAGCTGATAAAAGCTTCATAAAGGACTCTGTTACACTTCTGATATTTTCTGTTTTAGAAATTGCCGCCATAAGCTTAATTACATTAAGGGTATTAAACATGAAATGAGGATTAATTTGTGCTTGCAGTACCTTTATTTCCTCCTGTGACCTCTGTCTTTCTTTATTATCACGCTCTTGCATAAGCTCTTTTATATCAGAAATCATTTTATTATAATTATCTCCTAGTTCTTTTATTTCATCTAGATTGGTGTATATATTAACATTTTCATCTAACTTACCTTTTTGTATTTCATTCATTTTCTTAATAAGCTTCTTTATAGGTTTGATTATATCCGTAAAGAAAAATTTAGAATAAAGAATAAAGAACAGTATAAGCACTAAAAATATTGTTAATAAGCTTTTCATTAGGTTGGTAGTATCTTTTGTCAATTCATTATAGCCTATTACATCAATTATTCTCCAACCACTATACTGAGAGGTATGTTTTGAAATATACATTATTCCTTCCTTAGATTTAAACTTATAGGTATCTGATTCCTTAGTTTTTACATCCTTGAGATAATCTATTTGCGAAATATTTTTCCCAATTAACTCTTTATCTGGAGATATTACAATCTTGTCCTCATTGTCTATTATAAGCATTTTCCCGACTCTATCTCCTATGAATCTTGAATATATGGACTCAAACACCTCTGTTTTCATCTCTACATATATAAAGCTTATACTCTTATTAAAATAATTAGTTAATGGACTTATACCAAATAAAAATTCAGATTTATTTTTGTTAGCATCTTCATAGCTTTTAATGTTGTTTTGGCTAAATACCTTATCCTTATTGGCCATGCTTTCATTGTATAAAACGCTGTTTAAAATATCTTCTTCACTTTTGTAGTAGGGATCTTTATACTTATATACCTCACCATTCTTGCTAAAAAACGCTATAGAATTTATTTCTCCTGAGTATGCAAATAAATAATTTAATTTATCATTAATTTTAGAGGAAATTTCAAGCTTTTTAGAAGAATATATTTCTTTATACCATTGATTTATTAATATCATCAATTCTTCTTCATTAGAAACTTTAGCTACATTCAGTGAGCCTCTTTTAAGCTCTACCTCCAGATCCGCAGATAGCTGCTCCATAATTTGTCTAACTTTTTCATTATAATGAGTTATTAAGATATCCTCATACAACCTATTTACTATAAAACTCATAACAAAAAAAGGAATAACGATAAATATAATAAAGCTTGTAATAAATTTCCTTGTCATACTTCTTTTTCCGGACATTTTAATCACCCCTGCTCTAATTATAAATAACCATAAAATAATATACCTTTTTTAATATTAACCCATAAATTTAGAAAATAAAAGGGAACTTAGACAAAAATGTACAAAAATCAAGCTGAGACAATTGAATAACATACCAATAAAAATCAAAAAAACAATAAAATAAATCACTAATTACTTACCCTTACTATTGGTGAGGCGCCCAAACTTCCGGAAACTGTAAAATCTAAACTTAGTGATGGAAATGAAACTGCTCTCCCAGTAAGATGGGATGGAGTATAATAAAATAATACTTTGTTTATAAAATAATTAGCTGAATAAAATCAGATATTTTTAACTAGCATTAAAAAATCCAGTAGAATATTAATATTCTACTGGATTTTTTATTCTATTCAGATGTGTTTAAAAGTAATTTTCTATAAATCTAATTTTGGTAATACCTCTGTTTCAAAAAACTTCCTGGATGTACTTCCTGAAACACTATAAACTTCACTGTCATCTATTTTTACAGATACGCCCTTTGTACAATGACCTAAGCAAAAAATTGCTTTTAGTTGTACTTTATCTGACAGGTTATATTCTTCAATAATTTGCTGAAAGTTATTAATAACATTGTAGGATCCTTTAATATGGCATGCACTACCTACACAAACACTCAAATCTATCATAAAAATCACTCCTTTCCTTTATATTCTACATGTAACAACTTGTGAACCTTACCTTTTAGAATTCCCTGGTACAAGGACATCATCACTGGATTTTCCTCTGAACGTTTTATGCTACTCATTCTATCTGCTTCATATAGCCCGGCACCACGTTTTAATTTACCCTCAGTTTTTGCAAATGGTTGTCCTGCACCACTAATACATCCACCCGGACATGCCATAACTTCAACGAAATCATAATGAGCTTCTCCCGCTTCAATTCTTTTTACAAGATCATCTGCATTTTTAAGGCCACTTACTACTGCTATATTTATTACGCGGTTATCCACAGTAATGCTAGTTTCTTTAACTCCCTCCATGCCACGTACTCCATTAAATGCAAGTGCACGTAATGTTGAAGTCGATTTATCATCTAAAACTCTACGTATTACAGCTTCAGTAACACCACCTGTTACTCCAAATATAACTCCAGCTCCACTGCTAACACCAAATGGCATATCAACTGCCTCAGGCTCTACCTCAGAGAATACAATTCCCGATTCTTTTATCATTTGGATAAGCTCTTGCGTAGTTATTACATAATCTACACTAGAAACCCCATCCTCTGTAAATTCATTCCTTTTTGCTTCAGATTTTTTTGCTGTACAAGGCATAATTGCCACAGATACAATTCTCTTATTAGAATGTTTGTAGTGTTCCTTGAGTACTGAGGAAAACATTTGCATAGGCGAACGACAAGTAGATACATTTTTAAGTAAACTTGGGTATGTATTTTCTACATAATTTACCCAAGCTGGGCAGCAAGATGTAAATAGTGGTAATTTCTCATTTTTTTCAAGTCGTGAAAGAAATTCCGTGGTTTCCTCCAAAACTGTAAGATCCGCTCCTGTAGAAGTATCAAATACCTCATCAAAACCCATTTTTCTAAGAGCACTTACTATTTTGCCCATTACATTTTCTCCATCTTTTTGTCCTAGCTCCTGGCTAATTCCAACTCTAACTGCAGGCGCAATCTGAACTACAACCTTTGTATCTTTATCACTAATGTCTTCCCAAAGTCTCGCTGTGTCATTTTTAACAACAATAGCACCCGTAGGACAAACTGCTGCACATTGTCCACAACCAACACAATTGGACTCTGATAGTGGTTCATCAAAAGCTGTACCAACACTCATTTTGGAACCTCTCTTAACAAAATCAATAGCTCCAACATTTTGTACCTCATCACACACCCTAACACAGTCACCACATAAAATGCACTTACTTTTATCCCTCACTATGCATAGAGAGGAATTGTCTATTTCCCTATTTTCAAAAGTATTCTCAAATCTTATTTTCATTATTCCAAAGCGTTGTGCTAAATCCTGAAGCTTACAATGACCATTTTTTTCACAAGTAGTGCAATCTCTACAGTGATTTGAAAGCAAAAGTTCCAGATTCATTTTTCTATATTTTCTAAGTCTAGGAGTATTGGTGTGTATTTCCATACCATCCCTTGGAGGAGTAGAGCAGGCAGCTTCCATATCTCCCCATTTATTTTCTACCATACACATACGGCAAGCGCCATAAACTGAAAGCTCAGAATAATAACAAAAGGTAGGTAAATCTATACCAGCTTTTCTAACTAATTCAAGAATATTTTTTTCTCCATTTATCTCTACAGGTATATTATCTATAATCATAAACTTTCCATTCATTGTCTTAATCCTCCTTTATAGCTTTAAATGGGCAGGTTTCTATACAGGCACCACACTTAATGCACTTATCACTATCAATTTCAAAAGGTTCTTTAATTTTGCCTGAAATTGCGTTAACAGGACAAATTCTCGCACACTTTGAGCATCCTTTGCAAAGTTCTTCCTCAATAAATATTGTTTTAAGGGCTGCGCAGGTTTTGGATGGACATTTCTTTTGAATTATATGAGTTTCATACTCATCACGGAAATTTTTAATGGTACTAACAACTGGTAATGCAGCGGTTTTTCCAAGACCACATAGTGCTGTTGAGGAAATTGTATCTGCAAGCTCTAATAGCAAATCAATATCTGAAAGCACACCTTTACCTAAAACTATTCTTTCAAGAATTTCTAGCATTCTTTTAGTACCCTCGCGGCAAGGAACACATTTCCCACAAGATTCATTTTGTGTGAAATCCATAAAGAATTTTGCAACCTCAACCATGCAGGTATCTTCATCCATAACCACAAGACCGCCAGAGCCTATCATTGCTCCCACTTTTTTTAATGAATCAAAATCTAGTAACAAATCAAGATTCGAGGTTATAAGACACCCACCAGAAGGTCCACCTATTTGGACAGCTTTAAACTCTTTGCCATTCTTGATCCCTCCACCTATGTCAAATATTATTTCTCTTAAGGTTGTACCCATGGGTACCTCAATAAGTCCAGTGTTTTCAATATTACCTGTTAATGCAAAGGCTTTAGTTCCTGGGCTTTTTTCAGTTCCAATAGTTTTATACCAATCTGCCCCTCTAGTAATAATGGAAGGTACATTAGCAAAGGTTTCAACATTATTAAGTACTGTTGGCTTACCGAAAAGTCCTTGCTCAACTGTTCTTGGAGGTTTTACTCTTGGCATCCCTCTTTTTCCTTCAATAGAAGCTGTAAGGGCACTTCCCTCACCACATACGAAGGCACCTGCGCCTCTGTTAATCTTAATATCAAAACTAAAACTTGTTCCAAGAATATTATCACCTAAAATCCCATAACTTCTTGCTTGACTAATAGCATTCTTAAGCCTACTTACAGCCAGAGGATACTCTGCTCTCACATATATATACCCTTCTTGAGCACCACAAGCAATCGCCGCAATAATCATACCCTCAAGTACTCTATGTGGGTCCCCCTCCATTACACTTCTATCCATGAACGCTCCTGGGTCACCCTCGTCACCATTACACACAATATATTTCGTAGGTTCCTTTTGTAGTTTTACTTGAGACCACTTACGACCTGTAGGGAATCCACCGCCTCCACGACCTCTTAAATTTGACTCTTCTATTTGTTTAATGATCTCCACCGAACTCATATCAAATAATGCTTTTTCAACTGCACTATATCCACCTATAGCAAAGTATTCTTCTATGGAAGTGGCATCAATATGCCCACAATGTTCAAGTGCAATTCTAGTTTGTTTTTTATAAAAAGGTATTTCCTCTTGTTTTTTATGTATCTTCCCGTCTTTCCTATATGCAAGTCTCTCAACGCACTCATTATTAAGTATAGTTTTTTCTAATATTTCCGCGCAATCTTCAGGCTTTACTTTTATGTATAAATATCCCCAAGGCTCAATTCTTACAAGAGGACCCATTTCACAAAAACCATGACATCCACTTTTTTTAATCCCGACTGATTGATCATGTGGTTCTTTTTCAAGACTTATTCCACAATTTATCCCCTTTTCCCCCATTAACTTAACAAGTTCATCATATATCTCTAAGGCCCCACCCGCAATACATCCAGTACCAGCACATATAAGAATTTTTTTGTTTTGCATATCAAGGCTAGCCTTATACTCATTTCTAATATTAATTAAATCCTTCCTATTGTGAAGCATCTTATTTCGCCTCCTTAAGTGCGTTTAAAAGTAGTCTTGCTTTTTCTGGAGTCATTGCACCATGTACCTTCTCATTAACCGTAATAACCGGTGCAAGTCCACAGGCGCCGAGGCATGACACCGTTTCCACTGTAAACATTAAATCATCAGTTGTAACCTTAGCTTCAGAAAGTCCGAGTTCTGCTCGAAGCTTATTTAATATAGGAATAGACTTTCTTACATGACAGGCTGTACCATCGCATATTTTTATAACATACCTGCCTTTAGGTTCTAAAGAAAAGTTGTCATAAAAAGTTGCTACACTGTATATTTTGGCTCTGCTCATTCCAAGCTTTTCTGACAAATATGCAAATATTTCTTTAGGTAAATACCTATAGATTTCCTGGGTATCTTGAAGTATTGCAATAATATTACAGGATTTAAATTCATGATCACTTAATATGCTATCCAACTCGCTATAATCAAAGGTTGTATTCATTGTATTTCCCCCTTAAACTTTGTTAAATTATTGTCACATCTATATATTATAATAATCTTTGGAATATTGCAATAATAAAATCAAACTTTATATTTTTTTTGAATAAAAACTTGCATAAATCGGTGCCACCCACGTGGCAAGTGGCAATTTGCATAAAAAGATCCAGCAGAATATTATTCTACTGGATCTTTTTTTTGAATTTCATGTTAGTTATTTTCTGGTTTTATTACCTCTTTAACTATTATATTTTCTATAGATTTTGATACTACTGAATTTTTTTCAGTTGCCATATTTGCAAGCACCATACTCAATATTCCTTCCATTGCATTAGGTGTTTTCCCATCAGTACCGCCCATTATTACGGTTTGTGGTACAAGTGGAGACTTGCTTATCTTTAATGCCTCTGCAAATGCTATCATGACACTTTGTTGTACTTGTAACTCTGGGCCACCATATGCATCAACTAAAGCTCTTGCTGCTGCTCCCTTTGCAATACCTACCTTTGTTTCTTGCTCAGCTGTAGCATCTGCGACTGCTTTAATATTTAGTGCTGTCGCGTTACCAACTTTTTCAAGTTTGAATGCTTCTGCACTTGCTTGCAATTCTACTTGCTTCGCATTAGCAGTAGCTGTTAATTCTATAGTTTTCGCTTGTGCTGCCGCTTGTGCTTCCCTTGTGTATCTTTCAGCATCTGCTTCTTGAGTTCTCTTATACTTATCCGCTTCAGCAAGTTTCTGAGTTTTAAATGCTAACTGTTCTGCAAGTCTTAATTCTGATTTACCTTTATTATCAGCTACCTCTATATCAATACTTGATTGAGTAAGTGCTGATTGTGCCATTGCTTTTGCTTGGGCTTCATTTAATTCTCTTTGCTTTTCAGCAGATTTTTGTTTAGCTTCATTAGTCTTAATCTCTTCCATAGCCACTTGTCTATCTCTAAGCTGTGCAAGAATTTTTTCAATTCTTGTATCGCTAGCAGAGGCTGCTGGTGTTCCAATTAATACTTCTTGCAACTCTAAATCATATAGTTTGAATTTTTCTTTCATTTCATCTGCTGCCTGTTGTTGAATTTGACTTCTGTCTTGAACGAGTTCTATAAGAGTTTTCGTTTGCCCAATATTTTTAAAGTAACCAGCTACCATTGGGTCAAGAGATTGTTCAATAAGCATTTTAATATCCCCGAACCTTTGTACAACTGATGACGCTTTTCTATAATCAATGTTAAATACTACTGTAAGTGGTAAATTAGGCTCAAAAGCATCTTTAGTGATTAAACTAATTTCTTTTAAATTATCATCTAGCTTGTGTACTCCAGATTGGCCACTAATCCACTTTAAAATTACATTAGTAGTAGGAACTGGAACAACTTTACCAGCATAGGTATTAAATGCATACTTTCCTGGCATCATGGAATCTCTCCAAATACCCTTTTTACCTTGTTCTACAAGTTCTCCATGAGAGTATCCTGTACCTGAAACATCCTCGCCTTTATCACCAAAATAACTTACCACAACTCCTACATATCCAATGTCTATAATGCTTTTAGGTACTATATCCACACTTGCAAACATTCTATTGATGAAGTAAACTCCATCCGTAAGAACTTGCATCTGCTTACCTTTTCTACCATCTGCAGCTAAAAACTTTTCTGGCTCTTGGAAGTTATTGTGATAGGACTCATTATTTATACCTTCACCAACAATAGGTGCTATAATTGCTCCATTGTCAGGTGTAGGACCTTCATTGATAGTTACAATACCTATAGTATCGTGACTATCGTACTTATTACCAATTTTACTATTTACCACGGGTATTTCACTACCATCGTTCTGAGGGATGTATTGTTCAATGGCTTTTGCATTTGAAATAAGTACAGGATTAAATCCAGCTACTCTGGCTAAGTCGCTTCGCATTGTTTCTATTTGCGCTGTCTCATCCTTTGATGTAAATATTGAATGTACCTTGTCTTTCGTAATTATAATAAATTGTGCTAAGTTAAATGCATAAGTACCCTCACGAAGAATCTGTCTTTGTGGTCCCTTTTGCCCAGCATTATTTAAAAATGCTACAACATCTTGAAATGATTTACTTTCAGGGATAACCTTACCTAATGTTTGACCATCTCCTAAACTTTCTCCTGACCTTGAAAATACATAAGCTATTTGACCTTGTGGTATAGTTACCAGTCTTACCTTTTTAACCTTATACTTAAAAGGCGTTTTGAAGTGAACACCAGCCCTTAGTACTTCTGGTTGATAACCTGCTTCTCCTTTAAGTGCAATAAGCCCATCTGAAGGCACTGAACCACTCATACTCCACCACTTCTCCACAATACCTACTTCATCTGTTCCTATGCTTGTAAACCCTATACCATATGCAAATAAAAATATTCCTACTAGCACAATGCCTGGTATAATTAAAAATGTGTAAGAACTTAGACTCATAATTTTTCCCTCCCCTTTTACAATTTATGTTTTGTTTTATAAATACTGTCACAAGTTAATTATATCACAAATATTCAACTACTAGAACTTATAATCATGTTTATTTTTTTTACATTAGTCTATAAAAAAAAACATCATTTATAAATAAAGAATTGCTTATGTTGAGTAAAAGAGGGTTGCCTTAAATGATTTTAAAAATTCATTTTAAAGCAACCACTTTTGTGCCAGTACTGGATATAAAAAAAATGTGACTTATTCAAGTCTAATGGGTCTGTAAATTAGATATTCCAAATACTTATTACCCAATTTTAATTCACAGAATTTACGAATATTAGAAAATTGTTCGTTATAGGTATAATTTAAAAATTTATTGTAAGCATCGATTAATACTATAGTTTTTTTGTTCTTATCATTATCGTTCATTCCGTTCAAAATACCCTGTTCATGCCTTCTATATACGGTCATTGCTTTGTTGACGTGTCCTATTTCTCCAAACAATGAAAATTCAATATTTAGCATCCAATCTCCAACAAACATTTCAAAAAATCCATTAGGAATTTGATCAAAATATTTGCTATAATAAAAACAGCAGGAGATATTGCCAATAAAATTTATACTTGTTATATCTGGTGTAGTTAAAATGTCACCTTTAATTTGTTGCTGTATATTATAAAAGTTATATTCATTTTCAATTTCATCATAAAATAAAATGTCATCGAATGAAATAGAGCACTGCGGATGGCTTTCCATAAATTCTATATGAATTTGTAATTTGTTCTCATCAGCCCAGTAATCATCACCATCCATTAACGCAGTATATCTGCTTTTGCTACAAGCTTTTAATAATCGCTTTATATTTTTTACCATGCCTAAATTTACTTTACCTTTCAAAAATTCAAAAGTTACGTTTTTGCCAACTTCTACATTATTAATATAGGCTTCCACAATCCCTGCGGTTCCGTCGGTGGATTTATCTTCACAAATAATAATATTTAAATTGAAATCACCTTTTTGTTTTATTATTGAATTAAGGCAATCAACTATATATTTTTCGTGGTTATATGCTAATACACCTACATTTACGGTAATTTTTTCTTCTTCTGTTTTATTATCTATCTCAAGCAACCTATAATATATATTTTCCAATTTTTTTGATAAATCAACTGCACCGTTTAAATTTTTCTGATTTTTCTGTTTTTTCATCAATATACCGAAATTATTTGTTTCAAGTAATATTATATAATCATTTTTATATTGATCATAGCAGCGTTTTACGGAATCCCAGTTTATGCAGTCAAATACAATAATTCCACCCTCTCTCATTAATGGTGCATAATTATTAATATCATCCTGCACACTTTCGAAATCATATTTACCATCAATATGAAGCATATCTATATCTTTTAAATATAGAGCGGCTTCTGTGGAGGTTTTTCTTACAATTTCAACAACTTTAGAAAGTTTAAATACTTCTGTATTCATTAAGACCTTATTATACATGTTTTCAAAATCTATGCCTTCTAAAAACCTGTTTACCCTTTTTTTTAATATTTCCTCGAAATCATATTCTTCATCTTCAACAAGGAGATAAGGGTCTATTCCATATGCTTTTCCGTTATTGTCTTTAACCGCCTGAGCAACAGAAAATAGACTTCTACCATTATCCACACCAATCTCTACGTAATTTTTCAGCTTAAAGTAAGATGCTAAATATGCCATAATAAAACATTTGGATAGTGGGTCACACCCTCCAATATCATTGATAACAGAACGGCTTTGAATATCTTTAACTCTGTTAAATAGACTATATTCCCATTTCAATTTCTTTCACTCCTATTTTGTAATATTTTCTTATTTCTACTTGTTTACATTTACTGTCGTATTATAATATGCTGATTTAATTAAAAGCTCTACTAGCTTGGTTTAATATATAAGAAAAGGTCATTACAAAAGATACGCAATAGATCCAACTAAGATAAAAGATGAATTAGATTGGTATCCAGAAACCCCTTTTGAAATAGGAATTAAGAATACAATAAAATGGAATATTGATAATAAAGAGTGGATGAATAACATTACGTCCGGTTAGTATTTTAAATAAAGAGTAAAAAAATAACAGATACCTCAAATTATTGAGGTATCTGTTATTTATGTTGGTGCGACACCAGGGAATCGAACCCTGGACACCCTGATTAAGAGTCAGGTGCTCTACCAACTGAGCTAGTGACGCACATTACGGAATAAATTTAGTATACTCTACTTTTCCGCATTTGTAAATACCTATAGCAATTAGGAATAGATAACCACTCATTTATTATTTTACATAATTCACTGTGTTCTCTTTCCTTTTTGGTGCATTAGTTACTTCAATTTTTTTATATCCAAGACAAAATGCATGTATTTGTCTAAACCCTTCTGGTATTTCAAGCTCCCTCATCCATTCTGCTCCTTGCTGACTATTTAATAGGTAGGCTATAAGGCCTATCCAACAAGATCCAATTTCTAGTGATTCTGCTGCTACAAGCATGTTTTCTGCTGCTACTGCGCAATCAACTGATGCATACTCATTATTTTTGTCTCCTGATACTAATACTACTGTTGGTGCATTATAGAACACATGAAATTTTTCATTATCAGTAAATCTCCTAATATATTCATTATCAGATTTACCTGCAATCTCCTTAAACGCATCATTTAATCTGTCTAGAATATCTTTTCTTTGTACTACTGTAAAATGCCATGGTTGCTTATTTGTAGCACTTGGTGCATAAATACCTGCATCTATTATATCCTGCACATCTGTATCATTGAGTTGTTCTGGTAAAAAGGCCCTAGTGCTTCTTCTATTTCTTATATTTTTTAAAGTTTCATTCATGTTAAAATCCTCCGTCTTCTTATTCTTCAATATTTATTATTATACTACTATATTGTTTCAATGTAAGTACGCACTTTTAAAACGTATAGTCACCAATACGACACCATGGTTGTATCATTTTTCTTATCAACAAATATTGTAGCTTATTTAAGCAGCTAGGTCAAATACTTGAATTATTTAATAGTTAGTGAGGGTATTGTTTTACTAAAAAAAGTAAAATATATGATATAATATTAAGTAGCTATATATGGAAAATTTTATAAAATATTCTAAATAAGTTAAATATCAAATAAATATTATATACAAGAAGGGGCTGCTATAATGAAAAAATTTATATCTACACTTATAATTATATTATTGTTCACCTTGAGTTTTTCCATTTAGCCTTTGCAGAAGAAACTAAGGCTATACCAAAAATTAGTTTAGTTACTATAGAACATATAGCTGAAAGTGAAATTATAAATATAGACTCATCTGCACAAGGGGAAATTCAATTTCAAATATTCTATACTAAGAAAGATGACGTGGAAAACCAGTCGGTGTAGAAATATATAATAAAATAGGTATGGCTTATGGTCAGCTTACAGATAATACATACATTATAGATAAAAATAGTGGTAGAGGGTTTATGCTAACAGCAACTATATACGTAAACAGCAATGGTATACTAAATGATGATGTTTATGATTATTATTCAATAGGCATGCCCTTTCTTAAAAATTTAGGACTAATGTTTTTAGATTATAATAAAAACAGATAAAACACTAATATCCCCCCATTATCACAAAATATAAGGTATAATTAAGTTATTAAATTAAAACATAAGAGGCAAAACAATTAATAATTGTTTTGTGCCCCAGTGAACTACAGGAGGGAAACAAATGATAGAAATAAATGATACAGTGTCCGCTCTCTTAGAGAGTCTAAAAACCGCAGATGATAAACAGAGGTCTGCAATAGTAAATAAGCTTTCCCTAGATTATAATAATGCAATTCCAATGTTATGGTCAAAGATAATAACAGAGGAGAATCCAAGAGCAATTCTTTCTGTTATGAGGGATATTCTAAAAAAGGAAAAACCAAAAGGAATGTTCAAAAGAACTATTGGTAATTCCAAAGAAAAACTTAGCGCTCTTCTTAAGCATTCAGATCCAAAAGTGAGAAAGAATGTTTGTGGTGTTATTGGAGAACTGGGAGATCCTGAATATTTAGAATCACTATATAATGCCTATAACTCCGAAGATAAACTATTTGTAAGATATTCTTATGTGCTTGCCATAGGAAACTGCGGCAGCGCTATCGATGCAGAAAAGTTAAGGAAAATGTTTGAAGATGTAGTAATGAATGAAAAAGCTTGCAAAGAAGATGACTCATTAATAACTACTAATAAGCATATTAATGAGGAAAAACTTGCACTTACAAGGGCCATAGATAAATTATCCCCTCCTGTACGCCATGAGTTTAAAGGATTTAATGAATTTGAAAATGCTGTACCAATGCTTCTAACAGTTATGAATTATCAGTATCAGCAAACTTTAAAGGAACTTGAAGTAAAATCAATAGACGGTAGACTTGTAGATGATGGTATTCTTATTTACGAGAATGATATTGATAAGATTTACACCTGCAGAACCTTTTATGAACTTTTATTTCCACTAGATGAGTGTGAAGACCTGCAGTTTGATTATAAAACAATAGCAGCTGCAATAATGGATGCAAATATTGTTGATTTTTTAAATCAGTGTCATGAAGGTGATTCTAATTCTCCTTTTTGGTACAGAGTTGAATTTAAAACTATGGATGCAAGCAGAGAAAGGTCAGAGTTTGTAAAAAATTTAGCTAGAGAGTTAGATGAAATTTCTTCTGGAAATTTAAAAAATAGTCCTTCCTCTTATGAAGTTGAACTTCGAATAGTTGAAAGAAATAATCTCTGCAGTGTATTTATAAAGCTATATTCCTTTAAAGATAATAGGTTTGATTATAGAAAAAATGAAATAGCTACCTCCATAAATCCCGTAACTGCAGCTATTGTAATGAAAGCTATAGAAAAATGGATAAAACCTAATGCATCGGTTATAGATCCCTTTTGTGGAACTGGAACAATGCTGATTGAAAGAGCTAAATTAGAGAAAGTTCAATCACTAACTGGAGTTGATATTTATAGAACAGCTATATCCGCTGCGGAAGTAAATTCTAAATTAGCTAATGTGAATATAGAATTAATAGATGAAGATATACTAGAATTCTCTACTAACTACCTTTTTGATGAGCTTATAACAAATATGCCTTTTGACAATAAGTCCACCACCCATAACAAATATGCTGAACTTTATAGTTCATTTGTAAATAAGATTCCTAGTCTTGTAAGACCAGGTGGCATGGCCTTTGTTTATACAATAGAAAAACAATTATTTAGGGAAGTTCTAATTGAAAACCTTCAGCTTGAGCTTCTTCAAGAGATAAAAATTGAAAGTGGTAGACTTACACCTCATATTTTTGTATTAAAAGTAAAATAAATAACAAATTAAAATTCAAAAAAAGAAATAGGACACCTAGCTATTAGGTGCCCTATTTCTTTTACAAATTTATGCAAACCACCAAGAATCCTTTGGAGTCACTGGTGAATGTCTTTTATGTTCAGAGGTTGTATACAAACTAACGATTTCATTCTCGAATTCTTCTGAAATGTCATCTCCTCTTAAATACATGCAAACCTGATGATTTATCTCTGTTACTTCCTTCTGATTGGCTTCATTATCCCACGTACCAGTGGTAGACATTTTATCAATTATGGATTGAGGCGCACCAAATATTTTGGCCATTTCGTAAATTATGCCTTTTGACAATCCGGCAATTGGTTGTATATCTGACGCATCATCACCATATTTGGTTACCATTCCTAGAGTTAGCTCGGACACATTTGTTGCTCCAGCTACTAAAACATCATAAACTTCAGCTACTCTATAAACTACAGTCATCCTTATTCTAGCTTTTGTATTTCCTATATCTACTTTTGAAGGGGGTAGGTCACGAAGGAGCTCAATGGATTCAATTACAGGCCCCATTATGTCATAGGTTTTAAATACATCTGGTTTTATAATATCTTTTGCAAGTTGTACATCAGCCATGTCTGGTTTGATCCCAAAAGGAAGAGATAGATTAATTAAAAATAGCCCTGCTTTTTTTATAAGCATACTTGTAACAAAGGTATCCACTCCCCCTGAAAGATGGCAAACATACCCCTTTTTCCCAGTGTGCTTTGCATAGTTTTTTAAGAAAGTACAAGCTTCCTCAATCATTCTAATAGCATAATTCTTATCTGACTCATTTTCAAGAGGACAGGGTATACCAATTTCATTCATTATTTGCTGTTGTTTAATTTTGTTCATATCGTGCCTCCTTAAACTTGTTTGTAATTATATTGTAACATATATTATACTATTTCTCCCATAAAATTAACACAGTTTTCTGACTAAATTTAAAAAGTATGCTTTCCTCTCATTAATAAAATAGAGAAAAGTTCCAAAATCAATATTTAATTTTGAAACTTTTTTCTTTTGCAACATTATTCTATTTTAAAGATGAAGGCCTTATCTGTGATATTGACTCTATAGAATTTTTAATTGCGCCCGTAGGGCATTTATATAAGCAAGTAGATTCACTACACTCTGAAATACAAATCGCGCTATCTACTATAGCTAGATTATTCTCAATTTTTATTGCACCATGCTTACAATTTTTAACACAAATTCCACACCCAATACAGCCAATAGTGCACAGTTTACGCACTATAACACCTTTGTCTTTTGAATTACAATTCACAGCTATAGGCACTCCAATGGGAACTAATTCAATAACTTTTTTCGGACAAACTATTTCACATTTTCCACAACCTGTGCATTTTTTGTGATCAATAATTGGTAGTCCCTCTTCACTCATTGTCATTGCATCAAATGGGCAATTTCTAACACAAGTTCCAAAACCAAGGCAACCATATTGGCATCCCTTGGGTCCGCCTTGTAGTAGCGTTGCAGCAACACATTCTTCTACACCTTTGTATTCATAAGCGTTAACAGCTTTCCCATGAGTTCCAGCACATTTTACAAAAGCCACTCTTGGTTCCATTTCCACTGCTGCTTTGCCAGTTAGTTCTCCTACCATTTTTGCAACTGCCGCTTTACCTGGGATGCAAAGATTTGGTTCTACTTCTGGATTTAAAACAACAGCTTCTGCATAGGCCATACAACCAGCATATCCACAGGCTCCACACTGACCTTTTGGTAATATATCTTCAACAATATGAATCAAGGGATTTACTTCAATGGCGAATTTTTTATTGGCAACCGCCAAAATTAAACCAAACACTAGTCCAACTGATGTCATTACAACTAAAACTGCAATTGCAATACTCATATTACTCATATTAATTCCTCAGCTCCTTTCCTCTCTATACTGGTATCATTCCAGAGAACCCTAAAAACGCTAAAGCGAGCATTCCAGCTAAAATAAACGCAATGCCGAGACCCTCCAGTGATTTAGGTACATCTGCTAATCTTAATTTTTCTCTTAAACTTGCCATGAGGATGATTGCCAAAGCAAACCCTAGTCCAGAACCAATGGCAGAAACCGCACTTTTCATAAATGAAAAATTAGACTCAGCATTTAAAAGTGGCACGCCAAGTACAACACAATTTGTAGCAATTAGTAATAAATAAATACCCCACATATTATATAGTGTAGGCGCATATTTTTTAATAATCATTTCTAAAAGCTGCACAAAACTAGCAATCAAAAGTACAAATACCGCTGTTGTTAAAAATGTTAAATGAAATGGAGCCAATATAAAATGGAACACCATCCATGCTAACATAGAACTAAGGGTCATAACAGAAGTTACAGCCATTCCCATACCAATAGAAGCATTTAAACTGTTAGACACTCCGAAGAAGATACAAAGTCCTAGAAACCTTGTTAAAACGAAATTATTTACAACTACCGCAGAGATAAACAGCGTTAGATATTCGCCCATTATACTTCACCTCTCTCAAGTTTAACTTTTTCCATATGCTGCGTCAGCATCTTAAAACCAGCTACCATATAACCAATAAGTATAAATGCTCCCGGCGGTAAAACCATGATAAGTGCAGGATTATACCAAGAACCAAGCACTTGTATTCCAAATATTGCTCCTGTACCTAAGAGTTCACGAATTATTCCAATAGATAAGAGTGCAAGTGCAAAACCACATCCCATTCCTAGTCCATCGAAAAAGGATGGAATCACTGAATTTTTCGAAGCAAAAACTTCTGCTCTAGCTAAAATAATTGCAAAAACAACAATCAAAGCTAAATATATACCTAAAGCCTTATAAAGCACTGGCGCATATGCCTGCAATACCAACTGTACTACAGTAACAATGGTTGCTACAGATGTAATATACACCGGTACACGAACCTTAGGATTTACTACTTTTCTAGAAATAGATACAATAGTATTATTTGCAGTAATAACAAACATTACTGACAGGCCCATAGTTAGAGAATTTATTCCATTACTGGTTACCGCTAAAGCAGGGCAAAGACTAAGTGCAAGAACAAAAATTGGATTTTCTGCAATAATCCCTTTTTTAAATATATTCCATAACTCTCTCATATTATTTTCCCCCTACAAACTGTGTAACTTGCTGCACAGCTTCTTTGATACCTTTGGTTACCGCTTTTGAAGAAATAGTAGCTCCAGTCATAGCTTGAATATTATTTTCTTTTGATTTATCTTTTACCACTTCTAAATCTCCAGTTGTTTTGCCTTTAAATTGGCTTTTAAAAGGATCTTTACTTGCATTATCTCCGAGTCCGGGTGTTTCTTTACTGTCTAATATATTAAAGTCTATAATTTTACCTTCTGGTGTAACCGATACAAGCATTTTTATTGCTCCCCCATATCCTTTACTTTCTGCTGGTACAACATATGCAATTATTTTTCCATTTTTTTCTGCAGTAAACCATTCTTTTTTATTTTTTACTGGTATAAATTTTTGTGCATCTGTCACCAATGACTTCATTGCCTCAGTCTTCATCTCAGCCGCTTTTTTTGCTGCAACTGGTGCTGTTATAAAGTAGGTTCCAGCAATAATTGCACCTGATATGAAACAAGCAACTGTTAAATTCATAGCAATTTGAAAAACACTATATTCTTTTTCATGCTTAACATTATTCTCATCTGACATTTTTCACTACCTCCTTGCCCCAAATTTAACCGGCTTTGCCAAGCGATCAATAAGAGGTGTAACTGCATTCATTAACAAAATTGAGTAACAAACCCCTTCAGGGTAACCACCCTTAAGCCTAATTAGGACCGTAAGTGCTCCAACACCCATAGCAAAAATTATCTGCCCTTTTTTTGTAATGGGAATGGTAACCATATCTGTAGCCATGAAAAAAGCTCCTATAATAAGTCCTCCAGCCATCATATGAAAAAGTGGATCTCCGCTAAATAAACCTGCTGGACCAAATACCCACGTTAAAATACCTACTGTTCCAATCATAAATACCGGCACTACCCAATTTGCATACCCTTTATAAATTAAATATATACCTCCAAGAAGTAATAAAATTGTAGAGGTTTCACCAATACTTCCACTGCGAGTACCAATGAACATCGCTTTATACATATGAGGTGCGCTTCCAAAAGTATCAATGAGTTTTCCATACCCTTGTTGTTTTAAAATATTTAAAGGAGTTGCAGTAGTTACTACATCTACACTTGTAGAAAGCTTTGTCCAAGTTGTCATTGCCACAGGCCAAGACACCATAAGAGCAGCTCTACCAATATGAGCCGGGTTAAAAATATTATACCCAAGACCGCCCATAGAATGTTTTGCTATTACAATAGCAATAAATGAACCAACTATTGCCATATAAGCTGGAATTGTTGGTGGCAAACACATTGCAAGCAATAGTCCTGTTAAAAATGCACTTCCATCAGAAATAGTTATTGGTTTTTTTCTAATCTTTTGTACTATAAACTCAAACCCTACCGCTGACAAACTTCCTACAAGTAGTATAATCAGTGCAGGAATTCCAAAATTATAAATAGCAAAAAGCGCAGCTGGCGCTAAAGCCAAATTTACAGTCCACATTATTTTAGAAATAGATTCCTCCCCACGTATATGTGGAGATGTTGAAACTGTAAAGAGATTATCTTGTAATTTTATTTCACTATTCATTTAACTTGCACCCCTATTTTTTTGCTGCATATGCTGCATTTATTTTTGCAGTCTGCGCTGCATTTTGCATCTTACAATATCTAATGTATTGTACGATATTACGCTTAGCAGGGCATACATAAACACAGCTCCCACATTCCGCACAGTCTAATAGATTTTGTTCTTCCTTTGCTTCTACAAAAAGGTTTTTCTGCCCCAAAATACTTAGCATACTTGGGTTAAGACCACATGGACAAACAGTTACACATTTTCCACAACGGATGCAAGGAGACTCCGTGCCGTTATTCAGATCTTTTTTAGTTAAACCTAAAATACCAGAAACTCCTTTAATAATCGAAACCTTTAAGTTTGATTGAGCAAATCCCATCATAGGCCCACCCATAATAATTTTAGCTGGTGTTTCTATAAATCCACCACAATTTTCAATAGCCTCTTCAAAGGTTGTCCCAATTCTAAGTAAAAGATTTTTAGGCTCCTTTACTGCTCCTCCACTTATAGTTGTAACTCTTTCTATTAGCGGAATTCCTTTTACCACTGCATCATAAATTGCAATAACTGTACCTACATTTTGAACCACAACCCCTACATCCATCGGTAAACTACCAGAGGGAACCTCGCGATTTGCCAGTACTTTAATGAGCATTTTTTCCGAACCCTGTGGATATTTAGTTGGGATTTCCACAACTTGTACTGTAGTTCCTTCAAAGGCTCTTTTCATTGCAATTACTGCATCTGGTTTATTGTCCTCAATTCCCACATAGGCTTTTTGAACACCAAGAAGCTTCATCACTATTTTTACCCCAGTTTGAATTTGCTGTGAATACTCTAGCATCATTCTGTGGTCTGCTGTTAAAAAAGGCTCACACTCCGCTGCATTCAAAATAAAAGTATCAATTTTCTTTTCCTTTGGTGGAGATAATTTTACGTGAGATGGAAAAGTGGCACCCCCCATTCCAACAATACCCGCCTCTTTAATAATATCTCTTATTTCATCGTCATTTAACTTCTCCCAATCCCTTTCACAGGGAATTCCTTCTATCCAATCGTCTTTGCCATCATTTTCAATTACAATAGAAAGACATTTTCCAAATACCGCATGAGGGTATTCTGCCACGTCTTTAACCATGCCAGATATTGATGCATGGATAGGACTAGAAACAAAAGCATTACTATTTGCTATAACTTGCCCCTTTTTTACAAAATCACCCTTGGCTACAATAGGTGAACAAGGCGCACCAATATGCTGCCTTACAGGAATAACAACCCTACTTGGTAGTAGAGCTATTTCTATAGGCTTATCTGCAGTAAAACTTTTATAATCATTTGGATGTATTCCTCCACGAAAACTTTTCATAAATTTTTCACACCTCTTTTAAAATATTTAAAGTATATTCATTAATGTATACATACTATAGCTCAAAAAAAATAATTTAAGATAAGCTTCGAGTAATAGTCGGTTGCATTTTCTTATTATTATGAGCAAATTTATCAAAAATTTTTATATTCAATATTGACAATATAAATGTTAGTATTCCACCTGCAATTTGAAAACCTCTCACGGAATAACCAAATTTCACTGCTATTTCCTGACCAGCAACAACACCTATTAAAATAGCAACAAGGGGTGCTATGTATACAACAAAAGCTGCCATTAGCATATTTGTTTCTTTCATTTCAAAAGCAACCCTTTGGCCTGCTTTAGCCCCAATTATATTTTGTGCTTCAATGACTAGTGCACTATCACCTGGGCACGCGCCACAATTTTTGCATTCTCCATGCCTACCCACCTTAACTTTAGCCATATTATCCTTAAATATCTCAATTATAATTCCTTCTTCTTCTTTTACCACCGATGCATTACCCCCCATTACTACAATATTAATTTTGTTTATAAATCTCCCATACAATTCACATTGTACTTACTGGCGAGTTATATATCAACCTGCACTTGTTTAACTTGAACTTCCATTACTTAAGATAGTTTCAAATGAGATTAAAGTCAAGAATAAATATATTTTTAACATGTAGCTCCATAATGACATGAATATATTAAATAAAAAAATACTCTTTTAAAAATGCATACAGCATATTTTGTCTAAATTTGATATTCAGGTTTTATTCATTGCTTACTAATGTTTTCAACAGTACTTGAAAATATTAATCTATTGTTGCTTCCATGTATTAAAGTCCTCTGTAACATTTCTTTTTTTCAGTACTATAACAGTTTGTTCTAAATTTTTTTTTAAATTTCATATTTCTTTAACATTATTGGTATACTTCGTTAAAATAGTAACTATTCGATAGCCGCCTGTGTTTATGCTGTTAGCCTTGTGTTTTCACCATGTAAAGGCTATTGGTTATCATATAATCCACCCTTTAAAACTACATTGCAAAATGTATTATGAACGCAAAAAATCCAGCAGAATGTTATTCTACTGGATTTCTTATTTTGCTTTAATTTATACTTAGATAATTTTTTAACAAGAATAATTCTATACTACCATGTGGTTTTAAATTACTTAATTAAAGTATAAGTTTATAGTTTTGTATCATCAACACTATTAAGCCAATTTTCAATATCATCTATGACTGATTCTATGCAACCATCATCAAATGGTGACTTTAAATTAGCAAGTTCAACTAGATCTAAGAATGATTTACTTCCACCCGCAGAGCAAAGGTTCATATAATCTGCCATTGCATTTTCTCTATTATCATTAGCTTTTTTAAAGAATTGGAACGCACAAACTTGAGCTAATGTATAATCTATATAATAGAAAGGTGAACCAAAAATATGTCCTTGTTGATACCAATATCCACCTCTTTCTAAATAGTCATTTCCAGCATAATCTCTATGTGGTAAATATTTATTCTCAATTTCTTTCCAAGCACTCTTTCTTTCAGCAGGCGTAGCTTCAGGGTTATTATAAACAAAGTGTTGAAACTCATCAACAGTTACTCCATAAGGCAAGAATAAAAGTGATTGACTTAAATGATTGAATTTATATTTTAGTTCTTCTTCTTCAAAAAACAAATTCATCCATGGCCAAGTTAAAAATTCCATACTCATAGAGTGAATTTCTGCAGCCTCATAAGTTGGGAAGTTATACTCAGGTACAGCATAGTTTCTACTGCAATAAGCTTGAAAAGCGTGCCCAGCCTCATGTGTTAACACATCTACATCCCCTGAGGTACCATTGAAGTTTGAAAATATAAATGGTGATTTGTAACTTGCTATAAATGTACAATAACCACCACCGGCTTTACCTTTTTTACTTTCTAAGTTCATAAGCTGGTTATTAATCATGAAATTAAAAAATTCTCCAGTTTCCGCTGACAATTCCTCATACATTTTTTTCGCATTATCAACTATCCACTGTGGGTTACCATGTGGTTTTGCATTTCCACTTTTAAAGCTTATCCCTTCATCATAATAATATAAATGGTCTAAGCCTAGGCGTTTGCATTGTCTTGCTTTTAATTTACTAGCAATAGGAACTATAACTTCTTTTACCTGTTTTCTGTAATTCGCAACCATTTCAGCATTATAATCTGAACGAAGCATACGATCATATCCAAGTTGTACAAAATTCTCATAGCCTAATTTTTTAGCAATTTTAGTTCTTACTTTTACTAGCCCATCATAAATTTCATCTAATTTTGTTTCATTTTCAGAAAAGAAAGCATATTTAGCTTCATTTGCTCTTTTCCTCACATCTCTATCAGTAGATACTCCGAAGGGGGTTAATTGAGATAGTGTTCTTTCTTCACCTTCAAACATTATTTTTGCTGAAGCGATTAATTTAGTATATTCACTAGATAACTTATTTTCCATTTGTAAATCTTCAATTATTTCTGGAGAAAAAGTTTTAATATTTAAAGTGGCCTTATTAAAAAGTTGTTTACCCCATTTTTCTTCTAATTCAAGTCTAAATTTTGAATTAATAAGAGCCTCATAATACTTGGCAATTAAGCCCTGGTAAATAGGCATGTTCTCATCAATGAAATCTTGTTCACCTTCATAAAAAGCATCAGTTGTGTCAATAGTATGGCGTATGCCCACAAGCTCTGACATTGACTCTATATTACCCCTTAGGTCATTGATTTCAACCATAATTGAATTTGCATCCTCAAAGCTAGCACAAGTATTAAATCTAGCTAATAACTGCGTGAACTTTACTTCCAGCTCCTTCATATCTGGTCTTTTATACTGCATTTCTGTAAATTTCATAATTTATTCCCCTTCCCCAATTAAAATGTTATATTTTTATAGTATTTATATTATATTCTCTAAAACCTAATTACTTCCTTCAAAATAAGAAAATAATTATTGCTGGCTCCTAAAGTATAAGATTTATTTTATAACCACACTTTGGACATATGCCATCACTAATATTTACATGTACATAAAATCCATCTCTTTCAATAAGTTTATAACTGCACTTTGGACAGTATGTTGAGTTATCAGTACCTGCCACATTACCTAAGTATACATAGTTAAGATATTCTTTTGCTATATCTCTATCCTTAAGCATTACCTCAATCTCTGTAGCAGGATTTTTCATCTTATAGTTCGGAAAATACCTTGATAAGTGGAGTGGAATATCTTTATTTATTGAGGCTATAAAACCTGCAATTTCAGAAATTTCTCCGCTTGAATCATTTTCTCCATTTACCAGTAGTGTAGTTACCTCTACATGACACTCTTTTGATGAGATCTTGATAGTATCCATTACAGGTGTAACACTTCCTCCACAGATGTCCTTATAATACTTATTATTAAAAGCCTTTAAATCAATATTCATAGCATCCACATAAGGAAGAAGCATCTTTAACGGATCTTCTTTTATATAACCATTAGTAACCATAACTATATTTATATCTTTAAGAGATTCTTTTAATAGCCTTGATGCATTGTATACATATTCATACCAGATAGAAGGCTCATTGTAGGTAAATGCAACCCCAATATTATCTTCAAGGTTTTTGCATATTTCCACTAATTTTTCTGGAGCTATATATTCGCTGTTTGCTCTCCCTTGAGATATGGAGTAGTTTTGACAAAACCCACAGCTAAAATTGCATCCAAAGCTTCCTACAGAAAGTATATTGCTACCTGGTTTAAAATGATATAGTGGCTTTTTTTCTATGGGATCTTGAGCCATAGAAGTTATTTCCCCATAATTTATAGTATGAAGTTTTCCCTCTCGATTCAACCGTACATTACATTTGCCATGCCCACCAGCTGCAATAAGACAGTTATGCGGACAAAGTTTGCAACTTATCTTATCTCCTTGTTTTTCATAAAATAGCGCTTCTCTTTCCATATTAACAACTCCTATTTATGCCTAATGACCTCAAATTTTTCTATGGAATAATCTTCATTGGTGGAAATCCCTGCTTTGTTTAGCACAATGCTTATCTGTTCCTCTATGGTATTCACACCCTCAAGGTCCGGTAATAGAAGTCCACTCTTTCTTCCACTTCGTACAACTACCCCATATTTTTTGGGATCTAATTCTTCTTTTAAAGCTGGTATTGGCTCAGTTAAAACATCTACAGAAAACACAATATCCTCAAGCTCTCCCTCGGACACTGGACTAAACCTTGGGTCTTCCTCTCCTGCTTCAATGGCATTTCGCATTATTTCACTAGCAATACTGTCTGTTACAGGAAAAATGGTACCTATGCAGCCCCTTAGCTGTCCAAATTTTTTAAGAGATACAAATACCCCTCTTTTATTATTTGTCATTTCCTCTGTTACATAGCTCGGCTCATCCATGAAATCGCCCTCTATTAAATAATGAGTAAGACTTTCCCTAGCAAGCCTAACATAGACATCTTCATTATTTACTCTTTCCATGTATTTTTTTCTTTTTCCCACCATGATTTCTGATAATATGTCTCTGTCATTTTTTTTAAGTTCAAATTTAATTACTGCATATCCAACTCCGAAGGTGCCTTCATAGGAAAGAAGTTCTCCCTTTATTTCATTACCCTCCATCGCTCCAAGCATCATATAATAGGACCTTAAACCACATTCTCCAGCGTTTTCAACCATTTCAGAATTTATATTAAATACTCCTGCTACATCGCCCTTTGTTAATAGACTTATTATTTCTGCATCAAACTTTTCTCCAAAGGGATTATAATCATAAGGGCCTTCATCTTTAAGATGATGAGAAAGATCACCACTTCCAATAAACACAGCATTTTCATTACTTTCCTCTACTGCCTCCTTGATGATTTTACCAAATTTATATAATTGTATAGGACTAAGCCCTCCATATGTAATATGAACAAGCTTAAAAGAATCATATTTATTTACAACAAAATACAGTGGAACTATGGTACCATGATCTAGTTCATATTCTCTACCATACTTTTTAAGAAAGCTTGATGTTACTTTGGCTGTTGGTATATTATTTTTGTTCGCCTTATCGATTATTTTCTCTGTAAGTTTCATATCTATTTCAAAATTCATAGAAACTTTTAACGCACCAAATTGCTTTAAACTTCCTGAAATAGAATTTTCAAAAGAAAGTGCTATGGCATCTGAAAACATAGTACCATGCGGCGTAACTACTATTATTACCTCTGGTTTTAACTCTGCTATTTCCTTCCCAATGCGCGCGCAAGCATCATATGTATTTTTTATCTTCTTTTCTTCTCCACGCCCCACCTCTGGAATTATTATAGGGGGATGTGGCATTGTAACGTAAGCTATTATTTTTCCCATCATAATCACCTCTCCTATTTATTACTCTAAGTCTCATTTAAATAAATAACAAGTCAGTATGGTAATCTATTTCATGCGCCTAAATATTTTACCCACAACTTAATGTTCATATCCATAAAAATTAGTAAGGAAAAAGGGCTGCCTCTTCAAATGATTTTTAATCATTTGAAGAGGCAGCCCCTTTTTAACTTTAAAACTTTATGTTATTTTGTTATATTAGTTCCTCCTTTTGAAGTTCACTATGATTCTTACCATACAATAAATAAATTAGTAATCCAATTAATAACCAAATTACAAAGCTAATCCATGTTATTGCAGGTAATGCTGACATTAAGTAAACACATGCCAATGTAGTAAGGATAGGTACAAGTGGTACCCATGGGCATTTAAACTTTCTTTCAACATTTGGCATAGTTTTTCTAAGAACTATAACACCTATAGAAACAAGAACGAAGGCAAATAATGTACCTATATTACATAGTTGTATTATAAGATCTAAGGGTAAAAATCCTGCCATTACCGCCGCTAAAGAACCAGTGATTAATGTACAACGATTAGGTGTTTGATGAACTGGGTGTATGTGCGAGAACACCTTTGGCAATAGCCCATCTCTTGACATAACCATAAATATTCTTATCTGTCCATAAAGCATCACAATCAGTGTTGATATCATACCTACCACCGCACCAGTTCCAACCAAAGCAGCTCCCCAGGTAATTCCAAACCTTTGCAATGCACCCGGAACAGCATTGTTCTGACTTATTTCATTATATGGAACCATGCCCGTTATAACAACTGCAACTGTAACGTAAAGTAGAATCACCACTCCTAGGCAAATAGCAAGTCCTCTAGGTACATCTCTCTTTGGATTTATAGTTTCTTCTGCAGCAGTTGAAACTGCATCAAAACCAATAAAAGCAAAGAATATAATTGAAGCACCTGCCATAACGCCCTTCCATCCAAAAGGAGCAAATGGTTTATAATTAGCTACACTAACATGAAATACGCCAAGTACTATAAATAAAATAATTACTCCAACTTTTATCAAAACGATTATGTTGTTCAGCTTTTTACTTTCTTTAATACCTTCAAATAATATCCAGGTTACAAACACCACTATTGCAACAGCTGGTAAGTCAACAATTCCACCTGCCATGGGTGTTCTAGTTATCGCTAAAGGCATATTAACTCCTGCAGATTTTAATAGCCCTACGAAGGTTCCTGACCACCCCGATGCAACTGCAGCTGACGAAACTAAATACTCAAGCATTAAATCCCAACCTATAGTCCAGGCTACTATTTCACCAAAAGCAACATATGAATATGAATAAGTACTACCTGCAACTGGAAACATTGTAGCAAGCTCAGCATAGGAAAGAGCACAAAGTCCACTTACTATTGCTGCTACAATAAATGATAAAACAACCGCAGGTCCTGCTAAATGAGCACCGACACCTGTTGAAACAAAAATTCCTGTACCAACAACTGCACCTATTCCAAGTGCTGCAAGGTCAACTGCTGTGAGATTCTTTTTCAAATCAGATTTTTCGGCGGAATGTAACATCTGCTCTAGGGATTTTTTCTTCCAAATATTCATAATATTTTCCCCTCTCTTAAATTCATCTTTTGTTTTGTTTGGATTATTTCATTTTAGTAATAAAGTTTGCTGTAATATATGGCTTGGCTATCTCCTTTATAAAATTTGTGTTCTTTAATGATAGAGTTATAAAATAATTTATAGGTAATAATATGGTGGGGATAAGAAATAATATAATACATACTATATTGAAAATTTAGAATATTTAAAAGGTTCGAAATTTAGCACTTCAAGTAATCTACTGTAATAAAAGCTCGAATGCTATGATTTCCTACCATTCCTTAAGTTTTATGCTATAGCATCACTATTGACAAGATAATATGGCTTGTTTAAAGGGTTACGGCCATATATCCAATTTCAGGAAAATATTTATTTTATAAAAACAGTCGAAATTTGTGGTATTTTTTTTAAAAAAGAAGGAATTTTAGTTATATATCTAGAATTAATATAATCTAATTATACAGAAAGGAGAATTTTATCAGAAATACATATATTGAAATTATTATCTGATAAATGAGTTAAATGCGAAATGAAAAATATACTAAATAAGCTTGGTAAATCAAAGTTTTTAATCTTAGGTTTATTTATTGGAGTAACCTCAGCAATGGGTGTTAAAATGGTTATGAATACTTCTGGACCCAGAGTTCCCGTATGGATGTTCTTTTTACCACCAATAATAGCATATGTATTTTTAAAAATCTTTAAAAAGAATAAGCGTTAATAAAAACAGTTGTTAAAAGTGGATTATCTTCAAGATATAGATTTTATAAATAAAAATAAAGAAAATGGCTGTCTCAAAATGATTTTTTAATCATTTTGAGACAGCCATTTAACCTTTGTTAATTTATAAACCTTATATCTATATTTCCACCGTTGCCTGCTTTAAGTACTCTAGTTCCTCTCCCTTTAAATAGGTAGAAAGTTTTTCAAATACAGTTTTGTGATAATTGTTTAACCAGTTTTTTTCTTCAAGTGTTAATAGTGAAACATCTATAACTTCTAAGTCTATAGGGCATAGTGTTAAGGTCTCAAACTTCATAAATTGTCCACCATATAAAGTGTTTTCAATTTCTTGAACAACAACTAAGTTTTCTATTCTTATACCATGCTTTCCTGCCTTATAAACTCCTGGTTCGTTAGACACTACCATTCCTTTTTCAAGCTTAATAGTATTTGGAACCACAGATATTCTATGTGGGCCTTCATGAACATTTAAGAAGAAACCTACTCCATGTCCTGTTCCATGCTTATAATCCATTCCAGCATTCCAAAGTGGAATTCTAGCTATAATATCTAAATTTGAACCAGTAGTTCCATGTAAAAATTTCTGCAATGTTAAATCAATCATCCCTCTTAATACTAAGGTGAAATCTGTTTTTTCTTCATCAGTTAATGGACCTACGGCTATCGTTCTTGTAATGTCTGTTGTTCCATCCAAGTATTGTGCGCCTGAATCTAATAAATAAAGGCTCTCTTGCATAATAGTCGCCTGATCTTTTTGCGTAGCAGAGTAGTGAGGCATTGAAGCATTTGCTCTGTAAGCTGAAATTGATGCAAAGCTTAAATCATAGTAATTTTCTCCTACTCTTCTTATTTCTTCAATTTTATCTGATGCTTCTATTTCTGTAATATTACGTGTTTTTATGGTTCTCTTTAACCAGCTAATAAATTTAACCATAGCCACACCATCGCGTACCATTGCACTTCTAACATTTTCAATTTGAATATCATTCTTTATAGCCTTAAATCTTGTAGTTATATCCATAGCCTCTATAATTTTAATCTTTATAGCGCTGTATATCCAAGTGCTAGTTCTTGCTGCATCAAGTAATATTGCTTCCGCTTGAATTTCTTTTAAAAATTCCCCTATACTATCGTAAGGCATTATTTCTACATTAGCCTTTTCAAGCTCTGCTCTAACAACCGAATTAATTTTTTTATCATCTATAAATAGATAATATTTTTCCTCTGAAATCACTGCATAAGCTATAGTTAGTGGATTGCATTTTACATCTCTTGCTCTAATGTTTAATAACCATGCTATGTCATCAAGGCCCGATATAACATAGTAGTCTGCTCCCATAGTCTTCATTTCAAGAACTACCTTAGCAAGTTTTGATTCCCTAGACTCTCCTGCAAACGCTACATCATGCAAAACTACCTGACTACAAGGTCTTTGAGGTCTATCTTTCCATATTATATCTATTAAATCTTCATTAACCTCATAGGTAAATTCACTACTTTCTAAAGCCTTTTCCAGGCCTCTAAAATACTCTACTGAAATAACCTTACCATCAAAAGCAATCTTTGCTCCCTTATTAAGATTTTGCTTCAAAAATGCCTCAACAGTTGGAATGCCACTCTCTCCCATTCTAAATAGTGTTACTCCTGTATCTCTTAATTGATTTTCTGCTTGTATAAAGTATCTTCCATCTGTCCATAAACCGGCCTCACTTAAAGTTATAATTGCGGTACCAGCAGAACCAGTGAATCCTGTTATAAAAGTTCTAGCAGTATAGTGCTCTGCTACGTATTCACTTTGATGTGGATCTGAACTAGGGACAATGCAAGCATCTATGCCTCTTTCTCTCATTTCATTTCTTAACTCTTCAATTCTTTTTTTTACGTTCATTACCTTCACCTCATTAAATTGTAAACGTTTATTTACAATATATTCTTATTACAGACATTATTATAACATAAAAGTGTAGGATTATTATATCATGTCTTTTATTAAAACAATCCTAGCAGGAGCACCATCCACTCCTTTAATTTTAAGTGGCAACGCACACATGAAGTATTCATCCTCTTTTATTTCTTTTAGTCTAACTCCTTCTATGATAGTTATTCCACTACTAAAAAGGATTTTATGGGTTTCATGCTCTGGCTGAGCTCTCTCTATTCCAAAGGAATCTATTGCTACTCCAATTACTTTTTTCTCCGCTAAATACTCTGCGCCGCTTTTTTTAAGAAAAACAAAATCGAACTGAAATTCTTCTGAAAAGGAATTTCTAGTTTTAAGTAATAAGAATTCACCAGATGTAATGTTTTTATCCACAAGATCCTCTTTTGTTATACCATCTACTATCTTTGTTAGATCTAATACTCTACACTTTGTAATCAATTTATTTAAATCAATAGATTCAATAGTAGCTCCCATATCATCTACGTGATATGGGGCATCAATATGAGTTCCTGTATGCAAGTTCATATACATGCTAGATTCATTAATGCTATCCTTTGGAATTTTCCTCTCGAATTTAATTACTGGTCTTTTTTCTTCTATATTCTTGTAAACTCCCATACTTTTTTCAATAGTCATTGAGATATCATATATAATCATATTTACACTCCTTAATCAGACGCAGTATTCCACCACTGTCTTCCATCACTTTCAATTAAGTCTATTGCTTCCTTAGGACCTGCAGTTCCTGCTGGATAATTGGGACACGTAGGTATATTATTTTCATATTGTTTTTCAATGCTTTCAATAAATTCCCAAGAGTATTGAAGTTCATCCCATCTAGTAAATAGTGATGAGTTATTTCTAATTGCCTCAAGTATTAGCCTCTCGTAGGCCTCAGGTGAATCATTTAAACACCTACAGCTTTGACAATAATCTAATTGAACCTTTTCCATCTTAAATTCACTACCAGGCTTCTTTGCATTTATCTGAAAGAAAAATCCCTCTTCTGGCTGAATTTTTAAAACTAAAAGATTATGAGGAATGTTATTAAACTCCTTATAATAATTAATTCCCGGAAGTTTTTTAAACTGAATAACTATCTCAGTACTTTTATTGTTCATCCTTTTTCCTGCCCTTATATATATTGGTACTCCTCCCCATCGAAAATTATCAATATAAGTCTTAAGTGCTATAAAAGTATCCGTATTGGACTTAGGGGATACTCTGTCTTCTTCCCTATAACCCACTACTTTCTTACCTTCGACTTCTCCCTGGCCGTATTGGCCACGAACAATATTTTCTTTAAAAGACTCAGCAGTAAAAGGTCTGAGTGATCGTAGTGCCTTGACTTTTTCGTCCCTTATAGATTCAGGTTCAAAGTCTATTGGAGGTTCCATAGCAATCATAGTTAGCATTTGTAATATATGATTTTGAAGCATATCTTTTAGTATACCAGCATTATCATAATATGCACCTCTGCTCTCTACTCCTAAAAGCTCATTAGATGTAATTTGAATATTATCAATATGATTTGCATTCCATAATGGTTCAAATAATGAGTTTCCAAATCTAATTGCCAATATATTTTGAATCATTTCTTTTCCCAAATAGTGATCTATTCTAAATAAATCTTCTTCTGGTATAAGCTTTGATATATTATTATTTAATATCCTAGCTGTTTCAAGGCTTGATCCAAAAGGCTTTTCAATCATTATCCTCTGCCAGCCAATAGCTTTTAAAACCATACCATTGTTCTTTAAATTTCTAATTATGCCTTCAAAAAACTCTGGAGCAACGGCTAAATAATATAATCTTTTGCCTCCTGTTGAATATTTTATCTCCATAGTTTCCAAAAACAAATCCAAATCCACATAGCCTTGATTATCCGAAGTAAAATCAAAGTTTTTATAGAAAATTCTCTTACTGAATTTAAGCCATAACTCTTCGTTTAGTGAAAATCTAGAGAATTTTTCTACAGATTCATGCATTTCTTCTCTATATTCCTCATTTGTTTTTTTACGTCTTCCTATTGCTACAATTGTAAAATTTTCAGGTAACTTTTCTTCGTACATTAAACTGAAAATAGCGGGAATTAGTTTTCTTCTTGTCAAATCACCAGTTCCACCAAAAATTACAAATATACTAGAAAGTTCTTTATCAATATTTGTCTCCATTAAAAGTGCTCCTTCCTAATACTCTTTTCTTAACGCACCATTCGCCATATTTAGCAGGATTTAATCATATGATTAATATAACACAAACTAATGAATATTAGCAAATATAAGTTGTCCATTTCTCTCTACAAATGAGACCATTATTTTAAATAAGGAACTATAGGGAAGTTTGTGCTTACCATAAACAAAATGAGCATCAGTAGCTATTTATGACCACTGATGCTCATTTAAATTTTTCCAGTTTAATTCAAGTACCATAAAATGCAACAAAGATTAAGGCAATATAAAATTTATTTTGAAAATATCATTTTAAGAGATATTAAAAGCATTAATATACCAAAGCCTTTTTTTAATACCTCAGTAGGGATATTTTGAGCTAACTTAGATCCAAATACTGACCCAATTACTAGAAAAATTACTATTAAAAGGCCAGCTTTAACATTAACTTGGCCTTTTTTATAATATTCCATAAATGCAATTATTCCAACAGGTGGCAATAATATGGCCAGAGAAGTTCCTTGGGCTTTTAGCTGGCTAAAGCCACATAAAAACATTAATGCAGGTACAATTATAACTCCTCCACCTATACCAAACATTCCACTTAATACTCCTGCAACGATTCCTATTAGAATAAACAATATAGTACTTGTCATTGATATTCCTCCTGAATATATTAAAGTTCTACTTTTTTATACCTAGATAAAATTAAAAATCCCACCCAGACTACAATTCCACATAAACTCACTATCTGAGCAATTCGTAAAGGTCCAAACATTAAGCTATCTGTTCTTAGACCCTCTATGAAAAATCTACCAATAGAATACAGTCCAATATAAGTAAAAAATACAATCCCAACTTTTTTATTTTTCCTTAAAAGAATCATTAGTATTATAAACACAGCGAAATCCCATAGTGATTCATATAAGAAAGTAGGATGATAATAAACTCCTTCTATATGCATACCTTGCTGTATGAATTTCGGAAATTTCTTAATAAACTCATAGGATACTGGACCACCATGGGCTTCTGAATTGAAAAAATTTCCCCATCTGCCAATAGATTGTGCAATAATAATTGTTGGCGCAGCAACATCTGTCATTTTAAAGAAATTCATCTTCTTACGCTTTGCTATTATAAATGCAGTTACTAAGGCAAACAGAATTCCACCATGAATTGCAAGTCCGCCTCCTCTAATATTAAATATATCTAATAAATTATTTCTGTAATCATCGAACTGAAAAGCTACATAATATAGCCTTGCACCTATAATACCAATTGGTAGAGAAAAAAGCACTACATCTAGTAGAGAGTCATAATCAACATCTCTATACTTACATGTATAACTTGCGAGCATTATGGCTAATGCCATTCCAGCTCCTATAAATATTCCATACCACATTACACCAAATCCAAATATATAAAACGCTACTGGGTTCATACAATCACTCCTAATAATATTATTATCACCTAAATACTTTTTAAATAACCTTCCATTACCATAGCTGCTGCCCCTATGGCAATAATATCTTCTTCAAACTTACCTCCTTTGCTAAACATAACTCTATTATCCCTATGATTTATGTTTCGAAAGGATTCAATAGATTTTTCATAGTAATTTTCAAAATTCATTATTAACGGTCCACTTAGAATCACAAGCTCAGGATTTAGTAATCTCACAAGGTTAGAAAGTCCAATACCTAAAATTTCTGCACTATGATTTACTACTTCAATTGCAATGTCATTGTTTTGTAATTCTACTTTTAACTTTTCGCTGTAATTTTTTTCATTTATTAACTTATTATTATATTTTGTTTTTGAATTTATTTTTTTAAGGATTGAATCTATGGAGGAATAGCTTTCTATGCAACCACAATTACCACAATAACATTCTTCTCCATTAAGCTCTACAATCATATGTGCAAAAGCATCCTCTCTATCGTTCATTGACCTAATAATAATGCCATCTCTTATTATTGCTGACCTTAGTCCAATGCCACAGTGAATATATGCAATGCTTTTTATTTTTTTTCCTTTGCCATACAAATACTCACCTAAAACAGCAGTATTAGCTCCATTGTCTATAAAGCAAGGAATTTTAAGTCTTTCTTCAAGCATTGCTTTGATAGGAACATTAACCCAATTACTGTTAAAAAAACTTTTAGGGTTTAATATAATTCCTTTTTCTCTGTCTATTGGCCCCACAGTACCTAACCCAATCCCTAAAACTTCATCCTTTTTAATGTTTAAATCAGATAACATTTGTTCTATTGTGAGAATGATTTTTTCAACAGTTTTTTCAGGAGAGTAACTTTCATCCATAATAAATTCTTCTTTTTTTAAAACACTCAATTTCATATTAGTTAATATCAATTTTACATAAGTTCTTGATATGTCTATACCTATAGCATAAAAGTCTGCTTGGGATACATCATATTCCACTGCTTTTCTTCCTCCCGTAGACTTTGACTCTCCATATTCCACTATTACCTTTTTATCCTTAAGTGTTTTCATAATTCTATTTAGTGTGGTTAGTTTTATATTTGCAACAATATGCAAGTTTTTTTTTGTTATGGGTCCTCTTTTTTGAATTATATTTAGGATTTCTAAATCCCGACAAGATAATCCCTCTAGAATTTTAATCATATACACCCCACTTCCACAATTATATTCTTAAGTATAGTATAAATACTTTTAACCATTTTGGCAATAAGTTTTTTGTAAATAATTATATTAAAAAATGGGAAGCTCAATATGGAGTTTCCCATTTTTTAATATCCTAGGTGTACAATTCTATTTATCCATATTGTTCAATACATATTCATCAATGGCATCCGCCACATTCTTAGAAAGTCTTACTGCTTCAACCACTGTTTTAGCTCCAGTAATCCACTTGGTCCTTTATAACTTGAGTATCAGGATCTAAAATTTTTGTCTTTTTGATGTTTCATTTTTTTCAACTTTATTTGAGTTGAAATTTGAAATTGACACTGATTTATATCCTCCTGTTAAGTTTTTAACCTTAAATCCCTTTTGCTGCAAAATTCTGGCTGCTACGTATCCTCGAAGTCCTACCTGACAATATTCAAGAATTTCCTTGTTTTTATCAAGCTCACCAATTCTTTCTCTTAGATCATCTACAGGAATATTTATAGCACCTTCTATATGTCCATTACTAAATTCCATATCAGTACGAACATCAAGTATTATGGTATTTGCTTTATCATAAGCCATAAATTCATCTGTGGTTAATACGTCCATTCTTCCAGCTATTACATTTTCAGCCACAAAACCTGCCATATTTATTGGATCCTTAGCAGATGAGAAGGGTGGTGCATAGGAAAGTTCTAGCTGCGTTAAATCAGTTACTGTTCCTCCTAGCCTTATAACTGTAGCAAGTACATCTATTCTCTTGTCTACTCCATCATAACCCACACCTTGAGCTCCTAGTATTTTCCCTTCATCGTTAAAAATAAGCTTTAAAGTCATAGAAAGAGCGCCGGGGTAGTAAGATGCATGGCTTACAGGATGAACAAATATAACTTTATGAGGAATGTTAAGGCGTGTTAGTGTTCTTTCATTATTACCTGTACTTGCAGCTGTTAAGCCAAATACCTTAATAATTGAAGTCCCTTGAGTTCCCTTGTAAGTAGTAGCGAGTCCAGCTATATTATCAGCTGCTATTCTACCTTGTTTATTTGCAGGGCCGGCTAGTGGTATTGCGGAAGTTTGCTTGTTTACAAAATCAACTATTTCTATTGCATCACCTACTGCAAATACTCCAGAAACAGCTGTTTCCATTTTATCATTTACTATTATATGTCCTCTAGGTCCAAATTCTATTCCACTATTTTTCAAAAATCCAGTATCTGGAAGAACTCCTATTGCCAAAATAACCATATCTGCACTTAATCTTGTACCACTATTTAAAATTATTTCCACACTGTCTTCATTATCTTTAAAAGCTTTTACTCCATCATTTAAAATTATTTCCACACCATTATCTATAATTTCCTTTTCAACGGTTAAAACCATATCTGTATCAAAAGGAGCCATTATATGAGGAGCTGCTTCTACAATAGTAACATCAAGTCCTCTTTCTTTTAAGTTTTCAGCCATTTCCACACCGACATAGCCTCCGCCAATAACTATAGCAGTATTAATACCCTTTTTATCCACATATGCTTTTATATTATCTGTATCTGGTATATTTCTTAGTGTAAATATTCTTTTACTGTTAATACCCTCTATATTGGGTTTGATTGCTTTTGCTCCTGGTGATAAAACTAAATAATCATAGCTCTCCTCATAAGTACCACGAACCTTACTATTAACTGTTACAGTTTTTTTGGCAGTGTCAATTCCTACTACATCACTGTTATTTCTAACATCTATATTAAATCTTGCCTTCATACTCTCAGGTGTTTGTACTAAAAGTTTATCTCTATCTTTTATTACTTCACCAATATAATAAGGCAGTCCACAATTGGCAAATGAAATATATTCATCTCTTTCAAACATAATTATTTCTGCTGTTTCATCTAGTCGTCTAAGCCTTGCTGCGGTTGAAGCTCCACCAGCTACTCCACCTACTATAATCACTTTTTTATTCATTAAAATCACTCCTCATATTCACTATTATTGTATACTAAAAATTGAATTAATTAATTTTCCCATTCTCTGATCTTTAATTTTATATTTAATTTCAAGTCCATGTCGACTGCCCTCAATTATTCCAGCTACTCTTAATTTCTGTAGGTGCTGCGATACGGTAGATTGAGGAACTTCTAGACAAGTATGCATATAACCGACATTACATTCCCCATTCTCTAATAGATTTTTTACTATACATATCCTAATTGGATGTGCTAAAACTTTAAGAATTTCTGCAATGTGATTGTATTGCATATAATCTGTATCCATAGTTCCTCGCCCCCTTCTAAAATTTTTTTAATCATTATCTAGTTAGACTGTATCTCCAAGAGCTTATTCCTCTACTGAGATGGTAAATATTTTTAAAAGAACTATTCGCCAAAGTATCCACCGCTCTTGGGCTTCTTCCACCGGATGCACAATAAACAAGTACTGGCTTATCTTTGTATTTATCAAGTTCAGCAAGTTTCATAGGAAGAATCTGTACTGGAACAAGCTTTGCTCCTGGAATATGACCACCATCGTATTCCTCTCTAGTTCTTACATCTAAAATAACAAATTCACTATTTTCACTTAAAAGCTTATGAGCCTCTTCTGCAGTAACATTTTTAATCTTTGAATTAAACATAATTTATACTCTCCTTTTCAAATTAAATTTATAATTTTAAAACATTTTATTTTCATCTATATATCGTAATATTACGATATAACAATATATTATCACAATTAAAAATAAAAACAATAGAAAAATTAAAAATAAATAATTTAATTTTTACGTAATCAAATGGATTGTCAGAACACTTAAAAAACCTAAGGGAAAAAAAGTATGGTTTTAATTCCATTTATCATATCATTTGTTGAGATACAACGAACTTAAGGCTCTAGCAAAATTGCTAGAGCCTTCCAATACTATTGTGGCTGTTTCACTTATTCTACAGATGATTTTTTGATTAGCACTTTGCTTATTCTTTTACTATCACATTCCAATATGATAAAATCATAATCCTCATATATGATTTTATCATTAACTTGTGGATATGACTTTAACTGTGAATAAATCCAACCTCCAATGGTATCAATGTTTTCAACTTCAAAGTCCTTATCTAAAAGGTCAATGATATCTTCAATGAGAACTTTTCCATCTACAAGATAATTACCATCTTCAGTTTTAATAATCTCGCTTGCTTCTTCATCAAACTCATCTTGAATTTCCCCAACAATTTCTTCCAAGATATCCTCATTAGTTACGAGTCCAAATGTTCCACCATATTCATCAATAATTATAGCCATTTGTACCTTTTGTTTTTTAAACACCTTTAATAATTCACTTATTGACAAGGATTCTGGAACAAATTTAATCTCACGAATAATGTCTTCTATATTTTGATTATTACCCTCAATTTTCTGTTTATATAAATCCTTAATATGCACAAAACCGATAACATTATCCTTGTCATCCCTACACACTGGATATCTAGTTTGCTGCTTCTCCAGAGCAAAGGCTATAATCTCCTCAAAAGAATCCTCTAGAAAAATACATTTCATATCAGTACGCGGTATCATTATTTCTTTTACGGTTTTCTCAGAAAAATCAAATATATTGTCTATAAAAGTTAATTCTGTCTTATCTATTAAGCCATGATTATAACTCTCTTCAACCAATAATTTTATTTCTTCATCAGTATGTGCTGCTTCCTGCTCATCTACAAGGGACACACCAAAAACCTTTAAAACTATACTAGTACTATGGTTAAAAGCCCACATTATTGGATAAGTTACGTTATAAAACATTATAAGCGGCAGTGCCGTGTACATAGCTATCTTTTCTGCACTTATAATTGCAAGTGACTTAGGAACTAACTCTCCAAGTACAATATGAAAGCCCGTTATAATTGAAAATCCTAAAATAAATGAAATTGAATGTACAGCACTTTGTTGCAAATGAAATAAATTAAATAGGGGAGTTAGCATATCTGCAACAGCAGGTTCCCCTACCCATCCGAGTCCCAGTGATGCTAATGTTATTCCTAGCTGACATGCCGATAAGTATGAATTTAAATTTTTAACAACCTTTGATGTATATTTTGCGTTCCTAGCTCCCTCACCTACTAAAGTTTCTATCCTAGATTTTCTAACTTTTACCATGGCAAATTCCGTAGCAACGAAAAAAGCATTCATAAATACAAGCAAAAATACAATAATAATATTTATAAAAATAATCAATTTTGATAGCCCCTTCCAAAGTCAGCACATATGTTTTTTATTTATTATCATACCATACTTTTCTAATTTTTATAACATCGGGTTTCTCTACAAATACAAATCTTATAACAAACGTATTCTACAAATATTGGATATGAGCATTGGTCTTATAGAAATAAACATGATCCACCAATAAGTATAAATGTTTTTTTTACACATACTAAATATAGAAAATACAATTAATTTGGAGGAAAATATGAGTGCAAAAAAGATTTTTTTATGTGATATAAAAAGTGGCAATAAGATAAAAACATCATTAATGGTAATGAAAATAATAGCTAAAGACCCTGCTAAGGTTATATGCATATTAGCAGATAGAAGTGGTGATATAAAAGCTAACATACCAAGTAGAAAGAGCGATATTACAGAAGGAAGCGTAATAGAGATAGAGGGTATTAAAGATTGGAATCTAGATGTGAAAAAATATGGGTTTATTTCAGATTATGATCTCTCAGATTATCTCCCAACAGTAAAGAGACCTATAGAAGAGATCATGGATGAAATTGAATCTTATACTACTAAGTATATTACTTCAATAGAAGGTAAGTCTTTGAATGACTATTTCTTTAAGGATGAAATAGTCTTAGATAAATTTAAAAGAGGAATAGGTGGAGTATCTATGCATCATAATTACATAGGTGGGCTTGCAGAACATACCCTAAATGTTATGCATTTAACTTCTATGCTTTGTGAAAGATATGACTGCCGGAGGACAGAAACAGCAATGCTTGCAGCAAAACTCCATGATATTGGTAAGATTTATGAATTATATTATGACGGTCCTTTTAAATATACCCTTAGAGGAGAAATGGAAGGTCATATTGTTATTGGAGTAGAACTGATAGAAAAGGCTATTAGAGAAAATCCAACACTTTATTCAGAGGATTTTGTCACTAGGATAAAGGGCTGTATTGTTCAGCATCATGGAAAACTTGAATTTGGTTCTCCAAGAAGCATGAAAATGGAAGAGTCATTTATAGTTAATTATGCAGATTCAATAGATGCTACTATGAATAAGATCTCTCAAGTAAAGGATAAAACAGAACCTGGTAATTGGTCAGAATATGATAGAAGAATTGAAACTAAATTATATTTATAGGGAAAGATATATTAAGATTTTATTTATAAAAGTTATCCAAAATAGAAGATATTAATATATTTATTTAAAAAAATAAATATATTAATATCTTCTATTATTTAAATATATTTCAATGTCTTTAAAATGATTGCTAAAAAATATTACAAACTTTCCAATACACTTGCCTTTAAAATTATCAAATCCTATATTAAAACTAGCTTAGCCCTTCAGCCTAACCTACTACGGCTTCCATTACATGAATAACTCCAGACTCTGAGTTCATTATCACCTTTGCGCCAATTGGAAGAGTGAGTTTGGGATAGTCATGACCTGAGCAAAACCCCGAAAACATAGGTATATCTAAACTATATGACCGATCCTTAATAACTTCTTCTAAGGTAAGGCTTCTTTCATAGTGAGGTAAATCACACCCAGTGAATTGACCTAAAATAATTCCCTTGCATTGTTGAAGCTTTTTAGCTAATAGCAATTGTGTCAGCATTCTATCAACTTTATAAGGCGCCTCACCAATCTCTTCTATAAAGAGTATTTTATCTTTCATATTAATTTCATAGGGTGTTCCAAGAGAATTGCATATTAATGAAAGATTACCACCTATGAGATGACCCTCAGCAATACCGCTTACAATACACTGAGTAGGAAATTCAGATGGGTTTTTAATAACATAGGGTTTATACCCTTCCATAAAAGTGAACATAAAGTTTTTAAAAGTTTCGGTATCTTCCAGATTAGAACTACCCATTGGACTATGAAAGGTAGTAAGTTTACATTTTTCATAAAAGGAATTTAGAAAAACCGTTATGTCACTAAAACCTGCAAATATCTTTGGGTGTTTTTTTATTACATCAAAATCTAGATAGGGGAGTATTCTACTTGAGCCATATCCACCTCTTATGCAGAGTATCATATCTACTTCTTTGTCTTTAAACATCTCCATAACATCTGCTGCCCTGTCCTTATCCTTGCCAGCAAGATAACCCCAATTATCATATAAGTGGGTTCCTTCTTTTATATTGAAGCCTTGATTTTTTAAAAATAAAATACCTTTTTGAATTGCTTCAATATTTTCTGGACTAGCAGGAGAAATAAGCCCTATGGTATCTCCTAAACATAGTCTTTTTCCAATCATCAATTACACTTCCTCAAATTAATTTGTATAATCTTCATATTTATACTACTATAAAAACCAATTGAAATAATATATGCAATATTTTCATATTATTCCTAATATAATTCTACCATAAATAAATATAATAAGATGTAACAAAGTTGTAACACAAGTTTACATTATATTATATAGATTGTAACCTGCTAACCCTACTATGCAGACTATTAAGCATAAAATTATCTTTATAGGTTTTAATTCTGTTGTAATAACTGCCGATCTAGCTTGTAAATCCCATTTACAACAAAAGTGCCATGCCAAAAGGACTCTAGCAGTTTTGCTAGAGTCCTTAATTTTGGCGGAGAGAGGGGGATTCGAACCCCCGGAACGGAATAACCCGTTCGCCTGTTTTCGAGGCAGGTACCTTCGGCCACTCGGACATCTCTCCATATAATAAGTTACCTTTTTTATTATAACATATTTTAGTTTTATTTAAAGTATCTTTACCAAATTATAGTCAAATAAACTTAATAAACTTAATAAACTTAATAAACTTAATTGTAAAAACTAGAAATATAATGACTAGTTTTTACGATTTTTGTTTTTAATTGCTTTAATAAAAAAATATAGAGCAATAATTAAAATTGCTATGTAAGTTAAAAATTGTCCAAATCCTGTTACTATGGGAACTATAGTTTCCCAGGAATCTCCGAACCAATATCCAAGTCCTAGGTATATACAAGTCCAAAACAATTCGCCTAAAGCAACAAATAAGTTAAAAGTCCATAATTTATATCCTGTAATCCCAGCTGCAGCATTTATAAAAGGTCCCGTAGAGGATATTAAAAATCTACTAAAAAAAACTGAAATTCTTCCATGTTTTTTTAAATAATCTTTAGCCTTAAATATTTTAGGTTGGAAGTAAGTTTTCACTTTAGGATGATTGTTTAAAGTTTTATCCCCAATACCTCTCCACATAATATAAGCAATATTATCCCCAAGCCATGAAAAAAACCAAACTTCTAGTAAAAGAATCACTACATTAGATTCACCAGCATAAGCAAAAGCCCCAGAAGCCATTACAAGTAAAGATGATCCTGTTGGAATTCCTATACACTGAAGTATAATTATAAAACTTAAAAACCAAATGTTATAGTTTCTAAAACATTCTATTAATAAATTACTAAATTCGCTCATGATTATTACCTTTTAATTTATTACCTTCTAAATTATTACTTTCTAAATTTTTATCACTTTCTATATTTTTATGATTTTCTATGATTTTCTTTAAATTATCCTTCAGTTCTTTTGAAGTTTTATTATATTTTTTCCCCAACTCTTCTATGTTTAAATTCTCATCACCATTTTGTGGAATAATTTCAAGAGCTTTAAAAATATCATCTTCACTTATATTGTTTTTTTGGGATAATTTTTTTACAGTTATCCATTTATGAGTGCTCATATTTCCAATCTGTCTACTTTCTTTTGTAGGTAAATTAATATTTTTAAATTCTAAATATATTATGGTAGACCGCCTTATTATTAGAAATGTAGTTATAATAATTAAAACTGATAAAATACCTGTTTTTACATTCTTCCTCATTAAATCCCCTCACTCTAATAATATCTATTATTTACATTATAATAGTTTATACCATTAGATTCAACATTTGATAATTAAGTTACCACTTTATTTAAAAAGCTTATAGAAAGCAGAAATTATAAACACCTAACTATATACTAAAAAATGTAATCCTTGTTGAACCCCTTATGTAAAAGCATTATAATATACTTAAGGTATGGACAATCATATATGTGGTTGTTTTTCATAAATATATGTTTACCATTTTGAGGAGGTGTATCCTGTGTATAATGATATAGTTATGGATCATTTTTCTGATCCAAGAAATGCTGGAGAAATACCTGATGCAGATGCTATTGGTGAGACAGGTAACCCTGTAGATGGTGATAAGATAAAGATATTTATAAAAGTAAAAAACAACCTATTGGTGGATATTAAATTCAAAACCTTTGGATGTGGTGCTGCAATTGCAGCAAGCAGTATGGTTACAATACTCGCAATTAATAAAACCTTAGAGGATGCTTTTAATATACAAAATGAAGATGTTTCAGAAGCTCTAGGAGGTCTACCTGTAGAAAAGCTACTTTGTTCAAACATAGCAGCTGATGCATTGCACAATGCAATAAAAAATTATTTCTTAATCCATGGATTATAATTTTCACATTATAGTGAATTTTTTATTATAGGAGGTGTTTTAATGATTTTATCAAAAGACCAAATTAATAGATATTTAAGAAATATTATTATCCCTGAAATTAGTGGCTCTGGCCAAAAGAAAATAACCCAGTCAAAAATTTATTTATATGCATCTACAGTACAAGAAGCCTCTTCCCTTATATATTATCTTGCAGCCTCTGGAATAGGTTATATTTCTTGTTATTTTAAAGATTCCCTGGGGTATGAAAAATTATTTAAAAACATACAAGATTTAAATAGTGATGTAGTTATTGAACTTGCTAATAATGAATTATCAATAGTATACAGTGACTCTCTTTTTAATGAAGGTTTTGTAATTAGAATATTGATTAGTAAATATGTAGAACTTCAAGATAATTTGATAAGTTTTTCTTGTAGCCACAATCATTCTAAATTCATTCCAACCATTGTGTCCATTAACAATGGTTGGAATGGCTTCCTTCAAACTTTTAGTAATCAAGAGGATTTTAATGAGTTACTTATAAAGCCTCTACCCATAGATTCTAATTCCTTTGGAAATAATGTGCAGGAAAAAGAAGGTAATGTTCTTTCTAATTGCGTTCTTTCAGCGCTTACCTCCGTAGAATGTATAAAGCTCTCTTTGAATTTAGGGAAGGTATTAGATAAACCATTATATTTTAATCTACTATCTATGAAATTTTACAAGTGGGATAATAAGGTTTTTTATTTAGCAATAACTGATTTTCTTAAAAATAGTTCATATGAGAATAATTTACCTAAAAATTCAGAAAACTATAACGATAAAAAACTATCAAATAGTAAAGTATTGATTGTCGGTACCGGAGGCCTTGGGTCTCCTGTAGCTTATGCGCTATCCAGTTTAGGCGTAGGAACCATTGGTGTCATTGATTATGATAGTGTAGAAATAAGTAACCTTAACCGACAAATACTTCATGCTACTTCTAGGATTGGCATGCCAAAGGTGGAATCAGCAGAAGCTTTCATCAGTGATTTAAATCCGGATGTAAAGGTCGTAACTTATAATACTAGCATCAATATCCAAAATGCACTAGATATAACTTCTGATTATGATGTTATTATAGATGCAGTTGATAATTTCCCAACTCGCTATCTTCTAAATGACTCATGTTTTTTCGCCAATAAACCATTGGTAGATGCAGCGGTGGTAAGGTTTCATGGATTAATTATGACAATATTACCAAACAAGGGTCCATGTTATCGTTGTGCCTTCCCACTAATGCCTAATCAAAAGCCTGGTACTAGTTGTTCTGAAGCAGGTGTTTTAGGTCCTGTACCTGGATTCATGGGATTTCTTCAAGCATCGGAAGTTGTAAAGCTACTCTTAGACATAGGAGACACATTATCTAATAGGATAATCTACTATGATGCATTAGATTCTGATTTTGATACTATTAGTATGAATAAGTCTACAAACTGTAATTTATGTGGTGCAGAGCCAACAATTACTGAGCTTGTTGACTATAATAACTCCTGTGAATCAACAAACAATAAGGAGATGAATTAAAATGAAAAAAACAGTAATTCTTATCATTGCTTTAATGGTCACCTTAACAGGGTGTTCAAGCTCGAAAAAGGACGTTAATAATATAACTAAACCTGCGGTTAATGATACCGTAATAAATAATAATCCAGGATCAGGAAAAACAACAAAAAATGATGAAGTCACTAATGATGATATAATTTCAAAATCACTCCAAAATATTGATACTACTAAAAGTCAGTTTGAAATTGGATATTATGATTATCAGGGCACAATAAATAATACGCTCCCAATTCATATGAGCATTTATCCATTGAAAGGAAATATAGTTGGAACGTACTTTTATGATAAACAGAGAAAAGAAATTAAACTTGTAGGAAAAGCAGGAGAAAAAAATATCTTATTATATGAATATGATGAAGCAGGTAAAAATACAGGTGTATTTAAAGGAACATTGAGCACAGTTGATAAAATTGAAGGAACATGGATAAGTGCAGATAGCAAAAAAAGTTATCCATTTACATTATCACTTAAAAGTAATATTCCTGGGGTGGAATATGGAAAGAGATATGCGGTTGCACTGAATACTAAAAATGATAAAGATGTAGAAAACTTTGCTAGCAAAATTCAAAAGCTGGTAGTTGATGGTGATAAAAAAGGTTTCGCCGCGCAAATACGATATCCTATTAATGTTAAGATTAATGGTAAAGTTACCAAAATACAAAACAAAGATGATTTTATTAAAAATTACGACCAAATTTTCAATCCTAATTATAAACAAGCAATTAGTAACGCATATACAAAGTATATGTTTGTTAATTGGCAAGGAATAATGTTTGGTGAAGGTTTATATAATATTTGGATTAATGAACAAGCACCTACTGGCAGTGATTCTAAATTAATGATTACTGCTATAAATAATTAAAACATAAAGGAATCAGTTAAATCAACCTGATTCCTTTATTATCTCATTTACTTTTTTTATCCCCCTGCCGATAAGAATCTTAGCCGGAAAGCAACCATCATTCCATCTATGAGATCTTCCCTACATCGTAAAATAACTATCGTAGCTGGTATCTTAAGAGAGCCAAGTGTAATTGTTTTTTCCTCAGATATCTCTACCTCCCAACCATTTCCAATGAAGTTCTCATCACTTATAACTTTGCCGCCCATGCTAATAAAATAATTTACTATTTCTATTCTTTTCATGCCTCTCATCTCTAGCTCTTTTTCTATAAAATCCATTTAGCTATTATCCGCCTCCAACTGGTGGGAAAAGTGCTATTAGATCTCCCTCTAAAAGTGGCTTGTCAAATTGTCCATCTCGTCCATTAACAAGTAATATTGCAACCTCAGCTTTTTCTATTCCTAAAATAGATATAACATCTTCTGGAGTTTCACCTTGTTCCAGTTCAAAAACTTGAATTTTGTCCCTACCATCTCTAAATGTAGCAAATAATTTCACTGTAATTTTCACATTTTCACCTCCCAATTAGAACTTAGATACTATTTCCTATAATCTTATAAATTATAATCCCAATGCTTTTAATTTTCCCTGCGTTGGGTTACCTTTTTCATCCCAGCCTCGCTCGAGATAGTACTCTGGAAGAAGTTCTGAAAGTCTGTGTACATTACCTTTAGAAGGCCCTTCTGTAATTGGCTCTTCAAGTAATCTTTTTGGAAGTGTATCTTGAGATTGATCTATTCCAGCTAGAAGATTAAATTGTCTTTCAATGTTGTAAATTCTATCTCCTGCTTCAAGTATAGATTCTGCTGTGTGCTCTGTACCACATACTGCATTATACAGGTTAGCATAGTCTGGAGCTCCCATTGCAAAGGAGGTAAATAAACATAATCCAAGGGAATCTATAGCTGCAGTTAAGTCTTGGAAAATCTTAGTCCAAGTAGCTTTCCCCTCAAGTGCAAATCTATCCAATTTTTGTGGCAAGCCTAATATTTCTGGTGATATCATATATCCTCTTACATGGCAGCCGCCCCTGTTTGAAGTAGCATATGAAAGCCCTTGTCCCATTATACCTCTTGGGTCATAAGCTGGAATTTCAAGCTTTTTAACTGTCATTGAAAGGTGGGCTGCACCATAAGAATCACAAAGCCTGTATGAACCTTGAGCCATTTTTGCTCCAAGTCCTTCTGATTTTCCAATTTTTATTGTCCAATCAAGCATTCCTTGTACATTTCCAAATTCTAGTGGCGTTCCCTCAAGTTCAACATCTTTAATATATCCCTTTTGATAAAGTTCCATTCCAGCCGCAATTGTGGCACCTACAGAAATTGTATCCATACCATATTCATTGCACCAATAGTTTGCCTTGTTGATCGCATTCATATCAGCTATTCCACAATCTGAGCCAAAAGACCATAGTGTTTCATATTCTGGTCCGCCAACCTCTATACCCATATCCTCTATTTTTACATATCTTCCACAAGCGATGGGGCATCTATAACAAGGATTTTTTCTTACTAAGTAATCTTTGGTCATTGTTTCACCACTAATGTCATCGGCTTTCTCAAAATAAGACTTTTGGAAATTGTTAGTTGGGTGTACACCGTTTTCATTAAGTATATTTACAAGAACTGCAGTTCCATAAGTTGGAAGACCTGCTCCTGTAACCCCATTTTCTTTTATAGCCTTCATCCAAACTTTTGAAACCTCTTTTAACTTAACCTCATCTGCTATTTGTGGCTTTGAACTTCCTTTAACTGCAATAGCTTTTAAATTCTTTGAACCCATAACAGCACCAACACCAGAACGACCTGCTGCTCTGTCATACTCATTCATTATGGAAGCCATTTTAGATAATCTTTCACCTGCCGGTCCAATAGTCATAACTTTTGCTTTATCTGGCATTTCACTCTTTATAATATCTGTAGTTTCAGTAACAAGTTTTCCCCAAAGACTACTTGCATCCTTTATTTCTACTTTATCATCAATTATTGTTAAGTAAACTGGTGAATCTGCTTTTCCTTCAAGTATAATTATGTCATAGCCTGTAGCCTTAAATTCAGCTCCCCAGTGACCACCAGAATTTGAGCAAGCAATTGTATTTGATAGTGGTGATTTCGTAACTACCATATATCTTCCACCAGTTGGAACAGGTGTGCCTGTTAATGGTCCTGTAACAATTATAAGTTTATTTTCAGGGCTTAATGGATCAACCATAGGATCTACCTCATCCATAAATATTTTTGTTCCAAGTCCTCTACCACCAATGAATTTTTTCGCTTGTTCAAAATCAAGCGCTTCAACTTTAACAGTCTTTTCTTTTAAATTAATTCTTAATATTTTACCATTATAACCATACATAAATACCCCTCCTCCAAACATTTTGTTCTATATACTTATATACAACGCAAGTTTGATGCCAAGGTAAAAAATTTTATAATTTATTGAGACTATTGATTCTAGGGCGCTTCAGATACCAAAAAAAAATGATATTTAAAAATTTTACTCACTGTCCCACTTTAATACACTTTGGACCTTTTAAAGTGTTGCATTTTAGAACAATGTTCTATTTCCGGACAATCAATTTCATATTTTTCAACTTTTCTATACAGCGAACTCCTTGCAATATCCAATATTTTCGCAGCTAAACTCATATTACCATTAACTTCTTTAATAACTTCAGTTATATAGTGTTTTTCCATCTGTTCCAAGGTATTCCCTACATATAGGTCTATTGATTTCTTTTCTTCGAGAGGCACTTCATTATATAAATTCATCTGAATTACTTCGGAATTAACTATACGTTCAATTACATTTTCTAGTTCTCTTATATTTCCCGGCCAATCGTAATTTATCAGATAGTCCATATATTCTTCTGAAATATCTACCGTATGTTTATTAAGTTTCTTAGAGGTTTTTCTCATATAATAACTCACGAGCTCTGCTATATCGTCCCTACGTTCTCTTAGCGGAGGTAAATATAATGGGAGAACATTTAGTCTATAATAAAGATCTTTTCTAAAGTTCCCTATCTCCACCTCATGTTTCAGATCCTTATTTGAAGCCGCCATAATCCTTACATCGCTATTTATTTGTTTTGAGCTTCCTATTCTATTTATTACACCTTCTTCAATTACTCTAAGTAATCTTATCTGCAAATCAGAAGGCATTTCTCCTATTTCATCAAGAAAAATTGTACCGCCCTCAGCAATTTCAAACTTGCCTATATTCCCACCTTTTTTTGCACCAGTAAATGCTCCACCTTCATAGCCAAAAAGTTCTGATTCTATAAGTGTCCTTGGAATGGCACCACAATTTACTGCTATAAAAGGCTCTTCACTTCGCTTGCTGTGATTGTGAATAGCTTGGGCAAAAACTTCCTTGCCTGTTCCACTTTCACCAGTTAGCAATATCGTAGATTTACTATCTGCTATTTTTTTTGCATATTCAGTAAGCTTTTTAAATTTTTCATTTGCCCCTATAATTTTGCCAAAAGTGTATATTGCTTGACCACTCAAGATTCTCCCCGCCAGCTTCCTACTCTTTTTTAGTTCACAAAATACAAGCGTTATTTCTTCAATCTTCATATCCATGCCATAAATAGGGCATGCTGTAAGGGTAAATTGAAGTTTATTCACTAGTGTATTAACATATATATCTTCATCTGTACATGCTTCCTTTGATTTAATACCTTCTAGAATTTCATTCCAATTTAAAATTAAATTAGATATTTTAATATTTTTCATTTCTTCATCACTATAGCCAAACATAATAGCAACCTGCTTATTCATTGTTGTTATGTTCCCTAGCAAATCACAGGTCAAAATCCCTGAAGAAATGGATTCAAAGGTTGTCTCTATACGTTTTTTTGAAATCTCAAGCATTAAATTGTATTTGTTGTTTTCCAGCATTCTTTCAATGGCATCCGCAGCCGCCACCACCATACCCAAGGTATGAGGATTAACATTTTCTATATAGCCAGTTAAGTTAATAATTCCAATTACATTACCAGTCTCATCCTTAATAGGTGCCGCAGAACATGTCCATTTATGATAGGCATTAATAAAATGTTCCTTCCCAGAAACCTGAACCGGAACTCCTTCCGAGAGTACAAGGCTCATTGCATTAGTACCGATATGGGCTTCATCCATGTAAGCACCAGTAATCATTTTTAGTTTTACAGCTTCTAATAATATTTTTTCATCTCCAACTACGTTTAAGATACACCCATCACTATCACATAATAAAGCAAAAAACTCAGAGCCTTTTACGAAATTATATAAATGATCCATAAAGGTGGCTGCATTCAAAATAAGTTCCCTGTTTCTCTCTAAGTTTTTCTGTAATTCCCAACCATCTAACACCTTAGTGCTAAATAAATTTTCAGGTCTTAACTCCATTTCATTACATCTATCCTTTGACGCTTTAATGTATGCATCCATAATTTTTATGCCTCCACTACAATATCATCTCCGGATTTAATATATCCCTCTGTAAGTACCTTGGCAAATATACCTTCTCTTGGCATTATGCAGTCTCCAACTAGTTTCATAATTTCACAGCCCTTATGACATTCTTTTCCTATCTGTGTTACCTCTAATACTACCTCTCCAATTTTAAGTTTTGTTCCCACAGGAAGCTCGTACAAAACTATTCCCTCTGTAGTAAGATTTTCAGCAAATTTCCCTGAACATAAGCCTTCTACTCCACTAGCTCTCATTTTATCAATGCTCTCCTCCCCCAGAAAGCTCACCTGTCTATGCCAATTTCCTGCATGTGCATCTCCAACAATGCCGTGGTCAATTTTAAAGTATCCACTTTCTATAGGATGTTTTATTACACCTTTTTTCTCACTTATATTTACAGCAGTAACCTTTGCCATTACAATCCCTTCCTTTCAAATATTCCTGATTTGCCTCCACTTTTTCGTACAAGCATAATATTATTTATAATCATTCCCCTATCAATCGCCTTGCACATATCATAAATAGTTAGTGCTGCAACAGATACCGCAGTTAGGGCTTCCATCTCAATGCCTGTTTTTCCTACTGTCTTTGTGGTGGCGGTTATTTCAATTTTACTGTTTTCAAAGTCAATTTTAAAACTAATATCGCAACCTGATATCATTATTGCGTGGCACATTGGTATTATTTGCGAAGTGCTTTTAGCACCCATAATTCCGCCTACTTGGGCTACAGCTAGTACATCTCCTTTTGAAATAGAGCCGTCCCTTATTCTTTCTAAGGTTTCTCTTTTCATTGATATAGACCCAACTGCTATAGCTTCACGTACAGTGTCGCACTTTTCTGATACATCCACCATTTTAGCCCTTCCTTCGTCATTTATGTGGGTAAGTTCCATTGCCTAGCTCCTTTTTTATTTATTTAGCCCCCTATTTGGGACATCACCTTAACACTTCTGCTAACACTTTCCTCAATAAGATGATGTTCAAGTGGCTTGTTAAAAATTGCAGATTTGAGTGTAGTTGTAAGCAGCTCTTCATTATTTAAATATTTTCTAAGGTTTATTTCTTCCTCTGAATGAAGACATGGTTTAATGGTTCCTGTAGATGTAAGCCTTATTTTATTGCAATCCGCACAAAATTTACAACTTACCGGACTGATGAATCCAATCTTTCCTCTTGCCCCAGGAAGCTTGTACAGCTCCGCAGTGCTACTTTTTTTCGTTTCTATTTGGATTAACTCAGGATGAAGCTTTAGTATCTCCATAAAGCTTAACTTGTTCTCTTCATACATTTTAACACCTTCGCCTATAGGCATAAGCTCTATAAACCTTATTTCTACTGGTAATTCGCGAGTCAAATTTAAAAAATCCTCAAACTCTATATCATTGATGCCTCTCATTAATACTGTATTTATTTTTACAGGTTTTAAGTCAAGGGATAAACACTTATATATACTTTCCATTACTTTATCTAAATTACCTATTCTTGTAATGCTCCTGAATTTATCGCTATTCAAGGTATCAAGGCTAACATTAACCCTATTAAGCCCAGCCTTCTTTAAATCCACTGCCATATCAGAGAGTAGAATCCCATTTGTAGTTATGGAAATATCATCTATTCCTGGTAGTTTAGAGGTTTCATATATTAGTTTGTCTATATCTTTCATAACCAGTGGTTCCCCACCAGTAAATCTTATTTTATTAATACCTAGCGAGGTGGCTGCCTTTATAATTTTTAGTGTATCTTCAAAACGTAAAATATCCTCATGTCTTAAACTTTTAACGCCCTCTTCTGGCATACAATATACACATCTTAAATTACATCTGTCAGTTACTGATACTCTTAAATAATTGATATTCCTTCCATGACTATCTCTCATAAAATCCTCTCCTAAATTACAATTATTTCTCCTATTTCTGAATAATCATACCCGCCAAGTTTATGGAGTTCTCTTTTAAAATCATCATTTTTAATTACTTTAATAAATTCGCTTATCATGTCCATGTCTAAAAATGGAAGTGGCACAGCAAAATCATATTCCTCATGTCCAAGTGTTATAAAATCTAGACCCATAAGCTCAGCTGCAGAATAAACTCCAAGACCACAATCTGCATCTCCTGCGGCTACTACTGCTGCAACCGCAATATGAGTGAATTCCTCTCTTTCATAGCCAATTATATCTTTTGGATTAATATCAAATTTTTTTAGATTATAATCTAAAAATAACCTTGTGCCGGAGCCTCTTTGCCTATTAACAAATTTTCTTCCCTGCGCTACTATATCCGTAAGTGATTTAATATCTAGTGGATTCCCTTTAGGAACGATAATTCCCTGAATCCTTTTAACGCCTTTAATTAATGCCATAGGTTTATCCCCTAAATACTTTTTAATATAAGAAATATTATAGCTTCCATCTTCCATATCCAGCAGATGAATAGGTGCTATATGGGTTTCTGATCCTTTAAGTGACATTACTCCTCCCATGCTTCCAACGTGAGCAGAAGAGAGAAAATAATTGGAGTTTTTTATATGAAAAAGGTTAGACGCTATATCTATTATTGGATCATGACTTCCAATACATACAAGAGTATTTTTAATTTCTTCCTGGCTTCTTAAAAGCTTAACATTTACCTTTGTTCCCACTTCATAGCCTTCTACATTTTGTGGAATTTCAAGGACCCCGTCTGCCCGAACTAAGGACATTGTTGTTCCTGCTCCTCGCCCTATAGGTGTTGCAATATATTTCCCAGAAACAAAGCCAATCTTAACTCTAACGAACTCTAAATATTTAAGAGTGGACATAGTACGCCTAGTAAGAGTCGCCTCTACAGTGCTTTGCACTTCATTATTTAACCCTTGATAAGTATGGACTATTTTCTTACAAATATTCTCCATTACAAAATAAGCAGATACAGGAAATCCTGGTATACCTATCACAGGAACTCTATCTATGCTCCCAAGAATAACAGGTTTACCTGGTTTTATAGCTACTCCATGTACATATACTTCACCTAATTCTTCTATCACCTTACAAGTGAAATCCTCCCTACCAGCTGAGGAGCCTGCACTAACAAGTACAATATCACATTTCTCTACTGCACTTTTTACAGTATCTTTAATAAGTAAATAATCATCTTTTACTATATCAAATCTTAGAGGTATTCCTCCCCACTCCTTAACTTGCGCAGAAAATACTCTTGAGTTAAACTCAATTATGTCCCCAACCACAAGTTCTCCTCCTGGTTCCACCATCTCAGTTCCAGTTGGAATTATTCCAACCACTGGTCTTTTGTACACCTGAACCTCATTTACTCCTCCAGCAATAATAGATGCTATATCAACTGGCCTTATTAAATGCTTTGATGGAATAATAAGTTGTGTTTGCACAATATCTTCTCCAATAGTTCTAATGTTCTGCCAAGGGATAGCACTCTTATAAATAGCTACCTTTCCACTTTCTACATTTATCAGATCCTCTACCATAATTACACAATCATATTCCTTAGGTATTGGGTCTCCAGTATCTACTACCAAATAATCCATCCCTTCCTGGAGTTCAATATGACTCCTATCTGTTGCTCCATAAGTTTTTGTACTTATAGTTGCAATACCGTCCATAGCTGAACTATTATAAAAAGGTGAGGATATTTTTGCAAAGATTGGTGAGTAGGAAACTCTTCCTGCGCAGTCCCAAGTAACCACGGTTTCTACTTCACTCTTTATAGGAAGTAACTTATTATAATACAAATTAATTGCCTCATTTAAATCCATGTTTGATAGAAAAACTTCTTGAGCCAATACTTTCATCCCCTCATTGCTATAGTTTGTAGCTATAGTTAATCATTTAAAAAACAAACTAATCAATATTCCAGTCTATTTTTTAGATTTCATTCTTCTTTTATAATTTATAAACTTCAACTATTTGACCTTCCTTTACCCCTTCTTCATTCTTTTCTATAACAATATAACCCCAAGCCTTTGAAAATACAGATATTAATCCAGATTTCCCAAATACAGGTTTTGCAACAACCACATTTTCTATTGTATCAAGCTCCACAGGTAAATATTCCTCTCGCCCTTTAGCTTTGTGGTAATTTATACTCATTACTGCATTTGTTCCGTAGATCTTATCACTTTGAGAGGTTAGTCTATATAAATAATCTTTAACAAGTATCTTATATATAATAGAACATGCAAGTGGGTGTCCAGGAAGTCCAAATATTATTTTGCCTTTATGCTTTCCTATTATAGTTGGTTTCCCAGGCTTTACTGATATACCATGTACTAAAACCTCTCCATCGGTGTATGAGTCTATCACCTTTAAGGTCTGATCCTTCTTGCCAACGGAACTTCCGCCTGAAATTAATACCATATCACATTCATTAAAGGCTCTATCAACTGTATTCTTTAAATCATCATATTCATCTTTAATAATCCCATAACTTACCGGTTCCATTCCATCCTCAAGAAGTAAGGACCAAATCAGATGTGTATTTATGTCTCGCACCTGCCCTATTGCTGGTTTTACGTCACAGGGTACTACTTCATCACCTGTGGAAATAATGGCAACCCTAGGTCTTTTATAAACTGAAATCTCTGAAATTCCGATACTTGCGAGAACACCTATTTCATATGGTCTTAGCTTATCCCCTCTTTTTATGACAACGTCCTGAGTATTTATATCTTCTCCAACCTGTATTACATTATCTCCCATAGCCACAGGTGAATAAATAAGTATTGTATTATCATCCATGAAATGGCTATACTCAATCATTACAACACTATCTGCAGACTCTGGGAGCATTCCTCCTGTAGGTACATACATACACTCTCCAAGTGAGATATCTGTTGGGGGAACTGTTCCCATTAAAACTTCACCCTTTAGTTCAAGCATAGAAGGCATTGCATCGCAAGCTCCATACACATCTCTTGAGCAAACTGCATATCCATCTACTGTTGACCTTTTAAATTCTGGTATATTACATTCTGCTTTTATATCATTAGAACAAATTCTAGAAACACTTTGCAAAATATTAACCACTTCATAGCCAAGCTTAAAGTCAAATGATCTATCGATTATCTCTTTAGCTTCCTTTACAGATACCACATTAAATAGTTCCATTGTCATTCCCCCAAACGCTTTAGTTCAGTATTTTTTTTAATAATATTAATTAAGTTATAGATCACTTTCTACCTTATAGCTACTTTGTCGCGCACGCTACAAAGTAGCGCATTCACTTGCCTCTCCTGTGAGTATTTCAATCCCATGTGGAATTGCAGGTAGTATAAATCCGAGATTTTCCACCGCAGCTTTTGGGCTGCCAGGAAGATTAATAATTAAGGTTTTCCCGCGAATCCCTGCAATACTTCTTGAAAGCATAGCTTTTGTTGTAATTGCAAGGGATTTCATTCTCATAGCTTCACCAATACCAGGTACATATTTCTCAATTACATTTTGAGTTGCTTCTGGAGTAACATCTCTTTGTGAAAACCCTGTTCCTCCATTTGTTAAAATTAAATTCACCTTAAGCTCATCGCATAAATAAATAAGTTCTCTTTCTATTTCCTGTATTTCATCAGGAATCATTTTATAGTAGCTTATAATAAATCCCTTACCTTCTAATTCACTTCTAAGTGCTGGACCTGTTCCATCAATTCTTTCTCCTCTAGAACCTTTATCACTCATAGTTAATATTGCAGTTTTTATCATATTTTAATCGCCCCTTTTCAAAATCTGTCTTAACAATTTATGCTCTGGAAACTTAAGAACCACACTTTTTTCTCCTTGTTCAATAATACTTCCCTTATCTAAAAAAATAACAAAATCCGCAACTCGCTCAACTTGCATTAAGTCGTGAGTGACTAAAATAACACTCCTCTTGCCTTCTGCCATGGTTCTTATGAGCTTTTCCGCTATAAGTGTACTTTCAATATCCATACTGGCAGTAGGTTCATCAAGAAAAGTCACCTTGGTTTCCAAAACAGCTGTTCTAAGTAGGGCCACCTTGGCCTGTTCTCCACCTGATAGTTCTCTAGTATTCTTATTTAGCAAGTCTTCGATATTAAAGAAGGTAAGATAATGCTTTATTCTCTCTTGGATTATTTCTTCACTTAATTTTCTGAACTTTAAGCCCATTATTATATTTTCAATTACAGAAGAGTTAAATAAGTATGGGCTTTGAAGCATAACAGATATATCTTTTGTAACAAATTCAGAGGAGCTAATATCGTCATATAATACTGTTCCCCTTGTAAATGCTTCAATCCCTGAAACACATTGTAAAAGAGTAGTCTTTCCACTTCCATTTAATCCCATCAATGCATAAACGTAGCCTTCTTTAAAATTTAACTCATCTATATATAGTACTTCTTTTCCATTGTACTCTTTACTTAGGTCTAATACTTTAATCTTCATACAATATCACCTATTTTTCATACTTACAATTTTGTGCAAAAGCGAAAGTTTTTTAAGTGTGTAAAGGATATTACTCTAAAATATACCATTAGACATGGTTATTTGGGTATGATAAAATATTAATACGTTCTTCGACAACTGTATATATGGAGTTGCAGTAGGTAGAGCCTCAACTGCGTAAAATATACAAGGTATCGCAAACCAGCCGTTTTGAAGCGAGCGGTTATGCTATCGTTAATGGATTGATCACAATCCTTGATAGTGAAAGTCTTAGGGAAAATAATCAGTGTTAATATTATTCGTGATATTAAAGAAGTTATTTAGTACTTGAGAACCCTATGCTTTAGGCGTAGGAGTTTCAGTAAGTCCATGTAAACTAAAGTTAACCATAAATGCAACTAGGAGTAATATGATTCCTATTGTAATGGCCTCCTTAAATTTACCCTGCCCTGTTTCTAAAGCTATATACGTAGTCATTACCCGTGTGTCCCCTTTTATATTTCCTCCCACCATCATAACTGCTCCAACTTCCGAAATTGCACGTCCAAAACCAGCGGCAGCCACCGATAAAAGTTGAACTTTGCACTCTTTTATAATTAAAATTAAAGTATCTCTTTTTCCTGCACCTAAAGCAATACAATTCTTTTTAATTTTTCTTCCACGCGTTCCTATTGCTGAAACAGTAAGCCCAAATACTATGGGAAATACCAGAAGACTCTGAGCTATAATCATTGCAGTAGGAGTAAACAACAGTCCAAGTTCACCTAAAGGTCCTTTCCTTGAAAGGAGTAGGTAAACTACTAGTCCCATTAGTACTGGTGGAATACTCATAAAGGTTTCAGCGAGTCTTACAACATATTTTTTTAACCTAAAATCTTTTAGTGCAATAGGAATTGCAAGTATCATCCCTGCCATTGAAGCTATTATTGTTGATGTAACTGAAATAAACAAGGATAAAAAAACCACTCCAAATACTTCTCCATAAAAACTCATTTAATCACCTATTTTTTTGCATTAGGTATAAATAAAGTCTGTCCATATTTATCCTTGCCATATTCACCTATTAATTTTTGTCCTTTACTAGAAATCATCCAATCAATAAATTCATTTGCTTCCTGAGTTTTAATTTTGTTCTTGGTTGGGTCTAATCTTATAAAAGCATATTGGTTTAAGAATCCACTTCCCTTTTCAGTAACAATTTTAAGTTCTAGCTTATCCTTCATAGATAAATATGTAGCTCTGTCTGTTAATGTATAAGCTTTTTTCTCATCTGCCATCTGAAGTACTGCTCCCATTCCTTTTCCAGCTGATACATACCAGGTTCCAGTAGGTGTTATCCCTGCTGATTTCCATATAGCAAGTTCCTTTGTATTAGTACCTGACTTATCCCCTCTTGAAATAAATGTAGCTTTACTGCTGCTAATTAATTTAAAAGATTCAATAGCGTCACTTGGTGTTTTTTCCAAAAGCTTTGCAGGATCATCTTTTGGTCCAACTATTATGAAGTCATTATACATGACCTCAAGTCTTTCTGTTCCAAATCCATCCTTAACAAATTGAAGTTCCTGTGCCTTTGCATGTACAAGAAGTCCATCAGCATCTCCACGCTTTGCAACCTCTAGCGCTTCTCCTGTTCCTTTAGCTAAGACCTTAACTTTAATTCCTGTGTCCTTCTCAAACAATGGCAGCAAATAATCCAGAAGTCCTGAATCCTGAGTACTTGTTGTGGTTGCCAGTACCATAGACCTCTCTTTTTTAGAACATGCAGTTATAGTAAACACCATAACAACACAAAGCGATATTATTAATAACTCCCTGAAACTTGACTTACTACTTGATTTTTGCATAAAAAAAACCCCTTTCATATTTTATAATATAAAAGAGAATAGCAATTAAGCATCCCCCTTTTCAAATGGAAGGCTAAATCGTTTTCAATTTAACCCTAACGGTCATAATTCCATAGCATCCCTTAGGAAATATGACTCGGAGAACAAATGACATATTAAAGCTTTTTATTACTCATTAATTGTAAAATTTAGAACTTTTGTTTATATTACAATATAACATAAACTACTAAAAATAGAAAGGGGCATATGCCCCTACATCTATTTACGCAGAACATTTCTTTCCATTTATGCAATAAGCTTCAAATTATAAAATTACAATGCTTGTCTGAAAAGTTCAATTACCTGTTGAAGCGTAGCCAGACGCGGATTTGTAAATTGGCATGCATCAGCTTTAGCATTTGTAGCCATTACTTCAAAGTCTTCTTCTTTAACCCCTAACTCTGTAAGTCCTGAAGGAATACCAACGGACTTTGATAATCTTTTAATTGAGTCAATTGCAACCTGAGCAGCGTCATTTACAGAAAGTCCAGTTACATTTTCTCCCATTGCAACAGCAATATCTTGGAATCTCTCTGCACTAGATAAAAGATTAAATTTAGATACTATTGGAAGTAAAATAGCATTACATACTCCATGAGGTAGGTTGTAGAATCCACCTAGTTGATGTGCCATAGCATGAACATATCCAAGGCTTGCATTATTAAAAGCCATACCACCTAAGAATTGAGCATAGGCCATTTTTTCTCTTGATTCCATATCTGTACCGTTCGCAACTGCTTTAGGTAGATATTTAGATACAAGCTTTATAGCCATTAATGCAGCAGAATCTGTAAGAGGAGTAGCAGATGTAGAAACATAGGCTTCTATAGCGTGAGTGAGAGCATCCATACCAGTAGCTGCAGTAAGTGCTGGTGGCATACCAACCATTAATTCAGGATCATTAATTGAAACGTTTGGTGTTACTCTCCAGTCAACTATAGCCATCTTAACTTTACGTGAAGTGTTTGTAATTATACAGAAACGAGTCATCTCTGATGCAGTACCTGCTGTAGTATTAACTGCAACAAAAGGTGGGAAGTTTTTAGTTGATTTATTTACTCCCTCATAATCCCTAATATTTCCACCATTAGCAGCTACGAGTCCAAGACCTTTAGCACAATCATGAGAAGAACCTCCACCAAGTGATACTATTGCATCGCAGGAATTTTCCTTCCACACTGCAAAAGCAGCTTCTACATTGAGATCAGTTGGGTTTGGCTGAGCACCGTCAAAAATTATTGCTTCAAGACCAGATTCTAATAATATACCTTTAATCTTTTCTGCCATACCAAATTTAGCTAACATTGCATCTGTAACAATTAATACTTTGTTACCACCTAATGATTTAATATGATTACCAACCTCATTAACAGAACCTTGACCAATTGTGTTTATTGTTGGAATAAAATAAGTATTTATTGACATGAACAGCACATCCTTTCTTTTATTAACACTAAATACATTTTTTAATATTTAATGTTTATTCATTTTAATATATCCGTATATTACATTATTACGTTATGCCTTTTTTTATTACTGTATTTAAATTATAGGTAAAAAATCACAAAATAGCAAGGGTTTTTTTGAATAATTATTCACATTTTGTCGTTATTTCTTTCACATCAAGCCATTATATATGTATATTTATTCATTTAATCTGAATTAATATACACGTTGATAAAATACTAATTATTATACAGTTTTTATTATCTTACTAAAGTTCTTATTATTTTAATCATATTTTATTTTTTTCGAATACCGGCATTAAATTTATGAAAATAAGTTTAAATAAGGACGTAGTTTTTATAAAAATGGAGTATTTTGATGTTTTTTTTTAATAATCGTCAAAATTATAAATGTGCAATTGTGTTAATATTTTACTTCAATGAATATTTATTACAAAAGTTATTTAAATATCAAGCTAAAATCTATTTAAAAATATTAAATCTTCATCAAATATTTCCTCTAGGTAATTTTGCTTATTACTAAGATTTTCAAAACACTCTATAAATTCTTCTAACCTCTTAATAACATTTTGTATAAAAATGGTACTAAATTCAAAACTGGTAACGAACATTGCTATATATCCAGCAACTTATTTATAATTAATCAAGGAAACAGGGAATGCTATTTATAAAAAGAAAGGTTGGTGGTATGAAATCATGATAGGTTTAAAAATAAAATCGGAACGGCTAACAATTATAATGTTGTTGCTAATTACTATTATCATTACAAGTGGTTTTGTAGTAAAAATCAGTGCAAGCGAAAAAAGCACAGTTAAAAAAATGAATGTTGTGGTAGTTAGGAAAAATGAATTACTATTGGTTTCTTTAAATGATAGCGAAAAAAACATTACTTTAGATAGTGGCGGTACCTTTTCGCGACCTCTTATATCCCCTAATAATAAACAGGTTTCATACCTTAAGGACAATGTTTTATATATTACGACGGATAATCTTGAACATATAAAAGTAGCAGATAATGCGTCACAACTATCCTTTGCATGGCAAGATGAAAATTCATTGTTATACTCCCCTACCTCTGGTGGCTTATATGTTTATGATGTTGTAAATAAAACTAGTAAACCATACCTTAAGAATGAATTTAATTATCAAAATATTACCTTAGACAGAAGTGGAAAAATATATGCAGAACAGTATCTTTTCTATAAAAAGAATGGCTCTGATTATATAAAAGATTACGGTGTACTATTCTTTGACCCAGTAACAAAGGGTGAAAAAATAGTTATAAAATCAATTCCAAACAAAATGGAATCAGGTGGAAATTTAGGTATGTACCCCATCATAACTGGGATATCAAAGGATGATAAGTACCTTTATATATGGAAACATCCGCATTCAGGGTCTTTGGCAGCAGACGGAGTTGATTTGGCTGTCTATGATATTCACAATAATAAATTAATAGAATATACTAACCCAAACATAATTTCACTGGCCTATAGTGATAATATATCTCCAAACCCTAAAAACAGCAGATATTTAGCATTAATCTATGGTTGTGGCAGAGATATGGATAATAGCAAAGATTTAGTTGTTCTAGATGTTTTAACAGGCAAATTTCAGTCCTTAGCCCCAGGGGATGAAGCAGCCATGACGCCTTATTACAAACGTGATGGGAAAACCCTTCTATATGCTTCCTCTCCAGAAGAAAAACAGGGAATCCTAACCTTATCTGAGTGGTTTTCAAATGGGAAGCACCATATTTTTAGTATTGATACAACTACAAAACAAATAAAACAGCTTACTTATAATAAAAATTATTTTGATTTTTCACCAAGATATATTGATAACAAGTGCATTATATTTTTTCGTAGTGATAAAAATGAAAATGTATCCATTTGGAAATGCGACAATGGTAAAGAGTGGCTGCTTGCTGATGGTCTAATCTTTTACAATAATATGAATTATCCAAGTCAAAGTTATTATGGCCATTTTAACACTTCTCTGTTTACCGATATAAAATAGCAAGTCAAGGAACTCATGACATAAAAAAAGAACTCCATTATTGGAATTCTTTTTTTGACCTTGTTATATGGTTTTTTTAGCCTCTTTTACTAATTTTAACTCTGATATGTCAAGTGCCACCCACGTGGCAAGTGGCAAGTTTACATTTATTCAAGTTCCCAACTACTTCTTAGCTTCATTAACATAAACCGATGTAGCGGTTGCTTGCATAGGATAAGATTCCTTTATTTCTCCCTCAATGAAAATTTCAACATGATTACCTATTGCAAATTTACGACTTACATTGTGATAAGGAATAGAGGTTCCTTCAGTTACATTTTCAAAAAAATTAGTCTTACTGTCTATACTTACCCAAATTTGCCCTTTTACATTGTCTGAAGTAGAATCCACTAAAATTGCTTTTCCATCTTCTTTTACCTCTAATACATTCCCAATAACCGTTGGTGCCATCAACTTGGCACTTGATACTGGTGGTTTTTCTGTTATCTCTTTACTTTTACATCCTACAAGCATTACAGCTGCAAGCATACTAATTATAGTAAAAACAATTATTTTTTTCATAATATCGCCCCTTATATTTTAATTTTTTATTTACACTTATATTATTTAGACGATACTAATTATAAAGAAGTTACGAATTTTTAGGTTTCAACAAAAATAAATTTCGACGAAATTTTTAATCAATGTTTTAATTATTATTAACCCTGCTTTTTGATCTCAATCCAAACCATAGTCCCTTTTCCTTTTGTGCTTTCTACTCCATATTTAAATCCATGTGATTCCAGGATAGTCTTTACAATAGTAAGTCCAAGGCCATTACCTGCGGATTTTATCCCTTCCACTTTATCTGTTTTATAAAATCTCTCCCATATATGCTTTAAGTCCTCTTCTGAAATGCCTATTCCAGTATCCGCAACTTCAACCCTAATGTTTTTTTCATTTTCTATTGCCCTTATATTTATATATCCAGATCTACCAGTATGGTTAAAAGAATTATTTACAAGATTATACATAACCTGCTCTATTCTTATTTCATCACCTTCTACTAATACATCTACATGATTCTCAAGAACTATAGTAACTGCGGTTTTCTCACTTAAAATCTGGAATTTCGCTATGATTCTTTCTAAAAGCTCATTAATATTAAACTGTGTTTTATTCAAATTAACATATCCAGCCTGTATTTGAGATAAATTAAGAATGTCATCAACGATTTTAGAAAGCCTCTCCGATTCCTCTATAATAATTTCAAGCTGTTTATTCCTTTTTTCTGCAACATTTCCTGTAACATCTCTAATTGTCTCAGCATAGCCACGGATAAGACTTAAAGGAGTACGTAATTCGTGGGATACATTAGCAATCAAGTCCTTTCTCAGTTGATCAATTTTCGATAATTCTTCCCCCATATAATTAATAGTGGATGCAAGTCTGCCGATCTCATCTCTGCCCTTTGATTTGATTTTAACTGAAAAATTACCTGAAGCCATGGCTTCGGATACTTTTGTAATTTCAAGTATAGGTCTAGTAAAACTTCTAGCCAAGAAATAAGCAAATATTAGTGCTGTAAAAAGAAGAATTAATGTAATGTAAAATAGCTGTACCTTTAATATGGCGGCGGTATCTTTTACAGGGGCTAAAGGCAAACTTATAAGGAGCCCCCCTTTAAACTCACCTTGTACTTTAAGAGGTAATCCAATAAGTATAAAAGTATTGTGAAATTTGGGGTGAATTAAAGATAGCGTTACTTCCTTTCCTGCCGTAATATCATTAAGAGCTTCAATCCTTGAATTATTCATCATCATAGGTATCTGAGAACTGCCACTATTTGAGCCTACACTATATAGAGTTTCTCCCTTTGAATCCAAAAACTCAACGTTAGAATTGGTTTCGCTGGCAAATGACTCAAAAGTACTTTCATAATCTTTTCCACCGTCCACATTTAACCCTTCAAGAATAGAATAGCCTTTGCTTTTAATCTCTGAAATTTTTATCCCTGTATAAAATTTTTCTAGAAACACAATTTGAAAAAGCCATAGCATAACAAGCATCACTAGAACAAGTGCTATCATTCCTGACCAAAGTTTAAGAGCTATGTTTTTCATTTTTTTCACCCACCTCGAACTTATATCCTGTTCCCCAAACTGTAACAATAAATTTCCTATATTCACTTATACTTTCACGGAGCATTTTTATATGTGTATCCACTGTTCTATCATCCCCAAAAAAATCGTAGCCCCAAACCTCATCAAGTAGCTGTTCTCTAGCGTATACTCTGTTTGGATTCTTTGCAAAAAAAATAAGTAAACTATATTCTTTAGGGGTAAGTGTAACTATATTACCATTTACATAAGTATTTCTTGAATCAAAGTCTATGACAAGCCCCTGGAATGCAACTGTATTTTCTTTTTTAGCTTCAAGATCGATACTCGCACTTCTTCGAATTATTGCTTTCATACGTGCAAGAAGTTCCTTGGGGCTAAATGGTTTTATTATATAATCATCCGCGCCTTGCTCAAACCCGAAAAGCTTATCATACTCTTCTCCCCTTGCCGTAAGCATAATTATAGGAACATTTGAGGTTTTACGTATTTCCCTACATACACTCCAGCCATCTATTTTAGGCATCATTACATCTAATATAACCAATGAATATTTATTCTGTTTAAATAGTTCTAGTGCTTGTACCCCATCGGCAGCTTCATCTATATTATATCCCTCTATACTGGTATATTCTTTTATCATATCCCTCATGCGTTCTTCATCATCAACTAGAAGTATCTTTTCATTATCCATATAAATCCACCTCTTTCTTATAAAACTTATTATACTATAATTTTCTCACACAAGATGCCTCCATGTAATATTATTCACAAAATTTTGAGGGGCTATAATTTATGGGTAAAACTAAGCAAACTACTTTTAAAGAATTATATATTTAAGAAAAACTGTTGAAATATACTTACATATTTCAACAGTTTTCATGGCTTACTTGCCAATCTTTAATTCCCTTTATTTTGTAGTTCCTTGTGTTGTGTTAACGCATCCGGCACCATTACGTTGTCCTGATCCTTGACCCACACCTTTACCCATTCCTCGTCCTTGTCCAAAACCTACACCATTTTTTTTACCTGTTCCATCGCAAGTTACCTGATTAGTCTTGATATCATTATAAATTTTGTCCGCCTCAGCCTGAGTTAAGTTTCCATCTTTTACTCTTTGATCTAGTATTAATTTTTTCTGCTGGAGTGAAGCTGCTTTAAACTCATCAAACTTTCCTGCTTCACTTGCAATTGTTCCATAGGTTTTTCCAGAAGTTCTTTCTTTTGCAACCTCTTCTATTGTTTTTCCTGTTAAGCCTGCTGTTATATCCGCTGGCGATTTAGTAGCTACCACTCCGAATACAACGCTGGTACTAAGTACACTTATTACTGCCATGGATAAAACAATTTTTTTAATATTTTTCATAAAACACACACTCCTTATATTTTTTTATTTACTTTATATCTTTATTATAGGGACCAATTGTGATAGAAGTATGATAGAATACAGAATTATTGGTGAATTTTTAAAAATTATATTTTTTTAAGACAATCTATATAAGAAATAATTAATCCATTATAACAATTAATATTCGTTCATAATCATTGATATAATTTAGATTTAGGGTTATAGTATAATAGATAAACTAAAAATATTAAAAAGGGAGAGGATTATTAATGACAGATAAAGAAAAACAAACTAAAAAATTGAGCCCTGAGGAATCAGCAAAAATAGAAAAAGATAACCTTGAAAAAGCAAAAAAAGAAGCTAATTTTGTACCACAACCATCCGATTCTGAATTTGATATATGTGGACCTTTAGATTGCGACAAACAACTTTAAGCTATCTAAAAAAGCAATCTCCTTACCTTAAATTTAATTTTAGGTAAGGAGATTGCTTTTTTAAAATTTTATCTACTAACCTTTAACACTACCTACGGTTAATCCACCAACAAGGTATTTAGATAAGCAAATAAATAATATCATTACAGGCACAGCTGTAATTAAAGCCCCTGCTGAGTAAATACCCCATGCAGTTGAAAATTGCCCTTGCATACTTACAAGTCCAACGGGCAACGTTATTTTTCCCGCTTCATTAATGATTACACTGGCAACTATATATTCAGACCAGGCTCCCATGAATGAGAACAACGCTGTTAATGCAACAGCAGGTCTTGCAAGTGGTAATATTATCTGATAAAAAGACCTAAATACTGAAGCTCCATCTACGTAAGCACTCTCTTCAAGTGACTTAGGAATAGTATCATAAAAACCCTTCATCATCCAAATGTTAAAAGGAATTGAAGTAGATACATAGATTACTGCCAATGCAATATAGCTATTTGTCATCTTCAAATTAATTATCATTAAATATAGTGGTAACAGTGTCATAGCTAATGGAAACATCTGAGTAACTAAAATTAGTGATAATCCCATTTTTTTACCTCTAAATTCAAACCTAGAAAATGCATATCCTGCTGTAACAGAAAGCAATACACTAAAAGCACAGGCGGAACCTGATACAATTAAACTATGATAAAGCCATCCTAACATATCATATTGTATAAAAGCTTGTCTGAAATTATCAAAGGTTGCATTAGGGGGAATTATACTCAAAGATTTAGAAAACAATGCATTGGCTGGTCTTAAAGCTACTGTTAATATATTTAATATTGGATATACTGAACATATACACGCAACTATTAAAAATGCATATATTAATATTATTTTCGGAAGCGAATCGCCTCTATTAAATTTATCACTTTTCTTCATACAAATCACCTCTAATCTTCTGATTTTTGAGCTCTAATAAAGATTGTACTAAATGCAAGCAAAATTAAGAATATAATAACTGAAAGCGCTGCTGATTGACCATACCTGAAATATTGGAATGCTCTCTTAAATACCATAGTTATAAGAATCTGAGATTCATCTGAAGCAGAACCACTTGTAATTAGGTATATTACATTAACCATATTAAATGTCCACACTGTTCCAAGTACTATAGCAGGAGTAAGTATTGGCTTTAAAAGTGGTAGTGTTATATTTTTGAATTTTTGAAAACCCGTTGCTCCATCAAGATCTGCAGCTTCATATAGCTCATCTGGAATACTTGTAAGTCCACCAAGAGATATCATCATCATAAAAGGAATTCCAAGCCATATGTTAGTTATAATACATGCTATAAATGTCCAACTGGGTATAGATAGCCATGGAATTGCTGCTGCACTTCCAAATAAATGTGTTAAAATAATATTAATAGAACCGAATTCTACATTATACATACCTTTCCAGGTCATTGCAGCAATATACTGTGGTACTGCCCAAGGTAGAATTAGTAAAACTCTTATAAATGCTTTACCAGGTAATTTTCTATTTAAAACTATTGCAAGAAATAATCCAATGGAAACATGAAAAAACACATTGATAGCAGTCCATAGTACTGTTCTTATTAAAGTAGAATAAAATAAACTGTCAGCAAGTACATTTTTGTAATTATCAAATCCAATAAAAGGATATTTCTGACTTTTCAAATTTAATAGTGTAACGTTTTTAAATGAAATTATTATTTCATATATAAGTGGATATGCTACAACAAGTGTTAAAACTATAACAGCTGGTGCTAAAAAAAAGAAAGGGGTCATTTTACTTTGTCCTATTCCAAAACTACTATTACCTTTTTTCTTTTTTATTTTTTTAACAGTCCCGTCCATGTGAATGCTCCTTTCTTAGAAGAAAAAGGGGATTTCTCCCCTTTTAAATAAAAATTATAATCCTAAAGCTTTTATTCCATCTTCAGCTTTCTTCTGCATAATTGCTCCTGCAGCTTCTGGCTTTGTTTTTCCTGATAATACGTCTTGTTGAACTGGTTTAATAGCATCCCAAATAGCTCTCATTTGTGTAATAACTGGCATTGGTGTTGCTACTGCTAATTGATCTTTTTGTCCTGCTATTAATACATTTCCTGTAATCTTAGCATCTTTCATAGCTTCAAGATTAGATGGAGTTTGTTGATGTGCATCAACCATTTTTAATTGTGCGTCTTTTGAATTTACAAACATAAGGAAAGCTTTAACTGCTGCTAATTTATCTTTGTCTGTTACTCCTGCAGATACTGTATAACCTTTAACAGCCGAGTAAGGAGCTGGGGATTTACCGTTTATTGTAGGTATTGGCATTATACCAAAGTCGATTCCAGCTTTAGTATAGTCTCCAAAGCCCCAAGGTCCATTGATTTCAAATGCAGCTTTTCCACCTTTGAAAAGGTTGTCAGCTACTGTTCCATCTGCTTCTTTAGGGATTAAGCCTTCAGTGTGAATCTTTTTCATGAAAGTCATCCATTGCGCAACAGCTGGTGTATTTAGTGTTGGTTTAGGAGTTGCTGCGTTAACATCATCAAATACTTTACCATCAAAGGCTCCTAGGAATCCAATTGAAAAGAATGGTTCAATTGTATTGAAAACTAAACCGTATTCTACTTTTCCGTCTTTTTTAAGTTGTAATCCCATTGCTTCTAATTCTTCAAACGTTTTTGGAGGAGTTGGAACTAATTTTTTATTGTAAGCAACTAAAACTTCATTACCATTTCTATCTGGAAGCATATATTGTTTTCCTGAAAATTTAGCCGCATCTAATGCATTCGGATCTATTGTAGCCATGAAATCCGCTCCAAGAATAGTATCAATAGGTTGTACTAAACTTCCAGGAACAAATACTCCAAGGTTATCATTTGGTCCAAGAACTATATCAGGTCCTGTTGTTCCGAGTGATGCTGTTGTATAATTTTTTCTTAACTCTTCTGTTTCAAAATGTGTTCTTTTAACTGTTATGTTTTTGTTTGCAGCTTGAAATTCAGTGATCAATCCATCAAGTATTTTTTGTGCATTCGGATCATCCTGCTCCCATAGTGCTAAACTTACTGGCTTAGTTGATTCTACTGCAGCTGGTGTTTTTTCTGGTGTAACAGCTGCTTTTTTTGTACATCCTGCCATTGATCCTATTACTAAAGTAGATATCATTGCCATAGCGATTATTACTTTGATTTTTTTCATTTTCTTTCCCCCTTAATATTATAAAATAAAGATTTTAACTACCCATATAATTATTTACAATGCAACCGGTTTTAGTGATTTGTGCAACCGTTTGCTTAATTTTATTTTACTATTAGTTTTCTTATATGTCAAACCATTTTTTTGAAAATTGTTTCAATTAATTTATTTATTTTAATTTCTAATATTAAAGGAGCCAATAAAAACTATTGACTCCTAAATATTTTATTAAACTTCAAAAATTACAGCTTTATTTTGAAGTTTCAAGATTCCCTTGTTAACTACTACCACTGTGCCATCGACAAGGTTAGTATATTCACCATCAGCAACATTTACACCTATCCCACCTTGCAGTTTACCTACATTAAATATTCCAATAAGCTGTTTGTTTTTAAGCTTGTAGGATGCTAATATAACGTCTTTATCCTGGGCCATATAAATTTCATAAAAGCCCTTAGCCATAATTTCATTCTTTTTTATCTTTCCCAGAGTTTTTAATTGTTCTATAAAGTCTTCCTCTATAGAACGTAAATTAATTTTATCCCCATCAAAAAGACTTGGTATGTGAAATTCTTGTGCTTCCTGCCCAGCATATAAAAGTGTACATCCCTTTTGGAAATACAAAAAAACAGGATACATTCCATTCCAATGGAGTGTAAATGATTAAGTAAGCTCGTGAACTACTCTCCACTTAAGAGGAATGTTCCATTAATTCCATGATTTCTTACATATACAGAGTACATTACCTTATTTCGTAAAGACACACTAGTATTGGTAGCCATAAAACACCTCTTTCTATTTATTATTGTTTCTTATTCCCTATTAATTCATATTATTTTGTGCAAACGAGTGCATAAAATGATAAAAAAAAATAAGGAACAACGATTTCAAAGTAATTATACTTTAATTCATTGTTCCATTCAATGGCGAAATAAGTGCATTAAAAACTGAACCACTTTTTTTTGCTACTCCTCAGATAGTGTCCATAATTCTTGTTTTGTTGTTGAAATTGCCATTGCTCCTGCACTAATTGATTCCATTATATCCTTTTTAGTTTGAATTAAGCCTCCTGCAATAATTGGAACTCGCACCTCATTTTCCATACTTTTAATAATCTTGCTTGCAACCCCAGGCATAACTTCTACAGCATCTGGAAGTACCGATTGTATATTATGTATTCCTGTTCTTAAGGACAGTGAATCCACCACAAATATTCTCTGTATAACACAAAAATTTAACTTTTTCCCGTTTTTTATATTTGTTGCCCTTGTAGTTATAATCCCGTAGGGCTGACCACATTGCTTTATAAAAAGAAGTCCTGTATAGTCTCCCTTTAATCCTTCTATTAAATCCACATGAACAAACACTACTTTGCCTGCCTCTTTAAGCCTCTTACATATTTCCTTTAGATTTATAATGCTTCCATACAATACAAACACAATAAGAACACCACTATGAATTACTTTTTCTAAATCTTCTTCATTTCTTATGGCTGCAATAACCGGGTTTTCTATTAGTAATTGATCTAGTTTTCCCAAATATGTATCCTCCAAAAATTTATTTTATTTATATAGAAAGTTATAATAAAAAAGAACAATACAACTTTAATTTATAGTTGTATTATATTCAGGATTTTTAATTAAATTAAGTTTATCACAGTGTTATTTTTCTTTCAAGTCAATTTATTTATTCCGCTTTTATATGTTTTGATTTTATATTAAATGGATAAAAAGAATCTTTAAATTTAAATTAGAGCATTTCAAGTAAACCATTTGCTTTGATTACGCTTATATATCCATTATTTGGTCTTATAGTTATTAGGACTTGCAATTGTTTACTTATTATGTTATTGTTAAATTAAATAAAGTAGGGGCGGAGAGAAGAGAGCCTTGATCTATAGGTGTTTTATACCTATTTTTCAAGGTTCTCTTTTTGTTTGCGTTTAGGAGGTAATATGATGTTTGATGTAACTATTATTGGTGCTGGTATTGTGGGCTGCTCAATATCAAGAGAACTATCAAAATATAATTTAAAAACCTGTGTACTTGAAAAATCTATTGATGTGGGGTCTGGAACCTCAAAGGCAAATAGCGCTATAGTCCATGCAGGACATGATGCGGATCCAAGTACTTTGAAGGGAAAATTAAACGCCATAGGTAATTCAATGTATACAAACCTTGCAAAAGAATTAGATTTCCCTTTTAAAAGAAATGGATCATTGGTTTTATGTTTTGACAAGGAAAACCTGTTGGATCTTGAAAATTTACTTCATCAAGGAGAAGAAAATGGAGTGCCTGGTTTAGTTATTCTAGGCGAAGATCAAGTTCGCGAAATGGAACCTAATATAACTAAAGCCTGCGTCGCTGCATTATATGCTCCTACTGGAGGAATAGTTTGTCCATATGAAATGACTATTGCTATGGCTGAAAACGCATATACCAATGGTGTGAAATTCGAATTTGAAACTGAAGCCACTTCCATAGAAAAAAAATCAAATAGCTATATTATAAAAACTAATAAAGGTACCATAGAAACAAAAATAATTATAAATGCAGCTGGTTTATTTTCAGATGAAATTAATAATATGGTAAGCGATCACAAGTTTAAAATACTTCCCAAACGAGGTGAATACGTTTTATTTGATAAAGCTGTAGGAGATTTAGTTACAAAAACTATTTTTCAACTTCCTACTAAACTTGGAAAAGGTGTTTTAGTTACTCCCACTGTGGATGGTAATCTTCTTGTTGGTCCTGATGCTGTAGATGTAGATAGCAAGGCTAATCTTTGTACAACTAAGGAAGGTATTGATGATATCTTATTGAATGCAGGGCTCAGTATTCAAGAGCCACTTCCTATGAATATGGTAATAACTTCATTTGCAGGTAACAGAGCAAAAAATATTTCAAATGATTTTATAATTGGGGAGGCCGTGGACGCTAAAAACTTTATTAATGTAGCCTCGATTGACTCTCCAGGTTTAACTAGTGCTCCAAGCATTGCTGTAATGGTAGCTGATATAGTAATAGAGAAATTAGCACCTGAAAAAAGTGAAGGATTTAGTCCGATTAGAAAAGGTATAAGAAAATTCAGAGAAATGTCAAACGAAGAGAGAAAAGAAATAATCAAGGAAATCCCTGAATATGGGAAAATTATTTGCAGGTGTGAAACTGTAACAGAGGGAGAAATTTTAGATTCTATAAGAAGACCTCTTGGAGCAAAAACACTTGATGGAGTTAAAAGACGTACAAGAGCTGGAATGGGTAGATGCCAATCAGGCTTTTGCGCTACAAGAGTTGTAGACATACTTTCAAAAGAACTTAATATACCTCGTTTTAAAATTACAAAATCAGGTGGGGATTCTATTTTATTAACTGGCAAGAATAAAGAATCACTATAAATTGGAGGAATATATATGCAAGAATATGATTTAGTCATAATTGGTGGCGGTCCAGCAGGCCTGGCAGCTGCAGTTTCTGCAAAGGATCAAGGGATAAACAGCATTTTAATTATAGAAAGAGATAATCAATTAGGTGGTATCCTTAATCAATGTATTCATAATGGTTTTGGTCTCCATACCTTTAAAGAAGAGTTAACTGGTCCTGAATATTCAAAACGATTTATTGATAAGGTTACTGCTCTTGATATTGAATATAAGCTAGATACCATGGTTTTAGATGTAAATGATAATAAACAAGTTACTGCTGTAAATACCGAGGATGGTATTCTTGAGATTCAGGCAAAAGCAATTATACTTGCAATGGGATGTCGTGAAAGACCAAGAGGCGCTTTAAATATACCTGGAGCAAGATGTTCAGGTATTTATACTGCAGGAACAGCCCAAAAGTATGTTAATGTTGAAGGCTTAATGCCCGGCAAAGAAGTAGTAATACTTGGTTCCGGAGACATTGGACTTATAATGGCAAGAAGAATGACTCTAGAGGGTGCAAAAGTAAAGGCTTGTATAGAACTCATGCCCCATTCAAGTGGTCTTAAGAGGAATATTGTACAATGTTTAGACGATTTTGATATTCCACTAAAATTAAGCCACACTATAACTAATATACATGGGGGAGATAGACTTGAAGGAGTTACAATAGCCGCGGTTGATGATAATAGAAAGCCAATTGTTGGTACTGATGAATATATTCCTTGTGATACATTACTCTTATCTGTTGGACTTCTACCTGAAAATGAACTTTCTAGAAAAGCAAATGTTAAACTTTCTAGAGTTACAGGAGGACCTGAGGTAGATGAGAGTATGCAGACAAGTATTTCTGGGATATTTACCTGTGGTAATGTGCTTCACGTTCATGATTTGGTAGATAATGTAACAACTGAAAGCTACACTGCCGGTAGAAATGCTGCAGATTATATAAATGGAATTCACCATGAGGGTTTGGGTACTCCGATTTTCGCAACAGATGGTGTTAGATATACAGTACCACAGACTATCAACCCTGAAAATATCGGTGATGGTATAGATGTTAGATTTAGGGTGGGCGAGGTCTATAAAAATGCTTATATATCTGTTTACTTTGATGAAGCTAGGGAAATGCATTTAAAAAAGAAGATTCTGACTCCTGGTGAAATGGAAAGTGTTAAATTAACTAAAGCAGTTTTTGATAAATATAGTAAATGTACGAAAATTACTATAAAAGTAGAAAAGGAGTAGTATATTATGAGTACTAGAGAATTGACTTGTATAGGCTGTCCAGTGGGTTGCGCTCTTACAGTAGAGCTTTCTGGCAATGAAGTTATAAGTGTATCCGGCAATAGCTGTAAAATCGGTGAAAACTATGGCAAGAAGGAATGCACAAATCCAACAAGAGTTGTTACGACCTCTGTTTTGGTAACAGGCGGAAAAAGTAATATACTTCCTGTAAAGACTGAGAAGGATATCCCAAAGAATTTGATTTATGATTGTGTAGGAGCGCTAAAAAATGTTTCAGTAAAAGCTCCCATCCATATAGGTGATGTGGTACTGAAAAACGTACTTAACACAGGAGTGAATATTATAGCAACTAAGGATATTGAAGAGGCATAGTGCCACCCACGTGGCAAGTGGCAAGTTGCCCCCATTTGATAAGTTAAATTATGATAAATTCACGGTATTAATGAAGATAATACCGTGTTTCTATAAACTTCAAGTAAACGGTTTCTAATAAAATTAAGGAGTGTAAAAATTTATGGCTAAGTATGTAATGGCACTAGACCAAGGGACAACAAGTTCAAGATGCATTTTGTTTAACAAAGAAGGACTAATTGCAAGTGTAGCACAAAAAGAATTTACACAGATATTTCCGAGTGCAGGTTGGGTTGAGCATGATCCTATGGAAATTTGGGCTACTCAATTAGGTGTAGCACAAGAAGCTATGGCAAAAATTAATGTAACAGCAGAAGATATCGCGGCTATTGGTATCACAAACCAAAGAGAAACTACAGTGGTTTGGAATAAACACACTGGCATTCCTGTATACAATGCAATAGTTTGGCAGTGCAGAAGAACAGCCGGTACCTGTGATGAATTAAAAGCTATAGGTTTTGATAAAGTGGTAAGAGACAAAACTGGCCTTATACTCGATGCTTATTTTTCTGGAACAAAAGTAAAATGGATACTTGATAATGTTGCTGGTGCTAGAGACGAAGCCGAAAAAGGAAATTTAATATTTGGAACTATAGATACCTGGTTAATTTGGAAATTAACTAGGGGAGAGGTTCATGTAACAGATTATACAAATGCTTCCAGAACAATGCTATATAACATTCATGAATTGAAATGGGACGATGAACTACTTAGCACTTTGGATATACCTAAATCAATGCTTGCGCAGGTAAAACCCTCAAGTTGTGTTTATGGATATACTGATAATTCAATATTTGGTTCTCCTATAGCAATAGCTGGTGCAGCCGGCGATCAGCAGGCTGCCTTATTTGGACAAACCTGTTATCAAGCAGGAACAGCTAAAAACACTTATGGTACTGGTTGCTTCTTATTAATGAATACTGGTGAAAAAGCAGTTGATTCCCACAACGGTTTGCTTACAACTATAGCTTATGGTATTAATGGCAAAGTTAACTACGCTCTTGAAGGAAGTGTATTTGTTGCAGGAGCAACTATTCAATGGCTAAGAGATGAATTAAGAATGATAAAGAATGCACCTGAATCAGAAGAATATGCTACCGCTGTTGAAGATACAAATGGTGTATACATGGTTCCAGCATTCGTCGGACTTGGTGCACCATATTGGGATCCATATGCAAGAGGAACAATAGTTGGTTTAACTCGCGGAACTAAGAAAGAACATTTTATAAGATCAGCCCTTGAATCCTTAGCTTATCAAACAAATGACGTATTAAAAGCTATGCAAGAAGATTCAGGTATCACACTTAAAGCCTTAAAGGTTGATGGTGGTGCATGCGCTAATAACTTCTTAATGCAGTTCCAATCTGATATATTAAATGTTCAAGTTGACAGACCAGAAGTTATCGAAACAACAGCTTTAGGCGCTGCATATTTAGCAGGACTGGCAGTTGGATATTGGAAAGATCAAGAAGAAGTTGCAAAAAATTGGGCACTCTCTAGATCCTTTGAATCAAAAATGGGAGAAGAAAAGAGAGTACAACTTTTAAAAGGTTGGCACAAAGCCGTTGGAAGATCAATGGACTGGGAAGAAAAATAAACAAAAATATTCATCAAACTTTATAACAGAAGTAATTGGAACCTTTGTATTGGTTTTTGTTATATTAGGTGTGTTAAGAAAAATATCATTTAACAAAAGCTGGAGCCTCCATCAAAATGGAGGCTTCAGCTATAATATTGCATCATCGAAGATGATGATTAATGTTCATTTATAAAATCATTAATCTCCCCATGCCACTCATCTGGTTCAAAAGTACCGGGGATTGTATCCTCTCCAAATAAAAGGTCTACCAAATATCTTGGTTTTTTACCCCCGATGTACATGGATTTAGAACAAGAAACGCAATAAACAACAACATCGCAAGCAGGCATCTCTTCCGCACGTTTTTTCATTTGCTCTTTAACTTGCTCCACAGGAAGAACTCCATAAAAACTATCTCCGCAGCAAGTACCCTTTGTTCTTGTTTTTTCTGGCTCTACCGCAACAATATTCATTCTTTTCAATAACGTTCTTACTGCATTATGAACCCTTTCCTGATGCCTTGTAGGACACGCATCCAAAATTGCCATTTCTTTTCCTTTATAATCAGGAAATAAAAATGTTTTACTCTGTGCTAATACCTCCCAAAGTGAAATTGTTGTTATTCCTTCATAGAGTTCTCTATAACGTCTATCACAGCCAGCACAAGTATTTATTATTTGTGTTCCCGTTTCTAAATTTGGTTCATGTCTACAGCAAGTTAGATATTCATCTATCTTACCTAAATCACTATTTAAAAAGTCTAGCACTTTTCTTCCTAGCTCCGATTTGTAAATCATCAAGGCACACCCAGGTGCGAATACTTTTTTCATAATACTCCCCTACCAATCCTTTTTATTTTTTAGACTATACACCAAACAGAGTGTGAATTTCCATTAACAGTGAAATCACCATTACCATCCTCGGCTATTTTAATTTCTCCTGGAATATTTCCAGTTATATCTACAAAGGTCTTGCCTGAAAGTTTTTCTCCAACAAACATCTTGATACAACCACCGTTCTCCCCATTAGAAATTAAGGCAGCTAGTCCATTTTCTCTTGTCCATCCTACAAGATGTGCATCATCAAAATAATCATGCTGCCATCCATAAGCAAAATCTTTTCTAGCTTTTAATAATTTATCTAAATGATCCTTTAGTGGAGCTATATTATTATTTGGTATTCCATAATAATCCCCAAAGAAAACACAGGGTATCCCTTCTTGTCTTGTCAAAATAAATGTATATGCTAGTAAACTAAAGGAATTATCTACAAAGGACTCAAGCGACTGTCCAGGTTGAGTATCATGATTGTTCACAAAAGTCACTGAGTTTTCAGGATAACAGCTTATTAAGGTATTTGACATTAAACCCCTTAAATCATAATTTTCTTTTTCCTTTGCTGATGAAAAAAAGTTATAGTGCAGAGGTACATCAAAAATATTAAATGCATGGTTGGTATCTTCAACATACTTTTTTAAAACATTCAAATCTGCACTCCAATATTCTCCTACTGTAAACATCTCTTTTTTTGTAACCTTCCTTATATCATTAATCCACTTATTGAAAAATTCATAATCTATATGTTTTACCGCATCTAGTCTAAATCCATCTAGGTTTGCTATTTCTGTATACCACAATCCCCACTTTAAGAGTTCTTCACATACTACGGTTGAACTAACATCAACATCTGTAAGCATAAGATAATCATAGTTACCATTTTCTGAATCTACATCCGAGTCCCAGCCCTTAGAAAGTCCAGTAAATTCGAATATAGCACTTTCTTTTTTATTCTCATCCCAATCTACCCCATTAAAATGTTCCCAGCTCCACTTAAAGTCTGAGTACTTATTATTTCTTCCTACGAAGTTGAATTTTGTCCATGCCTTTATATCATATTCGCCAGATATTTTATTGTTTCTATTTGAAGGGGCTACTTTAACTACCTTTACCCACTGCGTGTCGTCTGCTCCCCCTTTCTGATTTAAAACTATATCCGCTATTATTTCAATTTTATTTTTGTGAGCATCTGCTATTGCCTCTATGTATTGATCTTTTGTACCATATTTAGTTCTAACAGCTCCCTTTTGATCAAATTCTCCAAGATCATATAAATCATAAACACCATAACCGGTATCATTAATACCACCACCGCCTTTGTATGCCGGTGGAAGCCAAAGAGTATTTATACCCACTTCGCTTAATTCTTTACTGTGCTCTTTTAAAAAGTTCCAGTGTCCACCATCTGAGGGCAGATACCATTCAAAAAATTGCATTATAGTTCTATTCATATAAGTTATCCCCCATTAATATTAGTATGTGTTTACTTTAGATTCCCCAAGGTTGAATATCATAACCAACTTTAACTTTTCCTGAAACATCACGGTTATACATATAGATATAAGCCTCTTGAGTCTCATCCTTATAATTGATTACCTTAATTGATTTTCTTATGTATAAGTTTCCTTATTCTTCAAGTATATCTAGTTTTCTTAATATATTACTATCAATAATATAAAGCTGACCTTTAACCTTACCATTCTCACTGTGAATTATACCAGGGTAACTACCTAAATCATAAAGTTCAAAACCCTCTGCTATAAAATCCCCTGCAAATTTGGCCTCTGAGAGAAATCTTTCATGATTACTATTTCCACTCATAAGAGTACCCTGATACTCCCACGCCTAAAGGTATGGGGTTCTTAAATACATTATCTTCTCCTATACTCTCATTTATATAAAAACTATAAATTACAACATATAAGAACTAAACAACCTCTCTAAGACTTTCACTACCAATTATCCTAATGGATAAATTAACGATAGTATAAGGCTCATATCAAAACCTATTAAATTTTTTATTAATTTGTTTTTATATTCCCATACTTGATATTTTTTTATTATTACTGCTTAATAATCTATTAATTTCTTTATCATGCAAATGCTTAAAATTATCATAAGTTCCAAAACATAAATCCCTATCTATTTCTTCTAAATTTTCTTTTACATTCATTATTAAAAAACTACTATATAAGTCTCTTTGAATTTTAATTTCTTTATTATCGACATTGAATATATTCCAACGTTCACTTAATTCTTTTTTATTATACTTCTCATCAAAATGGTTATACTGTGATGCTTTTATTTTATAAGTATTAACTTTATATAATTCAGTATTATTCCACTTTAATTTATTGTCTAATATAGTTAAAAGCATACTTGGGGCTTTATTTGCTAAAGACTTTCCAAATCTTTTTTTCTTGTTAAATTTTCCTATTTTCTCGTTAACGGTAGTATTTTGGGAACGTTTCTGCAATCCTTTATAGTTCATTGTTTCTACTAATATCCTATCCCCTAAACTCACTATTTTATTAGCTAAAATATTATGACTTTGCTTTCTTATATCAGCTTGTTTCCTTTGAATATCTCTTAATTCATTTTGAGTTTTAATATATTTATTTGATTTAACCCATATTAATTTTACACCATGTTTGATTGTTCCATTTTCATTAAAATTATTAGGATTATTAATTCTTCTTTGTCTATCTAGTTTTCTTAATAATCTTCTTTTAATTGTTTCAATATTATTAACCTTGGGTGCTAATTCTAATAATTTAACCTCATGTTTTGAGGCAATCCCTATAGTTTGAGTACCAATATCTATTCCAACATTACCCTTTCCAATACTATTTTTAACTTCCCCAGTTTCTTTATTATATTTAATAGGAGGGATACCATCTAAAACTAATTGAATATAATATTTATATTTTCCACGAATAAATTTTCTAACTATTCTACAATATTTAACTTCGTTTAATAGCGAAATTTCTGCATATTCATCGTTGTTTTTAACAATAAGGTTGATTTTAAGCCCATTCCAAATTAATTGATTATCTTTAAATCTAATCCCCGTTCCATTGGACTTCCCTTCAACACTGTTCATTTCTCCATATTTCTTAAAACAAACCTTATTTGCAGTATGGAACATTAATCCTTGAAATGCACTAAAACACCTTGAAGCTATCTTTTGAGTGCTGAAGCTATCTACGTTATTTTTAAAATGTTTTTGAATAGGTTTTACAAACTTATGAAGTGAATACTCCGTCAAACTATATTTTTTATTTAATTCATTAAATTGTTTATTACGTTCTTTTCCTTTAGCAATTTTAACAACTTTCTTATATTCCTTAGACTGTCTCATATAATTATATCTTTTATATAATTCTCCTAAACAGCTATTATATATATTCCTACTTATTTCTAATCTCTTATCTAAAATATCTTCTTGATATTTTTCTGTATCTAGTTTTAATGTTAATATATAATTTGACACAATATTCACCTCCTTTTAATATCTTGTTTTTTGATTTTCCACATATTTTTTTACCGTTTCACTACTCACATTTCCCGCAGTTGATATAAAATAACTTCTAGTCCATAAGCTAGGCATTTTCTTTAATTCGTTAAACTCGTCTCTCAAAACCCTACTTGTTACACCCTTTATTTTTTGCATAATATCAGAGGGACTTAATGTTGAAATGCAATTCAAAAACATATGAGTATGGTCTTTATCACATTCTATTGCAATGATTTCAATTTCCAACTCGTCACATATAAATTTGACCACATACTTAAATCTTTTCTTCCATATTAGGTATTAAAAATATTTTTTTCTATATCTTGGGCAAAATATAAAATGATAATTAATTAAACTTACTGTAGTTTTAGTTGTTCTATATTTATTTTTCATAATTAAAGTATATCGCAAAATGTGTATGTGTAAACAACATTGTACACAAATAAAAAAATTAATTTCTTATGCTATCCATCCCACACCTCAAGGAGTTGGCTTTCCGCACAAATTCATTGTAATAGCCAGTTTATATAAAAAACTGATTTAATAATTAGATTTACCTCTTCTCCGTGATAATCTTCTTTTAACTGGTAATATCCTACATGCTTAAACTAAATTACTTCCTAAAACTTATTAATATTTATTATTAAATGTCATACATCTAAGTGTTCCATAACTTTAATTATGCATATTATATAGTGTAGACAAGTCTACAAGTGTCGAGTAGGAGGTGATTAACGATGCTTGCTCCTTTTATAATATGCATAAGAGAAGGTATAGAGATTTTCTTAGTTATTATTCCTCTAGTAGTTTATTTTAACAAAAATAAACTATATAAGATGACTAAGAGCGCTTTACTAGGTGGGGCTTTAGGAACGTTTATTGCAGCTATAACTGGGTCAATAATATTCTCACAAGTTGCATTATTAAACGGTCCTACTGGAGAATTATTTGATGGATTGCTAGGTTTAGTATTAGCTGTATTAATATTATACAGTATAGTACTTTTAAGGAAAAATAAATCTTTTAACACTACTCCAAATGAACAATTTGTTTCATTAAGTCAAAAGGGAGTATTTATTTTAGCAGCTATAACATTCTTTAGAGAATTATTAGAAGTAACATTATTTATCTTAACTAGTTCAACTGGTTCTCCGCTACTGGTGGCAGGCTCATCTGTATTAGGTTTAGCAGTTGCAGCTTTAATTGTTTATATAGTTTCTAGGGGGATTTCTAATTTTAATATAGGCCTAGTATTTTATATGCTAAATCTATTTTTAGTAGGGCTTGGAGCGTACTACTTGGGTGATGGCTTAGATGTATTATTTGGTAGTTATGTTCCTGATGTTTTTAAACTGGGCGTGTTAGTATACGCAATTCCTAGTTACTTTATATTAATAAAATATGATTTAAAAAGATATATTAACTCTAATAAAATAAAATAACACTGTTTTAAGTAAAAATTCCAAACAAACAAATTCATATTTGTTTGCTTGGTTTTTTAATTTTTCTACCTTTTATCTTTATGAAAACATTATCATTCCTTTAATTTTTGCGGGTACCAAATTGGCCCACTTGCTCATTTGTCAACATAGTGATAATATTATTATGTATTTAAAACTATTTACTGGCAGTAATATATATATGAAAAAGTAAACATATGTATTGGTAGTAACTGTCATTTAAAGATTCTTTGATGTACTTAATGGGCTTCAGAAGTTAATTGAAGAAAATAAAGATTTGATTAATACATTCTCAATGATAGGTAGTAAATATCCTTTACTCCTTGTTTGAATTTTAGAATTTGATATTTATATCACAATATCACAAAAATAGGAGAGGCGATAAATATGAAAACTTTCGATAATGATATACAACTTATAAAATACGAGGTAATAAGAGAAGTAGTTAAACTTGCTATTAAAGGAACCCTAAAAAAAGAAGGTAAAAATCTATTTAAGGTTCTTGTTCCAGGCCCTAAAGCAAGAACCCGTTGTTGCATTCATAAGGAAAGAGCAATTATTGGTGAAAGAATAAAACTTGTAATGGGTGGAAACAAAAAAAATAAAAATGTTATTGAGGTAATTAATATTGCTTGTGATGAATGTCCCATACAGCGCTTTTCTGTTACTGAAGCATGTAGAGGTTGCTTAACTCACAAATGTATTCAAGTATGCCCCGTGGGTGCAATTCAATCAATAAATCGACACTCTTACATTGACCCAAATAAATGCATTGAATGTGGTAAATGCAGAACTGCTTGCCCATACAACGCAATCTCTGACGTTAAGAGACCTTGTATTAGAGCTTGTGACGCGGGAGCCTTAAGTATTGATGAAGATAAAAAAGCAGTAATCGATAATAAGAAATGTATCCAATGCGGTGCTTGTGTTTATCAATGTCCTTTCGGTGCTATTATGGATAAATCCTCAGTTGTAGATATTACTAATATATTACTAGCATCAAAAGAAGATAAAGATGTACATGTATATGCTGTGGTTGCGCCCGCAATTTCTAGTCAATTTACTTTCGCTAAACTGGGTCAAGTGGTATCAGGTATAAAAAAAATGGGTTTTAAAGATGTAATAGAAGTAGCCCTTGGTGCAGATATGGTAGCACAAAATGAAACAAAAGAATTTGCAGAAACCATTGAAGAACTCAAAACTATGACAAGTTCATGTTGCCCAGCTTTTGTCTCTTACATCAAGAAGAATTTCCCTGAACTCGGTAAACATGTTTCAAGCACAGTTTCCCCAATGATAGCAATTTCAAAACTCATTAAAAATACAGATCCACTAGCTAAAATTGTGTTTATTGGACCTTGTACAGCTAAAAAAATGGAAATAAAAGAGGACGATATAAAAGGTATTACTGATTACGTAATGACTTTTGAAGAACTACAGGCAATGTTTGATGCTTTCGAAATCAATCTTGAAGAATGCGAGGAACTTCCCTTAAATAATGCTTCTTTTTATGGTAGAATTTTTGCTAGATCAGGTGGTCTTACAGAAGCCGTAAAACACTTAGTTGAAATTGAAAATATTTCAGTTGAATTTAAGCCTATAACTTGCGACGGTCTTATTGAATGTGATAAAGCCTTGAAATTATTAAAATTCAATAGATCAAACGGTAATTTCATTGAGGGAATGGCTTGTAGTGGTGGATGTATAGGTGGCGCAGCCTCCCTTAATCATGGTCCAAAAGATAAAAAAGAAGTAGATAATTATGGAAAGTTAGCCATAGAACAAAATGTTAATGATTCACTAAGAGTTATGAAATTAGAAGAAATTGACCTCCATCGAGGTAAAAACTTTATGTCTAAATAATGTTTGAAAATTAATATAGCATGTGAATTATTAAATATTCAACATAAAAGAGCATCAACTAAATAAGTTGATGCTCTTTTATGCATTCTATTTTATATGAAAAACAATAGCTTCGTATGCCCTTAAAGTTAGTTTTTCAATATTATTTATTGTATCTTTATAATTTGAAATCAAGATAGTAGCATTACTTTTCTCCATTGCAACCTGCCAAACATTAAGAATTTCTTTTAATTTCAAGAAATCAAAATCCATAATCTGAACTAACTTAAACTGTGTTATAATTTTAATATATTTAAAATTATACAGGAGATGATAAACCATGGATACAAATATAATAATAAAACTACTACTACTTTTAGTACCAGCTGGCCTATTCCTATACTTTGATGAAAAACTATTAATTAGCAATAAAGTACAAGCAAAGTTTAAGATAACTAACTTTTTAGGATTATTTGCTTTTATAACTATATCTTTAGTACTTAGTGCAATAGTAGTTGCAACAATATCAATAGTTTTACATATATCTAATGCCTTTACCTATGGGCTTCAATCTATTCTAATGGGACTGCTTTTGGGATTATTCTCAAATATACAGAAGAAAATAAGAAGAAAAAAAGGCAAATAAGATTCTTGATACATTTAGATAAGGTGGCAGTTACTAAAGACACCCTATTTAAATGTATTTCCCTATACTATAAATGTAATAATAAATCTAGTTCCTATGTCTACCTTACTTCGAACTTCAATCATTCCATTATGCGCTTCAACTATTGATTTTGAAAGGGCCAATCCTATTCCAATAGATTCACTTTTCTTTGAGGTTTTTGCTTTATAAAACCGCTTAAATATATTGGGCAAATCAGACTCACTTATACCTTCTCCTGTATCTTCTATTATAATTCTTATATACAAAGGGTTTTCCATTAGCTCTAAATTTATAGTTCCGCCCACAGGAGTATGTTCTATGCCATTTTTAATAATATTAATAAGTGCCTCTTCAAGCCACAATCTATCATGCTTAAAAACTATCTCTTCTTTTTCTTTAAACGTAATAACGACCTTAGCCTCAGATGCTTTGCTTTCTAGTGCATCTATTACATCTTGCACCGTTTCATTTAAGCTTTGCTCCTCTTTCACAATTTCTATGGCTTTAGCATCTAATTTAGCTAGCTTTAGTATATTTTTAATGAGCCAGTTCATCTTTTCTAATTGGTTTTGATTATTTAACAAAAACATGGACCTTTGCTTTTGAGGTAATTCCTTTGTAACCATAATATCATTATATAAAATTACAGATGAGAGTGGAGTTTTTAGCTGATGAGATATATCTGATAATAACTCCACCAGAAATTGTTTTTCACGCCTTAGATCACTTAAATTACTTCTAATGATATCCCTCATAGAATTAAAAGAAATTGCCAGCTTTGAAAAATCCCCTTCTCTACTTTCATTGATTGCTATGTCATAATCTCCCTCCACTACCTTTTTTGCAGCGTCCGTTAATCTTCTTATCCTTTTATAAAAAAAACTATGTTGAAAATAATTTAGGGTAAATAATATAGTCGTCATAAGAATAAAAATTAAAATAATGGAATAGTTGTTCTTTATAATTGCCCCACTTACATATGGGAAAAGTGCATCCTCTAAATCCTTTGTTACCCCATACTGTTTTAAAAAAGCACTTCCACGTGCAGCTTCATCCCTAGAAACCTCTTTTGTAATAAGAGGTATAATTTCCTTCTCCATTTCCGGATTTTTCAAAGCTACCCTTTCAGCAATTGCTCCCAAGCTTTTTATATAATCAGCCTTTAAGTTATCATGGCTAATTTTTAAAGCTAAAGAAGTAATAAGTAAAAATATTGTCATTAATAACAAAAGAACGCTGCTGCTTATTTTCAATTCAGAATTAATAAAATATCTCTTCATATTATTCTACTCCTTAGTTAGCACCTTCAGTGCTGTATATCCTTATTCCACTTATACCCTAGTCCACGTTTATTAATTATATACTGAGGGTCTCTTGGATTGTCTTCTATTTTCTCTCTTATCCTCTTAATATAAACTGATAATGTGTTTTCATCAAAGAAAGGGTCTTCCCCTTCTAATAATTCACACAATATCTCATCTCTCTTCATTAAAGCATTAGGTTTATTCATAAATATCAATAAAAGCTTATATTCTTGTGCTGTAAGATTTATGATTTCACCATTTTTTCTAACTGTTCCTTTTATATTATCAACTAATATATTTTCACTTTTCAATATACTTTCTACTGACATATCTTTAGAGCTCGTTACATTTTTAGAATTGCGCCTTATAGATGCCTTTATTCTTGATAAAAGTTCTCTAACGCGAAAAGGCTTTGTTATATAATCATCCCCACCTATTTCAAGCCCCTGAACGATATTAACCTCATCGTCACAAGCCGTTAAAAATATTATGGGCACATCACTTTTGTTTCTTATGTACTTACATAATTCATATCCATTACCATCAGGCAAGTTTACGTCTAGTAAAATCAAATCAAACTGCTCTAGATGGAATAGTTTTTTTCCACCTTCTACAGTTGAAACTCTAGATACCTCATATCCACCATCTTTTAGGGAAAACTCTATGCCAAGGGCCAATGATTCATCATCTTCTACTAATAATAATCTATCCATGTCGTTCACCTCATTCTAAGTATTTCAAAGTATTAACACCTTAATAATACCTCAATTATTGGTTAAGTTAAAGCAAACCTACAGATGTAAATAAGAAAAGAGAAGATTATTATTAATAATCTTCTCTAACTGCTTGTATTAAATTTTCTTTTTTAATTCTTGAAAGTGGCGATAGTACTGAAATATAACCTATTACTATAGCTGCAACTGCTGCAATAGTTATTGCCTGCCATGGTACCATCCATCCAAACTCTCTAAATCCACCCATTGATTTGAACAGTAGAAATGATATTATGCAACCTATTATGGAACCATATATAGCGCCGACGATGCCATAGAGAAGTCCTTCTAGCACAATCATCTTCTTTAAGCCCTTTTGAGTTAGACCTATGGATTTTAATGTAGCAAATTCTCTTTTTCTCAGTATAATGTTTGTTGTTAATGTATTTACAATATTAACACTACCTATTAAGGAAACTACCAATACAAATCCATACAATAATATTTGAACCATTAATATTGCAGACTTTGATTTTCTATTACTATCTATATTATTTATTACTTGTAGTGAAGGGTTTGATTTTATGGCAGCCTCTATTGCTATTTTTGCTGCATCTTCATTCTTTACATCCTTAAGAGATATGTTTAAGTTTGCAGGCACAATGTTCTTGCCCTTAACTATTTTTTTTGCCATTTCCTCTGTTGTGACTATCTTTAATCCATTGGAAGATCCCCAATAGTTAAATGGTTCATTTTCAAGGATTGCCATAACTTTTACCTTTTGAACCTTGCCTTTAGCAAATTCCACTTTTGCTTTATTAGATTCACCCTGACCTAAGGCATTAAATTGTAGATCTATTTCATCTCCTACTTTTATATCTGCTATTGGACCAAAATATTCTTTCTTAGTATTTTGATCATACACTCTATTTTTATCGATTAAAATTACTCCATTTTCACTGTTTAGTTTTTCTATATCAATATTCCCTGACTTTAGATATTTTTTAGAAACTTCTAGTGAATCCGCATCATATATTGCAATGGAACTTTCCATAAGAATTTTTTCCACTCCATCTAAAGTCGTTTTTTTGTATATATTCTTCATATCCTGAATTTCTTTAATCCCACTATTTTTACTGATTGCCATATCGAAAGAATATGAATCGTATACTCTGTATACCTTATCCACTAACTTCAATGCTTTTATATTATCTTGTATTTTATTATCTATAGTTGATTTTTCTGTTGTACCTTTATTATCTCTTACAACTGAGAAGTGAATACCTTTTGATTCATTAATTTCTGAGGATATATTCAATGACATATCCATAAATGATTTAAAAGTAACAAATAATACCACACTTATCACAATTGAAAAAACAGTTATTCTATATCTTTTTCTATTTCTCTTAATATTTTTTGCGGCCAACGCTCCTTCAAAGCCAAATATTCTTTGAATAAGTACATTCTTTCGCCTCTTTATTTTCTCCTTTGTTATGGAGTTTCTACCACTTATAGCATTCAGTGGTGAAATCTTGCCTGCGAAGAACGCTGGAACTAATGCAGATAGGTATATTGAGACTAGCCCTACTGCTGCACTGATACATAACACCATAGGTGATACTGAAATTTTCATAGGCATAACCGAATCTACACCAATTAATTTAAATGCAATACTTATTCCAATGATAGCTATAATGCCACATATTAGTCCTAGTGGAATCGCAATTGCGGCTAGTATTGTTGCCTCCCTTAGGACAATCTTTCTAATTTGTCTTGGTGTTGTTCCTACTGCTCTTAAAAGTCCAAACTGCTTAATTCTTTCCACAACGCTTATTTGAAATGAGTTATATATTACTGCTATAGTTGAAATTACAACTATCCCAATTATTATTGCTATGGCTACATATAAGCCTCCAAAGCCAGAACCAGCATCCCCTGCTCCCTGCATTTGTAACAAATAGCTGTTTTCCATAACAGAATCCTTATCAACTAATTGCTTTAATTCGCTTACCGCAGATTTCAAGTTTGTTTTTGAACTTATTTCTACCAGTAAGGATGAATTTTGTTTGTTAATATCGTTATTTTTAGATAAAATTAGTCCATTACCATCTATCTGATTTTGTACATTATCCTCTAGTATTCCTACAAGAGTATATTCCTTACCCACAACTTTAATTTTATCTCCTACTTTAACATCCTTATCAATATATGATAAGACCCACTTCTCCATTGCTACTTCATTTTCCTTTTCTGGTAATCTCCCACTCTTAGCATTATAAGGAAAAAGCTCTAAGGCCTTATCTGTTGCCGTTATTATGTTAACAACTAATTTATCACCTATCTTTATTTCATCACTTATTGTATAAAATCCACTCCTAGATACTTTTGGATTATTAATAATTTTAGAGCTTAATTTTTCATCTATTTTTTGAAATGCTAAATGGAATGAACCTCCACTGTTTTTAGCATCCTGTATCTGTGCATCCTGAATTCCATTAAAGAAAAGTCCTATTGTTGATATAAGTGCAACGGATAACATTATTCCTATAATAGTAAGTGTGGTTCTTTTCTTGTTTCTCTTTAAATATTTCCCGGTAAGTTGTTTATAACTTGTTATCATCTTTTATCCCTCCCCCCTAACTTACTTTCAGGTGCTTATCAGAAATTATTTCACCATCTTCTATTGTTATAACCCTATCAGCCATGGCTGCAATATTAACATCATGGGTAATAAGTATTAATGTCTGATTATATTTTTTAGCCGTAAACTTTAATAATTCTATAACATCCTTTGAATTCTTAGTGTCAAGATTCCCTGTAGGCTCATCGGCAAGTATTATTGATGGCTTATTAAATACTGCTCTGCCTATTGAAACTCTTTGCTGCTGTCCCCCTGATAACTCTGAGGGAAGATGATTTTTCCGCGCACTTAGTCCTAATACCTTAATAAGTTCTTCTAGATAAATTTTATCAACTTTATCATTATCAAGTAGTGCTGGAAGTGCTATATTCTCTTCTACATCTAAAATAGGTAATAGGTTATAAAACTGAAATACAAAGCCTATCTTTCTTCTTCTAAATACAGCTAGTTTTTCTTCCTTATAATCATAAATACTTTCTCCATCAATAACCACATTCCCAGCTGTAGGCCTATCGAGCCCTCCCAATAAATGAAGAAGTGTACTCTTGCCAGAACCTGATGCTCCAACAATTGCCACAAACTCTCCCTTAGAAACTGATAAATTTATATTTTTAAGTGCCTCTACCTTATTTTCGCCTGCGCCATAAGTTTTAGTTAAATTTTCAACCTTTAAAACTTCCATTTATATCTCTCCCCTTTTCTTATATCTCGTTTTTTCATTACTATATACATATTATACTTCACAGATCCTTCACACTCCATGTCGCCCCGCTTACAAATACAAAAGGCTATCTTACAGTTTTGTAAGATAGCCTAAGGTGCCACCCACGTGGCAAGTGGCAAGTGGCAATATTACTCCCCCAGTAAAGATTTTTCTATCATTTCTCTTGAGTTAATATCAAAGTGGTTGGTAGGCTCATCTAAAATTAACAAATTGATGTCTTGCTGCATGAGTTTACAAAGCCTAAGCCTACCTCTTTCTCCACCAGACAAGGTTCCTATGGTTTTAAATACATCCTCCTTAGTAAATAGAAATTTTGCCAAGGCACTCCTTACTTTCTGCTGTGAAATGGTTAAATCGTCTCTAAATGCTTCTAACACTGTTTGTTCATTGCTTGTAAATGTAACATTTTGTGCCAGATATCCTATTTTAACCTCTTCACCATATCTTATAATTCCTTCATCAGCGCCACATTCTTTTACAAGCATTTTGGCTAGTGTACTTTTTCCTGTTCCATTTCCCCCAACAATGGCAAGCTTGTCCCCATACTCAACCTTTAAATCTAAATTTTTAAAGAGCATCTTATTATGGAAGGATTTAGAAAGTCCTTTGATTTCTAATACCTCATTAACCTCTTTATCCCTTAAAGCAAAATCTATATTAATCTTCTTATTTTCCAAAGCCGGCTTTTCTATTTTAACAATCTTATCTAACCTTTTCTGCATACTTGCAGCTTTGATATAGAACTTACCGCTACCCCCCTTTCATTTCCCATCTTCTTAATCTATCAATAGAATTTTTAATGACCCAAGTAGAATTATAGTTTTTTCTCCTCCACTTAAAGTGCTGAAGGTTCTTTCCTTCATATCCTCATCAATCTTTAATCCCATACAAATATATTTTATATTTGTATCAATATCATATCCACCCATATGCTCAAACTTTCCTTGAAGTTCACCATATTTACTTATAGCATTTTCTAAGCTTTTCCCTTGAAGGATTTGCATTTTATTTTCAAGCTGCACTATCTTACCCCGAACATCTAATACCTCCTCAAAGGCTGAGCGCAAAATCTCAAAAACTTTATATTTTTCTATATTTCTTAATGATAATTCAATCATTTTAATACCTCTCTTTTTATAGGTACATAAAAACACTAACAAAAATAAGCTGTAAATGAACTAATGTCCATCTACAGCTCATAAATATGCGTAAATATATATTTCTATAAGTTAGAATTTATTGTTTATATCTAGAATTTAGCATTAATTTGCACAATTATCAATATTTCTTAGTGTATTAGAATTTATATAGGCGTAATTATATGTAAATAATTCTCTAAGAATATATTTTTAACTTTCATTGTAATTAAATTACATGGTATAATTATGAAATATGTCTTATAGGAAAATAGCAATGTTATTTTTGAATATCTTTACAAATCAATATCAAGGGAGATAAGTAAATGAAAAACATAAATCAATTAAAACAGCAGTTAATGGATATTAAAGACAATAACTGGAGTCTTCCAAGTGGTACAGATAAGTATGAACTAGCCCTACAGCTGCTAGAAAATATAGGTTCAATAGATTCTGAACTTAGAGATGGACTTATTTTAGAGCTTCTTTCTGACATGATTTTTCAAATTCATTTAACAGATGAAGAGGTAAAAAATTTATTGAAATTATCATTAAGTGAGAATCATCTATTTTATAATATTGGCAAAAATATAGATGATTCTGTTTTTAATAGAGCCTTTACTTTATTAATTATACAAGCAATACTATATCGTCATAACCAAAGTGAGGACCCCCTTTTAACGGAAGAAGAAATAAAAAGGATTTGTACAGAGATAATAAGATATACAAGACAAGAAAAAGATACAAGAGGGTATGTAGAAATCAAGGGCTGGGCACATTCAACTGCTCATACAGGTGATGTGTTTAGTCAAATTGCAAACTGCAAAGAAATTAAGAAGCCAGAATTAATAGATATATTAGAAGCAATAGAAGAGAAGGTATGTATAAATCATTATGCCTATATAAATTGCGAGGACGAAAGGCTCATAGGTGCAGTTATCAAAATAATTGAGAGAGAAATTCTTAATGATGAAGAGTTCATAAATTGGATAAAAAGCTTTGAGAATATTAAAATGACTGGCAAATACCCAGAAGATCACAATCTAACAAGTAATCGCAAAAACTTTTTATCAGCACTATATTTTAGACTTAAAAGAAGAAATGATAAAAAATCATTTATAGATACAATAGAGCAAGTACTAAATAATACAACTCCAAATCATTTTAAATAGTTGAACTTAAGGTGCCACCCACGTGGCAAGTGGCAATAAAATAGTGCCCTAAAGGCACTATTTTTCTAAGTTACATCCACCATGCTAGTATCAATGGTAAAGCTCTCCTTCTGAAATCGCTAATAATGCACATTCACTCATAATTTCATGACCTTTTTCTGTTAGATGAATCCCATCAATGTACAGTTGTTTAGGATATAAAGTTTTTTTAGCAGTTTCTAACGCACTATAAAAGTCTATAAACAATACATGTTCTTCATTGCAATAGTTTAATACCCACTGCCTGTACATTTTGATCTTTTCATTTACTTTTAAATAGTCAACATCAGCACTCCAGCCTTCGAAAGCTAAATCTTTGTCTATTGGAGTTTGTATACCTATAATAGGTATTATTCCATGTTCTTTTGCTTCCTTAATTAGGAGGCTTATTTTCATTTCAACGCTATTAACCGTATACCCCATTAAAAAATCATTACTACCACCCATTATAATTACATAACTTGGAGTGTTTTCTACTATGTCAGTATAAGACCTAGAAATCATACCAGCAGCTGTTTCGCCATTAAAACCTTGGTTTATAACTTCTACATCTAATTTTTTTCTAATTAAATCTACCCAACATTTCCCTCTTGTAATCCCATATCCATAGGTTAAGCTATCTCCAAAACATACCAATTTCATGAATTTTGTTCAGTCCTTTCTAAAGCATATTTAAAGTTACTAAATTACAAGTATAACATTAAATTTATTGACAATAAGTTCAATGTGCGATATCGTATATATATGGTATACACACTATTACATATTATATAAGCTAGTTGGAGAGAGGTGAATTTATGAATATTACTATAGATTATACAAGTGACTTACCTATGTATGAACAAATAAAAGCTTCTATTAAATCAAATATACTTTGTGGAAAACTTCAATTCAACGACACTCTCCCGTCAGTTAGGCAGCTAGCCAAGGAATTAAATGTGAGCACTATTACCACAAAAAGGTCATATACAGATTTAGAACATGAAGGCCTTATATATACAGTGTCTGGCAAGGGTACTTTTGTAAATACTGTGGATGTGTCAAAATTGTTATTAGAAAGAAACAATCAATTAATTAAGGAATATGAGAATATGACCCTTAAAATAATGGAAGCTGGGGTAACCAAAGAAAATATTATAAATATAATTGAAAACATATATAGGGGGGAATAAAAATGGAGAATATATTAGAAGTTTTAAATTTAAATAAAGAGTTTATGGATTTTAAGTTGGATAATGTAACTTTTACCCTTGAAAAAGGATGCATTATGGGATTTATAGGACAAAATGGAGCAGGTAAAACTACTACTATTAAGTTAATATTAAATGCAATAGGAAAAACCTCAGGACAAATTAAAATTTTGGGGAAAGATAATGTTAAAGAAGAGATATACGTAAAGTCACATATTGGCTATGTACCAGATGAAGATTATTTTATAAGCACCTCTACTGTGCACAATCATGCAAAAGCCCTTAGCTTATTTTATGATAATTGGAGTGAGGATATTTTCAATAACTATGTTTCCAAATGGAGAATTCCCTTAAAGCAAAAAATAGGTGAATTTTCTAAGGGTATGAAAACAAAAGCAATGTTCGCTCTTGCCTTTGCACACCAGCCAAACCTTTTAATTCTTGATGAACCTACCGGAGGACTTGATCCCGTTGCAAGAATTGAGATTTTAGATATACTTCGTGAATTTGTGTCTGATGGAGAGAAATCAGTATTCTTTTCAACACATATTACCTCAGATTTAGATAAAATAGCCGATTATATAACCTTAATTCATGGTGGTACAATAATAGAAAGCCTTTCAATTGATAAACTTGAAGAAAAATATATTGTGTTAACTGGAGGCATTGAAGACCTAAAGGGGCTTGAGCATCAGTTTATTGGAATTAGAAAAGGTGAAATTGCTTTTGAGGGTTTGATCTTAAGAGAAAAAGCACATGAATATTTTAAAGACATCAAAGGCACTAACCCTAGTGTTGAAAATCTATTAACCTTTAATATTTGGGGGTGTGATAATTATGAAAAGAACTATTAAGATATTTAAAGCCTTTTGGTTTATATATCCAAGCGATTATGACTGGTTATTACCATTCTCTATAATTTGTACAGGACTAATGTCAATAATGATATGTTCTACTACAACAGATATGGTACTTAATTATGCAAATAGAGGACCAACAGTACAGTTTAGCCGTGTAGTTCTTCAGCTACTTAATTTAATTAACTTATCTTATGTATTTATTTTTAACACTCAAGGTATTACTAGGGTGAAAGGAAAAGTTACTGGTAATCTAAATAATTTTCTAATACAGGCACCAGTATTAAAAAAAGATATATATAATGTGAAATTCGGAATTTTTCAAATGGTAGGTATTCCATATTTTATTGTAGTAATATATCTTATAGGATTAAATGTTTTTGTTAGCACAAGTGAGCTTATATCAGCATATTCAGGATTCCTTGTATTGATCTATTGTATATGGACTATGACTGTAAATATATCAATAGGATTTTCATCTTTATCATCTAAAAAATATAAGGCTTTTAGGTACTTGTTTCCTACACTCTTGTTATTATCACTTGTATTTATATTTTATTTGATATCTATTCCCGAGTTGCAACCAGGTACTTTAATAAACGAACAAAATATGTTCAGTGGTTTAGGGACAAGGTTCATTCCTATCTTAAAAGCCTGCAGACATATCGGCGGGCTTTCAGGGTTAATAATTATGCTTATTTCAACTATAATCAGTTATCTTTTAGGTTGCAAGTTACCTTTGAAAATCTCGGAGAAGGTGGTTAATTGAAATGAAGGAACTATTATTAAACTATGTTAAAATGCTTAAAGCTGGATTCTTTTATAAAACCTTTTTATATGCAATACTTTTGATTATTCCTTCAGTAGTAAATGCTTTATTTAATGTACAAAGTGACTTTTACGAACTATTTTTCGTAGTTATAGTAGGCTTTTTCATTGTATCCATGGGCATGAATGAAATATCTGAAAAGAGATATATTTTCTGTTTAACTCTTCCTATGAGAACTAAAGATATTATAAAGATTGCTTACCTTCACACTTATGTAATCTATATTATAGGTTTCATTGGCACTCTTTTTGTATCAATTTTTAGTCATCAGGAATTGCATAGGTTGTACTTATTATTTATTGTGCTTTATCTTTTATGTACAAATTTGCTTTATCCAGCTTTAGCTTCCTGTGAATTGAAGCTAATCAATGATCCAGGGTCATATACCTGCACTACTATAGTTCTCGTGGGTATGAGTTTTATTGCCTTATGTTTCTGGATTGTTGGACCTAATACCATTTTAGATTGGGGCATCCTAGCAATTGTAATTGTTAGTTTCCTGGCAGCATTTACACTTAAGAAATCTTATAAAGCAACATTAAAGAAAGTAATGGGATTTTAAACCTTAAGGCGACCTAATTATTAGGTCGCCTTTCATTCTAACAGTCAAGTATAAATAATTCATCTACTGTAGTGTTCAGTAGTTTAGCAAGTTTCATGGCTAATTCCAGTGTAGGGTTATACTTTTCATTTTCAATAGCATTGATGGTTTGCCTTGTAACTCCCAGTTTAGTTGCCATATCCTCATTTTAAGAGGAAAAGGCATTATACAAAGTGATAAAAATAAATGGTTACAATTTGATTATGTGCCTGGTGAATTTGAAGTTAAAAATATAAGCCCAGATTATACAGGGAGATTGTGTATAATCTGTGGAAACTTAAATAAGAATAAACTTTGTAATTTATTTAATGTAACAGAATAAATGGAAATTAAAAAAGGAGCTAATCTAGCTCCTCTTTCCATTTCTACGAATATAATTTTAATTTCATGAAAAATGTAATCCCAAAAAACATTGAAGCAATGAGCACCATAGTAGCACCAGATGCAGAACCTAAAAAATAAGATAAAATAAGTCCCGTTACCCCTGAAATAAGTGCAATTGCAATAGAATATATATGGTACTGCCTCATATTGCTAGAAATATTTCTTGCAGCGGCAGCAGGCAGCACGAGCATCGAACTTATAATTAGAACTCCTACCCATTGGATGGATATTGTTACAATAATTGCAACAGTAATTGTAAATAGATATTCATAAAAATTAACGTTAATACCTCTGCTTCTTGCCAATAACGGATTTACACTTACTAAGAGAAGCTTATTAAAGGCAATTACCCAAATAATAACCACAATTACAAATATAATTGGAAGTATTAACAAATCAATTTGACTAATGCTTAATAAATCACCTATAAGATAAACTGAATACTTTGTAAAACCGCCTCCATATGATAACATTACAACTCCAAGCGCAACTGCTGTAGATGAAAAAACACCTATTATAGTATCCGTTGAAGAAGTATTTACATTCTTAACTTTAGTTATTACTACAGCAAGCATAAGTGAAAATACTAGCATAGACCATATTGGATTTTTTATACCTAAAATTACCCCAATTGCTATTCCCGTGAGAGCTGAATGTCCCAGTGCGTCTGAAAAAAAAGCCATTTTATTATTTACAACCATGGTACCAAGTAAACCAAACATAGGCGTAACCAATAAAACCCCTAATAATGCATTTTTCATAAATGTATAATGAGCCCAATCAAAGGGAAGTAAAAAATTTACGATGTTATACCATAAAGACATTAGTCATCCTCCCTATCGTTTCTGTCTACCAAAACCTTATTCCAATCTACACCAAACACATCAATTACTTTTTCATTGCTAAATACTTCCTCTGCCGTACCACAGCATTCAATGGTTTTATTATTGATAAATGCAATGCGATCCGCATACTTTGATACTAAATGTAGATCATGAGAAACTAAAATAATAGATAAATCGTATTCTTTTCTTAGATTTGATACAGTTTTATAAAATAGTTTTAGCCCATTTTGATCAATTCCTGATACTGGCTCATCTAATAATAATATATCTGGTATAGGCTCTAGTGCTAAGGCTAAAAGTACCCTTTGTAATTCTCCACCGGATAGTACCCCTAAACGCTTATCTATAAGATATTCTCCATCAACCAAGGATAAGCTTTTCAGAGCCTTTTGTCTTATATCTTTGGAAATAGAAAACCAAATCGGTCTGCTGCTTAATGTAGCCGCAAAAATATCCATAACACTTACAGGTGAGCTATTATCAAAATCAAGTTTTTGAGGTACATATCCCATTTTAGGGTTACTTATAACCTTTTTGTTTCCGCCAGCAAAAGTAATATGCCCTGAATGTTGTATTCCTCCCAATAAAGCTTTTATGAGTGTACTCTTTCCTGCACCATTTGCTCCTATTATAGCAGTCAAATCTCCACAATGAATGTGGAGATTGACATCTTTTAATATTTCTGTTTTTCCAATAGTGACACCAAAATCTTTTATTTTTGTGCAACATAATCCACAGCTACATTTTTTACAATTTATATTTTTAATTTTTTCACTATTTATTATCCTATTACTATTTGTCATTTTATTACCACTTATTAGCTTATTATTATTAATCATTTTAATGCCTCTTCCAATATTTTTAAATTACTGTCCATTATATTAATATACGCGTCTGCATTCATAGGTCCTGTAACAATTGGATCAAGACTATAAACTTTTGAGCCTGTTTCCCTTGCAATAGTTTCAATAGCTTTAACAGGATACTGTGGTTCTGCAAACAATGCTTTTACTTTTAATTTCTTAACCTGCTCAATAGTTTTTTGCAAATCTTTTGCACTTGGCTCAGAACCAGGTTCACGTTCAATAACTCCTACTATGTTGAGATTAAATTCCTTGGCAAAATACGGAAAAGCCTCGTGAAAAGTAACTATATCACGATTTTTAACATTATCTAATGCCTTGTGCATTTTATCTCTTTGAGCCTCAAGTTTCACTACGTATGCAGCGGTATTTGCTTTATACTTTTGTGCATTATTAGGGTCTAAAGTAGCTAACTGTTCTCCGATATTTTTAACTTGTGTTATAGCATTAGAAATACTTACCCATATATGTTGGTTGTATACCTCATCGCCTTTATTTTTAATAAGTTGTATGTCTTTGCTTGAGTCAATGACTTTAAGGTTAGGCATTTGTTCTGTTACCTTATCCATAAAGGATTCCATACCTGCACCATTAGTTACAAATATCTGTGCAGCATCTAGTGTTTTCATATTATCCGTAGTAATGGAATAATCATGAAGACAACCTGCCGTTGGTTTTGTCATATCAATTACTTTTACATTTGGAATATCCTTTGCTACATTTAATGCGAATATGTACATAGGATAGAAGGATGCTGCAACTGTTACTGTTTTTTTATTATTAACACCAGCATCAGGTGATGGTGCATTGTTTTTTTGCGTTGTACATCCAGTAAAAACTACTACAGATACAAGAATTAGGGATGCTATTTTAGCAACTATATTTTTCATTATATGTTCACCCTTTCGACTAATGCAAATGGTTTGCATTTACATTTCTTTTACATTATAATATGATTTTTTAAAAATAGCAACCCTAATTTATCACAATAATTTGTGTATTCTTAGTGATTATATTATACTATATGAAGTTGAGCTTATTTTAAAAAGAGCACAATTTTTATAAATGGTCCTAGGGAGGGTTAACTATGGATATTGCAGATGTAATAAATCAAATAAATAAGATAGGTTACGATATAAAAGATAAAATTGCTCCTTTTCAAGTATTAAAAAAATTTAAAAGTGGACGGTCTGCAGCCGGAGTTATATATGGTTGAATATGGAAGTGCTAATAGAGTAGGCATATTAAAGGTAGTCAGATAGGGAATTATGGAGTTAATATGTATGACCCTAAATTAGATTCATGTATGGTGTTTAATTCGAAAAATCTAAAACTAGGGAATGACCTGGTTATTTTACAGCCTACTGATTAATATAAAAGGAGCAACAGAAATTGGAAACGAATTTTCAATTTCTATTGCTCATTTTATTTTATACCTTTTTCAATTTCTGTTGATTTGAATAACCTTCTCTGGGTTAATTCTTATTTTTAAGGGAAGAGGTTTGTCTTTAACTAAATCCCACTCTTCCTTAGAAGTATCCCAAAGTATATCAAAATCTTTTTCATCTCCTATAGGTTCACTAAATTTAAGATATACTTTTGTTCTAAATAAAGTCTCACTAGTAAAGACAACCCAGCAGTTGAAAGTATTTACATCTTCATCATCCACCATAATTTCTAAATAATGAGCCCTAATTCCAATATCTGCTATACTATCCTCTACTTCATAATTAAAAGTAATTTTACATCCCCAGTCTATAGCTTCTATAATATTACTTTCTATTTTTTTAGCCTTTGAAATATTTTTACAACCTGTTAGTTTTGCAGCACAAAGTGTTGGTGGACTATTAAATATAGCATCCTTAAATCCAATAGCATCAATACTTCCCCCTGCTATTATTATTATGTTATTGCATAATTGATATGCTTCTTCCATGTTATGTGTGACAAAAATTGAAGTTCCCTTAAACCCCATAAGATCGTCCTTAAGCTGCAGGATCATGCTATTCCTAAGATGCTCGTCCAATGCCGAAAAAGGCTCATCAAGGAGCAATATTTCAGGATCCACAACAAGAGCTCTAGCAAGTGCAACTCTCTGTTGTTGCCCTCCAGATAATTGATAAGGATATCTTTTTTCCATTCCATTAAGTTGTAAATCTAGAATTTTCTTTTTAATTTTATCTATTCTTTCAACTTTACTAATACTTTTAAGAAGACCAAATCCAATATTTTGCTCTACAGTCATATTAGGAAATAGGGCATAATTTTGAAAAAGGAATCCTACTTTTCTCTCCCTAACGGGTATATTTATTTTATTTTCCGAATCAAATAACACGCGGCCATTTAATATTATTTTACCACTGTCCGGGGTAACAATTCCAGCTATACAACTTAGTGTCATGCTTTTCCCTGATCCAGACGCTCCTAAAAATCCTAAAATATCATTATCTGCTTTAAAATCAACTCTAAGCTCAAAGCCTGGTAGCTTTTTTATAATATTTACTTGTAACCCCATAATTATTTCCTCCTTGCAGAGGATACTAAAAACCCTTGCTTTTCAGACCATTTATCAGTAGCCACCATGACTGTTAAAGATATTATAAAAATTAATATAACCCATTTAATTGCATTACCAGTTTCTCCGTTTGCCACAGCAAAATATATTGCAATAGGTATTGTTTGCGTTTTACCAGGGATGCTTCCAGCAATCATTATAGTTGCTCCAAATTCCCCTAGCGCCCTTGCAAAGGCTAGGACTGTACCTGCCGCAATTCCCGGCCAAGCTAGTGGTACCACTACCTTCCAAAATATTCTCCACTCGGACATTCCCAAGGTTCTAGCAGCATTAATAACATTAACATCAATCTGACTGAAAGCACCTACACATGTCCTATACATTAGAGGAAAGGCAACTACAGTTGCAGCTATAACTGTAGCAACCCATGTGAATATCAATGTAATTCCAAATCCATTTAATAGTTTTCCCAGTGGAAAATTCTTTCCAATAATCATAAGTAATATAAAACCTACAACGGTTGGAGGTAGTACCATTGGTAATGTCAGAATTCCATCTAGAAGTCCTCTAGCTTTTCCTTTATAGTTAGACATAAACCATGCTACTGCAATGCCAATAAAAAATACTATAAAAGTAGCTGTAATAGATGTTTTTATGGAAATCCATAATGGTGAAAATTCTGACATACGCTCCAACTCCTAACTTATTTTAAAAGAAAATTAAAACCATATGATGCAAAAACTTCTTTTGCCTTAGAACTAGATAAAAATTTCAGAAAAGCTTTAGTATCATCTATATTTTTACTACCTTTAATTACTGCTACTGGATAAACCACTGGAGTTTTGTATAGATTCATGCCAGCGTATGCTACAACCTTTACTTTTTTAGAAGTTTTAGCATCAGTACCATATACAACTCCTGCATCTACATTCCCTGTTTCAACCCAAGTTAAAACTTCCTTAACATCTTTTCCATAAACAGCCTTTGCTTTAATTTTATCAAGTATGTTTAAGGATGTAAATATTTCCTCAGCGTATTGACCTACAGGAACTGTTTTTGGTTCGCCTAAAGCTACTTTTTTAATTTCAGTATTTGCCAAGTCCTTGAAATCACTAATAGCTAATGTTGAATCATTCTTAACTACAAGCACTACAGTGTTTCCTAATAAATTAACCTTTGTATCATCTAAAATTAAACCTTTTTTCTGTAATATATCCATCTGTTTTGTAGCCGCTGAAAAAAACAAATCAGTACTGGCACCTTGTTCTATTTGCTGCTGTAATGCACCTGAAGCACCAAAGTTATAATTTATTGTAACATTTGGTCTTTCTTTTGCATAGAGTGTTTTTATTTCCCCCATAGCCACTGTTAAGCTTGCTGCAGCAGAAATAGTTAATGTAACTGCTTTTGCTGGCGTTTCAGAAGTTTTAGTCTTCTGACTACAACCCGTCATTGCCAAAATAACTGTAACTAAAGACATAACTAATAAAGAACGTACTCCTTTTTTCATTTTTTCTTCCCCCTATAATACATTTTAAACGTTTTCAATTAATACATAACAAAACAGTACAACATAATGACGTTATACATGTTTTGTTATGTTACGCTAAGTTTTATTATATATTCATTTTACAAATAATTCAATAAGGAGTTTATTTTTATTTTATACAACAAATGTACTTATAGCAAATTTATCATTTATGATAATAAAAAAGTGATTTAGTTTAAAGACTAACGGGTTCCATTTTGAAGTGCTTTTACTGAAATATAATTAACATTATCATATGAAATCACGCTAATATAATAAGCTATTAATCTACTATTTAAACAAGAAAACACATGCTAAAAACCTGTGTTTTCTTTGAGTTTAATTTAATATGAGCCGATGTTAGGTGTAAGTAATTATATTGTAAATGAATTTAATAGATTATTTATATACTGTAGATAACCGTTGATGATAGTAACTCCCATAAATAAAGGCATATCTAAGAGTTTTTCTTAAATAAGCCTTTTTATCTGCGTTGTCTCGCATAGAAATAAAAGTGTTTTTTATTCAATAATCTACATAATAATTATCACCTGGAATAACATATATTTTTATTAATTCATTCGCATTAAAAGAAAATTTCGAAGCAACCTTTATCTCAATTTACTTCTCTTAACTATTATATTAGCTATTATCGCTATAACTAAAGAAATTATTAATTTAACATGCCAAAGGTGAATAATTGAGTTTATAAAATAGTCTATAAAAGCCTCTTGTTGCGGTGTCTCTACAGGTGAAGTATATTTTATAGCAAACATAGTAGTATAGCAAAGAATAATGTAAGTTATAGGAAAAGATATAATAGAGTATTTACTAATTTTCAAGTTATCCATTCTCCCTTTGTTTATGACTAACTTAATGAAAAGTACGATACAATATGAAAGATTTAAACAAAAACATCTATTGTTCTCAATATTAATTTATTAATTTAAATATTTCTAAAAATCCTAATATATGATATATCTTAGTATCACTTACATGTACATCATATATTGAAAATAATAAGTAATTTCTTCTTTTTATTAAAGAATGGTTATCCATAAAGAAATCTTTTGCGTTTATATTACGAATGTTTCCCATGATTTCTATATTTTTTGTTATTGGGGCACCTTGAAAAACAACATCATTAAACATTTCTCTATCAGGATTCAGGAATATTAGCACAATTGAAAACGAAACAATTGAAATAACTACAGTTTTATATATTTTTTTTATAACAAGAAGACCCCCTTTTAATTTACTTTATACTTTTTTACAAGTATGTCCTTATTCAATTATATAGAATATTAATATGAATTTCAAATATTTAACATGAAATTTCGGGTAGCCATACTACAGCCCCATTCGATTTGATTTAGTGATACATTACGTTTTCACCCTTTCATCATATTATTTTTAAGGTGAATTTTTAATGAGAAAATGCCATATTGACAATAAATAAAATTATTAACCCTTTATTTTCAGTTGGTTATAACCATCAACGGATTATTACAGTATATAATAGATTATGTTATAATTCCTAATTTTTAAAAATTATGTTATAATCACTACATAATTGTAAAATATGGACAAGTAAAGATTATAAATAATGTGAAAAGGAGTATTTGAATGAAAAATAGAAATGAATTATTGAAAACTTATATTCCAATTGCAATTTTTGGATTTCTATGCTTAACAAGTGTAGGTTTGACTAATGTTGTTGGCTTAAGCTTAACTATTCTTTTTTCAATATTGTATTTATTTATTGAAAACAAAAGGAACAAAGGGAAAATGGAAGACATCGGTTTTATTCCAAAAAACATTTTATCTGATATAAAAAAATATTGGTGGTTAATTTTGATTCCTGTTGTTTCGGGTATTGTATCAATTAGTTTGTTTAAATTTGTCCTACCAGAGGTCTACTTGTATGCTTCAGACACAAAACCGATGTTATCATTTGGTAAATTGTTTTTACAGATACCTCAATTATTGATTTTAGCATTTGCTGAGGAAATAGCATTTAGAGGGTTTTTCCAGACTAAGCTTTGCGATATTACAAAACCAATTTGGGCTATCATCATTACTTCATTATTTTTTGCCATAGGAAGTTTTTCTGCTGTCTCCATTACAGGTCTTATTTATATCTCGTTTTTTATTTTTATAGATAATATTATTTACGGTGTGATTTATCAAAGAACTAAGAATATTTACTCGTGCACTATTTCACATTTTTTAGCAAATGTCATTGAGACATTTATTTTCTTCTTTTACTTATTTAATTAAACATAAGGAGTATGAGAAAACTCCGTAGTAAGGTGAAATATAAGACAATAATCACATAAAGAATCACACTGTTAATAAATTTATTAACAGTGTGATTCTTTATGTTAAAACATATGGTAATATACATATATAATATAATAAAACTACTCTTAATATAGTTATATCAACAATAAACGCTATGATTAAATTATAGCGTTTATCTAAGTGAATATTAATGATATTTATTCAAAAGAACTTCAAAACGGAACCCGTTAGTTTAAAAACTAGATCACTTTTTCTAAGTTTCTGCAGTTATTTCGCCTAAATCTTTTAAATCATATCCGCCAATACCCTGCAGTTCTAACTTGAACTCCTCTGATCTAATAATTTGAAGCACAGACTGAAAATATGGTTTTTGAATATCCTCTTTCTTAATTACAAGCTCATAGCTTTCTGTTTGCAGTGGGATAAAATCAATTCCCTCTACCTGTTGACTAGTCTTTTCATTTCCAATAGCAAAATCTGCTTCACCTCTCGCAACAGTACTAGCCATTGCAAGATGTGAAAAACATTCTTTTTCATACCCAGGTACACTATGGGCACTTATACCAAGCTTTTTTAAATGCTCATCAAGTAAGATTCTTGTACCACTTCCTCTTTCTCGATTTATCATCTTAATTCCAGGTTGTTTTAGATCTTCTAAACCTTTTATTCCTTTAGGATTACCCTTTGCAACATAAATCCCTTGCATTCTATTGGCAAGATGCACAATAATTGCAGGGATTCCTGGAAGCATTCTTTTTACATAAGGTATATTATACTGTCCTGTATCACCATCCCATAAATGAGTTGCAGTAATCTGAACCTTACCATGATAAAGAGCATATAACCCATTATAGCTTCCAGTATAGGATCTAAGTGCCTGAATACCTTTAACATTATGTTGTAAATATCTAGATAGTATATCCAGCATAATATCTTGGCCACAAATGACGAAATCATGATTTTCCTGACTTTCTTCTAATTGATTTGTACTCACTAAGGTCATATTAGAACTAAGTGAGTCAGTATTAATTTGTTTGGTGTTTTGAAGTTTCTTAGATTTATTCTTATAATCCTCAATATCCTTCATTTCTATTCTTACCTTGTTACCAACCCTGTAAGAATTAAGTTCTCCCCTTTTTACCAATTCATAAACAGTATTCTTTGTTATTTTAAGCATCTCCGCAACCTCTATAGGTGTTAATGCAAAATTTTTATCCACTTTTTTAACCTCCCTACATGCAACTAACCTTAAAAATTATTATATCATTTAGACTTAATAATTGCATATTAAAATCAAAAATCATAATCTTTATACTCAACACCTTTAGAGATAACTTAAACTTACTATAATTTTTCTTTCCCAACCCATTTTCTTAATACCTCAGGAACAATAATACTTCCATCCTCTTGCTGCATTTGTTCTACAATAGCTGGAAGTAATCTGCTTGTAGCTAGTCCTGATGCATTTAATGTATGAACGTACTCAGTGTTTTTACTTCCATTTCTCTTAAACCGAATCATTCCACGTCTTGCTTGATAATCACGAGCATTTGAGGCTGAGCTTACTTCTTTATACTCATTCATGCTAGGAATCCATATTTCAATATCATAAGTTCTTGCCATTGATGCGCTACAATCTTTAGCAGCTAATTTGCTCACGCGATAATGAAGTCCGAGTCCTTGAACAAGCTTTTCTGCCTTACCCAAAAGTTCTTCAAATGCAGCATCTGAATCTTCTGGTTTTGTATATTGGAACATTTCAACTTTATTAAATTGATGACCTCTAATCATTCCACGCTCTGATGCTCTATAGCTTCCTGCTTCAACTCTGTAACAAGGAGTATATGAAAAATATTTTTTTGGTAATTCATCTTCCTTTAGAATTTCATCTCTATGCAAATTAATTAATGCAGTTTCTGATGTAGGAAGTAAAAATTGATTATTTTCATTGTTTTTATTATCTGTAACCTTAAAAACTTCATCCTGAAATTTAGGAAACTGGCCTGCTGTTAACCCACACTGGTAATCTAAAATATGTGGAGGTAGAATAAATTCATACCCATCTTTTCTATGTTCTTCTATAAAATAGTTAAGTAGTGCCCATTCAAGCATAGCGCCATCACCTTTATAAATCCAAAACCCATTTCCAGAAAGCTTTACTCCTCTTTCATAATCTACTAAATTATGTGTTGTTACAAGCTCCACATGATCCTTAGGCACAAATTTAAAATCCGGTTTTTTGCCCCACTCTCTTATCACCTTATTATTTTCTTTTCCTCCAGCTAATACATCCTCATCAGGTAAATTAGGCAAGCCTTCTAAAAAGGTGGTTATTTTTTCTCCAAGTGGAGTTAATCTCTCCTCAAGCAGCTTTATATTACTTGAAACCTCTTTCATTTCTAAATAATAACTTTCAACATTTTCACCTTTTCTTTTAAGTTCCGGTATTTCTTTAGACACTTTATTTTTTTTACTTTTCAACACATCAAGGTCAAATATTAATTTTCTTCTTTCTGCGTCCCACTCAAGCAGCTCATCAAAATCAACCTTATCCATGCGCTTAGAAAGTGCCTCTTTAACCATTTGCGTATTTTCTCTAATTAAATTTAAATCTAACATAATACAGTACCTCCTCAATTTATATTTTCAGTTTGTAATAGACTATACATTGTAGTAAATATTTTTTAAAACAAAAAACTCCCATCTCTATAAAACTATAGAGACGGGAGTCAAACTCTCGCGGTGCCACTCAATTTGTCATAAGTAAATATGACCACTTTATTGTGCTATAAAGGACACAACCCTTTCAATTTTTAGCTTTTGCTATGGAAGCGGAGGGATTATATTGCACACTGATTTTCACTAGCCATCAGCTCTCTTCAGTACTATAATAATCTTAATTTCCATAATTGCTATATATTTTTATTCTTTAAAGCTATTCTTTAAAGCTATTCTTTAAAAGATAATATCACTAAATGGTAATAAAGTAAAGAATTTATATATCTTCTTACAATTATTCTACTGATGCCTTCTTCTTTTTCAATTTGCCACTCGCTTTTTTTATATTCTCAGCAACTCTAAATTTAACTATCTTGCTTATTAATTCATAAGGCAGTGGCTTTTCTATTGGAAATTGTATTGATCCTTTTGCCCCTTTATATTCTGATAATTCATGTTTAAATTCATTAATTCCACTAGGAGTTGGATAAAACCCAATATGATTCTTAAATGCAGCAAAATGTACCAGATTTCCATTCAACACAAAGGTAGGCATTTGATAACTTATCTTTTCTTCTGCATCTGGTGCAGACTCTCTAATAACTTTTCTTAACATTTTAAGTGTTTCCTGAATATCAGCAGGAAATTTTAAAATATATTCATCAATTGACTCAAATGAAATTTTGTTTTCTTTCATGATTTCTCCTTTCACAAGCCTTTTATATTAATTTGCTCTATCTTTGGAAATTTATTTACATCCGAAATCCCAACACCACTTTATTCTATAAGCCAACCATCTTGAAAATCTTCCTATATTTTTAAAAGAAACTATATTACACAGTAACTCAGTTAGCTTTCCAAACTTCGATTTTTTTTGAAGTAGATTACTCTATATTTTTTATTTTATCAATATCTGAACTACAAAGGATTTCAAGATTATCAAATATTTTTTCTGCTGACCAATTCCACCATTTTAAGACTAACAGATATTGGATTAATTCATCATCAAAGCGTTTTCTTATGATTTTAGCAGGGTTTCCACCAGCTATATGGTAATCAGGAACGTCTTTTGTAACAACAGAGTTGGTAGCAATAATTGCACCGTCACCAATATGTATGCCTGGCATTACAACTACATTTTGTCCTATCCAAACATCATTACCGATAATGGTGTCTCCTTTTACTGATAAGTCATCAATAGTGGGTGTAGCTTTTTCCCAACCATTTCCCATAATATTAAAAGGATATGTTGTTACAGAACACATTCGATGATTAGCACCATTCATTACAAATTCGATTCCATGAGCAATTGCACAAAATTTCCCTATAATCAGTTTATCTCCTAGAAAATCATAATGATGTGTAACGTGTTTTTCAAATTCTTCTGCCCCATTTACATCATCATAGTAAGTGTAATCACCAACTTGAATATTTGGATTTTTTATAACATTTTTAATAAAACAAACTTGTTTTATATTTTCATTTGGATAAATACTATTTGGATTGGGTCCAATTTTCTTCATACACTTTACCACCTATATAATTAATTCATTTATTCCCATTTTAACTTACTATAATGAAAATATGTTACATTATTTTCTAAGCTCTTGTGAACCAACCTGATTATGTGCTGTTAAAATAGTAGTAACCATATTCATCGACCAATTGCCGTATTTCTCAAAATATCCCTTTCTATCAAAACCTTCTACTAGTTTTAATCTGTCATATTCTACATACTGCCTTGATGTTGTAATGTTGCCTTCAAAAATATCTAATAGAATATATTGCGCTCTTGGGTCTCCATTAAATGGCATTCCTACAGAACTAGGACATATAAACCTTTTCCCATTTACTTCTTCATCCATGAACAAATGATAATGCCCAAAAATACAAACATCACTTTCCATACCACTTGCAATCTTAGCAAGCCCTCTCATATTAGGAATATTATTTTCTCTTTTTAAACTATCAACTACTGTAAAGGCTTCAATCTCTGATGGATTATGGCACAAATACATAGAGATTCCTTCCTCTTCTATTAAAATATTCGTTGGAAGAGACTTCAAAAATGATACACGTTCTATACCTAGTTCGTTGTATATTTGCTTATTTACTGGATATATCCAATCAGCATTTTCTTCTATTGGAGTTATTAATTCCTCAATATTGCCCGATATAATTAAATGCTTTTGGCTTTGTTTTTGGTAACGCATTAACAAATCAACAGTTTCATTTGATCCATAACCTCCAAAAATATAATCACCTAGAAAAAAGGTCATATCTGTATCTCTAATATTTATATCCTTCAATACTGCTTCAAAAGCAATATGATTACTATGTATATCAGCAACTATGGCAATTCTCATAAAATACTTATCTCCTCTCATTGAAAAGCTTAATATTTCGTCTAACTACAATATTCCCAAAGCTCATCAATTAAGTGTAGTTTTTTTAACTTCAAATTTTAAACATAACTTGTACAGTTTATCTAATTTCCTTATAAAAGTTATGATTTATTTTTCTTTTTCAAAAACCAAATCGAATTCTTTAATTTTACCATAAGTATCAGACTTAGTCGGGGTCTTGGATACATATTAACTCCCCCTTCTATTCACATTTAACTATACACCCATTATTCGCTTTAATTATTTCATCAAAACAGTTCAAAGATTCGTCTACATCATGAGTAATCATAATATAATGCTCTGCTGAATTCAACTAGCTACTTAATTCGTTTCAAAATTGGATGATCTTCTTTCAGCTCTAGCAAATCCCATAGGTTCCCATATAAATCCTTAAACGCCGCAACCATTCCATAGGATTGATCTTTGGCCTCTCTCACAAATTCTATTCCCCTTGAGATCATTTCATTATAGTCTCTCCAAAAATTATCAGTGTTTAAAAACAGAAAAACTCTACCGCCTGACTGGTTACCTATAAATGGCTCTTGAATCATATTCCCAACTCCTTATAATTTTAGACTTGATTATTCTAGCTGCATTTTCATACATCATTCTTTGCAGCAATCGTTAGTTCAATAGAACCTAAATCATCATCATAAACTGAAACCAGCTGAAGTATTTTGATTGTTTTCATATACACCACCGACTATCTGGGTAACATTAGATTTAAATATAATACCTGTAAGACTAGATTTATATATAATACCTTTAAGTCGTCGTCAATGCTCATAATCTAAATTTATCCCTAATCATATGAGCAACAACATCTGGTGGAATGTCCGTGTTATTAACTTTCATATAATTACTTTTCTTAATTTCATCCTCAAATGAATTAAGACGATATTTCTCTTCAAGCCACCTAAAAAGTTCCTCTGAACGCGTAATATCTCTTTTCGTAGGTTTATTCAGTAGTCTATTTTCAGTCTTGTTTCTCTCGATGCGTACATCATAATCTGCTTCTAACTCTACATAGTATATAGTTCCACCTTTTTCTTTGAACATCTCTTCAACCATATATACATAATCCCAGTCCTCTTTGCAGTCCAGTGCCCACATAAAAGTAAAAACCATTCCATATTCTTCACTATCGGAATATGCTTCAAAAATCTCTTTTCTAAATAGATTTGTTAATCTTGATCTCTCTTGAGGCATATTTTTAAACAAATCAGAAACAATGTCTATTGTCATATGATTATGAAATAATCCTAACTCAGTAATTTTTGCAAGTTCTTGTCCAACAGTCATTTTACCAACTGCATGCGGCCCAAATATTATAACAAGTTTTATTTTATTCACCTAACTTTCAATTTATGTTATTGCCCCTACACATTCCATGCTCGTCACCTTTATTATACTACAAATTTTAGAATTATATCATTATTTTACCTGTAATATCTCATCTGCAACTTTACTTGTTGCGGACGAATTAAGAAGAGTTTATAAATAATTATCTATCCAAATAAATATAGCGTAAGCTAGATATTCTGGGCATAGTATTGGCATGTATGGTGTATCAAGGTGCATATTCTATATATGCACTCATAATATTTATGTGATAACCATACTATATATTAAGTATTATTATTTGCAATTAGGTGGTGTAACAGTGATATTATAGATAATTTAAGTCCTGAAGATTTACTAATTCTAACGAATGCAATCGCTATTTCACTTTCAGAAGATAGAAGCGCTGATGAAATAAACGTGCTTGGAAATTTTATTGTAGGTATAGGCCGCTTAATGCTAACTATTGCAGCTCAACAACAATATATATATTCACAACAAGGAAATAATAAATCCACATCTGACGATACCATTATTCATTAATAAATTAAGTTCTATATTTGAAGAATTTAATTTATTAACTGATTTGATATTTTTTCACAATGAATAGTAAAGATTCTTATATAGTAGTTGAGTTTTATCCCCCATCTCTGATACAACTACAAGTAATAATATTTTATTGAGTAATGCTATTTAATTACCTCCCATTATAATTAGATAGTGTAAATAAAAAAGACTTTCAAGGTACAGATCTGTTCCTATGGGAATTAACTAAGCAAAAGTAGATTTAAGAAATATTATGCGCATGCTCTGGGAACAACATATTGCATATCTTTCATCCTGTCAAGGTCCTCAAAATAAGCAAGAAACATTAATGAGCTTCAATATCTACCTCCACATTACTCTTAAGCCCAAGCCTTGCCTTCATATATCTCATAGTCATCACTGTTAATATAACCATTGCTAATCCCAGTACCATATGAGTAGTAAATATATTCTCATGATCCTTTAACACCCCCATTAGAGGAAAGGCAATGGCTACTGACAAATTACAGGCTAAACTTTGGAAGGAAAGCACCGTTGCTCTTTTGTCAGATGGTATGTGTTTATTTAAATATTTAGTGGTAACTGGCCTATATATTCCCCTTGCCACCTGTTGAAATAATATTGCAAAAACGCCAAACCAAACTTTTACTGTGCCCATAAGTACAAAGGATACTATCATTAGAAGAGCCATAAAAGTTAAGGTTTTAGGTTTAGTTTTATCCATAATCCAGTGACTGCGCTTTGAAGCAAAGGCTGCGGTTATATTAAAAACAAAAAATATTATTCCAAAGTATCTTACAGGTATTTTTACTGCTTCCATGTAGGGTTGATAATAGAAAAATGCGGTTCTATAAAAAATAAAAAACATCATAGTAAAAATTATTATAGCTTTAATTTTCTCATGGGATATTATAAACTTGCCACTTTCTTTTATTTGTTGCAAATAATTTATGCCGTATTTACCCACCTTACCTTCAATTGGAGGTTCTTTAAATCTTAGGGTTATAATTATGGTTACTAGCATAAAGACTACTGAAATTAAAAATGGGAGATTTTTATTAACCTCATACACAAATCCGGCAATTATTGAACCTACTGCCTGTGCATATAGTGCGAAGGATCTGGCTTTTCCTTCTATACTTTGAAATTCCTTTTCTCTTCCCATCACTTTTAGAGAATCATATATTAGTGCATTGTCTGCACCTGATTTAAAAGTTGCACCTAAACTAAAAATAACTTCTGCTAATATAAACATGGGAAAGCTCTTTCCCAATACATAAAAGCCAAGACTTATAGCCCATAGAAGCGCTCCTATAAGAATACTTTCTTTTCTACCAATTTTATCTGCCACGGCTCCTGTTGGCACTTCAAATAAAACTACGGCTATGGCGGAGATAGATTGAAGTACCATTATTTCAGTAAAGGATAGCCCCTTTGCAATTAAAAATAGCACTAGTATAGGACCTAATATTAACAATTCCGCAAAAGTTGAATAAAAATAGTAAGTTTTTATATTTTTAGAAAAATCCATTTTTCTACCCCCTTATTCTTTAAATAGTGTAATCACTATCTTACTTAATATAAAAAAAGCCCCGCAGAAAATCACTTAGAAGTGACTCCGCAAGGCTTAAATAGCTATACGTGTAAGATAAAATTTCCCTGTGCCGCTAGATATACATAGACACACTCACCATTTGAAATATTTTACCATATTAGGATCTGTTTGCATAGACATATAATGAAATTATTTTTTATTCTAGATATCATTATGACTATCTATAATGATATCAGAGTTAGCTTCTGCTAATTAAGACAACGATGGAAGTCTATAGACTGGCATTAATCTAATTTCCGCAAAAAATTACTAATTAAGTATGGTTCGACTAATATTTTTCATAATTTCTTATTATTGCAGGAGGAAATCCACTCAATTTGTAGAATTTATACATATAATATCAGTTGAATATACACCTTACTAAGATAATAGCGGAGGTTATAAAATGAACTATGAGTTATCAAATCTTATAGATATATGTCAACTTCAAAACTTACTAAATAGTTTTTATAACGCAACGGGGATTTCTACAGGAATTGTTGCAAGAGATGGGACCATTCTCACCGCCACCGCCTGGAAAGATCTGTGCACAAAATTCCATAGAATAAATCCTAAAAGTCAATTGCGTTGTGTTGAAAGTGATGCACAAATATTAAAGCAATTAGAAAATGGAGATAAATTTTTAAACTTTAAGTGTAAAAATGGATTAACAGATCTTGGTGTTCCTATTATAGTAGAAGGTGTTTTTCTTGCTACCATTTTTGCAGGACAAGTTTTATTTGAAGAACCAGACATTGAATATTTTAAAAGACAGGCCAAAGAATTTGGATTTGATGAAGACGCATATTTAAAAGCTTTAAAAGAAATCCCAATTGTTAACAGAGAGGGGCAAGAAAAAATTCTTCAGTTTCTTAAAGATTTTTCTGAAATGATTAGCGTAATGGGATTAAAACAATTAAAACTTTTAGAATCTCAAAAAAAACTTATACTTTCTGAAGAACAGTATAAACTTGCTCTATATGGTTCTAATGACGGAATGTGGGATTGGACTTTTGAAGATAACAACCTCCACCCTTCCCGTAGATTTTTACAAATTTTAGGTTATACAGAACAGGAAGCAAACTCTCTTTTCCCATTCTTTAAAGAACTTCTTCATCCAGATGATAAGGATTGTTTCACAAAAGAAATTAATCACCATATGCACGATAAAACATCTCATTTTCACCAAGAGACCCGTATTAAAATAAAAAACGGTGATTATAAATGGGTTTTAGTTCGTGGAGCTGCTATTTGGAATGATGAAAACATCGCTATAAGAATGGCTGGTTCTTTAACGGATTTATCTAATCAAAAATCGTCAGAAAAACTGCTAAAGAAAGAACAGGACTTTTCTAAAACTATTATAGATAATGCAAATGTTATTATATGTATGTTTAATCCAGATGGCTCTTTAGTTAAATTAAATAAGTACGGTGAGGATATTTCTGGATATTCCGAAGAATCCGTTTTAGGTTATAAATGGGTTAATACCATATGTCCAACGGAAATCAGAGAAAAAGCTTTATCAACTATTCGTTCTTTTAAACCAAGCATTACTACTACCCAATTTGAAAGTCCTATAGTTAATAAAAATGGACTTTTACTAACCATTCTTTGGAGCTATCAAATAATTTATAATGAAGACGAATCTATAAAAAATGTTATTGGTATGGGGTTAGATATAACACAAAGAAAGAATGAAGAAAAAAGATTGACAGAGTTTTTTGCAAATATTTCTCATGAATTAAGAACCCCACTAAACATAATATTTAGTACTTTACAATTAATTGATTTGTATGATAGTAAAAATTTAACTTCTGAAAATATTTGCAAATTAATAAAGCATAAAGAAAGTATGAAACAAAACTGTTATAGGTTAATGAGATTAGTTAATAATCTGATTGATATTACTAAAATCGATGCAAGATTTTTAGAACTAGATTTGCAAGAATGCGATATCGTAAGTTTAATAGAAGATATCACCCTCTCAGTTTCAGAATATATGGAAAATAAAAGTTTAAACCTTATTTTTGATACAGACGTAGAAGAAAAAATTCTATGGTGTGATCCTGATAAAATCGAAAGGATTATTTTAAATTTACTTTCTAATGCAGTTAAATTTACTAAACCTTTCGGAAGTATATTTGTAACTTTATATAATAAGGAACAAAGCATTCTTATTTCAGTTAAAGATACAGGTATAGGAATTGAAAATGATAAACTAGATATGATTTTTGAAAGATTTAAACAAGTAAATAAGTCATTCACAAGGGAGCAGGAAGGTAGTGGCATTGGGCTCTCTCTTGTAAAAGCTCTCGTTATTATGCATAATGGTTCTATTGAAGTAAAAAGCATTTATGGAAGCGGAAGCGAGTTTATAATCGAAATTCCCATAAATGAACCAATTCATAAAACAACTCATAATTCTTCTAACGCATTATGTAATAAACAGCACTATAATATAGAATTTTCGGATATATATTTTAATTAATATTCAAGATAATATGCTTTCTCACTATTACTACTTTATTGCGAGAAATCAATTTACTTATAGTATAACCCCTACATCAATAAATAATGTAGGGGTTTTCTTCATGCTATTTTTTCTAGTACTATAACTAGGTTATAGCTATTCCTATAGGATAAATTTCTACTCTATAACTCTTCTACCTCTACATCTTTAAAGTAAGCTCTTCCTGCATCTAGTCTACTAAATCCAAACATTCCGTACTCAAATTTATCGTGAGCATGACAAATTAACTCTTCCCCATTTATATAAAAATATATTCTTTCCTCTTTAGCTAAAACTTTAAATTCATAATCCACATTATATTCCCATTTATATTCCACAGTTGCTAGCGGAATAAATCCAAAGTCATTTATAATAAGAGCTACTTTGTTTTCTCCATTAAACCCTGCATGATATCCTCTTTCTGCTCCTTGAACTCTAAAGGCGATATTATGAGATAATCCATTTATAGGTTTTACTGTGGCTTTTACACTTATATCTTTAGTATAATAATTTCCAGTATAGGCCTCACACTGACTTATACTCATACAACTCATACACCCATCTTCTATACCCCAAGCTCCATGATTATGAGCAAAAGGAGTTACACATTGGAACTCAAAAAACTGTTTAGCAAAGTCAATGGTATACTTGGATTTCCCATGTACATTAAATTCGTCTATAAATATACTTCCTAAAGCGCTGTCCGTTCCTGGTGAAAAAGATTCTACCATTATTCCTACTTCATCTATCATTGACCCATCTGTGTCTGGTACAATAAATTCTATCTTTTGCCACTGTTTATTTTTTAATACTTCCACGGCCAGCTTTATATCCTCTTTTGTAAAGGTATTTCTCACATAAGGCGTAATTGCTATATCCCTTCCTTGCCACTGATTAAGGTATACACTCATGCTAACTCCTTGCCCTGGATATACCTGGGGCGTAAAAGTAGGTTTATATCTTTCATCATCAAAATCAGCTCTTCTATAAAAAGGCTTATAATACACCTTAGAACCCTGTCCATAAGCAATGCTATCAAATATAACCTCTAGTGAACCTTCACTTTCATACCCAATTTCATTGCTATGCTTTAACATGAATTTATTATTATCTGATAGCCTAAACCCATGAGTTGAACCAGCAACTTCAAAATCAAAATATATTTCTCCTAGTTTAATTGAGTCTTTTAATTTCTTTGGAGCCTCTTCTTTTGCTAGTCTATATCCTAAAAGTGCTAATTCCTTTGCATAGGTAGGCACATCAAGTATATTTAAATATCCAGATATACTAGAAGTAACTATAAAATCATTTATAGGCTTTCTATATTTATCCGCTAAACCCTTCATACCTTGAGCCACTCCCATAATAGTTCCCACATTCCCTGCATTACAATCTGTATCCCACCCACACATAGTAGCTATCTCTATGGTCCTAGATAAATCACCTTCACCATATAATAGCGACAGTATACACACTCCTGCATTAGGAATAATGTGGCAGGATCCTAAATATTTATCATATCCCCAGTTTTTCTCAAGGTATTTTTGACAAAGTGTAAAATCTAGTGGATTCTGATTATAAAACTGGATTACATCTCTTGTTACTCTAGAATACTCAGAGTCAACAGGTATTTTAGAAAGCCCAGCCTCAATTATTTCCATAACATTTTCTGTAGAAAATGCTTTAGAAATACAGCTTGCAATAAATCTTGCACCAAATATACCATTACCATCATGAGATACGCTAGCTGCCTTTCCAGCATATTCTGCAGCCTTTTCTATATTGCTGGGCCAAACAAGACCCCAAGTATCTATAAATATTTGCCCCCCAATTTGCTGCGATAATATCTTGCCATTTAATCTTTCTGATCCAGAAAGGGGTACTTTAAATCCATTTTTCAGATTAAGATACACTGTATGTTCGGTACTTACTCCATATCCACCCCACCAAAACATCCCTATTCCTTCTCTAGAATAATTAAGCCAAGCTCTCCCCACATCTTCTGCTTCTAACTCTCTATCTTTTGCATCATCATATAAGGCTCTTAAAAAGAAAACCGGTCCATTTACATCATCATCCGCAGCAAAGTTTTTATAGTCTTTAACATAGCCTGTAATATTTCCATATACTGCTTTGATCTTTTCATAAGTCCAGAATGATGGCTCAACAGGTGCCCCCAGCCTTATCCCCATATTCATTCCTAAAAATCCCGCATAGACCTTCTCTAAATAATTATTGGGAATCAACGATAACCCCCTTTATAATAAATGCTTCTTTATATTTATATGTTACTCATAGGAGAAAATCCACTAATTACTTTTTACTCTTCAAAGGGCAAATTCATGCTATGCCCCCTTTTACTTTAATACTTCATTAGCATGTTTAGTAATATCTTCTCCACCATTTTTATACCACTGCGTTACAAATATATCAAAATCACTAATAGGGCGCTTTCCTGTTATTATATCTGCTGAATATTCTTTATATAGGTTATTTACAGAATCCCATTTAACAGAAAATTCCTCTGGCATTATAAAATTAATATCTTCAGTATAAAGCTTATTAACATCTTCTAGTGATTTAGTTCCTGCAGTTCCTAGCAGTGGTTTCGCGAGTTCTTTTCCAAATGCAACTTTTGATGGCTCCCAAAATTTCGCATACCATTCTTGTGATTTTTCAGTTAACTGGATTTTATTATCTTTAATTAAATAATGCTCACCTTCAAAACCTAAACGATCTATCATTTGGCCTTTTTCACTAGCCATAAAATCTAAAATCTTAAAAGAAATCTCTTTATTTTTAGATGTAGAAGAAATGGCTATGCCTCTACTCTCTTTAGAAACATCTATTGGTAAATATCCTTGTGCTTTTCCTTTTGCTGCCGGTAAAACTGTAAGTCCTACCGCATTAGCCTTTTTTACTTTACCTTCATAAATATCTATAACTTTTCCTGCTGTTCCAGCTATTATAGCAGCTTGATTATCATAAAAAGACTTTTCCTTTGTGTCCCATTTCTTAGTTAAGAATTCTGGATCTAATATCCCTTCTTTATAAAGTTTATTATAAAAAGTTAACTTTTCTTTTTCATTGTTAGAAACTTTATTAAAAATATACTTGCCATTTTCATCTTTTATCCAAGTAGATTTATTTCCAAAAGCTTGGTCAAATATTTCATCAATTTCTAAAGTACTACCAGCGGCTGTTAATGCATAGGCTGGTGATCCTTGTCCGCCTAAATTAGATGCTTTTAATTGTTTTAAAAATGCATAATAATTATCTATAGTAGGGTCTTCCATCAGTTTTTTAGATGTACTTAATTTATCAAACCAATCACTTCTCATTACCGGCACCTTTGATGCAAGAGGTTTAATCCATAATAAGTAAGGATAGTTCTCTAATCTCTTTTTATTTTGTGGTTCTAAATTAGGTTTTATATACTTAGATTTTTCTATATATGGTATTAAGTTCTCTAATAATCCTTGCTGAGATATTTGCTGGTCTCCACCCTGGAAATATATAATATCCGGAATATCTTTACCAAGTAACATTAAGTTTAACTTTTCAGCATAGTTACCTGAAGGCATTTCCACAAGTTCAATCTTAACTTTTGTTCCATCCTCAGCCATGGCCTTTTCGATAAGACCTATATACTTTTGAGCTATAGGATCTTTTGGACTTACATCTTTCATCACCATTCTTACTGCTGCTGGCTCTGTTGAGTTATTTTTTTCTGCTGTGCCACTAGTTTTTGATTTACATGCACCTAAACTTAGCGTGCTTATAATTACAAGAATTAAAGCTATTGTTTTTTTCATAATATCCCCCTTAAGATTATCTTTTAAGATTACTATTTATTAAAACTACTCTTTATTAACGCTCTTCTTTATTAAAACTGCTATTCTTTAATTCCCCCTTCCATTGTTCCTTTTGTGTAATTTTTAAGTATAAACGGATATATTAGAAGTATAGGAACCACTGCAATCATTATAGTTCCTGCTTGTAATGCTTTATAACTTAGCTGAGAGGCCTTATCAAAAGATAGAAGACTATTAGCGCCGAGCATTGATGTGGTATCATTTAACACTACAAACTGTCTAAGCACTAGTTGTAATGGCCATTTAGCCGAATCATTTAAGTATATTGATGCTCTAAAATATTCATTCCAATGAAAAACCCCATAAAATAGTCCTATAGTTGCAATGGAAGACTTTGAAAGTGGAATTAATATTTTAAAGAGAATAGTTAAGTGACCTGCGCCATCTACCCTTGCTGCATCAATAAGTGCTTCTGGCACCTCTTCAAAAAATCTCATAAGTATAATTAAATAATATACGTTTAGTGCCTTATACAAAATTACAGAAGAATAGGTATCTAAAAGTCCTATGCTTTTAACTAGTAAATATTCTGGAATTAATCCTGGTTCAAACACCATAACAATTATTAAAATTACCATAAAAACTTTTTTCCCCACAAGTCCTGGCCTTGTAAGTGCATAAGCCGCCATTATTGTTAAACCTAAATTTAATATAGTGCCTATTACAGTTACAAATACTGAGTTAAAAAGGCTTTTCATAATCTGAGGATTAGAAAATAAAACTCGGTAATTATCAAGAGAAAATCCTTTAGGTAGAATAGTAAGTCCTGTCACTTCTTTTACACGAGCGGGGTCAGTTAGTGACAGTGCTAGTAAATTAACAATTGGTACAAGCATAGTTAAAGTAACAATAAACAGTAATGTATAAAACAGAAAGTGAACTAAATTTTCTTTATTTTTCATATTTTCACCCTACCATAAACCTTTCCCAGATATTTTTTTCGCTAAAAAGTGTGTGGTAAAGATCAATATAATTCCAATTACACCTTTAAATAAGCTTGCTGCTGTAGCGAAAGCATACTGACCATTTATTAATCCTATCCTATACACATAGGTGTCAAGTATATCAATTACACTTATAACCGAATCATTCATAAAGTTAAATACTTGATCAAAGCCTGCATTCATAAAAAAGCCTAAATTTAAAATAAATACTGTAACTATAGTGGTTACAAGTTCTGGTATTGTAATATGTATCATCTCATCAAACCTAGATGCACCATCTATTCTCGCGGATTCATATAGTGCAGGACTTATTCTCATTATAGCTGCTAAATATATTATTGAATCCCACCCGGCACTTCTCCAGGTTTCTGAAAAAACTAATACCCATCTTATATAGCCTTTGCTTGTCATAAAATCAATAGAGGGTATATTAAATACATTTAGGATATTATTTACTCCTCCAGTTGTAGGCGATAATAGCTTAATCCATATACCTGTGATAACCACCCAGGAAAGAAAGTGTGGTAAATATACTACTGATTGTACATATTTTCTAAACTTCAATGATCTTACTTCACTTATAAGTAAAGAGAAAATTATTGGTATAGGAAAGAAGAATACTATTTTCATAGTACTTATTATTATAGTATTTTTAAGTACATGAAAAAAACTAGCAGAGCTGAATAGGGTTTTAAAATGCTTTAGTCCTACAAAAACATTATCTCCTATGATTCTATAGTCTTGAAATGCAAGTGACATACCAGCTAAAGGTATTAAATGAAATATTATAAAATATATAAGGGGTAGTAAAAGCATTAGATATAGTACTCTATCTTCTTTTATTTTTTTCCAGTTGTCCATTTTAATCCCCATCCAAAGGCTTTATCCATTTCGATATGACCTGAAAAGTATTGTACCAATCTTTCAATTTTAAAGGTCTGATTATTTTCGTTTGTTATTAATGCAACTGCGCACATAGTTTTATTGCTGCTGTGCTCATCAAGATTTATAACAATATCAGGTCCATTATCTTGCTTTATTGTAACGCATCCATCCGCCTGGGACCAGTTTGATAAACCTTCATATATAAAAGCATATACCAAAATTCTTTTTATATTTTTCAAATAATTACCATTGATTCTTAAATTTTCACCAGTAGTTACAGTTCCACTTCTATCATCATTATCTAAACTAATATATGGTGGTTTTGTATAGTCTCCAAAAGCCTTTCCAAGTGCTTGTACCAAACGTTTTGTGCCATCATTTAGTTCATAAAGACACCCTAAGTCAAGATCAGTCCCTTTAGCTGCACCCCAAAAACCAGTTTTCTTCTTTTGACTCCAATTGAGATTTACAACTATGTCACCCAGTTTACCGTCATTTTTTTTCTCAAGGCTAATTGTATCCCCCTTTTTCTTTAGCTCAATCTTAGATAAATTAACTTTGCTTGTTCCTTTTGGAGTAGTCGATACTATTGGTGTTTCTTTTGGAACCAATATTATAGGGGTCTCTTTTCTAACCTCTGTAATTGGTTCATCCACAACATCTATACCATACTTTGTGCATAAATCGTTTAGTCCACCAACAAATCCAGAACCAATTGCCGCGAATTTCCAGTTAGATCCTTTTCTATAAATTTCGCATGCAACAATAGCAGTTTCCAGCTTTAAATCTTCGCATATATTGTATGTACAATATTCTTCTTTTGTTTCTGCATCAATTACTTTAACAAAAACATTAGTGAACTCCTTGAAATTCTGCTTTTTTATATCAGCTTCATGTATTGTTATTGTAAATGATATTTTATCTATATTTTTATCAACCATACTCACATCAATTGTAATCTGCTCTTTGCCCATTAACATGGTCTTCTCTTTATTTGCCTTATGTACTATAGCTCCATTTGAGCTTTTAGGATTGTTATAAAAAATAAAGTCATTATCATCTATCACCTTACCATTTACCTGCAGTAAAAAAGCTGCACTATCTATGCTATAGTCCTTTTCATTTGGCATTTCCCATCCCAAACAAATCATAATTTTCTTTCCCACTGCATCTTGTGCTAACAGATCAATTTTTTTACCCTTTTCAGCAATAACAGTCATTTTAATTCCCTCCTTAGTTTTACTTCATATAATTTTTATTCAATTCAGTATAATATAATTCTATTATATACCTACATTCTGGTTTAATAGTTGCATTTATATATCTTTACAATTTTATGAACAATTTAACATATATGACCATATCTTATCATTCACTTCACTATATTATCAACCTTTTTTTATAAATGCTTCACAAATACATTAAAAAAAACTGTAGAACATTTTATTGTCCCACAGTTTCTTTATGTATCTATTATTAAAGTTTAAAATCTGCTGGATTCACACCAAGGTTTGAGCACATTTCTTTAACTAGTGCAATTTCATCTTTGTCAAAAGTTCCATCTGCAGCGCCTATTGAACAGCATACTGCTATTAATGTCTTTGCAGCATCTGGTTTGCTTTTCATCTTAGTAATTGCCTTCATGGCTTCTGCCTTTCCAACATTATAATCAAATGCAAACATATCTGCATAGTGATTAAATCTTGTTAGCACATCGTTTAATTTGAAAACCTTTAATGAATCATTAAGATTAATATACCCTACCATCTTTTGTTTTTCCTCTGAGCTTATTTCTCCATCAGCACTTGCAATAAGTGCACAACCTGCAGCTACAGCTTCCATAAAATCCTTGTTAGCAAATTGCTTAATTCCAGCTTCAGCTTTAGATTTTTGATCTTTTAACCAATCACCAATTCCCATAATAAACACTCCTTTAATCTTTTATTATATTAATAAATTTTACTCAACCTTATTTTAAAAGTGTCTTGAATATAATTCACATATACTTATTACATTCTCCATTTGTTAGATATATCCTGTAAATTTAAAAGATTTAATAAATTCTTCACAAATTCAACCCTACTGCAATTTTACAATTAAGGGCTTTCCAAAACATTTTTTTATGCTTTACACTCCTTAGTATTACAATTATCTTATTTATAATACTAAGGAGTAACAATTCAATTAATTTAAATGATTATATACATTACTAATCTAATAATTTATTTAAAGTATTAGTTCCAACAGTGCCATCAACTACAAGTTTATTTTTCGCTTGAAAATTTTTAACTGCCACAAGAGTAGAAGCGCCAAAAATACCATCTGCTCCACCACTACCACATGGGAATCCTAAAGTAATAAGTCTAGTTTGTAACCATTTAACTAAATTGCTACTTGTACCTTTTTTAAGAATTACTTTGGCTAAGGCGCTACTCGTCAAATCACTTCTGACCCCATCTACAACTAACTTATTCCCATATTTATCTGTAATGCCCGATAAGTTACACGCTGCTTGAAAGGCCGCTATTACAGAATTCCCAGGTATTAGATTGCCGGTAACTGCTTTTATTATTGCATTTGCTATTAAATCTGCATTGTACATACTCATATCTTTTGTACTATCTATAAAAGCACATTCTACAAGCACACAAGGCATATTAGTGTTCTTTACAACAAATAAATGTGATCCGTCTTTTACACCTCTATTCCCATATCCAAGCAAAGCTATTTCATTGCAAATTTTTATGGCATAATTTTTAGCAGTTTGAGATGTAACATAGCATTCCACACCTTCACCACCTCCTGCATTAAAATGAATGCATAAATGCAAATCTGAATTTGATTGATTTGCCTTGCTACATCTATACTGTAAAGATTGACCTACATTTGAAAATGCCTGTCCATAAGGTGTGCAATCTATTATTTTAGTAGTCGTATTTTGTAGTTTGTTAATTATTTTCCCTACAACTTCTTTTGTTAAAGGATCTTCCCTTTTGATTCCAATTGCCCCCCCATCTGGCGTACAATTATGCCCAGCATCTATTGAAATTTTCATATATAAACATCTCCCTAACTATCTATTTTTTTTATGATTTCTTCATATAGTTTTTCTATTTATCTCTATATCTATATATGTTCCATATATGCTTTTGGTAACCTACTTCATTTTACTAACTTTCCTATTGTTGAACATTGGCACTAAATTATCTCCGCTAGCACCTTCGAAAATATTGAGTATAATCCATTTAGATTATACTCAATTGTAATATAAATACCGCATATCAAAATTTATCATTCAATTTTAACTTTTTAAAATAATATTTCTTATCTTCATCCGTAATTCCTCGTATTATTTTACAAGGATTACCTACAGCTATAGAATTAGATGCAATGTCTTTAGTTACAACGCTACCAGATCCAATCACTACATTATCACCAATAGTAATTCCTGGATTTACTATAACCCCGCCTCCTATCCAAACATTATCCCCTATATTAATGGGAAAAGCATATTCAATGAATGCATTTCTTGCTTCATAATGAACAGGATGACCTGCTGTAAAAAGGCTTACGTTTGGTGCAAACATAACATTATTACCAATTGTAACCTTAGCACAATCTAAAATAGTGCAATTGTAATTGCTATAAAAATTTTCTCCAATAGAAATATTATACCCATAGTCACATCGGAATGGTGGTTCTATATAGAAATTATTATCAACCTCACCTAATAATTTTTTTAGAATTTCCTTTTGCTTATCACCTTGGCTTGGGCGTAGGGTGTTATAGTCAAAAATCATTTCTTTTGCATATTGGCGTTCAGATGATAATTCTTCTCCAAATGCTTTATATGGTTTTCCGCTTAACATTTTTTCTTTTTCTGTCATAAACAATGCCTCCATATCTGTTTCTATAACTTTATATTATTTTGTTTTCTTTATTCTCAATAAATCCGCCTTTAATAAGCATTTCCTTAGCTTCATTATATCCTAATACATAATCATTAGATGAATATTGTACTTTATTTAAAGGGTTTAAATTCAATTTTTTATAATATTCTTTTAAATTCTCTATATTTATTTGAGGTAGAATAACAAAATAGTCATTATCATAAATATATGCATTTTTAGCTTCATACTTTGATATTAATACTTCATGCAGCTTTTCACCAGGTCTTTTACCTATTACTTTAATGCTACAATGTTCATTTCCAAATTCATCTTGTATAATACTCGCGATATCTACTATTCTATATCCAGGCATTTTCATTACAAAGGTTTCCCCACCAATACTACTCTTTATTGCTTTGAATATTAACTGTATTGCCTGCTTTAAAGTTAGGAAATACCTTGTCATTTCTGTATCTGTAATTGAAATTTCATTACATTTTTTTACTTGATCTATGAAATATGGTACGACGCTTCCATTTGTACCTAGTACATTGCCCGCCCTTATACAAACAAATTTTGTTTTGTCAGTTATAGTGCTCGCATGAATTATTAACTTCTCGCCAATAGCCTTTGACATTCCATAAACATTTATTGGCTCAACAGCCTTATCTGTAGAAACATCAATTACTTTGACAACGTTATTTTCAATTGCTGCATTAATAAGGTTTTTAACACCTGTAATATTGGTTTTGATTGCCTCGTATGGCTGCTCCTCACATATAGGTACATGTTTTAAGGCCGCCAAATGGAATATATACTCAACATTTTTTGTAGCTTGTTTTATTGACTCATAATCCCTTATATCCCCTATAATAAATTTTAACTTAGTATTATTAAATTTACGTTGCATATTGACTTGGTTTAATTCACTTCTAGAATATATAATTATTTGCTTAGGATTCATTTCTAAAAGTTGAGTTGTAAGCTCATTTCCCCAGGAACCTGTACCTCCTGTTATTAAAATAGATTTGTCTTCGAACATATACAGTCCCCCCCCATAAGTATTACAAAAAATATTGCGAATATAACTGCCTGTTTTTTACCATCCAATTTTTTAATTCACTTAGCATTTCAGTATAAGTAGGCACTTTTACAGGAAAATCATTCCTTATACTAATGAGAGATTTGTCATTTTTAATTTGTCCAAAATTCTCAATTAGTATAGATTTCTCAAATACAGAATTAACAATTTTTAATAACTCATATTTACTAATTGAAGCTTTAGAAGTCAAATTGTATAATCCATTTAAATTGTTTTCTATCATTAGGTCCAGACACTTAGCCAGTTGCAACGTAGTAACTCCTGACCACATAACTTTAGAATAGCCAGTAACTGTTCCAGTTTGCCTCATAAACCAATGAAAAAGTCCTGTACCATTAGTCTTTAGTTCTGGTCCAATGATTGAAGTTCGCACTGTCAAATCTTTATTATTATTTATCTCACCCAGTACTTTAGTTTTAGCATATAGATCCATCCCATCAGGCACAGAATTTTCATTGTAATTACCTGTATCACCCGAAAAAACACAATCTGTACTTAGATGAATAAGCTTAGTATTAGTATTTTTAAATTGTTTTTCTAGGTATCTTGGGAAATAAGAATTAATAAATATAGTGTTAGATGGGTCGTCTTCAGCATTTCTATTAAGGATTCCAATAGAATTGATTATGATATCTGGATTAAGTTCTGCAATAATTGTGTTTAATAAGTTTAAATCATGTATATCTAAGACTATAGACTTTTCTTCTAACTTAACAGTATGGCATATATCAAACACTACATATTTTTCTGACAAGGTTTTAAAATAGTTGCTAATCATATGTCCTGCCATACCCGTAGCACCTAGAACTAAAATTTTTTTCACATACCATCACCCCTAATTTGATAATAAGAAATTTAAAACTTTACTGGAAACATTATTGTCAATATAACCCTCTGGATAGCTCCACCAGATATTTGCGTTTGCCATAAGCCTTGAACACATAATAATTTTCTCATAATTAACACCTGAAACCACATTACTTCCACATTCAACTGTTTCTGGTCTTTCAGTTGAATCTCTAATTGTAATTGTAGGTATTTGGAATATGCAACATTCCTCTTGAACCGTACCACTATCTGTTAACACAAATGCCCCATTCTTCTCAAGTTTAACAAAATCGAAAAATCCAAAAGGTTCACTATAAATTATATTCTTATTATTATTTAGAAAACCGAATTCATCTATCTTGCTTTTAGTTCTTGGATGAACGCTAAAGATTATTTTACAATTAAATTCCTTTTGCACTGAATTAATAGCATTTAGTATTATTTCTAAACGTTCTTTTACATCCACATTTTCCGCTCTATGAATGGTGGCTAATATATATCTGCCTTTTTCTAAATTTAAGTGACTTAAAATATCACTTTTTTCAATATTTTCATTATAATATCTCAGTACTTCAAATATTGGGTTTCCTGATACAAATATTTTGTCTTTTGATATACCATCCTTTAGAAGATTTTCTCTACTTCCTGAAGTATATGGCATCGCATAAGTTGAAACTGCATCTATTATCCTTCGATTTTTCTCCTCTGGAACCTTTAAGTCAAAACATCTATTACCTGCTTCCATATGAAATACTGGTATGCCCAATCTCTCAGCTATAATTGCAGATAAACCACTATTTGTGTCCCCGAGTATTAGTATTTTATCGGGTTTTTCACTTAATATAATTTCTTCTATAAGTTGTAGTAATTTCCCCACTTGCATGCCAAAACTATCTGCTGGTACTTGTAAATAGTAATCAGGTTTTCTAATGTTAAGTTCCTGAAAGAATATATCATTTAACAGTGAAGAGTAGTTCTGACCTGTATGAACTAAGACGTGATCACAGTTCTTGTCTAATTTTCTTATAATTAATGATAGTCTTATTATTTCTGGTCTAGTCCCTAGAATCGTCATTACTTTCATAGCTAAATCACTCCTAAGTCTTTAATTTCTTCCATATACTTACCATATAATTCTTTTAGTTTAAAAAGTTCACTTAAAAAATCTATTCCTTGATCTAAGCCTTCATCAACATACTTCATTCCCTCTTTTGCAAATACAAAGCAATATTTCACTAATTCCTCCTTGGTTACATTTCCTTTTACATATTCAGGTATTGCATTCATATTTACATGATTTTCAATTTGATCATAATAAAATTGTGCTATCACATAATTTTTTAATTGATTTCTATTTTCGAATTCATTCCATTGAATTTCTGAAGCATATACTTCATCCTTAAAATTTTTAATTATATAATCAAAAATTGAAACGGCTGAAGCTATTCTTTTTTGTAGGTTATGTGATAGATTATTTGAATGAATTCTATAATTTATTACTGCGCCATCAATCTTTCCATAATTCCAATTATATTTTATAAACTGTAGTGAATTTAATGTATCTGCGGAAAAATCGTTATCCCTATATACTATCCAATTTATTTTATTATCTTTAAAAAAACTCAATCTATATAGACAATTCATAGGTATTACACCGGAGGCCGACTTAAAAATATGCTCAACAACTTTATTTTGTGAGCAAACCTGGTATTTCCATTGGTTAACTTTTATATTATCTTGATTTACTATATTAAAGTTACTATATACATAGTCCTTACTAGGGTTTTTCTCTAAATAGTCTACAAATTTATAAATAGCATCTCTTTCAGGAAAATCATCACAAGCAATCCACTGAAAATATTTCCCCTTTGCATTATTAATTATTTCTTGAATTCCTTTTGATGCTCCACCTGAGTTCACGCTATGATATATTGCATGTATATTTTTATATTTTTCCTCATAATCTTTGATTATTTCTTCAGAACCATCCGTTGAGCAATCATCAATAAGTAAAATTTCAATGTTTTTATAAGTTTGATTTATAAAAGAATCTACACATTTAGATAAATATTCCCTGCCATTATAATTTGTTATCCCTATAGTAACTAATGGTTGCTCAATCATGGTAGTTTCTTTAGTTTGGAGTAGATTTGCAAATACTACCTTTAGTTTTTCTAATTGTTGATGAAGTTCAAAACCATTCAAAACAAATGAATAATATTCTTTTGAATTATATTCATTATCAGTTATCATATCAACAGCCTCATTTATTGTGTTCCAAACTAAGGAATGAGTATATATGTTTTTTGCACCAACAAAATTATGAATTATAGGTTTTATTCCCTTCACCATAGCTTGCATAACACTCATGTTTTGTGATTCTAGGATACTTGTACATAGTATATAATTTTTATCTTCTAGCCACTTATCTAGATTATCCTGCCAGCCCTCATAAACTACATTATCTTCTAATCCAAATTCTTTTATCATTTGATTGAAATACAGCACATCTCTATGATCTTGAAACTTACCAGCAATAAATAATTTATATTGGTTATCTTTATCATAAATACTTTTAAAAGCATGTAATAATAACATGGGCCCTTTTTTATAATTTATATAACCTACATAAGCAATATTAAATCCAGGTCTTCTCTCAGCAAATGTCCATTTTTCGTCATCAATACCGTTAGGGATTACTATTGTTTTTTCTTCATCTATGCTAAAGTTTTCAATAACAAAATTTTTAATATGTTCTGCCACAAATATGATTTTATCCACATTTCCCCAATCAACATTAGCTGGATAATCTGTAAAGGCCTCATAACTGTGTATTCTACATATAATTTTCTTTTGCTTTGCAAGATTAATTTTACTTCCATAGGATATTAGTTCATCACACCATTCAAACCAGCATATATCAGCCAATTCCATCTCTTCATCAATTTGTTTGAAATCTGTTACAATTATCTTTTTAGTTAAATATTCACCTGATAATCCATTAATAATATCTTCTAAAAAACTATCTAATCCCTGCTTCACAAAAAAAACAATGGTTTTTTTATCGCATGCCTTAGGATCTAAACTTATATTACTTATATTTTCCACTAAATTACTCCTCTCTTCACTGTTTGCACTGGGTAACTTAAGAGTATTAATTCCCATTTCGAGGTATCCATTAAATTTCATTTAATGTTTTGTCCTGAGGTACTATACAGTTTTAAATAACTAACTTTACTAAAAATAATACTCTATACCTTATAAGAACCATAAAAATTCGCAGTTTCAACATCACCGGTCGTTTCCTTTGGAATAATAGCCATATTATAGATTCTATCTATATAAAGAGGGATACCGCTTAATAAGTTATTATATTCATCAACAACGTAATAATTATCCGTATGACCGCTGCTGGCTCTTTTTACAGCAATATTTACTACAGCATCATATAGCGAATCTTCTGCTACTGTTCCTATAACTCTGACTTTTCTTATAGTAGCTCCTCCGCACTCACATCTCATAACCACTTTTATATGAAAATAACAGTATTCTTGCTGGATTCGGTTATCCATTATCTTAAAAACACCTCCCTTCTAAAGCCTCAACTTAGACCATGGAGCCAGTTATGGCTCCATGGTCTTTAAAAAAGTTAATATTAAACGTTAGGGGTGTATGACCAAGCCTGTGCTGCTGATAAAATAGTATCTGATCCTAAAATTTTTGGTACAATTGACAAAGTATAAGAAGTACTAACTACTTGAGCTGTAGCACCGGCTGTATTATCATAGGTTATTGTTCTGTAAAATGAACGGTTCCTAGCTGCAGTAGAAGCGTTAGTAACGTTAAGGCTAATTGTTAAATATCCAAGACTATATGCCGCAACTGTTCCTGTAACTGCAACAGCACGAGGCGAACTAGTTTTTGGAGTATCAAAGTTTAGTGTTAAAGCCATAAAAAAAACCATCTCCATATATTTATTTTTAAGGATTTTCATCCTGTTATAATATATGGATTTATTCATAAAATGTACCTAATAATTATTTATATAACTTTGCTTTTATAAAAAGCGGAGATTGTAAACAATGTTGTCAATCCCTGCACTCTAGAACTCACTTACCATGTAGAATATAATACATAAATTTTATCCAATAGTTTTTTCAAAGTAACTTCTAAAATATTTGTAGATGAGCCGTGATTTCAAATATCTCTAGCTTTTGAAAATGAATTAAGAACTGTTAATTAAATTCCACATAATATATATGGAAGTATTTGATTGTTTTAAATTGGAGGATAATAAATGAAAAATGAAGTAAGTTTGTGTATGATTGTTAAAAACGAAGAAACCTACTTACCTAGATGCCTTAGCAGCATCAAGGATATTGTTGATGAAATTATTATAGTTGACACAGGTTCCACGGACAGAACTATAGATATCGCTAAAAGCTTTGGAGCTAAGATTCACTATTTTCAGTGGAATAATAACTTTAGTGATGCTAGAAATGAATCATTAAAATATGCTACTAAAGATTGGATATTGATTTTGGATGGAGATGATGAATTATATCCTGAGGATCAAGAAAATTTTAGAGATTTATTAACTAGGCAGTTGGATGAAAATGCAATTTATTTTTTTGAAACCTTAAACTATTATGGAAATACCATTGATGATAATTCAATAACTGTAAATTTAAATCCAAGATTATATAAAAATAATCAAGGAACCCACTATGAGGGAGAAGTTCATAATCAGTTAATATATTCTGAAAATAAATATAATGCAATTTATACACTCTTAAAAATTCACCATTTTGGTTATATGAATAAAAGTATAGATTCTAAGGATAAGAGAGCTAGAAATATAACCCTCTTAAATGATCAAATAAAAAAAGATCCAAATGATTATTTTGCTCACTTCAACTTAGGAACTGAATACGCAGCACTAAATGAAAACAAAACTGCTTTAGAACATTATTATAAGTCCTATGAAAAATTTGAACCATATAATGGATACAGTTTTTTATTAATATTTAGAATAGTATTTTTAAATTACAATATAAAAGATTTTGATACAGCTTTTAAATTTATAGATATTGGACTCGAACACTACCCTAAGTTTACTGACTTATATTTTTTAAAAGCTCTTATTTTAAAAGATATGAATGTGCCTACTCTTCAGATAAGGTCATTAGAAAAATGCATTGAACTCGGAGAAGCACCTTCTGAATTAAAGTGTTTATATGGAGTTGGAAGTTTCAAAGCATATTATGAGTTAGGTAATGCATATTTAAAACTCAAGGATTATGATGCTGCATATAATTATTATATTGAAGCAATGAAATCAAATCCTGATTTCATTAATCCACTATATTCTATTGGTCATATATTAAAGAATAAGAATACACCTTTCGATGATTTCAAAAAAATTATAGAAGAGTTTTTTTCTGATTATCCCAAAGCCAATATGATTATTGCAAATTTATTTTACACCGAAGGCTTTTATAAAACAGCATTGGAATACGTAGAAAAATGTGAACTTGCTGGAATTATTCCAGAAGACCTAATGTTGCTTAAAGCTAATTGTCTTGTAATGTCTGGCGACTTTAATGAATGCATTAAAATGAACAGTATAGCAGAAAGTAGTTCTAGTTATTTATATTTTTCCATGTACAAAGTTATAAGTAGCATCTTAACTAATAATTATGATAATGCACTAGCTTTATTAAGTAATTTTAAAGAGGATGATTTATCTAAGTATAATAAAAAACAATATAAAGTTTACTCACAGGTCTTAACCTTATTTACAAAAGAGCCCACTTCTGTTTTATCTGAAGAAGAAAATGACCAGGAATACCTTGATATTATTTTAGAAATCTGTGAAATTTTACTCGTAAATAATAAGTTTAATGAACTTGAAATAGCCGTAAACTTACTAAATTTAATAAATAATAAATTTGTACTACTCAATCTTGGAAAACTATATTATAGCTATGGATATATTGAACTTGCTAAAAAAGAAATAATGAGATCAATAAAAGAATTTGAAGTTTATGATGGAGAAGGTTTGGAGATATTACTGTGCTAAGCAAATGCTTTGTGTGCCACTGTGTATACTACCGTTTAAATGTCTATATTATAATAAAAGACCTCTTAATCGAGGTCTTTTATTATTCTTTTAGTAACGCATTAAAATTTTTAATAAAGTCTTTAAACGTCATTAATGCACTATCTCGCTCGGAAATAATAGGATTTTGTACATCCCAATCAATAGATAAATCTTCATCATTCCAAACAATGCCACTGTCAGTTCCTTTGTGATATTTTCCACCACATTTATATGAGACAATTGCTGTTTTAGAAAGTACACAGAAACCGTGTGCGAATCCTTTTGTAATAAAAAGGCTCTTCCTTTTACGTTCTGTTAAATAAAACTTCTCCCATTTCCCAAAAGTCTCTGAGCCAGCTCTTAAATCAACAATTACATCTAATATCTCTCCAGTTATTGCACGTACAAGTTTTGCTTGTGGTTCATGTGTTTGAAAATGAAGGCCCCTAATAACATTTTCCCATGAAAAAGATTCGAAACTTTCATACAAATCAATATCCAAACCATTTTTGGCAAATATCTCTTTTTCAAAGTCTTTAACAAAATATCCTCTGCTATCTTCTGTTGAAAAAGAATCAATAAGAAATACTCCTTTCATACTTGTCTTTTCTATTGAAAATTCACCCATCAGTATTCCTCCTTTACTCACCTAAGAATTCAATTATTATTTTGAATCCATTGTACAGTTTTTTCAATCCCCTGTTCAAACGTTACTTCTGTTTCAAACCCAAATTCGTTGTGTAATTTGGTTGTATCAAATTCAGTATATTTTAATAATGCTCCTTGATAGGGTATTTCACCAAAATTTAGTTCAATATTTTCATCAACTATATTTTTCATTCTTGTAATAAAATCTTTCAAAGGATAAGGTTTTGGATTTCCGATATAATAACTTGTATACGACTTTCCACTTTGACCCACTAGATAAAATGCCCTCGCTGCATCAGATGCGTAAATAAAATCATACAACTGCTCACCATGTGTAAATGTGGTTTTTCCCTTATTCAAAAAATTTCTTATCGCAGTGTTGATAAATCTTTCTGATTTTTCACCTGTACCAAATATATTCGATATGATAGCATTCACATATGACAATTTTAAACTAACTGCAAGAGTTTTTGCCATGAAATCTGCTGTCTGTTTTGCTGTACTGTATATATTACTAAGCACCGGTTCTGTGCCATCTGCCGGAATATACTGTACAGCTTCATATTCCATGATACTTCCAGCATTCACAAATTTTATACATCCAATTTCAGATGCAACTTTTACAGCATCGCAAGTAGCTTTTACGTTGCTAAGCTGTAACTTTATATCAGCTCTATCCACACCGGATGTACCTGCCCAAGCAAAATGATAAAACACATCAATATCATCGTCTAGAATTAGCAATGGAAGAGTAGTAATCTTCTCAATTGGGCATACAACAATGCTGACATTGTCATATTGTCGTAATACCGTCATGTTAGATTCTTCACTTCGTACAACTGCTATTACTTTTACCCCCCTTGAAACTAGTTCTTTTACCAACCAGCCACCTACAAAGCCAGATGCTCCGGTCACAATAGCCTTCTTCATCTACATCACTGCTTCCTTAATTGTTTTAGCCATATAATCAATCATCTCATCAGTCATCCCCGGATATACACCAACCCAGAAAGTATCATTCATGATTCTATCTGTAACTGCTAAATTTCCAACTACACGATAGCCTTTACCTATCTTTCTCATTTCATTAAAACAAGGTTGCTTTATCAGATTACCTGCAAAAAGCATTCTACTCTGTACTCCCTTACTCTCCACATATCGGACAACCTTATTCTTATCAACTCCTTCTTTGCATGTGATAAGAAAACCAAACCAACTTGGCTTTGAATTTTCACAAGGCATAGGTAGCATCAATTTGTCAGATACATCTTCTAATGCAGCTTTCAATCTATCAAAGTTGTATCTACGCTTTTCTACAAATGAAGGAAACTTTACTAACTGAGCACAGCCAATTGCAGCTTGCATATCAGTAGCTTTCAAATTATAACCAAAATGAGAATATACATATTTATGATCATACCCAAATGGCAATTCACCATACTGCCTGTCAGCTCTATGTCCACAAAGATTATCCACACCTGATGGACATATACAATCTCTTCCCCAATCTCTAAGAGAACGAATAATTTTATTAAGAAGTAGGTTATCTGTATAAATAGCACCGCCTTCGCCCATGGTCATGTGATGTGGAGGATAGAAGCTTGAAGTTCCAATATCACCAATAGTTCCTGTGAACTTTTCTTCGCCATCTATCGTGTATATCGTACCAAGAGCATCACAGTTATCCTCAATCAGCCAGAGATTATTTTTATTACAAAAATCTTTTACTGTTTTCAAATCAAATGGATTACCAAGAGTGTGGGCAAGCATTACTGCTTTCGTTTTTTTAGAAATTGAGGCTTCAAGTTGCGTTACATCTATGTTGTATTGAGGTATTGTTAAATCAACAAATACTGGGACAGCTCCATATTGGATTATAGGTGTTACTGTAGTTGGGAATCCTGCCGCCACAGTGATAATCTCATCCCCTCTTTTTACCTGCCTGTTACCAAGCAAGGTCGATGTGAGCGCCATAAAGGCAATTAAATTAGCAGACGAACCGGAGTTAACAAGGGAGCAATATTTGATTCCTAAATAACTGGCAAACTCTTTTTCAAATTGATCAGTATATCTTCCGGATGTCAGCCAGAATTCTAAGGAGCTATCGACTAAATTGACCATTTCTTCATGACCGTAAAAACGTGAAGCATAAGAAATCCGATCTCCTTCATTATACTTTTTTTTATTATGATAGATGTCGCAATATTCGGATACCACGTCAAGGATTTGCTTTCTCGCTTCTTTTTCTGTTTTATTTTCAAACATTTATTTAGTACCTCCTAAAAATTCATCAATCTGCTTATCCATAATAAAAGCAATATTACCACCATCAAAGTAGACTTTTGCCCATTCAACAGTTTTTTCGATTGTTGTTTCAACGTCCCATTTTGGCTTCCAACCAAAAACTGATTTTAGTTTAGAACAATCTAATTTCAGAAAATTTGCTTCATGAGGCCCTCCATCATATTTGTTTATCCATGCCTGTTTCTTCCCTGTTGCTACTTCCCATTTACTGCAAAATATATCAACCAATCTTCCAGTGGTAATACAATCGCTTTCATCTGGACCTACATTGTAATAGTCAGCATACTTGATATCCTCATATTGCTTCTGTACAATCATTAAATATACATAGAGAGGTTCCAACACGTGCTGGTATGGTCTTGTGGAGTGAGGGTTACGAACGATTATGTCATCTTCATTCTCAACGGCTCTAATACAATCAGGTATAATTCTGTCTCTCGCAAAGTCACCACCACCGAGAACATTTCCTGCTCTTGCAGTTGAAACTGCAACGTTTCCACCTAAGAAAAACGATTTTTTATAACTATGTGTTACAATCTCAGAACAAGACTTGCTGTTTGAATATGGGTCATAGCCGTCCAGTGGGTCACTTTCTCTGTAACCCCAAACCCACTCATTATTTTGATAGACTTTATCTGTTGTAATATTAATCATAGACTTAACATAGTTGTTATTACGAACACATTCTAAAATATTTACTGTACCCATCACATTTGTTTCAAATGTGTAGTGAGGATCAGTATATGAATCTCTAACTAGAGTTTGTGCTGCCAGATGCAATACTATCTCAGGCTGAGCAGCATTAAAAGCCTTCTCCAAATTCTCCAAGTCCCTAATATCACCAATGACCGAGTGCATCTGTTTTTCAATTTTGCTTATCTCAAATAAACTGGGAGTTGTAGGTGGATTAAGTGAATACCCTGTCACCTTAGCTCCAGCATTAATAAGCATTTTGCAAAGCCATGCACCCTTAAATCCTGTATGGCCGGTTATAAATATTTTTTTATCTTTAAAAAAATCCATCATCATTTATTCCCACACCTTCCACGATGCCTGTTTATTGTCCCATAGTTTTTCGAGTAATTCCTTATCTCTCATTGTGTCCATACACTGCCAGAAACCATGATGGAAGAAAGCCTTAAGTTGCCCTTCTAAAGCAATTGTTTCTAACGGTTCTTTTTCAAAAATAACAGAATCCCCATCGATATAGTCAATGATCTCCGGATTTAACACCATATATCCAGCATTAATCCAGCCACCATCCTCTTTAGATTTTTCCTTGAAACTGTTAATTCCTTCATTGTCGTCAATATCAAGCATTCCGAAACGTCCTCCAGGCTGTATGGCTGTAATTGTAGCTATCTTGCCGTGTGATCTATGAAAATCAACAAGCTCTTTAATATTTACATCGGCAACACCGTCACCATACGTAAGCATAAATGTCTCGTTTCCGATATACTCTTTAACTCTCTTTATACGTCCACCTGTCATTGTATTTAAACCTGTATCAACTAATGTAACCTTCCACGGTTCTGTATTATTATTGTGTATAGTCAACTTGTTTTCTGCTGCAAAGTCAAATGTAACATCTGACATATGCAGATAGTAACCCGCAAAAAACTCTTTGATTATATACTGCTTGTACCCACAGCATATAATAAAGTCGTTATAACCAAAGGATGCATAGTATTTCATTATATGCCAAAGAATTGGTTTTTCGCCGATTTCTATCATTGGCTTTGGTATCAAATGACTCTCTTCACTTATTCTAGTGCCAAAACCACCTGCTAAAATTACAACTTTCAATGTTACTCCTCCAATTTTGATTTAAATTAAATTATATCTGTTGATGCATTATCTGCGTTAAGAACTGCTTATTCTAGGTTCATATCTTGTTTTATACAACTTATATAGCACATTCAATCATACTTTCTTTATTATATGCATGAATAGTTAAACTTGTACCTATAGCCTAGGACATCAACAAAAGTGTTGATCCTACAGGTATTTTTTGTATAATAAAAGACCCCTTTATAGAGGTCTTTTTAAAATATATTAATCGTAATAATTTTTTCTTATAATCATAAGTAATAATGATTAAATTCTATAATCGGGTAAGCTTAGTATTAAAATTATTTATTAATATTTGGCCACCCCCTTTCAGATGACTTCTTACAAATTTTAAAATTTCTGGAGAGTCGTTTAAATTCATATCTGCACTTGAAAAAATCATATAATCAAAAAATTTGTCTTGATAACTTAATTCACAATTTACAATATTTCCAATTATAACTTTTGCAAAGTCTCTCGCTATTTCCCCAGCATTTTTATTTGATTCTATACCATATACATTAGCATTTTTAAAAATATTTTTTATTTCAAGTAGGTTAGCACCACAGCCACAGCCAATTTCTAATACGTTAAACTCTTGTGACTTAGGTTTATCAATTAATTTAATTATTTCATAACTTATATAATTTTCCCAATTAAATCCCCACTTTTCTTCAAACTTCTTTTGATTGATTTTTAAAATTTTAGAATACTCATAGGGATTTTCACCAAAGGTAACGCTACCATAATGATGTATAAAGGTATCTTTGCAAAGCATTAATCTATATCCAGCTTTTCTTATTCTTAAAGAATAATCATCATCCTCAAAATTTCCTGGAGTAAATCTTTCATCCAACAGCCCAACTTTTTCTATCACTTCTCTTTTGATAGATATACAAAAGCCAATTAACTTTAACCGTTCCACCCATTTATTTTTATCAGAAATATTATATTTTTCTGCAAAATACACCATTTCTTCCACATTATTATATTTTATACTTATTTGTTGATAATAAGGGCACCTATTAGCAACTGCTCCAACTGCTCCTATATCTTCAGAACTATATAAGCACTTATTTAAATTCATAAGCCAATTTGGAGTAACCACCACATCATTATTTAAAAGTAGAATATTATCTCCCTCTGCAATATTTATTCCCTGATTACAGCCTTTGGGAAAACCAAGACCTTCTTCATTAAATATTGATTTTATGTCTCGCTGATTATTTAACCAATTAACGGTCCCATCAGTAGAATGGTTATCTACTACAATAATTTCATAATTATTTTTATCGGTATATTCTCTTATGCTCTCAATACAAAGTTTTGTATATTTAAGTTTATTATGTGTTAAAATTACTATACTTGTAATCATACTATTCCTCCAACCTAAATATTATTCTTAATGGATGTATTACCTGAAAAAATCATAGGCAACCTCTTTATATTTAGGAAAGTCTAAATAACCAATTCAATCCCTATCATCAAATACTTCGCATCTAAATAGCCTTGCAAGTAAGAAATACTCCATAAAACTTTTCTCAACATATAGAATACATTCTTCAGGATTCATTAAAAAATTCGTTTTAGAATTCATATAATTATTGTGAACATGCCACCCCCTCGCTAATTCTTTGGGACTATATCTTGCTTTCCTTTCCATCAATACTTTTTTTAAACCATGTGCTTGTGACCTATAAGAATAATGCTTTAGCAAAAATTTAAAAGGAAATATTTTCCGACCATAGAATATTATTTCATGCCCACCTGAATTTGCAAGATCAAATGCAACATTTACTTTCTTCCAGGTGTCTATCCTTGTGAGTTTTTGAACAATTGTAGTATATTTAAAGTATTTTTCAAAATCTCCTCTAGCAAATCCATTATCGACTGGACAAAAATCAATAATATTACAGTCAATTGCATTAAACCCCATTTTATCTACCAAGTATATAGATTCTTTTAAATTCAAACCTTCCCAGGGACCCTTTTTAATTTCATCTGCGTCAGTATGCATAAACCAATCCGCATCAAGCTCTTTAGATAATTGCTCCTTCCTTTTTAATATTTCCATCCATTCATAATATTTTGTAGGTCCTTCTTTAGGAAACCTCTCAAAACCAATAATTTTATTTTCTTTATACAAATTTTGTATTATTGCAAAAGTTGAATCCGTCGACCAGTTGTCCATAATATAGACATCAATTCCATTTTCTTTTAATTTAGAAACTGAATCATATATTATATCTTCTTCATTAATAACTGACATAATTGCCACTACCCTAAATTTTTTTATATTTTCATCTATTATATTGTCATTATTTTTACCAATAATACATAATATATTTTCTCTTAATTCCTCTTTATTCTTATTACTAAGTCCAATAAAATGCAAATTGAAATCATAATACTTTAAAGTTTTTTTTAATTCATCTATTGTCCATATGGCTTCATCAGAATTACTAATTGATCTATCCAAAGTACTTATTAACCCAATTTTTGAATTCTCCATAAAATCTTTAATGTTACTTAATAGACATCCTTTATTTTTTACTTTTTCTAAAGCATTACTGCATAAAATCATTGATGCCTGGAGTAATTTCGCAGGTAAATTTATTTTATTAAGAAAATCTAGATCGCATTTAATATACCATACGCCCTCATAATCTATTAACCTTTCTACAATATTCAGATCTATTCCAATTATCGTATATTTATCTTTAAGTTCTAATAAGTATGGTAAATTCGTACATCCTACATCGATTATATATTTACATTCAAAACTACTAGAAATTTTATCTATCAATTTAATATTATTCGCAAATTTTTTTACGTCTTTATAACCCTCTTTTCCATAATATTCACTTAAATTAACTTTTTGTTTTAGTTCACTATCTATAAAATAATTAACTTTGCGTAACTCTTTTTCTATTTCCTTATAGCTTTCTTCATTAATAACTAAACTCATAATTTCCTCCCCCTAACATGTCTCTTTACAGGAAATTTTGTAATTAAATCTATAACTATATAAACTAATTGTCCATTAATACATAGTTTTAAAGTTCAGTATATTATATTAATCTACTACCTACTTTTGATACATAAATAAAAAGATTATTACATTAATTTAATGTAATAATCTCAAATAAGTGTTTAAAATTATTCGTATATACATATTATATCTAGTATCTATTATTAAATATTCGCTTTAAAAAGGATTCCTTGATTTTAGGGCTAGTTATGGCTAAGTTTAAGTTTAAGTCCTCCAATTGATTTCTTAAAATCTCAACTTCTTCATTAAAGGATAAAATTTTACTTTCCTTTTCCATGTTAACCTTCTCTTGCTCAGAAGTTTTCCCTTGCAATATCATAATTTGTTTTTGTTTTTCGTCAAACTGTTCTTTAAAAATTAATATTTCCTTTCCTTGCTCTATGCTAGCATTTTCCAATTCATTGATTTTCCTTTCTTTGCTTTTTAAACTCTCTTGAAGATAATTTATGTTTCCATTTAATAAATTCTTATCCTCTTGAAATTTTATATACTCTGTATTTATATCCTTCAATTTATTTTCATAAATTTGAATTCTAATAACATATTCTTGAATGCTATTCTTGAGTAAAGTAATTAAATCTTCTTTCTGTCTCAGTTGTTTTTCGTAAATAAGCATTTTATTATAAGCAACATTCAAATAGGATTTAGCTTCTATTAAACATTGGTCACATTCTTTATGAGATTTAATTTTATTAATTATACTACTATCTAAAGTATTATATTCATTTGGAATTATTAAAACTTCAACCTCATCATCATCCATTACATACATTTCATTAATTATTAAATCCCTTATGGTTCTAGTTAAATTAGACTTATATATTGATTTTATAACATTCAATGAAGTTAATAATTCAATAGATGAAGGCGCACTAAAGGTTTTTCCTTTATCCTTTGTGAAACAGTTATATATTTCATTATTGTTTATCCATGAACAATATAAATGACCTTCTATGGCAAAAAAAGAACAGGATTTTATATCCGTACCCTCAAATAATCTGTTATTTCCTTCTTTAATGGCTTCACTCTGTGAATAAATTAAGACATCCTTATTCTTTTCCTTTTTTATATATAATGAATGTATAGCATCATTAATTGACAAAAAAGAATAATCTATAAATGGCTTACTACTTTCATCTATTATATGAAAATCAGACCAGGTATCAAATTCAGTATTTAAAATTTTATATCCAAGCTTATAGTTGTTTTGTGATTTTTGATACATAATTAATAGCTTATTGTTGTCATCTGCAACAATGTTGAAAGAACAATTGTTTTCATCGCTGCTTTTAGCTATTATTCTAGGAGATGCTAGATTAAAGTTTTCATCTACTACTTGATTAAAAAGTGTTCTGATTTTAGTTTCTTTATTTAGTACATTATAAAATAAATAAATTTGATTTTTATTTAATATAGCCTTAAAAGAGATGTCATATATTTCAGTAGCTTTTTTTAAAATAACTATATCCTCACTCCATTTATTTTCATTTAAAATTCGCAACTTTATATTTTCCTTTAAATCTTCATATAAGAAATATATATCATCATTAGGAAGTAATAACACAGAAAAATTTCCACTACTCTCTTTTTCTAACTCCTTATAATTAGATTCTTTTTCCTCTTTTAAAATTCTATACAAAACTCCCCTGTTTTTATCATATGTAAAATTCCACGTAGTATAGTCTGATTGCTTTATAACATAAAAAACCTTTTCAGGCAAAAACATTACTTTATCCCTTCTTTTTAATTATTCTTAATATAAAATATGCTAAACATATTGCAAATTATAACTTTTATTTTTTTAGCAATTAGCACACATTTTGAACTAATTCATATCATGTTAGTATGGAAATATAAATATATAATACTTATATTCGTTTATAGGGGAGGTACGTATTGTGAAGGAATTTAATACAAAGAAAGAAATCAGAGACATAATGCTAGAAATGGAAAGTCTATCGGAAAAACAGATAGCAACTACATTAACTGAAGAAACCCTTAAAGAACTTATGGAATCAAATGGATTCAATGCTATTAATGCTGGATTCAGAGAAGCTGATCCTACATGTACTCCTGACTGTGGAGACTGCGTAAACACAATAAATTTCTGCTGTAAAACAACCATTGATGCTGGTTTTACTGTAACTATAAACCCTGCTCTTACTACTATACAGTATACCAGTAACTTGTTCTGCTTTACTGACCCTTGTCCTTGTCCTGTTACCGTTACACCTGGAGCAGGCTGTCCATCTTTTTGCATAACTTTATATCCTAGAAGGGTAATTGGTTGTATTGATTTTAGAGCATTTACAGGTAATGCTGTAGGTGATGCATGTGCTGGTGGCCTTTGCGCAGGAACTCTTAATGGTGCTATATGCTGTGAAGGCTCACAATCTGTAAATAATATTGTAAGTTATCAACAATGTCCACCAACATTAAGCGAAGCACAACCTAAATCTATACCTACTAGTAGTCTTATCGTTACTGTAGCTGCCTCTAAAGAATCTTGTTCTGGCGGAACTGGTCCTTGTGATAGTACTGTTGTAAAATTCAGTGGTACCTTTGAAGTACCAGAAGTATGTCCTACACCTTCTTGCCTAAACACACCATGTCCAACAGTAGTTTGTCCAACAGCATGTCCTCCAACACCAACTTGTACTCCAAGCTGTTGCAGCTAAAATTATAAATAAAGATATCCTCACAAATGTGAGGATATCTTTATTTAAGTGGTAAAATTAAAACAAAACATTAAATTTTTTAAAGAAATACTCATCATCATATATACGTTCTTTCATGTATTTATTTCTTTGACTTAAAATTAAACCTGAATTTTTATTTATCTCACGTGCTGCAGTAAAAAAATAATAATCTCTTCTAGCTATATCCATAACCTTCTTAAGTCTGTCTATTTCAAAATGTGAGCAGGCAAGACATATAGTATTATAAGTAACATTTGCAACATCTACTTTATATGGAAATTTTTTTCTAAATAAATGTTGTACTATTACATCAGGATTAATAACTATTCTATATCCATAAAGCCATGCTTTAAGGCATATCTCTTCATCCTCTTTACCCCATACTTGAAAAAGATGATCAAACCCACCTATTCTATCAAACGCCTCTCTAGTTATTCCTAGAGCTGCACCACCCGCCAGTGGAATCTCATCTCCTTCTTTTGGTTTCTTTGAGAGCCAAGTAATTTTAAATTTATCATTCCATGTCTGACCGTAACCTGCTGATGAGATATTTGAAATATCTGAAATACATGGAGCCACTAAAGAAGCCTTACCCTTTTCTAAAGTATTAATTAAATCATCTGCCCACATATCAGGTACTTTTATATGGGCATCAAAGAAAAATAAATATTTTCCCTTAGCAGCTTTTGCACCCAAATTTTTTGTTGCTGATAACCCTATATTATTAGTCTTAATTAAAATAATATCTCTATATTTATCTTCACTTATATAAGACTTCAAAAACTCTGTACTTCCATCTGTTGAAGCATCATCCACTACTATAATTTCACATTTAAGATGATTTTTAGACTCCAGTATTGAATCTATTGTCCACTTTATATTATTAATCTCATTTTTACAGGGAATAATTATTGAAACATCTACGTTGCTTGCATCTTCAATTTCATATAATTCATTAATACTTTCTATGAAAATTCAACCCCTCTTATAATTGATATACCTAATATTTATTATATTTATGAATTGAAATAATGTACCTACTTTATATTTGTATAAACAGATACACAAATAGTTAACAATAATTGTATATCTGAATAATATATACTATGCCGTTAAGTTTCTACTTAATATCTAATTGTGGAGGTTAATTATGATTGAAGGATTCAATAGAGAAAAGATATTAATTACGAAGTTTAGAGATAAATTAAAACAAAATCCTATGCCTGGTGTATCTTTAGTTGCTTGTACTAATAAACCTAATTATATTGATAATATTTTTATAAACTATGAGAGGTCTAATTATCCAGTAAAAGAGTTACTTCTAATTATTAATAATAATAAAATTAGTTTAGATGAATGTAAGCTTAAAGCTGCAAATTTTAATTATGTTAAAGTATATCAATTAGATGAAGCTTGTACCCTTGGTGAATGTTTAAATTATGGAGTTGAACAAGCAAAATATGATTATATATCTAAAATGGATGATGATGATTATTATGGCTCTAACTATTTAGAGGATACTATGAATGTATTTAAATATACTGATGCCAAAATAACAGGCAAATTAACTTACTTTGTATATTTTGAGGATAAGAATACTTTAGGTATTATGTGCAAAAATATGGAGTACAAATATGTATTCGCATTGGCTGGTGGCACTATTACAGCTAAAAAGGAAGTTTTTGATAGCGTTAAATTTCGAAATATAACTTTTGGAGAAGATAAACTATTCCTTGAAGATTGTCATGAATCAGGATTTAAAATTTTTTCTAATGATAAATACAACTATGCTCTAATGAGGCATAAAAATTTAGAGGAACATACTTGGAAAATACACTCTGAAGATTTTATTAAATATGTTAATATAGTTTCAGTAGTACCTGATTTTACATCTATTGTATCGGTATAATAAAAATCAGTGTTGAATGGTTTTAGCACTTAAAATTAATACAAACTTAAAGGGAACATTTCTAAACCCTTTAAGTTTATAAAATCTATGAAATTAGTACATAACTAGTTCTATTGCTCTCATTTACTATTTTGTAGAAACCTTTAACAATTAATTTACTATTCTTTATTTCCTGTATTACAATATCCGTATCACTTTCGTCAAATCTAATAGCTTTAGTACAGCCTCTTGAAATATCACTTGGGGCTGATATTAATTCAATTTTACAACCCTTATGGAGCAGATTATTATATAATAATGTTAAATGACTATTTGAAACTAAAACTACAAGATATTTAAATTTCATGAGTTTCAACCCCTCTTTGCTATAAATAAGAAAAAAATTCCATTTATAATTTCAATAAATTTTAAAATTATTCATTCATTGAAATACCTCATCCTACTATCATTATATTCATGTATTGATAAAAGGTTTTTATATTTTCCCAAAAACACCTCTAACGATTATAAAATAAATGCCACACATTCTTTAAATAACAGTTCTTTAGCAAAGAACATAAACTAATATAATAAAACATATTAATTTGATTGTAATTTTAAAAAACAAATAATTCGGAGGGGTTCTAGGTGAAGATAGCATATTTAATTTTAGCACATAAATCCTCTATTCAATTGACTCGTCTTATAAATACACTTAATTGTGAGGATGTATATTTTTTTATTCATATAAATAAAAATTCTTCAGATGAATTTTTTTATGAGATTAATAACACTTTTAAGACATATAAAAATGTATTTTTTATAGATAGGTGTAGATGTGCTTGGGGAGATTTTGGAATTGTTGAGGCTACAATAGAGGGTATTAAAACAATTATTATCAGTAATATTAATATAGATTATATAGTTCTTTTAAGTGGACAAGATTATCCTGTAAAGTCAAACAAGCGCATCAAAGAGTTTTTTACAACAAATAATGGAAAATGCTTTATTAATAATTTCCCTATTCCGCGTGCGGGATGGCATAATGGGTTCCTTGATGGCTTCCATAATAGCATTCCCCCTGAATCTGAATATAAACTACCTTCGAATATATCATTATGGGGTGGATCAGCATGGTGGTGTTTGACTAGAGAGTGTATATACTATATATATTATTTTATAATTAAAAATCCAGGTTATATTGAGTACTGTAAGCATTTATTTGCGCCAGATGAAATATTTTTCCACACTATAGTAATGAATTTAGGTATAAAATCAAATGTAATAAATGATGGATTGAAATATATGGACTGGGATAGTGTACCTAGTCCAGCTACCTTATGTAAAAAATATTTTTCTACATTAAGTAATTCAACTAGTTTATTTGCAAGGAAATTTGATATTGAATATGATTATGAAATACTAGATATGATAGATAAAAATCTATTGAAAAATTAAACTACTCACCTGCTAAAGCAGGTTGGTGATATACTTGTCGAAGATGATATTAACAAATGTACATGGTCTTTTCCTATGATTCCTTGTACTATCGTTATTCCTCTTACATCACAGCCTTGTCTTATTAATTGTCTAATCTTACTGCTATATTTTTATTTAGCACTTTATATCTATATTTTGTTATCCATATTATATGATATTTTATATCATATACTGTATGACTTCCTTTGTTATATTCTCCCACACTAATCACCTTCTTATTAATTAGTATGGCAACTTTTTAGTTTCTTAAAAGGCTAGAAGCGTATACCGTCTAAAGACGGTGATTTTAACCCCCGCAAATGGAAAATAAATAAAAAAAGCCTCTTTTAAAGAGACTTTTTTTCATGTATATCTTTTAAAGCATTAATAAGTTTTTCAATATCTTCTAAACTATTAAAATATCCTGGACTTATTCTAACTGTGCCTCTGAAATTTGTACCAATTATATGATGAATTAAAGGTGCACAGTGAAAACCTGTTCTCACTGCTATTCCTTTTTTATTTAGAAACTCTCCTACTTCAGAAGCATCTATATTGTCTATATTTAAAGAAACTACTGCTCCTCTGTTTCTATAATCAGTTCCTCCATAAATTTTAATATAAGATAATTCACTTAATTCTTTTACTAAATATTCTACTAACATAATTTCATGTTTTCTTATATTCTCTATTCCTACTTTTCTTATAAATCTTATACCCTCACACAATCCTGCTATTCCTGGTGTATTTAAGGTTCCACTTTCAAATCTGTCAGGTAAAAAATCAGGTTGCTTCATAGAAAAGGATTCACTTCCAGTTCCCCCTTGTTTAAATGAGTCAAGTTCTAATCCTTCTCTTATATATAAGCCTCCGGTTCCCTGGGGACCATATAATCCTTTATGACCAGGAAACGCTAATAAGTCAATATTGTCGAGTGCTACATCTATTGGTATAACTCCAGCACTCTGAGATGCGTCAACCATGAAGATTATTCCTGATTGTTTTGCAATCTCCCCTATAGTTCTTATATCTTGAACCGTTCCTAATACATTGGAAGTATGGTTTATTATTATTGCTTTAGTATTTCTACGTATCTTCTTTTTCAGATTATTAATATTCAAATATCCATTTTCATCTACACCAAGAAGAGTAAATGTTATTCCTTTTTCATTTAGATAATTTAATGGTCTAAGAACTGAGTTGTGTTCAATTACTGTGCTAATAACATGATCTCCCGGCTTTAATATTCCTTTTATGCCCATATTCAGCGCTTCAGTAGCATTACATGTAAAAATAATATTAAACATATTAGGAATGTTAAAAATTTCACTTAGCTCTTTTCTCGTATCCATAATTTTAGATGAAGCTTCAACTGCCATATCATGAGAACTTCTGCCAGGATTTGCAGCATAATTTTCCATGCATCTTAATACTTCGGAATAGACTTCCACTGGTTTTGGAAAACTAGTGGCAGCATTATCAAGATATATCATAAAATCCTCCTATTTTGCATATAGCATTTTATTCTTTATATAATATAAATATTTTTATATTATATATAATATAAATATTTTTATATTATATATAATATGCTAAATATATTATATTCGTCAGTCTTGCTATTTGATTTAATTAAAAACACCCAATAATTTATTTGGTATCTATTAAAAAGGTATCCAAATGAATTATTGGGTGTTTCTTCACAGTGATGTGTTTTCCCAATTATTTTATTTTTCCCACAACAGTTAGATTTGCAAGTACATCTCTTCCATGAGGTGCAGAATCTATCACCTTTGATAAATCAGTTCCGGCGGTTATCCCATTTTTATGTTTACAATTGTTATATAATATAATTTATCATATCGTAACCTATTAATGTGTCAAACATGTGTCATTTGAAAAATAGTGCCACCCATCTGTCACGGTCATAATTATTTTTATCTTGATTTATACGATCCATGTGGCAATTGGCAAAAATGCCATACTATTAAATCTTGGCGCATGTGAGTTTAAAAAATAAAGGTAACATATTTGTTCAAAAATAAATATATTATAGTGTATAAAGTGAAGTTATATCATTGGTGTTTAATACCCATGACCAAATATTTTTCTCTTAATGTAAAATCCAATATTTTATAGATAGAAAAATATATAATCTTTTAAAGTGTAAGTTTTACTGATAATGTATGTAGAACTTTCAATATAAATAGGTGATTGGAATTTAATAATTGTATATAGATAATATGTGATACTACAGAGATCAGGATTATGTGGTTAAGAGATGGTGATATAAAAGATAATCTCATGACTTATAAAAAAATCTTTACAAAAATAGGTTGGAAACCTGACTATGAAATTTAAAAGGGTCTAAAAGAAACAGTAGATTTTTATAAAAATCAATGTAAATAATAAAACTTAAAAATCACAAAATTATAATGAATTATGTTAAATAAAGACTTAATGAGTATAGATATAAAAGTATTATATTTTAAATATATTAAGGAAGGGATATACCATGGAAATTTTTCAAGATTTAAAATTAAATGATATTGCTAAAAGGCCCAAAATTGCACTAATTATAGATATTCATGATTGGGCATTTGCAAATATTGCAAAACAATTAGAAAAATATTTAAGTGAATATTTTGAATTTAAAATTATAGCAATGGCTGATATACACCACTTAAATATGCTCATAGAATTAACAAAAGATTGCGAGTTAATTCATTTTTTTTGGAGACCTCAAGTTATGATATTTGATGAAAGATATGTAAAAAATAATTTAAATATAAGTACAGCAGTATATGACCATTTGTTTTTAGATGTCGATTCTTTAAGTATAAATAAAAAAATATTCAAAATATCACCCAATTATTATGTATCATCCGAAAAATTATATAATATATATAGTAATTTACCATTTTGTAATAAACCAAAAGTTATTGTAGAAGATGGAGTGGATTTAAATTTATTTAAGCCTATTAATATTGAAAGATTTAAAAATGTATCTAATCGTGAAATGGTAATTGGTTGGTGTGGAAATAGTAAATGGGCAAGTGGATTAGAAGATTTTAAAGGAGTAGAGACAATTCTAAAACCTGCTATTGAACAACTGGTATATGAAGGATATCCAATTAAAATGTACTTTGCAGATAAAAATGAAAAAATGATTCCCCATAATGAAATGGTAAACTATTATTCTAATATTGACCTATATATTTGTACATCTAAGATAGAAGGAACACCTAACCCTATTTTAGAGGCAATTGCATGTGGCATACCAATTATATCTACCGATGTCGGAATAGTTCCAGAAGTGTTTGGTGATAAACAAAAACAATTTATATTAAAAGAAAGGTCGATTCAGTGTTTAAAGGAAGCAATAAAAAAGATTGTATCAGAATCTAAAATATTCATTGAACTTTCCGAAGAAAATTTAATGCAAATAAAACAATGGGATTGGTCTATAAGAGTTGTATATTTCAAAGAATTTTTTAAATATTGTTTAAAAAATAAAAACTAGTTTGAAAGTATTTTTGGGGATTTTATTATTCAAAATCCTAGTTAATTGAATTTAGGTGCATGTAAATAATATAAACAAATAAAAGCTATGAAATTAAGATGTTTAACCTATATTTCATAGCCTTTTTCATTTGAAATGCAATTGATAACCTATAAAATCACACAAACTGGAATTTGAGACAGCCCTTTTTTATTGTTATCTCTTAATAGTTAATTATAACCCATACTTTTCATATAATTCTAGGTGATTATTTCTAATTCTATTATGAAGATATTGATATTTCCTTAAGGCCCCAGTTAACATAGTATCACCATGACGTCTATAATAAAAAAGAATTTCTTCAAGAGTATATCCTAACCATCCCTGCTGAGCTAGTGAAACCCAAAAATCCCAATCTTCAAATCCCTCATTCATTTGTTCATTATATCCGCCTGCATCTGCCCACGCTCTTTTTCTAAATAAAGAAGTAACACAAACAATATTTCTCTCTAATAAGGTTTTTACATTAAAAGGAGGAACAGACCAAATATAATCCTCAGTACCAAATGCCTGAGTCCAGTGAGTTACAAAACCAATGTCCGGTCTTTCTTCAAGAATTTTATATTCTTTTTCAATTAAAATAGGATTAATTAAGTCATCAGCATCTACAGGAAGTATATATTTTCCAAGTGCACTTTGTATACCTGTATTTCTTGCAGCAGGTAAACCTTTATTTTTTTGATGAATAACACGTAAATTTTTATAGTTAAGTTTATCAAATACTTCTAAGGTATAAGGATCAGTTGACCCGTCATTTACAACAATAATTTCAATGTCATCAAAAGTTGAACTTAAACAAGAATAAATAGCAGCATTAAGGAATTCCCCATAGTTATAGCATGTAATTATCACACTAACCTTTGGGTTATGAATCTGGTACATAGTAGTTTCCTCCTTAATTCATAAGTTTCACAATAAATAATATTTAAAGTAAAAATTATGAATAGACTAAGTGCTAGTATTATTATATTAATGTTTAAAGAAAATGTTACTAGCCTAGTAACCAATGCTTCAGATAGTACGTTATAAAAGGTGGATTGTTAGTGTCAATTAAAGTCAGCCTGAGTAGTAACGTTCATATTATCCATTTAAAACCCCACTAAAAAACTTTCTAAAACCTCTTCCTGGGCAGGCATCATTTTTCTCATCTACACAATCTCTCAAATCCATATAATACTTACCACTTTTTATATCTACAGAAATGGAATCCAATGGAAAACCATTTTCTCTTTTTTCATGTGGCTTTGATGAAATAATAAAAATTTCTGATCCTATGTCATCCCCGTCATATTCAAAGATACACTCTTTATTAAGTATTAGGCAAATAGCATTTTTATATCTTGCTCTTGCGCTACCACCTAATTTTATAGCTACACTAGTATAATACTCTATCATTTCTTCATCACTTAGCTCTTTGCCATTAACTCTTCTAACATGAACGCCAGGTTGCTTTTGATTTTCTAAGTTTTCTATTTTTTCTATGTACAAGCCTGAATCACAAGAGAACAATGGCATCTTATAGGCTTTATAATATGCATTAGCCTTAATTTTAGCATTTTCTAATGGATTATTCCCGCTCTCATCAATCTTTCCAATTTCCAATTTAATATCATTAAGTCCAATAATTTCAACATCTAATCCCTTGAGCATTTCTCTCATATGTTGAATTTTAGCAGGATTCGCTGTTCCATACAGTATTTTCAAATTAATCCCTCCAAGGTTTCCAGGCTGGTGCCACCCACGTGGCAAGTGGCAAAAGTGACAAGCTATCATATTGTAAAGGACTATAACAAGATTTGAATCTACCTACCTCTTGTTATAGTCCCTAATATTACTCCACTTGCGTTATAAGTTTCTTCATAACATCCCTTAATTTAACTTCATAAAGATCTTCAGGAGCTATAATTATAATTAATTTTATTGCATTATCTGATTTATCCCATTTATAAGATTTAATATCCATAATAGCGCCCTCTGGAACATATTCTTCAATGTCCATTGCAATTTCTTCTGCCAGTGAAAGGTATTCTTCAAATAACTCATCTTCTGTCAATTCATTTAAATCACATTCTTCTTCCATTAAGTCATTTAAAGTATCTATCCCTACACTTAAATTAAAAGCTAATGTATCCTCTCTTTTGGTACCTTTGCTCATGTCTTTAAGCACTTTAAACTCTGTGTTTTTCTCAATTATATTTTTTATATCCTCACTACCTACTATTTCACTGTTAAATTCTACGTACATTTTTCATTCCTCCTATTGCTTTTAGTGCCACCCACGTGGCAAGTGGCATCTTATTATATTATACTGTTTTATTTCTAGAAATCAATTTACTTATAGTTGAAGGTGCTGCATTAAGATAGTTTGCTATTTCTTTTAAGGAATAGCATTGTTCTAAGGCGCTTTTAATAATTCTAAGCTTTAAAGGGGTTAGGCAAGTCTTCCTATTTCCATTTCTAATATGGAATAAATCACTTTCCTTAATTTTGTGATTGATAATTATTTCATCTAAAGTAGTGCGATTTGGTTTTGCGAAATCATTACTAGCCCTTACCCAGGCTGTTTCATTGAGGTTAAATTCTTGCTTTATTATGTCATAATCTTTGTCATTATCATTTTCATGTCCAATTGAATTAATCAATTTTAAATACTTTTTAATAGCAGCATCTTTAGAGTTTCCAAGCATGCATAGAATTAAATCTATATTAATATGAGATTTTACATAATTATTATAAAAATAGTGACTACTCCATCTGTAATCATTAATATCATTACAAATATGTGCTTTTACAGGATTTCTATGTATATATCTTAAAATCCAGATTAGATTAGCATCCGTTTCAACTAATTTACATCTATATCTACTATCAAATGCATGCCCTGTCCTATCTAATTGTCCATTTACGTATTTACCTAGCAAATTATTAATATAAAACATTATGGTGCTTATATCTACTTTATTAGTCTTTATTAGAAGGTGATAATGGTTATCCATAATTACGTATGCTAGAAGCTCATAATCGAATTTCTTATTATACTCATTTAAATATTTTAAAATGAAGGTTTTTATATTATCATCTTGAAATATAAACTCCTTATTATTACCTCTTTGATAAATATGATATACTGCTCCCTCATATTTCGCAGTGTCTTTTCTTGACATTGTAGCTCACTCCTCTATACTTTTTATTTAGAATATTAACATCTAAATAAAAAAATATACATGGAGCTTAAGTAATGCAACTTGCCACTTGCCACGTGGGTGGCACCAGCCGGGCGGCGGCTGGTAGCCGGCTCGCTAAAATCTAAAAAGCTCCAACAACTCTTCCTTAGTAAGCTTCCCAAGCACATGACTATTTGTAAGTTCCCCTGTAATTACACTGTCTATTAAGTCCTTTTTATTTTCTTGAAGTAGAATTATTTTTTCTTCTATAGTTCCTTTGGCAACTAATTTAATTACTTCTACTACATTTCTTTGACCAATTCTATGAGCTCTATCCGTTGCTTGATCCTCTACTGCAGGATTCCACCAAGGGTCAAAATGAATAACTAGATTTGCTGAGGCCAGGTTTAGGCCTGTTCCTCCTGCCTTTAGTGATATTAAAAATACTAATGTTTCACAACTGCTATTAAATTCATCTACCAATTTAATTCTATCTTTAGGTTTTGTTTTTCCATCTAAATAAAGATAGGGAATTCCTTTTCTCTTTAAATTCTCTCCTATATTTTTAAGTGCTGAAGTGAATTGAGAAAATAATAGCACTTTACCCTGTGATTCTATATGTTTTTCAATAAGTTCCGTTGCAACTTTTAGCTTACCACTTCCACCTTTGTATTCATCTATTACAAGAGAAGGATCTAAGCAAATTTGTCTTAGCCTAGTTAAATAAGAAAAAACCTCTATTTTACCCTCACTGCTACTTTTCATTTTTTCCCTAACAGCTTTAATATAAGCTTTATATACACCCTTTTGAGCTGTTGTCATCTCAACGATAAATTTCTTTTCTATTTTATCTGGCAATTCTTTCATTACTTCACTTTTAGTTCTCCTTAAAAGAAAAGGCTTAATTAATAATTTAAGTTCTTCTAAATCGCCTTTACGTCCTATGGTAAATTTTGATTCAAAAATTTCTTTTGAATACAAATAATCCGGCATTATAAAGTCAAATATAGACCAGAGTTCGGCTAAATTATTTTCCATAGGAGTGCCTGTTAACGCAAATCTAATCTTAGCTTTTACTTCTTTGATAACCTTTGTGTTTTGTGTTAAATAATTTTTTATATTTTGTGCCTCATCTATAATACAACAATCAAAAATAATATCCTCATATTGCTGTATATCACTTCTTAAAGTTCCATAAGTTGTTAATATTACATCATAATTCTGCAAATCATGAATTAATTTATGTCTTTCACTTTTTTCTCCATGTACAATGCCCACCTTTAAACTAGGCGCAAATTTTTCTAGTTCCGCCTTCCAATTATAAATAAGGGAGGTTGGGCTAATAATAATAGATTTTTTATTTTCCTGGGATAAAAGGAAAGCTATGGTTTGAATAGTTTTACCAAGGCCCATTTCATCTGCTAATATCCCTCCAAAACCTAATGCACCTAACCTTTTAATCCATTTAAAACCTTCAATTTGATATTCTCTAAGTGTAGCCTTCAAGTTCACCGGTATACTAATATTCATATTATTTATATTTGATAATGCATTTTCTATATTCTTTAACACTTCAATGCCTTTAATAAATTGAAGGTTCTTGCTTTTTATCTTTTCATTTAAATATAGCGCCTTATTTTTTTCTATTTCTATTAACCCATCTTTTATGGTTTCCTTTGTATTTAATGCTATTATTAAATCACAAAAATCCCTAACTCCTGCATCTTGAAAATCCAGAAAATTATTATTTACAGTTTTGTAAAATCTGTTCTTTTGCTTAAATGATGTGAGAACGCTATTTAATTCCCTATTTTCGATGTCATGAATACCATAGGAAAAATCATAGGAGCCTTCCGTTTCTTCTATTTTAGCTTCAATAAAGCTTGAATTGAATATCCTTCTGTGTTTAAGCCCTTTCCCAAAGGTAACATTTCCTAGGCAATGTAGATTATCTTCACTTTTATTTAAGATATCAAATAATTCCTCATCTCCACCTATAAAGAGTAGCCTCTCATTTCTTTTTATAAACCTATACTTCTCGAGTTCCATAAGGATTTTACCCTCTTTTTTATAGTCACGTGTAATTATATCAACACTTTTATCTTCCTTTAATATGTTGATTCTCTCGTTACCATAAATAATTTTTATATCACAATAAATATCATTGTCCATGTCATATAAGTGAAACTCTGGCTTTATAAAATTTGCTGCATAGGCTTTTACCTCTTCACTAATATTAATATCACTAGTAATACTCATTAGGAAGACTGTAAGTTTGTTATAGTTATCTATGTCCTTTCGGTATAGAATCTCACCATTTCTTTTTAGCTTGTCACATAGAAGCATATATTTCCCCACTTGATTTCTTGATGGTAGATAAAGCTTCCAATTAAATAAATACACATCATTCTTATCATTTAAAGACACTGGAAACTGCTTATGGGTTGTTACAACAAAATGTTCCTTTCTAATCTTTAATGTAAATGTTAATGGTAAATCCACCTGCATTATTGGTGACTCAAACTCAAAGCTATCATAGTTGAACTTGATTTTTTCACCCTTGACCCCTGATAAAAAAGTTCTTAAGTCCCCAGGTTCAATTTTTGTTTTTTCCTTACCTATTGCATGTTGGGCTTCATAGTAAGTAGGACCTTTTGAGACTTTACGAATTAATTTTATAAAACTATTCAAGCCTTTGTTATTTTCTTTGTGTTTTTCTTGTTTTTTATTTGTTTCTACCTTTTGATTTTCTTCTGTTTTTGGGTTTATCCCGTTACTTCTACTTTTCTCCGAATTTTTTATTGTGGCCCTTCTAAAAAAACTATAGGCTGTAGCAGTTAAATGGCTACACATAAATAAGTAGCCCGTAGTGGAACTCTCTTTGAAATCCTCACAACTGCATTTTACACCCTCTAATTTTTTCTTTAATAAGTCTATTTTTATATGGGTGTTAAATTCATCAGTCTTAGTAGGGTTTCTAACGCATCCATAAATGTGATATATATTATCAATTTTTTTTCCTTTAATCTTAGCAACTAATCCACTATTAAAAGACTTTTCGCCCTCACTTCTCATTAAAATAGAAGATGACTTAAAAACTATATTCTCTAACTCTTTTAACTTCAAAAAATCACCTCCATAATTAGTGTTTGGTAGTGTTGAAAAAATAACTACTCCTTCAAATTCCTAAGTTATTAAACCCATTTAATCATCTTGTTTTTGTTGCCATTATTAAGAGAGCAAGTAAAAATAATATAACTGCTAAAATAATTGAACCATATGAACTCAACTTTTACAAGTGATAATAACTATCAATTCACCCTGTAACTGAAAAATGTGATATACTACTGTTACAATAAATTACCATGCATATTTTGCTTTAGACATATACATTCCTTAAATCTCACACATTTTTTGAGATTGTTCTTAAATATTATATATTTTAATATAATCTATTTAGGAATCCTGCATAATTATTATATTAAATTAATAATAGGAGATGATTATTATTGTTAAATTTATAAAAGGTAAACAAAAGAAAATTGTAATGGGGTTTGTTCTAATGGCCATAATTGCAACCACAACTGCTTTCATGTCCATAACAAGAAAAAATATTTCAGTGGTGGTAGATGGTAAGCAAATTAAATTAGTAACTTACCAAAAAACTGTTGAGACTGCTTTAAAAAAAGCTAATATAAATATAGCAGTAAAAGATAAGATTGATAAAGACTTAAATTCAAAACTAGTTAACAATGATGTTATAACTATTAATCACGCTATAAATCTTAAAGTCTTTGTAGACAATAAGGAGCTTAATATAGCCTCTGCGGAAAAAGATATTGCATTAATGTTAAATGCAGAAAAAATAGGCTTAAGTCCTAATGATAAAGTTTACCCCTTAATAGAAAATAAATTATCTAAAGGCATGAATGTTATCATAACTAGGGTTAAAACAGAAACAGTCCAAGAGAAAAAGCCTATTGACTTTAAAACGGTTATTAAAGATGACAAGGATACATTAAAATCTCAAAGTTCAGTTTTACAAAATGGAATAAGAGGTGAAAAAAACATTACTTTAAATGTTACTTATGAGAATGGGAAAGAAGTAAATAGAGAAGTTATTAAAGAAATTGTAGTTAAAGAACCCCAGCATAAAATTATAGCTCAGGGTACAAAGCCCGCCATAAGCATTTCAAGAGGAGCATCTGCAAAAACTCTCAATGTACGTGCTACATCAACCTCAAAGACTATTAATGTAAAGGCTACTGCTTACTGTGCAGTTGATGGAAATGATACATATACTTCCTCTGGAAGAAAGGCTGTTCGAAATCCAAGTGGGTATAGTACCATAGCTGTAGATCCTAATGTAATTCCACTGGGAACAAGATTATATGTTGAAGGTTACGGCAATGCTATAGCTGCCGATAAAGGGTCTGGAGTTAAAGGGAAATTTATAGACGTATTTTTCAATACACTTGAAGAGGCTTCTAATTGGGGTGTTAAATATCTAAAAGTAACAATTTTAGATTAAATTTTCAAAATGGGCTGTCTCAAAATAGAAATTAATTTCTATTTTGAGACAGCCCATTTTACTTGTACCTTACAACTTGCCACTTGCCACGTGGGTGGCACCTTTTTCTAATTTACAACAACTGAAACTCCATCTGGTATTACTGTTATTTTTGCATTTTTTCCTTTTATCTCAAAAGCCATTTGTAGTGCTTTTTCAAAGGTAGCTGCATGCTTCATATGCATTTTTACTATCATTTCAGGGTCACACATATCTGTAACAAGGATCACCGTATGATTGTCCAATATGCGGGCAAGAATTTGAAATTCCCATTGATCTGGCGCCGTATCATTTCTTCCTATTTTAAGCACCTTATCAAGGACGACCCGTGGGCTATTTGCATTTGCTATATTGTCATAGAATGACTGTCCACCATGTCCATCATTACAAGCAGACACCATGATTATAACTCCGCCATCCTTGCAAGTTGCTTCTGCAGCAGTCATACCTTTTACAGATTGGTATATGTTCTGATCAAGAGGATATCCTCCATTAGTAGATATAACAATATCTGCTTTAACGGCTTTCACAGCTGCAAGTTCCATTACAAATTTACATCCTTCAACGTGTGCAAGCTCGCTATCTCCTGCAAATGCATTTATAACCTTCTTATTGCTGTCAATAACAACATTTAATATGAAGGCCAGCTTTGCCGCTTTTGCTGCATAAAGCATATCCTTATGAATTGGGTTATTTACAATAACTCCAGACCTAGCATATTCACTTGCTATAAATTCAGAGCAATGGTTTGCCATAACTGTCTTTGCTGAAGCCACTCCAGGAAGCACACTCTTTCGTCCTCCAGAGAATCCTGCAAAGAAGTGTGGCTCTATAAATCCTTCTGAGACTAAAAGTTCTGCATCCATTGCTATCTTATTAAGCAATAGTTCTCCACCTGATGGAAGGGTTCCTACGCGTACCATACTGCCATAATCCTCTGATACATGATTTATTATAACTTCATTATCTACAATTTCTTGTCCAAACTTATCTATCATTTCTTCCCTTGTAGTTGGTCTATGAAAACCAGTGGCAATTAATATCGTTATTTTAATTTTAGGGTTTGCATTTCTGATTCTTGACAGTAGTATTGGCAATGTTACTTTACTTGGTACAGGCCTTGTGTGATCACTAGTTATTAATACTAAGTTTTTCACACTTTTAACTAGATCTTCTAATTTTGCACTTCCAATAGGATTATCCAGTGCCTTATTTACAATTTCCTGCTGAGTGCATTCTACCTTGTACGCATGAGCTTTTGATTCTAATATTGCTACCAAATTTTTATCGGGTATTTCAATTTCCAAGAACTGTTTTGAATATGGTATCTTTATTTTAGTCATATATAATCTTCCTCCCTACATTGTAAAGAATTTTGCTCCAAAGTACGTAATTAATCCTAATATTGTTACATATGCAAGGCAGAATTTTAAAGTTGCCTTCAATATCTTACCTTCAGCTCCTACAAGTCCAGTGGCTGCTGTGGCGACTGCAATACTTTGAGGAGATATCATTTTACCTGCAGTAGCACCGCCAGTATTAGCAGCTGCTAACCAATAAGGACTCATGTGTAAATTTTTTGCAACCTCAACTTGCAGAGGTCCAAACAATACATTAGCAGAGGTATCACTACCAGTTACAAATGTACCTAGAGCACCTATAATTGGAGCAATTAATGGATAAAAACTTCCTGTTGCTGCAACTAAAACTACCGCAATAGATGTTATCATTCCGCTGTAACTCATTACCTTAGCAAGAGCGACTATAGCAAGTATTGTAATTGCAGTTTTGCTCATTTGCTTGCAAGTATCAATTAATACTTTTGCTATCTCCCTAACCTTAGCCCCTTGAACAAGCCCGCCAATAAAGGTAGCAAGTATTATAAGTGTCCCTGGATTAGCAATCCATGTGAAAGTACTAAGTTTTGCATGGGGACCATTATATATTTGAAGTGAAGTTTTTATAGCTGATAATGGTTTATTAATCCACGGAACTAGAGAACTTGTGATTAATATAAAAGTCAAAATCAAGATAAATGGCACCCAGGCAATTATTCCCTGTTTTGCAGATATATTAACTTTATCTTTAGCTGCTGTTTTTTTATAGAATATTTTAGCTATTGTAACTGTGACAATAATACATATCATTGAACCAATTAGTGCTGGAAGTTCTGCTCCAACATATTTTGCAATTAAAAGTTCTGGTATTGCAAAAGCTAATCCTGAGGCAAGAGAAATAAGCACAACTCCTTTTATGGCCTTTACACTTTTACCTGTTAGCATAACTAAAATTAGTGGTACAATTACGATTAATATAAATAATTGAAGTCCAACTGCATAGCTTAAAGTTGTTGGATCAATTGATGCAACCTTTGCTAGAGTTGTTACAGGAAGTCCTATTGCTCCAAAAGCTGTTGGCGTTGTATTTGCAATAAGGCATATTATAGCTGCAAAAATAGGATCAAAACCAAGTGCAGCTAAAATGCTTGCAGGTATAGCTACCGCTGTACCAAAGCCTGCAATTGCTTCAAGAAAGCCACCAAAACCCCACGCAACAATTAAAACTAATATTCTCCTATCTGTTGTAATTCCTGTCATCATATCCTTTATTACGTCCATACTTTTAGTATGAATAGAAAGGTTGTAGGTAAACACTGCTGCTATTATTACAACAATTATTGGCCATATTGCCATAGCTGCTCCCTCAAGTGTTGCTGTAAGAGCTTGGCTAATTGGCATCTTCCATACCAAAATTGCAAGTAGTATTGTAATTACAAGTGTAATTGTACAGGTTTTATGCCCAGGCATTTTTAATACGCCTAGAGAAACCATAAGCCATATAATGGGGATAAGTGCTATGAAAAATAATAAATAATTGTTCATCTTTTATTCCCTCCTACATTTAAAAATATATAGTATCCATATTGAAATGGATTACATAAGATTATTATTATATCGCCAACCTCTTTAAAAGATATTGGCGATATAATTTGCTTCTATTGACAAACTTTCCCTGGATTTAATATATTTTTAGGATCAAAAGCTAATTTTATATTTTTCATAAGCGCTACATATACAGGACCATATTGTTCAAGCATATATGATTTCTTAGCAAAACCAATTCCATGTTCGCCGGATACTAATCCCTTGAGTTCCCTGGACTTACTGTACATTGCTTCAAATACTACTTCAATCTTCTTTTCCCATGCTTTATCTGATAGCTCATCCTTTAATACATACACATGTAAATTACCATCACCTGCATGGCCAAAGCTTCTTATCCTTACATCAAACTCCTTTTGAAGCTCATTAGTGTACCTAATAAACTCAGCAACTTTGTTTCTTGGAACAACAACGTCACATTCATCCATATCAGTGGTTGTGGCCTTAACTGCTTCAAGAAAAGCTCCTCTTGCAGACCAAACAGCTTCTTTTCGCTCATCTGTATCAGTTATAAATACGTCAAGAGCACCTTCCTCAAGGCAAATATTAGCTACGCTTTCATAAGCTTTTTCTATTTCTTCTATGCTATTGCCATCAAAAGTTAATAAAAGGTATGCATCTGAGGAATTATCAGGGAATTTTTTTCCTAGAAATTCTTCAGCAGCAAGAATAACCTCTCTTTGCATAAATTCAATAGCAGTTGGTGCAGATTTTGATTTAACTATCTTTGGAACTGTACCTATTGCTAAATCAAGATTTGGAAAAGGTATTAGCAGTGATATAGCTTTCTTAGGAAGTGGTATAAGTTTTAATATAGCTTTTGTAACTATTCCTAGGGTTCCTTCAGATCCACAGATTAAATCTTTTATGCTGTAACCCGAGGAATTCTTAACCACTTTTCCTCCAATATTAAGTATTTCTCCATTTGGAAGCACTACTTCAAGCCCTCTTATGTAATCTCTAGTAACCCCGTACTTAACAGCCCTCATTCCGCCTGCATTGGTATTTATGTTGCCAGCAATAGTAGCTGATTTTTCTCCTGGATCTGGTGGATAAAATAAATCAAACTCCTCAACATATTTACTTATCTCCATTAAAAGCACACCTGGTTCAAGGGTTAAAGTTAAGTTTTCTTCGTCAATTTCAAGTATCTTGTTCATTTTAGACATATTTATCATAATTCCACCGTAAATCGGAACTGATGCGCCAACAAGTCCTGTTCCTGAGCCTCTTGCTACAACTGGAATCATGTTTTCATATGCATATTTCATAATCTTTGACACTTCCTGCGTACAAAGAACTTCAACTAATACGTCTGGCATTTTGCTTATTCCACCCATTTCATCATGGCTGAAATCATCATTTATTGCGTCACCTATAAATACTCTATCTTTATCTAATATTGAAACTAAAAACTCTATATCCTTAGTATCAAGTTTTTTATAATCCATAAAAGTTACCTCCTCGGTTCATATGATAGTGTTAACACTAACTTACTTATTCACTTTAAATCATCATCTATGCAACTGTAATATTAACGTACACAATACTCCGCCCCTGAGTTCTTGATATTTTCGATTAATTGAGGAACTATTTCATATATATCTCCTACTATTCCATAATGAGCTACATTGAATATAGAAGCATTTTCATCACTATTTACTGCAAATATACGTTCTGAGCTATTCATTCCAGCTGTAAACTGAACCGCACCTGAAATTCCAAGAGCTATTATTAGCTTTGGTTTAACTGTTCTACCAGAAAGACCAATTTGTTTTTTAGCATTAATAAAGCCAGCTTCAATTGTTGGTCTTGTCCCAGCTATTTGAGCATGGAGAAGATCTGCCAGTTCCTGGATCATAGCCATGTCCTTTTCTGACTTTAATGCTCTACCAACTGCAACAATTACCTCTGCATCTGAAATGTTTTCTTCTGCTTCTTTTTTTGTAACCTTTAACACTTCAATCTTTGAAGCTAATTTTTCACTATCTATATCACAAATTGTAATTTTACCTTTTGGGGCGCATAATCTTTCAGGTGCATTCATAACCTTATATCTTACTGTTGACATCTGAGGCCTAGTATTAGGACATAAAATCTGTGCCATTATGTTACCACCAAAAGCGGGTCTTATCTGCACAAGGTCAGTATTTTCTTTCATTTCAAGCATTGTACAATCAGCTGTCAGTCCTGTTCTAAACCTTGCCGCTACCCGTGGAGCAAGAGATCTTCCAATAGTTGTAGCACCAACCAGTAAAGATGATGGCTTTACCTTATTAACAAAATCTTCAAAGGCCGCGGTATAAGGTTCTATCCTAAAATCCTTCAGCTCTTCGAAATCGTATACAAATACTTCATCCACTCCATAATAAAGTAATTCTTTTGCTTTTTCCTTTATATTAGAACCAATAAATACACAATATACTGGAAAATTAACCACTGCAGCAAGTTCTCTAGCTTTTCCGATTAGCTCCATTGTTACAGGATGTATATCGCCCTCTACATGGTCCACATATACTCCTATACCCTTCCATAGGCTCTTGTCAATTTTCTCTTCTTCTGTTTCAACAAATTCCATTACTCCAGTCGGACCTTTTTTAACGCAAATTTTACACATTTTACAACCTGCATTAATTTCGATTTTTCCCTGGTTGTATTCAATTGCACCAAAAGGGCAAACCTTTATTAATTCTTCAACATTTGACTCATTTACTTTCTCCTGATTACAAATTAACTTACTCATGAAAATTCCACCCTTCTTTATACAAATTTTAATTCTTTAAGTTTTGCTGCTATTTTAAGGCTAAGCTGTGCACCACTGCCTGTCCATGTTTCTCTATCATTATTTACAGATGGAGGAAATATTCTTTCAACCTGCGTTGGTGAACCACTAAGTCCATATTTCTTTTCATTCTTATCTTCAAAATCATTTAATGTTATCATTTTTATTTCTCTATCTTTTGTAGCTAGTTTTTTCCTGTAAGATGGCAGTCTTGGCTGATATATATCTTTATCTACAGTTAAAAGGCATGGAAATTGAACTTCTGCTACCTCAACAGTATTTGCCATATCCATTTCAACAATAACTGATTTATCTTTTATTTCTATTATTTTTAAAACGTTTGCAATGTGGGGAATACCAAGATATTCAGCCATTTCTGGTCCAACTTGAGCAGTATCACCGTCTGTAGTTTGCTTTCCACATAGTATAAGATCAAAGGTACCCATTTTTTTTACTCCTTGTGATATTGTATAAGATGTAGCAAGAACATCCGCTCCTGCAAACTTTCTATCAGATATTAATGCGCCTTCATCTGCGCCCATCATATATGCCTCTCGAATTACATCCTTTGCTTGTGGTGGTCCCATAGTTATAACCTTGATTAATCCACCTTGCTGCTCCTTAATTTTAAGCGCAGTTTCTAATGCAAATAAATCATAAGGGTTCATTTTTGAATCTACACCATCTCTTTTTAAAACACCTGTAACTGGATCTACTTCAACTTTTGAAGTTCCTGGAACTTGCTTTATACAAACTAAAATTTCCATATATTTTCCTCCAATCATTCTTATAGAAAATGCAAAATTTCATTTTTGGTAGTATGGTCTGACCACCTTTATATCATAATAACATACTATTTTAAATATTTCTACAATAGTTAAATAGTTAACGATAAGATTTATTTTATTCAAAAAAATAAAAAAATGAGAGCAATATTTGTTATTGCCCTCACTTTTTGTTTTGCACAAAACTATATATTTCTAAGTTACTTTTCTTTTTTCATATACGCATTTGCAAAATCTAAATGTTCTCGCATTGCTTTTCGAGCAGCTGCAGAACTATGTTTTTCCATAGCTAAATATACCTCATTGTGTTGTGAGAAAAGTATTTCTTTATTTCCCGGCTGCTCTAATATCAATTTTCTTGCATCTACAATAAAATGATCCACAAGGGTTGATACTGTTTTTAGAATGTTAAATATTAAAACATTGCCTGAGCATTCTGCAATCTTATAATGAAACTGTTTGTCAATTTCAGCATTAATAGTTTCATCCCCACAATTCATAAATTCTTGAGTTATATCTTTTAATTCCTTTAGTTGTTCAGTAGTTATCCTCTTAGAAGCAAGACCTGCAGCCTCCACCTCCATAATTTTTCTAAGCTCCCAGATTGCTTCTGGGTCGCTTCCCTCTAACATAAACATAATTGATAGTGGTTCAAATAAATTATCTTGAAAACTTGTTTTTATGTAATTGCCTTCCCCTTGTCTGCACTCTATAAGTCCAATGACTTCTAATGCTCTAAGTGCCTCCCGAATGGAAGCCCTACTTACCTCTAATTGTTCAACTAACTTCCTCTCAGAAGGAAGCTTATCTCCCTTTTTAAGCGTACCTTTATCAATCATATCTTTTATTTGAATTATTACCTGTTCGTAAACTTTTGTATTCTTTATAGGACTAAACATGTTGTTCCTCCGTTCTAATATTCAAAATCTATATATTATATACACTATACCATAATATTTACAGTCTAAAGTCGTGTTAAATAAAACACAATGATAACTTGGCGCCGCCCACGTGGCAAGTGGCATCTTTTCATCATTAAAATAATAGTCGGTTAATAAATTTTTGTAAGTGCATTATTTAATACCTCTTCCTAAATTGTACCATACTTTTTTTAAGATAGCATAATATTTCTACTTAGAATAGCTTAGTTACTGAGTTTTTATAACTCTGTTTAATTTAACTAAAAAAAAAATAATATTTCCCATGTACTTCCAACTATGCTATACTACTATTACAATAAATTACCATAAATATATTGGTATAGACTTACATGAAACACCAACCTCTCATGCATCTTTTCAGATTATTCTTTAACGTCATATATTAAAAACTGCTACACTTTAGCCTGACCACATAAATAATTATACCCAAATTTATAATAGGAGATGATTATTATCGTTAAATTTATAAAATATAAACGAGGAAACATCGTAATTAATTTTATGCTGGTGACAATAATTTCAGCTTTAACTATTTTTATGTGCTTCATAAATGAAGATAGTACGGTAGTTGTAGATGGTAAACAAATTGAACCAATAACTTTCCAAAAAACTTATAATAGCACTTTAGCTAGTGCTGAAATAAATGCAGACGAAAATGATAACATTGATAAATCTTTAATAGCTAGTAATGATGTTATAACTGTGGATCTTAAAGTCTTAGTAGATAATAAAGAGCTTAATATAAAATCTACTGAAAAAAACATTGCTCTAATGTTAAAAGCAGAAAAAATAGCTTTAAGTGCTACTGATAAGGTGTCCCCATCATTAGTAACTGAGTTATCAAGCGGTATGGAAGTTACCGTAACAAGGGTTAAAATAGCAACACTAAAAAAATCAATACCTATTCCTTTTAAAACAGTTATCAAAAATGATGCTAATACACTCAAATCTCAAAGTAAGGTTTCACAAGTGGGAAAGCAAGGCGAAAAAAGTGTTACTTCAAATGTGACTTATGAGGATGGAAAACAAGTAGCAAGCAATGTTATTAAAGAAACAGTAATTAAAGCACCACAAAATAAAATTATAGTTCAAGGTACTTTGCCTAACATAACCTTCTCAAGAGGAGGCTCTGAAAAGATTATTAACGTAAAGGCCACTGCTTATTGCCCAATTAAAGGAGCAACTAATACTTATACTGCCTCTGGAAAAAAGGCTGTTCGAGATCCAAATGGAATTAGTACAATAGCTACAGACCCTAATGTCATTCCCATGGGAACAAAATTATATGTTGAAGGCTACGGATATGCCATAGCTGCAGATAAAGGTTCTGGAGTGAAAGGAAAATTTATAGATTTATATTTCAATACACTTAAAGAAGCCCTTGATTTTGGTGTTAGATACATAAAAGTACAAATACTAGATTAAATTATATAACACAAAGCAAATGGTGAAACTTTTTGGATAAAATTAAAAACCCCATCTTTTAAAGATAGGGTTTTTCTCATTTTAATCATTGTTTTTTTCTACATTAACCACAAAAGCTAGAATAAGTTCAACATTTAGCTACTTAGCAATTGGATGGTTTTTCAAATATAGCAAGTAATCCGTATTCCATTTTTCATAGCTTTTATCATTTCTATGATCCTTTAATTCATACTTTGTCTTCAGTAATTCACCTAAATAATTTGTAACTTTATTAGAGCCCCAAATATTTAAATGACCAATATTAAACATATCAGACTTAAAATCAAATCCGATTTCTTTATACTTCTTGTTATAATTAATAAACTCAATATTGTTTTCTTTACATATTTGTTCAACTTTATTGAACATTTTTTCTGGAGTTTGAGTCCAATTTTTCATACCCGTTGTGCTTGTATCATCGTATGGTACATTAGTAAATATAAGTTTAAATCCCTGCTGCTTAGATAAATTAATCATTTTATATAGATATTCCTCTGATTTAGGAGGAAGTTCTCCTACACCCTCTGTAAGAACCTTAGATTTATTTTCTTTACCATACTTTTCATCTCCAACACTAAAGCCTTTCTCAAAATAATTATCTAAATTATTAAATTGAATATCATCTTTTGATAATTCTTTCCATCTGTTGTGATACCTTATAAATGGAACAAAATAATTTTGTCTTTCATCTTTAGGGGTAGTGGCTAAAATTGCATCAACCTTGTTTTTAGACATTTTCATGTTATCAAGCACATAACTAATGTAGCCCTCTTCTCCATATTTTTCAGTTAAGCCTAAATAATATAAATCAACTACAACCACAGGTTTTTCCTGTTTTTTTAATATTTCCTTTAACAGATAATATGTAACATCAATAGGTTCACCAGCTGTTGCATAATTAAAACTAGTTATTCCATAATCTTTCCATAGTAAATTTGGACTCATTGCTGCATGCATATGACTCGATCCTAAAAATACAACATCATATTTATCCCCTGTATTTGCATATAATCCTTGATACAAATTATTACGGTAACCAGTTTTGAATATGAATAACCAATTTAAAGATAAGAGAATAGATATTAAAATAACAGTAAAAATACTTCCTTTTAAAATTCTTTTTTTATTCAATGGAGCGCCTCCTATAGGTACAAGCATAACCCTTTAAAATGGAACATAAAGTGCCTAATTAAAACTGAGAATATATAAATTTCTGAACATCAAATGCGGGACCATACATTCCAAATACCAATACCGACGTTATAGCGATTAGATACAAACTCCATCTAAGTATTATGTTTTGTTTGGCTAATTCAAATCCTAAGTTTTTACATGACTGCATAGCATTTATAGCTAAAATAATGAATATGCCTAATACTGATATTAAAAAATCTTTTGGATCTAAGCCTAACTTAAAAATAGAGCCATCAGTAAGAACCCAAGGGTTAAACGTCATCATATTTTTAATTATTGTTTTTGCAGCGGTAAATGAAGCTGCCCTAAAAAATATCCATGCAAAATCAACAAGTATAAATGTTATTACTACTTGGAAAAATTTATATACCCAAGCTTCAGTTTTAATCTTAAATGTGCTTATTAATTTCACTTTTGCTGGTTTAAATAAATCTCCTACTATTTGATATATGCCATGTAATGCTCCCCAAATAACAAAATTTATTGCAGCTCCATGCCACAATCCACTTGCTATAAATACAACCATTATATTAAAATAAAATCTTAGCTTACTACATCTGTTTCCCCCTAAAGGGAAATATAAATAGTCTTTAAACCATCCACTTAAACTAATATGCCAACGTCTCCAAAATTCTTTTATAGATCTTGAAAAGTAAGGGCTTTCAAAATTTTTGGTTAGCCTAAAGCCCATAACTGTGCCAACTCCCCTTGCTATATCAGAATAAGATGAAAAATCACAATATATTTGAAAAGCAAAGAAAATAGTAGCAATTACAATTTGAAATCCATGATAGTTCTTTGGGTTATCATATACAGTATTAACTAATAGCGCTAACCTATCCGCAATTATAACCTTTTGAACAAAACCCCATAGCATTAATAGTAACCCTTTTTTAACTCTATCATAATCAAAATAATGTTCTTCATCAAACTGACATAATAAATCCTTTGATTTATCTATAGGTCCTGCTAATAGTTGTGGAAAAAAAGATACAAACAACGCATACTTTCCTAAATGTTTTGTTGCTTTAATATCTCCTCTGTAAACATCCATAGTATAACTTAACGCCTTAAATGTGTAAAAAGAAATACCAATTGGTAACAAAAAATCAAAGGTTGGTACTGTTATCAAAATATGAAATTTTAATAATACTTCTGTTAATCTGGAAGTAAATAAATTTAAATATTTAAATGTGAATAAAATACCTAAATTACTAGCAAAACTTGCAAAAACAACAATTTTTTTTAATCGAATAGCTCTTCGTACATTTTTATCTATATTCACCTTTTCTATTAATAATCCACTTACATATGTAATTATAGTTGATATGGCAAGTAATATTGCATATTTAGGATTAAAACACATATAAAAAAAATAACTAATTATTAATAGCCATAACCATCTGACCTTGTGTGGCATTAAAAAATATAGAATTGTAACAATGGGGAAAAATATAAAGAAACTAGCAGAATTAAATAACAAATTAACACCTCTTTTATACGCCTTTATATATATTTTTTTAATATAATTTATCTTATCATACCGTATTAACGTGTCAATTATATGTCAACGTTAAAACTAGTGTTATCCACATAGCCAATGTAATCAATGTGAGGATCTATAAAAATACCGATTTGAAATGCAGTATGTTATAATATGGATATATTAAAAATAACGTACATAACTGTTAATAACAGTTATGTACACATAAGGAATAAAAGGGGGCAAAATTATGGCATTAGATGTTTTAGACCTAGTAAAAAAATTCGGAGAAAAAACTGCTGTCGAAAACCTTTCTTTTAAAATTGAAAAGCCAGGTGTATTTGGTTTACTTGGCACAAATGGCGCAGGAAAAACCACTACCATAAGAATGATTTTGGGGATTCTTGAAAAGGATAGTGGAATTATTCAATGGAATGGAAGCCCTGTTACAAGAGAAACCGTAAAGTTTGGATATCTACCAGAGGAAAGAGGCTTATATCCTAAAGCTAAGATAGTAGATCAGCTCTCATATTTCGGAAAACTTCGTGGCATGGATGGAAAGTCAGTAAAAAAAGCAATAAGCTATTGGTTTGATAGACTTAAGGTATCTGAATACTCAAAATCTACAGCTGAACAACTATCCAAAGGCAATCAGCAAAAAATTCAATTTATAACAGCACTTCTACATGATCCTGAATTAATTATTCTAGACGAACCTCTAAGTGGTCTTGATCCAATTAATGCTGATTTGTTCAAAAGTGTAATTTTTGAATTAGTTGAAAAGGGGAAATATATAGTAATGTCTAGCCATCAAATGCAATCCGTGGAAGAATATTGTGAGGACCTTATGATATTAAAAGATGGAAAAACTGTTCTTCGCGGCAACCTAAAGCAAATAAAGGCTGGTTATGGAAGGACGAATCTCACTGTTAACTGCCAAGAGGAAATTGATACTCTTATAAAAGAGCAAGACATAAATCTTATATCAAAAACCGCTACAGGTTACGAGTTTAAAATTAAATCTGATGAACAGGCCTACGGCCTTCTTGAAAAAATCATAGCATCAAAAATAAGACTCCATAAATTTGAAATTCGTGAACCCTCTCTTCATGAAATATTTATTGAAAAGGTTGGTGAACAATAATGAAAGAATTCTTTACTGTTTTAGGCTATACCTTTAAGGAAAACTCAAGAAAAAAATCATTTATTATTTCAACTATAATTACACTTATTTTAACAATTGTAATAGTCAGTTTACCAGCAATAATAAAGAATTTTGATAAAAGCGGTAAAAACAATACAGAGCAAGGTACAACCACAATCGAAACTAAAAAAGGAGTTGTGTTTGTCGTCGATTCAAAAATTATTCTAAAGGGAGATTTAAATAAACTTGGTAAAGCTTTTTCAAACTATGAATTTAAATCTGAACCTGCTAATAATATTGATACACTTAAAAATAAAGTTAAAAATGAAGAGAATAATGCGCTTCTAGTTCTAGATGAGAAAAATGGTGTACCTACTTTTGATTATATAGTTAAACAATCTGGCAGTGGCCTTGGCCCCTCTGAAATTAGTCGAGTTGTTAAAAGTATTTTTGTAAGCAATTTACTTACGGCTTCTAATGTACCTGATAACGTATCTGCAATGGTACAAAGTGAAGTTTCCTTTAATGTAAGCGAACTAGGAAATGGCAAGATGAACAGCTATATATCAAGTATTGTTGTAAGTATGCTACTATTCTTTTCGATTTATTTTTATGGCTATGGAGTAGCTATGTCTGTAGCTTCTGAAAAGACTTCAAGAGTAATGGAGCTTCTTGTAACTTCAACAAAACCATCAAAAATAATTCTCGGTAAAAGTGCTGCTATGGGTATCCTCGGTCTAATTCAGTTAGCCATGGTAGTATTTACTGGTGCACTAACCTATAAATTAACTTTTCCTGAGAATTTTGCAATAGCAGGTCAAGCGCTTAACTTTTCGAGCTTCACCCCTTTTAGCCTTATAATGATTGTTTTATACTTTATATTTGGTTATTCTCTATATGCTATGATGAATGCTGTAGCTGGAGCTACTGTTAGTAAGGCAGAAGATGTTAATTCATCTATTATGCCTATTACTATGATATCTATGGTGGCTTTCTATATGGGATATTTTTCACTGGCGGTGCCTGATGGAAATGTAGCAATCCTCTCATCTATAATTCCATTTTCCGCACCTTTTTCCATGCCTCCTAGAATTTTAGCTACAGAAGTTCCTGTTTGGCAAATTGTAGCTTCCCTATTCTCTTTGGTAATAACAATTGTTTTTATAGCTTGGATATCCATAAAAATATATTCTTCTGCTATACTTCATTACGGCAAGCGTTTAAAACTTAAGGATTTAATAAAGATGTCAATCGATAATAAACAATAAAATAATAGGGGACAGTTAATAATTTTTATGAATTATTAACTGTCCCCTATTATTTATTTATAAAAAACTAAAGAGTATGATTGTTAGGAATCGATACATTATTTTCTGATGCCATAATTTCTTTATAATTAAAAAATATATTACCAAATATTGCAACTAAACTTCCGGCAACAATTCCATCTTCAAGTACGAATTTAAGGGCATAAGGAAGTTGATCAAAGAGTCCAGGTGAAACTTTAGAGCTAAGACCGATTCCTACAGCTAAAGCAATAGTTAACATATTACCTGTCTTTGAAAAGTCTACACTTGATAATATTCTAATACCTGATACTGATACCATGCCGAACATAGCCAAGGTAGCTCCACCAAGTACAGCGTGTGGGATAATTGTTGCAAGTGCAGCGACCTTTGGAATAATTCCAAGACATATTAGAATTAAACCTGAACACACTGTAACATAACGACTCTTAATACCTGATAGTGCAACAAGTCCAACATTTTGAGAAAAAGTAGTGTAAGGGAATGAATTGAAAACTCCACCTAAGATCTGAGCTAGTCCCTCTCCTCTAAGACCACTTACTATTTCGCTATTTTCTACTTTTTTACCACAAATATTTGAAACACCGATAAAAACTCCAACAGCTTCAATCATAAGTATTAGTGATATAAGACACATTGTGAATATTGGTCCAAGTTCAAATTTAGGAAGTCCAAAATAAAAGGGAGTAACAACTCTAAACCATCCAGCACTTGAAACAGCGCTTAGATTTACCATCCCCATAAATGAAGCTACGATTGTACCAAAAACTAAACCTAATAGAACTGAGGCTGCTTGCATAAATCCTTTAAAATATCTATTAAGAATACAAATAAATATTATTACTATACCTGCAAGAATAAGATTTTTAGGATTGCCATGGGTTGGACCATAACCGCCTGCAGCATCATTTAAAGCAACAGGTATAAGTGATAAACCAACAATCATAATTACTGTACCAGTAACAAGAGAAGGGAAAAACTTAAGAAGTTTACCAAAAAAAGATGAAATCAATAGAACAAAAATACCTGCACAAATAACTGAACCATAAATAACAGGTAATCCACTTGCTTTTCCAATAGTAATCATAGGAGCAACAGATACAAAGGAACACCCCATAATTACTGGTAGCTTAACACCAATGTATTTTCCAAATCCAAAGGCTTGAATTAAAGTGGCAATACCACAAGTAAACAGATCTGCTGCTACTAGGTAAGCTATTTGCTGAGGAGTTAAACCAATAGCCGCTCCTACTATAACAGGAACTGCTATTGCTCCAGCATACATTGCAAGTACATGTTGAAGCCCTAATGGTAATAATGTTTTAATAGGTAACTTTTCATTGGTTAGGTCAGTTAGGTCAGTTTGGTTAGTATTCATAATAATTCCTCCTGAACATTTAGATTTATATATAAAGGTTTTACCTCTAACATATCTCATTCACATAATTGAAAACGCAAAAAAGTCAGTACAAATAACATCACTGTTTTTGTACTGACTTATTAAAGCCTAACATTTTATGTTTTCTTTAATCCTTGTCAGTTATATATTTACCTTTATTCTGGTTCGGCATTATTTCCAAGCCAGCTGTTATTATTATTGTTTTCAGATAATTCATAATATTAAGTGTATCATGTTGCATTTCTATTGTCAACCTAAAAAATCGTAAAAATCATCTCATCGCTATTACTCCATGAATCTGGAATAACTTCCAGTAGTTTTACAACTGAGCCTACCACCTCTCCTAATTTTAGCTGAAGAATATTAATATTTTCCTCGTAAAAAATCTTGCGATTAAAATCCACCAAGCTATAATTTTTTTTATTAACTACCAAATTAGCTTCTAATAGTGTAAGAATCCCTAGTGCTTTTACTTCTATTCTATTGCCCTTTATAAATAGATGAATATCCCTAGGGCCTTTACCTGTAAAACTCTTTAAGAAAAATGCAATTTCACTTTTTAATTTTTTCTCTAATTCTTGCTTACTTTCTTTATTAAGCAATGATAATCCACCGATTACAGTATTACCCGTAATATCTCTTAGTATGTCAATTGCAAGACCTTCCATATGTTTAATCAATTCATTTGTATTTAATGGCTTTATAATATATTTAACAATGCCTTGGTCAATAGTCTTTATTATTGTCTGACTGTCTGATAAAGCAGAAATAACTATCACGGGACAGGTCGACCCTGTTTTTCTAATCTCTTCTATTAGCTGAATTCCACCCATAACAGGCATAATGAGATCTGTTAAAACTAAATCAGGTTTATTTTCATTAAATGCCTTTAATCCTTCTTCTCCATTCTTTGCAGTTAATAAAACTCCAACCCTTCTTTTTAAAAATATTGCCAATTCGTTTCTAGCAAAATCTTCATCCTCAATATATAATACCTTAAGGTTATTTAGCAAATTACTATTTTCTAGCACCTTCAATTTTACTCCCCCCATTTTCTGGTATTGTAACTTTAATAGTAACACCTGTTCCATGTTCAAGAAGTTCAACTCTACCACTCATGTTATTTTCGATAATTAACTTTGTCATATATAATCCCAGTCCAGTTCCATTTTTGTCACCCTTTGTAGAAAAATAAACATCAAATATTTTATCAATATTCTCTTCCTTTATTCCGCCACCATTATCACTTATTTCAACTGAAATCATATCTGCCTCTTTATAAACTTTAATACCAATTTCTTTATTTGAATGGAACTGTTCCGCTAGGGCATCAATAGAATTACTTATAATATTAAATATTGCTTGAGAATATTGGTTAGCATATCCAAAGGCTACCACATCGTTTTTTGTATCCATTGTTACATTAACTTTATTAAATTTTAAGTTTTCATCAAGCAATTCCAATACAACATTTATATTTTCACATATTGAAAAATTTGTTTTTCCATTTTGAGGCTTTAAAAAATACCTGAAATCGTCTATAGTATCTGACATTCTACTGATTAATTTTCTGCATTTTCCAACTACATTGTTAACTACCTCAGGCTCAAGTTCATCATATATGGAAGCATCTTCTAGGTTTGAAATAATAAGCCCTAAATTATTTAAGGGTTGCCTCCATTGATGTGCTATGTTTCCTATCATTTCACCCATTGCAGCAAATCTAGCTTGATATATGAGTAAGGCCTCTTTTTTCTTATTCTCATCCATTTCATTTTTGAACATTCTTTCAAGTTCAAGATTAATCTTTTCTAATTTTAAGGATAATTGGCTTTTTTCAGTAGATAAAGAATATACGCCCTCTGAGGTTTTATATTCTGATATTGAATCATTTGGCTCCACTTCAGGCATGCCCGAGGCAATTTCATTAATTATTCGTCTAAACCTGCTTTCACTTCTCCTAACAGTCTCTTCCTCAGTTTTTGTATTTGTTATATCTAAAACCATACCCATATTAACTTTATTATCACTGTCTTGATCGAAAATTGAAGTCATAAAAAGCTTGCCGCAAATCAAACGGCCATCTTTTCTAATGTATTGTTGCTCTATTTCATAGCTTTCAATTTCCTCCTTTAAAAATCTATCCTTTAATTTTAAAACATTGTCATCTTCAGGGATAATTAATTCAAAAATACTTCTTCCAATGACATCCTCTTCATTATAGCCTGTCATATCCAACCATCGTTTATTAGCTTGTAATATAATGCCTTTTATTGTTGTAATTGTTATCCCAAGAAGTGCACTACTAAACATAGTCTCATATCTTTGTGTACTTCTAATAATTTTCTCCTCAGCTTTTTTTCTCTCATTGTTTTCTTTTTTTAGTATGACATTATTAGTAGTTAACCGAACTATAAAATATATTAAAAATATGCAGAAACTCCCTATCATTAAAACAATAAATATCATTTCTAACCTTTTATTTCTATCATTAATAATCTTATCATAATTAAATATAAATGAGTTAAAATCAGGTGTTCCATTTACAATTCCAAGTTTTAATAAAGTCTCTTGCATTTTCATCCATCTGTTGGGATTAATATTCCCGATTTCAACCACGGGATAAAGAGTTAATTCCGCTACTTTCTTTTCTTGAAAAAGGTTATAGGCTTCTAACTCCTTCACTGACTGCCCTTCAATCTTAAACTCTGTGGAAATTCGTTTTGCTGTCTCCACAGGATGTTCTAAAGCATATTCCCATCCTTTAATACTTGCTTTTTTAAATTTTTCAACCAAATCTGGGTTTGTTAAGGCTAAATCTCTTTTCGTAAATAAAGAATCTCCATAAAAGTCTATTCCATAGTCAATGGGTTTTATTATTCTTAATGATAACTTTGATTGTTGTGCTAGATAGGTAATCGTTCCCAGATATCCTGGAATCACATCGTATTTACCTGTTGCTAAATCCGCTGCTGAAAATTCAGTAGAATAGGGTAACATTTCAGTATTATCAGATTTAATACCCTCATTTTCCAGCATAGCTTGAAGTTCAATATCTAATAAATCATTTTTTCTCCTGGCAATGTTGAGTTTTGTTAAATCAACTATACCTCTATAGGGCGTATCAGACTTCATATAATATTCAACTGCACTACGTTGAAATAGTGAAGCAACAATACAAAGATTTGCCCCTTTATTTTCTTCCATTAATACATCATCTGATCCAATGCCAAAATCTGCTCTACCCTCAAGAACCTCCTTAGTTGCAACTAATATACTGTTGTTTGAGGTAAAGGCAGACTTTATTTCTACATCTAACCCTTCTGCATCGTAAAACCCCATCCATTTTGCAACATAGTACCCTGCAAACTGATATTGATGGTTCCATCTTAGTTGTAGAACCACTTTTTTATTGTTTTGTGCATAAGCAATGCAATTAATTTTTAAAAACACAAATGCGGTTAATAATAATAAGGTCTTTATTAAAAATTTCTTCTTCATTTTCCCCCTTAATCACTTTAATGCCTTTTGATACAAAATAATATCATATTTAGTATAAATTACTATATGAATAATATATCACAAAACAATCAAAAATAAAAAGTAATAATTCTTCTGTTACACATCCACTATATTTAAATAATCTCCACTATATTTAAATAATCTCCATTTGACATCCTGAGTAACCTATAGTAAACTCAATAATTATAAAACTTAAATAAGACAGTTCTAAACCATCCTGTCTATAAACAAAACTAGGACGTAACTACCGTTTTAGGTAGTCTTTTTTGTTTAAGGGCGGTTTGCGCCCTTTTTTATTTGCACGATTTTTAAAAATATAAAAAATTAACAGGTTATATTAACTTCCATCTGTTAAATATTATCTATAACACACAGGAGGATTCATAATGAAAAAAATAGGATTAACAACTACCGTACCAGTAGAGGTTCTCATTGCAGCAGGTTATACCCCTATAGATTTAAATAATATTTTTATAACCTCTAAGGATTATTTAAAATATATAGACATTGCAGAAAGAGATGGGTTTCCTAAAAGCTTGTGTACTTGGACAAAGGGAATTTATGGAGCCTGTATACAAAATCACATCACAGAGATAGTCGGAGTTGTGGAGGGCGATTGTTCTAATACAAAAGCCCTAATTGACGTACTTCAGTTAAAAGGAATTAAAGTTTATCCCTTTTCCTTTCCACATAGTCACAAAACAGATGATGTAAAGCGCGAAATAAAGGAATTTATGAATACCTTTAATGTAACAATAGAAGAAGTTGAAGTGGTTAGAAAAAGACTAAATCAAATTAGATCATTAGCTAAAGAAATTGATGAGTTAACCTATATTCATAATAAAGCCACGGGCTTTGAAAATCACCTATTTCAAGTGTGCACAAGTGATTTTAATGGAGATATAAATGCATTTGAGGCTGACCTAAAAAAAGTTATTCATAATATGAAAAACAGAAAACAAGTATCTAGAAAACTTCGACTTGGATACATAGGTGTTCCTCCTATGACCGCCGATATATATGAATTTGTTGAACAATTTGATGCTAATTTTGTATACAATGAAGTCCAAAGAGAATTTGCTTTTCCAAGAGCAGATAGTGCATTAGATATATTTCATCAATATTACGACTACACTTATCCTTATGATAGTGAATTTAGGATTAAAGAATTACAAAAGCAAATTGAACAGCGAAAATTAGATGGTATAATTCACTACACTCAAGCCTTTTGCTATAGGGCTGTAGAACATATTGTTTTAAAAGAAAAATTAGATATACCCATGTTAAATATCGAAGGCGACAAGTTAAATGTCTTAGATGCAAGAACAAAACTTAGATTAGAAGCCTTTCTTGATATGCTAGTAGATTTAAAGGGGGGTAAAAAATGCGAGTGTTAGGTATAGATCTTGGAAGTCGTGCGGTTAAGATTGTTTTAATGGAAGATAATAAAATAATACAAAAGATAAAAGTAAGCACCATGAACTTTTACAGAAATTACTGCGACTTTGATGGTAAGATTATTGTTAATTTAGAAAAACTTGATATGAGGCGAATTGATAAGGCAGTGTCTACAGGTTATGGAAAAAACAATACTGATTTGAAACTATTCACCCCTATAAATGAGCTAAAAGCCCATGTGTATGGAGGCTTCTATCAAACTGGCCTAAAGGATTTTATACTCTTAGATGTAGGTGGCCAAGATGTTAAGGTTGTAAAAGTGGAAAAAGGACTTATTACAGACCTAGAACTTAATGAAAAATGTGCTGCATCCTGTGGTAGATATTTAGAGAATATGGCAAATGTACTTGAAGTATCCCTTGATGACATGAGCATACATTATGAAAATCCTGTGGAACTAAATTCAACCTGTGCTGTATTTTCCGAATCTGAGCTAATTGGCAAAATAGCTGAAGGTGTAAGCATAGATTGCTTATGCTCTAGTGTTAACTACTCTCTATACAAAAGACTTAAACCTCTTTTGAGTAAATTCAAAGGTAAAAAATTAGTTTTAACTGGCGGTGTTGCTAATAACACTGCAATAAAAAGATATTTAAATGAAGATTATGAAGAGATAGTATCTATTGAGCAACCACAATTTAACGGAGCCATTGGGTGCTGCTATTATGGAAGTAAATTTTTATAGTACTCGCCATTTGTTTATTATAAAAATCCCACTGTATCCTTTGATATCAGTGGGATTTTATTCATTGCTTATTCAACTTGCCATGTGGATGGCACATTATGCTGCAATTGCTTCTTCTTCAACCATTTTATTCTTTTTCTTTCTAAGATAAAGAGTTATAGTAGAACCAACAAGTCCACCAATAATTCCACCACATATAGCAAATAATATAGCAAAAATAACTGATTTAGGTTCATTGAAACCAAATGGTGCTAATAATCCTGGAATAGGTGATGCTGTACCAGGCGCATTATTTATTATTTTAAAATAAGCAGCACTTAACCCAGCTAGTCCACCACCTATAAAGTTTGAGCAATATATAGGAAGTGCGTTTGCAGTTACTATATCAGCTTGCGTTAGTGGTTCAAGCATCACAGCTACTACATTACTTCTATCACCAAGTTTAAGCCTTTTGAACATTATACCGTTTGTAAAAGATCCACCAACACAGGCGATAGATGCTATACCCATTGCAAGACCTTGTAATCCAAGCATTGCTGTTAGTGCCATAGAACTTAAAGGAGATGTACATATCATTTTCATAATTCCGCCTAATAAGAAACCCATTATATAAGGAGATTGCACTGCAGCAACTGCAATCATACCTCCAATACTAAGTAATGTTGAATTTACTACTGGATCTACGCCGAAAGCAATTCCTCTTGCAAGCGGTGCAATCAAAAGAGCACCAACTATTATATCTAATCCTTTAGGAAGTTTTTTTTCTAAAATAGGTCCGATAAATGAAATTATATATCCAGCTACAAATCCTGGAAGAATACCATATCCCAATACTGCAGCACCAGCTGTTACTGCATATACAGGATTTAATCCCATATTTAAACTAACTAGTATTACAGCAGCAACACCGCCCATGTTTCCAGAAGCAGCCCCTACTTCACCTAAAAATTTAATATGTAATAAATTTCCGCTTATGTATTTATGTATAGCTTCAACTAAAAATGTTGCTACAGCAGCATTTGCAAGGCCAGACATAGCCTTTTGACCTTTAGGCATTTTTAAACTAAAAAGTGAAAACAAGAATAATGTGAAAAGTAATAATCCAATACCTTTAATTAATATAAACATATTTTCCTCCTTTGTATTTTAAAATAACTGCAATTAATTTTCTTTATAATGAATTTTCAATATTGTGATTTATCATACAATTATTATAATTGCAAAGTTTCAAAAAACTTCGCAAGACTTCAAAATATAATAAAAAAAATATTTTTCACTGTAGAAAACATTCTATCAATAAATAACAAAACAAGAGATAGGGACAATTAATAATTTTAAAAATTATTAATTGTCCCTATCTCTTACTTACTTGCCACATAGTCAGCAGCCTCTGCTACAACTGTTTTACTTTTTTTCCTTCTAATATAGAGGGTTTAATCCCATATTTAAACCAACTAGTATTACAGCAGCAACCCCACGCATATTTCAAGAAGAAGCACCTACTTTCATAAGAACTCAAATGCAAATTGGAAAATTGAAAAAATTATTTTTCGCAGTAGGAAATAAGTCCATCAATAAATTTTTTTATGGTTACTTTACCTCTATCAGAGCTCTTTTTTCTAATATAATCCATTTCTTTTTTTACTTGTTCAAAATTAAAAAGTCCAGTTGAGTATTCTACAAAAACATCATTCATATAATCTTCTATTCCTAAACTCGCAATATTGCTCATACCTGTGGAAATAGTTCTTCTAATTCTTTGTTCCATTGATTTAGGATTATCGGTAAATTTTATACATAATTCTTTTAATGTATAGTTGTCCATGTATTGATTATTTTTCATTAAAAATACAGTAATATCAATTAAGTCTTTACTGCCCACTTCACCTATTATTCCTATTCTAAGCATTATATTTTTTATCGTTTGTATTTCATCTTCTGATTTTAAACAATTACTATCTAGAATGATGCTGGTATCTTTATTAAAAAGTTTTTGAATTTTATTTAAAGTTCGGTTGGTTTCTAAATTTTCAGATACTTTTTTTATAATAGTTTCAATCTCAACTGCATTTATTGGTTTTTGTATATAAAATTCTATTCCATTTTTATAAGCTTTTTCAATCATATTTTTAGCTGATACCTGAGAAATCATTATAAATTGCATTTCAGGACGCGTAGGTTTTACATTCTTAACTATGGATAATCCATCAACGCCAGGGATGAAAAGATCCACTAAAACTATATCTGGATTCAGACACTGAATCTCTTCTAAACCTTTTCAGCCTTCAAGGGAATAACCTATAACTGTACCCAAATCTCTATCACATATTATCTTTTCTAAAATCTTAACAATATTAATATCATCTTCAATTATAAATATATTCATTATGAGTCCTCCAGTTCTGATTTATTAATAGTTATGTAAAAAATAGTTCCAAAGTTTTCTGTAGAGTTTACTTTAATAGTACCTTTTAAATTTTCTTCAACAATATTTTTAACAATACTCAATCCAAGACCACGATTTATTTCACCAGTCTTATAGTTGATTTTAGTTGAGAATCCCGGTGAGAATATGTAACTTAGATCACATTCTTTTATTCCAGACCCCGTATCACTTATTATGAAAATAAATTTTTCATCTATTGACTTTTCTATAAAGGAAATACGAACATTATGCGTTGTAGTGCTTATTGCATCTAGTGAATTCATGATTAAATTTCTAAAAATAGACATAAGATAATAATGCTTAGTTGTATAGAAATTTTTATTTATATTAAAAATCAAATCTACACTAAGTTCTCTAAATTTCACTTCATTTTTCATGCTATCTTCTAATATATTAATAATATCTTTAAAATACATACCTTTGTCCTTAGCCTTATCTTCTGTTATTTCTTCAATACCTCTTACAACAAGACCATATTCTTTCTTTATTTCGTGAACATCTTTAGCAATATTTAAAGACTGCTGAGCCCAGGTGTCTGAATCTTCTTTTACAGATATTTTTTCAAATAATTCATAGGCGTTACCCATAACTTTTTCTATACTGCTCATATTTTTTCTCATCCAATACATTTCTGTTTTTAAATCAGAGGTTAATAGTAGAAGTTTTTTATATCTTTTTTCATGTTCCTCTTTTAGAAGAAGTAACTTATAAAACTTTAGACTATTTAAGATTATTAGACTTATAATAGAACGTATAATAGCAACATAAAATAGTGTAGTAACTACATTTAAATTTAGCATAGTAAAATTCTCAAGATTTCTTATTAATATTTCTATAAAATTTCCTAGGAAATCACTTAATATCAATGTTATTAATAATCTTTTTAAATTAATTGTGGTTATTGTTTTACTGAAAATTTTAAAAAATATACTATAAAAAGCATAAAAAAATATTTCTGGAAAGTAAGCTAATAAAATTTCAATAAAACTGCCATTTTCAATAAAATGGATACCTACTCTTAAAAGATAAACAGAAAGAGCACACATAACCCCTGTTTTTATGGTATCTAGTTCATCAAAAAAGTATAAAAATACAGGAAATAATATTATTGCCACAGAAACTCTAAAATCAGATATAAGCAAATTCATATTTATTTGTGAAGTGATTGCAATAATTATAGATATTGCAATCATTCTTTTTAATTTGGTAGTCTTTATAATCGCCATATTTATTTATCCCCGCAACAAAATTCAAAATATAATAATGAAATCCTTTATAGAATTTAAAGATTTACGGTTTAATAGTACCATTTTAATATAAATGTTACAATTCTATTTGTTATTTTGTTGTTTCTTGTAGTATTTATAAAATATGCAATAATAGAATTTTCAAGGGGACACTGCTTTTATTATTACTACTATCTACAGGATAATTTCAAACAAATAATAAAACAAAATAATAGGGACAGTTAATAATTTATTAAAGTTATTAACTGTCCCTATTATTTATTTATGCAACTTTCAACATGCCACTTGCCACGTGGGTGGCACTATATATAGTAAAGACTTTCCGTTGCGTACTCCGCATCCGAGGTTATATCTATACCAAGCTTTCTGAAAGTTTGCTCATCATTTGTACTTATAATTGTAGTTGAGTGAGCTTGACATCCTTTTAGCATTACTAACTTATCCATAGCAAACTTTGCTGTTGGATTCGTAGCAGCACATATACTAAGTGCAATTAACACATTTTCGCAATCTAAAGCTGGTTTCTTACTGCCTAAGATTTTTGATTTTAGATTTATAATTGGCTCAAGTATAACTGGAGAAATAAGATGAATTTCGTCATCTATATTTGCAAAATATTTCACAGCATTTAAGATTATAGCAGCTGTTGCATCCATTATATCTGAACTTTTACTAGTTAATATTGTTCCATCATTAAGCTCTATTGCAAGGGCTGGGCAAGCTTCATTTTTATTAGAACATTGCTTTAAATTAGCTGATCGCTCTCTTGCAGGCATAACAACTTTTCTATCTTGCTGTTTTAAGTTAAGTTCTTCCATAAGAAGCTTTACTCTCTCGAAGGTTTCTTTATCTATATACCCTTTTTTATATTCACAGCCTGTTTTAAAATACCTACTTATTATCTCTTGCTTAGATGCTTCTTTTATAACCTCATCGTCAATAATTCCAAAGCCTACTCTATTAACTCCCATATCTGTTGGGGATTTATAAACAGCTTCTTCCCCTGTTATTCTTTCTATAATTCGCCTAAGTACAGGGAAGGTTTCAATATCACGATTATAGTTTACAGATATCTTATTATAAGCATCAAAATGGAAGGAATCTAGCATATTTATATCGTTAAGATCTGCTGTTGCAGCTTCATAAGCTATATTTAGTGGATGCTTCAGTGGAACATTCCATACTGGGAAGGTTTCAAATTTTGAATAACCTGCTGCTCTACCTTGCTTATGTTCATGATAAAGTTGACTAAGGCAAGTACCTAGCTTACCACTTCCTGGTCCTGGTGCAGTTACAACCACAATAGATTTTGTTGTTTCAATAAATGGATTTTTACCATATCCCTCATCACTTACAATTGCATCTACATCTGAAGGATATCCTTTAGTTGCCCTGTGTTTATATACTTTTATGCCTCTGCGTTCAAGCTTATTTATAAAAATCTTAGTTGCTGGTTGCTCATCATATCTAGTGATAACAACGCTATTTACATCAAGCTCATAAGCGCGTAAATCATCAATTAATCTTAAGACATCCACATCATAAGTGATACCATAGTCCCCTCTTATTTTGTTTCTTTCGATATCTCCTGCATATACACAAATAATGACCTCAACTTTTTCTTTTAATTTATGTAGTAACTTAATTTTTGCATTTTCATCAAAACCCGGTAAAACTCTTTTTGCATGAAGATCATTAAAAAGTTTCCCACCAAATTCTAAATATAACTTATCATAATCATTAACTCTTTCTAAAATAAACTTTGATTGTTCTTCTAAGTATTTTTTCTGATCAAATCCTATTTTCATTTTTACTCCTCACTTACAATATTATTTTTTAGATATTTTATAACAAATATTTTATAAGCAATATTTTCCTATAAATAATACAATAAAATTTGCTTTTACAACTTAATATTATCGCACAATTTCAGCTTAAAGTAAACTGATATTATGATTGAACTTTGACATTGAAATTTGACATAACTCATAATTTATAGTAAAGTTAATAATTATAAAACAAAATAAGACAGTTCTAAACCATCCTGTCTATAAACAAAACTAGGACGTAACTACCGTTTTAGGTAGCTTTTTTTGTATAAGGGTGGAGTATGCCCTTTTTTATTTACAAAAAAATATAAAAAATACGGCAAATTTAGTGAAATATTAATTAAATTAACATAAATTGTAGGAGGGTGCACCACATGTATATTTTAAAGGCAGAACATAGTTTTGACAGTGCTCATTTTCTTTCTGGCTATGATGGGAAATGTTCAAATATTCACGGACATAGATGGAAGATTGAAGTTGAAGTACAATCAGAAACATTGGTTAAAGGTGGTCAACTTGACGGAATGGTAATAGATTTTGGTGATTTAAAAAAAGATGTTAAAGCTATGGTAGATTCTTATGACCACGCCTTGATTATACAACAAGGTAGCATGCGTGTCGAAACCTTAAATTGTATAAATCAAGATGGTTTTAATGTTATTGTGGTTGATTTTAGGCCAACAGCAGAAAACTTCGCAGTTTTTTTCTTTAAACTAATGAAGAATAAAGGGTATAATGTAAAGAGAACTACAGTTTATGAAACACCTACTAATAGTGCAACATATGAAGAAAGCGAGGTACGTTAAAGTGAAATTTAAGGTAGTTGAAAAGTTCACAAGCGTTAATGGAGAAGGTCCTCTATCAGGTCAGCTTGTAGTATTCATAAGATTTGCAGGCTGTAATTTAAATTGTAGCTATTGCGATACCACATGGGCTAATATGGATGATGTGTGTTATGACTTCATGACAGCAACAGACATATATAAATATATTAAATCTACTGAAATTAGAAATGTAACCTTAACTGGTGGTGAACCACTATTACAAGAAGGAATTATAGAACTATTAGAAATGCTTTCTAAAGATAGGATGCTTCATGTTGAAATTGAAACTAATGGTAGTGTTCCTTTAAATGAGTTTGACCATATAGAAAATCCACCCAGCTTTAATATGGATTATAAATTACCTTCTAGCAATATGGAAGATAAAATGAATTTGAATAACTTTGTGTATTTAAGTTATAGAGATACAGTTAAATTTGTGTGTGGTACCATAAAAGATTTACAAAAGTCTAAATTCATAATAGATAAATATGAGCTTTCAAATAAAACCAATGTGTATATTAGTCCAGTATTTGGACAAATTGACCTAGAGCAGATTGTAGACTTTATGAAGGACAATAAAATGAATGGTGTTAATCTTCAAGTTCAACTTCATAAAATCATTTGGGATCCAAATAAGAGAGGTGTATAAAATTATGGCAATTGATTTAAAAATAATTGATACCAACGCAATTGAAGAACATATAAGAGGAATTTTAATAGCTTTAGGTGACGACCCATCTCGCGAAGGGCTTAAAGATACGCCTGCACGTGTAGCTAAAATGTATGAAGAAGTATTTGCTGGCATGTGTTACAGCAATGATGAAATTGCTGAAATGTTTAATACAACCTTTGAAGATGATTTAATAGTTAAAGAAGACTCCCGGGATATAGTCATAATGAAGGATATCCAAATTTTTAGCCATTGTGAACACCATTTAGCACTGATGTATAATATGAGTGTTTCAGTTGCATATGTCCCTACTAAAAAGATTATTGGACTAAGTAAAATTGCAAGAATAGCTGATATGGTAGGACGTAGATTGCAGCTTCAAGAAAGAATAGGAACAGATATAGCTGAAATTATGCAAAAGGTAACTGACTCCCTGGATGTAGCTATTATTATAGAAGGTGAACATGGCTGCATGACTACAAGAGGAATAAAAAAACCAGGCACTAAAACAATGTCGACTACCTTTAGAGGAAGATTTAATACTGATGTAATTTTAAATAATAAATTGATGATGCTTTATAATAAATAAAGAGGGGCGAATTAATTATGAATAGAGAAAAAGCGGTAGTAGTATTCAGTGGCGGACAAGATAGCACCACGTGTTTATTTTGGGCGTTAAAAAAATATAAAGAGGTAATAGCGGTATCTTTTGATTATAGTCAAAAACATATATTAGAACTTGCATGTGCAAAGGATATATGTAAAAAGCATGGTGTAGAATACCATTCTTTAGATTTAAACCTTTTAAATCAGCTAGTACCAAATTCCTTAACAAGAAAAGATATGGAAGTAGATAAGGACGCTCCCACAGATGGTGTACCTAATTCCTTTGTAGATGGAAGAAACTTATTATTCTTAACCTTTGTAGCAGTATTTGCAAAGCAAAGAGGGATAAATAATATTGTAACTGGTGTATCTCAAAGTGACTTTAGTGGATACCCAGATTGTAGAGATGTGTTTATAAAATCCTTAAATGTTACCTTAAACTTAGCTATGGGTTATGATTTCGTAATTGAAACCCCACTAATGTGGATTAACAAGGCGGAAACTTGGAAAATGGCTTATGATTTAGGTGTACTTGATGTAGTTAAAGAGGACACTTTAACTTGTTATAATGGAATAAAAGGTAATGGTTGTGGAGACTGCCCTTCTTGTAAATTAAGAAAAAAAGGGTATTTAGAATTTAAAGAAAAATACTTATAATAAACAAAAGAACGCTTAGTAAATTTAATATGTTTACTAAGCGTTCTTTTTTATTCATTTAAAATAGCATATTATAATATCTCTCTATAGTTTCTTCTAACATTTCAACGCTAATAAATCTTGCCTCTCGAATAATTTCTTTACCCTCAATGTAAACCAAAATTCCTGGCAGTGTAAATATTGAGTACTGACCTGCTGCTTGGGTAAATTTATCGACTTTAATTTTACTTATATTAATTTTCGGGAATTTAATTAGCATTTCCTCAATTTTAGGAAGCAGTCCACCACATACGTTGCAGCCTTCTGAAGTAAAGTAAAGCATTGCTATAGTATTATTTTTTATGAACTCATCCATTTCCTCTAAAGTATTTAACTGTATCATTTTTATTCCTCCTAGTATGGTGCCACCCACGTGGCAAGTGGCATCTTTAGATATTATTATTTAGTAAAACTACTAAACAATCAATCTTTATATACCCCCACCCCCTATATACTAATCTTTAATTTATACCATGTCAATACGCAACTTTAGATACATTTAAAAGGAAAGTCTACTTTGCTAATAGCTCTTCAAGTTCACTTAAATCATCCACACACATAATATCTGTACACTCTTTTAATTCATCACCCCTCAATATCACAATTCCCTGCATACCGAGCTTTATAGCAGCTTTAACGTTCACAATATTATCGTCAATAAATATTGCTGCTTCTGCTTCTATGTTTAACTGAGAAAGAGCTGTATTGAACATTAGCTCATCTGGTTTCAATACCCCAAGCGTTGACGACATAACAAAGGTAGAAAAGTATTCTCTTAGACCAGCGTTTTTAAATACACGCTCTAGTGAAGGCCAAGTATCAGATACTACACCTAGCTTAAAATTCTGACTTAACCTTGGTATAACTTGAAATACATCTTCAAAAAATTCAAATTTGTCATCATTATAAACTGTATCTTTGGCTATTTCTGAGATATAATCCGCACTTATTTTAAGCTCAGGTAACTCCTTTGAAAATATATTATAAAATTCTATAAAATGTTTTAATTCTTCTTTTTCAGTTAAAATTAGTGGATGATCATGAAAGTACTTATCTCCTTTATGAAATGCATTTTCTATGAGATCTATATTTAAAGTTTCAAATTTATTCTTATCAACGTATTTGAAAAAGTTTGGTGGCATAAACCACTGCCCTGTTCTAGGTCTATTAAGTACGCGCCCAGAATCAAATAATATTGCTTTTATAATTTTAGGATCTATCATTTTATTTCCACCTCAATATCTCCAATTTTCGTCACACTCATTACAGTATCCCGAATTTCATTTAATTCACTTTTACTCAATTTATTATCATGTTTTATAATTAATCTTACCCTATCATCAGTTATAATTGCAACTACCTCATCATAGCCTTTGTTTTTTAAAAGTAATTCAATTTGAGATTCATTATTGGCTGCTACTACAATATTTATATACTTGGATGCTGCAATAGCTCTAACTTCTTTAGAAATATTTCCATTATCCATTAATTCTTTTAAAGATTGAAGAGTTTTTGCAGAGGATTGATCTCTCTTGAGTTTAGTTTCCAAGAAAAATTCTGATGTTTGTTTATTTTTTAGTTTGTTAATGATACTCGCTTGATAAATAACAAATACACCTAGGACAAAAATTATCCCCAACATAATTGTAAAATATTTATTCAACTTCAAATTGCTTTCCATAATCAATACTCCTAAATAATTTATACACTATATTATTTATGAGCATTAAAGGATATTCATGCTTTAAAATTTTCATTTTCTATGCTCTCTTATCCTCTAATTCTTCCAAATGAGCGTAATCATTAACGCAATGAACATAGAATTCTCTAGTGCTTTTATCATACTTTATAACACTTATACTACAGTTTTCTGGAGGAAACCCTATATAAAATCTTCGTTCTTGCGCAAGACCTAAAAAGCCACTTATTAAGGCTCTTATTACCCCGGCGTGTGTAACAACTACCACATTATTCAAATCACTACTTGTAATTTCCTTTATCACTTTTATTGAGCGTTCCCAAACATCCTTGCCACATTCACCCTTTGGATATGGAATGTCTATTTTATGCTTTAAAAACTCTTCCATGAAATAAGGGTAATTATCTTTCACATATTCCCATCCTTTAACTTCACATTCTCCCATATCTATTTCTCTTAAATCAGGTCTTATTACAATATCTACATCTAGATGCTTATTAATGGTTTCAGAAGTTTGTACCGCTCTTACCATTTTGCTTGAGTATATCTTTTCTATATTATATTTTATAAGTCTTTTTCCTAGTAATTCAGCTTGTTTATATCCTTTCTCAGTAAGCTCAAGTGAGTCCCTATTTCCGTATTGCTCATATTTGTCTCCGTGCCTTATTAAATAAATATACATGCTCTCTCCCTTAATTCACAAACAATTTTTCCCACGTAATGTGGCAATTGTTTGTTCAAATTATTTTCCCCACTAAAATCCCCTACTATTTTCTATAACTTATTTGCTTCAAGCTTTCTATATGGTCAAAACTTTCAATCTTCAAATTATTATTAGTATATAAGAACTTCACACCATCAACCCATTGTCCTTCATGATCCTTCTGCAAAAATGTTTCAATTAAAGATACAGATGTAATTGTGCCTCCAGCGGAGCCTTGGAAATAAGTTCTTGCCCATGAATATCCCTTAAGTTGTGCTTGCTCCTTTATTTTCTGATTCTCTTCAGTCTCTTTTAAATTTATTACCGCAATTTTTTTCCCGTCAATTTCTGTAATTTCAGAAACCTCAATAGGTAAATTATTAAAATTAACCTCTGACAGTGCTTTAGCAAGGGCATCCAATTTATTTTTTAATGATAAATTCTCGGCTATATAAGTACCAAAATGTATCTTCTTAGCATAGCTATTTACATCAGCTGAATATATTGGATAAACACTATTTTTTTGTTTAGATATTTGCTCACTTATGAAAGCATTGCTTGCTTCTAAATCCTTCAGTTTAGCTTTTGAATTTTTAGATTCTACCGTTAATTCCACAATTGAATTTTCAAGCTTACTATTTTGCTCTTTCATAGTACTAATTACTTTGGTTAGTTTCACATTTTCTTCTTTTAATGAGTTAGAACATCCACTGCCTATCATTGCCACTGCAAGCAAGATAACCCATAATGTAATTATTTTTTTATACATTTTACCCCTCCGCCATATAAATAAATATTATCTGTCACTAATGTTATATTATGGTTAAATAGTATCATTATATCCTGCTACAGTAAACAGTTTTAGATTTTATATTTCCCCAAAATAAAATAAACTGATATTACATTGCCTTGCTTTGTAATATCAGTTTATTAATTGTTGAGTATATTTCTTTCCAACTATAAACCCTAACTATATTTTCATTTAGTGGCTTTCGATTATAATTAGCATCTAACAAAAGAACCTTAAATCCTGCATCTGATAGCTGAACTGCATTATCATAATTATCTTCAATAAACACATTGCATTCTAATTCTCTTGCTTTATCCACTTTATAATGACTACCTAAAACAAACAAATCATCATATAAAATTCTATTTTTCCTTAAGTATGAATGAGTTAACATAGTGAGTGATTTTTCTCTTGCTGTAACGAAATATATATTATGCATCAAACTTAATCTTTTTATAACAATTTGCACATCTTCGCGAAGCTTTTGCTCTGAATGAATTTGAATTTTATTTTTATCATAAAATTCCTCATATTCGCTCTGTTTAATGCCCATTACCTCATGGATATAATATTTAGTTATCTGCTCCTCAGTAATATTTTTGTTAAAATATTTATTGGTAATATTAAGCCAATAATAAGCATCCGTAATTGTTCCATCAATATCAATACATATATTTAAATTTTTCATATTATCTTCATCTCCTTATGTTTTCATTATATGCCTGAAAGGTTAAGAACAGGTTAAACTTGTATTATGATTTGTTTAAATATTGAGAATTTTAGCAATATAAACTACGAATATATATCATTAATAATCAAATAATAACTATAAGAATAAACTACAAGGAGATGTTGTAAGATGGCAGGTTTACCCTATGATGGTTTTATGCAAAAGGAACTATTAGTAAAAGGCCAACTAATTAATTCTTCTAATAATGATGAAACTACAGCTCATTGCAGTCATTCCTGCCCTAAGTGTGGAGTAAGAAAATGTGAATTAAGTGAAGGACATTCTGGTAATCACAAATGCACTGAAGGACATACCTGGTAATAAAAAAATGTGAGATAGCCAGTGCCACCCACGTGACACCTGGCATCTCACATTAAATTCAATAATTTAAATCCTACTCCTGCTATTCTCCCTTTTACTGTTCCTATCTCTAGACATTACCCTCCAAAAGTGTCTAAGAGTATTTACCCCTTCATAGAGAATACCTGTTTTGCAAAAGAAAAACTCATCATCTTTTGTTTTTATCTTCTGCCTAAATGGATAGTCGTAGAGATTTCCTGAATAATAAATAAATTGCCTCATAATACCACAAATATCTGTTGGTGTTATCTGATATGGTTTTAATGAAGTAAGGTTGATTCCTCCTCGCATTAATGCTTCTATGACAAATTCAGAGCATATATATGTCTTATAAACAGTATGCTTTTTATTAGACATAATCCCAATGGCCTGAAGGAAATTATAGTAATATACCTCAACATCATTATATGTATCATCTATAAATTTACTTATTAATTTGTATTTTTCAATGGTTAAAGGTATACGATATACTTTAATTGGAACATCCTCATCAAGTTCTAATGTAAGAGTAAATGCACTTTCTCTGACAATTCCACCTACAAGAGGGTTGCTAATTGAGAATCTACAAAAGGAATACATTTGGCTTAAATTTTCATCCAAACTGATTGAAGCATGATTATATTTTGCATTTAAAAACTTTCTAACCATCTTTCCTGTAAAAGTTGGTGTTTTCGAAATCACAACATAAATATACTTTTCCATTTTACCTCTCCTCGCAACCAACTAAATATAAATCAATTAAACTTGATATACATAATCATAATTGTTTAAATAAAGAATGATTAATTATATTATAATTCTTAATTTAATTATTTCCCAAAACACAAAATATTACACTACCTTAGATAAATTTCAAATCATTAAAAAAAGGACCTTCATCAATCCAGCTGATGTCAGTCCCGAGTATTCTAAGATACTATATAATAATCCATTACAGAAATCTCTTCAAAGCCACAGGACTCATAAAGTCCAAGTGCCTTTTTATTTTCGGTAGCAACATCAAGAAAAATATTATCCACCTGTTTTTTCTTCAATATATCCAGTGCTAAGCATAAAATTTCTCGTCCATAGCCCTTTCCTCTATACTCTGGAAGTACTCCAAATCCATAAATAAAACCTTCATTATCAGTAGTACTGATATGAATCTTTCCTATAGTTTTCCCCTCAAGTTCAGCTATGTAACTAATAAAATTATCGTCAATCTGAATTGAAGTATTTTCTATATCCTCTTCATTATCAGCTTCTTTTTCCGGAGATCCAAAATAAATAGAACTTTGCCTTTCAATTTCAATGGTATCTTTATTAGTTGCCACTCTGAGTTTAATACCTTTGTTAGAGTTAGCCTGAAGAACTTTTTTATTTAAACACATCTTGTACTCAGAAGATCCATATTCAGCCCCAATCCTATTTATAAAAGCTAACCCAGAACTCGATGAATGGTCACATAGCACTAACACCTCTGCCGGGCATAATTTTTGCCATTCTTCCTGAGCAAGCAAATATAGCTTTTTAAAAATACCTTTTCCGCGAAACTCAGGGTGTACCATACCACTGACTTCTACTGAGGTTCCATGAAAATTACATAAACCTAAATAACCCACCAGAATTTCATTGTCGTAGTAGAAGAACTCCGCCATAATTTTATTTTTAATGGAATTCTTTCTTTGGTACATCTTAAAATCAAGCTCTAATTTTAAATTAGTTTTTTGTTTTTCATAGCAAATAGCTTCTAGACTTTTAATAGCATTATATTCCTTTTTATCGAATTCTAACTTCATACTCATGGTAATAGTATGTTTTTGATTTTCCATTATTTTTTCCCCCTATTTCATAAAATCTCTACTTAAAATATAACCTACATTTTACTAATACTCTATATAAAAAATAATTATACTTATTTCTTAACATGAAAGTCATATAATAATTCATCAAGCATCTCAAAAATTTTCCTAACTCCGCTTCCCCAGTTTTTATCATTCGCATATTTATTATTTATCCAATCAAAAATATCAATATCAACAGGCTTGTCCTTAGCCAGGTTAATAACAGTTCTAGCAGCTATTCTGCTAGAATCGTAAATACTAGTATTATATTCTTTCCAGCTATGGAATACATTAAAGGGATTATTTGCAATCTTTTGCGCGTTTTCATCGCTCTTTGGAACGAAAGACTGTTCCTGACCAGTAATAGCAAATAATACATGTGGATTTAAATTAAACTCCCTAGAAGCTCTAATTATAGCAGAGAAGTAGGGTTCCTCGGCAAGCATTGAATTTCTCGTCTTTAAAAAATTCAATAATTTGTCTTTATCAATGGTTTTGTAATTAAAATAATCTGGTAGATAAGGATGATAACTCATTGCGTCTGTAACATATAAATCATATTTTTCAATATTTGATGCATAAACCTGTGGCCTTTCATTTTTATCTCCTAGAAATTCACCGCTATTAATGGGATTATTTAATAAATATAAAAACAGTATCAATAAAGCTAATACAGAAAGTGCTATTTTGGTGGAATAAATTTTATTTAAAACAGCCTCTACTTCTTTTGAAATACTATTAATTTTTAATGCTAATTGTTTTTTATATTTGAGTAATGCACTTCTAAAATTATGTTTGAAAGCTGATACCCCTTGATGTTTAGCTGGTGATTTAATTTCTATATAAGATGATTTTTTTATATCACTTGAGTTATGCAATGAATCCAGATATTCTTCAAAATTTTTCTGGGATACAGTATTTTTTTGATTCTTATTTATCCATTCAATAAGTGAGATTTTAAGCTGCGGATTCTCTTCTGATTCAATAATATAGGCGTTAAAAACATCCCATTTTAATATATTTTCCTTGTCTTTTAAAATTGTGCTTTTCATAATGTTTCTTTTAATATTCTGCTTCTGCTTTGTATTTATTCCTTCTAAATTCTTATCAATAATTTCATACATAGTCTTTGATAATATGGAGGCATTTTCTTTAGAAGAGTTATTAGGATACTTTTTAACAACATATAATTTTATCCTTTCTATTTCTTTACTTTTTAAAACAAAGGAAGCTTTTAATTCATCAATCACATTCTTCATAACTTTAAACCTACCCCAATAAATTATATTTTAAACGGATTATAATAATATTCCAATTAATCCCATAGATTATTATTCATCGTATTGCTGAAGTTCAAATTCTACCTTTTACTATTCCTATCTCTATACATAACCTTCCAGAAGTGCCTAAGAGTATTAACCACTTCATAAAGAAGGCTTGTTCTGCAAAAGAAACGTTCATCATCTTTTGTTTTTGTATTCTGTATAAATGGATAACCCTTCAAGTTTCCAGAATAATAAATAAATCTCCCCATAATTTCACTAATATCTGTTGGTGTTATCTTGTAGGATTCTAATGAAGTAAGTTTGAGCCCTGCTTGTTTTAGAGTTTCCATGACAAATTCAGAGCATATGTATGTCTTGTAAATAGCATGCTTTTTTTTAGAAATAAGCCCCAGAGCTTGAATGAAATTGTAGTAATAAACCTCTTCATCATTATATATATCAAATATAAATTTACTTATTAGTTCATTTTGCTCTGAGGTTACAGGTATGCGATATACATTAATAGGAACATCATCCTTAAGTCCTATGGTAAGCGTAAACACGCTTTCTCTGATAATACCACCTACTAGAGGATTGCTAACTGATAGTCTACAAAAGGAATACATTTGGTTCAAATTTTCATCTAAACTGATTGAAGCATGATTATACTTTCCTTTTAAAAATTTTCTAATTATCTTTCCCATAGATGTAGGTGTTCTTGAAATAATCACATACACATACTTTTCCATTTTTCTACTCCTAGCAACCACCTAGTTATTATTTAAAATTTTATTTATTTTTATAAATGTATATTTTACCATTTCTAGCTTTTAAAAATTTTTCTCCCTTAAATCCTCTTTTGCTAAGTATCTTTCTAATTTCATATAACGTTCCTGCATGACTTACAATAAGTATATTTTCATTCTCATCATCTAATATCGTATCTAGAATTTCGTTTATTCTTTTTAATGTTGTTTTTCTTCCTTCTGGTTGAGATCTATGATTTCTAATCCAAGCAAATCTACCGAGTATTGCCCAAAGGTAGTAGGATATTGGAATTTTTATATTCATAAAAGCAGTAGAAGAAATCTCCACTAATTTATCTGTTATAATAGTTTCACCATGATATATAGTTTTTGCAGTGGTGATAGCCCTGCTTATACTACTACAATAGCATTTATCCCATTCATCATCGATAACCACCTCATTTGGTATTACATCTGACACGTCGTATTTTTCCATATATTCATTAAATTGCTTTGATGTCATAAACTGACTCTTTTTTAAATCCACTTTGAAATGTCTTATTAACCCTATTCTCATATATTTTCCACCTTCACTCTATCGAAACTATAATCTATATTTTACCATATTGTTTGTAAATATAATATACTTTTACCACAGCCAGTAAGAATGCATTATAATTCTAGTTTTCTATTTCTGCTCCGTATATAATTGAACTTGATTTTTTACACCTTTAGCTAATACACCTATTGTAATCATAATTTATCCCACATTCTAAATTTTTATTATTATTTCGAATTTTGAATTATCAATAATTAAAAGAAAAGTCCTCTACTTATAAAAGTGAAGAACTTTCCTTCTAAGATATTATTAAAATTTAGGTTTAGTCTTATTGTCATCACTTAGTTTTATAAAACTCATAAAAAAATGATATTTATTTTCATCAGTATCATTTTTGTCTTTAAGCCCATGTTCTAAGATAAAATCTTCTATGTATTTAGAAAACTCTTTTGACTGCTGCTCTGTAAGATATAAATCTGCCATAGTTAATTTACTTTCGGGTTTTTTATCATTTTTTTCATTAAGACTTATGTCTTCTAAAAAAACATTCTTGCTACTATTGTAAATTTCAGCAATCATTATTTGTGTCTCACCTAGCATTACAGCTTTATAGGCATCATCTATATTATCATCACATTTCACTTCAAAATGTGACGCTGTGGGCTCGTAATATTTAGCAATTATACCATTTATCTCTTTAGTATATATAAGTTGTAGTATGCCTAACTTCTCCATTTTTTTCACGTGATAATATACTTTTGCCGGAACCTCATTTAAATAGTCTGATACCTGTTTTACAGTAGCAGGTTCATTTATAGTTTGAAAAGTTTTTAGAATTCTAAATTTATAAGGGTCAGATATGGCCTTTACCTGTTCTATGGTTGATAATACTTTTGACTCTTCCATTGTATACACCTCAAAGCCTATTATAACTTATTTTTAGATGATTCATATATAAAAAAATAATTAAATATCTTCAAAAATCTCATACTGACGAGTTTTTTGAAAATACCTTAGGGAGGAGAGCATCCCTTAGCAATATATACCCTTATTATTTTACTCCGTTGCTTGACGGAATTTTTTATTAAATACAAGGGATAAAGATATTAAAATTATTATTATTCCCATTGCTCCAAATAAGACTGATATTGAAACATATTCACTTACAGCTCCAGAAGCAGCACTTCCCAATGGAAGAGCACACATCGATACCATACCTACTACAGCAGATACACGACCTAATATTTCTCTTGGAGTTACATTTAAGAAGTAGGTGGATACGGGGCTTGAAATGACAGGTACTGATAATCCGATTAACCCAAATAATACACTTGCTAAAATGCAAGATATAGTAGTATTGGTAATAACATTCCCTGGTATACAAAGTAAAGCATAATTTATACCAAGGGAAAAGAAACCTAATATAATAAGAGTTGATATTTTAAAACGCGAACCAAATTGTGCTACTAAAAATCCTCCTAGTATCATTCCTATTGTTAATGAAATTCCTAGAGTACTTAACATCTCTGTACCACTTTTTAAATTTTCTTTAACAAATGCCGGTAACATAACACCTACAGGTGAAAGAAATAAATTTATTAATGCAAATAATATTATAGTAGTACGAAGTAATTTATTGTTTTTGATAAATGAAAACCCTTCTTTAAATTCATCAAAATAAGAGTTTAAAGTTAATTTAGAAGCACTGCTTATATCACTTTTCACTTTAATAAAAAGAATGAGAATAGCAGCTATAAAGAAAGTTGCTCCATCAATAAAGAATGCACCAGAAATTCCAAAAATGGCAATAATAATACCTGCCGCTCCGAGTCCAATAAGCTCAGCAAATTTGTATGCTGATGTTGATATAGCGCTGGCCGCTAAAAAAAGTTCTTTAGGTAAAAGTAATGGTAATATAGCACTTTGTGCCGGCGATGTAAAACTCTCAAAAGTTGAGTTTATAAATGTGAGTACAAATAAATGCCATGGCCTTAATAATTTTGTCATAAATAGAAAGGCTATTATAGATACCATGATGCCTCTTCCTGTATATCCTACTATTAATACAGTTTTTTTCTTTAATCTATCTACTAAAACTCCTGCAAAAGCACTAAATAAAATATTTGGGATTGCATTTACAGCTAAAAGCGTACCTAACAAAAGTTTAGAGCCTGTTAAAATATAAACCATCCATCCAAAAGCAATAGAATCCAATGAATCACCAAAACGAGATATAATATTTGCAAAGACTAAAGTTACGTAACTTTTATGAGGAAGTAATTCTTTAATTCCATTTTTTTTATTTGCTACTACAGTTTCCATTTATAAAAACCCCCTAATCAAAATTAATTTAACGTTAAAATAATTTTAACGTTAAATTAATTTTAACACTACATTGTGGAAAAGTAAACATATAATGTAATATTTTTGATTTATATTTCAAAACAAAAAACCATAAGGTTGAGGTCCCTATATGGTTTTATAAATCGTTATGGCTTAAAGCATAAAAAGCTCCAAAATCTTAATATTTCTAAGATTTTGGAGCTTTTTATGCTTTAAGTATTTCCCAAAAATTACTGTAAGTATACTAGTCTATTTTTTCATATGCCTTATATTATAGTGCTGCTTTAAATATACTAAGTACATCTTCTGCTTCTAAAACTCTGAAGTTTCCTAGTTTACCTCTTCTTGTAGATTGCTTTGCCATTTCCCCTAATTTCTCTTCATTGATGCCAACTTGACTTAATGAAGAAGGAATTCCTAGAGAATTATAATATTCTCTTGTTTTTTCAATTGCCTTATTGGCTATTGCATATTTATCCTCATTTTCATCAATACCCCAAACATTTACTCCATATTCAACAAATTTATCTAAGGTCGAATCATTTAAAATGTATTTCATCCAGTGTGGCGTTAAAATTGCAAGACCAACTCCATGAGTAATATCATAGTATGCACTTAATTCATGTTCCATTGCATGAACACTCCACTCTGTTTCTTTCCCATAGCTTATAAGACCATTTATTGCTAGGCTTGAAGTCCACATTAAATTAGATCTTGCTTCATAATTCTCCGGATCTTTTAGAGCTATTGGCCCATAATTTATACAAGTTTTAAGCATTGCCTCAGCCATCCTATTTTGCAGGAATGCTTCCTTTGTACTACTAAAGTATACCTCGAAAATATGACTAGTTATATCTGCAGTACCTGCTGCTGTTTGTTTTTCAGGTAACGTAAATGTATAAGTAGGATCTAATATAGAGAACTTAGGTGCCATATCTGGGTGCCCTGTTCCTAATTTCTCCTTTGTATCAAAATTTGTAATTACAGCTCCTGCATTCATTTCAGAACCAGTTGCAGCTAGTGTTAATATAGTTGCAAGTGGAAGTACCTTTTTAATTTTACTTGGATCCAGCACTATATCCCATGCATCTCCTTCATAGTGATAAGCTGCTGCTATAACCTTTGCACAGTCAATGGAACTTCCACCGCCTACTGCAAGTATAAGGTCTATTTCATTGTCACGGCATAACTGAACACCTTTTCTAACGCTGGTAACTCTTGGATTTGGTTCTACCCCTGGAAGTTCCCAAAAACTAATATCATTAGTTTTTAATATTCCAGTGATTTTATCATGTAACCCACTTTTCTTTATGCTACCTCCTCCATAAACAAGCAGTACTCTAGATCCGTATTTTTTTATTTGACTACCAAGTACATTTATTTGATCTTTACCAAAAAATATTTTAGTTGGAATTGAATAATTAAAATTTTTCATTATTAATCTCCTTTTATTTTTTATTTCTTTCATATTGGATAGGCCAATCAATTTCACAGCCATTTATATCTTCTTTTGTCATTTGCCGAGTGGTATTAGGATTTAAATTAAAATCTATTTTTATTGTACAAGTACAAGTGTACTACTATAATCACTTAATACAAGTACACACTTTTTTAACATATAGTTACCACAAAGATACTAATGCTATCATTGACAAAATTTGAATTTACACATAGTATTTTATTATTACCTATAATATAAAACACAATCGACTATTTAAAACTAAGGGGTGTGAATAAATGAATACAATATTATTTGATCTTGATGGTACCTTACTTCCTATAGACATGATTCTTTTTGAAAAACTATATTTTAAAGAGCTTTCAAAGAATTTTGCTGACATAATATCACCTAGTGAACTAGCTAAGAATATATGGAGTTCTACTAAAGTCATGGTAGAAAACACAGAATACAAAACTAATGAAGAAATATTCATGGCTGACTTTACTACTAGAATGAATATGAAACTTCCTACCCTTCAAAAACGTTTTGATGATTTCTATGATACAAGTTTTTTAAAAATAAAAGAATATGCATTAGATATTAAGTGTATAAAAGAAAGTGTTAAAATATTAAAATCAAAGGGCTATACTGTTGCACTTGCCACAAATCCCTTGTTTCCTGAAAAAGCTATTCACCATAGAATACGCTGGGCAGGCTTTGAACCAGAGGATTTTTCATATGTTTCAACCTTTGAAAAAAATCATTATTGTAAACCTCAATTAAAATATTATGAAGAGATACTAAAAGATATAGATAAGAAACCACAAGACTGTTTAATGGTAGGAAATGATGTTCAAGAAGATTTAATAGCTAAAAAACTTGGATTAAAAACATATTTAATAACAAATAATCTTCTACATAGGACTGATGAGGAAATAATAACTGACTATTCAGGGGAATACGAGGATTTTTATGAATATGTAAAAGAATTGCCCGCTCTATAAAAGGTTATAAAAAGTTAGGGAGTTAACAACTTTTTAATATATTGCTCGTCCAACTTGCCACTTGCCACGTGGGTGGCACTAGGCTAAAGGAGATTTTAAATGAGAAAAGAATATATAAGTTATATAAATGATTTACCTATAAGCATCTCCCTTCAGTGTGTAAAAGACTATCCAATACATTGGCATAATTCTATAGAAATAATTTTTGTGCTTGAGGGCAGCGTTAATGTGCTTATAGAGTCAGGAAATTATGAAGTATACGAGAGAGAAATTGAGATTGTAAATTGTGACGAGGCTCATAGAATTTATTCTAAGGAAAAAAACAAAGTTCTGATTTTTCACTTAGACCCTACATTTTTTGAAAAGTATTATGATGATATGAAAAATATATATTTTTATACAAACTCTAGTGAAGAAGGAGCTCAAAAGGAAGAAAAGTATGATATTCTTAGGAACTACTTATCTATTCTAGCTTGCGAAGTAATACAAAAGAGTGAGAATTTTGATGATCAAATAGAGGCTGTTTTAGTAAAGTTATTATTTCATTTAATAAACAATTTTCACTATCTTAATTATCATGAGAAAGATTCAAAAGAAAATGTAATACAATTTCAAAGGTATCATAGAATCAGAAAGTACATCTATAATAACTACATGAATAAAATTAGTTTACAGGATATAGCTAGTCTTGAATATTTAAGTCCTTATTATCTATCTCATCAAATAAAAGATATGGCTGGAACAAATTTTAGTGAGCTCGTAAATATTGTACGAGTAGATGAATCTATTAAATTACTACTAGATACAGATAAAACTATATCAGATATTTCTCTAGATGTTGGTTTTTCACATGCCAGGTATTACAATAGGAGTTTTAAGGATCACTATAAGTGTACTCCACTACAATTTAGGAAAAAATATTGTATACCAGAAGATATGTTTGATAGCTTTATAAGAATGCGTATATATGATTTATCTGAAACACTGCAGTATATATCATATTATTTAGAAGACTATGATAGGTTCAATTATACCAATAAAATTATAAAGCTCCAAACAGATTCACTACTCCCAGGTACAGAATTGCAACATAGATGGAATGAAAAAATAAATTTAGGTCAAGCAAAGGAGCTTATCAAAGCAGGGGAACAGGGTTATTTGAGATCTATTCAAGAGGCTATAGGCTTTAAAAATGGCATAATTCAAAATTTATTTGGTAAAGAAATGAAAATATATTTCAATGAAAATGTGGAGTTTTTAAATTGGAATGAAGTTGATAAACTCTTAGAATTCTTAATGGATATATCGCTTGTGCCCTTAATAATTTTGAACCAAACTTTTAAAGATAAAAGTTCTTTTATAAAACTTTTAGAAAGCTTTATCCTATATTTTGCTGATATATATGGAATTGAAGTAGTTAGGCTGTGGAGATTTCAAGCCTCCAAGGATTTATCTGTGGATTATATAGACATTACGCGTGAAATTTTTGAAAAATATGAATTGCAAAATTTAATAGAAGATCCCTTTAATGTTCCAGAAACTATAAATACTATTTATGATTCTTCCTATATGCTTCCATATATTATTCATAATTTTATCAACAATGATAATAGCTTACTTACTCTAAAGGCTTTTGATACTGTAGAGGAAAACTCAATTTTAAATAATGAATTATTTTTTGGTTCACCGGGCCTACTTACTTTAAACGGAATAAAGAAAGTTTCCTACTATGCTTATTATTTATTGTCTAAATTAGGAAATGAAGTTCTAGACCAGGGTGATGGATACATTATAACAAGGCAAGATGAAGATATCCAGGTCTTACTCTACAGTTACAGTGATGAACTTAATATCCTAATTAAGCTAGCGGATTTATCTAAAGGTAAGGGTAGTAAAAATATTACTGAAAGAAAGATATCCTTATCCATTAAGAATTTAGTTCATGATTATAAAGTTATTAAATATGAAATTGGAGAAAAGATTGGCTCAGCTTATGATATCTGGCTTCGCATGGGAAAGCCCAAAAGGCTTAGTTATGACGAATGGAAAATTCTAACTAAGATTTCCACTCCTAATGTTTCACTATCTTATGCTAAAAAAACAGCAGTTTATAATAACATAATAAAGATAGAAGGCTATGGTTCAACACTAATAGTTCTTCAAAAAGTACAAAAACACCTATTTTAAGGTGTTTTTTTGTTATTTGTGGAAAATAGATAAATGCATGTTAGCAATTTTGTACTTTTTATCTAGCAACCCTGTGAATGTTAAAATATTTATAATAGCGTAGAATAATATGGTGGAAACAAAAAAATTTAAGGAGAAGTGGATTTCATGACAATGGGTAACGTCGCAGAAAGTAACAAAACTTTTGGCGAGGAAAAAATCGGAAAACTATTATTAAAATTTTCTATACCAGCAATAATTTCACTAATGGTCGCAGAGATGTACAACATGGTGGATTCTATGTTTTTAGGGCAAGCAATAGGGGCTAATGCTATTGGTGCTTTAACCATAGCCTTTCCAATTCAAAGATTATTTTTAGCAATATCAATGCTTATAGCTATTGGTGCTTCTACCTCTGTGGCAAGAAGCTGTGGAGATAAGGATTTCGAAAATTTAAGAACTATAATACCTAATGCTATAGTTCTAATGCTTATAATCGTATCCGTAATTAGTGCTAGTATTTTTATTTTTCAAGATAAAATTCTAATTAGCTTAGGTGCTTCTGAACATATATTCCCGCTTGCAAAAGATTATGTAAGTATAATATTACTAGGTGTACTATTTCAATCCTTTACAATAATTGCGTCTTATATTATAACTGCTTTTGGAAATACTAAAATAGTTTTATTTAGCACCTGTATTGGAGCAATTTGTAATGTAATAATAGATTATTTTCTAATAAATGTTTTTTCCTATGGAGTAAAAGGAGCTGCTATTGCAACAGTAATATCTCAGATAATAGCATTTTTATATGTACTAACTATATTTATGAAAATAAAAAGTGACTTAAAATTTTCTATAAAATTTACACTTAATAAATCAGTATCAATGGGAATAATATATGTTGGCTTTTCAACCTTTATAATAGAGATATCGGATGCCGTGGTAGCTGCTATATTAAACAATTTACTATCCTCCTATGGGGGAGATTTAGCCATTGTAACAGTTGGCTTAACTACAAGAGTTTCGATGTTTTTATTCATGACAGTAATGGGCATAAGTTCAGCTATGCAACCAATAGCTGCCTATAACTATGGCGCAGGAAATTATACCAGGTTAAAAGAAGTTGTTAAAACATCCATAATAGCAGTATCCGTAAGCTCAACTATATTATGGGCAATATTTATGATTTTCGCAGAAGGACTTATATCCATATTTATAAATGATAGTGCAATTGTAGAATCAACGGCAAAGGCTTTTAGAATAGTTATAGCTGTATTCCCTTGCCTTGGAATATATTATTTATCGATCTCTTATTGCCAAGCTATAAATAGAGTTAAAACTTCTTTCAAGTTATCTATTTATAGACAAATAATAGTATTTATCCCACTAGTGTATACACTTGTTATGGGTTTAGACATGGGAGTACTAGGAGCATGGCTTGCTTATCCAATATCGGATGTTATAGCCTTCATTACAGCTGCTATATTCATTAAATATACCTATATTTCACTAGAAATACTAGAGATGCACCAAATTTATAAGATAAATAAGGCTAAATTTATTAAAGCTAGACTTGAAGGTGTAACTATATAAAAAGGTATATTTATAAAATTAATAAATTGCTCGTTCAACTTACCACGTGGATGGCACTAAAGGCATCCAAAAAATAACTAGTCAGTAGACTAGTTATTTTTTTAGATACCTTAATTATATAATTATATGGTCTTTTTCTTTATTTTGCATCATTTCACCCTGTTTTATCATTTTTACATCGCCATAAAAGTGCACTTTATTCTCCATTACAATGATCCCATCGCCATCATTACATGCGTAAACTGTATTACCCGTACTTTTAGAATAATCTTTTAAATCATCCAAATAAATACTGTCCTTATTCCAATGTGGCATAAAATCAAAATCAACTAAAGCCAAAGAGGACAAATCCGATAATCCAACTATATCCTTATCGCCAAATTTTGCAGAGGATATGTCTTTTGACATAAGTATTGCTCCTGCGCTTAATCCTATAATATGCCCTCCATTTTCAACATACTTTCTCAGTCTAGTTATTAAATATCTTTTCTTTAGGTTATTTAAAAAGTAATAGGTATTTCCACCTGATAGATATATTATATCTGATTTAAATATTTTTTCTATTTTAGCAACGTTACAAAAATCATCAATATCAAAATATTTAAAATGGAAATTCCCATATTTACCTAACTCCATTTTTGCTTTTTCAAAATATTTTAGTTTTCTATCCGACATTGAAGGTATATAGCTTACAGTATATTTTTTATCTAAAAACATTTCTTGCACTTTTCTTTTTAAATTCACGTTATCATTTTCAGTAAAATCACTGAGCAGAATCAAGGCTCCCATATTATCATCTCACTTTCTCATTATTCCCTAGTCTTGCTGCTGATGCCTATTATGCTGATTTATCTTCAAAACAAGAATGCACTTTTATGCGAAATATTCTTCGCTTAACATTCCCATAACAATTTCATCATAATACTTTCCATCTCTGAAAATTTCTTTTCTGAGTCTTCCCTCTTGCTTAAATCCACATTTTTCATAGCATCTAATTGCACGTTCATTAAAAGAATATACATTCAATTTAATTTTGTGTATATTCATTTGCTCGAAAATAAACTTAATTAAAACCTTCATTGCATCAGTGCCATATCCCTTACTCCAATAATCTTTATCTCCGATGAATATACCCACAACTATCACGCTATTTTTCCAATCTATATCATTTATTCCGCAGCCACCTATATATTTATTGCCTTCTATTGTTTCTATGGCAAAACTATATTTTTCCTTTGTTGCTGACATTCCTTCAAACCATTTTTGTTCATCTTCAAAGGTGTATAGATAAGGAATCCCTGGGTGCAGAAGTTTCTTTATCTCAGGATCATTTATAAAACCTTGGGCTAATATCACATCTTCTTTTTTATATTCTCTCAATCTAATTTTTTCGCCAGTATACATTATTATTCCCCCTCGAATTCCTTAAGAGTACATAACAATTATTAATTGTTACGCCTCTTAATTTTATATTTTTTTACATATATATAATCCATGTAGACTATACCCAATTAAGCTGCTATCACTACATGTCATTAAATGATAATCCATCCACTTTTGAAATTCCTCTTCGTTAAATTCGTTTATTTTAGCACTAACTAGACCTGCCACTCCGTCAGTTGCAACATGATCAATTTTTGTTACATTAAAGCTATTCATTAATTTTTCTATATCCTCATATTTAGAAAAATAAAAACAGTCTATTTCATTACCATATCGGCAAGACTAAATGAATATCTTCCTGTTCCTGCCCAACTTCTAAAATTTTAGAACCTGGTTTAACAACCTTATCTAGACAATACATAGTTGTAATAAACTCTATTTTATGTGCATTATCCTTAATAAGTCTTACTTCCTCATCATAGTTTTCGTAATATTCTAATATATTTTTCATTTTATAGTCCCCTTCAATTTATATGTTGTACCTTGCCATTAAATACTCATTATCATATTTACCATTTCTAATAATTGCATATTTTTTAGTCCCTTCTATTACAAAACCCAGAGATTTATATAGGTTTATTGCTTTTTCATTATCCGTAAAAGCTCCTAATTCAATTCTAATAAGCATCAACCAATTATCTGCTATATCAATTAGACTTTTCATTAGTGCTCTTCCTATTCCCATTCTGTGGTAGTCTCTGTTTACCATTAATCCAATGCTGCCAGAATGTCTTACTCTGTTTGATTTGTTAACTGATAGAGATGCAACTCCAACTACTCTTTTAACTCCATATTCTTCCACTTCTGCTACCAGCATATGGTCATTGAGTGTAAGTCCACTTATGAATCCCTCAGTTCCCGTAACCCTTTCACTAGTAATCCCCATTATATTTTCTCTAACTCCATCTTGACGTCTTATTTCATTTATAAATACTGCGTCTTCAATTTTTACTGGTCTTATTATAAAATCCATGCCTAGACCCCCTCTTATATTTTCTCTTTGGAGATAGCAATTAATAACTGCTATCCCCCTGAACTTAAACTGGAGTAGATATCGATTATTAATTAATATCTACCGCCCCCATTTATTAATTTCAAACAAAAAAAGCTCTACGAAATCACTTTGGAAGCGACTCCGTAGAGTTATCTACGTGTAGGATGGTTCCCTGTACCGCTAACAATTTGTTAGGTACACTCACTGTATATGTTATATTTTATGGCATTGTCAATAAATTGTCAATATAAAACAATAAAATATGTAAATAATTTAAATTACTTACTAGATTTGTTTAAATGATGAAATACTGTTTTGTTGACATTCTAAATAATGCATGTATAATTAGAACTAAATAGTGAAATAATATAATTTAAACATAAATGCAATGAAAGAGAAAAGTAAGTATATTTCAATTTAAAGAGAACCAATGATGGTGGAAATTTGGTATTTGAAACTACAGAAAGAAGCTCTGGAGCAGTGGGCTGAAATATTTGAGTAAGCCTACCGGTAGCTTTCCGTTAAAAAAGTACAGTATGATTTATACTGTTAATGAGTGGATTTAGGTATTGCAAGATGCCTTTACATCAATTTAGGTGGTACCGCGGAAGTTTACCTTTCGTCCTATATAGTATAGGATGAGAGGTTTTTTTTGCGATTAATAATATTAACAAGAAAGGATGATTAAAATGGATTATTTAAAACTAGCAGATTTACTACTTCCAAGCATAGACAAAACTCCAGAATATTATACTAATCTCTACCCTGAAAGAAACCTTAAAGAAGGTGCTATGGTTACAAGATATGCACCTAGTCCAACTGGTTTTCAGCATCTTGGAGGGGTATTCGCGGCACTTATATCTGAGAGAGTGGCTCATCAAAGTGAAGGAATATTCTATTTTAGGGTAGAAGACACAGATAAAAAAAGAGAGGTAGTTGGTGCCATTGAAGATAGTACTAACACCTTACGAGATTTCGGAATCTATTTTGATGAAGGGGTTGTGGATTCTAATAGTGAAAAAGGTGCTTATGGGCCTTATAAGCAAAGCGATAGAATGGAAATATATCATACCTTCGTAAAGGATTTGATAAAAAAAGGCTTAGCTTATCCCTGCTTTTGCACTGAAGAAGAATTAAATAGCACAAGGGAGATTCAACAAGAGCAAAAAATCAATACAGGGTATCATGGAAAATGGGCTATTCACAGAAATGCTACTTTTGATGTAATTAATGAGGAGCTATCAAAAGGCAAACCTTTTGTTATAAGACTTAAATCTCCTGGCGATCCAGATAAAAGAGTAATTTGTAATGATTTAATTAAAGGCAATATAAGTATGCCAGAAAATGATCAAGATATTGTAATACTTAAAACGAATGGTCTTCCAACCTACCATTTTGCTCATGCTGTAGATGACTATTTAATGAGAACAACCCATGTAATACGTGGTGAAGAGTGGTTTTCTTCTCTTCCTATACATTTACAATTATTTGAAATGTTAGGCTGCAAAGCTCCAAACTATGCTCATATACCTACAATAATGAAAATGGATGGAACATCAAAACGTAAACTTAGTAAAAGAAAAGACCCAGAAATCCGCGTAGATTATTATAAATCTGAGGGGTATCCTCTTATATCTGTAACTGAGTATCTTGTAAATTTGGTTAACTCTAATTTTCAAGAATGGAGATCCGCAAACGTTGATGAGCCTTGTACAAACTTTACTATTATCCTTGAAAATATGAGCAAAAGTGGTGCATTATTTGATATTTTAAAACTTAACGATATGAGTAAAGATATTATAGCCGCTATGAGTGCAGGCACAGTCTATGATTTATACCTTGCTTGGGCTAAAGAAAATGATACTGCAATTGCTGATATACTTACCAAGAATGAGGATTATACAAAGCAAATATTTAATATTGAAAGAGAAAATGAAAAACCAAGAAAAGATTTCGTAAAATGGCTAGATGTAAAAGAACATATTGAATATTTCTTTGATGATTTTTATAAAAATAGTATTAGTGCTGGCACTAATTTCCCTGAGCATATACCAAATGAAGATGTGAAAATAATTCTTGCAGACTATATAGCTATTTATAATCATAGTGATGATGCAGATACTTGGTTTTCACGTGTTAAAGAGCTTTCTGAAAAACTTGGATATGCAAAAAACGGAAGAGTTTATAAAAAGAATCCCGAATTATATAAAGGGTTAGTTTCTGATGTTGCAGCAGTTATCAGAGTGGCCTTAACTAATAGAACACAAACTCAGGATTTATATGAAGTAATGCAGGTTATGGGCGAAAAACGTGTTATTGGAAGATTAAGTCAAGATTTTGCTTAGGAAATGAAAAGTATAGTTGTTGACAATTATACCTAAATACATTAACATAATAATATAGTGATTATGTAGTTTTAAAATTATATATGTAGAGGGAGTAACTTCCTGTTTTTAAAACAGAATCAAAGTCGTCACCACGGATTAAATCCCGGCTTTGATAACTTCTAAAGTTTTGTGAGACTCTACAACTGGTATAAATGCCAGTTGTAGAGTCTTTTTGTTTTTATCCTATATTTAGAATCAACTAAACAAGGGGGAATAATAATGAACATATTTTATACTCAAACATCTGAAGGAGTGATGAAAACTCTGAGGGTTACAGAAAAAGGACTAACTGATCTTGAAATAAATAATAAGAGAGAAGAGCAGGGCTTTAATGAATTAACTGAAGGTGCTAAAAAAAGCCACCTACAGATATTTTTAGAACAATTTAAGGATTTTTTAGTACTAATACTTATAGCTGCAGCAATTATATCAGCCTTCCTTGGAAAGTTTGAGAGTACACTTGTTATAATTGTAGTTGTTGTTATAAATGCGGTCCTTGGAACTGTTCAGCACATTAAAGCGGAACAATCTTTGAAAAGCCTTAAAGCTCTTTCCTCACCTACAGCCAAGGTTTTAAGGAATGGTAACAAGCTAGAAATTCCTTCAAGGGAATTGTTAGTTGGAGATATCTTATATTTAGATGCAGGAGACTATGTAAGTGCTGATGGAAGAATAATTGAAAACTACAGTCTTCAGATAAATGAAAGTTCACTCACAGGTGAATCAGAAAGTGTACTAAAAACAACAAATATAATAAAAGAGGTCAATGTAGCAATTGGTGATAGAAAAAACATGGTGTTTTCTGGAAGCCTTGCAACCTATGGAAGGGCTCTAATTCTAGTTACGGCTATTGGAATGAAAACAGAACTCGGTAAAATAGCTAACCTCTTAGAAACTGCAAAAGAAAAGAAGACTCCCTTACAAGTCAATTTGGACAACTTCGGTAAAAAACTAGCCTTTGTTATCCTCGTAATATCTGCACTTATTTTCGCCCTTAATGTTTATAGGGGAAATGCAATTATTGAATCCTTTATGTTTGCTATATCCCTTGCTGTTGCAGCAATACCTGAGGCATTGAGTTCTATAGTAACAATAGTTCTTGCCCTCGGAACCCAAAAGATGTCTCGTGAAAATGCTATAGTAAGAAAGCTTCATGCTGTTGAAAGTCTAGGAAGTATTTCAGTACTATGCTCTGATAAAACGGGAACGCTGACTCAGAATAAAATGACTGTACAAAAGATATATGTTGATAAAAAAATACACTCCCATGATGGACTTGACCATGACAAGCTTTTAGAAAAGAATCTTGTACTAATGGCGCTATTGTGTAATGATGCTGTAACTATTGAAAACAAAGAGATTGGAGATCCAACTGAGGTTGCACTTGTAAACCTAGGTGAAATATATGATTTGGATGAACTTGACATCAGAAAGGTCTATCCAAGAACTTCTGAAGTACCCTTTAATTCTGATAGAAAGCTAATGAGTACGGCGAATAAATTCAAAGACAAAACTACTATGATAACCAAGGGTGCACTTGATGTACTTTTATTAAAAGCGATAAAAATAGCTACATCAAGCGGAGTTAAAATCTTGACTGAAAATGATAAAAAGGAGATTGAAAGAGTAAACAAGGAGTTTTCTGAAAGTGGTCTAAGAGTTTTAGCCTTTGCTTATAAAGAAATAGAAGAAGGAAAATCAATAGCTACTGAGGATGAAAATGACTTAATATTTGTGGGGCTCATTTCCATGATGGATCCACCAAGAATAGAATCTGCTAAAGCAGTATCAGACTGTATTAAGGCTGGTATTAAACCAGTAATGATAACTGGCGATCACAAGATAACCGCTTCTGCCATTGCCAAACAAATAGGTATACTAAATAATGAATCTGAAGCTATGGAAGGATACGAGCTTGACTCATTAAGTGATGAAGATCTTAAAATCGTGGTAGAGAATATTTCTGTATACGCTAGAGTATCCCCTGAACACAAGATAAGAATAATAAGAGCATGGCAGAAAAGAGGCAATGTAGTTGCAATGACCGGGGATGGTGTAAATGATGCACCTGCATTAAAGCAAGCAGACATTGGTATAGCTATGGGAATAACTGGTACCGAGGTTGCTAAAGATGCTGCTTCAATAGTGCTTATGGATGATAATTTTTCAACCATAGTAAAGTCAATTTCCAATGGCAGAAGTATATATTCAAATATAAAAAACTCCATTAAATTCTTATTATCAGGAAATACTGCAGGTATATTATCAGTACTTTATGCTTCACTTATAGCACTTCCAATACCTTTTGCACCAGTTCACCTTCTATTTATCAACCTAGTTACAGATAGTCTTCCAGCTATTGCAATAGGACTTGAGCCTCATAATAAGGATATAATGAGTGATAAGCCTAGAAACATAAACTCACCTATACTAAATAAATCCTTTGCACTAGAAGTACTAATTGAAGGATTGCTTATTGCCATAGGTACAATGCTAGCCTTCCATATAGGATTATCAACCGGCGATACTGTGGTTGCAAGCACCATGGCATTTGCAACACTGTGTTTCTCAAGACTGCTCCATGGATTTAATTCTAGGTCAAAACAATCCATATTTAAAATAGGAGTTTTCTCAAATAGCTACTTATGGATTGCCACCATATTAGGTTCTTTACTTTTAGAATTAGTTTTAAGATTTAAGCCACTTATGGGAGTTTTTGAAGTAGCTGCATTAACTTTAAATCAGCATGCTATAGTATATGGACTTTCATTTATGCCTCTAATTCTGATTCAAGTATATAAACTATTATTTGTAAAAGCTAATAAGTAATTTAACTACAGTCTAGAATTTCATTTATACCATATTAGTGGTTTTCCTATGATAATTAAGAAACTTAATGAAACGTCTTGTTATAATAAAACAGGGTGACAACCACTTATCATGTGGTTGCCACCCTTCTACTTTATACATAATATTGTCATCCTAGGGCTTGAAAACTTGCCACATGGATGGCATCTTTAATTAAACCTCAAATGCATTTACTGCATCTCTAAGCTTTTCTGCAAGACTCTTTAAGTCTTGAGTGTGTGATAAAATTTGTTCTACACTTGCCAATTGCTGCTCAGTTGTAGCAGAAACCTGCTGAGTTGCAGCTGAATTTTGTTCCGTTGAAGCTGAGAGGGTCTCTAAAATTTCGATTAAATCATTTTTTTCTGTTTCCATTTCAAGACTATAGCCCTTAATGCTTGTCATGTCTTTTGAAATCTTATCTATAGACTTTAATATATCAACAAATATACTTTTAGCATCTATTACAGACTTACTTTGTTCTTTTGCTATGGTCTTTCCTTCTTGCATAGCTTTAACTGCATCTTTTGATTTTTCCTGTATTCCGTTGATTAATTCTCTGACTTTTCCGGCAGATATAGCAGACTGTGAAGCCAGCTTTCTTACTTCTTCAGCAACTACAGCGAATCCTTTTCCCTGCTCACCCGCTCTAGCTGCTTCTATAGCCGCATTTAGAGCCAATAAATTGGTCTGCTCTGATATCTGGCTAATGGCTTCAGTTATTGCTCCAATTTCTACAGAGGTTCTATCAACCTCCAATATTATATTACTAGCCTTTTCAACAGCCTTGCTGTTTTCTTCTGATTTTACTAAAAGCGATTCAATTGCCTGAAGTCCCTTACCCCCTATATCAGCAGTGGATGCTGCAGCCTCATTAGTTTTTATAGTCAGTTCTGTAACAAGTTCTATTTTACCTGATAAACTCATAACCCTATTAACTCCATTTTCAGTTTCCTTAGCTTGCTCGCTTGATCCTCTTGCAATCTCTTCAACTGAAGCTGCTACCTCATTAATAGCGGCTGTGTTTTCATCAACAATTCTGTCTAGCACCTGTGAAGAGTTAAATACAACAGTAGCCGAATTTTTTACTGAGCCTATTAATTCATTTACGCTCTTAACCATCCTATTAAATGATTCATTTAACTTTCCAATTTCATCTCTATTTTTTATATTCAAATCTGGAATATTTAAATTACCTGAGGCTACAATATCTACAGCTTTACCAATTTTTTTAATTGGACGGGAAATGTGCTCTGCAAATAGTATAATTACTGCTGAGCCTAAAACGATTACTGCTAAAAGTACAATAAGCGTACTATTAAGAATCTTATTTGACCCCACATTAAAATCATTCATATAAGTTCCTGCACTAACAACCCAGCCCCAATTAGGATCTGTCTTTTGGTAGGTTATTTTGTTTGAAATCTTCTCTGAATTAGGAAGAGTCCACCAATAAGTCAAATACCCTCCACCATTATTTCCTATTTTAATTTGATTCTTAACAAAATAACTGCCATCTTTTTTATCTTTAACATCTATTACGCTCTTACCTTCTAGTGTAGGATGCACTGCCTCAACACCCTCTTGAGTGTATGCCAACAAATATCCGCTTTTCCCAAGGCTCAAATTTTTGTTAATAGGCCTTGTTCCGTCTGAATTCCTTTTACCTAACATATACTCCCTAACTCTCTCTTGTGCTTCATCCAGGGTTAACTTGCCTCCAGCTACAAGCTTTTGATTTTCATCAATTACCTGTAACGTCATTTCCACGCTGTTTTTTAATAATACCTTCCCACCTTCTTGAAGTTCTTTTTTAGCAACCTCATAGCTTATTATACCTAATGTAAATACAGGTATAAGTAAGAGTAACCCTGTCACCATGATAAGTTTTTTCCTAATATTCAATCCGCCTGTTTTCTTTGGTGCTTTTTTCATTAATCGTATCCCCCTATATAATAATAGTTTCCTTTATTATATTATCGGCATGTTATGAGCCTTACTTTAGTTCCGGCTATTCCTCATTTCCTTTTGAATCTTTTTTAATGCCTTCTTAGACCCTCACTCAATGTCTCTTTCTAAATTTCGCTTTTCATAGTCTACAAATAGTATTTTAAAATCATAATCTTCTAGGTATATAAATCCTCGGCGGAGCTTCAAATCTTTATTATTTCATGGAAGCAAATAAAATCAAATGTAGATAGAGTCTTGGGGGGGTAAAGTGAATTCAAAGTAAATACCTCACCATATCCTACTCTTCCTAATATAATGACATTGAGATTATCAATTAATGATATTGAAGAAATAAGTAGCTTAAATAAATTATCCAGTTTAAGAAATTTACAATTAGGTGCAAATAAAATCAAAGATGTAAGACCCTTAAGTAATATGACCAACTTAAAAGTACTACAACTAGAAAGAAATCCGATAGACGATTTGAGCCCTCTGGATAATTTAAAATCCGTAGAAATCAGGAAAGAATTACTATAATCTTTAATTAAATTTTAAATTTATGAACTAGATTATTAAGCTTTTCAGCCATTTCCGCTTGGCTTTGAGCTGACTTAGATATATCCTCAACAGCAAGTGTAGTTTCATTTATTCCATTCATGATTTCTTCGCTATTAGCAGCTGATTGCTGGGATGTTGCTGATACATTCTCAATTGCACTACCAACGGTCTCAATTGATTGAAGTACCAGTTTTGCTTTCTTAGCTATTTCATCAGACATACTACTGAAAAACTCTGCATCCTTCTCATACTTCTCTCCGGATTCTATAAAAAAGCTATAATTTGGTGTTACATGTTCGGCAATAAAATTAAGGACACCTTCTGCATTATAAGTTATGTTCTTAAATGCCTCCTGAACCTTAGTAATAACCTCTTGAATTTCTGATACACTGTTGGATGATTCCACTGCAAGTTTTCTTACCTCATCTGCTACAACAGAAAAGCCTTTTCCATGTTCACCGGCCCTAGCAGCTTCAATAGCAGCATTTAATGCTAAAAGATTAGTCTGCGATGATATTGAGCCTATTGTATCAGCTATGATTTTAATTTTCTCAACTATCTTGCCTTTTTCAATTGCATCGTTAATCTCTTCTTGTCTGCTCTTATAAATTTTCTGGGTATTATTGCTTGAATTTAACCCCGTTTCTTTTACATTTAGTGCTCTTTTTTGAATTTCCGTTGAGGAGATATTTCCAAAGGCCGCCTTTTCCGCTAAATCTTGTGCAAAAGAAGTTATATCCACTGTTGAGGCGTTTACCTCTTCTGTTATTGCACTTAATTCTTCAGTACCCTGTGTAATCTGTCTAGTTGATTCATTTATGAGTTCCATCTTTTCAGTTATGTCCAAAGCAGTAGCAGAAACTTCTTCACTTGTTGCGCTTAGTTCTGCGACACTTGATATTATTTCAGATATTAAGCTTTTAACATTTCCCCCTGCCTTATTTAGTTCAGATGCAAGTATACCTATTTCATCCCTCTTAGTGATATCAATTATTTCAGTTAAATCTCCTTCTCCAAAGGCCTTTGCAAAGCTAGTTACTTTCTTTAATTGCCTTGAAATCATTGATGATATCAAATAACCGAGAATAAGTGCAATTAAAATACCTACTATAAAGAGAGATTGCATTTCTTTAAGTGATTTACTCGTAACCCCTTTATTTAAACTTTGCATTTCTCCTGCTTCTTTCATATTGCATTCAACGATTGTTCCTAGTTCATCTAAAACCTTATCCTGCAAGGCCAAATACTCTTTAGCTTCCACTTTAGCCTCTTCATATTTCCCACTTTTAACTATATCAACTACCTTGTCCCTTTGCCCTCTATAGTTTACAAGATTTTTTTTTAATTCTTCGTAAGTTTTATTTTCAAGAATAACAGATTCAGCTTTTATTTGTGAAACTGGAATAGCATCATATTCACTTATAAGTTTATTGTCTTTATCAACTAAATCTTTTATAGATTTACTTAACGCATCAACCTCATTTTTATTCTCCCCATCAAGGATAAGTGACATATTATATTTTATTTGCATAATGTTGTGCCTGACAGTGGTCATTTGTTGAAGTGGTACTAGATTGTTTGTTACAATTAATTGGCTATTAATATCCACTTTTTTAATATCTTTAGACCCGATAAATCCAACTATTCCGATTAGTAATGCCACAAAAATAAAGCTAGCTGTTAATTCTGTTTTAATTCTCATATTTTTTAACCAATACATTTTATGTCCCCCTCGTTACTTATGTGATTATATTCTACTAACATCGTAATAATCTGTTCTAATAATACTTATAATATTCTACATTTCCTACCAATATATCTCAAATTAATGTCAGCATTGTTACAAAACAGTTACAAAAATGCATAACGTGTCGATTAAACAACATATTATTTCCAATTGCCATTCTATGTGTGTAACGTGTAAAATAAATCAAACTAATGAATTAATATCAATTAACTATATTTATTTTCTAAAATCTATTGCATTATTTTTTTTAAAGTAATACAATGTGAACATAGTTCATATTGTATTACTTGTATAAATCTATTATTTTTTACTAAGTTTTTCTCTAATAAAATTATTTACAAAAGCTAACTTATACTTTATATTTTTTTAACCTCTAATGAACATGGTTCATAATGCAAATCTATTATTTAAAGGAGTGAAAATTTGATATGAAAAGTAAAACTTCAACTATTGCTATGATTATATTTTTACTTGGAATTTTTATGGGTGCTATTGATTCCGGTATTGTATCCCCTGCAAGAACAATAATTTCTAATTTCTTTGGAATAAGTGGCTCCAGCAGCGTTTGGGTTATAACCATTTATACTTTAGCTTATGCTGTATCAATGCCTATAACAGCAAAACTATCAGACCGTCATGGAAGAAAGAAAGTTTATATGATTTCTATATCATTATTTGCTTTTGGTTCTTTACTATGTGGATTATCAAACTTTATAAATAGCTACAACTTCTTACTTTTTTCTAGAGTAATCCAAGCTCTTGGTGGCGGTGGAATTATGCCTATTGCCATAGCATATATTGGTTCCTCATTCCCTCTTGAAAAAAGGGGTACTGCCCTAGGTTTAGTAGGTGCAATATTTGGTATTTCTACTATTCTAGGTCCAACAATAGGTTCCTTTGTTCTTTCCATAGCAGGCGATGCTAATTGGGGATTTTTATTCTTCATTAACCTACCAATAAGCTTAGTAATACTTACTTTAGCACTTAATCTTAAGGAAAACAAAAATGAAAAACCTATAAAAAAAATGGATTTGAAGGGCTGTGGAGCATTAACAATAGTAATTTTATCTCTAATGTACTCTGCAACAAACTTAAAATTTCATGACTTAGCTAATTCAATTTCCTCTAAAGATGTATTGCCATTTTTATTAATCTTCTTAATATCACTGCCTATATTCATCCTTATTGAGAAAAAGGCAGAGGATCCTGTTTTGAATTTACACTACTTTACTAATAAGCAAATTGCCATTACTTTAGCACTAAGCTTTGTTGTAGGCACTGGACTCATGGGTACTATTTTCCTTCCACAGTTTGGCGAAAATATTCTTAAAATAAAGATGGGTACTGGTGGCTATATAGTTACATTATTTGCTGTATTTACTGGTATATCAGCTCCTTTAGGTGGGAAATTCATAGATAAAATGGGGGTAAAAAAGGTACTATTAGCTGGCTTCGGTTTTTCATTTATAGGTGCATTGTATCAAGCGTTGGTAACTGCTAATCACCCTAGTTTTTTCAACCTATTTATTGGCCTAATATTCATGGGCTTAGGTATGGGCTTAACCATGGGTACGCCAATTAACTACTTAATGATGAGCTTAGTACCAGAAGAAGAAGCTTCTGCTGGTCAATCAACAGTTTCACTTATACGTTCTATTGGTATTGCTATTTCTCCAAACCTATTAGTAAACTTTATAGCTACTGCTGGCAGTAAGGTGCCTGGAGCAATCCAAGCAGTATTACCTAAAGTAAATGGCGTTCCTGGTAATGGAGCCTTCAGTGGAAAAATGTCTGCTGAGACCATAACTAAATTCCAAAATTCTGATGTAACCACAATATTTAATACTGTTAGAGAATTTGTGGGTTCAATGATAGATGGACTTAAGAGCACTTTAGCTTCAAATCCTCATGTAAACTTTAACGCTATTAAAACTGGATATCTGTCTTCTGTAGACAGCTCAAGAGCTACTATTGAAAATACTTACCAAAGCACAATGAATGCTGGATTTTCAAATGTATTCATTGGAGCTGCCGTTATAGCTGCTGTGGGATTATTATTAACACTATTTATAAAAGATAAAAAGCTAACTAAAATTACGTAGTTAAAATGAAAGACTCGGGTAGCTAACCCGAGTCTTTCTCTATCTTTCACTTTAAATAATATATTGTCCCACAATAAGTGGAAATAACTAAAAGTTAAACTTTATATGGACGTTTAATAACTTATATTAAACGTCCCTGTATTTTCCATTTTCAACATGCCAAGTGGCAAGTAATATACCACTCAACATGCCACTTGCCACGTGGGTGGCACCATCCCTAGGAAATCACTGCTTTGCTTTCCAGTTCCTTCTCTTCAAGCAATTGGTTTGTATATAGGGTATAGTAGTAACCTTTTCTCATTAACAGTTCTCTGTGAGTTCCTGATTCTGTTATCTTTCCATGTCTTATAACAAGAATTTTATCTGCAGAGACGATGGTAGAAAGTCTATGGGCAACCACAAAGCTAGTTCTATCTGAGAGAACTTTTTCTATGGCATCTTGTATCATTCTTTCTGTCTCTGTATCTATAGAGGAGGTAGCTTCATCAAGAACGAATAGTGCTGGATTTGCTACAATGGCTCTCGCAAAGGATATAAGTTGTTTCTCTCCGGTGGATAAATTACCACCACCTTCACCAACCTCTGAGTCGTAGCCTTTTTCTAGTTTACTTATAAAACTATGAGCATTTACAAGCTTTGCTGCATTTTCAATTTCATCCTGCGTTGCATCAAGCTTTCCATACATAATATTTTCTCTAATATTCCCACTAAATAGGTGTGGGCTTTGAAGCACATAGCCTATATTTGATTGAAGCCATAATAGTGATCTTTCTCTATAATCACTTCCGTCAATTAATATTTCTCCGCTACTTGGCTCATAAAATCTACAAAGCAAGTTTACTAAGGTGCTTTTACCAGAACCAGTTTCTCCAACTAGTGCTATTGTGTCACCTTTTTTCACTTTTAGGTTAAAGTTTTGAAATACCTTTTCTCCATTTTTATAGGAAAAGCATACATCTTTAAACTCAATATCACCATGTATTGGTTCAAAATTTTCTACTTTTGGATTAAATAAATCTCCGTACTTCTCAATTACATCCTTTCTATCCCATATATCTGGCTCAGTTTCTATTAATGTTATGATTCTTTCTGCAGATGCCTGGGCATTTTGAAGTTCTGCAATGGTTCCAGCTAACTGACTTACAGGATCAAAAAACTGTACTGTATAAGCAATAAACATTACAAAAGTACCATAGGATAGTGATTGTGATATAACGCTTTTTCCTCCTATCCAAAGAACAAAACCTGCGCCTAAACTTCCCATGGATATAACAATTGGAAGAAACAAAGCAGAAAACATAGCTGCCTTTACTGAGGATTTCCTCATATTGCCTGCATCTTGTTTAAATTCACTTAGGTTTTCTTCTTCGCGAACTAGAGTTTTTGTAGTTTTAGCTCCAGATACCTCTTCACTAAAATCTGCAGTTAACCTGGAATTTAATTTTCTCACCTTTCTATAGGATTTTAAGATTTTCTTTTGAAAAAACATTCCTATTAAAAATAGTGGTGGTACAACACTCATACATATAAGAGTTAGTTTTACATTATTATAAAGCATTACTCCTATAAATCCAGTCATCATAACTAGTGCCCATACCATGTCAATTAATCCCCATGATATTATTTCACTAAGCCTTGCTACATCCGAGGTCATTCTTGCCATAAGCCATCCAACAGATGAGTTATCATAATATGAAAAGGACAACTGTTGAAGCCTTTTAAAACCAAGCTTTCTTATATGATAGGCCAGGTGTGTTTCAATCTTACCTGCATTTATTATAAATAGTCTTACATTTAATGCTTGAAAAACAATTATACAAAAGTAAATTACTGCAAAGGTGGTAAGCCCCTGCGTTGTTTTCTTTACTATAAAATTATCAATGGCATATCTTGTGAGCAGTGGCATTACTACATCTATACCTGCCACTCCCACCATAAGGAACGCCAAAAACGCGAGTCCCTTTTTAAATTCTGTAAGGTATTTAAAGAGCCTTCTCCAAATACCTACATCTATTTTATCGTTTAATTTGTTTTCATCTATTCTGGACACAATATCACTTCCCTTGAATATTTAGTGTACCTAGCCTGGACTGATTTACTCATTACATACCTGCTTTTCATCATCTAAGGCATCCAATGATGTCTGTATTTCCCATATTCTTTTATAGATTCCATCACTTTTAATAAGAGTTTTATGGGTTCCAATGCTCTCAATCTTTCCATGGTTTAATACTATAATTTTATCTGCTCCCATAACTGTTGAAATTCTATGAGAGATTATAAAAGTAGTGTTTCCTTTACTTTTCTTTTTAAGTTCTCCCCTTATAACTCTATCCGTTTCAGCGTCCACTGCACTTAATGAATCATCGAATATCAATATGGGCATATCCTTTATAAGCGTTCTTGCTATGGCAACTCTTTGTCTTTGTCCTCCTGATAAGGTAACACCCTTTTCTCCAACGACGGTGTCATACCCCTTTTCAAAGGAAGTTATAACATTATGCACAGCTGCTACTGTTGCTGCATTATGGATTTCTATATCCTTTGAGTCTATCTTTGCCATTTTGATGTTTTCCTTTATTGTTCGTGAATAGAGAAAGGGCTCTTGAAGCACTATTCCTACATTATTTCTCATATGCTTTCTTTCAATATCCTTAAGCTCTATTCCATCAACTTTTATAGAACCACTATCATAATCATAAAGTCTTAATAAAAGATGAACTAATGAGGATTTACCTGAACCTGTTGGTCCAACAATAGCCACTGTTTCGCCTTTTTTTACTTTAAAACTTATATCACTCAGAATTTCATTATCACTTTCATATTCAAAGTTTACATTTTCAAAGCTTATTTCTCCTTTAATCTCTGGCTTTAGTGCCTGCCCATATTCTTGTTCCACTGGCACATCAATAATATTTGTTATTCTTTGAAGAGATACTGACATTTTTCCCATATCGGAAAGTATTCTACCCAGTTGTCTTACTGGCCATAATAACATTCCTTCATAAGTGTTGAATACTACCAAAGTACCTAAACTTATTTCTCCGTTAACTGCAAAATATATGCCTGATACTAAAACCAGACCAATTTGAGTCATACAAAGAATATCTGAGGTAGACCAATAAGTTGAAAGTAGCTTTACTAAATTGAAATTCAAATCCCTATATTTCATGTTTTCTTTTTCATATTTATCAATTTCAAAGTTCTGTCTTCCAAAAGCTTTTACTACTCTAACTCCACTTAAGTTTTCTTGAAGCACTGATGTTAGAACTCCCTCCTGTGAATCAGCCTTTTCAAAAGTATTTTTAATTTTATAAAAAAACACATATGAAAATATAAATATAATTGGTACTATCACCATTGCAATAACTGTCATCTTTTTATTAAGTGACAACATCATTATTATTGCAAAGGTCACTATAAAAAATGCTCTTCCGATTTCCACCATTTGCGCTGCAAAGAATTTTCTAACGGTGTCCACATCTGAAGTACATCTTTGAATAAGGTCCCCTGATTCTGCTTTTACATGATATTCGTAGGGTAAATTCTGAATATGATCATAAAGCTTCACTCTCATATTTCTTGCAATGTTTTCAGCTGCCTGCGCAGAAAGTTTTCCTCTTAAGAATAAAAAAACTCCTCTTATACAGGTTAATATTACAAGACTCAAAGAACATATCCATAAATTTCTAAAAAGTACAGTTGTTCCACCCACCATCATTACTAGCCTTTCTATAGGCACCGGAACATTCAATGGTTTGTTCCCTATTACTGAATCTATTGTTACTTTTATAATCATAGGCTCTAGCATTGCTATAAATGTAGCTGCTGCTATAGAAAGTATTGCTGCAGTATATAATAATCTATTTCCCTTAGTTAACCTTAAAAGTTTCTTCATATAAATCCTCCCCCTTGTGACCGGACAAAGTTGATATTACCACTTGCGTATTTTCCAGCTTTTAATATGGTCTTAGTACAATTTTGGAAAACTCAAGTGTAAAAATTAAAATTCCAGCCCCTAAATTTTCTGTAATCATGTTTTTTAATCACTTTCAAACCACTCCTTCTTTTTAATAGAATAGAAAAATATACATTATAAAAATTAAAAAGCCGAAGAATAAATATTCTACGGCTTTTTAACATATTATTAGCTGTTATGAGTACTTGTATTTTTACATAGAAGCTCCATAATACTAATAAAAAAGCCGTAGGTACACTCCCCCGGCTTAGATAATTAATATAAATAACAAAGTTTATTAATATTAAAAATTCGTACCAAGATCATGTTTATATAATTCAGTAAATTTTACCATAGTGTTCACAAAATCTAATGAAAATCTTCTATTTGTAAGCATGGTCACGACCTCCTCTTTAATATTAGTTGTTGCCAACAAAATAATTATATACTACAATTCCATATATTACAATGTGAATTTCAAAAAAATTCAGATATATCTGAAAACTTATTTATATCTAAGTTTTTTATTTTCCCTCTACAAATTTTCTAGCCGCCTCTTCAGCGTTACCATAAGCTTTCTTCATTTTATATCCAAATTCATCTTCACTAGTGCAAAAGTCTGGAGTGCCCAATGTTTTTATAACACCATGCACAATTTCAGGTGATACATAAGAAAAAGACATGTTTAATACCTCTTCATCTTTTCTATTTGAATTCTCAAATTCTCTTTTCAAATCCAAAATAGTTTTTTTTGACTTAAGCTGTTTTTTTACTTTTCTTTTAATTACATCGCTTTCAGTGCCACTTCTTAAAACTCTCAAGGCTTTTAAAAATTCTTCTTTGTCCATGCCTCTAAGTTTTAAAATCACAAAGGGATCTTTATCAAATTCAAGTCCTAGCAGATAATGAACTGCAGCGATATGTTTACATGGATTTGCAGTATCGGGGCATGAGCACTGAGTTATTAGGTGTATTTGTTTTTTAGGAAAAAGAGAAACTCCAGCCTCTTTAAAAGCTTCCTCTATATTTTCAGGCATTTCTCCATTTAAAATCATGGCACAAAATATAGCCTTTTGCGCCATGATATTCATAATGTTTTCCCATTGCTGCTTTGAAAAAATATCAATCTCCATATTTACTTTATAGGGGGATAATCTTCCACCCTGAACTTCTGCAATGATTTCTCCCTTTAAAATTTCCATACTAAGTACATTGCCAGCTCTTGCATATTCACGTCCTTTATCTATTCTAGAACTTATAGTAAAGCTTGAAATTGCATTATTCCATTTTTTAGACCACCAATTAATACCGAATTCATTTCTTATTTTTCCAGTCACAAAGGTTACATCTCCTTATTGCTATCTATATGTGCCTTAATAATACACTTTAGCTGTCATCTGCAATCTGTTATCTATTAACTATTAACCATCAATTATGTTGTCATGCTCTAATATAAATAACTCTCTGAGTTCATCATTACTCATTTCTGAGATCCAGTTCTCATTTGTTGAAACTATACTTTCAGCAAGTGCCTGTTTCCGTTCTAGCATTTCATCAATTTTTTCTTCTAGGGTTCCCATACATATGAATTTATGCACATGAACATTCTTAATTTGCCCTATTCTAAAGGCTCTATCTGTTGCTTGATTTTCTACAGCAGGGTTCCACCATCTATCAAAATGAAAAACGTGATTTGCTTTTGTAAGGTTTAGCCCAAGGCCTCCAGCCTTTAGTGATAATACAAACACCATAGGCTCATTCGTGTCATTTTGAAAAATATTAATCAATTCTTCTCTTTTCTTTCTACTGGTACCTCCATGTAAAAACAATGTTTTCACACCTAGTTTTTTCTCGATTTCTGATTGCAGAATGTGCCCCATTTCTGCGAACTGCGTAAATACTAGTGACCTATCCCCTTCTTCTATAACAACTTCTAGCATTTCTAAAATCCTTTCAAGTTTTCCAGAACGACCTTCGATTTCACCATTGTCCTTTAAAAACTGCACTGGATGATTACAAATTTGCTTAAACTTTGTTAAAGATGAAATAATTAAGCCTCTTCTCTGTATACCTTCAGAACTATCAATTTTATTCAAACAATCATTTACTACCGCTTGATATAGTGTAGCCTGTTCCTTTGTTAGTGGTGCATATTCCTTAGTTTCGATTTTTTCTGGTAAATCTTTGATAATATTTGCATCAGTTTTAAGTCTACGTAGTACAAAGGGGGAAATTATTTTCCTTAGTTTTTTACTTATTTCAGGATTTCCCTCTCTTTCTATAGGGACTGCAAATTCACGCCTAAAGGTTGACCAATTGTATAGATATCCACTATTTAAAAAGTCCATAATAGACCATAAATCCGAAAGTCTATTTTCAACTGGCGTTCCTGTTAATGCCACTTTATATTCTGCCTTTAATGCTTTTATATGCTGAGTTTGTTTAGATGCGCTATTTTTAATATTTTGAGCTTCATCTAATATAATCCCCGCCCATTGTTCCTTTTGAAATAAACTCTTATCCCTTACTATTAGCGCATAGGTTGTAATAATAACTTCATTTTTATGTATTTCATCGCTAAAGGTTTCGTAACTCCACCTACTATTTCCGTGGTGAATTGCAATTTTAAGGCCAGGTGCGAACTTTTCAATTTCCTTTTCCCAATTTCCAACAACGGAAGTAGGGCATATTATCAAGGTAGGTTTATCTGTTAACTTATTTTCCCGCTCGTAAAGTAAAAGGCAAATGCTTTGCACCGTTTTTCCTAGCCCCATATCATCAGCAAGACAAGCCCCTATACCATGATCCCTTAAAAAAGTTAACCAGTAAAAGCCTCTTTTTTGATATTCTCTTAAGGTACCACTGAATCCTTGCGGAATATCAACTTCCTCTATACTATTAAGATTGAATAATTTTTCAAAAAAGTGACCCACAGCTTCCCGATTGTCTATATTATCAACACTAATTCCAGGAATTATTTCTTCATCACTTAAATTTAGTCTTAATAATTCTCCCATAGGGATTTTTCCATTTAAGCCTTTATTCATTTTTATTTTGGAAAGTGATTTGATTTGATGTATATCGACCTGTACCCACTGACCTCTTAATTGAATAAATGGCACCTTTAAATCTGAAATCCTATCAAATTCTTTCTCACTTATCTCATTTCCATCCAAGGCTACCTTCCAATCATATTCAAGAATAGTATCCATATTAAATGTACTCTTTGTTGCTAAATTAGTATTTGTAGTATGGTTTTTATCTTTTAATTTAACTGAAAGTTTTGAAGGCTTTTTCCACCATGCTGGTGCAATAATGCCAAAGCCTTTTTCCTTTAAAAAGTAAGCTGATTCCCTTAAAAATGAATAGGCTTCCTCCATTGATAGCTTGCACTCTACAGGTACTGCATCATAAAGACTCCTTTCAATTGGAATAAATACTTTTGATGCAACTGCTAAATCCTCTAGAAGCCGTTCTTGAGGATTATTGAATTTTTTATTTAAATAGGTTATAGTATCCAAGGATTCTTCAAAAATCATTTTTGCTGGTAACATAAGACTGAGATCATCCTTTGCTTGAAGCAAATATTCAATTGTCCACTCCTCGCCTCGGCTTGGTGGAACAACTTTAAAACAAGTACGAAACTTAAAATTATTGTTTTTGATTTTTATTGGCTCTATCCATTTCTTATACTCATTTAGCATTTTAATTTGATCACTAGTATCAATAGGTATTTCAGGCAATTCTGAAAAAAGAGAATGTAACCAAGTACCTCCTAGGCTACTAAAACCTTCTCCGAAGTAGTCATTATCTTTGTTTATTTCAGTGCAGCTCCATCTCACCATACTATCAATCATAGAATCTATAAAATCACTTACAAGTTTAGTCGTATTTGTGTATTTAAATTCCTCATTCTCTAAAAGAAAATATGACTTACAATCTGTGGGCATATTACTACATAACGCCTTTTTTTTATCAATATACTCAGAGTCGCTGGTGTGCCATCTCCACCTAGAATCAACTTTTTTACGTGCTCTATCGATGGTTAAGGAAGGCAAATATTTATGTTTTATAATTAGCTCAGCTGTGAATTTTGCCACTGTAATCCAAAATTTTAATTCCTGTGACAGCTCTATTCCATCGAGGCGTTCTCTATCTATATTTAAAATCCTATGGAATGAATCCAAATTACTAAAAGAAATACCTCTAATCTCTCTCTTGTGAAGCTGCTTTTTTACTGCATCATATTTATATTTTCCACATCTTATCTCAAGTGCTGTATTATTAATTTTACTGCGCAATTCGACCACTGAAGCCATTTCTTCATATAGTGGAAGTGCATTTTTAGGTGTTCTGCCTTTTCTTGTACACTTAGTTTCTCCACCCTGGCCCCACAATATAAACCGGTGCACGCCTTCAGTAGTTTCTATCCATCCGCCATTTAATATCATTTAACTTCACCCTCTAATAATGCCGTTAATCTTTTATTGCATACTATATAGTTTACCATATTTAACACAAAAATTTCACTTTTATATCTCGTTTTATTATTTTTAAATTTCACTTAACCCAAAAATCATCATTTTCACACTTAAAAGTAAAGTTGTGGAGATTTTGTTCGAGATATAAAACATGTACAATTTTTTTAATAATTCTGAATTAATTTAATTATAATTAGTTTCTATGAAAACTAGGTTTATAACCATTTGAAAGTGAGGTAACATATGAATAATAATATACTATTAGAATCCGGAACTGGTGAACTTGAGATATTAGAATTTGTGATAAATGATAAGCATTATGCTATTAACATTATAAAAGTTAAAGAGGTAATAAATGCCACCAACTTAACGAAACTACCTGATTCACACCCTGCCATAGCAGGACTTACATTATATAGAGATAAAATAATAACCTTAATAGACTTAAAATATGTTTTAGAAAAACAACATAAAAATGAAATTGAGGCAAAAATTATTCTTTGTGAATTCAATAAAATCGAGGTTGCTTTTAGTATTGACAATATCGTAGGTGTTCATCGTATTAAATGGGAAAAAATAACCAAGCCCGATGACATATCTGTTAATTCACTAGTCATAGGAAATATAGTTTTAAACAATAAAATAATACTACTTCTAGATTTCGAAAAAATAGTTACTGATGTCAGCCCTTCAACAGGAATTAGTGAAGATAAGATTGTTGACATAGCTTATAAGGACAGATCTAATATTAAACTTGTACTTGCTGATGATTCTCCTCTAATTAGAAGATTATTAAAGGATACTCTTATTAAGGCTGGCTTTAATAACTTAAAGATCTTTGATGATGGAAAACAAGCTTTGGATTATTTGCTAGATTTAGTTGATCTAAAAAAAGAAAAATTCATGGAAGATGTTCACGTACTTATAACTGATATTGAAATGCCACAAATGGATGGTCATACACTAACAAGAAAAATTAAAGAACATATCATTCTTAAAAAATTGCCAGTTATACTATTCTCTTCATTAATTACAAGTGATTTAAAACATAAGGGAAACTCTGTTGGAGCAGACGCACAGCTGAGCAAGCCCGAGATAGGAGAACTGGTAACTTGCATTGATGGATTCACAAACATTAAATAAATAGGTGCCACCCACGTGGCACTAGATTTTCCCTATGAATAATTTTTCTACCCTTTGCTATTATTAAATCTAAATATTAATTTTTCTCCATGAACAGTTTGTCCTGTAGATTCATCATAATTATTATTTGTATAACTCCTTACAGTTTTTCTCCAGAACTTCTGACCTTTTAAATTCTTTGGTAAGTGGTTCGTATATAGTTCCCATCTCCCCAGAAATTTATCAAACACTAGTTTTGCACCAATCTCTCCTATATTCTTACCTCTATATGGTCTTAATAAAAAGAATTCATTAACATAATAATCAGTTGTTTTAGGAACATATGGTGTGGTAGCTATAAGAATAAATCCTGCTGGTTTATCATCTACCATAATAATATAGGGAAACAGTACATTAGGCTTCTCAAACCATACATTTTGGACTTCATATTGCTGCGCTAATGTTTTGATAGTCTTCTCATCGTATATTCCATATTCATTAGGTAGGTCCTCGTAATGTTCTGATAAATCGTGCAAATATAATGGATATATATTTTTAATAATATTTGAAGTTTCATTATTAGCTAAGACTGTATTAATTTTCATTGTAGTTCTCCTTAAATTTATTATGTTTGTTGTTATTAATATTTTCTTGCTTTCATCAAGAACAATGAATAATTAATCTTTTGGTCTTCTATAATTTTTTCACCATAAAAAACGGTATTCGCTTCTATATCTTTAAAACCAGCACCAATTAAAATATTTTTCAAATCATCTTGAATAAAACCATTATGTCCATCAAAATCTTGATATTTCTTATGAAAGCTACCATCTTCTTTATCCAAATCTACTACACATAAATAACCATCTTTATTAAGTAATTCATAAAAAGTCTTTATCATAGCCTCTGTATCCTGAATATGGTGCAATACCATAGAATTGTAAACAACATCAAATTTCATTTCCATTGAATTTCCATTGAATTTCCATTAGATATATCTAAATGATAAGGGACCATATTACTTACTTTGTATTTATCAATCTTAGATCCCAGTATGTCTATCATTCCTTTTGAAGAATCAACAAGCGTAATATTTTTAAATTTATCATAAAGATTAAAGCTTACAAGACCAGTTCCACATCCAAACTCCATAGCAGAATAATTCTTATTAATATCAATTGATTTGCTTATTTCATTTGCTACTATTTTTGCTCTATCAATTCTTTCATCAGTATCCCACGTTTTAGCGTAATCATCAAAACTCATGTTGTACCCCTTCTAACTTTATTTTTGAATTTTTATATCTCATCCTTATAAAATCATATATTTCTTGAATCACAATAAATGTATCATAACCTGAATTACTTATTTTATATAAACTTTATAAATCTAATATTCGCATTGAATTGTCAAAATGGATACCTGACATATTGTCCACTCTTGCAATGTATCTATTAACTTCCTCAATTTCACACCACATAATATCATCAACTTCATTAGAATCAACAAAGGGCTTTGCCTTAACAAAAGAAATAAAACCAGCCATTATTAATCCTTTTGGTTTAAAATAATAACTTTCCACATACTGCATTTTTTCAACCTGTTGACCTGTTTCTTCCAAAACTTCTCTTATTACTGTTTCCTCTAATGTCTCACCATTATTAACATAGCCAGACACTACTCCCCAATGAGTTTTAGAAATGTAATTTTGTTTTAATAGCAATATCTGGTTATGCTCATTGATAACCAAAACTTCAACACAACTGGCAGGGCTATCAAAATACGGTCTATCGCAGGTAAGGCAATATTTTACTAACCCTTCATCACCAATGCTTCTCTCGCTAAGTTCCTCAGCACATATAGGACAATAATTAAATTTCATAATATATTTGCCTCCCAAAATAATTCTTAATATAGTCCTGGCTTCGAGTGAATTGTACTGCCAGAAATGCCTTTTTTTAACAAAATGTGATTGTAAAAAGATATATTTATATAATCGTCTATATCAGAAACATTCATCTCAAGTTCAAACATCTTTTCTTGCCAAATTGGGTCATACCTAATTTCATTATTTGGGTGCAAAGCAAAAAACGTTCTAATTCCAAGCACCTTTTCAATATTAACATCTATTTCACCTATCCACTCTATAACATCATTTGTATCATAATAATTTACCTGGCCAAAATTCATTACGTTAGCTGTTTCACCATCAAGAAGAGAGATTGCTTCATCTACATTGTTTTCAAAAACGGCCTTTTGCATTATTCTTCCTACATGATTATGTTTTACGATAGATATTATTCCATTGGGTTTAAGAACTCGGCAAAATTCTCTAAATATTTCTTTTCGCTCTTTTGTATATTCCAAAACATTGTGGCATACTACAACATCGAAGAAATTATCTTCTTGTTGTTTTAATTGTTCTATATTCCCAATAATCTGCTGATAACTATTTTCACACATTCTCATTTCTGTCATGTCAGTATTTGGTTCTATCGCAACCACATCATTGTTCTTTGCTAAATAATTTGCTGTAATTCCCAATCCACTTCCGAAGTCAAGAATTTTAGAATTATTTATTTGAGATAGTTGTTCCCAAACCAATCTATAATACATTACGCTCCAAGGTTTTTTCATATTTTCTAAATATGCTGTAAAATCATTATTCATTATGTTCCTCCAATTATATATATATACGACATAGTAATGTAATTATTGAAAACTCTTCTTAAAACTTATTTTTTCACTTTAAATATACAAGATTTCGTAGTTATTGCCATACTCCCTTTTTCTTTAATATAATCCTCCACATACTTTGTGAATTCTTGCTTTTTTTGTCCTACAAGTATAGCACTACCCCTCATCGTTGAAGCTACATATGAAACTATAGGTTCAGCCAAAGGTACCACAATTTTTCCTTCAAAAACCTGCATTTTAACTTCGCTAAAGCATTTCTCCAGTAAAAGCTTACCATTTTCAAATTCAAACCTCTCACCCATTCCTAAGTTATTCAAACCTATTTCAGGGTCAAATTTTTCTATAAGTTCATAAAGTTCAGCCATTGCTCCACGTCCATTAGTAGTTGCATAAAAGGTTCCACCGGTAGCAAGAACTCTTTTTATTTCAGATAAAGCTTTTTCTATATCTGGAACATGATAAAGCATATGTCTTGCAATTACCACATCAAAACTGCCATCTTCATAGGGAATATCTTGTATATCGATCTCTTTATATTTGAAGTCATAATCTACTTGCTCCAACGTGTTTTTAGCACATTCAAGCATGCCCTTAGAAAAATCAGATAAAGTAATATTCCAGTCTTTATTTAATTTATATTTATTTCTTTCCCACAAACCTCCTGGTCCACAACCCAGCTCTAATATTCTCGCTTTGTTTGGAAAATCCATTTGATTAAAGCACCAATCATTCCAATCTATCTTATTAATATTATAACTGTGTAAATTCAACCTTGAATTTAAATTTTTATCATCTTTATATTGATCTTTTATAAGCTGATTTTTTATTTTATTATTTTTCATAATTGCCCCCCAAATATTTTTTTGTATTATCTTTTTTTAGCTTCAATTACTCCTGTATCCTTAGTAATGAACATATATCCATGCTTTTCTATGTTATTCTTAAATAATTCTTTTAACTCTTCAAAATCTTTTTCATTCAAAATTTCATTTAAATTACTTGGTGAAGAAAGAACATAATCCATCAAGGGTTCCACTTCTGTTACTTTCAATGAATCTTTATAGCGATAAATCTGCACAGGATAAAACCATTGTTCTAATTGCGTTTCACCATCCTCCAGCCTGAATTCATTTATCTTCTTAATGGTTGGAAAAATGATTTTATCTCTAAATCTTTCTACCATACTAAAAAGCTCATCCATATGATTTTTGCCATTGGTGGCAGTATAAAAAACACCCTTAGGTTTTAAAACTCTATTAATTTCTAAAAAAACCTTTTCTCTATTTTGTATATAATAAATTACTTGATTTGCAATGACAATATCAAATTGAGAATCCTGAAAGGTGATATTTTGTGCATCCATAACTTTAAATGTAAAACTTTTTTCCATATCTACTAAGTTATTTTTTGCGTCCTCAATCATACCTTCTGAAATATCTGTAAGGGTAATTTCACATTGCTTCGGAAGTCTGTCCTTATTTTTGAGCCAGAAGCTTCCATCACCGCAGCCTAGTTCAAGAATTTTTGCACCTTTAAAAAATGGAATTCTCTCAAACAACCACCTGTGCCATCCCTGTTTATTTGTGCTGTATTTGTCATGAAGATTAATACGATTTTTTAAATTCGCTGCATTCTTAAACTGTTGTACAGATATTTTTTCTAAGTTGATAGCTTTAATAATGAAAATAAATTTATTCCAATCCAATGTATCTTCACTATCCAGCATTTGTTCCGTTTCATTAATTGCTTTTAAAATCTGAGCCATATTCTCCATTTTTCTTTCTATGGCATGCTTCTGTATATGGAGAGAATGCTTAAAGTCAATCTTATCTGAATCCTCTTTCATTACCATCTTTATTTCTTCTAATGAAAATCCCATAAATTTAAGAGTTAAGATTTTCTGAAGCACTGCAAAATCCTGATCACTATAAAGCCTATAGCCTGATTCACTATATTCTGTAGGCTTAAGTAAATCCTTTTTATCATAATATCGTATGGTTCTAAGTGTAACCCCTGCTTTTCCAGCAAATTTACCTGCAGTATAAAATTCACCTTTTTTAGAATTCATTTTCATCACCCAACTTTATTATAAACAGTAACCTTACGTCACGGTCAAGACTTTTTTTCTTCATTAAAGAATATTATTAATATTTTAGAAAAAAACTACATACTTCATATATATTTACTTTTGGTTATACTTCATACATAATAAGATTATATTTTACAAATTAAGGAGGTGTCAAAATGTATTCCATAAAGAAACTAAACAATGCCCAAATAACTGACTTAGCTAGAATACGCGCTAATGCCTACCCTGCAATTCCACTTCCACTTGAAAAACATGCTGAAATAATGAATATTCAAAACGAATATGACTTTATGAATTTCTATGGTTTATTTAGTGAAGAAAATCTTATAGGTGGAATGAGATTACATGATTTTGAAATGAATTTACTTAATCAGAAAATCTTTGCTTGTGGAGTTGGTTCCATCGCTGTAGATTTACTTCACAAAAAAGAGAAGGTTGCTTTAGAGATTATTAAATTCTTTATTTATCATTATAAAGAAAGAGGAGCATCCATGGCTTTATTGTATCCTTTTAGACCTGACTTTTATAAAAAAATGGGGTTTGGATTTGGTACAAGTATTAATCAATTTAAGATTAAGCCTTGTGATCTTCCAAAAGGAAATTCTAAGAAAAACATCAAGTTCTTAAGTAAAGAAGATGCTGAAGAAATGTGCAGATTTTATAACAGCATTGTAAATATAACTAATGGTCTTATTGAAAAGTGCCCAAAAGAATTTGAAAGCCTTTTTAACCTTGAATCCACCAAAATTGTAGGCTACAAAGTAGATAATACAATTTTAGGCTATTTGGTTTTTTATTTTCAAAAGGGAGAAACTGGTTCCTTCCTTGTAAATGATATTTTTGTATCTCAAATGCTATTTAAGAATTCTGAAGTTTTCCTAGAGCTTATGACTTTCCTAAATACACAAAGTGACCAAATAAGATATGTAATAATAAACACCCACGATGAAAACTTTAGATTTGCTTTAAATGATCCAAGGAATAATTCTGATAGGATTTTGGTGTCTGTGCATCACGAATGTAGTACCCAGGGAACTGGTATAATGTATAGAGTTATTAATATTCCAAAGCTTTTTGAAGATTTAAAAGATCATAACTTTAATAATATAAGCTGTAAGTTAAAGCTTTCTATACTAGATAGCTTTATTCCTGAGAACGGCGGTAGTTATTTAATCCACTTTAATAATGGTAATTCCTTATTAGTGGAAAATGATGATTTCGATGTGGAGTTGACTATGGGCATTGCTGATTTTTCTTCATTGATTACTTGTGCCGCTGACTTGAAATCTTTATATAAATATGGGCGTGTTCAGTTATCTGATGAAGGCTATTTAAATATTTTAAATGTGCTTTTTTCATCTGATGAAAAGCCATTGTGTATGACTGATTTTTAAATACATAAAAAAAGGTGCGAACTCATATAAATTATCGCACCTTTTATCATTAAGTGAGGATATAAGACTTCTACAAATCATTACATTTTCCCAAAACCCATCTATTGGTTCTGCTACTGTATTAATGTACTCTTTATGTAATTTGAATTTTATTTCTTCATTTACTACTTTTTTTATTTCTATCACTCAATTACCCCCCGTATTTTTTTACCCGTATGAAAGTAACTATATATCAATACTCGTTCCTTAATATAGAAAATATTACCATATCATGGTAATTGCCACCCCAATAGTTTCTCTTTCTCAAAACTCCCTCTTTTACAAACCCTGATTTTTCAAGTACTCTAATTGATGCATTATTTTCATTAGATACTGAAGCCTCTATTCTATTAATATGAATTTTATTAAACGTAAAATCCATTACTGCACCAAGTGCTTCAGTCATAATTCCCATGTTCCAATATTCGGGTCTTAAATCATATCCAAAATCTGCTCTTATTTTAGGAATTTCTATTTCACACTTGCAAAACCCAATAATTTCAGACTGATTTTTTAAAGAAATCCCCCAGAATATAGCTCTTTTCCTCCTAAATTCCTCACTAAAACATTCAATCAAGTCCTTTGCTTGCTTTATATCTGTAAAGAGTTCAAAGGTATCATACTTTACCACTTCTGGATTACTCAAAAGTTTATATATGCTTTCTGAATCCCGTTGTGTTATTCCCCTTAAAACTAACCTTTCGGTGATTATTTTAGGAAATGAACTAAATAATTCACTACTCATACTTTTATAATCCCCCCCCACTGAATTTATCTATTGCACTTATTATCATAGATATTTAAAAATAATGGTAATATTCTCTACTTTAAGTTGCATTTTATTTTTCTCCAAATGCATATATCACTGGCATATTAAAGTGCAACCCATCTACATTTTTATACATTTCAAGTCCATTAAATACCTCTACTTTAAACTCTTTAAATTTATCATCACCCAGCTCTTCTATTCCTTCAAAAACTACTCTTACTGCATTAGACCACATTTCTTTCCACCACTCTTCTTTGCTTATATAAACCACATCTGCATCTTCTTCATAAATCTGAACATTTCTTAAACCTACACCTTCTAATATTTTTCTCGCATCAGTTACTGTATCAAATTTAGGAATCTCTGGTTTTTTATTGTTATTTTTATTAGAGGGATCTGCATGTAAGTATTTATTAACTATTTCTGTTAGCCACTTTTGATCTTCTTGTAGCGACCATATACTAAATCCTACTTGTCCACCTTTTTTAAGCACTCTTAGTATTTCCGTTAATTTACTATCGCTATACAAAATATAGCCAATTACAAATCCACAAATAACATTGTCAAAAGAATTATCATCAAATTCTAAGGTTTGTGCATTCATCTTTATTACCTTGGCATTATCTATTTTTTGCTTCACAATATCCTTATGTGTTTCACTTACCATAACTTCTGAAGTATCAATACCTACAGCATATCCTTCTCTTCCTATTTTATTTACTGCAGAAAATAATGAAGCTCCCCTACCCACTCCAATATCTATTATTTTTGCACCTTTGTTAATTCTTGAAAGTTCAACTAATCTGCTGCCAAATCTCTGCCAATAATCAGGTCCAATTTTACTAAATGTAGGTGCTACTTTGTCCCATACATTCATAAGCTTTTGTTTTTCTTTATTCATCATATAATTTCCTTTCATCTATTTATTATAAAAGCCATCACTTATCTATTATTTTTAAAGTCTTTAATGCTTCTTTTAGTTCTCCCTTCATATTTTCCTCCAATGAATTTTAAATTCTAATAAAAATTATAGATAGCTGTAATTTACAGCTTATCATTTTTCATTAAATGTAAAATAAACTAGAATATATATCCTAAAACCCATCTAACCCTTATTATAGCTACCTTTATAAATTTGTCAATATTTGTTTATATTAAATATAAACTTTGCAAATCCGTAAAAATGCTCAAAAAAATATTTCAATCTCTTTCATGATGTTTTGCTCTAATATAGACCAAAATAAGGAGCTGAATAATTTATTCAACCCCTTACTACATTAATATATATTTAATGAATATACAGAGTTTATCATTAATTTCAAAGATTATCTTCACTCATTATAATATCCTCATACGATAGGCTTGAACAGCAGTTTCGCTAAGTTTATCAATAAATTTAGTATTAACATAAGCTCCTACAAACGCCCCTATTCCAGGAACCATCTGTAATAGTTTTGCTAAATCAATGTAATCTCTATACTCTTGCTGAAATGCTCTCCAATCAAAAGAATTAATATCTTTGGGCAATGTACTATAATACTCTTCAAAATTTTCCATCCTATCAAATACTTCATTTACATTACTCTTACTAGAAAAAGCAAGTTGAAATACATATAATATATAAATTCTTTCTTTATAATCATTAACGTCAAATCCATAAATTGCAGCAATGTATTGATTTACAGAATTATAATTAGTGTATGGTATTGACATGATATTGTTTAGGTAGTACAATCTATTAAAAGATATTTATTATTAAATGATATTGAATATCATGTCATGATTGAATTACGTAAAGCTCATATTATTTATAAGTAAAAAGCAGAAGGAAATTGCTTTGCTAATTACTGGTTTTGATAGGAAATAATTTATGAGTCTATAGGAAATTATAATCATTGATGTTAAACAATATTTTAGATTAAAATTATTTCATTTATTTAATAGAAACTTATAAATATTATTAATTTAGGAGGTATCAATATGGAAAGATTAGTTGGAAAATCAGCTCCTTATTTTAAAATGAACGCTGTAAAAGGTGATGGAAGCGATTTTGTAGAAGTAAAATTGGAGGATTATAAAGGAAAGTGGCTTGTTATGTTCTTTTATCCTTTAGATTTTACATTTGTATGCCCTACAGAGATAACTGCTTTTAGTAAGAAATATGATGAATTTAAGAAGGAGGGTACAGAATTATTATCGGTAAGTTGTGATAGTCAACATGCACATAAAACTTGGATAAATCAAAACTCAAATGATGGTGGTTTGGGAAAAATCGCTTTCCCTATGGCTTCTGATTTAACAAAAGAAATTTCAAAAAATTATGGTATATTAATTGAAGAAGAGGGAATTTCTTTGAGAGGATTATTTATAATAGATCCTAATGGGATCGTTAAATATTCTGTTATTCACGATTTAAATGTAGGAAGAAGTGTTGATGAAACATTGCGTGTACTTAAAGCGTTAAAAACAGGGGGATTGTGTGCTATAGACTGGCAAGAAGGAGATAGTACTCTATAACTCACCCAAATATAGTGTATAAAACAATTAAATATTAGAGTATATTCAGATTTGATCTGTATTACTATATATTTAATACACTTAGGCACATGAGCTACAGACATAAACTTTATGTCTGTAGCTTTTAAAATTAACCAATATCCTCTACTATTTTAGCTACCCATCTACAGAAATCCACTGATGCTTTTTTAGCTATTTCTATCACTCTTGCATGAGAGTGTTTTTGCTTTTGTATACCTGTAGCCATATTTGTAATGCAAGATATTCCAAGCACATCTATGCCTAAATAATTTGCAGCTATGGTTTCAGGAACCGTAGACATTCCAACAGCATCTGCACCTTGCCCTCCAATTGCTCTTATCTCCGCTGCTGTTTCGTAATAAGGACCCATAAATCCAGCATAAACACCTTCTTTATATTCAACACCTATTTCATCTGCAATTTTCTTTGCTTTATCTATTAGTTCAAGTTTATAGGGTTCTGACATATCTGGGAATCTTGGTCCAAATCTTTCATCATTAATTCCAATCAATGGATTATCAGAAACTAAATTAATAAAATCAGTAATAACCATTAATGTTCCAGGACTAAAGCTTGTGTTTATACCTCCACAAGCATTAGTTACTATAAGCTTTTCAATGCCCAAAAGCTTCATCACAAACACAGGGTATGCAACTTCTTTCATTGTATAACCTTCGAAATAATGAAATCTGCCCTGCATTGCAAGTACAGCTACGCCTTTTATTTTCCCTAAAACTAATCTTCCTTCATGTCCGACCACTGTTGACTGTGGAAAATTTGGTATATCCTTATAGTAAATATATTCTTTATTTTCTATGGCATCAGCCAAATCCCCCAGTCCTGAGCCTAGAATAACTGCTACTTTAGGCTTTAAGTTCATTTTGCACTCTATATACTTTGCTGATTCGCTAACTTTATCATACATGTTCTTCATATTCTTATCCTCCTAAAAATTTATTACAATTAACCAGTTTCTAATTATGTAAAAAAATAATGCTACTACTTTTTATATATTTTTTGTACTGTTTCTAATCTTTAATTCATATCCCATAACAATGTTTTTATTTTCTATCTTTTCATTCTGTAATTTTTCTAATATTAGTTTTGCTGCCTTAATTCCAGATTCATAATAATCAAAATGCATTGTTGTTAAAGTTGGTTCAAATATGGATGAAATATCCATATCATCTATGCCAACCACTGATATATCCTCTGGAACCCTGTATCCTTTTTCTTTTAAATACTGTATTGCTCCAAAGGCTAAACGATCTATCGCTGCAAATACTGCAGTAGGAATTATTTTGGAATTATTAATTATACCTTTCATTTCATTATATCCTGATGATATTTCAAAATCTCCTATTGATAAATATTCATCCGGTACATCAATGTTACTCTCTTTTAATGCAGCCATATAACCTTCTTTTCTAAAGCTTCCTATTGCCACTTTAGTTTCTGATAAGCCAATATATGCAATTTTTTCATGCCCTTGACTAATCAAATGTGATACCATTGCCTTAGCTGCATTAAAATCATCATATGTTACATAGGGAACATCTATTTCACTATTTTGTTGACCCATTATTACAACTGGAATACTAATTTCATTAATTAACTTTATGTGTTTCTCTGTAATCTCAGTGTGGAAAAAAATAATTCCATCCAAATGCTTCTTTTGAAAAATATCAAAATATTTAAATTCATCATTTTTACTTTCCCTAGAAGTACCTAGCAAAATATTATATCCTTCTTCATTCAACTTATCGGTAATACCTTCCGTTATATGCGAAAATGTATCAATACCAATTCTAGGTAATATAACTCCTATTAATTTTGTTTTCTTAGTTACTAACTCCTGTGCTAATAAATTAGGGGTATACCCTGTTTCTTTTAAAATTTTCTCTACCCTTGCCCTTAATTCTGGGCTTACATTTTGTGAATTATTAATTACTCTTGACACTGTTGCCTTTGAAACTCTTGCCAGTTTGGCAATATCTTTCATATCCATAAACTTAATCTCCATAAATTCTAAATATACTTGAAACCGGTTTCCAATATAATTGTATATCTTTTAATTTTAATAGTAAAGACTTTTGTTATAATAGGGGCCACCCGCTTATAGAATCAGATGTCTTTCCTTTATAAATTTACAAAACCTTCTTCAACCACTCCCCAGGCTATATGACTTACTTTCATGACCACATGGAATAATATACGAACTTTTTGTTGATTTAATACGAACTTATAATGTTTTTTCATTCATATTATTATTATTTTACTCTTTGAGAAAAAAACAAAAAAAGGTAAATGGTTCGACAGCATTTACATTAATTACTCGCATAATTAGTTTTATTTTGTATACAATATGAATATAAGTTTGCACTAGGAATATATAATGCGATAACCATATAATATTGTACAACGGTATGGTTGAAAATATTGAATATAGTTACAAAATAATACAAATTGTCCCAAGAAAATCTTTATAATTTAATAAAAGCAATTCAAAAATTCATACATAGTAGCAGGGAGGAAATCATACGTATGGAAAACAAAAAGAAAAAACTTTCATTGTTCCAATTGATCGGAATCAGTATAGCATTCTATGGAAGTGTTAGAAGTGTTCCGACATTAGCAGTTGTTGGGTGGCAACAAATTTTCTTTATGATTGGAGCAGCAATCTTATTTGCAATTCCAATATCATTGATATGTGCAGAGCTTGCAACAGGATGGACAGAAGAAGGTGGGCCTGAGGTTTGGGTTAAGGAAGCTTTAGGAGAAAAATGTGCATTTATAACATCTTGGTTACTATGGGTTCAAATGTTCTTCGGAATGGTAATGGTTAGTTCAACAGTTGGTATTTTATTAGCATATGTAATAGGGAGACCAGATCTATCCCAAAACAATATCTTTGTATTCTCATTTATAATACTTTCTTATTGGACAGTGACATTATTAAACTTAAAGTTTGATATGGATAAGATAATTGGTACTATTGGTTCAGTTGTTGGAATTTACATTCCATTTGTAGCACTTGTAGCTTTAGGTTTATGGTGGACTTTTAAACACGGAATTGTAAATCTTGGGCCTTTAACTTGGAAAAGTGCTATACCTAGTTTAGGTTCAATAGATAAATTTTCAATATTTTCAGGAATAATATTTATATTCACTGGATTAGAAATAGCATCTGTAAATGCTAATAACATAGAAAATCCTAAGAAAAACTATCCAATATCAGTTTTCTTATCAATGGGGCTTCTTATAGTATTTAATCTTATAGCAGGTTTAACAGAAGCAAATACAATACCAACAGATAAAATACAATTATCAAATATAACTCAACCATTTGCAATATATTTCAATGAATTAGGATTACCATGGTTAACAAATGTCATCTCAGCTATGATATGCATTGGAGTTCTTGCACAACTTAGTGTATGGGTATTAGGACCATCAAAAGCTATGATAAAAGTTGCTGAAGAGGGTAACTTACCTCCAGTATTCCAAAAGAGAACTAAGCATGGAGTACCAATAACTTTTGTATTAATACAAGCTATAGTAGTTTCTTTTGTAGCAATATTATATGTTGTTATACCAAATGTAAATAGTAGTTTCTTTATGATATTAATATTAACAAATATATTATATTGTATAGTTTACTTATTCATAGTATTATCAGCAATTGTATTAAAATATAAGCGTCCTGATGTTGTTAGAGCATTTACAATTTCAGGTGGAAAATTAGGAATGTGGATAGCAGTATCATTATCTTTAATAGGTATTGCAATAACAATTATAGTTAGTTTAATACCCCCAGCCAACACAAAATCTGGAATATATATAGCTGTCCAAGTTATTGGAACAGCAGTATGTGTGATATCACCAATAATTATATTTAAATTAAGAAAACCTTCATGGAAAAAAGTGAATCAGAAGAAATTTTAAAAGAGAAAACTGATTAATAAAAAAACTAATAATTATTTAAATAAATAAGGAGGAACAGTATGAGTGAAAAAAACATTGATTTGAAAGCATTATTTTTAGGACCTAAATCAGAAAACAAAGAAATATTTGAAAATAATCTTGAAATGCTATTTGAGGATCATAGCCAATGGAGAAAAAACTACCATCCTGGGGATGATACTATAATAAAAGAAAAAGATAAAGAAAAAGAAAGCTTTAAGTCTACTAAAGATAAAATGGAAGAAGTTCTTATTCAACTTTCATCAAAATTAAGAGCTGGATCAGTGCCATGGCATTCACCAAGATTCTTAGGACATATGAATTCAGAAACTTTAGTTCCTGCAACATTAGGATATTTCGCAGCAATGTTATATAATGGAAACAACGTTGCGTATGAGTCTTCACCAGCAACTTCAGAAATGGAAGAAGAAGTAGGAGCAGATTTTTGTGAATTAATGAGTTATAAAAAAGGGGAATCATGGGGACATATATGTGCAGATGGTTCAATAGCAAACTTAGAAGGTCTTTGGTATGCTAGAAATATAGCTTCATTACCATTCGCAATAAGGGAGGTATCTCCAGCGTTAGTAGAAGGAAAAACTGAATGGGAACTTTTAAATATGTCAGTTGATGAAATATTAGACTTAACAGATAAGATTCCACAAAAGTTAGACGAATTAAAGAGTAAATCAGCTAGAGCCGGTGCTTCTAGAATAGTAAAATTAGGAAAGTGGTTAGTTCCTCAAACTAAGCATTATTCATGGTTAAAAGCTGCTGATATAATAGGACTTGGATTAGACAATGTTGTAGCAGTAGAAATTGACGAAAACTATAGAATGAGTATGGATTCTTTAAGAAAAACAATAGATGAGCTTACTGAACAAAAAATACCAATACTTGGTGTTGTTGGTGTTGTTGGATCAACAGAAGAAGGCGCTGTAGATAACATACACAAAATAATTGAAGTAAAAAAAGAATATTCTTCTAAAGGAATAAACTTCTATTTTCATGTGGACGCTGCTTATGGTGGATATGCAAGATCAATATTCTTAGATGAAGAATACAATTTCATACCTCAAGATGAATTACATGATAAATATTTAGAGTATGGAGTATTTCAAGATGCTGAAACTCAATGGCCATCAACAGATGTTTATGAAGCATTTAAAGCTATGAGCCAAGCTGATACTATAACAATAGATCCTCATAAAATGGGATATATTCCATATTCAGCAGGTGGTATTGTTATAAGAGATAATAGAATGAGAGAATTTATTTCTTACTTTGCAACATATGTATTTGAGAAAAAAATGGATATTCCTGCATTACTTGGAGCATTTATATTAGAAGGATCAAAAGCTGGTGCTACCGCTGCTTCAGTATGGACAGCACATAGAGTATTACCTTTAAATATATCTGGTTATGGTAAGTTAATTGGAGCTAGTATTGAAGGCTCATTTAATTTATTCACTAATTTAAAAGATCATGAAACATATATAATAGGAGATAAAGTAGTTGTAGTACATCCACTTGGTAGACCAGATTTTAACATGGTTGACTTTGCATTTAATTATGAAGGAAATACAGACTTAGCAGTAATGAATGAATTAAATCATAAATTCTATGAAGAAGCTTCATATGTTCAAAATGGGTTATATACAAATGATTTCATAACTTCTCATACAGATTTTACAATTGAGGATTATGGACATAGTCCATTAAATTTTGTTAAGAACTGTGGACCAGATGAAAAAGAATGGTTAAAAGAAAAAAAAGTTACTATATTAAGAGCGTGTGTACTATCACCATTCATGAATAATAAAAATACTTTTGAAGAATATATGGAAAAAATGCATAATGCTGTAACGACAAAGTTAGAAAGAATATTAAAATAATTAAGTTAAATTTTATATAAAATCGTGTAAATAGCCTTTTACGGTTCTTGGGCTATAACCCCTTAATTCCATATCTATATCTACTCTCATTTTTTCTCTTAATTCTGACTTTCAGACTGCAAATTGGTTACTAAAATGGAGTGTGAAGAAACAATTGGGGAAACTAAAGAAACTAACATCAAAGAATGATAGCAAGGTTAATGTAATCTGCCCTGTTTCTAATGACGAAATCCTTCAAAGGCAAGAGGATTATATCAAACTTGACATAGTTGCATTTGCTAAAAAGTATAGAGATGGTTTATTCAAAACACTAAATATCGAATATAAAGATAACACTTATGAAGTTCAAATGAATTTTTGTGACAATCCCTTTTGTAAAAATTTTGGGAAGCAACAAGTAAAACACAATAGTATTAAAAACAAACCTTCAAGATATAAATTACAGGGTGGTATGGATTATAATAAATACTTAGTATGTAATGGAGTTTATGGCGATAATGAAAATGGTATAATTCTTAACTCTACCACTTCACTTTTAAGTAATTGGTCTATTGCAGAAGAAATAAAAAGATTAATAGATATTAATACAGTGATTGCCATTGAACCAGAATATATTTTCCATAAAGATAATTGCTTAAACACAAAATTAAATCCTTTTGATAATAGAGATAATTTCTATGCTCGTGGGAAAAGCAGTAGTAATTCTCAAAAATATCAATGTAAGATATGCAAAAAAATAACTAATGTATTACCTAATCAAAGAGAATGTTTTACATACAATCAAAATAAAAATGATATACTCCCACTCTTTGCAAGATTACTATTAAATAGAACTCCAATAAGGAGAACTTGCGAAATATTGGAAATAAGTCCACAAACATATTATAATAAATTAGAGTGGCTTTATAGAAAATGTCTTGAATTTTTAGAAAGGTATGAAGATAAGGCATTAAAGGAAAAAAAGTTCAAAACTTTGTGGTTAAACACAGATAAATTGGTCTATCATCTAAATAATGTACGGAGAAAAGGCTGTGGGGGTAAGGAATATGGGCATACTGAAAAACTCGTATTCCCAACTGGGGTTCTTGCTACAAGTGATATGTTTACAAGATATATTTTCAGAGTTGATGTAGCCTTTGACTGGCAAGTAACGGTCAAAGATATTGAAAGAGATATTGAAATACTTAAAGAAAATCATTTATACAATTTTGCTCAAAGAAATGCAAAGTATAGATACTCTTTCTATGACATTTCAAAAAAAGAACCGACTGTGGATACAGTAGAAGATGACAAAATTGATATAACTAAACTACTTAATCGTAAAGATTATTTGAATGGGTTTCATGTCAACGCTACATATACTGCCATTGCTCACTATTGGGCTATAAAGCAAAATATAAATGTTCAAAGGCTCTACTATGTATCTGATAAAGATTCATCATTAATGACCGCTTTAATGCGAGTTTATAAGGATGAAATAAAAAATAATACTATGGATTGTTTTTTATGCCAAGTAGATAAGAAGATGTCTAAAAAAGAAGCATATGTTTCATTTAATATGGCAAAAAATGAATTGCAAGAATGGAAAGATACTCATTACTTTGAAGGAAACTTAAAGGAAACAGCAATTAAGAAACTTGCAGAGGATTTAAGTTATCACAGTCTATATAAGTATGTTGATTTTAATGGAAAAAGTTATCCGATTCATGCTAATAATCCTATTGAACATCCATACCCATTTAAAGACGAAGGAGCGAGGTATGTAGATTGTGTTACCGACTTATCCTATTTATCCAATGATGAACTTGCTGATTTATTATATAACGTGAATAGCAGGTCTATAAATACATTTTTTAATCAAATTAGAAGAAGGCTATCAATCCTCGAAAGACCTTTAGTATCAAGTCGTGGAGAAGGCAAAAGTTATATATATGCTAATTTTAATCCAATGTATGCTCAATATTCTTTGACAATTTTAAGAACCTTTCTAAATTTTTGTGAGACATATAAATACAAAGGCGAAAATGTAACTCCCGCTCAAAGACTTGGGTTAACAAATAAGAAATTTAAAATTGAGGATATAATTTATTTTGTTTAATCCAAATGGTATTTGGCTATTAGTAAATCAATATAAATATAATTATGATAAATATTTGTAATTATTATTAATATTGTATATAATTCAATAAAGACACAATAGTAGAAAATAAGAAATAAAAATTAACGGGGGGGGGGGGGGGGGGGGGGGATATGAATTTGAATAATAAAAAATTTACGATATTAATTTCTGCATTAACTTTAATTTTCATCTTGACTGCTTGTTCTAATAGTCCGATAAAGGTTAGTACAAATGAAGGGAAATTCTCCAAATCAAATTCTGATACTATCACAGTCGACTATTTTATAAGACATAAAGAAGGTTTTCCTGCTTCACTTGATTTTGAATTGACATCTGGTAAAGTTGATTGGGAAATCACTAATCCTAAAGATGAAACTGTTTTTAAAGGTTATGTGCTTTATGAGAATGGAAAGGCATATAGGGAATTAACTTTTCCATTAAATTATATGAATGGAAATGGAAATTTAAATAGCAAAGAAGAAGTACCGAGTTTGGTAGATAAGGAAGGTTATAAAATACTAAATGTTTTTAACCTTCAATTTATTCCAAGTATATCTGGTAAATACATCCTTAAATTAAAGCCTGTAAATGCAGAAGGAAGTTATAAAGTGGTATGGAGTGACAAATTTCCACGAAAATAACGAATTAATCTGTAAACAAGGATGTGTCTTATAAGTTGAATTTTTTATATAATTAAATAAAATACCCCCATCACTTTCAATGATGGGGGTATTTTTTGCTTTAATTTTCGCTCGAATTAAGTTGATAATATTTGTGTGATTTACTATGATAAAATTAAATTTGCACCTCTAAAGTGAACCTGTTGGTTACTTAAGATACTTCTTTATATTTTATAGAGAAAAAAATTAAAAGCTTTTGGAGTTCAATAAAATAGTCAGACATAATCCATCACCAACCTTTGAATATAGTATATCATCTAATGATTTACTTCTCTTGATATTTTTCGATATGTTGTAAATGCTTGCAGATACTGTATTGTAGCCGAAAATGTATTCTGTATGACATTTACTAATAACCAGAACAAAGGAATATATTGTACAAATGCTGAGCAACAGCCATATTTGTAATGCAATATATTCCAAGCACATTTATGCCTAAATAATTAGAAGCTATTATTTCAGGAACTAAAAGTGTTCAATCACTTACTATGTCTTTATCCATTCTTTCAATCAAAAACATCATAAATGCTGAAATAAGTCCAAGGATTCCAATAATAATCCACCCAGAAGAAATACTATACTTTGTTATAATTTTACCCATAGTAATTGGACCAAACGCATACCCTGCGCCTGAAATTATAGGAAGTATTGCACTTATTCTTCCTCTATGGGATGAAGGCGTATGATTTGCAATAAATGTGGAGGCATTTATGTTTATCATAATTTCTCCCAATGTCATTATTATGGTGAAAAATAAAAACAGAGAGAAAATTTTTGTTACAGCAAACATTCCAAAGGCAATTGCATAGAATAATCCTCCTATCGATATAGCCCTAATTGGTTTAACTGAAAAAGTAATTTTTAAAATTAATGGAGTTATAAGTATCACAATAGCTCCATTAACCGCAGCAAGAATCCCATAATTGAAAGCTCCTAAATTTTTGTAAATTTCTCCAAGCTGCAATGGTAAAGTAAATCCCCATTGAGAATATTCGAAAGAGTAACAACACAATATTAGAGAGAAGAACAAGAGGATTGGCCTACTAAGAAGAACTGAGAAGACAGACCCCTCTACCCTTTTTTCTTGTTGTCTATTTTCTTGTGTTAAATCCATTTCTTCTACTATAGTCTCTTTAACATAAATCATAACCAGTGCTAAGGATAAAACAGTTGTTATACCATCACCTATAAAAACTAAAGATAAATAGTTTTTAAACAACATCCCACCAATTAATGGACCTATGACAAACCCTAGATTCCATCCCATATAAACTAATGAATAACTAGTTTTTCTATTTTCAGGCGTTGTCAAATCCGCAAGCAAAGCATCATATGCTGGTGTGGACAATGAATATAGTACAGAAGATAACATAAGAATATATATCATCATAATATTTGGCTTTATGAATCCACAGCAAATAAGTGTAATTGCACCGAATCCCTGAGAAATTAAAATCACCTTTTTTCTACCGATTGTATCAACCAATTTTCCTCCTAAAATCAAACAAGGAGCACTAATTAAGCATACAACTGTAATATATATTCCCGCGACATCCTTTTGAAGTCCTATTTTCTGAGTTAATATAAGCACTAGTAATGGTTGAACAAAACACCCCATAGTATTTATAATTCTAGATATAAAAATGATGTAAATTTCTTTAGGTAAACCTTGGTAAGGCGAGTATATTTTTTTTATCAGATCCATTTTGTTGCCTCCTTTTAAATCATCTCCTGCGGAGCTTCAATTTAATTTTAAGTGCTAGGCCTAACACGATGTCAATAAGCTAATTGACATGTGTTTATTAAAAAAACAATTAAAGATAGGGTTAACCCTACCTTTTCCCATAGAAGGAATAAGTATATATTTTTTCTCCTTCTACAAAGTAATCATCATATTTTCCACCTTTTTCCACGAACTCCCAGGTCTTTTCATCAGAGGATTTGTATTTTAAAGTACCTATACTTTCTTTTACATTTTTTAAAATAAAATTTTTCCTATAATTGTTTTCTATTAAACTGTTAGTACTAAAATTTTCAAATAAAATATATAATCCAAATAAGTACCCATCATCTTTAATATATGAATCTACTAAATTCAATAGAAAATCTTCATGTTCAAAACTATAATTGCTCGTCCCAGAAATATCTAAAACTATATCCACTGATTTTTCTTTAATAGGAACTTCTAAAAAATCAGAGCATATGAAAATTATATTTTTTTTACAATCAATTCTTTCAAATAAGCTTTTTAAAAATTTCTGCCTATCAAAATCATGATCAACGGCTATATATAAACAGTTATCTGGAATTTCATTATAAATGTTTCTAAGAAAAAATCCCACACCTGTTCCTAGCTCAAGCAATACCTTATTATTCAAATTGCAATCAGATATTTTTCTAAACATCCACTCAAATCCCTTTCGTAAATTATCTAGGTAGGAGGTATCTGTTACATTTACATATTCCATAACAAAATCGTGATTAAAGTTAACCTTTGATTTAGTGCAGACTTCCCCAACTTTTAATATACCATCCTCAATATAATATTCTTCTCCACAACTACATTTTAACTTACCCTCAATAACTTGATTATTATTTATAACTCCATCCATAAGAATTAAATTACCGCTGCATTTATTGCATTTAAAAAAGCTTAAATTTCTTAAATCTATGCCAAGTGGATCAATCTCCTTAAATGTACTATCTACAAGGTTTAGATTTTCTATTTTAATTTGTAATTTATCTTTAATTTTAATTAATTTATCAATATCATTCTCTAGCTTTTTATATTTGTCCATGAAAAGTGCTTTATAATACACATCCTCTTGGTAGGCTGCAAACATACCAAAACCTTTATAAAAAAATATTGTTTTAATATCATTTAGACTAAAACCCATACTTTTAAAATTCAATATATCATCTAAATCTTTCTGACATCTTGAATCAAAATAATACTGTCCATTATGTTTTTCAGGTATTATTAACTCCAAATCCATATAATGCCTTATTGTATCAATACTTAATTTATTAGTTTCAGCAAATTTACCTATCCTCATCTTATCACCCTGAACCTCACTAAATATTTTTATTTAGTTCTTATTATACCATAATAAAGGTTATATTCTACATATTTGAACAACTACAGTACTATAAAGTACATTTTCAAAATAGTAGAAAATATCAAGATTTAACGTTTTAAACTATGATATTATTATTACAGGCGCCAATAGTAAAAATATGGAGGCAATGTTAATGAATCTATACCAAAGAATTGAAAAATCCATGGATTTCATAGAAGAAAATTTAACTACAGATATTTCACTTACTGAAATTGCAAACGAAGCCTACTGTTCGTTATCCTACTTTCATCAGCTTTTTCATGCCCTTGTTGGATATTCATTAAAAGAGTATGTACGAAAAAGAAGACTAGCAGAATCAGCTTATGAATTAATCTCTACACAAAATAAAATACTTGATATAGCTCTTAAATATGGATATGAAACCCCTGAATCCTTTACAAGGGCTTTCAGTAAAATGTACGGGCTAATCCCAAGTAAATACCGAAAAAATAGTGAGCATAAAATATTTTTTAAAAAGAGAGATTTAAACGAAATAAAATATAAAAATATTGGAGGAGATTTTATAATCGAACCTATAATTATAGAAAAAGATGAATTTAAAGTAATAGGTATTGAAGTTAAAACTTCATTTGAGGATATTCATTTTCCAGAACTGATTCACAGCTTATGGGATAGATATTTCCGAGATAGAATAGAAGATGCTATTCCTAACAAAATAAGTTCTAATTCTATTTTAGGAATGGACACAGATTATGATGGTGAAGGTAGTTTTTCTTATATAGTATGTAAGGAAGTAAGTAGTCTAGAGAATATTCCTGAAGGAATGGTTGGCAAAGTTGTACCAAGTTCCAAGTATGCTATATTTACTGCAAGAGGCATAGATAAATCAGAGCTTGGTAGGAAACTAGGAGAAATTTGGCATTATTTTTTCGAAAGCTGGCTTCCTAATTCATGTTATAGCCAACCCGGGTTATGTCCTCCTAGTGCAAATAGTCCTTATAATGAAGCTGCTGCCGCAAACTTTGAACTTTATGACGAGAGATTTAAGAATGATGGATTTGAAGTTGATGTTTATATTCCCATAAAAGAATAAAGAAATATATCTTATTTATAAAAACATAAAAATATAATATTTCACTAAATTATATCGAATGGGGCTGTAGTTATGGCTAAACGAGAACTAACTTTTGATGAAGTTCTATAATACCTTTAAAAGTTACCATACAATAGGTTCAAAAGGGCTGTGAATCACATTAATTATGATGTAGCCGATGAAGATTTAGAAGGAATTAAAAGTTTGGCTTATAAAGTTTAGTCTGTGTTTAAGATTAATGTTTAAAATTGATATTTTCTCAATATTGGGGACAATAAGACCATGCAAGGACTCATTTTAATACAAAATTATAGGATTTTAAAATTAGAGAAACAATTTATATTTCTATGTCAAATATTTGAAATTTGTATTAATATTCTATATAATAAAATAAGGACACAATAGTAAAATAATATAAATTTATAGGAAGTGAGTACGTATGAGTGAAAAAAGACCTGTACTAATAACATATGTTAGAGATTTAAATTTTCTTAATGCCTTTTTATTGATAGTATCATTGTTTCCAAAATTTACTGAACGTTTTGGAATTTATTCTATACCGACACTTACTTTTTCAGATGGTATAATTAGAGTATTAATGGTTATAATTCTCTTAATAATATCTTATGGATTTTTGAGGCTCAAAAGATGGGGTTTTTGGCTAATGATAACTTACGATATATTTTTTTTAGTATTACCTATTATTCTTTTGTTAAAACAAAATGGACAATCATATTATGCTCAAGGCCTTATACCATCTGTTTTAGGACTATTAATCGCCTTGCCAACGAAACAATACTTTACTAAAAAGATTGAGTCTTCGTAATATTCTTTGCTAAAATACATGTTATTTCATAGGCTAATTATTATGTAATCTCTTGAACATAAAAACATTTTAATTTCTAAGTGAGGCAATGCACATAAATAGGCATATTTAAGAATTTTTCTTGAATATGCCTTTGTTATGAGACTTCCTATCATCAACGGTTATATACCGTATATAATATATTTTTTATATGAAACAATATCCATAAACTTTTTAGTCTAAAATCTATAAAACAAAAGTGGTATCTCCATCTCATTTTTACTTGCTCCACCATGAAGTCCTATAAGTGTAAGTTCAAAAACATCCTTTTCATACAACCAAATATGGTTATTATCCTTAGGTAATAAAATAAGATTTCCGCATCTTTCTAGCATTCTTTTACTTGGATTTCCGAAAAAGCCTTTTTCCTTCAATTCCTCGAAAGTATATACGTAAACTATATCCTTTAACTGCTTTTCTATCATTTTCTTAACTGTAAATAAGTGTTCTTCCTTAACATGGAGAAATAAATCTCTACAATAACCTGCTGGTGAAATTAAATCATTGTTTTTATTCTGCTTTAAGTATTTATCTATATCGGGTATTATGTCATTCAAATAATACTTTGTACTTAAATCAGTGTCTACTTGCCCATGATCCGCTGAAATCATAATTGCTGTATTTTTAAAGCTTTCTTTGCCCTTTTCATAAAATTTATCCATGTGTTTTAATAATTTCTCCATAGCTTCTTTAAATTCTTCTGAACAATTTCCTTTTTCATGAGCAACATGATCAATGTCTGGTAAATAAACATAAAAATATTCTTTCTCATTATTCTTTATTAAATCCTTTGATAACGCTTCAAATAAATCTTCGTATTCATCATACCCTTTCACCGTTGCATCTTTACACATTGTAGTAGAATAGGTACTATCATTTATAAAGCTTGATTGATAAACAGTACTTTTAACTCCATATTCTAATAAGTCCTTAAAAAAGTTTTTCTCAGGTAAGAAGCTTTCAGGCTCTATATTTTTATTCTTTAAAGTTTCTATGCCCTTTTTTCTTGCTTCTTTAAATAAGAAAGCTGTTATGATATCATCCACTTCTGGCTCATAATAGAACCATTCATATAGGCCGTGTTCATATACTGGTTCTCCACTTAAAGCTGTGGTTACATGAGCTGTTGTGGTTGAGGGAAACTGCGAAGTTAACTTTGAAACAATCCCACCTTCTTCTATTTCGCGTAAGAAACTGGATGACTCCTTGTATTTATCATAAAAACACCACCCAAAAGCATCCACAAGAAAGAAAACTATCTTATTAGGAGAATCCTGTGAATTTTCTAGAGTATCCTTAGGTAATTTTTTATCTGAAGGAATATTAAATAAGTGTTTTACACTTCCAAAAATATTAGAAAAACAGTAACTATCATATAATGGAATAGTAAACTCCTTGTATTTACTTCTATCAACTGCTTCAATTGATTTTGTATTTATCATCTCATCACCTCATTGAATTTATATAATCTATAATTGTATGTTAAGTTCAGATTTTACACTTGCCACTTGCCACGTGGGTGGCACCATTATAATTTATTTGTTATTAAATTCCCGGATTCATATTTTTTAAGGCCTCTATAGAACATAGTATAAGCTATTACTATCCATATTAATGTTACTCCTAAAACCTCTAGGAGCATAACAAGAGAAAATTGATTTATCACCTTTGCAGGTATATACACAACAAATGCTACGGGTATAACAGTATAAAGTATATATTTTACAGCATTATTAAATATACCTTCTGGATAAATACTAAAGCTTATGAAAAATTCTGTAGCAAGTTGTGCTAACCCTTCTGTGTTACCTGAATAAAAACTTAAGGCATGAAATGTCACGAGTACCGAAGATAATATTAAAGCACCTGTAATACAAAATAATAAAAATAATAAGAAACTTCTAATGTCAAAACCTTTGATTATAAAAAATAAAATTACTCCATATAAGGTATCACCCCATGCGGATACTATGGTTTTAGAGCATAGTATATTAATAAGAGGGTCTTTAGGCTGTAACAAGTAGGTATCTAATTCACCATTTATTATCATTCTTGTAATTTGATTTACATTACCAAAGGTTACAAAACAAAGACCAAAACTGGTGGACATTAAAGACCACAGCATCATTTCATCCTTAAAACCATATCCACCAATGGTGTTTACATTCTTAAACAATATCCACCAAAAGAATATAAATGCTGAATTATTTAGTATCATACCAAAACATTGTACAAGAAAGCTCATCCTGTATTCCATAACTGAAGATATATTAAATTTAAAGTAATAACCCATTAGCTTTAAGCTCTTCTTAACCTCCATTAACATTTAGATTCTTTGCCCCCTTCTTATATAACGTCATAGCTAAAGTAAAAAATATTCCTAAATATAATAGTTGAATTGAAAACTGTTTATAAAAATTCGAAAGCGAAAAATCTACTGCAAGCCTCGCTGGCACATAAGTCACATAAGCAAAAGGTAAGTACTTTGATATCTTCGCTAGCCAGTTAGGAAAAAGTTCTATAGGCATAAGCATACCCCCTAAGGTAAATATCAGTTTTGAATAAATCCAAAAGAAAGCAGTATTGTCCTCAAACCAAAAGGAAGTTAATGCTAATGTTATATAGATAAAAAAGTTAATACAGCAGCCTACAATTAATGATAGAAATATAAAAGGAAGGTGCAGCAAATTAAAATTTTTAAGCGTTCCAGCATATATGAAGCCTATAGAAAGCCCAATTATACCATTGGTTAAAAGTTTTATGCCAATTTCACCTACAAAGTAGGAGAAGCAATATATAACATAGTTATAAGGCTTGTTCAATAAATAGGCTATATTACCACTCTTCACATCTTCATTTACTTGTACATGTATGTCTGTTCTTGAAAGAGTAACCAGTTCTGTAACTATCAAGTACCAGATCATTGCATTTAAGCTAAGCCCAGCAATTGTACTACCCTTTTGTGCATATATATTTTTCCAAAGCATCAAATATATAAACATTATAAATACAAAAAATACGTTTTTACTAAGAAAATTCCAAAAATACACCAAGCTATTTGACATGGTTATTTTAGAGATTTGTCCATACTTACGAAGCACCTTCATACTTATCACCTTCCTTATTCAGCTTATAAATATGTGATATTATTTCCTCGAGTGGTGGCTCTGATATAGTTATGTCATTCACCTTTCCGCATTTTATTAGGTCAGTTAGTACCTTTTCTATATCTTGTTTTGATGTGTCAACCTGAACCTTTATGGCATTCCCTTTATTTTTAATAATATTTAGATCGCAATTGTCTAGATTCACTATTTCATTATACTTAATTTGTATTATCTTCTTGTTTAAATAATCATGCTTAAGACTCTTAATTGTTTCGTTTAATACTACCTCGCCATGATTTATTATGATTGCCCTTTTGCATAATTGTTCTATATCACCGGAATCATGGGAGGTTAAGAATATAGTAGTTTTTTCTTCCTTGTTAAGCTGCAATATAAGTTCTCGAATCTTCTGTTTTACAACTACGTCGAGTCCTATGGTAGGCTCATCCAAAAATATAATCTCAGGCTCATGTAAAATAGATGCTGCAATCTCGCAGCGTATTCTTTGACCTAAAGAAAGCTTTCTAACAGGAATATCCATTAAGTCACCTATTTCAAAAATCTCCTTTAATAGCTCTATTCTCTTTTGGAGCTTTACTTTATCCATTTCATAAATATTTCCCAGTAAATGAAAACTATCGAGTGGTGGTAAGTGAAACCAAAGCTGTGATTTCTGTCCGAAAACTGTACCTATTTTATAAGACAATTCTTTTCTTTCAGTGGATGGATCCATACCTAAGACTTCAATATTTCCTGAGGATGGATATAATATACCTGTCATCATTTTTATAGTAGTTGATTTTCCTGCTCCATTTGGACCTATGAATGCTAGTATCTCCCCTTTTTCTACTTCAAAAGAAATATTATTCACAGCCTTAATCTCCCGATAGCTCGGTGAAAAAATCGACTTAACACTCCCCCGTAGTCCTTCTTCCTTTGTTTTAACATTAAAAGTTTTGCAAAGATTATCAACTTTTATTATGCTCATTATAAACATCCCCCTTTTTCAAAAAAAATAAAGCCCCAAAACAAATCTCTAGATTGAGACTCGTCCTTCAGGCTTTTCTCCTAAAAGTGTAGATTTCATCCTGTATCGCTCGGACCAGACATTTTTAAAACCGGAACCCTAGATACACTCTCACGTTAAAATAAATTATAGCATAATTTCTATATTTTTCAAGTATTTTCTTCAATCTTTTATTCTTCTAAATCTTGAATTAATTTTCTTATATATATCTTTTTATAAACCAAGTAAAATACTATCTGGAAGCAGAAATATATGAGACTAATTATAAGTGAATACGTTACAGTAACCATCTCTCCTCCTTGTTTAACAGGCAAGTTATAGCTATAAAAAGCTGATACAAAAGTTGATAATATGTAGGGCACAAAAAATAATACTTTTAACTCTTTTGAAATGAGTGTAGCTACTTCATTATCAGTAATTCCTATTTTATATAGTTTTTTATATTTTATTTTTTCATTATCATACTCTGTTAAAAGTTTGAAATGCAATATTACCGCAGAAGATAGGAAAAAAAGTATTCCTACAAAGCTACACAAAAATAACGAATATGACCCTGATTGCTTATTATCCAAATAATCTCTTATTCTTGATGCTGGTTTAAACCATTTAATATCGTCATTTATATTATCGAAAAATTTTCTTGTATTTTCTCTGTTATAAGTGGCAAGTTTGCTTTGTAGCTCATTTAAAACATCTTCAGTTTTATACCAATCCCTAAATTTCAAAAGCTTAATACTTCCAATTTCACCTTGATTAGAAGTAGTTCTTATATTTTGGTAGTCATTATTGTTAAGAATAACATAATGTCCATTACTCAGTATTGGAATGTTGTTAAATAGTACTTTCGTAATTTTCCCTTTAGGTTTATATGTATTATCAATACCATTTATTGGTATGACTAGACTACTAATTGTAGTAGTGTCATGCTCATAGCCATCATCTTTTACTATTTGAAATAGTGATATAAAGCATCCTTTTTCAACTTTTAACTGTGTTCCCAAATTCGCATTCAGATTTTTATCAGATAAAATTGTTATGTATGGTTTTGATATAAAATCTATTTTTTTTAAAGAAGTTAGGGCAGTCTTAGACTTATTCAAAATATCATAAAGTTCAGGAACTGTAATTTGGTTTTTGCCAAATATTTCTGCATATGCTATGTCATAAGGATTGTACGCAGTAGCTACTCTCTTAGAATCTGATATTAATACTACTGATATGGTACTCATAAATATTGTCATGCTAACAAATAAAGTTATTATAAAAAGGATCTTCTTTGATTGACCCAAAGTATGTTTCATATTAGCTATGAATAGAAGGTTTTTATAACTCTTATAGTGAAAATAATTAGTTATCATTGGAAAAAGCAAAAACATGTTAGAAATAAAAAGGTAAATCCCTAAAAAGCATTCTAACAAACTTCGTAATGCTACTGATGAATTTTCCACACTGTTATTAATTATCATATCAAAACAAGCTATTACTATTAGTATAATTCCAATTACACTCCAGATTGGACTATTTAGAAAGTTATTGTCTTTTTTTCGAGTAGCTTTTAAAAGATTTATTATTTCATACCTAAATGAATCTATAAATCCTTTCATTATTACAAGACAATAAAGTACTGTGAAGAAGATCGTAGTGTATAGATAACTTTCAATTGAGATAGAAAAAGGTATTCCATTCACATCAATTATTTTAATAATCAGTTGATAAAATAACTTTGAAAATATTGTTCCTGACACTAATCCTGTAAGTAAAGAAAAAATTGCTATTAGGCCATTCTCAAGAAGCATTATTCTCTGTATGTTCTGATTTGTCATGCCCAAGACCATAAAAAGTCCGAATTCCCTTTTCCTAAATTTAATAAAAGAACCCTGGGCATAAAATATAAAGAAGATTGAAAAAAGAATAACCATTACTCCAGGAGCAACCATATTACCTGTAATAGCATAATTTATATTAGAAGGATTCATAAACTCTTTGTTTGTATAGATTGTGGAGTAAGTAAAGAAAACCATTATGGAAAAGCTGTTGCATAAAAAAAACAGCAAATACCTTCGCAAATTAGCTTTGAAAATCTTCAAAGCTATCTGGTTAAAGGTCATCTTTGTCACCTCCCATTACTGCAAGGCAACCTAAAATACTATCAAAGAAATCCTTTCTGGTGCCTTCTTTCCTAATCTCCATATTAACAAGACCATCTTTTATGAAAATTACACGGTTACAATAGCTTGCAGCAAAAGAATCGTGTGTTACGATTAATATTGTATTTTTATTTATGGTATTTAGTTTCTCAAAGCAGCTCATTACATTCTTTGAAGACTTAGAATCTAGATTTCCTGTGGGCTCATCAGCAAATATCATATCTGGATTATTTATTATAGCTCTGCTTATAGCTGCTCTCTGTTGTTGACCTCCAGAAACGGTGTAGGGATACTTGTCCATAATGTCTGCTATATTAAACATCGTCATAACTTCATTTGTCTTACTTTGAATATCTTCAGGATTTTTGTTGTCAAGTATCATTGGGAGCATGACATTCTCCTTTAGTGTAAGACTATCTAATAGATTAAATTCTTGGAAAACAAAACCTAAATGCTGACGTCTGAAAAGTGCTAATTCATTTTTTGTCATTACGTTTATGCCTTGCCCCGAGATTTCAATATCACCAGAGGTAAGTTTATCTATCCCACTTAGGATATTTAAAAGTGTAGTTTTTCCACTCCCTGAAGGTCCCATTATGGCAACAAATTCACCGTTGTCAATAGTAAGACTAATACCATTAAGAGCCGTTGTAGAATTTGACTTACCCATTCCTTTGTAAATTTTAACCACATGACTTGCATTTAAAACTGGCATCTCTATGCCTCCCTAAATCCATTATTTTACGTCCTTATAATATGAAAATGTATATTGAAGCACAATAATCTACAATTATGTAGTAATTATAGCAAATTTTCATACTAATTATAACATAAATATTAAATATTAGGAATTATAACATAATTCATTTAAATGGAGACAAAGAAGCATTTCTAAACTTAATTATGGAAAGAAAAAATGAGTTCTATAAACTTGCTAACGTTTATACTGAAAATAAGGAAGACGCCCTTTAAATTCCTTGTCTGAAACTCCATTTTACCAAAAATATTATCTACAATTCTTTATTAGAACTTTCTTGATGATTCATTACTGCTATGGTTTAATATAACTATCAAACTTTGATTGTCTAAAAAATTATAGGGAGAGTAAATTTTATGAGAATTGCAGTAATAGGATATGGGGGACTTGGAAAAGCCTTTATATCTTTAATAGAAAATAAAAAAGATGAATTACATAGGGATGGCTATAATTTTCAAGTAAATTATATTTTAAATTCTAGTGGTGGAATTTATGATCCAGAAGGAATAAATTATGAAGACCTCTTAGGCTTTTCTAAGATGGGAAAAAATATAATCAATTACCCTAAAGGAGGCAGTTGTGAACTTAACTTCAATAAATTACTTGAGAATAATGACGTCGATGTTCTAATAGAGCTTACTCCAACTAATAAGGAAACTGGTGGAGCTGGAATGCTTCATATTAGAAAAGCTTTGGAAACGGGTATTCATGTAATAACGGCAAATAAGGGCCCCATTCTATTGGCCTATAATGAATTACGTGGAATAGCTGTGAAGAATAATGTGCAATTAGCCATAGGCTGCACTACAGGTGGTGCACTTCCCGCTATAAACGCTGGTATGTTTGATTTGGCTGGTTCAGAAATTCTATCTATTGAAGGTATTTTAAATGGCACAACAAATTTCATCCTAAAAGAAATGGAAGATAATGCTCTAACCTACATTGAAGCTCTTAAAAAAGCACAGGAATTAGGTATTGCAGAAACTGACCCTACATTAGATGTGGAAGGCTTTGATACAGCTTCTAAACTACTTATCCTTACTAATGTGCTAATGCATGAAAGTAAGACATTAAATGATATTACAGTAGATGGAATTACTAATATTACACCTCAAGACATAAACAATGCTAAAATCGAAAATAAAAAATATAAACTTATGGGGCGAACGTGCAAAATCAATAACGGACTAATTATGACAGTTAATCTTGAAAAACTTGAACCTAGTCATGCTTTATATAAGGTAGAGGGAAAGAATAAAGCAGTGAGATTTACTTCTGATACCCTTGGTGATTTAACAGTTCTAGGAGGCGCTTCGGGCGTAACCCCTGCCGCTGCATCTATTCTTAGAGATTTAATCAATATTATCAACGGTTATAAATTTTGTAGATAAATATTCATTAATACTCTATTATGTATTGTTTGAGTTTTATAACTTTTAGGAATATAATTGTTATCTACCACAGAGTCACAAAAGGAGATGAATTTGTTTTGGGATACAGTATCATAGACATTATAGATAAGGCTACAGCTATTGCAAATAAGCGAAAGGACCTTTACGCAGAAATTAGTAAGCAGAACAATATTCCGCCTTCTGTAAGGATAATATCTAAGGTTTTTTCTGACAATGTAGACAAAACATTTGTTTATTATGAAAAACTAAAACAAGAAGTAAATGATGATGAAGTTAAAAAAATTGATTTTTCAATATATGATAAGATTTCTTTTTTAATAAGCCAATTTAATTCAAGAGTATATACTACAGACGCTACAACCCCTAAAGAATTTCTAAGTTTTTCCCTCTATTTTGAAAAGGAAATACTAGCTCTGTTTCTTGACATACAAGGAAGATTGGTTAAAAACTCCAATGATACAAGTTCAAAAACATATATAATATTATCTAGTATGATTAAAACTAAAACTAAGCTAGTTGATGATTTGGAGCGATATAAATAACAACTAAAATAAATAAGGCTAATTGTAGATTCTGCAATTAGTCTTTTTTGTTTGATACTATAATTTCATTTATTATTTTTTAATAGGATAGTAATTCTCAGGCGTTCCATCATTAATAATCTTAAATTCATATCCATTATCCTTATAGAATTTTATTACTCTAGGAAGAGCCACACAGGTATTTTTATGCATATAGTCACAATGCATAAGAAGTATTATTGGGTGCTCTGTAATGGTAGTTTTTGTAGCTTCTCTATACAACTGATCTATAGGAGTTCTTGCTTTAATTCCATCAGACATATTAGCGTTCCAATCGTATACTTTAAAATTATAACTATGAAGTTGTTCTAAAAAATCCACAGTTAAATGTTTTCTACTACCAAAAGGAAATCTTATTATTGTTGGTTTAATTCCTATGAGAGTATTAATTTCATTTTGAGTTTTTAACATTTCATTTATGAATCCTCTTCTACTAGGATATATGTTCTTATATTTATGGGTATAAGTATGTAATCCTATACTATGTCCTTCATTATACATTCTTTTTACCACAGCTTCTTGACCTTTAATTTGGTTTCCTATAATGAAAAAAGTAGCCTTTACATTATTTTCTTTAAGTATATCTAAAACTTTATTGGTCAGTACACTAGGTCCATCATCAAAGGTTAAATATATTATTTTTTCCGTCTCTTTACTTGGTAGGTCAACTGCTAAGGCATTTGGGCTGCCTAGAAAACTATAATTAGTGAATATAGAAAATACCACAAGTGATAAAGCAATAATCCTAGTTAAACTTTTCTTTCTCATATTTTCTCCTTTTTAAGTTCAATTGAACATATATTTTTAAGTCAAATTTATTATTTATTATTATCTAAAATAACCTATATAATAAGTGGAAATTAATTGCAATTTGCTTGAAAAAATTATATGCCTTATTCAATAAATAATAAGTCATAGATTTGGAATACTATTTATTATGTTCTAAATTGCATCTGTAGTATTTTTTTATATTAACTATAATAAAAACACATTTGCAAATTTAAATTTGTAAATAATGTAAAGGAGAAATTATGGATAATTTTAAAAAATATCTAATTTCAATACTTATTGTGGAATTATTAGCATGTAATTCAATTTTTTATACTAAAACAGCCCTCGGAAAAGAAATCAAAAATCAGCAATTAGTATTAAAAGAACCGTCATCTGTATTAGAAAATTATGAAACTACAAATGATGTATTATCCTTTAAAGGGGTACCTTTAAAATATAATGATAGAGGCATATGCATACTTACATATCACTGTATTGGTTATGAGAAAAACAATGGATTAAAGGTCCCAGCGCAGCAGTTTAAGCAACATATGAAATATATAAAAGATTATGGTTATACTACTATTACCCTTGAGCAGCTATCTAAATTCATAATAGAAAATAAACCCATACCTGAAAAATCTGTAGTCATTACTTTTGACGATGGTTATGTAGACAATTATCAATATGCATACCCTATTCTTAAAGCATTTAATCTTAAGGCTACAGTATTCGTTATTCCCAAAACCATAGATAAAAGAAAGGGCTATATGACTTCAAATCAGCTTAAAGAACTTCAATCTAATGGAATAGACATTCAAAGCCATACATTAGATCATGAGGAATTAACAACTCTTTCTTATGAAAGGCAACTAGATACTTTAAAAGAATCAAAAAAAATTTTGGAGAACATTTTAGATAAAAAGGTAAATTATATAGCTTATCCATATGCAAAGTACAATGATAATACAATTAAAGCGGCAAAGGATGCTGGATATGTTATGGGGTTTATACTTGGTGGCAGGGTCGCAAGAAAAAATGATGGTATTTATACTTTGCACAGAATTTGTGTAATCCCTAGTGATAGCATTGATGTTTTAAAAGCAAGATTAAACAGCCATTAACTAATACCTTGTTGAATTTTTGAAAATTCATTATATTTGAAATAAAAAAAGATAACCATAAGCAACGCATCTATCGCCCATTGTAGCGCTGTAATCCACCATACCGCTGTAACTGGGTACTTTAAAAGATGTATAAAATAATATGTTAATGGCAATCTTATAATCCAGCTTGTAAAGCAAGAAATAAAAAAGGGAGTCTTAACATCTCCTAACCCCTTTAATGCACCAGCAAATACAAGCGATATACCTATAAATGGTTGCTCTACTGCTCCGATGGCAAGGCACCTACCCGCTAAATAAGCAACTTTCTTTTCATTTTCACCCACAAAAAAATTCACCAGAAGGTCCGGCATAAATAAGAATATTATTGCAAATATAGACATTATAAATACTGCATAAAAAGCACAGTTAATAGCAACTCCTTTTGCTTTTTTATAATCTTTTTTCCCAGTATTAAGCCCTACTAATGTAATAACTGCAATGCCAAATCCGATACCTGGCATGACTGAAATTCCTTCTATCATATTAGCAATTTCATCAGCTGCAAAGGAGGCACTGCCAGATTTAATTATAATAGCTACACATATTAATTTACTAATGTTGAAGGCGGCTTCTTCCATTGAACATGGAATAGCTAATTTTATTACTTTTTTAATATCCTTAAAAGAAATGCTGAAGGTAAAAAAGTGTTTAAGCGTAATTTTCGCCTTAGAAGCAGTATAGTAAAAAGAAAAAATAAAACCACATAAATAAGCAATTGTAGAGGCTATTGCAGATCCTTCTATTCCCCTAGACTTAAAAACAATACCAAAAATCAATGAATAATTAAAAGTTATTTTGATAGAAAATACAATTAAAGAACATATGAATGGTATAAAAGTGTTTCCATATCCTATTAAAATAGAATTTAAAAGCCTCATATTCATACAAAAGAATAAAGCTATAGAGTTAATTTTTATAAAGGAATATCCTATTTTTAAAACTTCATTCCTAGCTCCAAGTATGTATAGAAATTGCTTTCCAAAATAATAAAATAAAATTGTGATAATTAAACAAATGCTAGCACCTAAAATATATCCAATGACAGCGAATTTCTCCGCAAATTTATACTGTCTTGCGCCCACGAGTCTTGAAACTAGTGAAACAATACTTATACAAACTCCCCCTGAAATAAATATCCCTATAAATGCATTTGTTAAACTATTACTTATACCAACAGCGCTTACTGCTATATTCCCACCATATTTTCCTATCATCATTAAATCGAAAATAGACATTAAAGTATATATTGTTATCTCCGCAACTACAGGTAACGAAGTATTGAGAACTTCATTTGTTGTATTTCTATTCACCATACATAAGTTACCTCACAAAAATTAATTTTCATTATTAAGTATATTAATAAAATTTATTTTGATGAATAACTTTCCAAGATTTCAAAGTAAATCATAAATTATTTTTGCAAGAAATCTTATTAATGTGGAATACTAAATTAGTGCTTATTTTATTATTTACATAACTTGGAGGTGCATAAATCTATGAGAATTATTATTCACAAAAAATGTATGCCTATTATTATTTTATCTTTTACTTTATTATTATTATGTTTGTTTTACTATAAATCGGATAATTTCTACACTAATAAAAATATAGCTATTCCTACAATGGCTTTAATACCTCCTGATAAAACTGAAATTACAAAAGTGCTAGAAAATATTTATAATGATCGTTGTTCCATGTTTATTACTAAAGACCTTACTAATCTTCCTAGTTATTATGATGCATCTCAAAAACTTGGAAAGTGGAGTTTAGAGCATGAAATTAAAAGATTCAAATATTTTAATGATTGGTCAAGTCAAAGAGGTATGAATTTTATAAAAGTTGAATCTACACCTAACGTGAGAAAAATAACTACAACCCAAAGAGGTCTTCGCTTATTAGTGGATGAATATTATAAATTCCAGTATACTTATAAAAATGATGTAACCCCTACTACAAATGTTTTTGGAGTAGGATTAACACACTCAATGGAATTGATAAAAAATGGTGATAAATGGATAATTTATTCTGATTGGTATTTAGATTGTTTTGAAGATGCTCTGAAGTCTTATTTGGGAGAATTAAAAGACATGAAGCTTGATGTTGACAAAGAACCTATTTATACCCTAGGTAATTGTACTAAAATACCATCTGAAGTAAAGGCTATTCCCAAAGGTCATTATAACAAAATAAATGCTGTTAAATATGCAGATAAATACTGTGGAATACCCTGGGCTAGCGAAAGTTTAACAAAATATAATAAAAAGTACACAAATTATACAGGCATTGGTGGAAATTGTACTAATTACGTATCTCAATCAATAGGAGATAGTGAAGGTGGTGGTCTACGATTTGATGGTGCTTGGCACTGTACTTACAAAAAATACGGTGGAGCTGACGGAAGCTCAGCCTGGGTTAATGCCGATGCCTTTAAGAACTATTTGCTTTATAGTGGTAGAGGAAAATTACTAGGAAAAGGGACATTTAAAGAGTTAATTTCGCCCATTCCTGGGTACCCATGTGGTGCAGTACAAAAATTGGATATAGGAGATCTCATTTGTTATGCCAAAGGTAGAGATATAGATCATTTTGCTATAGTAACAGGTTTTGATTCTCATGGTTACCCTCTTGTTAACACACACACCATCGATAGATATCATGTACCTTGGGACTTAGGCTGGGGAGATAAAAATATTAATTTTTACTTAATACATTTAAAATAAGGGTACCAAATTGGTACCCTTATTTTTGATATTTTCTTATAAGATTTTAAAAATTATTTTTTAGCACCTCATATATTTTATTATTTATACCATCAACATCTACAGATTTTATTATTTCATCTTTCAATTTATATTTTTTCTTTAGACTAAGTATTCTATAAACACTTTGATCTATGCTTTGCTTAGATATTTCTCCCTTTGATACTGCGCTTTTCATCGCATTAATTACCGCTACTTCATTATCATAGCCATGACACACAAGCACTATATCAGTTCCTGCCTTTACTGATTTAACAGCAGCTTGGCCAATATTATAGTTTTTTATTATAGCACCCATAGTCATATCATCAGTGATTATAACACCATTAAACTTAAGGTCAGTTCTTAAGATATCAGTAATAATTATTTTTGACAATGAAGATGGATTTTCACTATCTATCTTAGGTAAAAGTATATGTGCAATCATTACTGCATCCGCATTATTTTTTATTGCTTCTGCAAAAGGTATTAGCTCAAAACTCTTTAACCTTTTTAAATCATTATTTACAGATGGTAATCCCATATGAGAATCTACAGAGGTATCTCCATGTCCAGGAAAATGTTTCACTACAGGTATAATATTTTGCGATTGAATTCCCTTCATAGTTTGAATCCCTAAGCTGCTTACTATATTTACATTTGATCCAAAAGACCTGTCCCCTATGACTGGATTCTTTGGATTACTGTTAACATCAAGAATCGGTGCAAAGTTCATATTAAAGCCAAAGGAGCCTATCTCATAGGCTATTGTAGCACCTATCTTATACGATAGTGTCTCATCATTTATTTTTCCTATTGCTTTATTGGTTGGAAATTTTTTAAACTCCATAGGCATTCTTGTTACTCTACCACCCTCTTCATCAATAGACAAAAATAGTGGTATTTTATTTTGTAGATTTTCACTTTTTAATGAATTCAGTAGACTAAGAAGCTGACTTGTATCTTGAACATTATTTGAAAATAATATAACTCCACCTACCTTAGACTTTTCTAGGAGACTTTTAGTATTCACATTTAAGTCATAGCCCTCAATTCCAACTACAAGCATTTGTCCTATCTTCTCATCTATAGTCATTTTACTTATTTGCTCTATGATTGGATCTATTTTTTGAGGCTCTGGTATCACTTCTAAATCTTGTGAATCATTATCTTTTGTTGCCTCATCCTGTACTACAGTATTATTTACATTTTGATTGTTAACCTTCTTAATTATATTACAACCAGACATAATCGGCATAAGCAATATTAACACTAGAATTAGAGTAGATTTTTTAAACAATTACAAGACCCCCTATCTTTATAAAACATCGCTTTCAAACACTATTCTGTGTCCTCCTTCAATTATACTGAATATTATTCTAGGTTTCAAATATTTAACATAATATATGTGCATTGCCTTTCTACTTTTCAACATGCATCCATTCTTTTTATAATTATCTGTCAAAATAGGTTAAAAAGTAGTAACATTAACAGTATAATTTATAAAATATTTAATGTTTATTTTTTTTAAGCACATATGTTTTACTTAAAATAGTAGTCGCATATATCCTCATAATAAGGAGTTGTTTTATGTCAAACAGAAAGATTTATTTATTAATGGTTTTATCTGCGTTCTTTTGGTCAGGGGCATTTATTGCTGGAAAACTTTCCGTACCTTTTATTCCAACCTTCACTTTGACTTTTTTAAGGTTCTTTATTGCCACCACTATTCTTTATTTTGTATTAAAATCTAAAGACAAAAGCAATTATCAATTAACTAAAAAAGATATCCCTATATTTTTATTTACAGGTATAGTTGGAATGTTTGGGTATCATGTTTTCTTTTTTACTGCCTTAAAATATACAACTGCAATAAATTCTTCACTAATAGGAGCCACAAATCCCATAATAACAGCAATTTTATGTATTATATTTTTGAAGGATAAAATAACCTTTAAAAGAGCTATTGGAATAATTTTATCATTTACAGGTGTTTTTTTAACTATAACGAATGCAAACCTATCCACAATGCAAACCCTATCCTTAAACAAAGGTGATTTATTAATGTTTATAGCTGTTTGTTTGTGGGCTGCCTATTCTGTTTTTAGTAAGGTGGTTTTGCATAAATTTTCTCCCCTAATACTAACCTTCTATAGTTTTTTATTTTGTACCATTTTTTTAATTCCTTTTGTTATATATGAAAGGCCTTGGACCTTTATAAATCAAGTTCCCTACTACTCATTTTTAGCCGTGGTATATATGAGTATATTTGCATCTGTTATAGGATATTTAGTTCAGCAAATCTCCATTAAACAAATAGGTCCAAGCAAAACTTCAATCTTCATTAATTTAGTACCTATTTTTTCTATTATACTTTCAGTAACTATATTAAAAGAAAGTATATCAGCGGTAAAGGTTTTTACTGCCCTTCTTATAATTACAGGAGTGTATATATGCCAAAAAAATTAGCGTTCTTATTATAATAAAGAATAAGTGCTAACTCTGTGAATTAGCACTTTCATTTATGATTTATAATTTTTCTCTTAATCTAATGTTTTTCTAAATTGAACTATGCTTAATGTTAATAAAATTAATCCTATAGAAAATAGAATAAACACATCCTTATACATCACTTCCATTCCTACTCCCTTGAGTATAATGCCTCTTAAAATATTCAAGAAATAAGTAAGTGGTATAATACTACCTAAAAACTGAATTATTTTTGGCATTGATTCTCTTGGGAAAATAAAACCAGACAAAAGAATGCTTGGAAGTAGAACTAGGAAACTAAGCTGCATTGCTTGAAGTTGTGTTTTTGCGGCAGTAGATATTAGAATTCCTATAGCTAGTGCACAAATAACAAATCCTAAGCCTAAAAATAATAACAGGGGCAAACTCCCCATAACAGGTACTGAGAACCATCCTACGCCTAAGGACAGTGCAAAAATAAAATCTAAATACCCAATGACAACGTATGGTACAAGTTTTCCGAGTATTAATTCTGGAGCTGTCACTGGCGAAACCATTAACTGCTCAATAGTTCCTCTCTCCCTCTCTCTAACTAAGGCAAAGGCTGTTAATAATATAGTTATATTCTGCATTATTAGTCCTACAAGGCCTGGAATTACAAAGTTTTGATTTCGCAGACTAGGATTATAGAGTACTCTAGTATTAACCTCTACTCCTCCTATTGATGCTTTACTCGGATACTTCTCCATGGACTTACTCCAGAATTTAACACCATATCTTTCTCCTGTTAAAACCCCACTACTAAAAACTGTTCTAGCTGTAGTTGGGTCTGAGCCATCAATTAGAAATTGTACTGCGGGCTTTTCCCCTTTTAGTATTTTACTGCTATAATCTGGAGGAATTATTATTGCTGCATGAACCAGTCCGCTATCTATGGCGCTCTGAACACTTTCTATGTTATTTTCTTCACTAGTTATTTTAAAATATCCTGTATTTTCAAAACTCTTTATAAATTCTCTACTCTCTTTAGTATGGTTTTGATCTATTACTGCTGTAGATATATTATCCAGCTCTGTAGTGACAGCATATCCGAAAAGCACCATCATCATAATAGGCATCATAATTGCTATTCCAAAACTAGCCTTATCTCTTTTAATTTGAATAAATTCCTTTTTAATTATTGAAATAAATCTCTGCATATTCATAATCTATTACTCCTCTCCCAGAGCAAATTTAATATCTTCAAAAGAGCTTTCAATTTTCTCATTGCTCTCTTTTTCAACATATTTTATAAAAACATCTTCTAAATTATTTACCCCTTCTTTTTCAATTAGCTCCTTTGGAGTTCCACTTGCAATAATTTTACCGTTAAAAATAAAGCTTACCATATCACAACTAGCTGCCTCATCCATATAATGTGTTGTAACCAGCACTGTTATTCCACGGTTTGCAAGGGAATAAATTATTTGCCAAAATACCCTTCTTGAAACTGGGTCCACTCCAGCTGTAGGCTCATCTAATACTAATAGCTTTGGTTTATGGATTAGTGCGCAACCTAAAGCCAGACGCTGTTTCCATCCACCTGATAGATTTTTAGTCATAGTTTTTTCCCGCCCTACAAGGCCTGCCATTTTTATTATTCCTTTCTTTCTCTCATCTCTTTCTTTTTTACTTAGACCATATATTCCTGCGTAAAAATCCAGATTTTCATTTACAGTTAATTCTTCATATAAGCTGAATTTTTGAGACATATAACCAATATTCTGTTTTATTTTTTCTCCCTCTTTAAAAACATCATAGCCCAGAACCTTAGCACTGCCCGAGCTAGGAGTTAGAACCCCACAGAGCATTCTAATAGTAGTGGATTTTCCCGAACCATTTGGTCCTAAAAAACCAAATATTTTCCCCTTCGGTACCTCAAAGCTAATATCATTAACTGCAGCAAAGTTCCCGAATTTTTTTGTAAGATTATTTACCTCTATTGCCATATCCATATTATTCACCAGCTTTCAGCATTACGTCTACCATCATTCCTGGCACAATATTTTTATTATCTGTCATTGAAAGCTTAACTTGAAACACAGTCTTTTCTTTTCCTGCTTTTGTTTCAGTATTTTTAGGCGTAAACTCTGACACAGGTGAAATAAATGTTATCTTTCCACTGCCTATTTCCTTCTCATTAAAATAAATACCTAAGACTTCGCCTAATTTAATTTCATGTCTTTTGGACTCTTCAACATATATTTGAGCAAATTTTTCACTATTATTTATTACCTTGGCAATATTCATTCCTGGTGCAACCATTTCGCCTTTGTTTACAAAAACCTCCGTAACTATGCCGTTAAATCCACTCTTTATATTAGTTTTATCTAATTGAAGCTGAGCTAGGTCCACAGCATTTTGTGATGCTTCAATTCCATTATCAGCTTGTTTTATCATATTATCTGTAGCCGTGCTCGGCAAGGAGTCTTTTTTAAGCACTGCAGAATTTAAAGCTATAGTTGCTTGCTTCTTTTGAAGCTCATATAGTTTTGTATCAAGCTGTGCAGTCTTTTCGCCCTGCTTTAGCTCTTGTCCTTGCACTAAACTTATGGAACTAATCACACCACCTACTTCTGTAGAAATATTATAGCTATCACTCTCAACAGTTGCAGTATACCTGTTATCCTCTCCTGCTTTAGATGTACTACATCCCGTGAACATAAAAACTAGGAATAAACTCATAAATGTCAAACTTATCTTTTTCATTATACTTCTCCTTTTGCATTATATTTTTACTATTAAATTTTATTTACCGCAAGTCCGTTTAAGAATAAGTCAATTATTTTATCTACTTCTTGCTTACTTCCAACTTGTTTATTTTCGCCCATAATTTTCTTTTGAATAATATATGCCATAAAAGTTCCGAGTAGTGCTCTGCTAACTAATATTGAATCAAAATCTTTAAATCGACCTTTTGCAATGCCACTTTCAATAAATTCTCCTAATACATCCTTAACTTTAAATACAACATTTTTTAAAAAACTTTCTCTAATATCCTCATGAAACTGAATTTCAGTAATAATAACCTGTATAATATCCCAGTATCTATTGAACACATCTAGTCTGTCCATGAGTAGCATTTTTAATATATCTGCATCATCTTTAGTGGTATTATCTTTTAAAATTTTCCCCACAGGATTTGCTATAAGCTCCTCACTCATAACCTCAATAAGTTTACTCATAACTTTAATTAAAAGATGTTTTTTTGTTTTATAATACCTAAAAACCGTCCCCTCAGCTACCCCTGCATCTTTTGCGATCTCACTAGTAGTTGTTGCACTAAATCCTTTTTTTGAAAACAGCGCTATTGCGGATTCTAATATCTTTTCTTCTTTATTTTCTTTAGCCATTTATCTTCTTCCCTTCACCATAGTATAAAATGAGTGATTACTCACTTTATTATATTTCTTTAACCATGTTTTGTAAAGTATTTTTCGATCTTCCATTTATTTAATAATTATTATCATATATTAATGCATATTATTTACAATTAATTCCCATTAATATCTATAATCATTTCTCAATTGATAATGCTTATTCTTGCAATTATTTTTAAAAATCGCTTAACATTTCTACGTTTGTAGCATATAATAATTAATGTACTAATTATTAATTGATAATGAGGTGTAATAAATGGAAAATAAATCATTAGTAGGTTTGAATAATGAAGAGGTAAAAGTCCTTAGAGAGAAATATGGTTTTAATGAACTTATTAAAATTAAAAAGTCTAATCCTATACTAAAATTTTTAAGTGTATTCAAAGAGCCTATGTTTTTATTATTAGCAGGAGCCGCAACCTTATACTTTATACTAGGTGAACCTCGCGAAGGTAGTATAATGCTTATCTTTGTTCTTTTTGTTGCCACCATAACCTTCGTTCAGGAATGGAAAACCGAAAAGACCATGGATGCGCTAAAAGATTTGACCGCGCCCCATGTTACCGCAATGAGGAATGGCAAAAAACATGTAATCAAAAGCTCAGAGCTTGTACCTTGTGATATAATTTTTTTATCCGAGGGAAACCGTATTCCTGCAGATTGTGAAGTTATTGAGGAATCAAACTTCTCAGTTGATGAATCTTCCCTTACTGGTGAGAGTGAGCCTGTATACAAGGTAGCAATAGGAACTGTAGACTCCTCAAAAGACTATTGGAAACAGGATTATTTATATGCAGGTACACTTTCTAATTTTGGAAAATGTACCGCTAGAGTAAAGACAATAGGCTTTGAAACTGAGTATGGGAAAATAGGGAAAGCAATAAGTGAAACAAAGGAAGAACCTTCTCCTCTTCAAAAAAAGGTATCTCAATTAGTAAAAACTCTAGCTATTGCCGGTTTTATCCTATGTATTATAGTAATAGGTTTTTCCTATATATATACTGGTGAATTTATCAAGAGTATCCTTGCAGGTGTAACCTTGGCTATGGCAATTATCCCAGAGGAATTCCCCGTGGTACTTACAATATTCTTATCACTAGGCGCTTTTAGGCTAGCTAAAAAGAATACCTTAATTCGAAAAATCCCTGCTGTGGAAACTTTAGGTTCTACCACAGTGCTTTGCGTAGATAAAACAGGAACAATTACACAAAACATAATGAGGGCAAAAACTATATATAGCAATGGATTTATAGACCCTGATAAAATGCAGGATAAAGATTTAGCTAAGCTTTTAGTTTTAGCTTGTGAAAAAGATCCCTATGACCCCATGGAAAAAGCTATAGTAGACACTGGCAAAGATAAAATAGACTTAACTGATCTTTACAAGCTTGAGCTAGCTAAAAAATTTGCTTTTGATTCTAAAACTAAAAGAATGGCAAATATTTATAAAGAAAACGCTGCCTACTATATAGCCGCTAAAGGTTCCCCAGAAACTATACTACCCTTATGTAATTTAGCCCAAAATGAAGAAATTAAAATTTTAGATACTATAGATACTATGGCTAACAAGGGATTAAGAGTTCTTGCACTGGCAGATTTAATAACTAATACCCTTAATGATAATTTAGATCAATATAGTTTATGTTTTAGGGGATTAATTGGACTTCAGGACCCACCAAAAGATGGTGTACAGGATGCAATAGCCGTATGTAAAAAAGCTGGCGTAAGAGTAATGATGATAACAGGAGATTATTCTAAAACAGCTATGGCCATAGGAACTGAAATAGGTCTTAATTTTAATAATTGTGCTATTACTGGAGATGAAATTGATATTATGACGGATGAGGAACTTTGCGTAGCCGTTAGCCATTGTGATATTTTCTCAAGAGTAATTCCAGAACATAAAATGAAGATAGTTAAGGCACTTAAAAAGAATGGCGAAATTGTTGCAATGACTGGAGATGGAGTAAATGATGCTCCAGCACTAAAAAATGCTAATATAGGTATTGCAATGGGAAAAAGAGGAACAGAGGTTGCGAAAGAAGCAGCGGATATGATTCTAATGGACGATAATTTTACAACTATAGTTCACTCCATAGAGGATGGTAGAAGGGTTTTTGATAACATTCGTAAAGCTATGGTATATATAATGATAATTCATATTCCTATTATGGCCCTCGCATTATTTTCACCTATTTTTAACTTACCACAAATATTACTACCCGTTCATATTGTTCTTTTGGAGCTGATTTTGGATCCAACCTGCTCTATAGTTTTTGAAGGTGAACCCGCAGAAGATTATATAATGGATCAGCCCCCACGTTCGCCAGATGAACCACTGCTTACAAGAGGTTTAACAAAAAAAGTTATATTGCAGGGTGCAACAATGTTTTTAGCAGCATTTTTACCTTTTCACTATATGGTTGATTCAGGTTTCAGTGCAGACTATGCAAGAACCTTTTCGCTAATGGTACTAATAGTTGGAAATGTAGTTTTAGTCTTAGTTAATAGATCTAACACTAAGTATCTAATTAGTATTTTCAAGGAAAAAGGTAGTAAGGCTAGATTTTACATTAATAGCTTAGCCTTAGTAATGTTATTTTCCATAGTGTATATTCCAGCCGCCCACCCTATTTTTAAAACTGTGGCACTAAATTTTAAGACCGCTATATTAGCCTGCATCCTTGGTGCTGCTTCTACTGGCTGGTGGGAAATCGTTAAGTTTTTTAATAATTCAAAACGCAATAACATAAGAAAAAATTCTATTATTCAGATAGTTAAAGATTAAAAAAAACACGGATAATATTCTTTCAAATATTATCCGTGTTTTTTAATCTTCATGGTTTTCTATAAAAAAATAAACCCTATAGGTTTAATCCTATAGGGTTATAATAATCTTTTTACTATCTTCTGAATCCTCTGTCGTTTTGTTGTTTTCTTGCTCTTCTGCAATCAACACATCTTTGAGGTTCATTATCGAATCCTTTTTCTTTGTAAAATTCTTGCTCGCCTTCAGTGAATACGAAGTCTTTTGAACAGTCTTTACATACTAAAGTTTTATCTGCCATTTTAAACATTCCTCCTTTTTCCAAATATTAAGATCTAACAACCGATTAACAATTATATTCTAAAAAGAGGATATGTTGTTATCTAGTTAATCTCAGCACCAACTGCTACTAAACAGTTAGTATGGCTTTATATTAACATATATAAAAGTGAAATGCAATATATTTTTTATTGTTTTTTAACAAAATTTCTCAAATATTTTATTAAAAACCAAAGATAAATTGCAAGAAACGGTTAACAACTTATTGTAATTTAGAACAATTAGTTAGACCACAATTAAATTATTTATGTTTCCAAGTACAAAAGTTGATTTCCCAATTTCATCTATATGAAATATTACTTTATATTTTTTCATTATATATTACCTTCCTTGCTATAATTAATCATAATATCAATAAAGATATCATGATTAATTATAACATATTATGGCATATAGAAATATTTAAAAAAATTTCGTATTTCTATTGCTTTTTATTTTATATGTGTTATTATATTGTTATATCGTAATATAACAATATAATAATAAACTAATGTAGCTAAATAATATTCAGATGAAAATTCAGGAAAGAGGAATAGCTATGGATACAGATTATGCGAAATATAGTGAAATTGCAGAAATTCTAAAAGTATTGGCACACCCTATTAGGTTATGCATAGTAAAAAGTATATTAGATCAAGGAGAGTGCAATGTAGGCCATATGCAGACATGCTTATCGATTCCTCAATCTACTGTATCTCAGCATCTACAGAAGTTAAGATATGCTGGTGTAATAGAGGGCAAGAGGCAGGGCCTTGAAGTTAACTATAAAATTAGAGATGAAAGAATAATAAAGTTAATAAATTCAATTTTAATATTGAGTTAATAAATAGATTAAAAGAATACAAGGGGGAATAATTGTGATGAAAAAAGTATTAATTGTAGGTGGAGTAGCTGGTGGAGCATCAACCGCAGCAAGACTTAGACGACTAGATGAAAATGCAGAAATAATTATGTTTGAAAGAGATGAATACATTTCTTTTGCAAATTGTGGATTACCTTATTATATTGGCGAAGTAATAAAAGATAGAGATAAACTCTTAGTGCAAACACCTGAGAGTATGAAGGCTAGATTTAATATAGATGTAAGAAATAACAGTGATGTAGTAGGAATTGACACTGTGAGAAAAACTGTAACTGTTAATAGTAAGGCTCGCGGCACTTATGAAGAAAGCTATGATCATTTAGTTTTATCACCTGGCGCAAAAGCAATCAAGCCTAATATAGAAGGTATTAATAGTAAAAGAATATTTACACTAAGAAATATACCAGATACAGATAACATTAAAGCATATGTGGATAAAAAAGGTATTAATACTGCTGTAGTTATTGGTGGAGGTTTTGTCGGCGTGGAAATGGCTGAAAACTTAAAAGAAAGAGGTCTGAGTGTTACTATTGTAGAAGCAGCTCCTCACTTATTGGCTCCTTTTGATACAGATATGGTAATAACCGTTGAAAAGGAAGTTTCAGATAATGGTGTGGAAATAATTTTAAATGATGGAGTAAAAGCTTTTAAAGATAATGAAGACAGTGTGGAAATAGTTTTAAATAGTGGTAAAAAATTAAGTTCTGATATGGTTATATTGGCTATAGGTGTAATTCCAGATACTGGATTTGCAAAAGAAGCTGGTATTAAAACAGGTGCTAGAGGTCATATCTTAGTCAATGATAAAATGGAAACTAGTGCAGAGGGTATATATGCAGTAGGCGATGCAATTGAAGTTGTAGATTTTATAAACAAAACAAATACTGCAATACCACTAGCTGGTCCTGCAAATAAACAAGGTAGAATAGCGGCTGATAATATAGCTGGACTCGCCACTACTTACAAAGGAACCCAAGGAACTTCAATTATTAAGGTGTTTGGCTTAACAGCTGCAAGCACAGGTAATAATGAAAGAACACTAACTAGACTTAACATTCCTCATAAAGTTATATTTGTTCATCCTGTATCTCATGCATCTTATTACCCTGGTGCTCTTTCTATGACATTAAAACTTATTTTTAATGATGAAGGGAAAATACTAGGAGCTCAAGGCGTGGGTTATGATGGAGTAGACAAGAGAATAGATGTACTTGCTACAGTTATACGCCTGGGAGGAACAGTAACAGATTTAACGCAGCTAGAACTTTCTTATGCACCACCTTTCTCTTCTGCTAAGGATCCAATAAATATGGCGGGTTTTGTGGCTGAAAATGTAATAGCTGGAAGAATGGACGTATTAACCACAGATGAGTTTATGGCCTATGATAAAGAAAATGCTATAGTACTTGATGTTCGTACTGATATGGAATTTAGCAATGGACATATAGAAGGTGCTATAAACATCCCTGTAGATAGTTTAAGAGAAAGAATTGGTGAACTTGATAAAAGCAAGGAAATTCTTGAATATTGTCAGGTAGGTCTAAGGGGATATGTAGCTGCAAGAATTTTGCAGCAAAATGGATTTAAGGTTAAAAACTTAACTGGAGGATATAAATCAGTTTCAATTTCAAATTTCAGCCCAAAAAAAGTTGAAAACAGTGAAACATCAAAAAGACAGATTTTAGATCCTGATACCCAAGTTATAAAGAACCAAGTAGATAAAGGCATTGATAATTTTGATAAAAGCCTAGATGCTTGTGGCTTATGCTGCCCAGGACCACTAATTCAAGTAAAAGCTAGTATTGACGAATTAAATGATGGTCAAATATTAAAAGTAACAGCTTCAGATCCCGGCTTTTATGAAGACATTAAATCTTGGTGTACTAAAACAAATAATGAACTGTTAGATTTAAGAAAAGAAAAAGGTATGGTTTATGCCTTTATAAAAAAAAACAATAATTTAAGCAAAGTAAATAAATTCATTGACTCAGATACTGTAGAAAAAAATAATAAAACCATGGTAGTTTTTAGTGGTGATTTAGATAAAGCCATTGCTGCCTTCATTATTGCAAATGGAGCAGTTGCAATGGGTAGTAAAGTTACTATATTATTTACCTTCTGGGGTCTTAACATCTTAAGAAAACCTGAAAAAGTATCTGTAAAAAAAGGATTAGTTGATTCCATGTTTGGATTTATGATGCCAAGAGGAAGTAAAAAGCTTAAACTTTCCCAAATGAACATGATGGGAATTGGGGCTAAAATGATTCGTTCCGTAATGAAAAATAAGAATATAAGTTCTCTTGAGGACTTAATAAAATCTGCCATGGATAGCGGCGTAGAGGTAGTTGCTTGTTCAATGTCCATGGATGTTATGGGAATAACCCAAGAGGAACTCATTGATGGAGTAAAAATTGGTGGAGTTGGTTATTACCTAGGTCAAGCAGAAGACTCAAATGTAAATCTATTTATTTAATATTTTAAGAAGTATGGAATATTGTTTCCATGCTTCTTTTTTCTTCTAGTAGATTTAAGCTTATTTGATTGTAAAGAAATATTGTTTACTTTTATAAATTCTTTACCGCTTTTTCTAATTTGACATTACTGTTAATAAGTTGTAATATTTTATTAGCGTATGCCACCAATAAGGAATATTTCTCATTTAAAAAACATATGAAAGCTGAGGAGAATATTAATGTCAAGACCAGTAAAAAATAGAAGAGTAGAAAACTTACCGGAATATACATACTTTGTACCCGCAGGTAGAAGAAAATGTGAAATTGAAGAAATACTTATAAAGGTTGAAGAGTTTGAAGCCATGAGGCTTAAGGATATTGAAGACTTAAATCAGGAACAATGTGCTGAAAGAATGCAGGTTTCAAGACAAACTTTTCAAAACATAATTGATAGTGCACGAAAAAAGATTGCTATAGCTTTAATAGAAGGAAAAGCAATAAATATAAGTGGTGGAAACTATACAAGAAATGTATGTCAATTTAAGTGTATTTCCTGTGAAAACACTTATGAAATAAAATATGAAGAAGATAGAAAGATTTGTCCCTCCTGTGGTTCTGAAGGAGTTACTTGTAATAAAACAAGTAACTTTTGTCGTAGGCAATGTAATAAGCAGATAATAGATGAAAAATAATTTCATGTGTTTCCGCTCCAAATGAACGTTTATTTATTGGCATTTGACAATAATAAATTCTAGCATTATAATATAGATGGCATATGACAAATAAAAATACGAGGTGATAGTTTATGGCTAATTGTGAAAGTTGTCCATCAAATGCTAAGTGTGATAGTAAAGACACCTGTAGCATAGAAAATAATCCATTAAATAAAGTTAAAAATATTATCGCTGTCATGAGTGGTAAAGGTGGCGTAGGTAAATCAACTATATCTGTTCTTATTGCAAACGAACTTAATAAGAAAGGGTATAAGGTTGGTCTTATGGATTCTGATATTACAGGCCCAAGTATACCAAGGCTACTAGGTGTTAAAGATGTTAAACCATTAATGAATGAATTCGGTATCGTGCCTGTCAGAACAACTGAGGGTATTGATGTTATTTCAATGAATTTTCTTGTGGAAAATGAAGAAGATCCAGTTATTTGGAGAGGACCAGCAGTTTCTGGAGTTGTTAAGCAGTTTTGGACTGACGTTATTTGGGGAGAGCTTGATTACTTAATTATAGATATGCCTCCTGGCACAGGAGATGTGGCACTAACCGTAATGCAATCAATACCAATCACGGGAATTGTTATGGTTTCAACCCCACAGGATTTAGTGTCAATGATCGTTGGTAAAGCAGTGAATATGGCTCGAAAGCTTAATATAGACATAATAGGTTTAATAGAGAATATGAGCTATATTATTTGTCCAGATTGCAGTGAGAAAATAAGAATATTTGAGTCAGATAATATAGAGGAATTTTTAAATAAAAATGATTTGGACTTGCTTGGCGAAATTCCAATGTGTAGAGAAATTGTTAATATTTCTAACAAAGGCATATATAAACTAAATCCTGAATTAACAACTATAGCTGAAAATATTATAAGTAAAATTATTAATAATATAAAAAAATAAAAAATAGACATAGTTAACATAAAAATGGAGGTAAAAAATATGAAAATAGCACTACCTAATAAGGGCAATATGGTAAATCAACATTTTGGGAAAAGTGAAAGCTTTATAATTGCAACTATAGAAGATAAAAAAATTGTGTGCATTGAAGAAATATCTTCAGTAGAACTTGCACATCAACATCAAGGCTTAGCAAACTTACTTGCATCCCATGGGGCAACAGTTGTTATTACTGGCGGAATTGGTGGAGGCGCAATTAGCGGCTTACAGCAGAATGGTCTTAAAGTAATAAAGGGCGCATCCGGTGAATATAAAAAAGTAATTGAGGAATATATTAATGGTACCTTGGAAGATAAAGATGTAACTTGTAATCATCATGGCGAACACCATCACCAGTAAATAGAAAGGAGCATAACCGTGCTCCTTTCTTCTTTTATCTCTACAATTAAAATAATGAGTTATTTTTTTAAATTTCCACTAAAACCTGATAATCCATGGTTCATATGATATATTGGGCCAAAATTATTTTTTAATAATACGCTAACTGCTTTAGGACTTCTACCCCCTGATGCACAGTGAACTAAAATTGGTTTGCCACGAAATTTCTCAAGTTCGCTGATTCTTGAGGCAATTTCATTAACAGGCATTAATTTAGATCCATTTATATGACCAGATTGATATTCACCTTTAGTTCTAACATCTAAAATAACAAGATCTTTAGTATCTTTGATGACCGAAGCAGCCTCCCCACCAGAAACATTCTTTACATTTTTATTAATCTTAATCATTATTTTAGGATAAAACATATATGCTAGTATAAGAATGGCTACGATTGCAAATAAATTATTCATATTTTTTTCCCCTTTAAATTTTATTTTTTAATATTTTTTTGTAACTATATATGTTTTTCTTGCTTTCTCACAATCTTTTAAAGTTAACTATTTTTCACATACCCCCTATAGGTATATAGTATCATTAATATTCAATAAATACAATATAGAATTTGAAAATTATAAGATATAAATTATAAATGTTCACGGAAAATACCTTTGATTATGTACCTGTAAATTGGTAAAATAGAATTTGAAAGGAAGTGTTTCTTATATGTTGAAAGAATTTAAACAATTTGCTCTTAAAGGAAATGTTTTGGATTTAGCAATAGCCGTTATCATAGGTGGTGCATTTTCTAAAATAGTTGCTTCTTTAGTAAAAGACATTATAATGCCTTTACTTGGTTTATTAATGGGCGGAATTGATTTTAGTAGTTTGGCATTGCCAATATCTTTATACGGTAGGGTAGCGGTATCAATTAACTTCGGATTATTTATTCAAGCAATCATAGACTTTTTAATAATCGCATTTTCACTTTTTATATTTATAAAAGCTATAACCGCTGTTAAAAAGAAAAAAGCTGAAGAGGTTATTGTTATTAAACCCTCAAATGAGGAATTACTATTAACTGAAATTAGAGACCTACTAAAAGAAAAAAACTAATGCAAAAATACTCCAAGTATAATTTCGCTTGGAGCTTTTCGTATGATTAATTATATAGGGGGGGTGTTTTTTTGAAGAGATTTTCATCTGATAAGCGATTATTTTTAATCTTACTTTTACCCTTAGGTATTATCCTTTTACAAATGTCTAGAATGTTTCCAAACTTTATAGAAAACTTCTATTCCTCGTTTTTTTATAAGATAATTGCTAGTATTTTAAGTGCAATTACAGGATTTTTACCCTTTTCTCTTGCAGAACTTATAGTTGTATCTTTTTTTACTTTCGTAGTATGGTATATTTCAAAAACAATTTTTATCTTATACAGGAGTAAAAACAAAAAATTGAGTATATTAAAAAACTTTGTTTTAAATGTACTTGCTACATTGGGGGTAATATATTTTTCATTTCAGCTATTGTGGGGATTTAATTATCAAAGACTTCCCCTAGAAAAAGTATTCCAATTAGAAATACGTAAGTCATCCTCAAAAGAACTTGGAGAGCTTTGTGAAATCCTTATAAATAATTCAAATACTCTAAGAACAAAAATAAAGGAAAATCAGTATGGAATAATGGAACTTCCCTATAATCAAAAGGTTATCCTGAAAACTGCTTATTTAGGATATGATAATGCTTCTATAAAATATCCTAAATTAAAAGGTAACTATGGAACACCTAAGGGCATATTACTTTCAATTCCAATGTGCTATACAGGAATTACAGGCATTTATTTCCCTTTTACCAACGAAGCAAACATTAATATGGCAGAACCTGATTCCTTTCTGCCCTTTACTACTGCTCATGAAATGGCTCATCAAAGAGGATTTGCCAAGGAAGATGAAGCAAACTATATTGCATATATAGCCTGTATAAATCATCCTGATATTAACTTTCAATATTCCGGGGCACTCACTGCATTATCTTATTCATTTAATGCATTACAAAAAAGTGATAGTCAAAAATATAGTGAATTGATTTTGACCTGTAGCATCGGTGTACTTAACGACTTCAAGTACAATCAAAATTTTTGGGCGCAATACTCTGGTCCTGTAGAAAAAATTAATGACAAAATTAATGACACTTATCTTAAATCTCAAAACCAAGGTTCTGGAACAAAAAGTTACGGCGCAATGGTAGATTTACTTCTTGCGGAGTACAGGAAAAAATAACTTTCTAAATATGAGGCTACTATTATTAATTAATAGAATTATTTTCATAATTACTATCTAAAATTCAAAAAAATACAGGCAGTTGTTTTTACACAAGTATGCCTGTATTTTTATTTGATTCAAATTATTTTATTATCTAACTCTTCTTGCAGATAAATAATCGCTTCTTGTTAGTGCTGATATTTTAACTACATCACCTGTACTTGGTGCATGTATGTAGGAGTTATTTCCTACATAAATACCAACGTGGTGAGGTGTTCCTGACCCAAAGAACACTAAATCTCCTGGTTGTAAGTTTTCTCGTGAAACAAATTCTCCTGCAGTTATCTGATCATAGGTAGACCTACCTGTGCTAACTCCAAAATGTGCATACACATATTGAGTAAAACCTGAACAATCAAAGGTATTTGGACCTGTTGCTGCCCACTCATAAGGTGTTCCCAAGAATGTTTGCGCATAAGCTATCACTTCATTTGAACTAACTGATGAATCTTTGGGGGATTCACTAACCTCTTGTACTACTTCATTTCTCGGTTCATCTTTTGGCTGGGTCTTTGTTTCATTTTTTACTACATTGCTCACCATACCTCTTGATAGAGAAATTTCTTCAGCTTTTTTAGTAGCCATTGCTATCTCGTATTTACGCGATTGATTTGATGCCTCTTTTATTTGATTCGCAGTACTACCTAATAATGCCTGAGTTTCTGCTATTTCATTCTTATGTAATTTACGCTGTTTTTCAGCTTCTACTATTAATTTGCCTTGCTCTTGTTTCTTTACATTAAGCTTGTCCAATTTATTTTCATTTTCTGTTTGTAATGTTAATATTTTTGTTCTATTGTCATTAAGGGATTTTTTCTTTTGTTCAATATCTTGTTTTTTCACATTCAGTTCACTAATAATTTGGTTATCATATTCTACAATCTTTTTAACATTTTCTGCTCTTGATATAAAATCCTCTAATCCTTCAGACTCTAGCAAAATCTCTAAGTATGTATCTGCACCATTCATATACATTGCTCTCATTCTTTCATTAAATAAATCTTCCTCGCCTTTTATGTTGCTTTTTGCAATTGCAATATCTTTTGTTGTCTGATCTATTTTGTTTTCAGTATCCTTTATCTCACCTTTTGCTTTATCAATTCCTGTGTATATACTCTCAATATCAAAGTCTAACATCTCAATAGATATCTCTAATTTTTCAAAATCCTTCTCTAGCTTAGTATATGAAGCTTGCTGCTCAAGAAGTTGCTGTTTTTGACTATTTAACTGCTCATTTAGTGGTGCTGCTAAAATTGGCACACTTACCGACATAGCTAGTCCACTAGCTATGAGTAAAGATAATATTCTTCTCATCATTCTTCTCATCATTCTTCTCATCATTATCCCCCTATATTAAAAGTTATAAAATGATTATGACTTCTATTTTTTAAATTAACAACATTATAGCACTATATTAGGTCAAATCCTAATACTTATTGCTTATAATTCACATTAATACCATATAAAACGCATATATTGTATTAATAGTTTAATTTAATTTAAGGAGTAAGTATATATATGAGTAAGTCCCTTGATAAACTAATATTCCAGATTAGAAAGGAATGGCTCCAAATTCCTTATGTAATTGATATTGCTTCAAGTATTGAGAATGGAACTGACTGCATCCTTGTTTTTGTAAGTTCAATAAATGCTGAAATAGAAAAAACTATTCCACATAAACTTAATGGATTTCCTGTAATAATTATAGAAACTACAGATTTCTTTATTGGATAAAAAAAGGAAGCATATATTATGCAAAAAGGTCTTGCATAATATATACTTCCTTAATTAGCTAAAGGATAAAGTCTATCATTGTTTATCTATTGCTATAATCTAAAATTACTCATTAAACTTTGTAGTTCCACAGCCATTTGTGTCAAATTTTCAGCAGCATTAGCCACTTCTTTCATTAGTGCTGTCTGCTCCTGCGAGGCTGCTACTACATTTTCAGCATTTCCTGAAGACTCTGTAGAAATCTTAGCCACATTTTCAATGGCCCCTAGCATATTGTGTGTCCCTGCACCTATTTCTTCTGTCACTGCGGACACATCCTGCATTTGAGAAGCTATATAATTTATATCCTCTAATATCTCTCCAAAAGATTTACCTGCCTCATTCACCATGCTTATACCATCTTTAACTGCAATGGTGCCATTATCCATAGCATTAACGGCATTTACTATTTCTTTTTGAATTTCATTTATTAAGCTTGATATATTCCCAGCTGCTGATGCAGATTGTTCTGCCAATTTTCTAACCTCATCAGCTACCACCGCAAACCCTCTTCCCTGTTCACCAGCTCTTGCAGCTTCAATAGCTGCATTTAGTGCTAATAAATTTGTTTGACCAGCAATAGAAGTTATTAATGATACTATACTTCCGATTTCTTTTGATTTATCTCCAAGTATTGACACAGCATGCGAAGACATCGCTACTTTGCCCTGAATATTATTCATTTGTCCTATAGCAGAAGATACTACATCATTTCCTTTTTCCGCCCTCTTTGATGCTTCTAAAGAAGTATTTGTTACTACTTGTATATTATTTGATATCTGTTCCATACCTGTAAATATCTCTTCTGCAATCCTTGTTGTATCATTAGTTATAGCAACCTGCTCGACGCTACCAAAGGCTACCTGTTGAATAGCTAGAGAAACCTGTTCTGCGGATTGTTGTGTTTGATCAGAGCTTGCGGTAAGTTCCTCTGATGTTGCTACTACTTGTTCTAAACTTCCAGTAACCTTTTTGACTAATTCTCTTAAATTATTAGTCATTCTGTTTAAATTGTTTCCCATTGATCCTAGCTCATTCTCACTTCTAACATTTATTATCTGAGTCAAATCCCCCTCTGCAATTGCATGTGAAAGGTCATTTACTTCTTTAATATTTTTAGTAATATATCCACTGAATATAATAACTGCCAATGTCACCAATACACAAGTAATAAGACTTAGTATAACTATATTAACCAATAGCTTATTAATTGGAGCATAAAGTTCCTTTTCTGGTATTGATAGCACTACATTCCAGCCCAATTCTGGTATCTGTTTGTAATATGAAATATTTTTACCATTTTCATCTTCAAAATAAGATATTCCCTCTTTATTTTGTAAAACATCTTGTCCTAGTTTTGCTATGCTTGTATTTTTATCTTCTGTGGCCTTAATTTTCATAATTAATTCTTCAGAAACACCTGCCAAATATGTTCCGTCTCTTCCGAGTAGAATTGCTTTTCCTGTCTGCCCCACTTTAATATTTTTAATATTTTCTTGTATAGTCTTTAAACTCATGTCAGCAGTTGCTACACCTAAAAAATTTTTACTATCATCATATATCGGCGCAGTAGCTGTTAACATAGCCATTTTTAAAGTATCATCATAGTAAGGTTCCTGCCAAGCAATATTTTTTTCAATATTTTTACCTATAGTATACCATGGTTGTTCTGGATAATTATATTTTTCAGTAGCATAATCATCAGTAACCTTTGAAACACCGGCTTCTTTGTATGCATAAGGTCCAAAGAATTTTATATTTTTCTTATATTTATATGGCTCAAACCAAACTCCCACTCCTAATGTGTCTTTATTCGTAGAAAGTACTTCTTCCTGCGTTTTTGTAATTGCTGCCTTTGTTAATACCAAACTACTAGCTCCAGTAAATTTCCCTAAATCAACTGCTATTTGAGCATGCTTTTCCATATCTTTATTTATTAGATTAATAGTTTCTTGTAACTGATGTTTCATCCTATTTTCTATTTCTGTAGTTATGAGTTTTTTAGAAGTATAGTTTGTAAAAATTCCCATTATTGCTAAGGATACTAAAACAATTGGTAAAATGGAAATAAGTATTACGGCCTTAATGGTTTTAACCTTTGTAAAATTCATATTTTTTTTCATTGTAAATTTCGCCATGTCTTCACTCCTTATGTTGTCTTATACTATCATTTATATTTATATTATCGATTAAATTTATGTTATCTTTATATTAATTTTATTAAATATTTAATATAATTCGACTTATTCAAAAATTTAACATTAATTTAACGATATTTTAGGAGAAAATTCCCACATTATTACATTCATTAATAAAGCAAAGTGATTTTTAAAATCATAAGCGCCCATTCTTACTAAAACAAATAAAAACAACCACTAAAATTTAAGTTTTAATGGTTGTTTTTGTATTTCTACCTTGTGCGATCCCCGTAATATTTTCCTTTGGTACTATCGTAGTATCCTTCACAGGGACTAAAGTAATTTTTTAATAGCCTCTAGTTCTATACTTGTGAAACCTACTATGGGGCCCAATAACTGTGGTGTATCCGCAGTTTTTCTATCTATACTATCTTTTTTAGTGCCATACAACATATAAATACTTGATAAAATTGCAATTATAAAAATAAAAAATCCACTAATAGTTTTTTTAAGTTTACCCTTGTCCACAATTTTTTTTCATCTTTTTTAATAAGCACTTTGCTAATACTATTATAATCACTTAAATTTTCCATTTTTTCATATTTATCCATTTTAAACACTTTTACAATTTCTTTTTTTAATATTTCAGCTGAAATATATCTATCCACAATATCGATTTTAACGCATTTCTGTATTATTATTCTTAAATTATCATTAATATCAGCTTCATAGTTTTCATCCAAAAGAGGTTCTATGCCTGTAGTTGGAATATTACCTTTAACCATAAAATATATTAACATTCCAATGCCATATATGTCTGTTTGCACGCAACATTTTCCAACGCCATATTGCTCTGGAGCTGCAAATCCATTAGAACCAGCACTCACTGTATCTTGCTCTGTATCACTCTTATAAACCTTTGAAATACCAAAATCAATTAACACAATTTTCCCACCGGGCGTTATCATTATATTAGATGGTTTTATATCCCTATATATAATAGCTGGTTTTTGATTGTGCAAATAGCCTAAAATGTCGCACAAATCCGATGTAATCCTGCATATTTTTTCTGTATTCATTTTACCATTTACTTTAACATACTCTTTTAGTGTTTGTCCTTCTACATAGTCTTGAACCATGTAAAGATTATTATTCCCATAAAATATATCTACTATTCTACGAATACCTACATGATTTAGATTTTTTAAAATATTAGCTTCTGTTAAAATGCCTGTATTTTTTATATCTTGTACCACTTCTTTTATAGCCCACAGGTTTCCAAGCCTTTTATTTTTACATAAATAAACCGTGCCCATACCACCCTTGCCTAAAGTTTTAATTACCTCATATTTTTGATCTAATATATCTCCACTATTTAGCATAATTAACAAATTCACCTCTTATATAAATGTTTCATAACTTTCCTATTTAATAGTATACGTATAACCACCAAATTTTAAGGGGAGTATTCTCTTTATAGTCATATCTTGTCCAACATAAGTATATATATAAATATACAAATATTTGTATTGATATTTTTTATATGCAAGCCTTTATAAACAAAATCCATATTTACTATTATTTATTTATCACAAATAATAATATCTCACCAAACGAGAACGCAAATGCAACTTAATTATATCAAACTTTCAATAGATTTACTAGTTGCTTATAATAAATCACCACCTTGAGTTCCTTAATTTCTTTTATTTTTCAAGTACCATTTTTAACTTCATGAATATAATAATACTGTAAAGTAAATTAAGGAGATGACTATTGATGGCTTACAGTGCTAGAGAGTTATTAGCTAGATTAATAAAGTGTGAAGCTGGTGGAGAAGGAGAAACCGGAATGAAAGGTGTGGCCTCTGTAGTTATGAACAGAGTTAATGTAGCCGCCGGTGAATATCTTAGGCTAAATCAAGGTGATCTAAGAAAGGTTATATTCCAACCAGGACAATTTGATTGTGCAACTTCTGTACTTGGTGGCGTAGCTAACCCACAAACCATTTGGTCCAGTCCACCAGACCAGATACATTATGACATCGCAGATTGGGCTTTAGCTGGCAATAGATTATATACAACAGGTGAATCCTTGTGGTACTTTAATCCCTTTGCACCAGGTTGTCCATATCTATTTCCTTATAATGGTAGTGGCACCTACCAAGTTAGTATAGTTCAACATTGTTTTTACAATCCCACAGCACTCTATTTTAAAACTTAATTAAAAAGCATTACCAACAACAGCTTTAGATTATGATGTAATATAATTTTTTAAGGAGGATATTTTATGTTTATAGTACCACCTAACAATTTTAATGGAACTCCAATGTGGAATCCTTATCCTATGTTTTCGGAACCTCCAATGATGCCTATGTCAGATTTTGATATGCTTGATGATACAAGGCAAAACCCTATACCCCAACCCCCTCCTAGTAACCAGGACTTTCAGATTCCACCTGTCTCCCCAATAATAAATAATCCACTCTATAATCAAGGTTGGTTAACAAAACAAATAGGTAAATATGTAAAAGTAGCTTTTTTACTTGGAACAAATCTCTATCAAGATAGAACAGGCATTTTACAAGAAGTTGGAATTAGTTTTATTGTCCTTAAAGAAACTTCTACAAATGATTTAATAATGTGTGATATATACTCTATTAAATTTGTAACAGTTTACAGCAATCAAGACCTTAAATGTCAATCTTAAGATAATAAAAAGACAAAGTCTTCATATCTATGGTAATTGAAGATCACAAAAAACATATAATTTTAAAACTGGGATACACAAAAGCTCTTATGTTAATAAACATAAGAGTTTTCTTTATTGTTAAGTTTTATTAGAATAATTATTGAATACTTTACTATCTCATATTCCGCACAATGATTAATAATAATAATAATAATAATAATAATAATAATAATAATAATAATAATAATAATAATAATTATTATAAAAAAGATGCCTCTAGTGATTTTAACACACTAGAGGCATTGCCTATACCCTATTTGATTTTTTCTACTGCATCATATTTTACTCCAAATGTGTCTACAGTAACTTTTTTCATTTTTTGATCTTTTTTAGGTTTTTCTTTTTTCCCAGACGCTTCAGAAATTACAGTCTCTACAGAAACTATTTTATCCACGGTTTCCATACCCTCTGTAACCTTACCAAAAGCAGCATAATCACCATCTAGTTGACTAGCAATATTAACCATTATAAAGAATTGTGATCCAGCTGAATTGGGCTCACCACTTCTAGCCATGGAAATTACTCCTCTTTCATGCTTTAGTGCATTATTAAAACCATTACTACTAAATTCACCGGCTATTGCATACCCCGGTCCACCTCCACCTGTTCCTTCAGTATCTCCGCCTTGTATCATAAAACCTGGTATTACTCTATGAAAAATCAATCCATTATAATACCCCTTCTGAACTAGTGAAACAAAATTTCTAACAGTATTAGGTGCAATCTCAGGATATAATTCTATCTTTATAACTGAGCCATCTTCCATTTGGATAGTAACCATGGGGTTTTTGTCATTTGCTCCTTTTTCTGTTTTAACTTCCTTAGAAGGCTCTACTTTTTCAGTTACTTTTGGTGTACTTTCAACTTTAGCGGGCTCCTTATTACTACATCCCACAACTAAAATCATAGAAATCAATGTAACCAATACCATACTTTTCTTTAAAAACTTCTTCATTTTCATATTAAAACCGCCTTTATGTTTTTTAGTTGTATAATTAAAATAAGTGAAACTACTGCTTTGTAACAATTCTATACACTTGATTTAATTAATTCCATATTTCCTTCAAGTATATACTTTACTCCTTTGGATATATATATTGTCTCTTCTTCTTTTAATTTAATTTCCACATTGTTAGCTTTTATTACGCCCTCACCACTTATTACAATATAGCTATGAAAACTTTCATTAACCTTGTCTACATAATTGCTATGTACAATAATTTTTTCAACTTTAAAATAAGGTGTCTCTAATTTATCAAATTTATCAATTTTGCCACCACTATTTTTGCCTTCATAATCTATGACGTCTAAGGATTTTTCAATATGCACTTCTCTGCCACGTCCCCAATCATGAAGTCTATACGTGATATTACTATTTTGCTGTACTTCAATAAGCTTTACCCCAGCTTCTATTGCGTGTACAGTACCTGCTGGTATATAGATGAAATCTCCTCTTTTTATATTGATTCGCTCTAAATAATCTTCTAATTTATCTTCTTTTATAATCTCTCTAAGCTTTTCTTTATTTAAGCCCTTTTTTATTCCTGATACTAAAGTCGCGCCTTCTTTTGCTTCTAATATATACCAACACTCTGTTTTTCCATTTGCATTTTCAACCCTTCTAGCATAATCATCATCTGGATGTACTTGCACTGATAGTTTATCTTCTGCTTTAATAATTTTATTTAATATAGGAAAATCATTGCCACATCCTAGAAGCTCGGACAATTCTTGCCCCTCATAAATACCTTCTTGTATTGTACATTTTCCATCTTCATGACATGAAAGTACCCATTTCTCCCACCCCCATATTTTTTCACTTAAGTAAGGCTTCAATTTTAAAATTAATTCTTTAGACATTACAATCCCTCCAATAACTCTTAATTGTTTTTCTCTATTATATTCATAACACCTTTGGCCTCTTCTCTAGTACTACTTGGACCACAAATATTATATTTCCCATTATATTTACTGTCTATTTTACCGAGTCTTATAAGTATTTCATTGAAATCCTTTGATGTATCCAGTGTTCCAGTCACTTCATATTGCCCTGTTTTACTATTTTTAGTTTCAATAAAAGCATTATATCCCAAACTTTTAAAAATATTATTTTTCGACCATATTCTTTTTAGAATAACCTTCTCTTTAATACCATCCACTTCTATACTTCCAGTAAATACATAATTTAAAAATAATTTCTTTTTTAGTTCTCCCACAAGCACAATTTCTGTAGATTTTTCAAATTCACTATTGTCAGCAAATAAATATCCACCGTAGTTTCTTTTTATGCTCACCGGTCTAAAATATATAATGGATATTATAATCACGCCAATAACTCCAATTACTAATGAAGCCTTTAAAGATCCTCTCTCCATATTCCTCACCTCAATATAAATTATTCCTTTAAACAATGTTTCTCTTCCTACTTTCAACTATACATAATATTATAAACTAAATTGTCATATAGTGCATTAAAAAAGTAAAGTAACGGGCTAATTGTGAAGTTTTCATTTTAAAAATCATAAGTTTGATTTTTATCAAAAGGGTATTATACTATCAATGCTGGAGAAACTAATATAAATAATATTTTATTAAAATTTAGAAAGGTGGCAATATCTATGGCAAGAAAAGATTCTAAAAATTACAACTATACTACGCAGGAACAAATTATGATAAAGAAAAACGATGATGCTAGATTACCAAAATCACTTGGTAGCCGTGAAAAGATTCAGGCTGCTTCAGATGGAAGTAAAATCGAATAAATTTACTGTCAAGCATTTTTGAAAATGTCCCGAAATAAGTTAAACATTAGCACCAACTAATTGTTGGTGCTTTGCTTTTTCAAAATCATGTTTTTGGGTAAAATTAATAGACCTACTGCATTCTATACTTTTTTGAAAAGATACATGCGTTAGATTTTATTAATATATTTAAATTGATTTAATATTAACAAGTCTTGCTTGCCCTATGTGTTTGCTTGTCCAAATATGCTTGAAATGAGGCTTCTTTCCAAGGATGACTCATTGGTGGCAAGTAACGTTTGCATTTTTCTGGATTATCTTTTGGAAAATCAAAATTCTTTGAAGTAGGTTTATGATTTGGTATTTCTTCTAAACCATATACTTTATTCTTTATACTAACATAAAATTTACCATCAAAAGCTTTGATAACCAAAGCTGCTGTACCTTTGATAAAATAAGTAGGATTACTATCGGTATCAACAGGCTTATAGTATTTGGATTCAAAGCGTACACAATGTCCACAATCGACCTTTCGGTCGGCTAAAACAGCAAGAGTTAAATTAATTTTTTCAACCGTAGGTTGTGTTTCAAATACAGATTTGGTATTATTGATGTCAAGAGCAAACTTAGCATTGAATTTTTTTACGTAGTGGTTTAAGAATACATTTGCTTGCTCTATGGTTGTTACGCCTGCTATTCTAAGTTCTAGGGGCAGGCGTGATTGTAATGTCTGAAAAAGACGCTCTACACGACCTTTTGCTTGAGGAACACTACTACTTCTAATTTCAACACCTAACTGTTTACAGGCGTAGCCAAATTGTGTGAAGGTATCCTCCTCTGTGGTTGGAGCTTTTTTTTGTTTATACTCAAATACAGTTCGTCTATCTGTAAAAAACATATATGGAATACCATATTCTAAAAGAATCTGATGAAATATATTATAGTATCCTTTTAAAGTTTCTTGTTGATCAAAGTAGCCGCCGACAATAGCTCCGGTTGAATCATCAATAGCTATGTGTAGTTGGGATTTTGTATCTCCAAACCATAGATGTAGTGAGGCACCCATCTGAATCATTTCGCCGAAATAAGCACAACGGGACCTTCTTGGATGAGCATCTTCAATTGCTATAATACTTTTTTCAATATATTCTTTTTTATAATTTGATAGAGACAAAGTTTTGAGCTGCTCTAACAATTCTTTTTTCACCCTTTTTTTTGTAACACGACAGGCTTTAGGAGATAAGATGTTTTCAGCCATAAGAATTGTGTTAACGGTACTAGGAGAGACGGAAATGCCCTCATGAGTATCGAGAAGTTCAGCATAATGGGTAAAGTTTGCTTCATGATATTTAGTTTTATATAGATCTATAATCATACGCCTAATATCTTCTGAAATGGTATGAGTAGGTTTGATACCTTTATTCCCATGGATAAAGAATTCTTTACCATTAGAACGATATCCCTTAATCAAACGATTTAGATGTCTAATAGTGCACCCAATACGAAGGGCGGCAGCTTTTTTATTTCCACTAACTTCTACTAATTTTTTGATAATTTGATATTTAAAATCTTCTTTCATATTTAAATCTACCTTTCTAATTATGAACACCTCATCTATACATTCTTATGAGGTATATTCTACACTATATTTTTGTCTGTTTGGGACATAATCAAAAACGGTATACTAAGACATTATAATAAACGAATCATAGATGGAAGTAAAATCGAATAAATTTACTTGACAATAAAAAATAGTAATGTTATAGTTATATAAATTTATAGTAATTATTGTAAAAACTATGATGAGAATAGTAAGTTGATGAAATCTTCTAAGAGAGTTAGGGATGGTGCAATCCTAATAAGAATCATTATACTGAAAGACATCTCGGAGTTGTACATTTGAAATCTCACTGTTGAGTTATTAGAGTGTATCGGTTTCCTCCGTTAAAAGGAATAAAGTGAATCAATTAACTATGATTAACAAGGATGGTACCGTGGGATTTATACTCTCACTCCTATATGGAGTGAGAGTTTTTTGACGTTTTTATTATTCCACAATTGTTGTCACATTCTATCTCTAATTATATTTAATGATTAATGAGGGTGGTACCACGGAATTTTCCGTACCTGGTCAATATTTTTTGCTCAGGGATTTTTTAACGACATTTCATTAGTCGTTAAAAATTTATATTAAAAACTATTTAAAAGGAGCTACCAATCTGCTTACAAAAGATTAAACAATATTGAACAAAACTATACAAATTGTAAGAAGTTAATGTTGCTTTCAAGCCTTAGTGAGTGTAGTTTCTTGAAAAGGAAATAGCACGATGAACTACGTTAGATGATTGGTTAAAGACGTACCTTTAGATGTACTTCAGTCTGAAGCTCTACGATAGTTAGAAAGAAACTAACCTAAGGCATTGCTATGGTTAGACACATCAAAACTCAATACACCACCATTTGACATTGGCAAGAAGGAAAATACCCACTAGGAGGATGACTAGAGATGGTCGAATATTCTTTTGTAGTGGACTTATCTGGCAACAGATTAAGTCCCTGCAACAAAAATAAAGCATATTATCTTATTCGGAAAAATAAAGCTAAAATGCTTAATAAATTTCCAATGGTAATACAGCTACAAAAAATAATTAATGACGACGATAATGATGATGTTAAAAATTATCTTGGTATCGATGATGGAAGTAAAAATGTAGGACTCGGAATAATTCAACAATGTAACACAAAAATTAAAACGATTTTTAAGGGAACTATAGAATTAAGGCAAGATGTTTCTACAAAAATGACTGTAAGAAAGGGATATAGAAAGTATCATAGGTACCATAAAAGATATCGTGAAAAGAGATTTGACAACAGACGCGCATCTAAACGCAAGAATAGACTTGCTCCAAGTATACTGCAAAAGAAACAGTCTATATTAAGGGTTGTAAGCAAACTGTTAAAATGGACTAAGATAGATGCTGTATATCTTGAAGATGTTCTTATAGACATAAGGGCTATGATTGAAGGTAAAGAGCTATATAAATGGCAGTATCAAAAGTCAAATAGACTTGATAACAACATAAGATTAGCTGTATTTATGAGAGATAACTTTGAATGTGTAGACTGTAGCTCTAAAATTAAACTTCAAATGCACCATGCTAAACCCAAAAACAGTGGTGGAGCTGATAGTATTTATAACGGTGTAACTTTATGCGAAAAGTGCCATATAAAAACTTTTGGCAAAGAATTGCAAATGATGGATAAATATTTAACCAAAATTAAAGGTAAGAATTTGTGCCTTAGACATCCAATGCATGTTATGCAGGGCAAAAAGTATCTACAGGGGGAACTTGGAAAAATAGCGCCACTATCTTTGACTACAGGAGCCGATACTGCAAATCATAGAATAGACTGGAATATAGAAAAAAGTCATTCTAATGACGCTTTAGTTATTTGTGGCACTAAAATTAAATCTACTGACATCAACATTAAAGACTGGCATATAAAACCTTTACGCAAAAAATCAAAAGGTGATGTAGAAACCATTGTTGATGGGTTTAAATTAAGAGATTACGTTAAATATACCAAACGAAATGGCGTATGTTATATTGGATATATAACAGCATTATATCCAGATAGAAAACAATTTAATATGACAACTAAAGATAATATTATACTAAAAAGATATGGGTTAAAAAGTCTTAATCTTATTTCAAGACCGAATAGTATACGGTTTTCATAAATTTTAGAAATAGAAAGTGAGGTGAATACTGGTTTTTAAATTCAAATGTTCAGATATGTTTAGATTTAAGAAACCAGGACATATTTATGGAACGTCTATTAACAAAAAATCTTTACAGCCACATAGGAGAAAATGTAAAAATAAAAGGGTGGATACACAGAATAAGAAAAATGGGTAAAATAGCTTTTTTAATAATAAGAGATAGATCAGGAATAGTTCAATGTGTGCTAGATACAAAAACTATAGATATTAAAGGATTAAAACTAGAATCCGTAGTTGAAGTCATAGGCCATGTTAAAGAAAGAAATGCTGAAACTAGTGAATGTGAAATATTAGTTGACACATTAAATGTTATTTCGCAAGTTAATGAGGACTTACCTGTGGAAATTAATAAAGAGGAGTTAGATGTAAATATAGATACTCTTCTAAACAATAGGGTATTAACCTTAAGACATTTAAAAACCAATGCAATCTTTAAAATACAGGCAGCCTTAGCTCAAGGCTTTGCTGAATTTTTAAAGGATGAAGACTTTACTCAGGTATATAGCCCAAAAATTGTAGCTGAAGGTACTGAAGGTGGAACTGGTTTATTTGAGCTTAAATACTTTGAAAAAAAAGCATATTTAGCTCAAAGTCCTCAATTTTATAAGCAGATGCTTGTGGGCGCAGGCTATGAAAGAGTCTTTGAAATAGGACATGTATATCGTGCAGAGGAACACAATACAATAAGGCATTTAAATGAATATGTAAGTATGGACCTTGAAATGGGATTTATCGAAGATGAAAAAGAAATTATGCACCTTGAGACAAGACTTCTAAAATATATTTTTCAATATGTTACTAATAAGTGTCCAAAAGAGCTAACTTTACTCCTAGTTGAATTTCCTAAAATTGGTGATCAAATACCTTCCATGAAACTTAGTGAAGCTATTGAAATACTAAAAAATAAATATGGCAAAACTGATCTAATTAACGATTTAGACCCTGAAGGTGAGAAATTAATATGTGAATATGTGAAGGAAAAATATAATTCTGATTTCATATTCCTAACTCATTATCCTCGTAGTAAAAGGCCTATGTACACCATGCCAGAAGGCACCGAGAGTACACATAGCTTCGACTTATTATTTAGAGGTGTTGAAATAACTACTGGTGGACAAAGAATTCATAACTATCAGCAGTTAAAAGAAAGCATCTCATCTAAAGGATTAAACCTTGAAAGCTTTAGTGGATATCTTCAAGTATTCAAATATGGAATACCACCTCATGGTGGACTCGCCATAGGACTAGAGCGATTAACCGCTCAACTTTTAGGTCTTAGAAATGTACGCGAAGTTACGCTATTCCCAAGAGATAGAGATAGAATAGCCCCTTAAATCACAAAGTTCATATATTATTAGATATGCAAAAGAGAAGGGAGGTAGATTTGTCTATCCAAATCTACCTCCCTTCCATAATATATTCACCTTATTACTCATTTAAGGTTAAAACTCATTTTATTCACATTTCTATTTTTTTGAAGATATCCTTGGTAAAATAAAATCAATAAATACCCCTGTGCCTACTCCGCTTATAAAACAAGTAGCACATACAAATATATACAGTGCTTTTACTATATCCCCGAAGCCTTCACCAGGATTAGTCCTAATCATGTACACATTATATATTCCCATAAGGAGAAAAATAACTGCAGGGATATATTTAGCATATTTCTTTTTACCCACTAATCTATGAATTAAATAAGTTATACCAATTACTACAATACTTACAGCTACCACTATCAATATAAATCTTGTCAATATATCATCTCCCCTTTTATACCATATAAATATTTAAAATAATTAATGTAAAATTTTAGTAACTATATCTAATTTGCATTTAGCTGTATTTTTGTTAATATTATCTAGTATAAATATCCACCAACAATAAAGGCTTGAGCTAGTACATAAGTTAGCATAATATATATTTCTCCATTTTTAAACTTACCTTTAAAAGTGTAAAATCCTAACATAGCATCTGAACATAAAAATAATAATGACCCGATAAAAGGAAGTGTGAATGCTATACTCATATCCATAACCAAAATACGTGCTAAACTAGAAAAACTCATTAATAAAATAGTTGCCATATATATATAAGTGGGTACTTTCATATCTCCTAAATACACTGTCAATTTTTTCATCACAGTAATACCTATACTAGCATATATTATTATAATAAAGTAAAACCAGACTGGTACATCTTTTACAAAAGAAATCCCTTGTAAAAAAAGTAAAACATAACAAAGGTGACCTAGTAGAAACGCTCCCAGTCCAATCATAAAATTATTTTTTCCTTGTGGCCACATTAAAAATACATCACCCATGAAACCAAAGACTAATGCTATTACAATTAATTTATTAACTTCCGCTACACTTAAGATATAATAAATTCCGAGTAGTGGCATTAATAGTGGCTTAGTATAGTAGCACCCTTTTTTATAATCAATTTTACTGAAAACAATATGCATAACAAATACTATACAAAATAATCCCCCAATTATTAATTTAGTCACCAATTAAACATCTCCTTTTAACCATAATAAATATCCTATGTCGTTAAATTTTAAATAGTTCAACTGCTTTTATTAATTCTAAAGTTAATTCATTTAAATCTCCAGATGAATTTGCAACTTCAGTGGAAGATCCACTCATCTCCTCAGTAGCTGAAGATATTTCTTCAGAAAAAGCAGAAATTTCTTCTGATCCCCTAGAAGTTTCATTAATTTTATTAATAATAACTCCTTTATTATTGTCAATTTTCACTATGTTATTATTTACTTCATTAATCAATGGTATAATACTTTCAATATTATCCACAATTTCTTTAAATGAACTTATAGAAGTTTTAATAACTCCAACTTGATTTTGTAGAATATTGTGCACCATGAGAACTCAGAGCTACAGCTTCACTTTCCGTTGAAATGCCTTGTAATAAACTATTTATATTTCCTGAAGAATGCTTAGACTGTTCTGCAAGTTTTCTTATTTCTTCTGCTACCACAGAAAAACCTCTTCCAGCCTCTCCCGCTCTAGCTGTAACGCTAATTAAATTAGCTGTAGAATTTATTTCTTCAATAGAAACTACTGCTTTATCAAGGTCAGCACCAAAATTATTAACTAATGCACTTATGTTAATTAATTCACTAGTCTGAGCCTTAAGCCTTAAAATACAATTCTAGTATTTTGAGTTGCCTTCTAAAATATTTAATTTCAATTTACAATCTTTCTCTTAATTATTATAAAGTGCAACTGAATTTAATTCAATCTTTTTTTACATGTTTTCTTAATATTTCCTTAATTATACTTAATACCCTTATAACTAAAAAAACTAGAACTAAAATAAAGTACCCACGATTATTCATAGGTACTTTATTAATTCATACTTATTTAGTTTTCCAAGTTGTTCCTTCCTTAGTATCAAGAAGTTCAATATTCATAGCTATAAATTCATTTCTTATTTCATCTGCTCTTGCCCAATTTTTACTGGCTCTTGCGTCAGCCCTCTCAATTATAAGCTTATTTATAAGCTGCTCATCTACATTTGAAGCTCCATTTTCTACTGTCATAAGATCTAAGGACAATACCTTATCGAAATCTTCTATAAGTACAGCTTTTTCCTTATTGCTTAGTTCATCATCTTTTAAAACGTCGAAAAGTACAGTGAAAGCATTTGCTATATTTAAATCGTCACTGATACATGATGTGAAGTTTTCTTTGTATATGGAAGTTTTCTCATCACTTACTACATCATTTTCATCTATAGAAGATAAAACAGCAGCTATTCTCTCTTTAAGCTTTTTAAGTCCCTTCTTAGCATCAGTTAAACTCTCAAAACTAAACACTAACTGTTTTCTATATTTAGATTGAAGACAGAAATATCTATAATCAAGAGGGCTATAGCCTTCTTCTTCAAGCTTTGAAACCGTTAAAAACTCCCCAGTAGATTTTGACATCTTACCACTATCTACTACTAGAAACTCCGCATGCATCCAGTATTTTACCCATTTATGTCCTAGTGCCCCTTCAGATTGAGCTACTTCATTAGTGTGATGTATAGCAATATGATCTATTCCTCCACAATGAATATCTAAATATTCACCAATATATTTAATAGACATTGCGGAACATTCTAAATGCCAGCCTGGAAATCCTCTACCCCATGGTGACTCCCACTGCATAATTTGATTAGAAAACTTAGAATTTGTAAACCATAATACAAAATCAAGTGGATTTTTTTTATTAGGATCTATTTCTATTCTACTTCCTGCTTTAAGCTCATCTATACTAATATTTGCAAGCTTCGTGTAATCTGGAAATTTATCAATTTCAAAATATACATTTCCATTAGAGACATAAGTGTAGCCTTTTTCTTCAAGTTTCTTTATAAGATCTATCATGTCCTGTATATGATCTGTTGCTCTACATACAATAGTTGGTCTTTTTATATTAAGTTTGGTGCAATCCTCAAAAAAAGAGTCTTCATAAAACTTAGCTATTTCCCATACAGTTTTATGCTCACGACTTGCTCCCAGGGCCATCTTATCTTCGCCTTCATCTCCATCTGATTGAAGGTGACCTACATCCGTTACATTCATTACATGCTTAACTTTATAATTTACATACTCTAAGGATTTCTTAAGTACATCCTCGAAAATATATGTCCTTAAATTACCTATATGTGCATAGTTGTAAACTGTAGGCCCACATGTGTACATTCCCACCTTACCTTCTTTATAAGGTATAAACTCATCTTTATTTCTAGTCAGTGTATTATAAACATAAAAACTCAATATATTCACTCCTTCTTTAATAGTACCATAGTATCCAATGTCTCAGAAAAATCTTATTAATAATTTAATCCTTGCATTTAAAAATATAAAAAGCCACAGGCATCCCGTAGCTTCAAAATATAAACAACCACAGACTTTTAACTGGGATTAACTATTACAAACTAAGAAATTATTATAATTAAAATAATAATATATATAAATTCTAACATAATATTGTGATAATGCAATAAATTATAACAATATTTTTTATTTCTCAGGAAATTATAATTTTAAATAACTGTAAGGTTAAACATTATATCTTTAATTTACCAATTTTCTATATAATAAAAGCATATAAACAAAAGTTTATATGCTTTATTGCTTCTATTTTCTATCAGCAGATTGTTTTTTTGTTGTAGCATTTTGATTTTTTCCAGTTTCTCTTGTTATTGGGGTATCATACTTACTCTTTACTAGTCTAGAGAATTTATTATCCGGTTGACTATCTTTAGGCATAAAAACATCTCCCTTATCTATACTTATACTTATATGTTTTACAATGTGAACCTCCCATGACTAAAGTCAAAGGCATCTAAGTACTAATAGTTTTACCTAAATCAACAAAAATATACAGTATTAATACCTCGCCACTAACTCTTGACTAAAGCCTCGAGGGTGCGTGGCGATTTTTCAAAAAATATATTCTATTTCATTTATTATTTGTCTAGTTTTAAAAATGCTTCCCATTTTCATAGTATCGATTTTCTTCTAAAATACTGAAAATAACGTCTACATCTTTATATCCTGCTGAATGAATATATTTTGTAATTATTTTAGCCATGGCATCCTGAACTTTTTGACCTCTATCAAACCATGCAACCTCTACTATAGGGTATGTTTTTATTATTTCACCTTCCATGATATACGTTGAACTAGTACATTCTAATGTAAAATAATTTTTGGGGCATTCAAGAAGTTCTTGCATTTCTTGTATCATATCTATACTTATTTTACATATATCATTTACTTCCACACCCTGCAATTTTAACTGTGGCATATCTATCAACTCCTTCTAAACTATCTCATTTTCTATTTACATCTTTTATTTATTAATTTTACGGATTAATTTCTCTAATTTGAAATTGTAAAACCCATTTTCACAGAAGTCTTTAATTTTACACTTCCATCCATACCAATAATGTCTTTGCTTATATATAAGGTATAACTTCCACCCACTTCAAAAGGTGTGCTATGCATAATTTTAACAGCTTTTTTATCATCAGATACCTGAAGAATTATAGGGAAATAAGAGTTTGTTCCCTCCTTGTATATGAATATCTTATCCTTTAAACTTAACTCATTGATTCCACTATTAAAGTTAATATTCCATTCTTTACTTTTCATAACCACAGTATTACTTAGGTTTTTACTCAATTGCACAAATTCACTTTCATTAAATATTGGTAATTTAGCTTTATAAACCTGGTTTGCTAAAGGATAATCCAATTTTACGAATATATGATCCTCTGAAATTTTTATATCATTTAAATTAAAATAATTATAAAGCACTCTACCTTTTTTATCTGGCAGCGGATCATCCCAAGTACAATCAAGATGGTACCAGATATTATTGATATTTACTAAATTCCAAGCATGATCCTCACCATTACCTGTTCCTACAACTATTTTTGTTTTAATACCTACCTCATTTAACATTTTGTAAGCTAATTGTGCATACCCACTGCACACAGTTGTGCCATTTTTTAATGCTTCATAAGCACTAAATTTAGTAAGTGTAGTATCATAAGCTACATGAGCTACAATATAATCGTGAATTACTTTTTCCTTTTGATCATCATTCATACTAATTTTTATTATATCTTTGAGGATTGCAGTTACTTGTGAGTCCACATAATCCTCTTGTATTTTTGTAGTATAAAATTTAAAAGTAAAGTTTATTGTAACATCATTTTCATATCCACTATAGCTACATTTATATGATATTAAGCAACTTTCTAAATAATCATCAGCTTTTAAAATTCCATCAATGCCAGTTTCTATTATAGCTTTTAAATCCGTTGTGTCTGACTTATACCTTATGTTAAAGCTTGTCTCTCTTTGCCCTAACTGCTCTTTTAAAATACTATTTAAATCCTGTGCTGAATATGCTATTTTTTCCACAACTGAAGCATTATATGCTACAACCGAACTGCCATTTAGCTGTAGTGCCGATGCCTCTACTGACATTAATGGTAAATTCACTGTTTCTAATATTAAAACTAATAATAAGATACATAATTTTTTTAATATACTCTTATGATATTTCACATTAGCACCTCTTCTTATAAAATACACTATAACCTGTGTTCTTATAATAATTTTAGCACTATATGCCATAGCCTGTCTACGGTGATTTGAATTATAATATTAATTAAATTAAAAAATATGCAAAATAGCTATTATAGTAATCCTCTTTGCTTAACCTCTCCCATAAATCTTTTAAATAAGTAGGGCGCTCCAACTGTAATCCACAATCCAATTAAAAAATATCTTAAAAAATCAGCACCCACGCTTATAGGTAAAATCACCTTTAATGCACTTTTTAATATTATAAGAATAGTTAATCCAAACACCACTTTAATTAGTTGCGCTGCAAAGGTATTTCTAACCTCATACTGAACATACTTTGACTCAATTAAGTATCCAATATAGAAACCTAATACTGTTCCTGATATTGTATAATAAGTTTTTTCTTTAAAAAATATCATTCCAATAAGCATAGGCACAACCATCACCATTAGTATCCATTTTTTTCTAGTTGTTTCAGCATAGTCAAAAATATAATTGGAGATGAAAACCCATATAAAGCCAATTGCCGCTCCACCAATTACATCTATTGGGTAATGCACTCCCAGATACATTCTAGAATATGCCACTAAAAGGATTACTGTGATTCCGACTATATAAATCCACCTTTTCCTAACTTGAACAATCCATGAAACCCAAAAAGTGGAAGCTCCTTGAGTATGTCCACTTGGAAAAGATTGTCCTGTAGCCGTTTGTATTCTCAAAGATCTTATACCCGATACCCCTATCGGTCTTGCTGAATTTACTAAATCCTTCAATACGGTATTTACAATTGTACTTGTCAAGAGTGCAAAGCCTAGTTTATACCCAAATTTTTTATTTACGCACCAAAATATTATAGCAGCTGCAATAATGTAAAAATACTCTTCTCCAGTCATTGTAACTATTTGAAAGAAGACATCCAAAAATGGAGACTTCATGGATTGTATAAATTTAATGATTTCAATCTGCATATTTCCTCCTTATCTACCTCATAAAGTTAATATATGTGTGAGCACACATGTATGTGTGAGCACTCTATGAAGCTCAACTATATTATTTGCTTTGAAGCTTCTTTACCTCTTCAGACCAAATTTTAACATAATCATCTGTTGCCCACTGCGCCATAACAGACACTTCTGAATTTTTAAGTTGTAACTCGCTTAAGGGAGCCTCCCCTAAAATATTATCTTTAATAGCATAAACTAATAAATTTGAATTTGTTAACACTACTACAATATCCTTATTAGGAGAGGTATATGCATCTAATGCACTAGGAACCTTTTGCTTTATAACCTCCCAAGAAGGAAATAGTGAATCATAGTTTACCAGGTTATCAGGTGCTTCTATGGGAACATTAAAGTCTGCATATTCATTTTTTACAGATGGACTAGAATAATTTAATCTTCCGCGTAACAACCATTTCCCATTTTTTCTGAAAATACCAAAACTTGTAGGTAACGGAGTATCCTTTAATAGTTTTTTATCTTTTTCTGGAATAGTTCTTAAATATGATTTTGCTCCAGAATTCAGACCCTCTAATCCCTTTTCACCTAACACCTTTGGTGCAACAATTGGAACTTCTGACCCAGTATATATAGTGTCCAAGGGAACCACTTCTAATGAATGAGCCGCATTTGGTTGTCTATCACCTTTTACTCCAATTTCAACGTCTCTCTCATAACAGACATAATCGTTTCCCACAAAATTAATACTTTTCAGGTCATAAAAGCCTGCATTTTTAACTTTTATGATTTCTTTTTTCATTTCTTTGCCTATGGGAGCTGCTACAAAGGAATCCATCCCATAATTATTTGTAATTTCTCTATTAACCTGGAGCTTCCAAAACCCAGTCCTTCTGGGCACAAATAAAAATGGCAGTTCCGATATTGGATCTATCGTCCCATCATAGCTTATCCATAATGTTCTGTATACCGGTTCCAATATGCTTTTGTTTTCATTAATATAAGGCAACTTATAATCAACAGGTTTATAATATTTTAGTCCTAACAAAAGGCCAGATTGCTCTTTCTTTGTATAGGTGTCAAACTTACTATAAGATAATTTATTTTTATTTTTCATGTCATCTATGCTTATTTTATTTTCATTATTCACCTTGAGCAGTGTGAAAAATACCCCTTCCTTTATTATAATTATCCTATTATCATCGATTTTGATAATATCTCTAAAATAATTTTGATTAGAAGTAATAGTGATGATCTTAATTTCACTTTGATTTATATTAAGATGTTCCATGGAAGATTTGTAATTACTATATAAATATGTTTTTGTATCCACGCTCTTGATCTTAAATTCAGGTTTTTCACAATTATCATCTGGAAGAACAACTTTTTGCTCATTAAAAAATGCCTTTTTTCCAATCCACTGCTTTGCTTCCTCTTCATCCATTTTAGACATAGATGAAAAAGCATAGCTCTCTACCTTCCAAATGCCCTCTACTGGAATTGCTACTTTAGGTGGCGTTACTCTGCTTGTTGTTGATAAATCAACATCATTGCAGGCCGTTAAATTTAACAATATTATTACTAAAATAAATAAAGATAATATTTTTTTCATAACTTTTTGCTCCCTTGCACAATATAATTATTCTGAGGTTATATTGGAATAATTATGCATACCTCTGTACCCTTGTCAATCACACTATTAATTTGGAGTTTACCATCGTGAAGCTTTATAATTTCATCACATATTGAAAGTCCTATACCGTTTTTAGAATTAGCATTTTTACCTTTGAAAAACTTTTCTTTTACTCTTGGTAATTCATCTTTCGGTATACCGCATCCTGTATCTATTATTTTTATAACAATATTTTCAACTTCTAAATGCGCCCTTATGCTTATAGTTCCTCCATTTGGTGTGAATTTAAAAGAATTATCTAGAATATTTATTAGTACTTGTTTTATCCTATTTTTATCCACAAATATTTTCGGTAAACTTTCTTCTATTTCTAGATTAAGCTGAATGTTTTCCTTTAAAACTCTAGGCAAAGTCTGCATTTTTATATTCATTAAAATATCTTTTAAATCAATAAAGTCCTTCTTTATAGACACTTTTGCTGAAGATAATTTAGAGAAATCCAACAAATCCTCAACTAAAAAAGTTAATCTATCAGATTCTTGTTCTATAATTTCAAGCCCCTCTTTAAGTTCTTCTTCATCTTGTAACTCGCTAGAATTTAATACAATAGACCATCCTTTAATAGATGTAAGTGGCGTTCTCAGTTCATGTGATACAGAGGCAATAAATTCATTCTTCAGCCTTTCACTTTTTAATATTTCTTCTGTCATATAGTTTAAGGTTTTTGCTAGTTGTCCTAATTCATCATCTGAATTTATATTGATTTTCTCATTGAAATTTCCACTGGCCATTTTTTGCGCACCTACCATGATTTTTTTTATAGGTTTAGTTATTATATTTGAAATAAAGAGGCTTACAATTCCTGATAGTATAATAACCATTCCACCAGTAATGAGGAAAAACCTAGACAGCGCATAAATATCCTCATCAATTTTCTTAAGGGAGGTTATAAACCTTAATACCCCATTTATTTTCCCATTATAAAACAAGGGATATGCTACTGTCATAACCCCCTCATTTTCATATTTTTGTCTATCAATTATGCTACCAAGCTTTCCATCTAAGGCTACTTTAAAATCCTTTCCCTCCAATTTTTCTGCTGGAATTGAGCCCAGGGAATCCATAATAACAAATCCATTTAAGTCTATAACTTGAACTTCAGCACTAATATTTTCATAAAACACGTCTACATTATTAGCCACATTTTCCTTCACACCTGCTGATGCTAAGTATGTATTATAAAAGCTAGTAGATAACTTTAACTGATTTGATAGATTTGATTCTAAATTTTTGTAATAGTATTTTTTAGTAGCTGCCATTAAAAATCCCTCTACAATTATAACAGTAATTAGTATTACCACTAGATAACTACTCGTTAGCTTTGTCCTTATGGAGCTCAATTTAAGAATCCCCCCATCTGTAGCCTGTTCCCCAAACCGTTTCTATATACTTAGGATCTGATGGATCTTTTTCGACTTTACTTCTAAGTCTTCTAATATTTACATCAACTATTTTAGTATCTCCAATGAACTCATATCCCCAAATTGAATTTAAAAGCTCATCGCGACTCAATGCCTTACTAGGATTTTGAATAAACATCTTCATTAGTAAAAATTCTTTTGGCGTTAAATCTAATTCTATATCACTTTTAAAAATTTTCTTTGAGTATAGATCAATTCTAAATTCTCTAGAATTAATAAAATTTGATTGTTCTTTATTTTTGTACTTCATTCGCCTTAAAAGGGAATTTATCCTTGCAATAAGCTCTAATGGGTTAAAAGGCTTTACCATATAATCATCTGCACCAAATTCTAGCCCCATAATTTTATCCATATCTTGTCCTCTAGCTGTTAAAATAATTATCCCAATATTCTCATTTTGTTTTTTTAATTTTTTACAAAGCTCAAATCCATTCATACCCGGAAGCATAACATCTAATATAAGCACATCTGGGGTTTCCTGTAGTATTTTTTGCATGCCTTCCTCTGCAGAGGCAGCCTCAAAAACCTGGAATTTTTCTCTCTTTAAACTAATTTTAATAAACTTTCTGATAGACTCTTCATCTTCCACTATTAATATTCTACTCATTTTTGCCCCCCAATTTACCTATTACTAAAATTATAACAAATATTACTACAATTTATAAGGGTTTTCTAAATTAATAAAGGTTTTATAAAATAAAGAAAATAAAAAACCAATCTAAGATATAGACTGGTTTTAAAACATCATTTATAACTTACATTAACCACATTAGAATATGGTTTATTCTACCTTTTCATAATCTACATCGATAATAATACTATCCTCATAATTAATATCAATGGAGTCTGTTGTATTCTTGTCACTACTAGACATATCAGCTTGTATGTTAGCATTTTTCTTTGTACTTAGCTTGTAGATGAAATTTTTAATGGTCTTTACAATCTTTAAGCTAGACCATACTAAAACTCCAAAAACTGCAATAAAAAACAAGGCTTTAATAACAAAGATAGCTATATAAGGTATTGCTACTAATAAAACAATAAGAGTACCAATAGATATTGCTGATTTCATTAACTTTGAAATTATGTTTTTGCCTTTTATATATTCCATGATAATATTATCCTTCTTTCATTTTTTACGATTTATTTTCTTAAATTATAATCTAATTATATCATATAAATACCTTATAATATTAATTGTACATTAAGAAAGTATTAATAATTTATTAAATAATTTATTTTATCATATTGCTTAGTTCATTGCTTATATTGTTAATGGCCTGAATTTCCAACACGATTTCAGAAATTTTATTGTTCTGCTGCTGTATAACTGATAAAATTTCTTCTGTAGTAGCCGCATACTCCTCAGATACTGCAGCAATATTTTGCACCTCTGTATCAACTACAGTAAATGTATCTTTAACACCGCTTATAACATGACTTTGCTTTGAAATGAGTAAATTTAACTCTTCAAATACTGTAATTAAATTTTCAAATGTACCGTAAACCTTTTGAGCAATTTTACCCCCTGTATTTACCGCTTCATTACCCTTTTGTACCTCGCCTAAAGCTAAAATGGTTGTTGCGTTTGTATTTTTAATAATCTTATAAATATTTCCAACAGTAATGTTACTTTCCTCTGCCAATTTAGCAACTTCCTTAGCTACAACTGAAAATCCCCTACCAGCTTCTCCTGCCCTTGAAGCTTCTATTGAAGCATTTAGAGCTAGTAAATTTGTCTGCTCCGCTATATTTTTTATTGCTGCTAAAAATCCATCTATATCACTCATCTGTTTTTGAAGTGCAATTACTGTATCTAATGAAGATTTGACAGCATTTTTGATTATATTCATTTGCTTGTCCATCTCTTTAATTTGTTTTGCGCCTTCATTAACATCATTTGTTACCACTTGTGAAACACTCACTATTTTTTGTGAAATTTCCTTACTATGCTCCACAGTATTTGAAGTATCAATTATGGTTTGACTTATGTTGTTAACATTATCAGCTTGCATAGAAATGCCACTTGTAATCTCATGAACTGCTGAAGCCACATCATCACTTATTTCCATTACCATATTTATATTTACATTGCATTTTTCTATACTATTATGCAACACACTCGTACCTTTATCTATACCACCCATTGTATCTTCTAATTTACTTAATAACTCCAGAGTTTTTTTCTCTTTTTCTAAACTTTCACTTATTAACTCTGAACTCCATTTTGTAAGTAAACATAATAAAAGTATGCTGATATTTATTATAGCTATGCTACTTATAAATCCAGTAAATTTCATGTTATTACCTAGCATTGAGGTTGGTGAAACAATATACATTAAAATTAATGACAAATCCAAAATAGCTCCATAAATACTTAGTAAAATAATATCGCTGTATAGTGTTACTAATAATAGACAAGCAATGTATATTAAAAATCCAGACTCTAGTCCCCCTTGTAAATGAGCTAAATATAAACACCCAAACAGTATTGATGAATTTATAAGTAGTCCCTTAATTCTTAAATTAATTTTTAAAATATAAAATACACTTGCAATTATAGAAGATAAACCAGTGACAATTAAAACTTCAACACCTGGTTTTATTCCTTGTGCAATTCCAGTTTGCAATGATAATACAATAGTGGATATCCATATTGCTATTATATTAAATTTTAAAGTTTTTTTGCTTCTAGTGGTAATTTCTTTTCCCCCATACATGTTTTTATCCCCCTTATAAACTGATTTTATGTATCTTGCTATATATCCCTATAGCTTAAAATTTTTTGCGTTCTACTATTGCATCCCACCATCTATTGTTATCACTTGCCCTGTAATATATTTTGAATTTTCACTGGCTAAAAAGGTTACAAGCATGCCAACATCCTGCACTTCTCCAAATTTCATCATAGGTATTTCAGAAGCTAGTGATTGGCGTTCTTCACGACTAAGCCAACTATTCATTTCTGTATCTATAACCCCTGGCGCTATGGCATTAACCCTAATATTAGATGGTGCAAGCTCCTTTGCTAATGCCTTTGTAAAAGAGTTTATCGCTCCTTTAGATGCTGAGTAAATTACTTCACAAGAAGCACCTACATTCCCCCACATTGAGGATATATTTATTATTACTCCACTTTTTTGTTTTATCATTTCTTTTATTACACTATGTGAACAATTAATTGCACCCTTAAGATTTACATTTAAAATATTGTCCCATTGGTCTGGCGACTCATCCATAAATAACCCTACCTTTGATATTCCTGCATTATTTATTAATATATCTATTTTCCCTAATTTTTCAACAGTAGTTTTTATAAGCTCATTTGAGAATTTGTAATCACTTACATCGCCCTTAATTTTCAAGGCATAAGCTCCTACTTCTCTAATTTCCTGTAGGGTTTTTTCAGCTGCCTCGTCATTATTTTTATAATTTATTACCACACAAGCACCAGCCTTAGCTAGTTCTAGAGAGATACCTTTTCCAATTCCTCTAGATCCACCTGTAACTATAGCTACTTTACCTTTTAAATCCATAAATATCACTCCTAACTTAATAGTATCTTAACCTCAATGTTATTATCATTCTAATGAATGTATTTTGCAACAATAAATTAAAATTGTATTATTATGCATTTAATAAAAAACTGAGTAAATCCATCCCATTTAGACGGAATAGCAAATAGTAGGTGAATGTTACAAAATCCTATAATGTTTTTTATATCTTCTACCTATTTGCATTTAACACAATTTATGTTACATTTTAAGTAGTTTAAAAATTTTACATAATTTTATAGATTTATTTATATAAACTAAACTCATTCTATTTAAATAGCAGCATTTGATAAATGCAATTGGAGGGGAAAATGGCTAAATCTAAAAGAGAATTCGGCGAAGGACCTATTCACACCATAACTAACTACATATTTTGGTTCTTCTTGGGCAATTTTTACTTTTGTCTTCTCAATATTCCGCTGATTTTTGTATTAATTGTGGTTTTATCTAATGGTGGAGTTCCAATTCCACCCTGGTTTATTTCTATTATTATTTTATCCTGTATCCCTATAGGACCTGCGGCCACGGCGCTACTTAGCATAATGGGAAAACTTATAAGGGAAAAAGATATAAATATCACAAAAGACTTTTTTAAAGCTTATAAAGCTAATTTTTTTCAATCATTATTCTTTTGGACCCTAGAGGTGCTTATAATAGGTATATTATTTATTGATACTAGATTCTTTATTTCAAATAATTACCCAGGAATTATAAATACTCTTATTTTTATCATTATTGCTTTTATTTTTTTAGTGAGTCTTTATGTATTCCCAATAATCTCAAGATTTTATTTAAGTTGGAAAGACATACTTAAAACTGCAGCATACTACACCATTAGAAAATTTCATATTACAATATTGAATTTTGCTAGCTTTTTAATTGTAGGCTTCATATTGTTTAAAGTTTCTAACTTTGTATTATTATTTATGGCTAGTGCTATCTGTTATTTACTAATGTTCTATCAACAAAAAATACTTTTAGAAATTGAAGACAAGCTTAAAAAAAATACTGAGAATATTCAGGGATAAAGTATTATAGATAAAGATAAAATATAAATATATGGGACAGTCTATCACTATTTAACAAAATTCAAATAGTGAAGGGCTATCCCTTTAATTTAGAATTAAAAGTACCATATATAACAGTTTTAAAGTTTACTATATAGCTTGGTTTACTTTATATATATATCTATATGTGATAAAATATATCATATAAGGTAATTAAATTAAATGCTTTAAACATAGTTTTAGATTAAAGCTGGTTTTGGAGGTAATTGGTATATTAAGCTAAATATTTTAATGGAAATTATAAGTTCTTGCAATATATAGGATAATCTCTTATATTTATTATAAGACATATATCTATTACGAGTAACTTTTAACATTCTAAAAATTAATATATATAAATAAGGAGGAAACTAAATTGAGTAAAATTGAACAACTAACCGTAGATACTATAAGAGTTTTATCTGCTGAGGCAGTAGAAAAAGCAAAATCAGGTCATCCAGGGCTTCCCTTAGGTGTAGCACCCATGGCATACACCTTATGGGCAAATCATATGAAACATAATCCTAAAAATTCAAAATGGCAGGATAGAGATAGATTTGTATTATCCGCAGGGCATGGATCAATGCTTGAATATTCACTACTCCATCTTTTTGGATATGGTCTAACTATTGAAGATTTAAAGAATTTCAGACAACTTGGAAGTTTAACACCTGGTCATCCTGAGTACGGTCATACAAATGGCGTTGAAGTTACCACAGGTCCTTTAGGTCAGGGCATTGCTAATGCAGTAGGTATGGCAATAGCTGAAAGCCATCTTGCGGCAAAATTCAATACAAGTGAGCATGCTATTGTAAATCATTATACCTATGCTATATGTGGTGATGGGGACAATATGGAAGGAATCTCTGGTGAAGCAGCGTCCCTTGCAGGTACCTTAGGACTATCTAAACTTATTGTAATGTATGACTCAAATAGTATATCTATAGAAGGATCTACAGATATTGCCTTTACAGAAGATGTAAGTAAAAGATTTGATGCTTATGGTTGGCAGGTTTTATATGTAGAAGACGGCAATGACATGCAGGCAATAGGTAGTGCCATTAAAACTGCAAAACTTGAGTTAAATAAACCTTCTTTTATTAAAATTAAAACTATTATTGGGTTTGGTTGTGCTAAAAAGCAAGGCTTAGCATCCGCACACGGAGAACCACTTGGTGAAGATAATATAACTGATATGAAAAAATGCATGGGCTGGAGTGAAGAACCATTTACAGTTCCAAGTGAAGTAACTAAGCATATGGAAAATCTAAAAACAGAGCTTGCTAAAAAAGAAGAAGATTGGAATGTACTTTATGCTCAGTATAGCAAAATAAATCCAGATCTTTCTAAAGAGTATGAAGCATGGCAAAGCGGAGACCTTCCTGTAGATTTACTTAAGGTCCAGGAATTGTGGAAGTTCGAAGGAAGTGCCGCAACGAGAAACTCTTCTGGAGCAATAATAAATATATTAGCAAAATATGTACCAAACCTTATAGGTGGTTCAGCAGATCTTGCTCCTTCTAATAAATCATACATGAAGGACATGGGTGATTTTTCAAGGGAAGATAGAAATGGATCTAATCTTCATTTTGGAGTAAGAGAGCATGCCATGGCAGCTATTGCAAACGGTATCTATGTACATGGTGGTCTTAAACCTTTTGTTTCAACTTTCTTTGTATTTAGTGATTACATGAAGGGTGCTATGAGATTATCTGCCCTTATGGGTCTTCCAGTAACTTATGTTTTAACTCATGATAGTATAGCAGTTGGTGAAGATGGACCTACTCATGAACCCATTGAACATCTTGCAGCACTGCGAGCTCTACCAAACTTTAATGTGTTTAGACCAGCTGATTCTAAAGAAACAGCTGCTGGTTGGTACGTTGCAATGAATTCAAAAACAACCCCTACGGCACTAATACTTACAAGACAAAATCTTCCACTATACACCGAAACCTCAATGGAAGCTTTTAAGGGTGCTTATGTATTAAAAACATATGAAGATGAAGGTAAAAACCCTGATATCATTTTAATGGCTTCTGGTTCTGAAGTAGAATTTATTTATGAAGGCGCTAAAGCATTAAATGAAAAAGGTATTAAGGCTAGAGTAGTGAGCATGCCTTGTTTAGATTTATTTGAAACACAATCAAAAGAGTATAAGGAATCAATATTACCATCAGCTCTAAGAGTTAGATTAGCAGTTGAGGCGGGTTCTTCCTTTGGATGGCATAAATACGTTGGATTGGATGGAGATATAATTTCTATTGATAGATTCGGAGCTTCAGCACCAGCAGACGCACTATTTAAAGAATTTGGATTTACAACAGAAAATGTTGTTAGTAGAGCACTTAAATTGCTTAGTAAGTAACTTAAGTAAATTATAGCTTTTTTATTAAATAAAGAGCATCTATTCAAACTGAATAGATGCTCTTTATTTTGTTACAATTTTTTCCCTAAACGCTTACGTTTTTACTTTTTGGTTTACCACTTAAGGATTTGTAGGCTTCTATTATTAGTACTATTGCAAGACCAAATAAAAGAACTGCAAAAGTACCAAGAATCATATTTTTTTCTACGCTGAATAGATATTGTTTAATAAGTAGGAATAGTGCTGATAGTGAAACTGCAAACATAAATATCATAGGGATTAAAGTCATAGCAGTTTTCTTTCCAGTTTTCGCAAGCCATGAAGTTACTGCAAGTAAAGCTAAAGCTGATAATAATTGGTTTGCTGAACCAAATATTGGCCAAATTTTTTGGTAACCGTATGCTAATAATGAAGCTGATGCAAGTACAGTTACAAAAGTAGAGGTATAAATGTTTGCATATGTTTTCTTAGTTTTTTCAGATGCATTTGTGAAAAATTCCTGGAAAATATATCTACCAATTCTTGTAGCAGTGTCGAGGCTTGTTAAAGCAAATGCGGAGAAGGCAAGAATAACAAAAACTTTTCCAAATTGCAATGGTATTCCAAAACTATTCATAAAGACCGCAACGCCACTGGCAAAAACTTGAGCTGGAGTACCTTGTGATGTTGCAACATAACTAACGGCAATAAGAGCAACTATTGCAACTAAACCTTCTATGAGCATTGCACCATATCCTATAAGTTTTGCGTCACCTTCTTTAGTAATTTGTTTTGAAGTAGTACCTGAAGCTACCAAAGAGTGGAAACCTGAAACTGCTCCACAAGCAACAGTAACAAATAAGAATGGGAATAGTGTTTGATTTTTAACTGTAAATGATGTGAATCCGGCTAACTCCATAGTAGGATGGGTTAAGAATATTCCGAGTACTGCACCAGCTAGCATTGCATAAAGTAAGAAAGAACATAAATAATCTCTTGGTTGTAGTAACATCCAAACAGGAAGTATCGATGCCAAAGTAATGTATATTAAAAGAAGGATATCCCATTGGAATTTTGTAAGCTTAATAAATGGAAAAGCATAACCAATCCATACACAAAAGAATAATAAACTAACACCTACAATTGTAGATATTCCAATACTTGCATTTTTTCTATAAACAGCAAATCCAAAGGCCATGGCAAGAAAAATAAATAATACAGAAGCTGTTCCTGCCTGAGCACCAGTAAGAAGTGTAGGACTCGCAACATCATATGCAAAAGTTGAAGCACATATATCTGTAAAAGCCGCAACTACAAGGATTAATGTAACCCAAGCGAAAATATTAAATATCATTTTGCCCTTTTCTCCAATGTTAATACGAATAATTTCACCTATAGATTTCCCATCATGTCTAATAGATGCAAATAGTGAACCAAAATCATGTGCACCACCTATAAAAACACTACCAATAACAATCCATAAGAAAACTGGAATCCATCCAAAAACAGCAGCTTGAATTGGACCTGCTATAGGACCAGCACCAGCTATGGACGAAAAATGATGTCCTAAAAGAATTCTTGCGTCTGCAGGACAGTAGTCTACATTGTCAAATTTTGTGTGAGCTGGGGTTTCTTTTTTAGTGTCAATGCCCCATTTTTTAGCTAGATATCCACCGTATGTGACGTAAGCCGTTAAGAAAATAATGATTCCTAGAAATAGTAGTACTATTGAATTCATTAATATACCCCCTCGTATTTATTATAAAGATGTAGGAATATACACCTTTTTTACACTGTTACCCTGCTTATTTGAAATAACTAAGTTATTACTTAAATCAACTAATAGTAACCGTATATCACTCCACCCATGAAAATACAATTTATAAGGTTTTGTAAATTTGAATTTTTTTATGAAATTTTCCGTATTTTTATCTATAGATGCATTACATATAATTACCCCTGTAAAAGTTGAACTCTTGTGTTCTCTATGTGGCTTTACTAAAGTGTTTATCAAGGTCTTTAAATACTCCGTATATTCTACAACATCTTCCATATTAATTTTATCGTAAGCGTTTACAACGCAGTACTCGTTAAATTCAAATTTATCAATAACGTCCTTCTGTGTTATAAAAGTTCGTGCTCCTATCCCTTTGTATTCAGCAAAGAGATTTATTCTTTTATCACATAAATCTATGTTTTTGCTTATATTGAAATTTTTATTGTATTTTGCTAATAAATTTTCCATGTAAATGTTTGCTACCATGAAAAACACCACCCATTATTTATTTTAGTAAATATATACATATAATGCATTATTATCAAAACGGATCATTACTTACATAATAACTCTTGTTTTTTTATTTATCAAGTACTAAATATAAAAATATAATTTAAAATTTACATTGAATAGTTTATGAATTCCCTACATATAATACTACCGATAGTTATTAACTCATAGCTAAGTAGATGAGCTCATCTTTAATATATAGATACAGCTAAAAGTTACTAACTACCTAAGTATTAAGTTAACTGTTTTAAATATAGTCTTTAGCTGTAACTATATTTAATCAGTTAACTTAATACTCTACCTTTATAATACTTATAAACGCCTCTAAATTTCCCATAGATTTATAGTCTATGGTTTTTACTTTTATAATTATTTTTAATTTTTTTTAAAAATAGTTATATTAATATAATCTACATATGTGCATGCCTTTTTATGTTCATATTACATCCTCTTTGGTATTTATATAAATACTAATAGTTTACTATTTCTAAAAAACTCTTTATTTATTAGTTTAGTTATGATATTATGTACAGGTAAATTAGTAAATAAAGGAGGTTGGTTATTATGTCATATAAAATTACTGATGCATGTGTAAGTTGTGGAGCTTGTGAGCCAGAATGTCCAGTTAACGCTATAAGCCAAGGAGATTCTATATACGTTATAGATGCTGATACTTGTATCGATTGTGGAGCTTGTGCTGGTGTTTGTCCTGTAGGCGCTCCTGTTGAAGCTTAATTAAGAACTAAGTTCTTAATTAAAACATATTTCACATAAAAAAATATAAGCTACTGACACTGTCAGTAGCTTATATTTTTTTATTCGTTTATGTCCTTAAATCCCTCTCCAAGAATTTCATGTACGTTATATGCGATTATAAATGCACTTTTATCAATTTCTTTTATATAAATTTTTAATTTTATAAATTCCTTTTTACCTAAAACAGTAGTTATAATTTCTTTTTTCTCATTAGTATAAGCTCCTTTAGCCGCATATAAAGTGGCGCCTCTACCTAATCCTTCAATAATAAATTTTTTTATATCCGCGCCTCTCGAGCTAACAATTTCAATCTTTTTACAAATATTCATTCCAGCAATAACTGCATCTATAGTAAATCCATTGATAATAACTCCTAGCAATGCATACATTCCAATTTTAGGTCCGAATGCAATACCTGCGAAAATAGTTACGAAAAAATCAGCTAAAAGTAACGCCTTGCCTATGTCTAAGTGAAAATACTTATAAAGTATTTTGGCTATGATATCAGTTCCTCCTGTGGAAGCATTTTGGTTAAACACCATTCCCATGCCTACTGCTCCGATTAATATTCCAAAGATTAGTTCCAGAAATAAATCGTTTGTTATACTACCACTCATCGGGAATGCCTTCTCTAATGCCCATATCATACCGGATAATCCCAAGCTAGAATAAATTGTCTTAACTCCAAAACTAGATCCTATAAATATAAATCCTATAATGAATAGGATTACATTTAATACAAGCATTATGGCTCCAATTGAAAGCGCTGGCACATACCAATTTATAATCATAGCAAGACCACTAACTCCTCCTACTGCTAAATCATTAGGTACTAAGAAAAAGTAAAATCCTACGGCTACTAATGCTAAACCAACAGTTATCAATATATATTCTTTAATAATCTTTTTCATATTTATTTCCTCCTCATTTATATCCTCTCCATAGAATACAAAACTAAATACCAATTTAAAAATATTTCATAACTCCTTCATCTAAAAAAAACCCTTAACCATTGGCTAAGGGGATAATCATCACCAGTAACTATCTACCGGCTCTTTTAAATTGTAATATAAATTAAAACTCAGCAGTACCAGTGGTTCTTGGGAATGGAATAACATCTCTTATATTGCTCATGCCTGTAATATACATAATAGCTCTTTCAAAGCCTAGACCAAATCCAGCATGCTTAGTTCCGCCGTATTTTCTTAGCTCTAAATACCACCAATAATCTTCTTTGTTAAGACCGCACTCTTCCATTCTAGCTTCTAAGACATCTTGTCTTTCTTCTCTTTGGCTTCCACCAATAATCTCTCCAACTCCTGGTACTAGTAAGTCCATGGCCGCAACTGTCTTGTTATCATCATTAATTCTCATATAGAAGGATTTTATTTCCTTTGGATAGTCAGTTACAAATAATGGTTTATTGTACACTTCTTCTGTTAAATACCTTTCATGCTCAGTTTGAAGATCGCAGCCCCATGTTACTGGATACTGGAATTCTTTTCCTGATTTTTGTAAAATATCTACGGCTTCAGTGTATGTCACTTGACCAAAATCTGCATTTACAACATTATTTAATCTTTCTATTAACCCCTTATCTACAAAGCTATTGAAAAACTCCATCTCTTCTGGAGCATTTTCCATAACATATTTTATAATGTATTTCATCATATCTTCTGCCAATTTCATATCATCCTTCAGATCTGCAAAAGCTATTTCAGGCTCTATCATCCAGAATTCTGCTGCATGTCTTGCTGTGTTAGAATTTTCAGCTCTAAATGTTGGTCCGAAAGTATAAACACTTCTAAAAGCTAGTGCATAAGCCTCTGCTGCAAGCTGTCCACTTACAGTTAAACTAGTTTCTTTGCCAAAAAAGTCTTTTGTGAAATCAACTTTTTTATTTTCATCCATAGGCATGTCGCTAAAATCAAGTGTAGATATTCTAAACATTTCACCTGCACCTTCGCAATCACTACCAGTAATTATTGGAGTATGAGTATATACAAAATTTCTCTTTTGAAAAAACTCATGAATAGCAAAAGCAGTTAGTGAACGTACTCTAAACACTGCTGAGAAAGCGTTACTTCTTGGTCTAAGGTGTGCAATAGTTCTTAAAAACTCAAAAGAGTGTCTTTTCTTTTGCAGTGGATAATCAATATCCGACATACCTTCTAGAACTATTTTAGTAGCTTTAATCTCAAAAGGTTGTTTAGCTTCAGGTGTTAACACTAATGTTCCTTCTATAGTCAAAGAAGAGCTTATAGGTAATTTAGCTATCTCCGCAAAATTTTCTAAGCCTTCCTCAAAAATCACTTGAATGTTTTTAAAGAAACTTCCATCATTAACTTCTATAAATCCAAACGCTTTAGAAGATCTTAAAGTTCTTATCCATCCAGAGATAGATACATCGCAGCCTTCGTATTTTTCTTTTTCTCTGTAAATCTGTTTTACTAACAATTTTTCCATAAAATTGCCCTCCTTATATTTTTATACTTTTACAAATAATAAAAAAAGCCCTCCACCCCTTAATAATAAAGGGACGAAAGGCTAAAATTTCGCGATACCACCCAATTTGTCATAAAATATGACCACTCAATTCAGCACAGAATAATATATTCGATACTGCCCAACAGTTAACGGATTGGACCCGTCTAAGCCTACTACCTTACGGATTTCGGTTAGAGACTCTGAGACGTTCTTCCATATAAATCTCGTATTGGTCTTTCACCACCACCAACTCGCTATTACTACCTTTTATATTTACTCTTCTCTTCACAGTCTTTATATTTAAAAATTATAATAATTAGTATATACACTAATTATTTTTATATGCTAATAATAATTATAATATTTTTAATAAAAAATGTCAAATATTTTTTATAACTTACTAGCCATTAATGCAGCCCCTATAGCCCCTGCATATCGCCCTAATTCATTTGTTCTAACTTCTTTTCCTAATTTTTCCGAAAGACTACTTAAAATATATGCAATGCTAGATAATCCTCCTGTAAGAAAATAATTAAATCCTTCTGAATGTTTACCACATAAGGAACTAACTTTACTAACTATGGAGTCCACAACAGCGTAAGCTATATCTTCTTTTTTCTCTCCCCTACCTATAAGACTAATAACCTCAGATTCAGCAAAAACTGTACACATTGAACTTATGTTAATTCCACTGCCTTGTGCTGCTAAATCACAAAGTGAATCTATATCCATTCCTAATGTATTCCCCATAATCTCTAAAAACCTACCTGTACCGGCGGAACATTTATCATTCATAATAAAGTTTGTTATCATTCCATTCTCCACAGTAATAACCTTAGTATCTTGTCCACCAATATCAATTACAGTACAATCTGTATTTAATAAATAATTCGCTCCCTTACCATGACAAGTTATCTCAGTTATAGTTTTATCTGCATAGGGCACAGACACCCTTCCATAACCCGTTGCTACAACCTTTGAATTTTCTTCATTTATTCCTAATAAATTCAGTTTTTCTTTAATAGTATTTGCTGTTTCAACACTGCTCCATCCTGTAGGCATTACAAAGTATTTTTCTAGCTTGTCTCCGCTAAATATTGCTACTTTAGCTGCTGTTGAACCTATATCTATTCCTATGTAAAACATAATTATTTCTCCTTATACTATATGTATTTTTACTCTATATATAATTATAATACACTTATACTGATGTTCTCAAATTATTCGCCTAATTAATAGTAAAAAAAGAAAAATAAATTTATAAAAATGTTCTATATTCTATATTAAAATTTAAGAACAACTGTTAATAATCTAACAGTTGTTCTTAAATATCTCTTCATAATACGCAAATTATAAGCCTTTACTAAAAAATATATCTATTTAATCAAAGTCTTCCTCTTCATCCTCATCTTCATCTTCAACTATCTCACCAATAACTGCATCTCTCTTCGATGTTTCCCCAGTAACCTTATTTTCAATAACTATGTTACTTTTTACAACTCCATCTACTTCATTAATAAATGTTTTTGCTACAACATCGCCTTTTTCTACAGATACTCCCTGTGTAAGTTTTTCTGGGTGGTCAAATGTAACAGGCTTATCATTTAATCTATCATTCATGTTATACTCACTTCCTTTCTAAATCTAGTTTGTGCAGGAAGAGTTCCAAATATACTTTGAAAATGTTGCCTAATTTTGATCTCCATATTACCGATTATTCCGTAAATCCTTCTCCTAATACTTCTCTCACATCAGCAATAGTGATAAAAGCATTTTTGTCTATTGCTTTAACCATTTTTTGAAGCGGCACTATTTGATTTTTGCCAACTACTACAAATAGTACCTGTTTTTCTCCCTTTGTATACATTCCTGTACCATTTATTCCTGTAACACCTCTTTTTAAATCTTTCATTAATATTTCCGCTATTTCCTTAGAATTATCCGAAATAATAAATACCGCTTTTGAAAAATTTATTCCTTCAAGTATACTATCCACAACCTTTGAAACTATATATATGGATATTAGCGCATACATAGCTTTTTCAATACCAAATACAAAAGCCCCTATTATTACTATAGTCGAATCAATTACCAACATAATCCTAGCTATTGGCACATTTTTCAAATAAACCTTTATAATATTTGCAGCCAAATCCGTGCCACCAGTACTAGCAGATGCTCTTAATACAAAGCCTAAGCCTGTACCAACAAATATGCCACCAAATATACTTGAAAGCAAAAAATCCACCTCTGGTGCTGGTATAAAGCTTGTATAGAACAAGGCAAAAGATAAATATGCTGCAGCAAATATGGATTTACCCACAAATTCTCTTCCTTTAAGTTTTATAGCAATGACAATCAATGGTATATTAACAACAATATTAGTAAACCATAACGGTATTCCTCTTCCATAATTCTTTTCTGTAATATACTGAATAATAATGGCAAGCCCTGATAACCCACCTGTTACTAATTTTATTTTTGCCAAAAACATATTTACCCCTGCTGCTAGGATTGTAGTTCCAATGATAATATAGATATAATTTAAAATATTTTCATTTTTAGTTTCTCGTCTCATTTCATATTTCCTGCTTTCTTTTTTTTACTTATTATATTCTAATTTCCACTTAATAAAGTATCACATTTATTAAATTGTGTAAATAAAAAAAACACTATACCTTGTTTTTAGTATATTATAAATATGATATTATTTATGCCCATATAAAAAGCACCTCATGCAATATTAATTTAGGGGGACTAAAAAAAATACTGCATCAAGTGCTTTTTTATTTGGTTTACTTAAATCATTGACATAAATCACTATATTTATTCAACTATAATAAAAATAATTTTTAATATATTATCTCTTGTCCTGAATAATTTATTTGAACTGCATTTATGCTCTGTTTTATCATTTTTTCTGCAAATTCCCTAGTAATACTTACCAACTCTCCGAAATGCATAGGTATAAGTAATTTAGGTTGAATTTTTTTTGCAAAATATTCTCCGCCTATATAGTAATATTCTTGTAGCCTTGGATCTACAGGAAAAAAAGCTATATCTATAGGTTTTTCTACGCTTAACATATCTATTTGAGCTTTGAATAAAGACTCCGCTAAGGACTGTTCCTCTAAGCTATCCTCTTTCCAACGCCACCAGTTAAGATCTCCAGCATGAAAAATAGTTAATCCATCCACCTTTACTAAGAAAGATATACCAATATCTGTTGAACCATAAGCTTTTACATAAAGGTCATCAAATGTTCTTTCTTGACCTTCCTCTATAAATGTATAGCTGGGTCTATTTTTATTTATTGTTATGTCGCTACTAAATATATATTTTATATTACTGTTATAATTCTCCCACTCCAAAATACTAGAGTTAAAATGATCTTCATGACTATGAGATGCAAACACATACACATTTTTCATCTGTTTAATATTTTCCGGGGCCAGTACCGCTAACGGTTTATGAGTCACATCATTTTCTATTGGCTCTTTATAATAATCAAATATTAAAAAATGATTTTCAGTTTTAATTGCAAAGCCGCTATGATATATATAGTATATTTTCGCTTTTATTTTTTCCATAATTATGTCTCCTTATATTTAAAATATTTCAAGTAAATAATAAATCTGTTGCCCTTATTTTACCACAAATATATAATGATGATATAGTATATGATATATATTAAATTTTTTGAAAAGGTGGTTATATTAAATGAAGTTTTCTTTTGATCATAATAATATAAATGTATTGGACTTAGAAAAAAGCGCGAAATTTTATAAGGAGGCACTGGGCTTTGCAGAAACTAGGCGATTCAATGCCCCCGACGATAGTTTTACCCTTATATTTTTAGGTGATGAAACTACTGATCATAAGTTAGAACTCACTTATCTAAAGGATAGAACCACACCATACAATCTAGGCGAAAATGAGTTTCATCTTGCTGTAGTTACGGATGATTTTGATGAAGCCTATGCGCATCATAAAAAAATGAGATGCATCTGTTTTGAAAATAAGCCTATGGGAATATATTTTATTATGGATCCAGATGGCTACTGGATAGAGATTATTCCTAGAAAATAGTCCTAATAAACTTCAATACAAAATAAAATTCTTATGAATATTTATTTTTAAGTCTAAATAAAAAATAAGTTTCTCCGAAGATTATTGTATGATATTATTTTATTTATCGAAAATACTAAAGAGTTTTACATGTTGTTACATTAAATGAAAATTATGTAACTACAAGAATAGGGGGAATTTATGAATATTTTTTCAATTATATTTGTATTAATAAGTTTTGGTTCGTTGATAGGTGCATTCCTTTTAGAAGGTGGAAGCCCTGGTATGCTGGCAGCTACTAGTGCTGCTATAATTGTATTTGGAGGTACCATCGGATCCGTAGGGCTTGGATTTTCTGCTAAAAAATTAAAGAACATCCCAGCAATGCTTAAACTTATATTTACAGCAAAAGATAAAGATTTAGTTGAAATTGTCAGCTATTTTAAAAACTTATCTTTTAAAACTAGAAAAGAAGGTTTACTTAGCATTGAAGGAGAAATAACTGATGCATTAGACCCTTTTATAAAAAAAGGCTTGCAACTAGTGGTGGATGGCGTAGAACCTCAAATGGTAAAAACTATATTAGAGTTTGAACTTGAATCAACCTATGATAGGCATAAAGAGGGTGCTGCAATCTTTGACGCAGCGGGTGGATTTGCACCAACCATGGGTATTATAGGTACTGTTATGGGTTTGGTGCAAGTTTTAAGTAACCTTTCTGACCCAGCTGTACTTGGAGAAAAAATCGCTGTTGCATTTATTGCTACTCTCTATGGTGTTGGCTCTGCCAACTTATTATGGCTTCCTATGGCTGGAAGATTAAAGGACTTAAATAATGAAGAAATCAAAGAGAAACAACTAATTATTGAAGCTGTACTTCTTATGCAAGAAGGTGCAAATCCTAATATCTTAGCAGAAAAATTAAAAGGATTCCTTGATAAGAAGCAAATAAAAAGATTTAATGAAATGAATAATGGAGGAGCGTAATAATGAAAAGAAGGGAAGAAAAAGAACCCAATCATGAGCGATGGCTTTTAACTTACTCTGATTTAATAACTTTGCTTATGATATTTTTTGTTGTTATGTATGCTTCAAGCAATGTAAGCACCGATAAATATAAAAAACTATCACAATCACTCAGTGCAGCTTTTGATAGTGGTGGCGGTAAAACTATCATCGGAAATGACTCAGCTATAAGTATCTCAGACCCAAGTACTAAAGTAATTGATACGCCAACCGTAGAAAGTAAAACAGCAGAAGAAAATCAAATGGAAGCTATTAAAAAAAATGTGGACAAGTATTTAAACCAAAATGGATTAAGTGCTGACGTATCCACTAAAATTGATGAAAGAGGGCTTCAAGTAAGTCTTAAAAGCACATTGCTCTTTGACATTGGTAAAGCAGAGGTTAAAGCGGAATCAATAAAAAAACTAATTAGTATAGGGAAAATACTAAATAAAGTTGATAATTATGTAAGAATAGAAGGACACACAGATAGTACTCCAATTAACAATTATGAATTTAGCTCAAATTGGCAGCTTTCTGCTATTAGGGCAACTAATGTTACAGAGGTGCTTATTTCACAAGCAGGAATTTATCCTAAGCGAATATCAGCAGTAGCCTATGGGGAAAATAGGCCAGTGGCAGATAATACAACTGAAATAGGAAAAGCCAAGAATAGAACTGTAGATATTATTATATTAAGTAGTAAATTTTCAAAAACAGAGAATATTAAATAAAAAGATGTTGCATTAATAGCAACATCTTTTTTTTAATTTTCTTTAATAATTTTAAGATTACCATCCACAATGTCTACTATTGCACTACCCCCTGTGGAAAGATCACCAAATAGAACTTCATCAACAAAATAGGTCTTTATCTCTTGTTGAACTACTCTATTGATTTCTCTAGCACCGTAAGCCTCTGAAAAACCTTTTTTACTTAACCAAGCATATAAATCATCTGTTACCACTAATTTTATATTTTTAGTTAAAAGCTTTTCTTCAAACTGTTTCATAGCTTTCTTAGCTATTTGAAGAGCCATGGCTTCGTCAATTTTATTAAATACAATTATATTATCCAATCTATTTCTAAATTCTGGAGAAAACACTCGTTCCACTTCTTTAGTAACTGCTCCCCCTGATTCTATTCTATCGCCAAATCCAATTATATTTTTGCTAGCTTCTCTTGCTCCTGCGTTAGATGTCATTATTAAAATCACATTTCTGAAATCCGCCTTTTTACCAGTATTATCTGTAAGTGTTGCATAGTCCATAACCTGCAATAGTACATTATATACATCCGGGTGGGCTTTTTCAATTTCATCAAGGAGTAGCACACAATGAGGGTTTTTTTTAATGGCTTCAATTAATAGTCCGCCCTCTTCATAACCTACATATCCTGGTGGCGAACCAATAAGTCTAGCCACAGTATGCTTCTCTTGGTATTCACTCATATCAAATCTGATAAGTGGAATAGCGAGGCTCTTTGATAATTGCTTACTTACTTCTGTCTTTCCGACTCCAGTAGGACCTACAAAAAGGAGAGATGCTATGGGCTTTTCTTCTTCATTAAACCCTGCCCTAGATCTCTTTATAGCTCTTACTAGAGTTTCTATAGCGGCGCTTTGCCCGAAAACCTGTTTCTTTAAATTGTGATCTAGATTTTTCAATGTTAAAGTCTCATTATTTGATACACTTTGCTCTGGAATTTTCGCGATAGAAGCAACTATTTTTTCCACTGCGCTCACAGTTATAATAATATTCTCTTCACTATCCTGAGCATTAAGCCTTGCATAAGCGCCTGCTTCATCCATAATATCTATAGCTTTATCTGGAAGATATCTATCTTTAATATACTTACTAGATAATTCTACTGCTGTTTTTAAAGCTTCTTCAATGTACGTAACCTTATGGTAAGCTTCATATCTATCCCTTAGTCCCATAAGAATGTCGAAAGTATCTTCAGTCGATGGCTCCGGCACTTCAATTTTTTGGAATCTTCTAGCTAGTGCACTATCTTTTTCAAAATGCTTCTTATATTCATCATAAGTAGTTGAGCCAATAAATCTTACCTTACCATCTGCAAGAAAGGGTTTTAAAATATTAGAAGCATCCATAGACCCGCCAGAAACCGCCCCAGCTCCTACTATGGTATGAATCTCATCAATATATACTATGGGCTTTTCTTCTTTACTGATTTCCCTTAATATTCTTTTTATACGTTCTTCAAAATCTCCTCTATACTTTGTTCCTGCCAAGAGAGATCCCATATCCAAATAATATATCTTACTCCCTTGTAATATCTTAGGTACTTTGTTTTCTACAATTAATTGCGCAAGTCCCTCTGTGATAGCTGTTTTGCCTACCCCTGGTTCTCCTACATGCACTGGATTATTTTTAAGTCTCCTACATAGTACTTGTAGCGTTCTTTGCAGAATGTCTTGCCTCCCAATAAGAGGATCCATTTCCCCTCTACTTGCTTTTTCTGTTAACTCCACAGTAAAATTCCTTAAAAAATTTTCTTCCCCCTTCGGATTGTTTATTTCCTCGTCATATGTGTGTTCTGCATTTTCTTCCTCTTCCTCAAATTCAGCTGGTTCTTCTTCCTCATGATTTGTTATGCCTGAAAAGTCAAAAGTATCTACTACAGATATACCATGAGCTATGTAATTGAGAAGATCCCGTCTCTTCATTTGCTGTTTTCTCAAGAAATATGAAGCAAAGCTTTCCTCATCATCATACATAGCTACAATCACATCACCTATTTTAACTAGCTCTTTGCCTGAAAGCATAACGTGATCTTCCGCTGAGGATAAAATTGTTTGGATTCCAATTGTTTGTATTGGCTCTGCATCTTCTACAACATCTATGTTTTCCTTTAAAAATTTAATTATCTGTTTTTTTAGTCTTTTAACATTGCCACCACTATTCTCAACTATATCAATTCCCTCTTCAAAAAATAAAGAGGCATAAAGAATATGTTCTGGTGTAAAATATTCATGATTGGACATTTGAGCTTCATTATAAGCTGCAGTAATAATCTCATTTACTATATTATCTAATTGCATAATTACTCCTCTTCTAGGGTTAATTTTAATGGGAAACCACTCTCTTCGCACATCTCCATAGCTTGGATGATTTTTGTTACGCCTACATCATAGCTATATATTCCTGCAATGCCTCTACCTTTTTTATGAACATCAAACATAATTTTTGTGGCTTCCACAACCTGTTTTTTAAAAACTCCAACTAAAACCTGCACAACAAACTCCATGCTTGTATAATCATCATTATGAATGATTACGTTGTACTTATTAGGTTCCTTAATGTTAATTTCTACCTTTTCTTTAATATTAACTTTTTCATCAAAAATATTTTGCTCTGACATAATTACCAACTCCACTGTTTTAATCAAGTTTATTTTATTTTCTGCGAATTACTACAAGACTATTATATACTACTTGTTTATATATTACTGCATTTACCTATATTATTTCAACTATTCTATACTTTTATCTTCCTTATTTGAAGTTTAGAATGTTTCCATATTTAAAGTAACTCTTTTTTTATTTTCCACATATTATAAAGTAGGCCTTAATGCCTAAATAAAAAGAGAAATTACATTTGGAAAATAAACAAAACTACTCTCGCCCTTATAGTAATTATTGGGACTTTTGAAGTCTTTAATTAAGCGTCCTTAGTAGATTTTTAATTATAGTTAAATACATAACAAATTTAAAGAATAATTTCTATAAGAAAGGAGTATTTTTCTATGATACCATACAATAACTGTAATAAATTAAATATGTTAAAACTAATTATTATTATAAATATTTTACGGCAATCATATTATAATGATAATAATATGATTTCTAAAAAAAACTCACCAAATAATAAGCATACAAGTAATGTAAACCTAAATAATCCAAGTGTCAAAAAAAAATCAAAAGATAGTGCAAAAGATAGAATAAATGTAGAATGCATAGAATGCATATCCCCTATTCAAGAAGAAAATATAGAAGATGATACAAAATGTATTAAAGATGAAATTAATAATAATAATAATAATAATAATAATAATAATAATAATAATACTAATAATAATAATAATAATAATACTAATACTAATACTCCTTGCGATAATACTTATGATTCTGAAAGCATAAATACTACTCCTACTGAAAACTTCATATCAACACTTCCCATCATAATATCAAAAATAAATATAGACATTCCTATCGAATCAACATTAAAATTAATAAATGCTACATTAGATGTAAAAAACATGAAAAAGTCCATATATTTAACTAATAGTAAGGTACTCCCTATGTATTATTAATAAATCTTTATTAACATTGTACAAAAATAAGGTGTATCCATGAATTACAGAAAGAATTTTTACAGGCTCTTCAAAAAAAACAGGAACATAAGATTTACTCTTATGTTTACTGTTTTTTTTGTATTCTACCAATATCATGTAGTTATGGTAGACATGTATTAGACTGCAGAAATCCTTACCTGTTGATTTTGTAATACTTTAAGTGTTAAATTTACCACTACTTTTTCAGTGAGCTGTGTAAAACTTTGCTTTGTAGAAGTTTCGCACCTTGACCTTGGATTTGTGTGAATATCAACTTCAGTAACATCTGCCCTTACTAATTCAACATAAGGTTTCTCATTATAGAATTCTGTAATAAAGAAACTCTGATCGCATGGATTACGTCCAAGTACTGGATCTTCACAAGCATCGCAGCCTGCAAGTTTATCTGTAAAAAATTCTATTTCACTTGGAGTAGTGTTTTCATTAAAAACAGGTTGCCTAAGGAAAGTAACTCTAGTAGTGAAGTTAAAAGGAACTTGAACTGTACAGTGCCTTATATCTCCACATACATTTATATTTGTATCTGACGGGCAAGTTTGAGTTGCATACTCAATATTCTTTCTAACAAAACCAGCTATAAATAATATCCCAGTGCCAGTACGGCTGTCTTGAGAAAATGGAATTAAACGAGATTGAGTTAAAAATACATTCTTTTTAGTACGTTTAATCTCTATAACTTCCTGGTCAAATGTTATAGTAGCTTCAACAGGAATTACTATTTTTGTCTCTGCTAGTACAACTGGTAGCTTAACAACTACATTTCCAGCACAAATAACAGTAGGAGTTACATCAATTTCTTCAGTTATTGTTTCAGCTTGAGTAGTAACCGTAGCACATTGATTGCTTTTTAAAGAACAATCTGCAATATCTGCAATGTAAGAATCATTACCTGTGTTAATTTGATTATCTTGATTTGATTTAGAATTAATATTCATAATAAATTACCCTCCTTTGAATTAACGAAAGTGTACGTATGGTTGAAGAGTTCGTGAACTACTGGTAAAATAAAAGATTTATAGTATATACTATTGCAATTTATGTTTTTGCGTTACAGACCCTGCTAATCTTTTTTTGCAATATCTACATGTTGATTTTGTAATAATTTTATTGTTAGAGATAGCACTACCTTTTCAGTAATGTCATGAAATCCTTGTTCTAAAGGTATTTTACCCTCCCCCTTTATTGGATTTTCAAGAATGTCAGATTCAACAATTTCAGCACTAATTAATTCGCAGAAAACTTTTTCATTGAAATATTCCATGATTTTAAAACTTTGTTCTCGAATATCTCCTCCAATTATATCTTCTTCACAGGTATCGAAAATTTTAATGCTAGTTTGTAGTATTTTCATTTCATCTTGATGAGTATTATGTTTAAACTTAGGGTGGGTCTTGAACGTAACTCTAGTAGTGCATTTAAAAGGAACCTTAACTGTAGCATGTTTAACCATTCCGCATGATACTCCATTATCATTATGGTCTTTAGTGGTGTATTCTATATTCTTACTAATAAATCCATCTATAAATAGTATTCCCGTATTGGGTTTGCCATCTTCAGAGTTAGGAATAAGTTCGCACTGATTTAAATATACATTTTTTCTAATGTGTTTAATTTCTAATACAACATCCTCTAGCTTAAGAGAAGACTCAATAGTAATAGTTACAGTACATTCTGTTAACACTACTGGAATTTTTACTGTTACAGGCTCTACAGTGACTTCAGAAGTATGAGTAATATTTTCACAAAGGGGAAGAGTTTCAGAAATAACCGTTGTTTTACAATTCATAATTCTAACCTCATCCACTTGATTTTTATAGGTTTCTTTAGATAACTCTTCTTTTGCAATGGTATTATACTTTTCTTCTAGGAACTCTTCATTATATAGATCTTCAAAACAAGTATAATTGTCATTTTCTAGACCGTCCTCCTTGGATAAATTGCAATTTTCATCTTCTATATTATTTTCTAAGTCATCCTCCTTGAATAAATTACAGTTTTTATCTTCTATATTGTTTTCTAAGCCATCCTGCTTAGCTAAATTGCAATTTTCATCTTCTATATTATTTTCGAAGTCATCCTCCTTGGATAAGTTACAGTTTTTATCTTCTACATTGTTTTCTAAGCCATCCTGCTTAGTTAAATTACAGTTTTCATCTTCTACATTATTTTCTAAGTCATCCTCCTTGGATAAGTTACAGTTTTTATCTTCTACATTGTTTTCTAAGCCATCCTGCTTACTTAAATTACAGTTTTCGTCTTCTACATTATTTTCTAAGTCATCCTCCTTGGATAAATTACAGTTTTTATCTTCCACATTGTTTTCTAAGCCATCCTGCTTAGTTAAATTACAGTTTTCGTCTTCTACATTATTTTCTAAGTCATCCTCCTTGGATAAATTACGGTTTTTGTCTTTTAAATTATTATCTAAGGGAACATAGTTATTATTTTCTGCAATAAACGTTTTAAAAAAATTAAATAGATCTCTTTCTATAAAATAATTTTTATCATGATTCTTTTTTTGATCTACTTCGTCATGATCTTTTTCGAGATGTTTTCTTTTATGCAGATCATTATTATGCTCCTTTTTATGATGTTCTTCATCTTTTTTCCTCTTATGCCGATCATCATTATGTTCCTTTTTATGTTGTTCTTCATCTTTTTTCCTCTTATGCCGATCATCATTATGCTCCTTTTTATGTTGTTTTTCATCTTTTTTCCTCTTATGCTGATCATCATTGTGCTCCTTTTTATGTTGTTCTTCATCACATTTTCTCTTATGTCGGATATCATCATATTCCAATGAATGGTTTATTCTGGACACAACTTCTCCTCCTTATTAAAAATGCTAAAATTTAAAACACTTTAAAGGTATTATTTCTTTCGTATGTGACAATATTTTCATCTTCCTAAGAAACAGACCCAAAACCACTCTTAGTAAGCTTTGGGTCTAGAGCATATAAATTAATTAGTATCTAAACTAACTAATGATTATACTGCTGTAATTCTTATCTGTTGGTTTTGTAAAACTTTTAATGTTAAATTAACTACTATTTTTTCGGTGAGTTCCGTGAACCTTTGCTCTGTAGGAGTATGGCAGTCTGAAGTTGGATTTGTGTGAATATCAATTTCAGTAATATCTGCCCTTACTAATTCAACAAAAGGTTTTTCATTAAAGAATTCTGTGAATGAGAAATTTTGATCGCAAGGATTACGTCCAAGCACTGGATCTGCACAAACATCGCAGCCTTCAAGTTTATCTGTAAAGAATTCTAGTTCACTTACAGTAGTGTTTTCAGTAAAAATAGGTGGTCTAAGGAAAGTAACTCTAGTAGTGAAATTAAAAGGAACTTGAACTGTACAGTGCCTTATATCTCCACATATATTTACATTTGTACCTGATGGACAAGTTTGTGTTGCATACTCAATATTCTTTCTAATAAACCCTGCTATAAATAATATCCCAGTACAATTACGACCGTCTTGAGAAAAAGGAATAAGACGAGATTGAGTTAAAAATACATTCTTTTTAATACGTTTAATTTCCATTACTGTTTGGTCTAATGTGATAGTAGCTTCTACAGGGATTGTTATATTTGTCTCTGCTATTACAACAGGGACTTTAACTACTACATGTCCTGCAGCAATAACAGCAGGTGTTACATCCATTTGTTCAGTTATTGATTCAGCTTGAGTAGTAACGGTTGCACAAGCATTTCTTTCTAAAGAACAAACTGCAGTTTGAGAATCATTACAATTGCTTACTTCACTACTATCTTTATATTTATAATTAATATTCATAAATAATATTATCCTCCTTTTAATTTAACAAAATATAATTTGTGAATCTTTTATATATCGATTACACTAAATCCACTACATTCCGACTCTACTCTTAATGCTAAAGATGCGGTGATACGCTCTGTAAAACGTAATATTTATAGTGTAATTTATAGTATATACTATTACTATTTATGTTATTGTGTTACAGAAAAAGGTTTAAAAAATAAAGATTCTGCATTTTTTTAGTAATGATTAAATGATCTTAAATATAAAAAAACAGGAACATAAGATTTACTCTTATATTCCTATTTTTTATATGTTAACATCTAGGCTCACTACCAGTGAGCATTCCTTTTAGGATAGCATAAGCTCATCCAACGCCTTGTTTTACTTCAATGGCATACACCGGACAATTTTTACTACAAGCTCCACACTCCATGCAAAGGTCCCTTTTATCTAATTTTATTTTATTAATTTCAAATATAAATACTTCATGAGGGCAAACTTTTATGCACATTCCGCAAGCAATGCATTTCTCCTCATAAAACACTATAGAAGCTACATTCTTTAGATATTTCATTTTTATTCTACCCCCTTTTCAATTATATTATGCTTGAAACAATCATAAGTATTACTCCTATAACTGAAGACACAATCACTATAGGCATTGCCCAAATTGTTTCCTTTAATACCCCTGAAAAGGATGTGTATGTGCTTGACCCCGTGAAGTTCAAGCCTAAATAGGTAGTTATAGAAGTTAATAATAATGTGTTAGATACCATCACCATTAACGAGTCAATAAATAAAAATGTACTACTAAAATATATTGTTAATATAGACAAAATCAGTCCAACAATAGCTCCTTTTAGCGCAAAGGATTTAAATGGAATTATAGGCAAAAATATAGGTATCATCACTGTGCCCAGTAAAATAGCTATTAGATATGGAGTACTATTTATCATACTTAATTTAAATATCTCTAAAAAGCTTAGATTATTGCTGGATATAGTGTTTGTAATTAAAAATAATAATATTACTATGGGAAAATATTTTATACTTTGAATAGTTTCCACTGGCGTTAAAACAGCCCTATCTACTATATTAAATTTAACTTTTCTCATATTAGGTGTAGTCTCATATCCCTTTAGCAAAAATTCTGGGATGTCAACTGCCGCTACCGGTCCATAAATAACCTTAAAACCCGTATATTTAGTTATTGTATGAGCTGAAACTCCAGGTGCTGCAAGCTGTGGTAATATTAGCGTCTTATTCTTTACTACTTTATCCAGCTTAGTTGCTCTCATTGCTTTTAAAATTATCTGTTCTGAAAAAGTTCCTTTCCCTGCAGCACACCAAACATTTATGCCCTTTGTATCAATAATAAGAAGCCATAAATTTAAACTCACGAGTTCCTTCCTTAACTTATCAAAGGTGAATTTATAATTAGCACTTACAAGCACTGGTGAATTTTCATCAGGACTCCCTATCGCATATAGTCCTGGCTCTATAGCATAATTATTTCTGTTAATGTTTAATCTTATTCCCAAACCACCTAGTATATCTTTTTTAGTTAGGCTGGTACTTATCTTTTTTATCTTTCCTAATGATAATTGCAATTCCTCTTCTACTAAATATTCTATATTTATATATTTTACTTCTGTACTAATGGCTTTTTTCAATCCCACCCTGGAATTTTTGGTATCCGGATCTCAACAAGCCTTGTTTTCTATTCCATCTAAATTCATAGCTATTCCCTCCTAATAATTGTATAAAAACTCAGATACATATAAACTTATTATAGTATAACTTTTAATTTTAATAAATGTATTTTTATAATAAGAGTTATAGGTGAAATAGATATTAATTATTTTTTTGTATAATAATTATTCACGCATGTTTAAATAAAAATAATATGGCGAAACTATTAAATGTTAAGTGGATTTTATTTTATTCTCCTAACAAATAAACTTCATTTTCCAACTCACTCAGTTATACTAAATCATATTCTCTAAAAGCTCTTTCAAATAGTAAAAACCCCAAGGTAAATTGGGGTTTTTATTTTTTTGAGCCTTATTATATTATCTTCTCTACTATAAAGTCATATTTATTAACTCTATATGAAAAAATGTATAAAAATAGAATATGTATTTGGAATGAATTAAGATAATAGGAAATCTCATATTTAACCGATATAAGGAAGGTAACATCATTGTAATTTCATTTTAGTAATTTCTTTATAATAAGTAATATTTTTAGCTTCCTCACTAGTAATCAAATTATCTACAAGTAATATATTATCAAATAAATCATTAGCTTTTATACATCGTGTTACATTTTAATTCATAAGCCAATAGCCTGTTTTAATATTTTTAAAATAATAACAATTTTGTAAGTTCTAAAATCATGTAATTGAGCCATTTAATCCAATGATATTTTCTTGTAATTGAATTAAAATTAATTTCTGAATAAATCTTAATGAATAACTATTCATATATTTGCATATTTTCTACAATTAAAATTAAAATTATGATAGCTTATGCAATAGATACCTTAGTTTACGATAATATAATCAATAACTGAAATTACAATTAAATAACTAATTTTTTCTTATATTATACTTTTCATAATACCATAATATAAGAAAAAATTTTCAGTCCGAAGTTATTTATCAAATATAAATGAATTTATCACTGCTAAATACTCCCGAACAAAGCAAGTAGGTACTAGCATTGGATGAAGTGGCGCAGGATACCCATATACCTTTAAGCCCTGTCTTTGTGCTAAAAATTTAGCTCTAAACATATGAAAATTATTTGTTACAATAGTTACTTCTATATTCCCACTTTTATCTAATCCACTTAAGACCGCCGCTGTGAATTTCATATTCTCTAAAGTACTGGTGGACTTTTCTTCCTTTATTATTTGTTCCTCCGCTACTCCATGTTTTATTAAAAATCTTTTCATAGCCTCTGCTTCAGTAATACTTTCGCCAGAACCCTTCCCCCCTGAAACTACTATCTTAACCTTAGGATTGATTTCAATATATTCCAGACTTGCATAAAGTCTTTGATAAAGTGCAGTTGACGGAACTTCTCCTCTAAGTCCAGCCCCTAAAATCACTAGGTAATCACTTCTGTCTCTATGCTTTGATATAGCTGATTGAATTATACATCCCTCAATAACTACAAAAGAAGCTAGTCCAATAATAAAACAAATTTTTATTGCCGTTCGAGTCTTTCCTGGTCTTATTAAAATATATTCTTTTTTACTTTTCCGTTTAATTAATCCTATTGTTATTAATAATACTCCCAGCCCAAGATAAAACTCAGCAAAAGTTACTCTCCCGCCAAATATTATTGTTCCTATAAAGTAAATTTCACATAATAGACCTAAAGCTAAATAAATATTGCCCTTATTTTTCATAATTCCCCCTAGCCTTTCCTGTTTTAGATATCAATTTTATCTATATAATATCATGATTTTTTATATAAACGGTGTCATATTAATAACAATTTTAATTAACATGTTTTTTAAATTTTACAATTTTCTAGTAAATAAAAAAGAATGTACTGCACAACTATGTTTGCACCCTACATTCTTTTACAATATCAATTAATAAAAATATTTTATCTAGTCCACACTTTCAATTTTGACCTTATTAATAAATATTATAGCTATAAGGAAAAATATAGCTCCATAAAAGAACATATATTTATAACCTAATAAATCGATCATAAAACCTAAAAGTGGCGGTGATACTATAGCTGCTACAGAGGCGGTAAGATAATAAAGTCCAGTAAATGTGCCTATTTTACCTTTGGGCGCCATATCAGTAACAAATGGATAGGAATTTATATTAATTAGAGCCCAGAAAAATCCACATATTAAAAACATCCCTCTTATATATAGAATATTTCTCATAAAAGCTATAATTAAAAAGCTCACAACAATACCAACTATACCAGCCGTAATTGTTTTTTTCTTTCCATACTTAGTTCCCAAGATTCCTGCTGGAATTGCAGATATCAAGAATGCAATTGAAATGAAAGTAAATGAAAATGCAGCTGCACTTGTCTTTATACCTAAATATTTCTCACCATACAGTGTAAATAATGTCTCTATCCCTGCAAAACCTATAAACCAACTACATATAGCCAATAGTAAAAATAGTACACTCTTATTTTTAACAGCTTCCTTTATACTTTGTACAAATCCTTTATTTGCTGCTTCATCTTTTTCATAATGTGCTACATCCCGTCTCTCTTTTATAGAATTAAAAAGTAGAATAAAAGAAAAACACATTAATATAGCAGCAAGGTAGAAGGGGTATTTTTCGTTTATATCCCACAGCTTAGACCCTACAATATATGCTATAACTGACCCTATTCCACCCATTAAATTTATTATGCTATTTGCCTTGCTTCTATTTTCCTTTGCAGTTATATCAGGCATTAGGGCTACAACTGGCGCTCTGAAAATACTCATAGAAAGGTTCATAAGTACTATGAATGTTATTAGCATAGGCAAATTTTTATAATTTGCCACAAGTATTATAAATACTACGGATAGTGGCATACCTACCATTATGAAAGGCATTCTCTTTCCATGCTTTGTATCAACCTTATCACTTAATATCCCAACTGCCGGCTGCAAAAACAAGGCAAAATAATTATCTATAGTCATAATAAATCCTATTATTGTGGTACTACTTATAAAATTACTTAATATTTTAGGAACAAAAGCGTTATATATGGACCAAGTAACACTAATTGCAAAAAAGCCTATTCCTAGCAAAAAAACTTTCTTATAATCCAGTTTTTTCATAATCCTCCTTTTGATGATCTAGAGTACAAAACAAATACTAATTATTTTGTACATTAATCTACTCTTTGGCAGATATCAATTGCTAATAGTTGTCTGCCATTATTTTATGGAGCTTATCAGGACAATTAGTTATAATACCCTCAACCTTCATATCTAAGAAAAACTTCATTTTCTCTTCATCATCCACTGTGAACACATTTATTTGAGTTTTGTGCTTTTTGGTTTCTTTTATTACTTCCTCATTTATGGCAAGAAAATACGGATGAATAGCATTTGCCCCAACAGTGCTTGCATAATTATATGGCTTATAAATCCCTTCCATATACAATACTCCTGTATTAATTCCCTTGGATATTTTATTACACTTAGCTATAGAGTAGTGATTAAAACTAGACAAAATAACTTTACGATTTATTTTATGCTTATAAATTAAATCAATAAGTTTTTGTTCAATATCTTCATATATTACTATTCCATTTTTAATTTCAAAATTAATAATAATATTTTTATCCAAAGTTAGGTAAATTAACTGCTCAACTGTAGGAATTTTAGCCCCTGCAAATTCTTCGCCCATCCAAGATCCAGCATCTAATTTGTTTAGTTCCTTATAGGTATAGTCCTTTACAAATCCCTCTCCATTAGTTGTCCTATTTACCATTTCGTCATGAATAAGTACTAATACACCATCCTTTGTTACCTGTACGTCTGTTTCTATGCCTGTAGCTCCCATTTCTAGTGCTTTTTCAAAGGAAAGCATTGTATTTTCCGGGTAATATTCACTTGCACCTCTGTGTGCGTAATTAATTGTCATAATACCGACCTCCTTTTCGTGAATTTACTTATAAAGCACTCAACTGTTAGCTAAAGTGCTATTTTACTATTAATAAAGTATAATTAAATTATATCATCAATATTCCTTATTTTATGTTATTTATTGTTAAATTATTGAATTTAATTTTTCAGTACTAAAATCCATTAGACCAATGTCTAACATAAAAAACACACTAAAAAGAGGTGTTATTCCTGTTTTTTAGTGTGCTTATAATTAACGTTGAGGTGGCCCATGTATGAGTATTATATATAGTTATGTATGGAATTTTGACCGAGTGACTTTCAAGCTCTTTTACTGATACCTTTTCTTTAAATACAATCATAGCAATTGGTATAATTAAAATATTAAAAGCAATAGTACTAAATTTAGCATAACTATTATGATAAATGAGGATGTCCCATAAAAAAATGGGACATCTATTTTTTTTGTTTGTATGAAACTTAGGTAAATAACGAAAATTATTAGTAATATTAAGAGAATTCGAGTAAATACCGTGGAAATCTATTTTTTTAGGGTAAGAGTAGAAAATATGGTTTTTGATTAATTCAGAGTAAAATAGTATTATATAAGTATAAATCAGAGTAAAACAGTATGAATTTAAATATATAATGTTATAAATAATTGGTGAGGAGAGTGTGGTTATGACAGATAAGCTATTAGAAATAAAAGCTTTACATACAAAGGTTGAACAAAAAGAGATATTAAAGGGATTAAATTTAGAAATAAATAAGGGCGAAATACATGTAATTATGGGACCAAATGGAGCAGGTAAATCTACCTTAGCTAATACTATTATGGGTCATCCAAAATACAGCATTGCAAATGGGGAAATGATTTTCCAAGGTGAAAACATTAATGAATTAAAGCCTAATGAAAGAGCTAAAAAAGGTATATTTTTATCATTTCAGTATCCAGAAGAGCTAACAGGAGTTACTGTAGAAAACTTTTTAAGAACAGCTAAAAATTCCTTGGAAGGTAAACCTATTAGGTTAATGGAATTTAAGAAAAAGCTAAAAGAAAAGATGGAGCTTTTAGATATGAAGGAAGAGTATGCTAGCAGATATTTAAATGTAGGCTTTTCCGGGGGAGAAAAGAAAAAGAATGAAATTCTCCAAATGGCTATACTAGAGCCTAAGTTAACTATTTTAGATGAAGCAGATTCAGGACTAGATGTAGATGCAATAAAGGTAGTATCAAAGGGTGTAAGTATGCTGGCTAATGAAGAAAATGCTTTTCTAATTATTACACATCATAATAAGATATTAGATTATTTAAAACCAGATTATGTACATGTGCTTATAGATGGGAAAATAGTTAGAACCGGCGATTTCTCTTTAGCGAAAGAGATAGAGATCAAAGGATATGAGTTTCTTAAGGAAAAAAATTCTTAATAAAGGATGTGAGAAAAATGGAAGAAAGAAAAAGAACATATGTAGAGGAATTAGATAGAGGTATTTATGATATAAAAAATGAAGTTCGTTATAGTTATAAAACCAATAATGGATTAACCTCAGACATAATAAAGGATATATCAAGAGAAAAGAAAGAGCCTAAGTGGATGACGGATTTTAGATTAAAATCTCTAGAGATATATAATCAAATGGAGCTACCAAGCTGGGGACCGGATATAAGCGAGCTAAATATAGACAATATAGTAACTTATGTAAAGCCAAATACATCAATGAAGAATAAGTGGAGTGAGGTGCCAGAGGATATTAAGAATACCTTCGAGAGATTGGGAATTCCTGAAGCAGAGAGAAAATCTTTAGCAGGTGTAGGTGCTCAATATGATTCAGAGGTGGTATATCACAGTATTAAAGAAGAATTAACCAAACAAGGTGTTGTATATACAGATATGGAAACGGCAATTAGGGAGTATGAACCAATAATAAAAGAGTATTTTATGAAATGTGTACCTCCGAGTGACCATAAATTTGCAGCTCTTCACGGCGCTGTGTGGTCAGGAGGCTCCTTTGTTTATGTGCCAGAGGGAGTTCAGGTGGATATGCCTCTTCAATCTTACTTTCGTTTAAATGCACCTGGTGCAGGTCAATTTGAACACACATTAATAATCGTTGAAAAGGGAGCAAAGCTTCATTTTATAGAAGGGTGTTCAGCACCAAAGTATTCGGTAGCTAACCTTCATGCTGGCTGTGTAGAGCTTTATGTGAAGGAAGATGCAACTCTTAGATATAGCACTATAGAAAATTGGTCAAAGAACATGTATAACTTAAATACAAAAAGAGCTATTGTTGAGAAAAATGGAACTATAGAATGGGTGTCAGGTTCCTTTGGTTCAAAGGTATCTATGCTATATCCTATGAGTATTTTAAAAGGAGAAGGTGCAAGGGTGGAGTTCACTGGTATTACTTTTGCAGGAAAGGGTCAACACCTTGATACAGGGGCTAAGGTTCTTCATGCTGCGCCATATACTTCTTCAAATATAAATTCTAAATCAATTTCAAAGGATGGAGGAGTAGCGCTTTATAGAGGGGTAGTAAAGGTAGCATCAAATGCTCATCACAGCAAATCCACAGTTTCTTGTGAGTCACTTATGCTTGATAATAAATCAAAATCAGATACTATTCCAGTAATAGATATATTGAACGACGAAGTTGATCTAGGTCATGAAGCTAAGATTGGAAGAATTAGTGATGAGACAATATTCTATTTAATGAGTAGAGGAATTAGTGAGGAAGAGGCAAAGGCCATGATTGTAAGAGGGTTTGTAGAGCCTATCGCTAAGGAGCTTCCATTGGAATATGCTGTTGAAATGAATAATTTAATTAGGCTGGAGCTACAAGGAACAATTGGATAAAGGAGGGTGAAACATGGATTTAGCATTAAATAAATTGCCGGTAACAACCTGGAGATGGTTAGGTGTAAATGAATATAAATTAAAGGACTTTCATATGCCTAATGTTCCTAAATACAATAAAGCTGTTATTAAACAGGATGATTTTGCAGGTGTTTTAGTACAAGAAACAAATATAAAAAAGGTTAATTATGATTTTATTGAGTCATATTTTAATAAAGAAAAATATGGAGTATCAGAAGAATTAGTGCTATTAGCAAGAAACTCAAATAATACAGGAGTGCTAATACATGCTCCTCAAGGAGAAAGATTATTAAAACCTATACAAATAGAGTTTTATGGAGATAAAGAAAATGAGGTAATAATAGATAATAACCTAATTATTGCTGAGGAAAACAGTGAAATAACTGTGGTTATGGAATATTTAACAGAGGATGAAACCTTGGTTTTTCATAATGGGTTAACGAAGATATATGCAAAAGATGGAGCAGTTGTAAATGTTATAAAGGTTCAAAGGATGAATAAATTTTCTCAGCATTTTGATTCTAATGTAGCTTATGTTGGCCATGGAGCGAAGGTGAATTACATTTCAATAGAATTAGGGGGAGAAAAGACTGTAACAAATTATGTAACAAACCTAGAAGAAACAAGTAGTGAAGCCAATGTTAAATCTATCTACTTAGCAGATAAGAAAAGTTATGTAGATATCAGTTATATAATGAATCATTTTGGACGAAGAAGTGTAAGTAATATAGAATGCAGAGGAGCTTTAAAGGACGAAGCTAAAAAAGTGTTCAGAGGTACTATTGATTTTAAAAAGGGTGCATCAAGGGCAAAAGGATCAGAAGAGGAGTATGCGATACTATTAAACAAAAATGTTAAATCTGATGCTATTCCACTGCTAATTTGTGGAGAAGATGATGTAGAAGGTAAGCATGCAGCTAGTGCTGGTAAAATTGATGAAAACAAGCTATTTTATCTTATGAGTAGAGGTTTCAGTGAAAAAGAGGCAAAGAAGATTATAGTAGAAGCTTCCTTCAGACCTATTATAGATTTAATCCCTGTGGAGGAATTGAAGGTAAGAATAGAAGCGGTAATGCAGGAGAGATTAGTTTATGAATAATATAAGTATAGAAAAAATAAGAAGTGATTTTCCCATATTATCACAAAAGGTTAACGGTAAAAACTTAGTTTATTTAGATAATGGAGCAACCACACATAAACCCCAAAGAGTAATAAAGGCTATAAGAGAATATTACAAAGAAATAAATGCTAACCCTCATAGAGGAGCTCATCATTTAAGTGTTGCAGCTACGGAAGCTTATGAGAATGCCAGAGAAAAGGTAACAAGCTTTATTAATGCAAGAAGTTCAAAGGAAGTGATATTTACTAAAAACACTACCGAGGCATTAAATTTATTGGCTTATTCCTATGGAATGACCTTTATTGAAGAGGGTGATGAAATAGTTCTTTCTATTAGTGAACACCACAGTAATATACTTCCTTGGCAGCATGTGGCTGCTTCTAAGGGTGCCATTTTAAAGTATATGTATGTAGATCAAAATGGAGAAATTCCTTTTGAGGAAATAAAAAGGAAAATAACAAATAAAACAAAGCTGGTAGGTGTTGCGCAAGTTTCTAATGTGCTAGGTACTATAAATCCAATAAAGGAGATTACAGCTTATGCCCATGAAAAAGGTGCAGTAGTAATTGTGGACGGCGCTCAAAGCGTACCACATATGAAGGTGGATGTACAAGAATTAGATGCAGATTTTATTGTGTTTTCAGGTCATAAGATGCTTGCACCAATGGGAATAGGAGTATTATATGGAAAAGAAGAATTATTAAAAACAATGCCTCCATTTTTAAGAGGTGGAGATATGATTGAATATGTTTGGGAAGATAAAGCCACTTTTGCAGAGCTACCATACAAGTTTGAGGCAGGTACGCAAAATGTAGAAGGAGCAGTAGGTCTTGCAGCAGCTATTGATTATATAAATGAAATAGGCATGGATTTTATTCAGTATAGAGAAAAAGAGTTAATGGAATATGCTTTAGAGAAACTAAGAGAGCTACCATATATAACGGTATTAGGTAGCAAGGATGTGGAAAAGAGATGTGGAGTAATTTCTTTTACATTAGAAGGAGTTCATCCACATGATGTGGCAAGTATTGTGGATACCTATGGAGTGGCTCTTAGAGCAGGTCACCACTGTGCACAGCCTCTTATGCGGTATTTAAACTTAAATTCATCCTCTAGAATAAGCTTTTATTTCTACAATACAAAAGAGGAGATTGATGTATTTGTTGAAAGTATTAAAAATGTGAGGAAGTGGTTAGGATATGGATCTTAATTCAATTTATTCAGAGCTTATAATGGAGCATAATCAAAGTGGTCATAATAGAAGATATTTAGAACATGCAGATTGTTCTGAGGTAGGGCATAATCCAAGCTGTGGAGATGAAATCACTTTAGAGTTAAAATTTAATGGTGATATTATAGAGGAGGCAGCATTTAGTGGAACTGGCTGCGCAATATCCCAGGCATCAACTTCTATGATGATAGATTTAATTAAACGAAAGAGCAAGGCTGAAGCACTAGAACTTGTAAATACTTTTATTGGAATGATAAAAAGAGAAGTAACAGATGATAAAGAATTAGAAAAGCTAGAGGATGCTATTGCATTAAAGAATATATCTAATATGCCTGCCAGAGTAAAATGTGCGGTGCTTGCATGGCATACTTTAAAAGGATGCATAGAATAGAAGAGAAATATAGCATGCTATTTTGTTCTTTGTATATTAAAATACAAAGAACAATTATATGGAGTTTTAAATATTGATAGCTAATGTAATGAAATATTTATTCGGAGAGTAATTGGAATGCTAAAGAAGGCTGGACTCGTTAATGTAAATCCTGGAGGTGGAGGGGCATATCTTTTAAAATCTATAGAAGATATCACCTTACTAGATAATTTTATATGATATATTTATAATTGATAATAATTATCAATTTATGCATCTAGAATTATTATACGAGGAGCTACCAAACTGGCAGTATCAAAAGTCAAATAGACTTGATAATAATATCAGATTAGCTGTATTTATGAGAGATGGCTTTAAATGCGTAGACTGTAATTCTAACATCAAACTTCAAATGCACCACGCTAAACCCAAAAATAGTGGTGGAGCAGATAGTATTTATAATGGTGTAACTCTATGCGAAAAATGCACATGAAAACTTTTGGCAAAGAGTTGCAGATGATGGATGGATATTTAACCAAAATTAAAAGTAAGAGTCTATGTCTTACACATCCAATGCATGTTATGCAAGGTAAAAAATATCTGCAAGTGGAACTTGAAAAAATAGAAAGTGAGGTGAATACTGGTTTTTAAACTTAAATTTAAGATATGTTTAGGTTTAAGAAACCAGGATATATATGAATGCTATAGATCTAATGATGGAAGAACATAAAATTATAAAAAGAATGTTGGTTGTAGTTAGAAAATTTTCTATTAAAGTACTTAACAATGAAGCCGTTGATTATAATGACTTTAATAGTGTTATTGACTTTGTAAGAAATTATGCGGATAAACACCATCATAATAAGGAAGAGGTTATTCTTTTTAAAAAAATGAGTGAAGTTTTAGGGGAACGAATAGAAAAGGGTCCTATTATGGGAATGCTAGTTGAACATGATTTAGGTAGGCTTTTTATGGGAAATCTAGAAGTAGCCTTAGGTAAATTTAAAGATGGAGATATTGACTCAAGAGTTGATATAATTGCCAATGCTATAGCTTACACTGACTTACTTCATAGGCATATCGAAAAGGAAGATACCGCTATTTATACTTTCGCTCAAAAAAGATTAAGTAAAGAGCAGTTAGAAGAAATAGATGCTCAATGCTTCGATGTAGAAAATGAGGCTACGAAAAATAGACTTCAAGATAAATATGTTAAATTATTAAGTGAATTAGAATCCAAATTAGTTTAATTTATAAGAATATAAAGAGAGTGTTTTGTATCATAGTGAATTTATGATATAATTGATTTATTGTCATTAGGCATCTTGAAGAAAATAACAAGCATTTTTCTAGTTATTTTTTCAAGATGCCTTAATCAATGACTAAATAAAAAATGTAAAGTGAGAAGATTAAAATGAGAAATGCAAAATTAGAAAGAGCAATAATTAGAATAGATAATGATATTGCCGCTATGAACATAGCTAAAAAATACTTATCAAATTTAGAAGAAATTAATACTGTCCGAGATACACTAAATAATAAACGTCAGTTACTCGCAGATGAATTGTATGCTGAGGACAAAAAATGTTATGAAGAATGTTGTGATGTTATAGAAGAAATGTTAGATAAAGAGATGGAAAAAGACGACCAAATAGAATTACTTGAAACCATAAAAGAAAGTTTCGGTAGACAAGCTCCAAATGCCAGTAAAAAAAGTAGTGGCCTTAATGCATGGTTAAAGCAACTTTGCATTGAATACAATTGGATTAAAAATGAAGAAACTGATTGGGATACACTTGTTATTACTGGATTTGGGTTATATGAATAACATTTAATTTTAAAGCTGCAATTAAAGCCTTAATGATAGTTAAACACCAGGTTCAGATAATTTTAGAGCCTGGTGTTTAATTTGCTTTAAGCCAATTTAAAAAAATATTAGTTTACACTTATTTACCTTACAATGGGTTAATTAACCCATACATTTGTACCATAAGGCATATTATCATACACCCACTTACTATCAATAATCGAAAGTCTAACACATCCTTCAGATGCTCTTTTTCCTAATGTATAATCTTTAACATTTTTATTTGCATCCATAGCTATGGAATGAAATAGATAAGCTCCACTAAAACGTACCCAATACCTAGCTCCACTCTTACCTGTATAGAACCATGGCCCCCTATCTTGAATAGTAAAAGAACCTCTAATTGTAGGTGATATATTTTTTCCTGTTGCGCAACTCATAGTTTTTAGGAGTTTATAGTTGCCCTTGGTTCCTTGAAATACATTAACATTTTGATGACTAATGTCTACCCAAATAAAATATACAGTAGAGCTATTAAATTTCATTAAATTCACATATCCCTCTAACTCCATTTTAGTTAGTTTTTTTGTATTCGTTTCTGGATCTTTAGGTATTATTAATGTATTTCTCTTGAGCCATCCATATTTGCCCTCTTTAGTTCTTATATAATACCATTCAAAGGATTTATCCACTATAATTTCAACTTTACTTCCTTTTTTAGCTATACCTAATCTTTGAGAATATAAAGACATATCATTATAAAAATACGAATCCCATGTTAATTCTGCAACCACAATTGATGGTTTTACAAGATAGTTATAGTCTATTATTATATTTAAAGTTAAGCTTACCTTATCATCATATCCTTCTACATTTCCCTCAAATGTATATGTGCCAGCTTTAGTTGTATCTACATTTGTAGTATTCCATAAAACACCTTTATCCACTCTTCCACCATTGCTTAGATCTACTGTTACTTTTTCCTGAAGAGTAAATGCTTGTCCTTGTTTTACAGATAAATTTATATTGTTTACTTTTACTATGTACACGGGCCTTTCTATTGTAAATTTAAAACTAATTGGTCCTATTATAGTTTCACCAGCAGCATTATGTATTTGATTGTTTATTTGTAATACATAGTTTTTCCCTGGTTCATAACCTTGCTTGGGTGGTTTTACTAAAATAGTTTTTCCATCATTACTTAATTCTAAAGTAATATCAACCTTTTTCTCCATATCATCTAATATGTATATACTTTCTTTGGATATTTCATCTAATAAAACAGAGTCATTAAAGTTTATACTCCATATCTTGTCCTTGTTAACTTCTTGCATTTTTTTTTCTTCAGCACCAAAAGCTTTAATAGGTATTAAGAATATTAAAATCATGACAAAAAATAGAAGTTCTTTTGTAATTTTATGTGTTTTCATGTTGTACACCTCCACCACGCATTATACTTACTTTTTAATGTAAAATCAATGTAATAATGCTAAATGAATGTATTTTTGTTAAATAAAAACTAAAATAGTCTAAGGTTTTAAACTCTATGTATGAAAGCCCGTCCTATGAAAACAAAGGTTTCATAAATAGCAAGTATTCTAAAACATAATAAAAAAACTGCCTATAAAATAAGCAGTTTTTTCATGTTTTTTATTTCCCTACTTCAGGAACTCTTTTTGCGTCCTGATCTTTCATTTTCTTATTATTATCCCCTTTAGGCTGAACTTGTGGTCTACTCATTCCTTTTTTCGGCATAATTTTCCCTCCTGAATTTTCTTTACTTACTTATTACCTTTATTATCTTTTACATAATATTTTGTTTAATACATTTTATTTAGCAAATAAAATGCTTTGAAAATTAGTTAGCTGTGCATTATACTATAATTGTACTATTTGTGTAAAAAAAGGGGGCATAATTATGGCTAAAGGTTTTATAATAGACAAAAATGATGCAGGTGAATATTTTGTATCTTTTAAACGTGATAATAATGACTTAGATTTACGAATACAAGGCGAATCTCCTTCTACTGCCATTACTCATGAGGAGATAACTAGAATTCTTGAAAAACATGGTCTTTCCACTGCTGCTTGTACTGTGGATAAGGAACAAGTTTTAGCCGCTGCTCGGGAATTAAATTTTGTTGCAGGGATTAATAATAAATAAATGACGGGGGAACTCCCCGTCATTTTAATTTGTACTATTCACCTCTAAGTTCATCATTAATTCCTATTACTTCCTCTTCATTTAAACTTGTTAAGCCTAAAACTTCAATAAGCCCCATGCCTCTTTGTAACATATTTTTTACATTTTCAACTTGTTCTTCATGCTGTCCTTTTGGTAATTTTGTTTTTCTCATAAACTTTTATTTTCCTCCTCTAACTTAAAATAAGATATTGTAATAATCTATTACAATATCTTATTTTTACCTAGATGATAACTTTTATTCTAAATAACTAATAACTAATCTTCTATTTAGTTCTTTTTATTTTCTTTAATTTCATTTGTTTTCTCTTTTATTTCTTCTTTTTTATTTTCATTTTTAATTTGTATATTTGCTAATTTTTCTTTTATTTCTTCTCTTTTATTCTCATTTCTAATTTCTATATTTGCTAATTTCTCTTTAACATCACTTTTAACTTCTTTTACTTCTTTTACTTCTTTTACATCTTTAGCTTCTTCTACTTCTTTAGCTTCTTTGGCTTCTTTGGCTTCTTTGGCTACTTGTACTTTTTCAACTTCAATCTTATCTTTTGTTACTTTCTTTACTTGTTCTTTCTTATTTTCTATCTTTTCATCACTTTTCACAGTATCATTTTTAACTGCTTTCATTTCCTCAAAAGCTGTAGTGGATGCTTCTTTAGCCTTTTTATACAAATCTTCTTTTACTTTTAGTAGTTCCTGCGCATCTTTTATAGCCACTTCATCACCAGATTTTTTAGCTTGTTTTAAATCAACCATTACTGATTGATATTCTTGTCTTGCTGTATTTAATAGATGTCTTTTTTCTACCATATTAGCTACTGCTGCCTTATGTTCTATATTAACTTCATTATTATTATTATTATTATCTTCTTGTAACACATCTAATTTTCCACTTAACTTATCTAATTCTTTAATTATATTTTGTGCCAAATCATATTTCTGTTTTTCTGTCATACTGTCATACTCAGCTATTCTTTCATTTGCTATTTGTGAAATTATTTCTGCCTTCTTTGCATCATCAAAGGTTAAAAATACTTTAAGATTATCAAATGCCTTATCAATGAAATAAAACATACTATCTGGCATAATTCCTGTATCCTTATTAACACCCTCGCTTATGTTTGTATTAGTACTTGTAGTAACTGGATTTTGAACACCTGTTGCAAACACCTTTGTATTTATGCTTACTGTAAATGCTATGGCTGCAACTAAAATAGCTACTTTTTTCATTTTAATTCCTCCTCGTATTGTTCTTATGTAGACAGCAATTATTAATTATTATCCCATATTTTTCTTTTCGCTTATATATACGAAACATCTTAATATTTATTAGGGGGTATTTTATATTTCCTTTAAAAATATATTTATGTTTCTTTTCCCTCTTAAAATTGATAGTATTTACGTATACAGAATATAAGGGGTGGACAAATGAACTTAAAACTTCTTTTTCATAAAAATAAAAAAACAGTCGTGGTTTTAGATGAAGAACAAAGTTTTAATATAGATGCTTTAATTTCCGAAAATCGCGACAATTTTATTGAGGCGAACAAAGGTTTTATTTACTCAACTACAAGTAAAATCTGCAAAAGGCATTTAATTTGGGAAAATGATGAAGAGCTTAGTATCTCTCTTATGGCTTTTAACATGGCCTGTGATAAATATGATAAAACTAAAGGTAATTTTTATGGTTTTGGTAAAGTTATTATTAAAAACGCACTTATAGATTTTTTCAGAAAAAATAAAACTTCTCCAATTTTAATCTTTGATAACAGTATGGGCAATGTGGATTATATAGATGGGAAAAATTCTATTAACGATTTTGAAATTAAAATTGAGAATGAATTTAGAGCTGATGAAATAAATTTATTTTCAGAAGAGTTATTAAAATATAAAATCAATTTTGATTCTCTTATTAATTTATCTCCTTCTCACAAGGATACTAGAGACAATTTATTGAATATTGCCTTTTTATGCGCTAGAGAAGAATCAATACTTAATCATTTAAAGACCAAAAGAAGGCTTCCAACTAAGGAAATAATGATATTAACTGCCTCAAATAGAAAATTAATTGAAAAATGGCGAATATATATAATTTCTTTAATATTGATACTTATAAATCCAGAATATGTGTATTTAAAATCTTATCTAAATATTAAAGAGGGTGAATTAAATGATTAAAACAGGTATTGTAATATCTATTATTAATAAGAAGGCTGGCATTATGACCGACCGTGGAGAATTCGTATATATAAGGATTGGCAAAGTATTGCCTAAGATAGGCTCAATCCATAGAGGAGAATTATATAAGAAAAACTTATTTAACTACAAGTATGCCATAATTGCCGCTTCACTAATGTTTATACTTATTTCTAGCTCTTTTGCATATGCTTACTATGCTCCAGTTACAACTATAGTTCTCAGTATTAACCCATCTGTTTCTCTTAAAGCTAACAGATGGAATAAAATTATTAGTTTCAAAGCATTAAATTCAGATGGTTCCCTAATACTTCGTAATGTTAAACTAAAAAATAAATCTATAGATACGGGCCTTGAGCTTTTAATTAAAGAATCTAAAGCTGAAAATTTTATAAACACTGAATATGTAAATTATAAAAAAATTATTAGTGTTGATATTAAAGTTAATAGTGATAACTCTATAGATATTTCTAACTTTAAAAATATTATAGATAATAATAATCTAAAAATTATAATTAATGCTTCTTCAAGCAATAATAAACGAATTGATATTACAATTAATAATAAAAAAATAGATACTGCTAATTTAAATAATAATAGTATAAAAAAAGGTTCCACTATTAAAAATGAAGATGCTGTAAAAGATTCCCTTAAAAAACCTTCAGTAGAGAATAATACTAATAAAATAAAAGAGAAATCCTCCGAAATTAAAAATAAAACAATTAAAAATAAAGAAAATAAAATTAACAAAAATGATAAATCTGAAAACAAAAATCCTAATAGTAGTTCATCTGCCATTAAAAAATTTGTTTCTTCAAATGAAATCAAAAACAACATGAAGGATGCTAAAAATAAGAGTGTAAAATATGTTAAAATGACTGATAATGATTAATTCGTTAGAAATATAAAGCATATATTCTATATATTTTGCAGTATTAAAAATCTCACATTTGTAAAAGATAATAACATAAAATAAAAAAGGGAGGTTTTTAATATGCGCGAAGGCTTAATTCCAACTATGTTAGGTACTGTTGTAACTGCTGCGGGTGCAACACTTTCAAGAAATAATATGAGAAAGAAAAATGTGCTTCCTATGATTGAAGCAGGTGTTATTGGATTTGGCCTGGCTCATATAGTGTTAGGAGCCATTGACCTTGTAGAGCACAGAAGATAACTAAAGTTTTAATAGAATTTGTTTAGGCTTAAATTAAGTAAGAAAAACTGATTAGAAAGTCTACTTTCTAATCAGTTTTTCTTACTTATCTTTTGAAATTTTGTCTACTACTATTGCAATAGCACAATAACATGTTATATTCGTTGCTATTCCAAAGCTGTCTTGAGCAAAGTGAATGGCTATCATAAGGCCTTGTTGAGCTGGCGTAAACATTAGCTTGACGCTATGATTCGTTTTTTCCTTATTTCACCATGATGTTTTTTTGAAAAATGGTTATGTCTATTCAACAATTAATCTTTAATATTATTTAGAAAAATATGTTATAATATTGATAATATAATGTTTTGAATATAAAACTATTAGGAAAGCGAAATAAATAGTTTCACCTTGTTTTGCTTAAGTAACATTTAAGTTTTAATAATTGAGGAGGTTTTTATATGATTTTAATTAAAAATGCCAATATACATACAATGGCTGTGGAAAATTTTGAAAATGGAATGATCTTAGTTGATCATGATAAAATTATTGCTATTGGAAATGACGTAAGGCCACCGGGCAATGCAGAAATAATTGATGCTAAAGGTAAATTTGTTATGCCAGGGATGATTGATGCTCACTGCCACCTTGGAATGTGGGAAGATGGAATGGGCTTTGAAGGTGCTGATGGTAATGAGGCTGTTGACCCTGTCACCCCTCATTTAAGAGCAATTGATGCTATTAACCCTAGAGATATATGCTTTAAAGATGCAGTAGAAGCTGGTATAACAACTGTTGCAACTGGTCCAGGTAGTGCTAATGTAATTGGTGGTCAGTTTGCAGTTATTAAAACCTATGGAGATAGAATTGATGATATGATTGTAAATGAGTGCATTGCTATGAAGGTAGCTTTTGGTGAAAATCCTAAAAGAGTATACCATGCCCTAAAAAAGTCTCCAAGCACAAGAATGGCTACTGCTGCTATACTTCGAGAAAATCTTTTTAAAGCGAAGATGTATATAGAAAAACAAAATAAAGCCACAGAAAATCCCGATAAAATACCTGAATTCGACATGAAAATGGAAGCACTAGCAAAGGTTATAAAAAAACAAATCCCTCTAAAAGCTCATGCTCATAGAGCTGATGATATCCTTACAGCGCTTCGAATTGCAAAGGAATTTGACATAGATATAACCCTTGATCATTGCACAGAAGGCCACTTAATTGTAAATTATTTGAAAGAAGGAATTCAAAAGGGTATAATCTTAGGACCAACATTATCTAATAGATCAAAAGTAGAACTTCAAAATCTAACCTTTGAAACCCCGGTCATTCTTTCTAAAGCTGGTATAAAGGTAGCTATAATGACAGATCATCCCGTTATTCCCCTTCAATACCTTCCAGTATGCGCAGGCATTGCTGCGAGAGAAGGCATGGATGAAGAAGAGGCTCTTAAAGCAATTACTATAAATGCTGCTGAAATACTTGGTATCGAAGGCAAAGTTGGAAGCTTAGAAATTGGAAAAGATGCAGATATTGTTATATATAGTGGACATCCTTTTGATTTAAGAAGTAAAGTAGAATTTGTAATGGTGAATGGTGAAATTATAAAAAATATATAAATAAAGGCTGTTAACATAATATTTATGTTAACAGCCTTTATATTTTTCAGTGACTTGAAAAGAATTTTACATATTAACGGCTTTTTTTTCTTCTACTTTTTTTTCTTCTACCTTTTTTGCTGCAGTTAAGAAAATTGCCATAGCTGCAATTCCTGCTACAATCCCTACTGTGTATGAAATGCCTTTAGAAAGCTGAAAGCCCTCTGGTGCAATTAAAATGTAGGAAGTACATACTGTTGTCATAAATGCAGCTGGCACCGTTGCCATCCAATGTTTTTTACCTATATGAACCATGTACATACCTGCTGTCCATAATACTATAGTAGCTAGTGCCTGGTTAGACCATCCAAAGTATCTCCATATTATTTCAAAATTCATCTTAGTTAATATGAAACCTACTACAAATAGTGGAATACTAATCATAAATCTATTTTTAATAGGACCTTGATTAAATTTTAATGCATCAGCTATAGTTAATCTTGCACTTCTAAATGCTGTATCTCCAGAAGTTATAGGACAAGCTACAACTCCAAGTATAGCTAATACTCCGCCAACTTTTCCAAGTAAACTTATTGAAGATTGATTTACTACCCAAGCTGCTGTATGACCTGGCAAAGCCATAGTAGCATTTAACTGTTCAACTCCTCCAAAGAAACTCATTGCTGCAGCTGCCCAAATTAATGCAACTATTCCTTCTACTATCATTGAACCATAAAATATTTTTCTACCTTGTTTTTCACTAGATATACACCTTGCCATTAAAGGTGATTGAGTGGAATGGAACCCTGAAATCGCTCCACAAGCAATAGTGATGAATAACATAGGGAATACTGGGTTCTTACCTGGTGCTGAATGCATATTAACTAAATTAGATATTGTTACTTCTGGAATAGGGAATCCTCCAAAAATCAAGGCACCAGCAATACCAACTGCCATAATTAATAAACAAATTCCAAAAATAGGATATATCTTTCCTATAAGCTTATCTATTGGAAGCATTGTTGCCAGTATATAATATGCAAATATTATATAAATTAATAATTGTAAATTCATTCCTGTTAGATCTCTTAAGATACCTGCAGGTCCTGTTACGAAAACTACTCCTACAAGTATTAAAACTATAACTGAAAACACTCTCATAAAGTTTTTAAAGCCCTTACCAAGATATTTCCCCACAACTTCAGGTATACTTGCTCCATCATGCCTAACTGATAACATACCTGAAAAATAATCGTGAACTCCGCCTGCAAAGATACATCCAAAGACAATCCATAAAAATGCTACTGGACCCCACATTGCACCTGAAATTGCTCCAAATATAGGACCGAGTCCTGCTATGTTAAGAAATTGAATTAAAAAAATCTTCCATTGAGGCATCTCTACAAAATCTACACCATCCGCGAGTCTCACGGCTGGAGTTTGGATTTTCTCATCTGCTCCAAAAGCTTTTTCTACAATTGTACCATAAATAAAATAACCTACAATAAGTGCAATAATCGATATAATAAATGAAATCATTTGAACTCCTCCTAAATATTTAATAACTAAATTATAAGGTATATTAAACATGGAATACGATTTCATGCATGAAACGACAAAAAAAGCACATGGATTAACTTTATTGATGATTATTATATCAAAATTTGTAATATATGATTTATGATTTTCAAAAAAGGGTTGTTAACATAATCTTATGTTAACAACCCTTTTATATTATACGCCATAAAACAAATTTTACATTTTAACGTTACTAGCTTATCTTTCAAATGCCCATTATCTCTTTAAACTCAATTATATTATTTCTACTTACTGGTATATCTACGTTCTCACCTTGTATCTTTAACATATAAGTATTGTTAAACCAAGGAACTATTTCTATTATTTTATCAATATTTATTATATATGATCTATGGCTTCTAAAAAAGAATTCTTTTGGAAGCTTTTTATAAAATTCTGATATACTACAACTTACATTGTATTGCTCCCCTTTAATATAAATTAATGTTTCTCGTTCTTTTGCTTCACAGTAAGAAATTTGAGTTATGCTCTTTACTATCATTTTATTATCTTTCCAAATGGTTATTTTATTATTTGTAATTTTTTTATCTGAACTTTTCTCGATTTTTTTTAATGTACTAACTATTCGCTCTTCTGAATAGGGCTTTAATATATAGTCATAAGCTTGAATTTCAAAAGCATCTACAGCAAAATCTTTATGAGCCGTAATAAAAATAATAAGGGATTGTTTTGGGAAGTGGCTAATAATTTTACCGAGTGACATCCCATCTAGTTTGGGCATATTTATATCCAAAAAAATAATATCCGGCTTATTTAGTTCAATGTATTCTAGTGCTTTAATCGAATCATCAAATTCCTCCATTATTTTAATATTACTAAAATTGTTTATGAAATACTTTAGTTCTTCTCTTGAAGGAAATTCATCATCAACAATAATGCAGTTCATATCGTCACTCCCTTATTTTTCTAACATTGAAATGGATTCTAGTACCATTCACAAGTCTTTCTATTTTTAATCCCTCACCATAAATATATTTTAACCTATTATGAACATTTGACATTCCTATTCTATTTTCTTCCATTTTACTTTCATAGACTTTTTCTATAATATCATTTGAAATACCCACTCCATCATCTTCAATTGTTATCATTATGTTGTCGTCCACAGTTTTTTTTATTTCAATTGTCACTGTTCCATATCCACTCCCCTCTAAAATACCGTGCTTTATTGCATTTTCTACTATTGGTTGAATTATAAGGCTTGGAATTTTAACATCTAGGTTATCTTCAATATTATAAATTATATTAAGCTTTTCCCCAAACCTTGCTTTTTCTATCTCTATGTAAGCCTTCACCTGCTCTAGTTCTCTATAAATGTCCACAGGTTTTTCTCCTGCTTCTAAATTATACCTTAAGTATGTGGACAAATTTATAATTAATTCTCTTGCGCGATTTGGATTAAGTCTAATAAAGGAAATTATAGTATTTAGTGCATTAAATAAAAAATGAGGATTTATTTGAGCTTGTAGTGCCTTTATTTCAGCTTTATTTGCCATATGCTTTAACTCTGCAAGTTTACTTATTTCTAGTTGAGTAGAAATAATTTGAGATAATCCTAAGGCTAAATTTATATTTGTAAATGAAATCACATCATCGACGCAATAATATATTTTTAAGGTACCTATCATTTTGTCTCCTTCCTTTAATGGAGCAATAATTGCGGATTTTAGTTTGCAATTCGAATCAGGACAATCTATCTGATTTGCATTAGTTAAGGAAAGCAAATTCCCCTCCTTAATCACTTTTTTTGTAACTTGAGTTACAATCCTATGGCCTTTTATATGATGATCAGCACCTACACCTACATGAGCTAATATATACTCTGTATTTGTTATAGATACTGCATCTGCATCAATTGACTCTCTTATTATACCGCATATCTTTTCTAGTGAATTTTCATCCATTTCTCTAAAATATGGCAAGGTTTTATTAGCTATCTCTAGGGCTATTTGCGCTTGCTTTGCTGCAATCTCTTCCTTTTCTTCATTGATTTTTTGAATTATTACTATTAAGATTGCAATACCTATAGCATTAGTAAAACTCATAGGAAAATATATACTTTTTACAATAGTTAAGGCCTTGCTAAAAGGGTGTGCCATTGTAAGTATTAAAAGCATTTCTAAAATTTCCATTAGGAGTCCGCCAATTAAGCCATATACCCACTTCTTATTTTCATTTGATATCTTATATATTCTACCTGCGATTATTCCTGAAATTATAGTGGTTATTGTACAGGGTATTGATGTAATTCCACCTAAATCTACTAGTAACCTGTGCATTCCAGCAATTACTCCTGCCATGACTCCTACAAAAGGACCACAAAGTATTCCGCCTGCCATAACACCAATAATTCTAGTGTTGGCAATAGCTCCATTAACTTCTGTTCCAGTGTAAGTTCCTAAAATTCCAAATGATCCAAAAATTATTGAAAGCATAATTAAATCTATATTTTTAAATTTATCTTTTTGAACAATATTCTTAAAGCTTCCTATCCTAGAAACAAAAAAAGCAATAAGAATTACATACCCTAAATTATTAGTAAGACTCCTTAAAAGTTCAATCATTGATGTAACTCCATTTCACCTAAAAGCACAAAGAAATACCAATTCAGCATTCTGATTTATTTGCATGCCCATAAAGAAGGTTTTATAAATATTATATACAATATTCTCTAATATATAAAGATATAAAATCTATGTTATAATTAATGTATCATTATTTTTAGTGAATAAAAAAGATAAAGGGTGATTTATTATGTTATCTTTAGAAACTTTCAAAAATTATTGCCTAAGTAAAAAGGGTGTTACAGAGTGTTTCCCCTTTGATGATGAGACATTAGTTTTCAAGGTAGGCTCAAAAATGTTTGCCTTAACAAATATCAATAAACCAACACTGGAAGTTAACTTAAAATGTGAACCTTTTATGTCGCAGGATTTACGTAGAGACTTTGATGCAATTAAACCAGGGTACCATATGAATAAAAAACATTGGAACACCATAATTTTTGATGGTTCCATTTCTGATGATAAAATCCTCTTTCTAGTGGATTTATCTTTCGAGCTTGTATATAATGGATTAAAGAAAAGTGAAAAAGAAGAAATAGTGTAGGCAGAGCAATTGAGAATTGTTCTGTGTCCCAGAGAATGACAGGAGGCAAAACAATTAATAATTATTTTGTGCACCAAAGAACGACAGGAGGGTCCTTTAATGAAAATGATTTTTTTTGATACAGAAACTACTGGTATAAGACCAGGAAACATATGTCAGTTAAGTTACATACTTGTTGATACTAGTTATAAGCCTATAAAAACAATAGGTAAAAATACATTCTTTACTGTAGACTACGTAGAACCATCCGCTGAAGATGTGCATGGGTTTAGTGTGGATGCACTATTTGATCTAAGCGATGGCAAAACTTTTGAGGATTCTTATGAAGATTTTATCGATGATTTTATAAATGCAGATATTCTTATAGGACACAATGTTAATTTTGATATTAAATTTTTAACTCATGAACTCAATAATTGTGGACATGCTCTAATCCCTAACCATATATTTTGCACAATGAAATATTATAAGGATATATGCAAACTTTACTCTGTACGTGGAGGCTATAAAAATCCAAAATTATCAGAAGCCATAAAGTTCTTAAAGTTAAATGAAAATGAAATAAATTTGAAGAGTAATGAATATTTTGGAGATACTGCAAATTTTCATGATGCTAGGTTTGACACTACTGCAACATATTTGCTAGTTACGGAAGGGATAAAGAAAGGCTTTATCCCCAAACATTATTTTTCACAGCTTGCTAAGTAATTTATAAGGTTGTATAATGTGCTATTTTAAATTAAGAGTTTTTTCTAATATTCTGCTATACCGAAAAGGATATATCGCTAAAAATGCATTTATGTCGGTAAGTAATTCTAAAATTTATTTTAGAATTACTTACCTTGTTCAAATGCATTTTACGCAATATATCCTTTTGTTAGCGGAATATTAGAAAAAAACAAATTTTACTTCTAAGCGTTGAAACATTATGAAAATATAGGAATCAGAACTTTAACATTTCTTGTATTTTATCTCTAACTTCCTCTGCTAAGTCACCACTTAATGCTCTTTCTAATAAATCAGGCCTCTTTATCACATTTGATAATAAATAATTTTCTATCATCTTTACTTTTATCTCCCTACTAGGAATTAATTGATATAGTACATACCAGTCTTCTAAAGAACTCAATGGTATATTTACTCCGTTAATTTTTTTAAATTCTGAAATGGAAATATGATCAAAAATGTACTCAAATGTTCCACTGTTATAATTAATGCTAAGACCCGCCATAACATCGATATCAAATCCATGGACAACATATTCATAAAAGTATTTTGTTGAATATGTATCTGATTTATCTCTAACTTTCTTTTCTCCAATACTTTTTAGAATCTTATCTACTTTTTCTATATCATTTAAATCTACTAAAATATCAATATCATTAGGATTTTCTATAAGCCCATAATGACTCAATAAGATAGATGCCCCAACAGCCCATGTAACTCCATTATCATTTAGTTTTTCACCAATATAACTTAAAACTTCAAAAATCATTTTTCACCCCCACCTCGTTAATTGAAATATTCTTTCATTATACTTAATAGAAATGTATTGTTAGTATAAATTAATTACAATATTAAAAAAAGGACAAATATCCTTTTTCAGTGAATGATATAAAAATAGTAGCCTCTTTTAAAATTAGATATTTTTTCTTAGAGAATGCTAACAAAAGTATATATTGCGTAAAATGCGTTGAGCGTGCCTTAGTAATTCACAATTTATTTTATTTGCAGTTGCGTGAAAAAAAATACATGTTTGAGCGTCAGCGAGTTTGTATTTTTTAGCAACTGTAAATAAAATAAATTTTAGAATTACTTGGCTAAGTGAACGCATTTCTAGCAATATATACTTTTCGTTATAGCATTCTCTAAGAAAAGACGCTTAACTTATAATAAGACGTTATTCTATCTTTTCAAAGAGTTTTTGAAACCTATTCCACATCTCTCCATTAGCTTTCTTAAGATTTACGACTCTAAATTTTTCATTGACAAAAGCATGAGTTGTACTGCCCTTAGCTAAAATTTTTCTATCTTTTTTTCTAAGAACATTATAATTAAATATTACCTTAGCCCCATTTAGCTCATGCATATATGTTTGAATTGTAATTATGTCCTCATATTTTGCCCCTTCTATGTACTTACAAGAACTTTCTACCACTGGTAACATAATATTATTTTCTTCCATTTCTTTATATGTCATCCCTATTTCTGTTATATATTCTGTTCTACCTACCTCAAACCAAGCATAATAATTTGAATGATGCACTATTCCCATTTGATCTGTCTCTACATACCTTACTTTTAATTTTGTTTCATTAGTATACATGTTTATTTCTCCTATCTATCTTCATAAATATTAGGACAACTCTCCTAAATAGATTAAATCATGTTTGCCTCAATATAATAATCCTTGTGGAACTTAGATTTTTTTCTTAGATTATGCTAACAAAATTATAATCTAAAAAAAACGCTTAATACATAAAAGTATTAGAAATCATATATTATACCATTGCAAAATACTCTTTTAATGACCCTATTATCTACATAAATTTGAATTGTGTCACCTTTTTTCAAGTATAATTCTACAGGCAAATTAAGTTCATAAGCAAAATTACCTGATTTTATTTTTAGTTTTGTCTTGTGAATATGATTTCTTCCCGATAAATCAGCAAGGTCCGCACCTAATAACAATCCCTGCCCTGAGGACATGCTATCAATTTGAATTCTTGGATAGTCAATAATTTTTGCAATCATAGGAATATGATTTTCTAGTTTTTCATTGTTAATATAATCTATTTCCTCATCTATAATTATTGAATTATTTTCAATTACAACATTATTAATATCAATCAAAAAATATGCATTGATTTTTTCATTTTCAATACTTTTATAATTAAAATTTTCTTCATACCGTAATATTCTAAGATATACTAATTTCAATAATTCATCATAAGTATTATCTTTAAATTTACCAAATTCTTTAACTATTATATTATCAATGCTTTTACTTAATCTTGGTTCATTAACTTTACCTAAAATATTTTTACAACCCAAATACCCGGCTAATTCAGATTTCATCTTATTTATATCAAAATCCTCATCTGTAAGCTTTACATCTGTACTAGCAACCATAAATACATTTGTATATTGGGGATATGCAGACTGAATAAATCCTAAATATTTTTTATTTCTATTATATACATTAAATGGCATGTTAAGTCACTTCCTCATAAGCTATTTTTAATTCCATAAATAAAATACTCCATATTAGTATTATACACATCTATTTAAAATTCATAAATACAAATTTTATGAATTATTATTTTATTTGATTATTTAAAAAGAAAAAAATATTTTTATCATTATAGTAATTTATTTTACACAAATATTTTTATGCTGTTAGGGTTATATTAATATTAGACTTCTGAAAAAATAAACTATGATAGTGACTGCTTGTTTTTGAAGAAGCCTTATTTAGCAACATATAAGGAGGAGTATTTATGGACAATAATAAAAGTCACATGAAAACTGATAAAAAAACTAATGCTGAACTGAGAAAAATGTTCCCTCAAAGTGGTGGTGATATAGGAATTGAAAATGGTGAGAGAATAGATGCAAATAATGACAAATTCACTAAGCGTTCTAAATTATCTCATAATAAATAATATCTTTATGTTAAAAAACTCCAGAAAGTTTCTGGAGTTTTTTAGGTTGTAGTTTGCTTTTGACCTTTGTCTTTTATAAATATCAATATAGCAATAACAGATACATATGCGATATTAAACAATGTTACCGTCGGAATAATATAGCCAAGAATTGCCCTTCTTTGCACTTCATTTCCAACCTTTAAGCACAAGTAGATTGCAATAGGAACCGTAAACCAATAAATCTTCTTTTTATCTTTCACTTTTAGTATATAACTTACAATATATGTAATCAAATACTGAAAATTTGCTAACGTCCTAAATATAGCCAAGCTCCATAAAAATAAAAATATGAAACGAAAGCTATTTAGCACCGGTAAATTTACTCCTTCTGTTACTAGTAAAACTGGCCATAATGCTTTAGAAGTAACCTTATATCCAAAAAAATAGATACATATAAAAGTTGTCCAAATATAAAGTGACATAATTAAAAAACAAGATTTGAACACTACTGCTTTAATTTTATCTTTGTTTCTCATAAAAGGATAAATTAAAAATATTCCCTCTAGTCCACCATAAGCATAAGCGGATTCAAGGCTTGCCTTTAAAATATTTTTATACCCAGATCCAAAAACCGGAAATAAATTTAGGTAATTACCACGTTGCAAGGCTGGTAGTAAGGTTAATATCAATATCACCACAGCATAAAGACCAATCATATTTATTCTTGCCAATACTTTTATCTCTTTAAGAGCTAAATAAGTAGCTACTAATATAGCAGGAATAAAAATCTTTATTGGTGTTAAAAAAGTTGTTGCATGGCATATATAAACATTACTCATTCCAGATGCAACCCCTATCAAATATATACCAAACTGAGCCATAAATAAAATGTTACATATGGTGCCAAGAATGACCCCTAAATATTTTTTACTTAAAACCAATATATCCTCATTTGGATGTTTTTTCACATAATAAATAGATAAGAAAGCCAGAAATAGAGGATATACTCCACCTACAACCACCGATATCCATCCATCCTGTTTAGCATCCTGTACTACTGCATTGGGTAATGCTAAAAGACCTATGCTGGTTACAAACCCCACTACCATTGCTATGCATTCGCTATCTTCTAACAAGTTATTTTTTATTTTCTCCATATTTTTATTCTCCATGCGTATTTTAGTACTGCCCTCTTCCACTCTTATCTATTTTTACTTTTATACTTACTTTGATATCTGCATTACTTACCTCTTTGTTCCAATCAACCCCGGTTTCTCTGCCATATTTGGCCGCAGCATACATTCCCAGATTTAAGCAATCTATTTTATAAACATTTTTCATTTTATCCAAAAAATCATTGCACATTTTCTCTATTTTTTTCCCCATGAGTTCTTCAAATTCACTTTCTTTTTCTTTTCCCAACTCTTTATATAATGTGTTCTCTATGATGTCTCCCTGAAAATCTAACTCAATGTTGAATTCATATTTTCCTTCTCTCTTAGTACATTTTACCTTCCTTTTAACCATTGCCTCATAATTTATATACTTATCTGGGCCTTCCTGCAAACTTAATGTTCCTTCCCCTTTTTTCTCCCTAAGCATATTCATAATTTTGCTTTCCTCCATAGGTAATACATAAGCCATTTTATTTCCTTTAAATAAGGCCATACCTGCAAAAGTAATATTTTTATCCTTTATTTCTAGGTAAGGAAGGACTAAATTTTTTCCTTCTGAATCTAGTGTTACATATATATCCAATAAAGTATACCGATCAGATATAAAATTATAGCTTGTGGCATGCTTAATCATGCCTTCAATATAATCTGCAGAACTAGGATACCCTTCTACCTTAAACGTTAATATATCTTCTGCCTTCCCTTTACATACTGCAAAAATACCTCTATCATTAATTTTTGCATTGGCAAAAAATAAATTTATTATATTTAATATCCCATAGGTTGCATGTTCTTCGCTTATTAAAACTATTTTTTCAACTCCAAGTAGAAAAGGTTTACTGGACTTTAATTGTCTTTCTTCTCTTGTTTCCCCAATACTGCTTGATTTTCCTTTTAAAATATTACTTCTAACTTCTTCGATAATAGTTTCCTTTTTAGTAGTGATCCCTACACCACCTTTTCCCTTCTTTTTAAAATCATATATACTTAATGGAATGCTATATTGCACATTACCATTTAACTCTTTATTAATATCATTCCCAAGGGCTATAGGTATATTAAACTCCTCCATAGGAGTTACTTTCAATTTTTCTGCATAAACGGAAACTATAAGGGCCACTAAAAACACAATTATTTTTTTTTTCTTTTTCACAAGGCGCCACCTTCTATTTTTCCTTACTTATCCTATATTTAATACTGTCCTCTTCCTATTTTATCAACATGTACCTTTACATTTACTACAATGTCAGAGTTAGAAACAACCTTATCCCAATCTACACCTGTGTCTCTTCCATATTTTGCTGCAGCCAACCATCCTAGCTGCAGTAAGTCTACTTTATATTCATTCTTCATCTTATCCAAAAGTCCAGTACACATTTTTTTCACTTGTTTTGCCATGTCATCTTCAAACTTTTTGGTTACCTCTATCTTTTCTGACATATTTTCATATAATTCATTGTTAATAATTTCTCCTTTCAAATTTAAGTCAATAATAAAAGTATATTTATCCCCTATTTTTCTACATGTGATTTTTCTTTTAGATTCCGCTTGATAATTTATATATTTTTTCGAATCTTTCTGTATGGTTAATATTCCGTTTACCTTGTTCTCTCTTAGCATATTCATTATTCTTGTATCCTTTATATCCAAAATAACAGCTAGCTTATCCTTTTTAAAAACTACTATTCCTGTTGTTTTAATTCCATCTTCCATTATTTCAATATAGGGACTAACCATATTTTTGCCCTCTGCATCTATTGATAATACTGCATCTTTAAACAAGTAGTCTTCGCTAAAAAAATTGTAGTTTACTGAATTTTTAATCATATCGCTTATATACTCTGCTGAATTATCATAGCCTGGGGTCGTATAATTGAAATAATCTTCATTCCTATTTTTGCATACCACCAAAATTGAATTAGTATTAATCACAGGATTCTTAAAATTAATGTCAATGAAACTTCTTATTCCATATCTAGCATATTCTTCATCTATTATATAAATTTTCGAAAGCCCTAAAAAAAATTTTTTACCTGTTTTTTTTTGTCTATTTTCTCTTGTTTTTCCAATAGTTTCGCTTACTCCAATACTTAATACATTTTCAGTTGTCTCATCTTGTTTATATTCATTAGCAGTGGTGGAAACCCTATAGTTTAAACCCCCTTCACCATTTCTATTTATCCCTAGTCCTACTCCCACATAAATATCAATATCCTCCACACTGCTTAATTTTATTTTTTCACCGCCAAAAATCACGAGTAAGAAAGTAATGCATAAAAAAACAACAAATATTATGTTCATATATTTTTTCATTTTGCCTCTCCTTTTTTTATCCATATTAAGCTCGTGATGAGGGTTAAATATAATAAATTATATATAGTGCTTATTGGGGAAGTATATTTTGTGATTTCATTCATTGCTAACAAATCTCCATAATAGGTCTTTGCAAGCATAATAACCACCGTAGCCATAACTACATATACTATTTTTTTACTTTTTATCTTTTTAATATCATCTAAAATAAAAATACACACATAATTAAAAATGGTTAAAGATTTAATCGCTATAATTATCCAGAAAAATACAAAAACATATCTGAAATTATTTATTATTTCAACCTTTACTGCTTCTGCCACATTAAAAAAACTCCATATTGTTTTAGGAATGATATCTTTTCCCATATAATATATGCTTATAAAAGTAATCCAGGTATATATAATAGCAGTAAATCCTACTGCCTTTAAAGTGGATGCCTTTATCTTGCTACTATCATTTATAAAGGGATAAATTAAAAATATAAGTTCCATTAATGAATAATCATAAACACAATCCAGACTTCCTTTTAAAATATTTACAATCCCTGTTCCAAATATAGGACTTATATTTAAAAAGCTTCCTTGTTTTAAAATAGAAATGGTAGGGATAATGATTGCTATCCCCATCCAAAAGGTGATAGAACCTATCCTTCCCAGCACTTTAATCCCTTTACTGGTAGCGTATACGCCTGCAAAAAATAAAACTACATAAATTTTTAAAGGAGTTAATATAGGTACTGCATCTGTTCTTATAATTATCCCAAGTGTTGAAATTAAGGGTGGAAAATAACTAAAAAAGCTTAGTAAAAAAAGAAAATTTGATATGGTTCCAAAGGTCTTTCCAAGGTACCTTCTACTAAGCACTAAAATATTTTCCTTAGGAAATCTCCCGCTAACATATATAGCTAAGAGAGCTACATATAGTGGATATATGGCTCCTATAATAACAGAAATCCATCCATCCTGTTTTGCATTAGCAATTACCACGTTAGGTAAATTGGACGCTGTTACATCAAACATAATTCCTATTAGTATAAAAGTAACTTCATTTGGAGTTAGTAGATTTTTCTTTTCTATCTGCATTCCTAATAATCTCCTCTACCCTGTAAATCCACATTAACCACTACATTTACTTTAATATCTGCATTGGAAACTACTTGATTCCAATCAATACCTTTCTGCCTTCCATACACTGCAGCGGCTTCTTTGCCTAGTCCAATACAATCTACCTTATAGACATTTTGCATTATCTTTATAAAATCATAACATTCACGCTCCATACTTTTTGCCATATCTTTTTCAAATTCTTTTTTTATATTTATTTCATTCATAATATCAGCATACATTTCATTGTTAATAATTGTACCTGTTAAGGTTAAATCAATATTGAAACTATATTTATCTCCTTGTTTATAGCATCTGACTTTTCTTCTACCTGTTTTTCCTTCAAAATCAATATACACTTTAGGACTCTTTTGTAAAGATATTACCCCTTTCACATTATTGTTTTTTAACAAATTAAGTATTTTACTATTTTTGGCATCTGCTAACTCTACCATTTTATCCTCTTTAAAAATAGCCATACCAGTGATTTCTATTCCTTCTTCTGTTATTTCTATATATGGAAGCACTAGACTTCTACCCTCTGCTCCAATCCTCACATATACATCTATTGCCTTGTAGTTGTCAGAAAAGAAACTGTAATTAACAGACCCTTCTACGAGCCCCCCTATATACTCTGAAGAGTTACTATACCCCTTTACCGTATATTTCAAGTAATCCTCTGTTTTCCCTTTACATACTGCCATATAAGCCATATCGTTTGTTTCTGAATTTCTGAATCTATCCTCTATTAAAGTTTTTAAACCATACCTTGCATAATCCTCGCTAATCAAAACTACCCTTTCTTGCCCTTGTATAAACTTTTTACTCATCTTTTCTTGCCTTTTCTGAATTACTTCTCCTACATTTTGCCCTTGCTCTTTAAATAACAAGTTAACTTGCACGCCACTGGGTTTGTAAATGTTTGTACTAATTGGTATACTATATTCAATGGTATCTTCACCTTTTCTCTCTATATCATATCCAATGCTATTAATAGTCTCTAACTCTTCAACCGGAACCCGTTCTTGTCCAAGCGATATAAATACATAAATAAAGACACCAATGATTATGATCAAGTATTTTTTGTTGTTCAAGATTTAACTCCTTCCTTAAAAAATACAAATATAGCAATAATCGTCATATATAATAAATTAAATATTACATAGTACGGCAGAACATTATTGCTAATGCTTTGTCTACTTATTTCATTGCCATACTTAACAGCTAAATATACAAGCAGTGGATACATAAAAAAGCAAATCTTTTTCATCTCTATTTTATGTGCAAAATCTTTGAAAATATATAAACTTGCATAACCGTTGATGCTCATGCTTTTAAATGCAATAAAACTCCACAAGGTCATAAAAATATATCTATAATTATTGATTACTGTTATGGTTACACTTCCTAGCACTAACAAAAAGGACCAATCGTGTTTGCTCACAATATCCGGACCTAAATAATAGGTGGTTATAAAGACACACCAAACATACACAACTATAACCAGTGTTATACTTATAAGTGAAGAGACCAGCATCTTATTTTTCTCTTTCAGAAAAGGGTAAATGAGTAAAATTATTTCTGCTCCTGTATAAGAAAAAATTGATTTCACAGTTCCCTTTGCTATTGAACTAAACCCAGAACCAAATACAGGATAAATATTTCTAATATTAGGCTCTCGCAAAGCTAATATAGGTGATAAAAGGAGAATTATTTTAACATAAAAGGAAATTTCACTAATTCTTCCTATTACCTTTAACCCTCTAGAAGCCGCATAAATAATGCAGATAAATAGGATAGCTATGATTTTAAAAGGCGTTAAAAATCCCACTATAAAATTCCGCATTAAGTTTGTATAATAACTAGCTATCATTGATGCAATAAAGATAAAATAAGTTGCGAAAATCAAATTAAAGATACTTCCAATGACTCTACCAAAATACTTTTTGCTTAAGATTAATATGCTATCATTAGGAAACTTTTTGCTTATATATCTAGCTATTATGACAACGTATAAGGGATATATCCCTCCTATCAACGTAGAAAACCATCCATCCTGATGAGCAGCTTTTACCACACCATTTGGAAGTGATAAAATACCAACTCCAACAATGCTACCGAATATAATAAGTGCAAACTGATTTACCGATAAGTAACTTTGTTTTTTATTGGAGCCTCCTTGCATTTTATTCACTACCTTTTTTTAATAAACTTATTCCTAAACTTAGTCTGCCTCATTGGATTTCCATTGGGAATAGCAACTGGCCGCTTATCCATCCTCCACAAGGGTGCTCTAATAAATGTATCCTTCATGTCGCTTTTATGAAACTCAAAATATGGTACGCCTAGACTATCTAAAGAGGAAAGATGAACTAAAATTAAAAACCACCCTACAGCTATTCCAAATATGCCCATAATATTTGCTAGTACCAGCATTGGAAACCGTAACAATCGAATAGAAAGTGACATATCATAATTAGGAATTAAGAAAGTAGTGATTACAGTAATTCCCACTATAAGTAAGGTAGTAGGACTCACCATTCTAGATCTAATTGCGGTATCACCTATAATAATACCGCCCACTAAACTTAAGGTTTGAGCTATTTTAGTAGGTAGCCTTAAGCCACCCTCTCTTAAAAACTCCACAACTATCTCCATAGCCACAATCTCTAAAAATGGAGTTAGAGCAATTCCTACCCTCGATTGAACAATTGGGGTTACAAATTTTATAGGTATAAGTTCTACATTAAACTTTATTAATGTTAAGTAAATAGAAGGTAGGGTTACAACAATAACCGCCGCCAAAATCCTAAGAATTCTTGCAAAAGAGGCTATCACAGTTCTTTGGGTATAATCCTCAGTGGCCTGGAAAAATTGCATGAATACTGCTGGATATAAAAGCACCATTGGTGTTCCTTCTACAAGAATAATTATTCTTCCTTCTAACATATTTCCAATAGCTCTATCTGGCCTTTCCGTACCATAGGATTGTGGAAAAATCGTATAAGCATTGTCTTCAATATATTGCTCCAGCTTTCCCGCTGAAAGTACAGCATCTATATCGATGGCTTCTATTCTCTTTTTTAATTCTTCTAATACCTGTTTATCTACTATATCGTCTATATAAACCATTGCCACGTCACTCTGAAGTCTTCTTCCTACCTTAAATAACTCAATGGTGAGGTTCTTATCTTTGACTTTTCTTCGTATAAGGCTAATATTTACTTCTAAATTTTCTACAAAACCATCTCTTGGTCCTTTTGCTGCAGTTTCATTCATAGGCTCCATAATGGCCCTCTGTTGTCCACCTGTAGTGTCAGCTATTATTACTTCTAAAGCGCCATTTATTAACACTGCTGTTTTTCCTCTTTTAAGATAGTCAACCACTACATTTATATCTGCTTCTACCAATGTATTGCTCATGGAAATATATCTTTTGCAAAGATAATCTCCTATATTTGACTTATCAGTTAAATTTTCTTGTATATGAAGCATAAGCGGATTTAATATATCTCTATCAATAATGTCCTTGTTTGTAATCCCATTGACGTAGATAATAGCAGCTTCTAATGGCTCATCTATACCAATATAAAAATGCTTTACCACCATAGGACTTTGTTTGCCGAGCCCTTCTCTGATTAAATCTATATTCCCATTTAGATCTCCATTTTCCATTGCAATCACCATGCCCTTTTCATATAGATAAGCACCATTAGAGTTATAAATTGATACTTCTATTTTGATTTTTATATTAAATAGTTTCTCTTATTTCATCTAAAATATCCACTTTTATTTCTTCTAGGTTAATTTTAACTTTATACTACCTCCAAAAATAGATTTTATATCTACACCATACTATTTAACATAATATAAGAGCACTAAATTTTACTGCGTAACAGTATTATATCTAGTGCTCTTATTTATGATGATTTTCAGTATTAAGCAGGTATCTTTATAACGCCACCATTTTCGTTTATTGCATAAATTTCTCCCTTGTGAAACTCAACTATATATTTTACTATAGCCATGCCAAGTCCTTCTGAATAGCTTCTAATTACCATGACAGGTGTTTTTAATTCGTGTGAAATGTTTTGAAGCATCCATTGTTCACTTTCGTCTCTCTTAATAAGTTCTTTCTCATGTATTCAATAGATTTAGCTAGACTTCCAATTTCATCCTCACGATCAGAAATAGTTATAACCATTAATTTTTGTAGTAGCTTTATTTTATTTATGCCTTAATTATAATAGATAAATTTCGAATAATTGCCTTAATATTATGTGAAATTATGTTAATATTAAAAAAACCCTATAAGATTATATTCTTATAGGGTACAGATTACTTAATTATACTATCTTTTAAAAGATGGTTTGTTATTTTGTTGTTTTCTTGCTTTTCTGCACTCGACACATCTTTGTGGTTCATTTTCGAATCCTTTTTCTTTGTAAAAAGCTTGTTCACCCTCTGTAAAAACGAATTCTTTTCCACAGTCCTTACAAATTAAGTTTTTGTCTGCCATTTTAAATATTCCTCCTTATACTTGAAAATTAAGATCTAAATTTGATTAACAATAATTTCCTAAACAAAAGAGGATATGTTGTTTATCAGATTAGATTCTTCTAAATAGTAATTTATAATTACTATAATATACTTATTTTAACATATGTAAAATGTGTTTACAATATATTTTTACATATATTTGTATATTATGTATAGTTATCCTAATTTTATTTCACCACTTCGAAACCCATGTTGCACTTTTTATTTTGAATTAAAAATGTTAGTATTCTCTTTTCTTTTACCGTCTCTTTTTTTACTCTTGTAAGCTTAAAAATATTTCTAAAAAGAAAAAAAATAATAATTGTTAGAGCAATAACTAGCAAAATAATATGAAAATGTAATAACCCCATATCAAATTTTATCCCCCTCTTAATACAATAATAACTCCACTATATAATTACACATAAATACATTTTTTCCCTCTATTTATAACTAAAATAAAACTAAATAATCGTCAAAAACTGCATGTTCCCTTTTATGTGTTTGTACTTTTTTTGTTTCCATATCAATAATAGACGTATTTGGCCCCTCTCTACTAGTAGAAGTAATTAAGTAACGACTGTTTATACATTCCTTTGGATATCCTAATTTTTTTTCATAAGTATAATCAATATTTCCATTTATAATTTCCTTCAATTTTAATTGTTTATTGGAAATAAGCTTTTTTTGAAAAATAACTTTATACTTCCCATCTAAGCTCCAAGAATAATCAGAAAAGCTGGAATTTGTATTCTCTTTAGATTCTGAAAGTAATGCAATAGTTCTTTTTTCAAGACTTTCCTTATTTAATATAATCATAGCATTGCTATCTTCTTTCCCAAATTTATTTACTTCATAATAAATATTATCTCCATCTACTCCAGAAAAAAACTCATAACCATCAAGCCCCTGAATTTCCATATCTACAAATGATAGCTTTTCACATCCGTCTTCAATTTCACTAATGAATTTTTTTATTGGTAAGTATTTAAGGGAATCCCAATAAAAAAATTGATTCTTTTTAGATTTTCTCCCCCTATGTACTTCATTATATATTTGTTCTTTATTATAAGGTTCTAAATAATTTTCTTCATACACTACGCATTCTTCATTTTTTAAAGCGGTCTTAAAAAATACCGACCGAATTCCCCTTAAGAATGCTTTATCCTCTACTTCAAAATTCACGCAACTATTTACATTATAAAGTACAGCCTTTTCATAGCCATAATTTTCAATTGGCGTTTCAAAACTTTCAAATTCTTCAAAGGTTAATTGGTGCTCCTCTTTGAAAAACACTAAAAATTTATCCGCATCTAATTTTTCTACTAATAAATTATTAAATTTCTTATCCATTTCAAATTTAAATACTAATGTAATCTCAGAAGTACTAATATTAACACTATTAAGTGTATATTCATTAATTAAAAGCTGTTTTTTTACAGTAACATAATAAAAGCCATCCGCCCCTTCTACCTCCTTCTGCTGAAAAAAATCCAGTAATATTTTTTCTTTTCCTATGTTAATAGAGGTCATTTCTTTATTTTCAATATCATAAATATAATAATTTATAATGTCTGAGTCCTTAAATAAGTCATCATAAATTTTTACCATCTCCCTTAAAAACAGTTTTCCTTCCAATTTACAAACAGGTTCTAGATTCTTATCTAATATTTTATTTAAATCAATTATTTCCATTGGTTTCTCCTTATTATCTGATTTATTATATTGTAATTATTTACAAGTATCTATGTTTTATTCAGATAAATAGATAATAAAAAAAATAACAAATCAGTATGAACTCATACTGACTTGTTATTTTTTTTAGTAATATAGTTAAAATGCAAAATTCCCATTTTTAAATACAGGTACTTCTTTTCCATCTGCAGTAATTCCTATTATTTGCAAATCTTCTGAGCCAACCATGAAATCTTCATGCACAGTGGAATCATTAACTCCTTCTTTTAAAAGTTCCTCGTCACTTAAATTTTCACCATTTTTTATACATACTGGATATGCTTTTCCAATAGCCAGATGACAAGAGGCATTTTCATCAAAAAGCGTATTGTAAAACAATATATTTGAATTTGATATTGGAGAATCATGTGGTACTAATGCTACTTCACCAAGATAATATGATCCTTCATCAGTCTCAATAATACTCTTTAAAATATCGTAACCCTTTTCAGCTTTGAAGTCTATAATTTTCCCATCTTTAAAAGTAAGTGAGAATTTTTCAATTAGATTTCCATTATAGTTTAGTGGTTTTGAACTTACCACTGTTCCATTAACTCCAGTTTTCTTAGGAAGTGTAAATACCTCTTCAGTAGGCATATTAGCTATAAACTCTATCCCCTCTGGTGTATACTCCGAACCTCCAAGCCATAAATGATTTTCTGGAAGTTCAATGACAAGATCAGTACCCAATGAATTTTTATATTGTAGATATTTAAAGTTATTGCCATTTAAAAAGTCCATGCTTTTCTTTAGGTTGCTTTTGTGTGTTTCCCAGGAAGCAACAGGGTCAATTGTATCTACTCTTACTGTTTTAAATATAGCGTCCCAAAGTTTTTCCACTGCCGCGTCCTCTGATAATTCAGGGAAAACTTTTTTTGCCCAAGATATAGTTGGAATTGATGCAACACACCAAACATTTCTATTGCTCATAAGTCTATCTCTATATTCCTTTATTGCATTACTAGCCGCTTTGTGTGATTTCGCCATTCTCTCAGGATTAACTTCCTTCATAAGCTCAGGGTCAGAGGCTGAAATATTTAAAAAAGCAGCACCCCTGCGTACATTTGATAAGTAAAAATCTCTCTGCCAGTCTGGGTATTCTTCAAAAACCTCCTCTGGAGCATGCATGAATTTAATTTTTGAAGACAATTCATCCCTCCAATTTATAACTACTTCCCTGGCACCTTCAGTATAAGCAATTTTAGACAGGATTCTAACAAAAGAAGCGCACTCTATTGGGGCATTGATTACAAGTGTTTGATCCTTTTGAATATTAATTCCTGTCTTCACTAATAAAAGAGCATATTTTTCTAATAATTCATTTTTCACAATAAAACTCCCCTTCTACAATTTATATATAACTTATTTATGATACCTTTTGTATCTTATAAGAAAATTATACCATAAAAAGTTATTGTAGAAAATTGTTTAATTATGATTTGAAGATTTATATAATATTTTTAAGAATTATTTCTTTTTTACTTTTTTATTTAACTCAAGAACAATAATATTTATCATAGCCATGATACTTGCTATGATAGCTAAAACTTGGAATGCAAACTGCAATGAATATTCATCTCCGAGTTTTCCTATAAGAGGGAATATTATTATCATGTATAAACTAAATATCATGCTACCCATGGAAAGTATTGTAGCTCTCTTATTGGATGGTATTAATTTATTTGTATAATCACTAACTGCAATAAAAATAATAGACTCAATACTGTTTATTAATATAAAAAAAACGTAATAAAATTTACTTAAAGCCACTCCCCATATACATATAGCAATTATTAGAGGAAGTAATAATATTATTACACGCTCTCCTACTTTTTTATCAATTTTATATGCTTGGGTTGCTGTTATAGCTGCCACCAATGATGCAATTGCGAGTATTATACCTATATTTCCTTTTGAAATCCCCTTAGAAAGTAAATAGTTCTGAAAATAAAAGAATATGCTTGTATTAAACATAAAGATCGCCTGTGAGAACACAATCAAAAATCCTAGTTTTTTATTTCCAGCTATAATCTTAAAACTTTCAGACACTTGATTTTTAAATGTTTCAAATCTTTTTTCATCAATTTCCATTTTAATATCCGGTTCCTTAAAAGAAAAGGCTTGAATTATAGAAAATAAGCTAACTAAAATCGTTACACCGTAGGCATAAGTATAACTAAACTTAGACAAGAATCCACCAAGCAAAAGTCCACAGAACTGAGTAGCTTGCATTATCACTTCATTTACACCAGATATTTTCATGTATTTTTTTTCTTCCCCTATTTCTTTTAGTGAATCGTATACTAATGCTTCTCCTGCGCCTGATTCTAAATTATAGGATAATGCTGTCACTATAAAGCCTATTGCAAACCACAAAAAACTGTTTGAATATATTAGTATAAAAGCAGATATTAACTTACCTATTCTTCCGCATATTCTGCTAGCTTTTCTTCCCCAAATATCCGCCACTGCTCCAGTAGGTATTTCCATTGTGAATGAAGTTATATGAAAGATAGCTTCTACGAGGCCAAGCTCTGTTAATGATAATCCTTTTGATGCTAAATAGATCATCCAGATTCCGTGCGTAAGATCAAACTCCTTTAAAAATGTAAATAGATAATTTTTAGATATATTTTTTTTCAATTCATTTTTATATTCCATTTCGATCCCCCGTATTAGATATTATTATGAGTTTTCGATGTCCATCCATTTTTCAATGATGAAATCTAATTCTTCCTGGATTTCTTCCTTTTCTTTGCCTAGCTCTAACAGTTTCTCATATTCTCGACCATTATTATTCATTGCAATATCTATATCTTTAAGTTTCACTTCAAGCTCTTGTATTCTATTCTCTAAGCTTTCTGCTTGCTTAAGTTTGTTATTACTTGTTTGTTTTTCTGTGTTTTCTTTGCTTTGTAGTTTCTTCTCTTTTTCAATTATAGGAATTTCAATTTTATTTTTCTTAAATTCATTTTTCTTTTCTTTGTAATATTCATAATTCCCCGGGTAATCTATTATCTTTTTATCTTCTATTTCGCATATTCTTGCGGCAAGCTTATTTATAAAAAATCTATCATGGGATATAAATAATATAGTTCCACTAAACTCTAGTAATGCTTCTTCAAGATTTTCTCTTGAATCTATGTCTAAATGATTTGTAGGTTCATCTAGTATCAATAGATTTATATCATTTTGAATTAATTTGCAGAGCTTAAGTCTACTTTTTTCTCCTCCAGAAAGGTTTTTAACCTTTTTGAAAACACTTTCTCCATAGAACAAAAACCTAGCCAGTATTCCTCTAGCAGGACCTTCTAAAATACTCATATCCTCCCTAAAAGCTTCAAGCACTGTTAGTTCTTCATTATTAAAGGTTATATTTTGAGGAAGATATCCTATTTGAGTGTTAGACCCTAACTTCACCTCACCATAATTTGCCTCAACTTCACCTAAAAGTGTTTTTATAATAGTTGATTTACCACTTCCATTATCGCCTATTAAAGCTGTCCGCTCCCCATATCTAATGTCTAAATATAAATCCACCAATATATCCTTATGGTCAAAGCTTTTACATAAGCCTTTAATACTTATTACATCCTTGCCAGATCTATCGGTGCCCGCAAAATCCAACTTAATTTTAGGTTGGTTTAATAAGGGCTTATCAACTCTTTCCACCTTGTCTAATCTCTTTTGCATACTTGCTGCTCTTTTAAAGAATTTTTCATTATCTGCTTGAATAGCCCATTCCCTTAATTGTTTTATTGCTTTTTCCATAGCTTTTATTTTTTTCTGTTGATCTTTAAATGCTTCAAATTGTTCACAAACTCTCTTTTGTTTTTCTTTAACGTAATAAGAATAATTACCTTCATAAAGTGATGTTTCTCCATCCTCAATTTCCACTATTTTTGTTACAACTCTATCTAAAAAATATCTATCATGTGAAATAACTATTACTGTACCTTTGTACCCTTTAAGATAAGCTTCAAGCCATTCTATTGATACTACATCTAAATGATTTGAAGGTTCATCAAGAAGAAGTATATCTGGATTCTGAAGTAGTATTTTACCTAATATTACAATGGTTTTTTCACCACCACTTAGACTTATAAATTCCCTATTTAAAAATTCTTCATTAAACTTGAGTCCAGTGCAAACCTTACTCATTTTTTCTTCTATTTCATAACCGCCTTTTGCTTCATAAAGATCATTAACTTCACCATATTTTCTTAATGTATATTCTAATTCACTCCCTTTTAAATTAGCCATCTGCTCTTCTATTATTTTAAGTTCTCTTTTTATTTCGTATTGAATTTGGAAAGCAGTATTCAAAACATCTACTACTTTAAACTGCTCAGGATAATCTGGTATTTGATGTAGGTATCCTACAGTTGCATTTTTTCTTATGGATATGCTACCTTTATCTTGGTTTTCTATACCAGCAATAATTTTGAAAACTGTAGTTTTACCACAACCATTTTTTCCTATTAAACCAACTCTTTCATTATTTTGAACTTCAAAAGTAATATCACTAAAAATCCTATTACCTCCAAAATATTTTTCTACTTCTTTTAACGCTAATTCTATCATTGTTAATTCCTCCTATATATTTGCAATATTGATTTTCCTCTGTAAAATAATAAAACCCCAGCATTAAACACTTGCCGGAGTTTTTGTATTTTGATTTTAAGCAAAACCAGTTAAACTGATCCATTATATAATCGCAGTAAAAAAAAACAGGCAAGAGAGTCCTCACCTGGGTTTAATATAACATAATTATAATGTATTTAAGGCAAAGATAACTCACTTCTTTTTAGTGATATATTCAATTTTGGACAGACTTCTCCCGTAAAATTGAAATCATTATGAGTAATTCCAGATAATGACATTGGCAATCTATCTAAAATTGTATTTTCTAAAAAGAACACAGTCATGGCTTTTCCCTCCTTATATTGAAATCTTATTATATTAACATTACCATAAATTTTATTAAATATCAATATTGGAATTTTTTATTTTACTAAAACATTACTTTCTTTTTTTATAGGTTTAATAACATAACTCTAGCCATTTTTCATATTCAGCTCAATTATTATGCATTTAAACATTTATTTCTTTTAGTTTTGATTCAAGCTGTAAAAAACTAATTATTTAATCTATTTATTTAAAAACATTAATTGTCATCCTTTTGGTTATACTAAATTGAAATTAAAAACTATATAACTAACAAGGAGGATTTGTAATGAAAATTAAAACCATATTATTAACTTCAGCTATATTAACATTAATGCTAGTAGGGTGTGGTAAGAAAGCTGTAACACCTCCACAAACAACGCCACCAGAAACAACGCCGAATGTAGTCACAACAGCTTCAGTAGTAAATACTGCAACTGCTTTTGAAAAGGCTATAAGCAGCAAGGGCACATGGATTATTGCAATAACAAAGGATTTAGCTATTGATAGTAATCTTGTAGTTGAGGGTGAGTATAAAAACGGTAAAAAAGATACAGCTGGCAAAGATATTATAAAACGTAAGATAGCTCTATACAGTCAAGACGAAAACCGTAAAGTAACTGCTAGATTCATTTTGACTGCTCCAAAGTTAACTTTTAGTAGCCCTATGGGCAGTATAGAACATGGGACTTTTAAAGGTGACCTTTATGTTTCAGCAAATAACTTTCAGTTAATAGATGCTACAGTTGACGGAAATGTTTATTTTACTACGGCTGAAGCAAAATCCACATTCAAAATGGATGCTACAAGTAAAGTCACAGGAAAACAGGAAATGAAAAAATAATATGGAATAAAAAATCAGTTAGCCAATGATTTTGGTTAACTGATTTTTTAATTTTAAATAATTGGATTTTGTATCTTCAAATCAAATTTTATGCTTTAAAACATGCCACTTGCCACGTGGGTGGCACTTCTTATAAAAGCTTTATCTCCCAAGCCACGGAGTTTTTCATTATAAATGGTGTTCTTTTAATGCAGGCATTTCCAATAAATTTTACATTCTTTCTATCTTGTAATATTTTATTTATGGCCTCACCATAAGTTAATTCACCCTCAAATTCAATGGCCTTTGATACACTAAGGCCATATTTTTCAAATGCAGTTGAAGTTTTTCCACAAAGATGTACTACTGCATTCTCCAAATAAGGTTCCACTCTTTTTAGTATATTGTGAGAAATCCTACCGCTATACTGCTCATATACCTTTGGCCCAACAATATCCAAAGAACCTACTGGGTCACCATAGGATATTATTTTTGCACCTCGTTTTATGCCTTCTATAATATAACTCACAATATTATCTTCAAGAACCATTAAAAATTCATCTATTTTCTCTTTATTTTTTCTTATTCCCTTATAAAAAATCATTGGATCAATAATGGAAGATAGAATAGTGAAGGGACCTTCCACAGTTAAGGCAACACACTCCCCTTCATTCGTAAGTTTTTCAACTGCTTCTAAAACCTCATTTATTCTACCCTTTTGAAAATTAATATTTTTTATATTTCCCAATTCTTCTATAGTCGTAAATGCATAGCTCTCAACTCTTGGCCCATTTTTCATGTCTCCTAGCTTTATGTTTCCGCCTAGCGCTTCTGCTTCAACTGTTACACAAAATGGAACTCTACATATGCTGTCCTTCTTATAATTTTTCAATTCCTTGGCCAAATAACACATTAATGAATTCTCTGTGTGGGCCTTTGGAAAGGTTATTCCCGTATTATTTACTATGTTATCTGGAATTACCTCTAGATTGTCGCCTTCACATTTAAATTTAATATTGTATTCCAATTTATTTACCTCCAAAAATGTAGATTAGTTCTCCAACGGTGATACTAATTCCTTGAATTAGTATCATAATTTTCATTGCTTTCTTAAGTGGTAGCTCCTTCATCACAATAAGAATACCATATCCGGTATTTGCACACAGCCCTGCCACTAATGGACCAACTCCGATGGCTCCTTTAATAAAAGCCTCAGCAAGCACTACAGAGGATATGCAACTTGGAATCATTCCAATTAATGATGCAATAATAGGCTGAAGATATGTATTCTTTCCAAGTATTGCATGAAGACTTTCCTCTCCAAGCACACTTACTCCATAATTTATGATGAATACAGTTATTATTAAAAAAGCAGTAACTCTAGCAGTGTAAATTAAATTATGAGTCAAAATGTTTTTATTTCGCCTACATTTGGGGCAGTCACAATTAATGGTGCACCCTTTGATTCTATTTCTTTTTTCTTTTATAAGTAAATTAATAATAAATCCTGCCGCCATACCTATTAATATCTTTACAAAAATCAACTTGAACATAAAACCAAGTTTTTCTGGATGGGCTCCAATTATTATCAATGCTTCATCTGAACTTGAAATAAAAACTGCAGCAAGCATGCCAAGAGATATATGTCCATTGCTATATAGTCTTGCCATTGCCACAGGTATTCCACACTGTGGTACTAATCCAAGTAGGCTTCCACCAATATAATCATATTTAGATAACCTTTCAATAAGTTTATTATCTTTATTTACTTTAAGCATTATATAGTCAACTGTGAAAAAAATAATAAATAATAATGGAACTACCTTTATTGTATCTTTAAAGCTATCTATTAGAATTTCAACCAATGAAATAGCCCCCCGACTTTAATCTTAAAAAGCTTATTTAACTCTTCCTCATTTAAGTTTTGTCCAATTAAACAGAGTCTACCACTACATCTTTCTTTATTTTCATCTATGATATATTCACCATTTGTATAGCTAAATTCAAGAAATGAATTTACACCCTTTAAAAACCCCTTACCTCTCAAAACCATACCATATATAGGATTTTTAAGTTCCATTAAAATCTCTTCTAGCTCGCGCTTTGTAAATTTTTTTGAAGTTTTTATGCCAACAGCTTTAAATTTATTTTCCTTGCAGGGTTTATATTCTGCGTAAAACAATTCTTTAAGATCTAACTTTATATTTCCCTCTAACAATTCCTTTACTTCACTCGAAGAAAGGTTACTCCAATTTGAAGTTATAATTTCTGATTCCTTATTTAATTTCCTTAAAGCTTCTGTAATTTCCTCGACCTTTTCCTGGTCTATAAATTGGCTTTTACTTAATATTAAAGTTTCAGCATTTATTATTTGATCTTCAAAAAATTCTCCAAAAACATCACACTGCTGTAGATAGTTTATGCTATCTATTACTGTAACTAATGAATTTATGCTACATTTTTCTGAAACTTCCTTGGTGCTGAGTATATCAATAATTTCACTTAATATACTTATTCCAGTAGGTTCCACTATGATTCTATCCGGATTAAATTCACTGATTATTCTAGACAGCACCATCAAAAAATCTTTTTTCATAATACAGCAAATACATCCACTTGAAATTTCAAAAACCTGGAAACCCTCTCTTTCAATTATGTCTCCATCTATACCAATGTCACCAAATTCATTTTCAATCAATACAACTTTTTCATTTTCATAGGCTTTTAATAAGCTTTTTATTAAAGTTGTTTTTCCTGATCCAAGAAATCCTGAAACTACATCTATTTTTATCATTTCTTCACCTCAATTAAAAGCTTAGTGCCTCTACGAAATAATCTTGAAACTCATCTTTTGTAGATAATTCAACTATTTCTATTTTGTTTTTAAAACCTATGATAGTCTCTAATATGTCTTTATTTATTAATGCAAGTCTTGCACCTTCAATAGAAGAGTTTCCTACAAAAGTAATTCTACCCTTAAATCCCTTAGGTATGAGTCCAATTGTTTTTATACTATCTTCATTTATATGATATCCAAAGGCTCCTGCAATCACAACCTCCTCCACCATTTCCAAGCTAATATTAACTTCCTTAAGTAACATTGATATTCCAGCTGAAATAGCTCCCTTTGCCAATTGTATTTGTCTGATATCCTTTTGGGAAATATATATATCATCCGTTATATAAAACTTTTTATCCCTAACTCTGCTTGATATTTTTTCATTTAAGTTTTTATTAAATCTTCCACTTTTGTGAACAATTTCTTTTACAACCATATTTGCTGCAATGTCTATAAGTGCACTGCCACAAATTCCTTTAGCCTCACCGCCATCTATTGTGGTAAATGAAATATTATAATCCTCATCTATATTAAAACTATCTATGGCACCAGTCACTGCTCGTAAGCCACAAGATATATTCATTCCCTCAAGGGCCGGACCTGCAGCTGTTGATGTGGCCGCCATTTTCCCCTGTGCTATAGCAACTATTTCTCCATTGGTACCAATGTCTATAAAAATACAGGAGTTTTTCTTTTTATGAAAATCTGTAGCTGCAATTCCAGCAAGAATATCAGCACCCACATATGCTGAGGCTGATGGAAGAAGTGTCACTATACCCTTCCTATTAATAGAAATACCAATTTCTCTGGCTCTTATATCCATCTTATTTAGGAAGATAGCTCTATAGGGTGCTTTAGCTATAGAATAGGGATTAACACCAGCAAAGAAATGAAGCATTGTGGTATTTGCAGCTATCATTATTCTGTATACATTATCTAGTTCATAATTCTTATTTATTAGTTCTTTAACCATTTCATTTATTTTATTTACTATGGAATCTCTTAATACCCTTGTTCCATCTTCATTATTAATTGCAAAAGAAATTCTTGAAAGAACGTCTCCGCCATACTCTGTTTGAGGGTTTAAATATGAGTTTTTATTTATTACTTCTCCTGTTTCTAAATTAACTAAATATGCAGAAATACCCGTAGTTCCTATATCAACTGCTACTCCAAGGATAATATCAGTTTTATTAACTATGTCAATGATATTATTTTCAAAACAAACTCCATAAATCTCACTATGATCTTCTCTTCTACCCGCAGCTATTTTTTCAAATACAGGTATTGAATTTACATTCATATCTATAGTTTCAATATAAGGAATAGGACTAGTGTTATCTACTTCAGGTAATTTGATCTTTTTTATTTGGTTATTAATAGTAACATCTATACTGTAGCCATTATTTATTGTTTTTAGCTTGTTATTAGTATTAATAAGCTGAACCTCTACGTCACCTAATACTTCTGCCATGCAAGCAAGTCTTATATTTTCTTCATTTAAGATAAAACCTTGTTCCAATAAGGAAGGCGGATACATTTCCCCTACAACCCTTACTTTACACTTGCCACAAAGCCCCATGCAGTTGCATGGGGTCTCAATGGAAAGGTTAGCAATTCTTATACACTCTGATAGTTTTGTACCTTGCTTCACTTCTATTGTTATATTTTCATTTTTAAATTTTACACTAACCATTGAACTTATATTCCTCTCTTTACGTAATCTGTCATAGTTTTTAGATTATCTATGGACGTTGCCATGCTAAGGCCACATGCTGGTGAAACTATGTCTACACCTGAATCAATGCAATTTTTAGTTATGGAAATTATCTTATCCTTTTCTCCAGTATGGAGAAGCTGCGTACTTACGTTTCCCATAAGTCTTCCTTTTATCAATGATTTTGCATGCCTCATATTTACTACAGAATCAAAACTATAACCATCCGTATTAATTGAATTAAGCCCCTCTATTATGGTATTTGCGTTTCCACAAATATGTACAATAACAGGTACATTCAAACTATGAATACTATCAATCATCTCTTTATAAAGAGGTACAGCAAACTTACTAAAATTCTTTCCACCTAAAATTTCGCCTGTGGCAGTGGGGTCTGAAATAACTATAACATCTGCTCCTGCATTAATGCTTTCCTTAGCATACTCCATAAGATAATTGTTAATAAATTTAAAGAAACTATAGACTCTTTCCGGGTCTTTTCTTAACATCTTTAAGATCACTAATGGATCCACGGCAGAGGTAGCAGTGCTAATATGACCCATTATATTTCCTATAACCGGAACACTACTATTTTTCAGTTCACCAATAGCATTTAGAACTACATTCATTCTATTTTCATTTTTAGGTATTACATTGTAATCTTTCATTATTTGTTCTAAAGAACTACTATTGTACTCTATTACTCTTTCTTCTACTAGTTTATTTCCTATTTGCACTTTAGCACCTATTGGCTCTGCTTCAGCTATCATTGCAAATGGAACTCCATAATTTTCAAAACCTGTACCAGTATAAATTTTTCTAGAAGCTCTTGCCATGGTCTTATAATCTAAATTATGGTTACCTTCTATGTCCTCTAATATTTCAGTGGTGCAAGCACTCATCATTCCACCAGGACAAATCACAGGTGTTCTATCAACGTCTTTTCCCTTGAGTATCCTTAATAATCTTTCTTTTTCATTCAAAATTATACACCTTCATTATATTCATATACACCATAGGTCCTTACTGCCTCCATCATATATTGTATATTTTCAAAAGGAACCTTATTTGATGTTTCACAGCCTGTTGCAAGAATAAAACCTGGAGTATACCCCTTCATTGTCTCGATTGATTGTCTACATATATCAAAAATACTTTCCTTAGGGCCAAATAATAATTCATCTGCTGGATCAATATTTCCAAGTATAACTGCTCTCCCAGCTACTTTTTCTCTTGCAATAGCTAAATCACATTTATCTATACTAATAATATCCGACCCAGTATCAGTCATTAAATCAACTATTTTATGAGTTTTTCCACATATATGAAGAGGCACCGCACTTCCTAGTTCATGAGCAAGGTCTATCAATTCTTTAATGTATGGAAATGCAAATTTTTTAAACATTTTTGCACTAAACAAGCTTCCTGATGCAATTGGTTCTAATATAATTGGAATGGCACCATGTGCAATAATTTCTCTCATAAGATTCTTACAACTATCCGTTGACATCCTTAGTAGCGAGTGACAAAGTTCAGGATTTGCATAAGTATCTCTTGCAAAGTCCTCTACTCCTCTTAATGTTGCCGCTGTGGAAACTGGACCGGAAAAACATACTGATAAAAACACTTGATCTCCAATTTCACTATTTAAAATATCAAGTGCTTCATAATAAACTGGAAATTTTCCATCATTCTTTTCTGCAACATGAATTTTCTCTAAATCTTCTATTGAATTAATAATTGGCACTTCACAATTTGCTGGTTCATCTTCTGAATATTGAAGTGGCGCTCCCATAGCTTCTGCCACATAGGAACAGTTTGTAAATAAATATACCAAATCGTACCTAAATCTATTAAAAGCCGCGATATGTGATCTTGCCATCACTTCTCCATCTTCTTGATGCTCCTTAACTGTTTTACCAATAAGATGCGCTGTATTTGCAGTCACTATGGGCATACATAACATTCTATCTAATGGTTTTCCAGTAAGAAATGCTCCTAGTCTTTCCTTTGGAGTTAATATATCTTCTCTAAACTTCATTATGCTCCCACCCCTACTAATTCTTTTGCTTTTCTAACTGCTTCGTTTGCATCATTTGTATATAAATCTGCACCTATCATTTCTGCATAACGCGAGGAGATCGGTCCTCCACCTATCATTATTTTATATTTATCCCTAATATTTCTTTCTTTTAATCTATCTATAACTGTTTTCATTCCATCCATAGTAGTGGTCATTAAAGTTGACATACAGATTATATCGCTATTTACCTCTTCTGCCTTTTCAATAAAGCTCTCCAGTTTGACATCTCTTCCTAGATCATAAACCTCAAATCCTGATGCTTCCATCATAATTTTTACGAGGTTTTTACCAATATCATGAGTATCTCCCTCTATTACACCGATAACTACCTTAATCGCTTTTCCCATTGAACTTTTATCAATGAAAGGTTTTACAAGCTCAAGTCCAGAGTTAAATGCATCAGAGCACATTAAAACCTCAGGTAAAAAATATTCTTCCTCTTCATAAAGCCTTCCTACCTCATTCATACCAGGTATAAGTGCAGATATTACAGTTTCATAAGCAGGTATGTTCAGTTCTAAAGACTTTTTACATAACTCTACTACCTTTGCTTCCTCCATTTCGACTAATTGAGTAATAATTTCTTTAAATAAAAGTTCTTTGTTCATCAAAACTCCTCCGATCATATAATTATTCACTATAATTATATTTGATAAAAAAATCAAATCAACAACTATAGGTAATTACAATGAGTACCCTTTTAACTATTTGTTTTTATAATAAGAACAAGCTTTTTTATACTTGCTATTTAAAAAGCCCCTATGATTTTAATAAAATCATAGGGGCTAACATAGAAGGCCACTTGCTATGTGGGTGATAACTTATTTCTAGGATTAATCATTCTATTTGGAATGTCCTTTACCTTTTCCCTTTTCCTTACCACTAATTATTTGTACATTACAGGTAGCCTTTACTCCATCCTTTGTAACTGTTATTACCGCATAGCCTGCTTTTTTGCCGAAAACCCTTCCATCTTGTGTTACATAAGCAACCTTATCATTACTTGATTTCCAAATTAAACCTGTCTTTTTTAGGTTTCCTGGAGTAATTATAGGTGTAAGTTGCTCAAACTTGCCTTCCTTAATCTGTATGGATGTTTTATTTAATCTTATACTAAAAGTTTCGTTGTTTGTATTTTTATTATCTTTTACAGTTATAACACATATCCCCTTAAAATTGCCATCCACTGTTGTAACAGTTATCATTGCTGTCCCTGCAGCTTTACCAACGACTTTTCCAGTTGAATCTACTGATGCAATATTACTATTATTTGATTCCCAATTCACTGATTTATTAGTTGCATTTGCGGGAGATAGTGATGCCTTTAAAATTATCGACTTACCTATCTCTATTGTTGAACTAGTTTTATCCAAGGTTATTCCAGTAACAAGTATTTTTCTTACAACAACTGTGCAAAATGCAACTAGTCCCCCATCAACTGTTGTAGCAGATACGTAAGCTACTCCCTCAGCCTTAGAAGTCAATATTCCCTTTTGGCTAACCTCTACAATACTTGGATTGCTTGATGTCCAAACTATAGCCTTATTGGTAGCTGTATCAGGAGATATAGTAGCATGTATAACTGCAGTTTGATTAACATCCATTGTAATTGATGTTTTATCAAGCGTTATTGACGTTACTTTTATCCCACTTTGTGGAACTTGCTGTGCACTTACACTTCCTGGAGTTGGACTTTGACTTTGACCTAATTTCAACATATCAAAACCAGTTTCAGTATACTTATAAGTTACACCTTTCTTTGCCTCAAAATCTGTAGCGTTATACTGTGCTCTTACAACTACAGTAGCATCATCCTTAGCTAGCAGTATACTTGTGGTTAAGTTATTGCTTAATACTTCATCAACAAAGGGAAGTGTCATATATTTATCAAGAGCAAGGGTTGTGCCGTAGAAAGTGTTAAACTCACCAAGAGTAGTACTACCTTTTGTGCAAACTACTAATATGCCTTTTGGTGATATAACCTTTGAAGTGGTAATATCAATGTTCTGTAATGGCAGTTTATAATCCTTTAAGTCTATATTTCTATCACTGTTATTGTATAATTCGATGTACTCGTATGCATCATTACTACTTTGAGACATAGGCACTACTTCAGTAATTAATATTTCTTGAACATTAGTATTTGCGTATACATTCCCGGTCAATACTTGAGTTAAACAGGCAATTGTAAAAAATACTGTTGTACTAAAAATTAGTATTCTCCACTTTAAGTTTGTAATCATTATAAATCCCTCCAACTTTATTGATATAAATACCATATATATAATTATTTAGTATTTACTCTATATTATATACGTTTGAACTTTAACTTTGGGAGGGTAATAATGAATTTTTTTATTAATTATTTTTTGCATTATAACCCTTAATGTAAAAATGTGATATTTTCGCCTAAAAGGTAGCTTGCAAAGTTCTATTTTACAAAGATGCCACTTGTCACGTGGATGGCACTATTGCATCGTTTTTAGGACTTGCTTTCTTATAGCTATAGCTTCATTGTCTAGGTCTTTTTTGCTCACCTCTAGTGGATCATAAACATGAAGTTCAATTTTGTTAAAAGGTAGAGGAATGGTGAAGTTGTCCCATCTGCCTTTTAATTGTATTTTTCTTTTACAATTGATTGTAAGAGGTAGCACCTTACGCTTTGTAAGCACTGCTGTGATAAATGGAAACCGCTTTGGCTGATGATAAGGACCTAAGGGACCATCAAGAGTAATTGTTAAATTAGCACAGCCGGGTCCACTTATTTCACGTCGAATTTTAAATAAAAAGTTTCCACCTTCACTTTCATCAGGTATTCGAATTGTCTTGTATCCAAAATGATCACATATTAAATTAATGTAATCTCCACGTCCATTATTAGTAGTAATTACGTAGAGCCCTTGTCCGCTAAGGTAAGGATATAAGCAGTAGCTATCCCCATGCCAAAATACAATAATAAATTTTTCATCATGAGCAGATTGCAAAAGTGTATATTGGCCAGTAGATACTATTTTGCTAGTTTTGTACACAAATTTAATATAATAAATAGAAATAAATGTGGTGATTTTGCCGAGAAAATCAGATATTTTATTCATCTAAATTCGCCCCTCTTTTTATGAATTATAGCTTTGCGGTATACTTCCACAGTGTTTTCTGCCATTGTATCTAAGGAAAACTTTTTAGAAAAATCATAGGCGTTTTGACACATTTCACTTAATATTTTAGGATGCTCCATTAAATAAATAACTTTTTCAGACCACAAGTCTATATCAGCTTTAGTCATAAATCCATTATATTCATTATGAATTACGTCATCTATTCCACTAGAACGAATAGCTACCACAGCACATTTTCCAGCCATTGCTTCTAATATTACCATGCCCTGAGTTTCAGATTGTGAGCTAAATACAAAAATATCTGAAGCCATATAGTACTTGCAAACATCCACAGGACTTACGAGTCCCATAAGAATTACTGTATCCTTTAATCCTTGTTCTTCTATAGTTTTCAATATATTTTCTTTTTCAGGTCCATCTCCTATAATAATGCATTTAAAGTTTACCTTGGAATTATCTTTTATACGTTTAATTCCCTTTAATAAAAAATATATATTTTTTTCTTTTGTTAAACGGGAAACGGAACATAAAATCACTTCATTTTGCAGCTTATATTTTTCAGTTATAAGTTTTACTGAATCAATATCCATATTGTCATAAAAATCAAAGTCAATGCCTGTGGGCAACACAGTTTTATCTCTACTTACACCAATGTTTGCTAAGTATTCACTTGCTGAATTAGTTGGTGCTATTATAGCATCACATTTTTGAGAAAATATTCGAATTAATTTATGAGAAGCTATATTTTCAAAAGTCTGCTTGAATAGCGGCAAATTATGGGCGTATTTTTCAAGTCTAGTATGATAAGTCAAAATAACAGGTAGTCCATATTTTTTCCCAAGCTCAAGTCCTTTTGTTCCCATCCAAAATGGGTGATGTACATGAATGGCATCAAAGTTTTGATTTGAAAATATTTTTTCTATCCTCGAGGAAAAAATATTAACAATAGCGAAATCAAAGGGCTTGGTCCTATAATAAATTAATAAATTACACCTAATAACATTAACATCTTCAAAGGTTTTAAGGGGATATTTCGGAGCGAATATTACCACATTATGCCCCTGCCGCCTAAGACCCTTTGTGAGCCTATTAATAGAAATAGGTACCCCACCAATAAAGGGAGCATAGTTATTGGTGAACATAGCAATATTTAATTTTTCGCTATTTTTAATATTTTCCGGTACTTCATCATATTCATTATAATAATTTACACTTTTGCTTACTTTATAGCTAATCACTAATCCCAAAAATATAAATATACACAGTATTAGAATGAAATTAAAAAAGTTCAAATAAAAAATTGAATGAATATAAAACCAAAGATTTTCAAAAATACGATAAATAGCTGTGTTTGAGGTCATCTCCTGTTTTATAACACTATAAGCTACCTCATCATTTTTTATATTTACTTTAATATAGTGGTAAAAGCTATTTTCATTATTAAGAAGTAAGGCTCCACCAGCACCACCACTTATAAAGTATTGAACATCTTTTATTTTTTTACTATCAAAAACCTCCATTCCAGAGGTGAAAACAGCTGTTATTTTATATTTTGTAAAGGTGTCTGTTAAAAAGTCACAATATGCACTATTAAGTGATTTAGTGTTTTGAATTTCAAATGGGGGATTATTCATAATTACAAATTTATATTTATATTTATCACTAGCACTTAGCTGCTCTTCTATCCATGCTTTCTGCCATTGCTGCGAGGTAATTCCTGTGGTATCTAGAAAAATAAAAAAAACATCATTTACGCTATATGAAAAATAATAAGGACCATAATGGTAATAAAATTTTGAATAACCCCCATTTGAAGTCTCTTTATCACCTACTCCAATAATGCTTGGAATTTTTATTTTATTTAAACTTTTATTTAGTATTCTATATTTATCTTCATCTCCTGCTATTACTGCATTTCCCGTAGAAATAACAAAATCAAGATCCTTATCAGTATTTATTTCCTGAACTATTTTTTTATCGAATATATCGATAGAACTTTTTATATTTCCAAGTATTGCAAAAGAAATATCCTCATTCTCCGCAATATAATCTAGCTTTTGTATATTTTTAATATTAGTTGATACAAAGTCAGTTTCAAAAATAAATAGATAGCCCTTATAAAATATAAAAATTAATAATAACGCAATATCTATACACAATAGAATCTTTAACCTTTTTTTCCCCCTCATAAAGTCAATTCTACCCTCCTGAATATTAAATCATTACCTAAAGCTAAAATGTGTTTAAATGCTTTTGGCTTCAAGTTTATTTTTGACTATTTCTAAATAAAAAATTGTGAGACCTATTACCATACCTAAATACATGGTAAAAAATCGCCATGAAAAGGTTAATGAAACTATATCAGTTTTTTCAACAAAATTAGAAAACATAAGTGTAAACCCGCCCTCGGCAACACCTGTAGCACCAGGAGTTGGAGCAAAATACGTTAAAAAAGTCAATAAAACTTGAAGCGAAATAATTTGACTTGTGGAAATATTAGAGTTAAGCCCTTTAATAAGGACAACTGGAAACATAAATAAAACAAAAAGATATAAACTCATAAAAATTACTGATAATAAAATATTCTTTTTCTTACCCTTTAAAAATCTTTTAATGTTTAGAGCAAATATGTCAATTTCTAAAAAGCTGTTATTTCTAAATTTTTTAACTACAGTTTTTGAAATTATTTTTTTACGTTCCAATAAATTCAATATTTTAGACAGATTTCTTTTAATTACGTTTGTATTTTTCAGTACTTTATAAAATCCGAAAGTAGCTAAAATATATATAACAACTAATGATAAAATATAAATCATATTATTAGTGCTTGGAAGTATTTTAAAAAGATTTTTATCTTTTATTAAAATTATTGGCGTTGTTATAAAGAAAAAAATAATAGGGAGCACAGTCTTTATTGTAGTTGCCGCAGTAGCATCACCAATTGAAATATCTTTTTTACTTAAAAAATATATTTGAGCAAAAGCACCTCCAGTTGCAAAGGGAGTTATGTTCGATAAAAACATGTTAATGAATGCCAATTTAACAAGATATCCGAGAGTGACCTCAATTTGTAAGGATCTCAAAACGTATAAAAATCTCAGTGCATCTAAAAGAAAATATAAAAATAGCAAAATGACAAGTGCTAATAATATAATAGGAGACAATGATTTAAATGCATAAAATGATATATTGCCACTAAAATGCTTTTCTATAAATACTACAGATAAATAGGAAGTGCCAATAAATATAAGTGTAAATATGGAGTATGTTAGTATCTTTGTTTTTGTAATTAAATTATTATGCTCTTTTAGAAGCTTTGATTCAGTATTACCATTGATTTTACTCATTCTTTTTCTCCTCCATGGTAGATGATAAGTCACTGGACTAAGAGAATACTATAAATATTTTCACTTTAGAATGTTGAATCTATTCTAACTTCACCATATTTAAATCATATGGCTAATTTGCAAAATTTATGTGTGAATTATCTGTTCATATTGATTCTGAATATTATTATAACTATAGAACCACTTTACAGTTATTATTCTATAGTTATGATTAAAACCACAGAAAAAAACACAGTTAATACCCTTATTTTATAAGGATTTTAACTGTGTTTCCTTCTAATTTCACACTACTAAAGTTCTTGCCATCAATGTCTAACTGTACTTACTAAAGTATTAAAAAGCATATAGCTATAATAATATAAACTGCTATAAGTTGAACTCCTTCAAGCCAATTTGATTCCCCATCGCTAGAAACTCTATTTGCTATGATCACTGCCACTATTAATGCTACTAACTCAAATTCATTAAAAATAATGCTCATAGGCTTAAATAGTAAACTTAAAAAAATTAATATTGGAGCAACAAATAAAATTATTTGCAGACTTGATCCTATTGCAATTTCTACTGCTACATCCATTTTGTTTTTTAGTGCCATTGTAACTGCCGTACTATGTTCTGCAGCATTTCCTATAATAGGTATAACAATTATCCCTACAAAAAAACTACTAAGACCAATAGCCTGGGTCATTGCTTCTACGGACCCAACTAAAAATTCACTTTCAACTGCTATACATACCGTTGCAATTGTAAGAATCAAAATAGATTTTTTTAAGCTCCATTTTGATTGAACTTCTTCTTTATGCTCAGCTCCATATACATCTTTGTGAGTGAAAAATGAAAAATATAAGCCTAAATTATATATAATAAACATAATTAACGCTACAGCTATACTTAAACTCTCATATTTTGAAGTCAATAAATCACCCTTAATTGTATGAGTAAATATGGCTGGTATACTAAGACCTATTACTGAAAATAAAAGCATACTTGAAGAAACTTCCACAGCCTTTTTATTAAAACTTTGTGTCTTAAATTTACAACCACCAAAAATCATACTTGCACCTAGCACAAGTAATATATTTCCTATTACGGAACCAACAATTGATGCTTTAACCACTTCAAATAACCCTTCTTTAAGAGCGAAAAAAGCTATTATTAATTCAGTAGCATTTCCAAAGGTGGCATTTAAAAATCCTCCTATTCTAGGCCCTGAATACACTGATATTTCTTCTGTAGCTTCCCCCATGAGTCCCGCCAAAGGTATAATTGCAAGAGACGACGTAACAAAAACTAAAGTTGGACTTAAATGCATAAGTTTAAACACTATACTAACTGGTATTAGAATTAATAAATATCTAAGATACTTCATAAACATTCACTGCTATAAAAATTATTTTTTTAGCAGTTTTTCACCCCTATCATAAAAATTTTAATAATGAAACATTAATAATTAAACAATTATACCACGATATAAGTCAAAATTGCTTCAATAAAATAATTCAAATTAAGTTACCTGCTAATTATATTTATTGATTGTTAAAATAATCCTATTGTGTTAACATTATCTTAATAGAATAATCGGAAAAGGAGGCTTATTTGTGTTACACCCAGTTGATGAAAAACTTGAACAAGAAATTGAATTTGAAAAAGATACTTATATTTGCGAAATTTGTGAAGGCAAAATAGTTTTAGATGATGAAACTAATACACTGCCAAAATGTCGCATATGTAATGAAGCAGAATATTATAAAACTAAATGATGAAATAATTTCATTTTAATTAGCCCCCAAATATACTAGTATATTTGGGGGCTATCCTTTTTAGTTGTTACTATACTTCCTTTGAATAAATGGGTGATGGATTTGGAGCAAGTATTACAAAACATGACATATCTGCATTCCCAGTATTTCACTATATACTATTTTTTCTGATATTTTCTCTATTTTTATAATTATTTAGTTTTACTTCTATATAATCTTAAAAAGGTTAAAATCGCTCCAATCATACAAATAACAGCGGCGGTTATATATACAGTTCTCATACCATAAATGAAGGCATCATTCCGCCCGATCACATAATCAGTTACACGATGACCAATTTTGTAACTCATCCGATTATACAAAAGTGTAGTAGATAAAGCTATTCCGCACACCATACCTAAATTTCTCACAAGTGCGTTTACACTTCCTGCAATACCTAGCTTATCTTTTGGTACTGTGGACATTATCAAGGAATTATTAGGCGATTGAAATAATCCATTCCCTATAGACATAACTCCTATAAAAAACACCATGCTAATTATTGAAGACTGCTCATTTAAAGTTGACATTAATAGTAAGCCCAAACTTGTAACCACAAGCCCTATAAAAGTCAGAATTTCAGACCCTATTTTATCTGACAAATGACCACTAATCGGTGACACTACTGACAAAACTAATGGGAAAATCATAAGTATTAGTCCCGTGGATGCGGGTGAAAAGTTAAGCACATCCTGAAGATAAAAAGGTTGAATAATAATTGAACAAAAGATGGCTACAAATGATATAAATCCACAAAAGATACTTAGGGAAAATAATTTATTTTGAAAAATCTGTAATTGTAATAATGGATTTTCACGCATCTTTTCCACTTTAATAAATGCTATGAAAGAAATAGTTGCTATTAAAAATCCCAACAAAATTATTGGCTCAGTAAATCCAACTACTTGCCCCTTTCCTAGGGCTACAAATAGAGGAACTATAGCAAACATAAATAATAACGCTCCAACCCCATCCAATTTTCCCTTTGCTAATTTGTGCCCTTTAGGAAGTATCTTAAAACTATAGAAAAGTGTTATTATACCTATTGGTACATTTATTAAAAATATATATTCCCAACTAGAGGCATCTACTATAAATCCTCCCAGTGGTGGACCTACCAATGATCCAAGTGCCACGAAGGTTCCAGTGATTCCGAGTGCTTTTCCTCTTTCATTTGCTGGAAATACTTCAGTAATAATCCCTTGGCTATTGGCCATAGTACCTGCGGATCCTATCGCCTGTATTACTCTAGCTAATACTAAAATCGGAAGTGAACTTGTTATTCCACAAAGTAAAGAACCTATTGTAAATAACGCTATTCCAAACTTAAATACCTTTGTTTTACCAAGTATATCTCCCAATCTTCCAAAAACTAATATAGTTGCTGATATTATAATTAAATAACTTGTTACCACCAATTGAATACTTGCTGATGTTACATTTAAGGATTTAGCCATGACAGGTAGCGCTACATTTACAATACTACTATCCAGGGTAGCCATAAAAGTTACCATTACTACTATAAATAAAATTACCCATCTATTTTTATTACTACTATTATTATTTTTCAAATCCATTTCAATTCTCCTTTTAACCTTATAGTTTGATTTTCTTTATATTGTTTAGAATCACATTCAAGGAATCTATAGTAATAACCTTCGCTTCATCATTTAAATCCACTGTTATTAAATGGACCAATTTATGAATTTCGCCTAGAACTTTTGGAATTATAACCTTAGCTTTCTCTGTTAAATATAACTTATAGGCTCTAGAGTCAGCCTCATCTTCTTTCCTATCTAAGTATCCCAGCTTTATAAGTTTTGTTATGGTCCTAGCTGACATAGCCTTATCATAACCTAATTCACTACTTATTCTACTTTGACTAATACCTTCATGTTCCCTTAATATAAGTAAATATGGGTAAGAACCGCTGCTTAATTCATACTCTTTTAACACCCTATCCAAATAGACTTGGGTTGTTCTAAAAATCTTATTATTGAGTTTGATTAAATGCATTATGTCATCCTGCAAAATTGTCACCCCTTATACTTATTTATCTTAATGATATTCATGTTATTTTAATTGACAAGTCAACCTTATTATAATAAAATATAGTTGACTTGTCAACTATGTTAATTACTTATCTAATTATTACTTATCTAATTTAAATCATGTTATAATTTTAAGCAGGAATATAGATAAAAATGGGGAATAATTAAAATATATTTAATTGCAAATTAGTGTTAATGTAAAATCGTGGTTTTTAAAATAAATAGTTGTCACTAAGGGGTGAATTTATGAAGAAAATACTTACTACCTGTGGTTATTGTGGATGTGGATGTAATTATTACTTAAATGTTGAAGACAATGAAATAGTAGGAGTTACTCCTAAAAATAATGATATTGTTAGCAAAGGAAAACTATGCGTTAAAGGTTGGCAAGGATATAGTTTTGTTAATCATAATGATAGGCTAAAGGCGCCTTTAATTAAAAATAAAGATGGAAACTTTGAAGAAGTTACTTGGGAAGCTGCATTTGAGTTTATAAGTAAATCATTTAAAAGCATTATTAAAAAGAATGGCTCAGAAGCTATTGGGATACTATCCTCTGCCAGGTGTACTAATGAGGAAAATTATCTTATGGTAAAACTAGCAAGGTCAGTACTCCATACAAACAATGTAGATCACTGTGCTCGCCTCTGACATAGCCCTACCGTGGCTAGTTTAGCCATAGCATTTGGAAGTGGAGCCATGACTAACTCAATTGATGAGCTAGAGAATGCAGAGGTTATCTTTGTTATTGGGTCTAATACCACCCAGCAACATCCTCTAATAGGTATGAGAATAGTAAACGCTGTTAAAAATAATGGAGCAAAATTAATTGTAGCAGATCCAAGGAGGATACCAATAGCTGATAATGCAGCTATTTATGCTCCTATTGCCCCTGGAACTAATTTAGCGTTTATAAATGGATTATTAAATGTAATTGTAAGTGAAAATCTAATGAACAGTGATTTTATAGAAAATAGGACCGAAGGTTACGCCGAATTTAAAGCTTCCATCCAAAAATATACACCAGAGTTAGTTTCAGTTATTACTGGGATACCAGAAGATACTATAAGGGAAATAGCAAGACTATATGCCAAGGCAAAAACAGCCTCAATTGTATACGCTATGGGCATAACCCAGCATATTAGCGGCACAAAAAACGTAGCAGCCCTTGCAAATCTGGCACTATTAACAGGTCAAATAGGACGAGAATCCACAGGCGTAAATCCGCTTAGAGGACAAAACAATGTCCAAGGCGCCTGTGATATGGGAGCACTACCTGATGTACTTCCTGGATATCAGAGCTTAAAAGACGATATTGTAAAGAAGAAGTTTTCCAAAGTTTTTGGGGAAGGATATGCAAGTGAAGTTGGGATGACCTTAGGGGAAATGATGGATGGTGCCTTTAACGGTAGTGTTAAATCACTTTTTATCATGGCTGAAAATCCAATGCTTTCAGACCCAAATCACAATCATGTAAAAGAGGCCTTGGAGCATTTAGAGCTTCTTGTGGTGCAGGACATTTTCATGACAGAAACTGCAAAGCTTGCTCATGTAATATTACCAGGATCTAGTTTTATTGAAAAAGATGGAACCTTTACAAATACAGAAAGAAGAGTTCAAAGGGTAAGAAAAGCTATAGAACCTGTTACAAATAGTAAAGCAGATTGGCAGATAATATGTGATCTAATAAGCTCCCTGGGTTCCTGCGCAGATTATTCTTCCCCCTTGGAAATAATGGAAGAGATAAGAACATTAGTCCCTAGTTACGGAGGAATAACTTATGAAAGACTAGATAATGATGGCCTTCAATGGCCTTGTACGGATATTAACCATCCTGGAACAAAATTCTTGCACAAGGAAAAATTCGCTGGCGGTCTTGGGAAGTTTAGTGTAAATGAATATACTGAGTCCAGTGAAATAGCTACTAGCGAATACCCATTTATTTTAACAACGGGACGAATAAATCATCACTATCATACTGGTACTATGACTAGAAGATCTTGGGCACTAGACAGAGAGTTTCCTCATGGTTTTATGGAGATTAATCCAAGGGATGCTGAAAAATTGGGATTAAAAGAGCGCAGCAAGGTAAAGGTAACCTCTAAAACAGGAGAGGTAATAACTGAGGTTCATATCACAGACAAAATAAATTTAGGAGTTGTATTTATGACTTTTCACTTTGGTGAAGAATTAGTAAATAAGCTTATTGGTAGAAATTTAGATCCCGTAGTTCAAATACCAGAATTTAAAGTTTGTGCTGTAAAAATCGAAGGGGTGAAATAATTGTATATTCTTAAAGTGTGTGATCTAACAGAACTTCTAGATACTTGGTCTAAGGCATCATTTGAAGTTTATGCACCAGTGAAAAATGAAGGGCAGGTTATGCTCCTTCCTTATGCTAGTAATGAATTGTGCCTAGACTATATTAACTTTCCCTTTCCTGTAAAGGAATTTCTTTTTAAGCAAAAGGAGGAGCTTTTCCACTGGACTAAAAAGAATGGGTTAATAAATGTTCAACCTTCTGAAATTTGCCCAAAAGAAAGTATACTTTTTGGAATTAGATCCTGTGATGCATACGGTCTCGCATATATGGATAAATTTTTTCTAGAGGGTTACGTTGATGAAATATACCAGAAAAATAGAGAAGCAACCACTATTGTTGCAGTAAACTGCCTAGAGATAGGGCAAGATTGCTTTTGCAATTCAATGAGTACTGGCCCCTTTGCTAGTGTAGGATATGATATTCTTTTTACTCCCCTAGAAGATAAATATTTAGTAGAAGTAGCAACTGCAAAAGGGGATGAGCTAATTCGCCTTGGAGGTAAATTATTTACTGCAACTGATAATACTTTATTAAACGAGAAAAACGTAATTGTAGATGGTCTTATAGATAAATTCAAAACGGTAATTAAAGTAAATAATATTGCCCAGGTTCTGGAAGATAATTTTAACCATCCACTATGGGACACACTTTCAAAAGAATGTGTTTTATGTACTGGCTGTACAAATCTTTGCCCTACCTGCACTTGCTTCAACGTGGTAGAAGAAAATAAGAGTTGTGACAGTGGCTGTAGAGTTAGGTGCTATGATTCCTGTCAAAGTGATTCCTTTACTAGAAATGCAGGAGAACATAATCCAAGAAACCATATCTCAAGGGTTAGATATAGATTATATGATAAATTTAAATATATTGAAGAAAAATTTGATATGAAGGGCTGCAGTGGGTGCGGAAGATGTATAAATGTTTGTCCGGCTTCAATTAATGTGGTTAATGTAATCAATAAATTAGGTGAAGTGAGTAACACAAAAGATGCCAGTAACACAGTCCAAGCACCTATTCAAATAAATCACCACCCTATAAATATTATTAATGGTGACCATATTGAGAATTGTGAGAGTAGTTATACTCCTCAAGTTGCTATAATTACAGATATTATTCAGGAAACAAAGAATATCAAGAGATTTTTCCTTCAATATGAAGATAAATCACTTCATGACAATTTTATATTTTCCGGGCAATTTTTCGAAATAACCGTATTTGGTGTGGGAGAAATAGCTGTATCCATTCCTTTTTCACCGAGTCAAAAGTATATTTTTGATTTTTGTATAAAAAAGGCTGGTACGGTAACTAATGCTATGCATGAAATGGTTATTGGGGATAGATTAGCATTAAGAGGACCTTTCGGCAAAGGATTTCCTTATGAAGAACTTAAGGGTAGAGATATTATTATTATTGGAAGTGGTGTTGGTATTGCACCAGTAAGAACCACCATAACTAGAATCCTTGAAAACATTGGGGAGTTTGGCAGTATTGTTATTGTAGGTAGTGCAATGTCCTACGAGGGCCTAATATACAAGGATGATTTAATAGCATGGAGTAATATACCTGGTGTAAAGGTTTTGTATGCCCTTAGTAGTCCCACAGATATTGTTAATGCCCATGTGGGTTATATAAATGATTTGTTACCTGATTTAGGACTAGACTTTGAAAATACTTCGGCAATTATCTGTGCTTCTCCAAGGCGTATAAAGGCCCTTGCAAAAGATTTAATAAAACTTGGAATGAAGGGCACTGATATATATACCTCTCTAGAAACGCATATGCGCTGTGGTATAGGTAAATGTGGACATTGCAAGGTAGGAAATAAATACATGTGCATAGATGGACCAGTATTTAATTATGAAGAAATGCTGACATTGCCGCCAGAATTTTAGAGGAGTGAAACTATTGAAAGACTTTGGCTCTGCAATTATTTTATGTGGTGGAAAAAGTAGTAGAATGGGCTTTGATAAGTGCACAATTAAAGTTAATAATAAGTATTTAATAGATATCATTGCCGAGGAACTTACGCAGATTTTTGAAAGTATAATTTTAGTATCAAATGACCTAGAAAAGTTTAGAGATACTAAATATATGGTGGTACAAGATATAATAGCAAATTCAGGCCCTATAGGAGCTATTTATACAGCACTAAAAGGGGCTACTTCTAAATATGTTTTTATCACTGCTTGTGATATGCCCATAATAAATTTAAATTATATAAAATATATGATGGAACTTATAAAAAGCGAAAATGTAGATGGAGTTGTATCTTATAATTCTAAATATATAGAACCACTTTACGCTTTTTATTCTATAGACATGATCGATACCTTTGAACGAGAGCTAAAGAAAAATAACTTTAAGCTTCTTGATGTAATTAAAAGCAGTAGAATGTATTATATAGAAGAAAATAAATGGAGAGAATATTGTAGTGGTATGGATGTTTTCACTAATTTGAATTATGAATCTGATCTTACAGCATTAAAAAATATATTTATGGAGGACTCAGAACTAAAATGAACATAACAAAAGAAGTAAATATTAAAAAGATAAATAAGGAGCTTCAAGAGGATACCTTGGATATTATAATAGAAGAAGTATCCTTAGAGATATTTGTGAATCATGAATTTTATGCAACCCTTATGTGCACCCCCATTGAAGTAAAGGAATTAGCTGTAGGATTTCTTTTTTCGGAAGGAGTAATTACATCTACGGGTTCCATTGAAAGTATAGAAGAAAAGTATGAAAATAGGGTATGTATCATTTTAGATCATGAAATAACCGTAGATCCGAGTAGTGCGCGCGCTATAACCTCAGGCTGCGGTAAGGGTAGTATCCATGTGATTTCCCTTGAGGAGTGTAGTATTAATTTTATAGAGAGCAATTGCAAATATGCTATTGTAAATATCTTAGAATTAATGGGTGAATTCAACAGTAAATCAGAGCTTTTCAAACAAACTGGAGGTGTCCATAGTTGTTGCATTTGTAGTTATAACAATATACTTCTTTTTTCGGAGGATATTGGACGACATAATGCCCTAGATAAGGTGTTAGGAAAAGCTCTCTTAAGTAATATGGACCTTAAAGATAAGCTTATAATGACCACAGGTAGGATTTCTTCAGATATAGTTGTTAAAGTATCAAAAGCAGGTATACCAATTATAGTTTCTCATTCGGCACCAACATCTTTAGCACTAAGTATTGCTAAAGCTGCAAATATAACCATAATAGGTTTTGCACGAGGTAGCAGGATGAATATTTATTGCAAAAAATATAGAATATTTTAATTGAAATTTAAATAAAACCAGGAGAATTTTAACTTATGCTGTTTAAAATATAAAAATTGCTAGGATTATTTCTCCTAGCAATTTTATTACGTTTCCAAATGCCTTTATAGAATCTAGCAATACAAGTTTTTTTCGTTCTATCTTTACTGATATCTTGGATTTATTTAATATACTATTAGTCTTATGATACATGTTCATATCATGAGATATACTGCGACACTTTTAGTGCTAAGAAAAAATTTCCATGCGATTTGGGGGACCAAGAGGAAGACTAATCAGTGCTACAGATCGCATTAAAGCTTTAGAACTGATTGATGAAGCAGTACAAGGTGGCGCTCGCTTAAGTCCATGCTGCACCGAAGTTGGAATATCGACTAGGACTTATGAACGATGGTCACTAACTCCTGAATCCACGGAAGATAAACGGCCCCTAGCACATAGGAAGCCTCCTAAAAATAAACTTAGTGATGAAGAAAGATCTGAGATTCTCCAGGTTGTAAATGTCATGAGTACGCCAATCTAGTTCCTGCACAAATAGTGCCAAAACTGGCTGAACAGGGGGTTTATATTGCTTCAGAATCTACGATTCACAGAATAATTAAAGAAGAAAAACAAAACACTTATAGGTCTAAAGCGAAGGCACCTGTGAAAAGAGTGCCTCCTACCCACATAGCAACCGCACAAAACCAAGTTTGGACGTGGGACATAACGTGGCTTGATGGCTCTGTGAAAGGTCTATACTTTAAGTTATATCTAATACTAGATATGTTCAACCGTATGATTGTGGGTTATGAAGTTTGGGAAACAGAGAATGCAGAATATGGTAAGATCCTTGTTAAACGTGCTCTACTTGCGCAGAAAATATCTGGTATGCCCTCTTATACTTCGCTCTGATAATGGAAGCCCTATGAAGGCTGCAACTTTCCTTGCGACGGCAGTTATTATCTTGATGAAACAAAATTAATATCATTAGCAAAAAATACACTTTCTCCACTTTATTATGCCTATTCTACAGGAGCATCTTATAATTACCAAAATAACTCTTTATTAAATATTAATTTATGAGTAATTTTTAATACTTCAATAACATAGCATTAATTTATAATACTATATAAAATTAATGCTATGTTATTATAATATATTATTATGGCTCCATCAAAATAAACGTCATAAAGGAGTATTTTATGAAAAGGTTTTATATTGCAATAATCATCATTCTTTTATTTATATTTGTCGGATACAGTTATTTTATTACTACACCAAAAACAATAAATAATGTGTATAAAGGAATTGCATATAAATTAAATGATAGTAAGTTTTCTAAAAACGTCATTATTAAATTAGATGGCCAATATAATAAAAAAACTAAAGTATTTAAAGGTAACTTAATTATAAATGACAAAGAATATCCTCAATGTACTTTATCTTCAGCAACTATGTGGATATGTTATATTGAAAATAAAAGATACCTCATGGGGACAGTTTTTACAAATGCTAACTTAGATCAAATGTCATTTGAAATTAGCAATGAACAATTATATTATGATTTAACTAAGGAAGCCAGTGTAAATGATAAATTGATAATTAGTGTACCATCAAATAATAGATTAGAAGCAATAAAAATTAATAATAACTTAGAACAATTTGGTGTAATAGGTAAACCGTAATGACTTCCGACTAATTTACTAACATCAAGGGGATTTATATAAAAAATTTTTAGTAAAGTTTTGACTCACAATGACATAAAACCTTTAGTGGTTCTATCTTAAAATTTGATTTTGCCAATATTTCTGGCCAAATCTTAATCATTTGGTATACCTTGTTTTTCTTCTCTTCTGTCAGCTTGTCCCAAGGTACAAGCGCATGATTAATTTTTTTCTTATTATCTTCTACTTCACCATACTTGAAGCCAACCTTTTTTCTATGATGATACCAACGCATATGCTCCTTTTCAGCTAAGACACCCAATTCTTTAATTGTAAATTCTATAAATGCTGGTTTTTCTTTAACAGAAACAATATCATAATTAATTTTAAGTAAGACATTAGGAATATTTTTAGCTTGATCACGGTTGGAATTTTTAAGCTCTTCACTGAGATCCTGCCATGGTATTATAAAACTGCCATTCATATTTCTGTTATTTTCATAAATAGCTATTGCAAGACTTTCATTTTTTCGCATTAGTTAACATGCTCATCTCGAGTATTGCTTCCATAGCCGCAAGCTAAGATATTTCTAGTATTATTCCATTTAAAAGGCTCAGGTACAAAGCCTCGAGCTCGCCTTATTATTGTTTGCTGTTTATCTACAACCTTTAATACAGAATCATCAACTGGCACATGTATCTCACGGTTATGCAAGAGAAAATAATCTACAATACCTGCAAGGCCAGATCGGGCAGAACTATCTTTATATTCTATAGGTAAGCCATTAACATTTGCACTAGTCATAATAAGCACCTTAAGTTTTTCTGAAAACAATAAAATATGAATAGGTGTATATGGGAGCATTACTCCCAAGTTTTTTTGATTAGGTGCAATATTTTTTTACTGTTTCTATATTATTTATCATAACCGCAAGAGGATTAAATGGTCTTTTTTTCCTCTCCCTTAAAATACTCACTGCAGTTTCATTTAATCCATCACAGGCAAGATGAAACCCGCCTAGCCCTTTTATAGCAAATATTTTACCTTAACTAAGCTGGTTTTGAGTAAAAATTATAGGATCTTCTATATATAATTTGTTACCTTTAAAATCTTCTGTCCAAAGCTCCGGACCACACTCTTCGCAAGCATTTGGTTGTGCATGAAATCTCCTATTTGTAGTATCTAAATATTCACTATTACATTTTTTACACATCTTAAATTTACTCATTGTAGTTTTTTCTCTATCATAAGGCAATTCTTTTATTATAGAAAACCTAGGACCACAATTCGTACAATTAGTAAAGCCATAGCCTCGCCATCTATTATTTAAATTTAATATCTCTTCTGTGCATTCACTACAAGTAGCTATATCAGGTGGTATAAAAGTGATTTTATCTACACTTACTTCACTTTCATTAATTTCAAAACTGGAATAATTCAATAGGTTATCAGACTCCCTGAGAGTTATTATTCACCCAACCTTTTAACCCAAAATCTTTTGCTAGATTATATACAAATGGACGGAAGCCTACACCCTGAACTATTCCTTCAACCACAATAAAACTTCTCTTTTTATCCATAATACACATCCCTCACATATATTTTGAGTTTCAAAATTCATTCTCATCACATAATTTAACCTAAAATAACAAGATATGCAACAAAGAAAATAAAGGAAATAAGATATAATCTATCTCATCCCCTTTTCCTTAAATCCTATCTTTTATATACTTTAGTGAAAACATTCCAACAATTTTCCCTGTTTTATCTTCCACTGATATGTGGTCTAATCCATAATTAAATAATATTTTAATTCCTTCCATAAGTGAAGAGTTCTCTTTAACCCTAGGACTGCTCTTTTCTTCAAAGCCGGGAATCATAACGTCCCGAACAAGGGTTACATTCAAATAGGCAGTAAAATTTTTAGTACCAAAAAAATCCTCTACAAACTTATTACTCGGATTAAATATCATTTCTTTTCTACTTCCTTGTTGAACTATTTTTCCATTATCAAAAAGTACTATTCTACTTCCGAGTCTAAAGGCCTCATCTATATCATGAGTAACAAATACAACAGTTTTCTTTACCCTCTCGTTAAGTTTTAGCATCTCTTCTTGAAGCACTCTTCTTGTTATATCATCCACTGCTCCAAAGGGTTCATCCATAAGAATTATATCCGGATTTGATGCTAGGGCTCTTGCAACTCCAACTCTCTGATTTTGACCACCACTTAATTCTCTAGGATATTTTTTTAAATATTCTGAGCTAAGACCAACAAGCTCTATTAATTCTTTAGCTTTCTTCACTCTCTCTTCTCTTGGTACCTTTTTAATATTTAACACATAACCTATATTATCCTCTATACTCATATGAGGAAATAGACCTATCTGTTGAATTACATACCCTATACTTCGTCGTAGTTCAATAATATCCCACTGATTTATCTCTTTACCACTTATAAATATATTCCCTGAATCTGGCTTAATTAAGCCATTTATAAGTTTAAGCATAGTAGTTTTCCCACAGCCAGATTTACCAATTAAGGTAATAAACTCCTCACTATGTATAGTAAAATTCAAATCATCTATTATTTTTACTCCATTTTCATAACATTTTGATACATTTTCAAATTTAATAAGTTCCATTTGTATTAGTCCTTTCTTTACAAACCTTTTGGCTCTAATATAGCATGAACAAAAGTCAAGCTTAGACTATTTCTATTTTAATAATCCTTTACCCTTTAAAAATTCCACTGCTACATTTTTGGGATCTTTCTTTTCACCTTCCACTAAATAATTCATCTTAGTCATTTCTTCATCACTTATTCTTCCTTGGAGCACATTAAGTACAGATTCAAGTTCTGGATATTTTTTAAGTGTCTCTTCTCTTATTAAAGTTGTAGCAAAATATGAAGGAAAGAAATTCTTATCATCCACAATAACTTTTAAATCATATTTTTTTAGGAGTGCATCTGTTGAAAAAGCGTTTATTACATCTACATTGTCAGAATTTATTGCTTCATATTTAAGTCCTATGTCAATTTCTCTCTTCTCTTTAAATTTAAAACCATATTCCATTGCAAGACCTTTATATCCATCTTCTCTCTCGTAGAAATCAGGCTCTGAACCAAGTTTTAAGCTATCACTCTTACTAGCTAAATCAGAATAAGTATTTATGTTTAACTTATCCGCAACAGATTTTTTGATTGCAAGAGCATAGGTGTCATTAAACCCATATAACCCAAGCCATTTTATACCATATTTAGATGAGTACTCTTTTTTCACTTCTTCATATAATTTAACAGGGTCCCTAATTAAATCTTTTTTAAGTACAAAAAGCCAACCTGTACCTGTATATTCTGGATATATATCTATTTCACCCTTAAGCATTGCTGGTTGAATATTTGAAGTTCCTCCGCCTATGCCTAATTTCTTTTCCACCTTTATATCCGTATTAGCTTCAATTAAAGCCGTTATCATTTCTGCTAATATATATTGCTCTGTCATTGGTTTTGATGCCACCACAACTTTTTTTGTTTTGCTTCCACACCCGACTAATGATACAACCATAATCAAAGCTAAAGCACTTGCAAGTATTTTTTTATTCATTTATATCCCTCCAATTTTCACCGTTCCAAAAACCCTTTTTCTTATTTTTTTTTCAATAATACCTAAGGACAAATCTGATACTACTGCGAGAGCTGCCACAAGTATGCTTCCTGCAGCTGTCATTTCAGGAAAATTTGTGGTTATACCTCTCCATATTGCCACTCCAAGGCCACCTGCCCCTATAAATGAGGCTATTCCACCAAGAGCAATAGTCATTACCACCATAGTTCTAAAGCCTGCGATTATTACTGGTAATGCTAAGGGAAGTTGTACCTTGAAAAGTAATTGACTATTTGTACTACCCATAGCTACTGCAGATTCTATTATTTGTGAATTCACTTCACTTATTCCAACATAAGTATTTCTTATAATAGGAAGCACTCCGTAAACCGTCAGTGCAATTAAAGCACTTTTATTTCCTATACCAGATATTGCAACTAAGAACCCAAACAAAGCAATGGAAGGTATAGTATATAAAAAGTTTGATATTCCAAGCACTATACCCGCAGCCTTCTTATTTCTTGTTATATATACCCCAAGAAGTAAACCAATTACCGTAATAAAAATTATTGCTGTTCCTGAGAGGAAAATATGCTGAATAAATAATTCAAGAAAAAAATCAAACCTTTCACTATATAATTTAAAAATCTCTAAAATAAAATTCATTTTTCACCTGTTGCCTTTCCTTAAAATACATTTCTTGCTGTACTTGTAAAATATAAATTAAATGGTATTTTTGTTATATTTTTATTATATTTGCACGGACAAGCATTGTCAATAAAAAGTAATTATTATATCATGTTTCTGAATAGGTGTTAGTAGTGTCGTTTTAGTAGATGTTTATATGCCAATTTTAATTTTCTAGTTTTAGATGATGGACTTGTGACAATTGGAGATGATGTATTATTTGCTCCTAATGTGAGTATACTTACTGCAATGCATATAGTTGATCCTAAGTTAAGACCCAAAAATGCTGATTATACAAAAGCTGTAACAATAGGAAACAATGTATGGGTTGGTGGAGGATCTATAATAAATCCTGGTGTAAGTATTGGTGATAATAGCGTAATAGCTTCTGGTAGCGTGGTTACAAATATTCCAGACAATGTGGTGGCTGCTGGAAATCCTTGTAGAATAATAAAATATTTAAATCTATAACCTTGTGAATAAATAAAAAAGTAGCAATATATAGTTATTTAAAACTATATATTGCTATTTCTGATACCTATTTAAATATATTTCAGTATTTTCAACACTGCAGTTATAACCTACCTAAACTGCCTATTTTACTATGCTTCCCCTATTCTAGTTATATCATTTTAATTCGAAATTTACAATTTTAGGAAGTTTTTGTTAATGTTTTTTATTAATTGTTAGTTCATTTTATTAAATCATTGAATGAGCCCTCTACAATATCCACTAATAAATTCGGATTAATTTCAATTTGAAATCCTATTTTCCCAGCACTTACAATTATGGTTTGTAGTTCAAGAGCACTATTATGTATAAATGTTTTATACTGTTTCTTCATGCCTAAAGGAGAACAGCCACCTCTAATATATCCTGTATACTTTTGAAGTTCACTCAGATCTAACATTTCTATTGTCTTCTCATTGGTTATTTTAGCTACTTTCTTAAAGTCTATTTCCTCTGTAACTGGAATCAGGAAAATATAAATACTTTTAGAAATTCCCTTGGTAACTAGAGTTTTATATACATATTTTTCTTCTCTACCTATCTTTTTTGACACAGCTATTCCATCTATTTTATTATCTTTGACATCATAAGTTATAACCTCATATTCTACCTTCATTTTATCTAAAATTCGCATTGCATTTGTTTTTATCATTATTTTCTCCTTTGTTGATTGATTACTTACTTTATCCTTTTTACTTCACTCCATCTCTCTGCCACAGTAGTAATGTTTATAGAAGTATTATTTTTTAGTTTTTATCAAAAAAACTTTTAATAAAGTCCTTTTGAATGGAAGAAGAAACTTTTCCATCTAGTTTTCCTGTTATATTTATATACTTTGTTAATGGAGAGTCCATATACACCCTGAAAAAATCTGAATGTGTTGTATCATTTATTTGATATAGTGCAGTTGTTCCAGAACTTTTGTCTATTAAGGGTAGTAACCGCAAAACACGGATTTTATACGTTAAGATATATATTACCAAAACACCGATATATTCAAAAAGTTCTTTGAATATATCGGTGTTTTAATTACTCTAAAATATATTTTAAATATATTCCTTAAAAATGAAAAAGATAGGATTTGAGTCACACTAAAAGAATGCTATGACCTAATAGTATTTGAATATAGTGTAGCTTTCTAATGATTAAGAGCATCCTTTCCAATCACAAATATTCCTAATCTTTTAAACGGATATACAACAAACTGTGCTTTCCCTTTTATATTTTTACTATCTATATACGGATCTTTCCATCTTCTGGCATCATTTGAGTCTGCTCTATTATCTCCAAAAAACAAATATTTGTTTTCTGGAATTTTAAATTTTTTATCTAAATCATCCGGATATACTACATATGGCTCTTCAGTTTTGACCCCATTAATAAAAACTTGTCCCTTATCTTTTATAACAATTTCATCTCCTGGTAGACCTATCAGTCTCTTTATCAAAGTCTCTTTTAATTCATCAGATTTGAAAACTATTATATCCCCTCTTTTTAGATTCTCTTTTTTATATACCCTTGTAACAGTAATTTTATCTCCTGTCTTTATAGTAGGGTACATTGATGTCGTTGGAACTGTAACTTGGAAAAATAGTAATTTATTTATTAAAGTTGCTATAATTATTGCTGCGACAATAGGAATTACCCAATTACTAAATAATTTTTTATAGTTCAAATCTTCATCTTCCTTTCGAATTAATAAAGATATCAAAGTGTCCATCATATCTTTATTTATTAAATAATATTTACTCCGTTATATTATAAAACTACTACCTATTTATTAGTATATCATTATAGTAAATATAATTCTAATTTTTATAAATTATTGCAATATCTCCCTCAAAGGTCCATATTATCTATTAAAGTGTAATCAGAACTATCATCAAAGTTATACTGACCTAAATGCTTCATAATTTGATCCTAATTTATATAATTCGTCAATTCTATTGTTATGTATACTGTTTAAATCAATATTTTCAAGCTTTAAATTGCGAATATATTCAATTCTATCCGCAACTGCATTGAAAGCTTTTGATGGGGACTTTCCTGATATCTCACGAAGCCAGGATAATTTAGTTTTTTTCTCTGTACTTTGAACATTTATTAAAATATCAAGACCTTTTTGGTAATAACTGTCTTAACGTATATTTTCCCCGTTTTGCGAGCACTACCCCTGATAGGCATTAACAAGTCTTATAGTTTCATTTCCATAAATACCATCGATAGCTGCTCCAGCTCTCCATTGGATGTATCTTATAGCTGTTTTATAGACCGTAGACATAAGGCTACATAGGGGCTTTCCCATAATACTTTTTACTTCAGATAATACTTCCGTTCCACATATGCCATACATAGAAAGGCCTAGTATGTCCTGAAGCTTTTTAATTGCGCTTATGGTTAGTGGTCCACTGGTGCCATCTATAACTAAAGCATTATTATTTGCATCTCTTATTTTCATAAGGTTTAAGCACTGCTGCAAATACTTAATATCTCCTGAAGAATTGTTTTTAGAGATTTCAGATCTAGGAGCAGCATCATAAATATAAAGCGTATTTTCTTCAATTATGGCCATTAGTTTTTTAGGGTACTCATTATCAGTACAGATTTGTACCTATTGAAGCTTAAAAGCTTTCCATGGTCGAGGATGCTGGCCTCTAGAAAGTCATACTTTCTAAATTTGCACACCATGGAAGTTTTGACTGCATTAATCCAATCGTGGGTGTTAAGCTCTTGAGCTTCATATCCGCAACCATTTGTCCATTTGATACCGAATATGTTATTACCTTTAACATGTTGCAGCCAGCCTGTTTCTAATATGGCTTGGGCTATGGTTAATGAGGGAAGGATGTTGTATTTTTCATAGGATAGTAAGGCTCCTGGGATAAGGTCTTTTATTATTTGGGTTTTGTTCATTGGTGATTCCTCCTTTGGGGTTTTAACTTATATATATGGAGGAGGAGAGAGTTTTTTAGATTTGGGTAAGATTATTTTAGTTAGGGTAAGAAAGGTTACTAGTGAGCTCAGCGTACACACTGGAAAAGCCCCACTGGTGGCTTTTCTTAAGATTTGCACACCACTGGCGTTATTTTTTTAAGAATTCCATTCCAAGTTCGAAATCACTTTTTTTTCATTGCTTTTTCTATAGTTCCACTTTTTAATTCATATGCTAGAGATAAGATATTAGTTATAACTTTACTGAGCTCTTGGAGCTGTAATTGAGATCTATTAAGGTCTACTCCAATTTTAGGTGTTAAGATTTCTTCATCATTCAAAAGATATGGTTTAGGCTGTGTTTGCAAACGATTTTCATACTGATTTTTAGCTTCTTCTAGTTGACCAAATATCATTGTAGAGAGCATACTGATAGGGTGCCTATTTTGTTGTTGGTTCTCCAAAAGTTGTGCATATAGGCTTCAATTTTAATTAAGATTGGGTGAAAGCCTTTGCAAAAGAGCAAAATTAGTGTTGGCAAGTGCACAACTTTTTGAGACCAATTGCTAAACTTTTATATTGACAAACACAAGGTATAGTTCTTTATTATACAACGTACAAAACTTTGATTTTTATCTTCTATGTGTACTATCAGTACTATGGATTTTTCTAGTATAGTTAATACATGAATGGTTGCCGTACCCCTAATATACATCCAAAATAAGCATTGTAAGGTTCTAATGCTGCAATAATTGCTCCAAATATCACTGCAAGCGCAAAATCTCTCGTATTAAACATTCTCATAGCACCCCTAAAACCTCTATACCCATATCTTCCAAGTAATTGAGCGAAATATAAAGCTGCAGACACAACCATTCCAATAATTATCCTAATTATGGAGTTTATTCTATAATTTTTATAACTACAGCTATTAGTTATTGTTTGAGCATCTGCCGCTTTAGATACACTCTACAAACAATCTATAACATCATATAAATAAGAGATTGTTTATCCTTTTGGATCAATTTCACTGTCTAATGTCCCTTTTGTTTCATTATAATTAAAATTCACAATGTTTCGTGATGGGTCTTCCTCTGGTTTTAAATAATTTTCATTTGAAGTGTATGTGGCTTTTGTGGTAGTAGTAGTAGTAGTAGTAGTAGTAGTAAGTAGTAGTAAGTAGAAAGTAAAACTTCTAGTTTTTACTATTACCTCGAAGGTCCTAAATTTATGTTTGCTACAAAGAATCCTTTAGTGTCCCATTTATATTTCTACCTTATTGCGGTAAATCTTGAATCCGTTCCTCACCTTCAATATAGCTCCTTAATAAAGGATATCAAACTTACAATAACACAGAATATTACTATAAATGCAGCTACTATAAGTACCATTATTAATAAATATATAGATAACTTTGTTCCCCTTTTACCTTCTTCCGTAGTAAATTCATCTTCCTCTTCATTTTTTGATTTTTTTTTTATTAACATTAATACTACAAGCAAAAATGACGATATAGCAAGTAAGAATATTGATGAAATGAACGAAATACTTTTTAATGTATTCATTATAAATTCCTCCTTCTAAATTTTGATAGTAAGTTTTGTCACTGTTATAAGAAAAATTAGTTATTTATGAAATTAAGCCAGATCTTAAGAAATAAACAAGCACATTCCTCGCCTGGCTTAATTCAAAATATAATAAAAGCACAAGTAGAAAAGGTAATCAACAATATTTTCAAAAGGTACCTCACTAAAGTGTCTATCTATTTAGTATGAAATAACTGATATTTCTTACTTTGTAATAAGAACTTTTTACCTCCTATATTGAAATCCTTTCTTAATTAACTACTATTAACTTTTAGCTTTTTGGTGTCTGACGAAGTGTATATCCCCATTAGGATTTCCATCAGCATGATCAAGAGCGACTGCTATTGCTGATCCAATACTTGCTCCATTTAAAAACCACTCACAGGCATACCCAACTATAGAAGTAATTCCAGGAATAGAAAAACCCACTACCATCATAGATAATGATCCAATACAGCCCTTTAACATTGTAATCAATTTCTTTTTTGTATTTTTAGCCGCTTCTTTCCATAAATACTTCCATGCCATATATGTGCCTCTTACACCTATGATTGCTAATCCGAAATTGAGAGCCATTATTAAACCATCAATAAGCAAGGTTGCTTTTCTAACTGAGATAAACCCTGTTGGATCACTTGTATTTACGCAATCATTGCTACAATATGCAAATAAAAACTCCAAGTAGTTGTCCTTGTGCCGTTTGTAATATACTAGCATCATCCCCATTAATAAACCTTCCCAATTCCGCATTATAATATCTTGATTGCAAATAATATAATGACGTTTCAGTATCATAGCGATAACCACGGTATCTATAAGGATTCTTAACTCCAACGGTTGATGCAAGGGTTCCTGTAGTTGAAATTAATTTACCCCATAAATCGTAGCTGTAGCTTACTACTTCTGATCCCGTACTATTATCTAAACTTATTATATCCCCTTGAGCATTTCTTACATAGTAATATTCTACTCCATTTAAGTTCATACTTAAAAGTCTATCCTTACTGTCATAAGTATAGTAAATATTGTCTGTTCCATTTGTTTCAAAAGTTACTTTACCCCCTACTAAATTATAAGTTTTTGTAACTCCATTTACTGTTTTCTGAGTTCTTATACCTGAATCATTGTACTTGTATGCTATGGTGTTTCCATTTCCAGACATTGTTGCAAGCTGACATCCTTCTTCCCACGTATAGGTATATCCATTATAAGTTAGTGGATTTCCTATGGCATCATAGGTTATTGGTTTTGCTGTTCCATCATTGAAGGAGGTTAATTTATCCTTCCAGTTTGCATCACCATAAGTATAGGTAGAAGTTTTCGTTGCAATGCCCGGAGTTCCTGTAGTATAATCACATTCCGCTTTATTTAGTATATTTCCTCCATTATCATAGGTGTAGGTTATAGTTTTGTTTAATACTTGGTTATCTTCACGTGTAAGCTCATTTAGCTCATTATAGTAGTATTTTGTTACTTTTCCATTTTCAGTTATAGTTACGATATTTCCATTCTTATCATAACCATAAACTATTTCTTTTCCATTGTTAGTTAGTTTACTTACTCTGTTGGTGGTAGTATTTACGTCTTTTCCTGCTTCAAATTCATAACTTGTGTTAAGCTGAGCACTTCCTGTGTTCGTTACTTTCCCTTGAAGTCTTCCTAGTGAGTCATAATTATTAGTTACTACATTACCTTTATAAGTTGTAGTTTTGGGCTTATTTTCTTTATCATAAGTATAACTTGTAGTGTAGTCTACGCCATTTAAATTCTCTGAAGCACTGTTTAAATTACCTTCCACATCATAAATATTCTTTTCAGTGTTACCCTTCGAATCTACTGTTTTCACCAGCCTATCAGACATATCATAAATATATTTGTAGTTTACCCCATTAACTAGGTCATCATTGCTAGCTACATTCCCACTAGCATCATAGCCGTATTTAAACCTATCTAACCCATTATATGTACTACTGATTACTCTATCAGCACTGTCATAGCTTGATCCTACTATTTGGCCTCAACTAATCCATTTACTGCATAATTTCCATCTATATAACTTCCTACAGATGTCTGTACTCCTGTGAAATCTTTATAGCTTGCAGCAGTGTTTACATATCTTGCCCCATTTAAGTATAGAGTACATTGTAATCCTCCTGCAATTACCTTCCACTCAAGAGCAATAAAGTTCCAATCAGTTGTGTTAATTGCTGCTGTTGATGTTACTACTGTTTTCCAAGCTCCTAAAGTGTCTCTAACAGCCACATTTACCTTGTTGCTAGTATCTATATATGCACAGAGTAGTTCACTGTTACTTCCCTGGGATGTAAATAAATATCTTGTAGTACTGCTGCCTGTAGATTTTGTCCATGCACTCATAGTTCCTGCATTTTTACTTAGGCCAAGATCATATAAGGTTTTTGTTCCACCATTTGAAGAAAGTACAGTTTTTCCATTTTCATCTTTTGCATAAACTGCGCTATCTGATATTGGTTTCGTACCTTTTGTACCATTTGTAGTACCACTTAGTGGGAATATTTCTAAGCTGCTTGATGAAGCTATGGAATTTATTCCTGTTAATTTATCCATTTCATCATAAGAGTTAAAAACAGTATTGCTCTTACTATCCGTTACACTGTCTAAGGTTCCTTTTGTTTCATTGTAATTAGCATTCACAGTGTTTCCAGATGGATCCGTCTCAGATTTTAAATAATTTCCACTTGATGTATATGTCGAGCTTGATTTTATAACTGGATCAGTAGCATTACTACTTTTTGTGGTATTAGTGAGTGGATTTCCAGAACTATCATAAGTAAATGTATCCGTAACATTTTCTGGCGATGTTGCGTCATCCATATTATGATCGTTATCATACGTACTAGTAGATATATTACCGTTTGCACTTGTTGTTTTTACAAGGTCATTATTTGCATCATATTCCGCTGCTGAGGTTACTCCATTAACGTCAGTGGTTGTTGTAGGATTTCCATTCCCATCATATTGATAGCTTGTACCAAATTGTTCCTTATAAAGCTGAAGCCCATCAAATTCGGCTGAGTTCTCATTGCCATAATATAAAGCATATACATTTATGCTTTTATATGCACCTCCTGTATTAACTTGTGCTGATACATACTGCCAATCTGTAGAATCTTAATTAAACGGCACCACTTGGTAACTATAACTACCATCCGTTTTTTCTATAGCCACATCTAATGCAAAGTATCTAGTCCCACTTAATGCAAAATATGAAGAAGATAGCTAGACTACTATCTTCACTGCTTTTTAATCTTATAACAAAACATTTAGTGGCTTTTTTAAATTTATACATATTTCAGAACGCTATCGCATAATTGCATGTAAAAAAACCAGTATAATAAAAAATTATACTGGTTTTGTAAACAATCTGAGAACTCGCCTTCCAGCGAGTTCTTTATTTTAGCGGAGAGAGGGGGGTTCGAACCACCGGAACGGAATAACCCATTCGCCTGTTTTCGAATCACACTATGTACTTTACATATAATGATAGCCAGTACCGTTCAATGGAATATAGTATTGCTAATACTATGGTGCTGGCTACCTTTACTTATATGACCTCAAACTATTATTAAGATCTAAGCTCAAAGGGATAATACTCGCTTTATTTCAACGATGAAGTTTTGCTAAAATTTGTTTGTTTAAATCCGGTGATAATAATTCTACAACCTCATTAACGTCATTTGTGTCACTTATTAAATCATTTTCAAACCCAAGCTGTCCTTTTTTGCTAAATGCGATGAATCCACCGTTTGAAAATGCAAAATAATTTTTGACATATAAGGATATATTATAGCCCTCATAAGGTATTCTTTTAAGTTCGCCTGTTTCACTGCTTCTGTGTCTGAATTCTTTCATAAACAAATCTATAAAATCCTTGTTTTCAAAAATATACGAACGCGAATTATCATCGCTAGTCGTCAACTTAATTCTATCAACTATTAGACTTTCATTCGTTGCATCAGGAAAAGAATAGCCCTTTTTTGTATAAAGTACTCCGTTAAAGAACAAAAATATATGTTCTTTATCCCCCTTAAAACCATATGCATTATAGACATTTTTGTAATTCGTATGAGAAGTATAATCAACCAAATATACGGAAATTTTTTCATTTAACTTTGCCCCATTCGGTTGCCAGACTTCTGTTTCATTATGGATATAATCAGCCCCATTATATTTAATATGATCATATTCATTAAGTATAAGGCTATTACAACCTGTAAGGCCAACTAATATAAAGCTTATAAGTATTAACATAATTATTTTTTTAATTTTAAACACCTACCCTCTAAATTGTATATTTTTAGTATATATTACAACAAGTACCAAACTGCTAAAAATTGATATTCTCTGGGATCTCCATATGCAATATCAATTGTTTTGCCGCTTCTATTCCAGTTGTATCCTCTTTTAAGATATTTTATGGTCACATTGGTAGAATAATAAAAAATACAGCATGTGTGAAAAACTCAGCTGCCATATTTACAGGAGGCAAACCAATAAAATTATATCCAAATCTCCAGCTCCACTTTCCTGCTATATGTATAATATCCCATGCATAAGCGAGGCAAAAAGATCTTGATAAGAAAGCTGGGTTATTCTTAACATGAAATCCATTAATATGACCATATCTATCTTTTGTCCATCCAAAACCCGAATAATTTTGAGCCCATTTGCCTGTAGGATCGCTATTGTTTACGGGGTTATTATAGCAATAAGCAAATAAATTGCTCCCTAATAATACACCTACCATATCTTGTAATAGTGATGCTTGATCCCCATTAACAAACCTTCCCCAATCCGCATTATAATATCTTGATTGCAGATAATATAATGCCGTTTCAGTGTCATATCTATAACCACGGTATCTATAAGGATTTTTAACTCCAACAGTTGATGAATCGGTTCCTGTAGTTGATATTAATTTGCCCCATGAGTCGTAGCTGTAACTTACCACCTCTGCTCCATCACTATTATTCAATGCTATTATATCCCCTTCGGCATCTCTCACATAGTAGTATTCTACGCCATTTAGGTTCATACTTGCAAGTGTATCATTACTATCATAAGTACAGTAAATATTGTCTGTTCCATTTGTTTCAAAGGTTACTTTATCTCCTACTAAATTATAATTTGTTGTAACTCCGTTTACTGTTTTCTGAGTTCTTATACCTGAGTCATTGTACTTGTATGCTATAGTGTTTCCATTTCCAGACATTGTTGCAAGCTGACGTCCTTCTTCCCATGTAAATGAAAGAAAGAAGAAAGTCCTCTTATTCAGACTTTCTCCTTTCCTTTAGTTTCTAAATTCATAAAGCTATTAGAATCTTCATTTATAAATCTATTGGTAATATGAAAAAATCACACTAAATGTAATTACATCTTTTAAGTATTTTTTCTTAGTAATTTATCAAAAAACCTTATTAAAAATATTACCCCCCCCATTATTACAATTGAAAACCCAATTATATAAATATAATTCTTTTTTATAATTCCATGGTCTATCATATCACTAGCGTAATAATTTACTGAAATAATATATATAGAAATAGTTATAAACTTTAATATCCGTATGAATTTTAATTTTTTCTCCATTACTAGCCTAGCCTTTCATTATTAATTGTTGCACTAAGTGCACTAATATTTTTTTGTTTTATAAGGTATCATAAAAATCATTTACCAATAAATATGGATGCGATGAAAACTCTACACCCACACTAGGCTCGCTCTCTAGAGCATTTTTACCTACAATTAATAAATTATAAATATCTAAATAGTTAACCATTTATTATTAGGCCTTGGATCTTTTGAATCTAACCACTTAGCAACTGCTGTACCTATATCAAGATAGTTAATAAAAATATCTACAGCAGCTCCTCCCCCCCATGCAAGTCTTCTAGCTCCCCATTTAACTAATTCGCTTACAAGAGTACGAGTAAATAATCTTTTAGCTGCTTCTACACCAGCTCTTCTTATATACATCTTTATAGCTCCTAACCCAACTCCACCTATAGCATAGCTAATTGCATAATTAAATAGAGCTGCTGCCAATCTTACTGAAATAATATTTACTGACCAATATCCACTCAGATCACTATTCATAATAGGATTACTAACGCAATAAGCAAATAAGTTAGCTCCTAACAGTTGTCCTTGTATTAACTGCAATACAGCAATATTATCTCCATTAATAAACCTTCCCCAATCCGCATTATAATATCTTGATTGCAGATAATACAAAGACGTTTCAGTGTCATAGCGATAACCACGATATCTATAAGGATTCTTAACTCCAACAGTTGATGCAAGGGTTCCTGTAGTTGAAATTAATTTACCCCATGAATCGTAGCTATAACCTACCACCTCTGCCCCAGTACTATTATTTAAACCTATTATATCCTCTTGAGCATTTCTTACGTAGTAGTATTCTACGCCATTTAGGTTCATACTTACAAGTTTATCATTACTGTCATAAGTATAGTAAATATTATCTGTACCGTTTGTTTCAAATGTTACTTTATCGCCTACTAAATGGTAAGTTGTTGTAACTCCGTTTACTGTTTTCTGAGTTCTTATACCTGAGTCATTGTACTTGTATGCTATAGTGTTTCCATTCCCAGACATTGTTGCAAGCTGACGTCCTTCTTCCCACGTATAGGTATATCCATTATAAGTTAATGGATTTCCTATGGCATCATAGGTTACTGGTTTTTCTGTTCCATCATTAAAGGAGGTTAATTTATCCTTCCAGTTTGCATCACCATAAGTATAAGTAGATGTTTTCGTTGCAGTACCAGGTGTTGCTGTGGTATATGCATATTCAACTTTGTTTAATATATTTCCTCCATTATCGTAGGAATTAGTTATAGTTTTGTTTAATACTTGGTTATCTTCACGTATAAGCTCATTTAGCTCATTATAGTAGTATTTTATTACTTTCCCATTTTGAGTTATAGTTTCAATATTTCCATTAGTGTCATAAGTATAAACTATTCCATTTCCATTGTTAATTAGTTTGCTTACTCTATTAGTGGTAGTATTCGCTTCTTTTCCTGCTTCAAATTCATAACTTGTATTAATCTGAGCAGTTCCTGTGTTTGTTACCTTACCTTGTAGTCTTCCTAATGAGTCATAATTATTAGTTATTACATTACCTTTATAAGTTGTAGTTTTGGGCTTATTTTCACTATCGTAAGTATAACTTGTAGTGTAATCTACACCATTTAGATTTTCTGAAACACTGCTTAAATTACTATCTGCATCATAAACATTCTTTACAATGTTACCTTTTGAATCTACTATTTTCACTAGTCTATCAGCACTGTCATAGCTTGATCCTACTATTTGGCCATTTCCATAGGTTGAGTCTAAAAGCTTTCCTGTTCTTGCTTCATAGTTATTTGTTATTAGATTTTGGGTTCCTACATTTACTTTTGTGTTATTTCCTAACCCATCATAATTAAAAGTATAATTGGAACCATTGTTAGATACGGATTTTATTCTATCATTCTCGTAACTGTATTTATTGTTTACAGTATTTGAATCTAAATATTTTCCCCTTTGAGTGTTATAGATATTTAATATTGCTGTAGACCCTAAATCCGTATTTGAATAGATATATTCATCAACTAATCCATTTAGATATAGAGTATATTGTAATCCTCCTGCTACCCCCTTCCACTCAAGAGCAATGAAGTTCCATACGCTGTGTTAATTGTAGTCGTTGATGTAATATTGTCTTCTACTTATTGTTTGCTACAACCCAATAAGCAGCAATAGCTGCTACTCCAGCCACTGATGCTCATTCTAAATTCTAATTAATTCACTGTTTTTTCTAAGTAGCAGTTGCTTTAGTTGGGTGCGAAGAGACCTATTTGTTGTTTTTTGATCCAACATACCCGAGAACCTAACAGAAATCGGGTACATTAGCAGATTATTTCTGTTTGCTAATTTTTTTTATTTGATTTATTATATAAAAGTTTCCCTATTAATGTACTTACAAAACAAGCCATTAAAGCTGGTATTAAACTTATTATAGGTTTATGTGAGCAAATAGAGATAACAATGGCTATTAATAAAATTATTACTGAATAAACCACAGATTCTAAAATGAAATTTAATAATTGATTATCTGATTTTTTCATAATATCTCCTTTATACATTAAAGTTATGGTTGTTTTTTAATATTAACTTTTATATTATATATATTACAATAATTATTTTACTTTTTTAAAAAATCTTTATCAGCAATTTAAATGTAGTTTTAAAATGAAATGTATATAGTAACAACATCTAAGTATATTTTATTATAAAATATTTTTAGTCAATGTATATTAAGTGTTACTAACTTATTTTTTAACAATATTTTAGAAGTCGAGATATTTGTTATTTGGTATTTTATCTTTTGAATTTAAGAGATTAAAAATTACACCTCCAGGATTTGTAAAGTAAGATGCAATTGAGAATACACCACTTAGAAGTCCTGTTATTTTGGTAATGGCACTAGCCTTAAATGATGCTTGTTTTAAAGCTGATCTCACCGCACGTTTAAGAGTTTTTTCTGCTAACTGTTTACCAATTTTATTTATTTGATTTCTATAAAGCGAGGCGATTTTCACCGTTCCTATTCCAAGTGCTGAAAAAATTATAAGATTAAATAAAGGCACTAAAAAATCTTTTGATCTAAGATAGTTCCAACTCCAATGCCCCGTTGGATCACTATTCATCACAGGATTATTAATACAATAAGAAAATAAGTTAGCTCCTAACAGTTTTCCTTGTGCTAACTGCAATGCAGCAGTAGCATCCCCATTAACAAACCTTCCCCACTCCGCATTATAATATCTTGATTGCAGATAATATAAAGACGTTTCAGTATCATAACGGTAACCACGGTATCTATAAGGATTCTTAACGCCAACAGTTGATGCAAGCGTTCCTGTAGTTGATATTAACTTGCCCCATGAATCGTAGCTATAGCTTACTATTTCTGCTCCTTTACTATCATGTAAGCCAATTATGTCACCTTGAGTATTTCTTATATAGTAGTATTCTCCTCCATTTAAGCTCATAGAAACAAGTTGTTCTGAACTGTCATAAGTATAGTAAATATTATCTGTTCCATTTGTTTCATAGGTTACTTTATCTCCTGCTAAATGAAAAGTTGTTGTAACTCCGTTTACTATTTTCTGGGTTCTGATGCCTGAATCATTGTATTTGTAAGCTATAGTGTCCCCATTTCCTGATAAAGCAGCAAGCTGACGTCCCTCTTCCCAAGTATAGATATATCCATTATAAGTTAGTGGATTTCCTATGGCATCATAGGTTATTGGTTTTGCTGTTCCATCATTGAAGGAGGTTAATTTATCCTTCCAGTTTGCATCACCATAAGTATAGGTAGAAGTTTTCGTTGCAATGCCCGGAGTTCCTGTGGTATATGCATACTCTACTTTGTTTAGTATATTTCCTCCATTATCGTAGGAGTAACTTATAGTTTTATTTAATACTTGGTTATCTTCACGTATAAGCTCATTTAGCTCATTATAGTAGTATTTTATTAATTTTCCATTTTCAGTTATAGTTTCGATATTTCCATTCTTATCATAACTATAAACTATTCCATTTCCGTTATTAGTTATTTTGCTTACTCTATTGGTGGTAGTATTTGCGTCTTTTCCCGCTTCAAATTCATAACTTGTATTAATCTGAGCAGTTCCTGTGTTTGTTACCTTACCCTGTAATCTTCCTAATGAATCGTAATTATTAGTTATTACATTACCTTTATAAGTTGTAGTTTTAGGCTTGTTTTCTTTATCATAAGTATAACTTGTAGTGTAGTCTACTCCATTTAAATTCTCTGCAACACTGCTTAAATTATCTTCCACATCATAAATATTTTTAACAGTGTTACCCTTTGAATCCACTATTTTCACTAGCCTATTAGACATATCATAAATATATTTGTAGTTTACCCCATTAACTAGGTCATCATTGCTAGCTACATTCCCACTAGCATCATAGCCGTATTTAAACCTATCTAACCCATTATATGTACTACTGATTACTCTATCAGCACTGTCATAGCTTGATCCTACTATTTGGCCATTTCCATAGGTTGAGTCTAAAAGCTTTCCTGTTCTTGCTTCATAGTTATTTGTTATTAGATTTTGGGTTCCTACATTTACTTTTGTGTTATTTCCTAACCCATCATAATTAAAAGTATAATTGGAACCATTGTTAGATACGGATTTTATTCTATCATTCTCGTAACTGTATTTATTGTTTACAGTACTTGCATCTAAATATTTTCCCCTTTGAGTGTTATAAATGTTTAATATTGATGTAGACCCTAAAGCTATATTTGAATAAATATATTCATCAACTAATCCATTTACTGCATAATTTCCATCTATATAACTTCCTACAGATGTCTGTACTCCTGTGAAATCTTTATAGCTTGCAGCAGTGTTTACATAACTTGCCCCATTTAAGTATAGAGTACATTGTAATCCTCCTGCAATTACCTTCCACTCAAGAGCAATAAAGTTCCAATCAGTTGTGTTAATTGCTGCTGTTGATGTTACTACTGTTTCCCAAGCTCCTAAAGTGTCTCTAACAGCCACATTTACCTTGTTGCTAGTATCTATATATGCACAGAGTAGTTCACTGTTACTTCCCTGGGATGTAAATAAATATCTTGTAGTACTACTTCCTGTAGATTTTGTCCATGCACTCATAGTTCCGGCAGTTTTACTTAAACCTAGATTATATAAGGTTTTTGTTCCACCATTTGCTGAAAGTACAGTTTTTCCATTTTCATCCTTTGCATAAACCGCGCTATCTGATATTGGTTTCGTGCCTTTTGTTCCATTTGTAGTACCGCTTAGTGGAAATATTTCTGAACTACTTGATGAAGCTATAGAATTTGTTCCTGTTAATTTATCCATTTCATCATAGGAGTTAAAAACAGTATTGCTTTTACTATCCGTTACACTGTCTAAGGTTCCTTTTGTTTCATTGTAATTAGAATTCACAGTGTTTCCTGATGGATCCGTCTCAGATTTTAAATAATTTCCACTTGGTGTATATGTAGAGCTTGATTTTATAACTGGATCAGTAGCATTACTACCTTTTGTGGTAGTAGTGAGTGGATTTCCAGACCCATCATAAGTAAATGTATCAGTAACATTCTCTGGCGATGTTGCATCATCTATATTGTGATCGGCGTCATACGCATTAGTAGATATATTACCGTTTGCACTTGTTGTTTTTACAAGGTCATTATTTGCATCATATTCCGCTGCTGAGTTTACACCATTAACGTCAGTGGTTGTAGTAGGATTTCCATTCCCATCATATTGATAGCTTGTACCGAATTGTTCCTTAAAAAGCTGAACACCATCAAATTCAGCTGAGTTCTCATTGCCATAATATAAAGCATATACATTTATGCTTTTATATGCACCTCCTGTTTTAACTTGTGCTGATACATACTGCCAGTCTGTAGAGTCTTCATTAAAAGGCACTACTTGATAACTATAACTACCATCCATTTTTTCTATAGCCACATCTAATGCAAAGTATCTAGTACCACTTAATGCTACAGAATTTCCATTTGCCCAACCTGAAACAACAAAGGTATCTTCAGTGTCGGACGATACGTTAATTTTTTGATATAGACTTTTATTTTTATCAGCCGATCCTGTAAGTCTAAACACTTTTTTAGTATTATCGAGTTTTGTTGGATAAGTAGTATCTGTTGATGCTATTAAAGTATCACTAGTAGTACATTCATTATTTTTAGTCCAAAAGTCTGGTGTGTCTGAACCGTAAATTAAGTTAGGATTTTCTATAAGATTATATCTATTTGCTGCGCTTCCATCCTCAAGTTGCATGCAGTCAAAATATGCTGTTCCTGTTTCTTCTGCTATCCCTGCTCTTGCATATACTGTAGTAGATGATGCATTAGCTGGCAGCGTAAAGGTTACTTCATTTCGGTCCCAATCCTTTGTACCACGTACAAAAGATGAATCTACTGTTTGAAGCACTCCACTCTCATTATAGTAGTTAACGAAGATTGAAGCACCTTTTCCATTACTATTAGAAATATTATCCGCTTTTACGTACCCCGATAAGGTATAGATTTTTCCTTTTTCAAGCGTTAACTGTTGATTGTAAAATTGTCTGCTATCTGAGTTAGTTTTTGATATTTTTAAAGATTGATTTCCTAAATACTTATTAGTGGTATCATAACTTCCTAGGCCAGTAGATGTAGTCCAATAAGTTGAAGTCCAATCACTACTTCCCTCTGCATTATGGTTCTTTAATAAATTCATTATTGACTTTTGAAGCTTAGATTCTAATTGAAGCTTGTTTTTATTCGTTGGTCCTTCATTATAGTTATAATACTTAGCATTTCCTTCATCATCTCTTACACTAATTGTATTACCTGTATTATTAAATTGGTATATATTCTTCTTTCCTCTAAAATCATTATATATTGTTGTATTTAGCCCATATACTATATTTATACCTTGTCCATCAGTGGCTGGACTTACATTGCTTTCGTGAATTTGTTGCACACGATATGGACTTGAAGGATAGTATATATACTGCATCTTATATCCATCGAAGTTTATAGCACTATTTAAATTATTATTGCTATCATATGTATACAAGGTATATTTTCCGTCTGGATATGTAATTCTTGAAAGCTTTATACCATCATATGAAAAGCTTGTTCTTCTACCACTTGGATCAACTATTCCTGTTAAGTAACCCTCTGCAGTAGATTCTAATTTGCTTACTCTTCCCGCACCATCTGTAACATACGCTAAGGTTGTACCATTATAATTTAATGTTAGAGTATTTTTATTATTATCTTTAATGGTGTATAAATATCCTCCAGGTACAAAACCTAACTCATTACCACCTTTATCTTTTATAATATATGATTTATCGGGGTTTACTGTTAACGTTAAATCTATTCCCGATTCATCCTTTAACGTAGTTGCTCCATCATCTTTGAAATAATTCTTTGTTCCATCTTCATCGGTATATACATAATACTTATCTATTCCTATGGTTTCTATCACGACTCTTTGACTTAAATTTAATCTCCAGCCTAAACCGTAGCCTTTGCTGATGTCTTTTTCATTACTATTGAATACATGATTTAAAGAAACGGGCATTTTATTTCCGTTCATACTTAAGTCATCATGCTTAAATACTAAGTTACCATTGTAATCATTGACATATCCTGTTCCTGCTCTACCAACTCTTTGTGAATGGTACGTCAAGTTATCTTCAATTCCCGAATTGTTAGTATATTGAATAGTTATTCTTGGCCTACCCTCTACAACTGCGGTATCCGAAGAAACAAACTCGTTGTATCCACAGTCTGGGCCTTCATTTTCATGTTGAAGCACTATACCATAGTTATTCCCTGTATTGTACCAATCTTTAACTGATGCTGTTACATCCCACAAATAACCATTTTGGTTTACATTTTGAACCATCTGAAAATCTTGAATTACCGTCCAATCATATCCCGGTTGATTATTCCATGTTAAAGTTTTTGAATCCCAATTTCCAGATGCCCTATAGGCATTAACTTGTCGTAAATTTGTATTATTAGTTGCTAAAGTTAAACCTAATTGTGCACTTGTTACCATATCTGCACTTGTAAGTACTGGAAGATCAAATTGCATATAAGTTCTTGTTTTCCCTGTTATAGAACCATAGCCTGTTTCTAAATACTGATTGTTATAATAATTTGTGGTAGGCTGGCTTGAACTAACAAAAGTATCATGTATACTAGTTATTCCTAAATTTGTTGTTACTGTTGGGTCAATTTTTATAGGGTACACTCTTTCACTACTATCTAGCCACTCTTTATTTGGCTTTAGTGATAATATATATCCAGCCTTTGTTTGAGTAAGCCCAATCTCTATATCCTTACTTTGCTGATTTTTTGCATCTATCATGTATGGTGCATCCATAGCGAAAACTTCTTTGGATGAATCCTTTGCATCATAGAATATTATGCTTTTATCTGCCTGTAGCTTTGCAGTTAGATTTTTTGAATTTATGTTAAACTCAAAATATGTATTGTCTGTGTTTTTGTTTATTACAATTGTTTCTTTTACATCCTCTGGCCTTACTTCATATTCTAAATTTACATCTTGATATATGTCTTTAAATTCTACTGTAGATGTTAGATTAGTTAATGTTTTCTTCTTATCGTTTTCTGATAAGTCCTTTAAGTAGTCTGTATTTTCAGGCTTTATCTGCGCTGAAGTACTATTTAAAACTTTAAGTAAATTATTATTGATTGACTGTGTTACAGTACTTTCTTGTACTGGTTCACTGTTTGTAGTTGTCTTTTCTACAGTTGGTGTTTGCTCTGCAGCAACTGGCTCCTGTATCTTGATTTCCTCCGGATTTACTGTATTGTTTTCAACAGTACTTGTACTATTTAAAGCATTAGTTGTAATTGTATCATCTGTTGTTTGAGAAGGTGATATACCGCTGCTTAAAATATCGCTTTCACTTGGCTTATTTATATTCCATGATATTTCATAACCATCTTTTTTAATGGATACAAGCTTTCTTGCATCAGACTTTTTCCCAAATTCAACTTTAAAATCATTACTCTTATTTTCTAATACATCATTATTTTCATCATCTTTACCCTCAATGATGTTATTATCAATATCCATCCATTTACCATTTTCTTTATAATGAGCCGCAAAAGGATAAACTACTGCTTCAAATGTTTTGTCCTCTTTTATAAAGTGTTTAACATACTTCTCTCTCTTTGACTCTACCTCCTGAAGTATCTTTGCTTCTTTTTTGCTATTTCTCTCTAATTGTGCAGATGACACTATCTTATTTGTTAAGTTCTCAATACCTTGTGCCAATGTAGGTATAGGCATATTAGAACTGATAAATGTAGCTATAAGAAATATTGACAGTGTTCTTTTGTAATTCCACATGTTGTCTGCACCTTTATTCATATTTTATACATATTATATTCACATTTCAATTATAATGTGAAATTTTCAAAAGTCAATGTAAGACTTGTTATAATATGTATAAATGTATTATAACGTGTCTAAATTTGTCATAAATTATTTATATTTCATTTACATTTTACACACAAAATTTTAACCTATATTTTACTCATATGCCTTTAGTGCTCCAACCTTCGTTCTATAGCCATATATGCGGTATAGATTATCTACGTTATGATTTATGTAATTGACTAATTTATTTATTTATTTATTTTAAAGAATTAGACAATATAAATGAATCTAGTGACACTTAAGAGATTTTCTTGTTTGGAAATGATATTTATGATACCCCAGTATGGCTTAAAGGAGATCCTGAAATAAGAAAAAGGTATTCCCCTCTAAATATTCAAGAGCTCGCAGAGCCTTTATCCGAAGGCGAAACCTTAGGCTTGATGATGTTTACATAGTAAATACCAAAAAAATAGAATTAGGGTGAACATAAAAGACATAGCTAGTGCTATTCATAAATATTGCAAATTAGCGTATTAAACTCATCCTCATATGTTGTGTTTTTGCTAACTCATTATCACGTTTAGCAGTTTAGTCTTCAGTTTTTTCTTTTGTTAAGATAGGCCCATGCAATATTTCTTGAAAAAATCATCCATTTGTTGCACTGGTATAAATAATTTGAAATTGATTTACAATATTTGGTATTGCAGTGCCTGCTGTCAAATATTTATTAATCTATGAATTTAAATAACCCTGTCTCACCCTGCGTGAAAGTGGCTCACTTTTAACGTATCAAAGGCTCTAATCGAGCATATTATTCATAATCTAATTAACAATTTCAATAAGTTAAATTTAGAGCTTTAACTCCTATTAAATTATTAATATTTTTCAAATTTCCAAGGATAATTATATGATAAATACCCAAAATCTTTTTTTTTAGATTTTTTTAATGGATTTTTAACTAGAATAAGTGCATTAACCTAAAAAGGCAATGCACTTATTCTAGTTAAAAATCACCATCTATTATATCGGATTCATCAATTTCACTAATTACTTCATTGATATTTTCAACAATTATACCTTCTTGCAGATCATCAACGGTTACTGCTGTTTCAATACCAATTTCTGTTTTAATTATACCATTCAAAGTAATGTTATCAATTTTAGATTCAATATTATCTAATTTTTCTAAAATGAGTTTGTATTTCTGATTGTCCCTTATAATTTCCACTATATAAGGTAGTTTGATTAACAATAAATTTTGGAGTATATTAAATTTATATAAAAAATCCGTATGTGGATAAAGAAAGGATGGGAAGTATATGAATTACTGGTTAGATAATGATCTATCTTTAAAATGTAAAAATTATGATGTTGGTAAATGATGGTCGTCATGCAATCTTTTCGGGTCTAAATAGTTTAAGAGCAAGCGGATATGTATACTTGCAGGAGGGCCGGAGTTCATTAGGTCAAGTTAGCGGATACACATATCATACTGCGGAAATAAGGAAGCCAGAGTGGTCGTTAGTTTACAGACAACAGAAACTTGAAGAAAGTTATTCTTCAGGACAATTTGATAAGCAGCCTTGGCTATACTTTTGGAATTTGAAAGACGCTATTTTTATTTATTTAACAGAAACAATACTTGAGGGTGATATAAAAGCACAGGTAGATGTAATGGTTTCAGAGTATTTGGAGCTTGTAGAACCAGAGTTTCATTTTGGGGAAATTGCATTAACCTATGAAAAGTTAGAGGAAGGTCAGATTGAACTTTTAGAAAAGTAAATTCATGTTCCCAAAACTGCCCTCGTCTTCCGAAAAACACAGCTCTTGCCAAACCATTAAGTTCTTCTCCTTTATTTAATCCAATCTGTATCCTTCTTAGTTCTGGATCAGAAGCATATTCAAGTATAAATATTGTTTTTTCAATCCTTCCCATTTCTTTTAATGCGTTAGCTAAGGTATTATTTCTAGAATATGAACCAAGTTTACCTAAAATTAATGCACTTGATACTTTTCCCTCAAAAATAGAATGAGAGAGCCGCAGAACATTATCATAGTTTGTTATTAAATCTGTATTTATTAATCCCGAAATAAGGTTATTAAATTTAGGGAATTTGTTTTTATCAAATGAAAAGAGTTTTAAGTCTGTTAGGTTCCTGAGTCTTGGGGCAAAATGAAACCCCATTAAGGACATAAGTGCAAATACTTGGTCGGTATAACCTGCTGTATCAGTATAATGTTCTTTTATTTGAAGTTCAGATTTATGCTTTAATAAGCCATCTATGGGGTAGTGCTCGCAAAACGCGGAAAATATACGTTAAGACAATTATTACCAAAAATATGTTTTATCAAAACATTCTGACTTAGAATTAATACTAAATAGTTCTAACTCAAAAAAGTATATAATATCAGTGTAAAACGTTGATAAATCTAGGGTCTAATCACTAAATGACAAATCTCTTATTTTTTTACTCAAAACAAGTTAGTTAAAGTATAATTAAAGTATTGATAATACTAACTTAAGGAATATGTTTAAAAAATATTTTAGAGTAATTAAAACACCGATATATTCAAAGAATTTTTTGAATATATCGGTGTTTTGGTAATAAGTGTCTTAACGTATAAAATCCGCGTTTTGCGGTTACTACCCCTTATTAGAAGAACTTGAGAAGAAACAATCAGCTCCAAGAGTTAAAAAAGATAATGCAGCGGCTGGTACCAATAAGTAATATTAAAAGAAAGAACCATCTAATATTTAGATGGTTCTTTCTTTTGGTCCACCGTTCTTGAGTTATCAAGTATTATAGAAAAATGCTTTCTTTTTTAATTGCCCATACATTCGGGTACAGCCGACATACCTTTTCCGGGTCTACAAACAAAGAGAACCATATTATATTATAAATCCTATTTTTGTAATTAATTACAAGCTTTTGGGCGGTAATCATGATATACTTATAAAAACAAATACATATTGGGAGGAATAAGAATGAAAAAACGATTAATAACCATTATTTTAAGTATTAGTATGGCAAGGACTTGAAGAAAAAGTTATTGTTAAACATGTAGGAACAGTTGACATTATTAGCTTGCCAAAGGGTGAACATTTCCCAACAACTCCACTAGAATCTCAAGAAATATCTAATTCTTTGGTATCTAATTCTGTTTCTGTACCCACTAATGGAGGAATACAGTATCAAAATTATAATAGCTATTACCAAGTATTAGTACGTGGAGTAGAAAACCATTTGGATGGTGTTGGTAATCATTTTAATATTAATGTTCAAAATAGGAACGGTATCGACAAAAATAATTTTCACATTACCTTTAAGAGTAAATCTTGGTATTCTAATAAATATTATTGGCAAATGAGTGATAGTGTTACGGGCATTGAACAAGAAATTGTAGGATATGGAGAACAAGCCGAGGCAGCATATGGTGCGGAAATTGGTGTATTATCAGAAATGACTACTGTATGTGGAGCGGAAGTAGAAGGTCTCGCAGCAGGTGGCGGATCTGTTATTATGAAGCTTCTACTAGCCTTACTATTATTATAGACAGAAGGGAGCTAACATGAACTTTTTCATAATAAAAAATACTATTAAGCGTTACGAACCGTTTACCATAAAAGAAGTATTTCAGAGCAGTCTTGATTGCGTAGTTCATTATGCAGTTTTTATTGATAATGACCCTTTTGAGCAAGAATTAGGGTTTGACATTATACCTATTGAGTATAATTATGCCTTGGGAACTTCAAGGGATACTGGAGTATTAGGGGTTAGTGAAATGCCTGTTAAGGTGGTTGACTCGAAAGATAATTATTTTTTAATGAAATTAGTAAAAATAATAGAAAAAAGTCTGAAAGATCAGCAAGCCGCTCTTAATAGTCTTCAAAATTTTCAAAATGAGTGGCTTACTAATCCACTAGATGATCCAATAAAACATAAAAAGGAACTTGAAGTTAATAAAAAAATGATTTTAGAGAAAAATGTAAGAATCAACTTTATTGAAGCTTCTAAGAAAAAATTTCTAATTAATTATCCAGATTATAAATAGTATTAAAACTTTAAAACATAATATATAACAAGGCTAGTGTATGCTAGCCTTGTTATATTTTCGATAGTATGATTTATAAATTTGGGTATATAAGGGGTAGCGTACACAAAAATGATATTTCGTACGCTAAGAAAAGCATATCCCCATAAATGTAATGATTTAGGTTGGAAAGTGTCCTAGAGGTCACAAAATCAATGTGCTATTTTTATAGTATATTTTATAAAACAATACATTCAAATACACAATAAGAAAAAAGGCTTTAGTTAAATTTACTATAAGCCTTTATATATCAACGCTTTATGCTGTTTTTACGAATGTAAGGTTTTAGAGAAAATCGTACATTCGTTTGTGACGTAATTTACGAATATTGAGAAGATGTCTCTAAATATCAGCTAAAGGATAATTTCCTTTGGTATCTAAAAATATTCCTTAGCATAGTGGGTTAAAGATAGAGAATATGGTATGTTGTCAGCCCAACTGCAATTTAAATATTTCTTTTCAGTTAACTCTCCAATTACACTTCTCAGGTGCCTATCTGTCTGTCTACTACATTCTAGTATGCTAAATCTTTCTTTAATATACTCAAAAAGATGATCCTCATTAGAATACTCTTTTGGTACTTCGCCAATTTTTATGTATTGATTTTTTTCTTTATCACGACTGCCCCCCCCTAATTTACCTTTTTAGCGGGATAGGCAAAACTTGTTCTTCATACCCCAATTATGCAATTAGAACCTAAACGATATACTCTATATTCATTGATTTCTACCTATTAAGATATTTATTTATGTGTTTTATTAATATTTCCTAAAACAATATAGTCACCTGAATCAAATCCTACAACTAATTCGCATAAGTTACTTAAATTTTGTAAAATACCCCAATCTAAAGTTTTAAAAATATTCTTAACAACTAAACATGCATATCCTAAATAAAGGATATATTCACCTACTTCTCTAACATTACTACTTTCATTCTTTAATATTATAGACATATCTCGTAAAGCCATTGAGTCAGCATATCTATCGTCTGGTAAATATAACTCATTATCTTCTTCATCATTTTCACTACTAGCTCCAGAAAGATAAAGAGAACACACTTCATACCCATTACTAATTCCGTCAAATAACCCAAACCATAATGAATCTACATCATCAATTGGAGGTTGATTTTTTAAATTATTCTCTACCCATTTCTTTAGGCTTAGTTCATCTTCTTCAAAATCCAATCCTTGTAACTTATCCCAAACTAAACTCTCGATATACCCTTTACAATGATCAATTAATTTTTCCATACCAATAGTTATACTTAAATCGGAATTTACTATCTCGCCTACATAATTGTATGATTTATTTATATTAAATTCCATTAAATATCCCCCCTTAAGCTTTTTTATACCACTTTTACTTTAGTAAAATTAAATCCTGTTAATTTATTAATTTTTATTATATTTTTAAATTTTTCAGATAATAATATTGACACATTATATTCTTTTAGTCTAAAAATATCAAAACTATTTATTTTATCTTCCTTTACTGCAAATGATGCAAACACATATTTACCAGGCATTAATTCAATATACTCAGACTGCCCCATATCAACTGCTTCTATCAAATTACATATATTAGCTACATAGTATTCCCCTAGCGCTATTCCTGTTTCTTTATTAATAATACTTAGCGGTAAATATTGTATGCCAGTCATATGAGCATTTTCAAAAGCCTCTCTAAACTTATTTGATACTATAAGCCACCTAAAATCATTACAAATATAGTCTGTAATTTCACTCCCGTTATCTGGTGTATAATTAAATGTGATTCGTTTATCCCAATTATAAAGATGATTACCTCTAATAATGTCATGCATACCAATGCCGTATAACTCACTATGGTAAGCCATAACACCATTTCTTTCATACTTTTTCATATCATATTGCAATGTAAAATAGTTCATATAAGTTCCTCCTTACCAACCTTTATTATATAACTTATCTGGATTTTTAATTATATAGTCTTTAACTATATTAAATCCCGACAAAAATTTCTGTGTATCTCCATTAGCTAGTTCATCAATAGCAGTAATAGCTTCCAACATATAATCATGATATTTATTACAATGTCTACCTATATGTTCCATGTATTCTAAATTCCATTCACGATTTAAATCTAAATTATATTTTGCAATTACTGCAGTTATTTGAGGAGTGTATGTCTTGCTTTTATTAGTCAAGAGGTGATGCATTTGTTTCACTATTTTTTTAACCTTATTTCCATTATTCTTTGGTGAAGATGGACCTCCTCCTCCAGTAGAAGTGCTTCCTGTGCTACCACTTGATGATGAACCACTAGTGTAAGTAATGTGGGTATTTCTATATCCTTGTACTGCTATATTCACTATTGTATATATAGCCACAGCAGCTAGGGCTATTGCTGCAACTGTTATTACAGTTGCTATTCCTGCTGGAATTGAAAATATAGCACCTACTCCAGCTAATAATGCTCCCCAAGATTCACCATCCTGATCAATTTTATTTATTGGATTATTTCCACAGTAGGCAAACAAGTTATGCGAAAGCAATTCGGCTGGTGTACCCAAATTCCTATCTGCATTAATAAACCTACCCCATTCTGGACTATAATATCTAGATTGTAGATAATATAACCCAGTCTCAGTATCATACCTATACCCTCTATAAAGATATGGATTCTTAACTCCTACAGTTGAAGCAAGCGTACCTGTAGTTGATACTACTTTACCCCATGCATCATATACGTAGCTTACTACCTGAGTTCCAGCTTTATCATTAAGTCCTATAATATCTCCCTGAGCATTTCTTATATAGTAGTATTCTACACCATTTAAGTTCATACTTACAAGATTATCTGAGCTGTCATAGGGGTACAGCCGACATACATGTAAAAATGAGCCACTTGTTGGAATTAATATTCAAACCGTGGCTATATAACGTTTTACAGATGTTGCACCAAGTCTATTTATTTTAAAATGTTTTTGGATTGTTTTTATAACCCCAGTGAAAGATATTTTAATAGCGTTATCAGAGTATAATAATGAAATATATCGTTAAATTTCAAATAAAACACTTAAAAGACGTATTTTGAAAATATTATCCCTGATGTGGCTCATTTTTACATGTACTATGGCTGTACCCGTTAAAGTACAATTATAGTATTGATAATACTAACTAAGTGAAGGATGAAAATGGAAAATAATAAAATGAAAAAAGGAAGCAAAACTTTTAAGGAATAGCTTTAAAATATACCTTAAAGTAATTAAAATACCGATATATTCAAAGAATTTTTTGAATATATCGGTATTTTGGTAATATATGTCTTAACGTATAAAACCCGCGTTTCGCGGTTACTACTCCTAATATAGTAATATTCTACACCATATTTGATTTCTCCTTTGATTCGGCATGAAAAGAAACGTCAACAGATATCATGACCTGTTGACGTTTTGTTGTTAGCTTCAATGAGCCCTTGTATGTAGTTTTTACACACTAGCATATGATTTCCTAGGATAGCGCCCTAGTAGTTCCCTTTTGGTACTCAATTGAGGTTTCAGGGCACTTTTTTTGCCTAATAGTTACCTCTCAATGCAGAATTCTAATTATACGGTATATACAATTATACTTTTCATTATAGAAATAAGTACCTGCTCTATTTTTTATAATTTTATATCTTTGCAGTAAGTTTGCTATAAATTATTGAGTCAGAAGCAGTTTTAGTTACACGCTTCATCTTTATACATCTGATTTTTCACACCTTGAAAAACTATTTGAGCATTGAATAACATTTATCATTGCATGTTCAATTTCCAATTTATTAAACTAATATAATTATATGATATTAAATTTTTAATATTTATAAAAAACCTAATACTGCAAATAATGCTACTAACCCAAGTAATAGGAATAAACCCACAAGCATAGCCATACTCATCACAAATTGTCTAATTTTCTTACTATCTCCACTTTCATTGACAATTCTATATCCCAATATTGATAATGTAGAAAATAACTCCACAAAAGCTATAAGCAATACAATTCCTTCTGTATTTTCATTCATATTACCATAATTTTTACCAATAACCACAGAAGCACATAATATTCCAAATAAAATAAATGAGAGTACAATACCTATCTTGTTCTTTTGTTCATCATGACTTTTTAATTCTAATATTCCATAAATTAGTACAATTAATATTATTCCTAAAAATATTAATTGATACTGAGGCTTAAAATGTTGTACTATTGACCCGACTAAAGTAGCTATTATTAGTATAAAAGCAGGTATTTTTTTTGTATTTTTACTCATATTTTCACCACTCCAAATAGTAATTTATTAATCAAATAATTTTCTCTTTATCCATGATGTACCCATTGAAACACCAAACCCTGCAAGTGCGCCAGCTCCTACTCCTACTAATATAGGTAATTCTAATGGAGCTAAAGCAAGTCCAATTAGAACACAAGCACCAATTCCAAGTCCGTCAACTACGTCTCTTCCAGCTGGATGATTATAATGATTATTATCCCAAACACAATAACCAAATGCAACTGCTGTTGCAGCACCTCCCGCATATTTATAACCTTTAGTTACAGCATTTAACCACGGTTTTGATTCTACAACTGTGGTATATTCAATTGAGACTCCACCGCCATTAAGTGACTGTTGAGAATTGTTAACCAGTGTCGTACTATTTCGTAATGTTGATAAATAACTAGCCGTTAAAGTATCTGCCGCACCGGGTAAACCTCCAGTAATAGCAGCTGATTTAACATCATTTTTTAAATTATCATATTTATGTTTCTTTTGATAATTATACATATTTGTACTAGACATAGTCGCAAGTGAAGCCTCTATCATTTCCTCAGTTTCTTCACCTTCCGTCAACACTGGTCTAAACCCCGATGGATCCTTCAAAGTAGTAGGATTATTCTTACAATAATCAAACACGTTATGTCCTAATAATTCTCCTGTTTGTCCTATTACTCCATCAGCATTAATAAATCTACCCCAATCCGCATTATAATACCTACTTTGCAAATAATACAATCCAGTCTCGGTATCATACCTATACCCTCTATAAAGATATGGATTCTTAACTCCTACAGTTGAAGCAAGTGTACCTGTAGTTGATACTAATTTACCCCATGCATCATATACATAGCTTACTACCTGAGTTCCAGCTTTATCATTAAGTCCTATGATATCTCCCTGAACATTTCTTATATAGTAGTATTCTACATTATTTAAGTTCATACTTACAAGATGTTCTGAATTGTCATAGGTATAATATATCTTATCTGTACTATTCTCCTCGTAAGTTACCTTATCTCCTACTAAATGATAATTTGTTGTAACTCCATTTACTGTTTTTTGAGTCCTAATGCCCGAATCATTGTATTTGAAAGTTACATCTTTACCATTTCCAGTCTTTCCTGCTAGCTGTCTACCCTGTTCCCATGTGTAGGTATCTCCACCATAAGTTAGTGGATTTCCTATTTCATCATAGGTTATTGCTTTTGCATCAAAGGAGGTTAATTTATCCTTCCAGTTTGCATCACCATAAGCATAGGCATAAGTTTTAGTTGCAGTGCCGAGTGTTCCTGTTGTGTATGGATATTCTGTCTTGGATTTGATATTCCCACCTACATCATAGCTGTAAGCAATAGTTTTGTCTAATACTTGATTATCTTCACGCGTAAGCTCATTTAGCTCATTATAGTAATATTTTATCACTTTTGTATTTTCAGTTATAGTTTCTATATTTCCATTCTTGTCATATGTGTATTCTATTTTCTTTCCATCGTTGTCTATTGATTTTACTTGTGTAGTAGTTGATGTTTTAGTAGCTACTACCTTTCCTGGTTGATATTCATAACTTGTTTTTAAGCTTTGATTATTTAGTGTACCTGTAGAAATAGTTCTATCCTTTAATCTTCCTATGGAATCATATAGATATTTTACACCATTTCCTCTTCCTTTATTATATATATCAGTTATTTCTGTTGTTGTAAGAGCTTTTGCATAGTAGCTAAATTGTTCAAGGTTACCATTAAGTTGATAGGCTCCTGAATTATGCCCTCCTACTGCAGTTGTTGCACCACTAAAGTCTTTAATTGTTGAAATTGCTATGGTACCTGAGTAATCTTGACCATCTAAATTCAAACTATAACTTAATGTACCACTATTATAATTCCAATCAAATGCTCCATAATGCCATACATTTGATGAAGCAGCAATAGTTGACACTATTAGTTCCTTCCAGGCTCCTGCACTGTCTCTAACTGCAAATGCCAGTTTATTATCTGCTTTTAAATACATATGAAGTGCAGATCCATTTTTTCCTTCAGATGCTATTAAATATCTCGTAGATGCTAGCCCTGCTGTATTAAACCAAGTTCCAAGAGTTCCTTCCTCCTTTTTTAGTCCCAAGTCATATAGAATCTTTGTGGTTGAATTTGGTACTAAAACTGTTTTGCCTGTACTGTCTGCACTTTCATTATATGGTTTGGTTCCCAATGTACCTGTGGTTGTACCATTTAGCGGGAAATTCTCTACGTTTCCATCATTTTTATAAGGATTATTGTAGAATATATCTGTTATTTTACTGTCTTTATCATATTCATAGGAATTTATATGTCCAAAACCATTTACATTTTCCCTAAACGTCTTTAAATTACTTTCTATGTCATAATCATAGTTCATCACATTTCTAACACTTGGATTGGCAGTTAATTTTTCTATAATATTTACAAGTCTTTCTGAAGCATCATAGACATATTTATAATTACTCCCATTCACTTTATCATCATGACATGACTTGCAACATTTCCACTTGCATCATAACTGTATGTGAATTTTTCTATGCCGTCATACATACGAGATATTACTCGTTTTGACCCCATTAATAAAAACTTGTCCCTTATCTTTTATAACAATTTCATATCCTGGTAGACCTATCAGTCTCTTTATCAAAGTCTCTTTTAATTCATCAGATTTGAAAACTATTATATCCCCTCTTTTTAGATTCTCTTTTTTATATATCCTTGTAACAGTAATTTTATCTCCTGTCTTTATAGTAGGGTACATTGATGTCGTTGGAACTGTAACTTGGAAAAAGCTTCATAATTTGATCATAATTTATATAATTCGTCAATTCTATTGTTATGTATACTGCTTAAATCAATATTTTCAAGCTTTAAATTGCGAATATATTCAATTCTATCCGCAACTGCATTGAAAGCTTTTGATGAGGACTTTCCTGATATCTCACGAAGCCAGGATAATTTAGTTTTTTCTCTGTACTTTGAACATTTATTAAAATATCAAGACTTTTTTGGTAATAACTGTCTTAACGTATATTTTCCGCGTTTTGCGAGCACTACCCCTATTAGAGAAAGTAAATTTTTATTATTTTTACCTACTTCCCATTGACCGCTTCTCAAGAATAGTGATGGAATTTCTAAATCCTGTCCAGCCATGTGAAATAATTACCACAGGATAGCTACTTTTTCTCTTTTAAATTCACCCCTTATTAATAGGATAGTGAATATAATATTAAAAAAAAATATAATTCCCTCAAGTATTCTCATTTAATCTCCCCTCGGTATAATTAATTCACTTTTCTTATTTAACTCTTTTTTACATTTAATTTTATTTGTGGTAATGGCCTTTAATTTTTTTATTATTATTTTACCATAAGTTGAATTAACTAACAAATAATTATTATAATATCTAGAAATTAAAGTTACTTTTGTTATTAATTGTTCAAACAATCTTATTTGTCGACAAATTGTATGAATATTTGTTAAAAAAGTATTGAACTTTTTGTCGATTCATATATAATAATAAGAGTAATACTAATAATAATAAGCGACATAATAATAAGATTTAATCGCTTACATTTAAGGGGGAAAAATATGTCGGAAAAAGTAATAAGCAAAAAACATTTAACATTGGTATCATTGGTCTTAATGATTTTTACATCAGTTTATGGATTTAATAATATCCCTAGATCATTCTATAAAATGGGATATGCTGCTATACCATGGTATATCTTATCAGGAATAACATTCTTTATTCCTTTTGCTTTCATGATGGCTGAGTTTGGTGCAGCTTTCAAGGACGAAAAGGGTGGAATTTACTCATGGATGGCAAAGTCAGTAGGAGCTAAATTTGCTTTTATGGGAACATTCATGTGGTATGCATCCTATGTAATTTGGATGGTTAACGTTGCATCAACAGTTTGGATTCCAATATCAAATGCAATATTTGGTACAGATACAACAAAGACTTGGGGTTTATTGGGATTAACGGGTCCAAAATTTCTAGGAATACTTGGAATATGTTGGATAATATTTGTTACATTTATATCAACTAAGGGATTAGACAAAATTAAAAAAGTAACTTCACTAGGTGGCAGCGCAGTTGCATTGTTAAATATAGTTTTACTTATTGGAGCTATACTAGTATTTATAGGAACTCATGGTCATTTAGCTCAACCAATAGTTGGAATTAGTTCATTCATAGATTCACCAAATCCTAAATATGTTGGGAATATACTTCAATCATTTGCATTCGTAGTATTTGCTATATTTGCTTATGGCGGTATAGAAGTTGTTGGAGGATTGGTTGACGAAACAGAAAATGCTGAAAAAAACTTCCCTAAGGGTGTTGTTATTTCAGCGATTGTTATCTCAATTGGATACTCACTTGGAATATTCCTTGTTGGTATATTCACAAATTGGTCAAGCGTTATGAATGACAAGAGCGTTAACTTAGCTAATGCTGGTTATGTAGTAATGGCTAATCTAGGATATTCTCTTGGTAATGCTTTCGGAGCAAGCCAAGCTACTTCGATAGCAATGGGACATGGTGTAGCTAGATTCGTTGGACTTTCAATGTTCTTAGCTTTATCAGGTGCTTTCTTTACGCTAATGTTCTCACCATTAAAACAATTAATTGAAGGTACTCCAGCTAAATTATGGCCTGGAAAAATGGGAGAAATGAAAAACGGAATGCCTCAAAACGCTATGTGGGTTCAAGCGGCGTTAGTTTGTATTATGATTTTCCTTGTTTCTGTTGTTGGTGGGGATTCTATGAAAAAGTTCATCGAAATATTAGTTTCAATGACTAACGTAGCTATGACTCTTCCATACATGTTTATAGCGTTTGCTTTCGCACCATTTAAGAAAAACAAAGCTATTGTTAAGCCTTTTGAAATATTCAAAACTGACAGAAGTGCTTTAATATGGACAGTAGTAGTTATATTCACTGTTGGATTTGCAAATTTCTTCTCAATAATACAACCAGCACTCGAAGGAGATTTACCAACAACAATTTGGAGTGTAGCTGGACCAGTATTCTTTGCTGTAGTTGCATGGGTAATGTATAACAACTATGAAAAAAAACATCTAAATAAATCTTTATAATTTAAAATAATTCATATTCTTACTTAAAAAGCCTACCCTTGCGGGTAGGCTTTTTTCATATATCTACTTTATAAAGTACAATTTTCTTAACTAATAATTTATAGATTTTATCCCCAGTCCTGGTGCATCTGTAAGTATTATTTTGGATTCATTAAATATTGCTCCTCCATTTACTGGGTCTTCACTGCATAAAACAGGACCATCCAAATCAATTTTAGTGATAATACTTTTTGCACAAGCTAAATGCACAGCAGCAGTTACACTTACCTTTGCTTCAAGCATACAGCCTATCATACATTCAACTCCATAGATTTCTGCTATGGAACATATTTTAAGAGCGTTATATATGCCACCTGTTTTCATAAGTTTTATATTTATAAAATCTGCAGCTCTCCTTTGCAGAATATGCAAAGCGTCCAATGGAGAAAATACGCTTTCATCTGCTAAAACAGGTATATATACATTATCTGTTACAAATTTTAATCCATCTATATCATATGCAGAGACTGGTTGTTCTACAAACTCAATTTGTAGCCCTGCATCCTCCATTTTTCTTAATACGTTTACAGCTTCCTTTGGCTTCCACCCTTGATTTGCGTCAATTCTAAGATTAACATCATAACCTACAGCCTTTCTTATTGCTTTCATTCTTTCCATGTCTCGCGTGGAATCTTTTCCTACCTTTATTTTCAAAGTACTATAACCTCTATTTATAGCATCTAAACTATCCTTTGCCATTTCTTCAGGATCATTTACGCTTATAGTTATGTCTGTTACTATTTCACTTCTATATCCACCTAACAACTTGTATAGTGGTGCTCCATACAACTGTCCATATAAATCATATAGCGCTATATCAACTGCAGCCTTTGCACTTGTGTTCTTTAAAACACAGTTTTGTAATTTTAACATTATATCCTCAAAATTTTCTATTTTCATACCTAGTATAGTTTTCTTTATATGATCTTCTATAGCCCCTATTATTGCTCCTGTAGTATCCCCTGTTATAACTCCTGTTGGTGGTGCTTCTCCAAAACCTATATTACCAGTGTCAGTGTGTATTTCCACTATCACATCCTCCACACTATTTACGGTTCTTAATGCAGTTTTAAATGGTGTCCTAAGTGGAACAGATATCCGTCCTATTTTTATATTGGTTATCTTCATAAAAATCTCCCCCTTAAATTTCATATAATATACTGAATATACGGAAAAGTCAAATTTTCATTTAATCACTATCTCTACCATAAACACATTTGCATTTTTTACTTGTGTTTAAATAGTCTAACTGAATTTACAGAAAACTGTAACATAAAGTATTATTTATCATAATAATATATTGTATAAAATGTTTATAAGGAGAAATGTATGGAAAATTATTCAATGAAACCAAAAAAATCTAAAGATATGAAAGCAATGAATCCAATGATGGGTATGAGCCCTATGATGCACATGATGCCTATGAATCAAATGATGGCAATGGACCCTATGATGCATATGATGCATATGATGCATATGATGCACATGTGTATGTGTCAAATGATGCAAATGATGCCAATGGATCAAATGATGGGTATGAAACCCATGATGCACATGATGCCTATGGATCAAATGATGGGAATGAATCCTATGATGCACATGATGCCTATGGATCAAATGATGGGAATGAATCCTATGATGCACATGGGTCAAATGGGAATGAATCCTATGATGTATATGACAGACCAAGACGATATAGGAGAATAGTCTATTACTTAGCTTAGAACAAAATTATATAACCAATGCTGTGCTGATATGCTCCCCTTGCAGACAGATTAAAAAATAAAAATCTGTCTACGGGGGAGCATTTTTGTGTCTAGATGAACTAAATATTCATCAGAAGAAAAGTATGAAATCTTAAAGTTTTTTTTGCCACCTCTTCAGATTTAAGTCACGTTTGCTTAATATTTATGAATAGATATATGCTACCTCTTTGTAATTACAGTCTTTATTTTCATTATCCTTATGTTAAAATCTATAAATTCTCTTTGATTTCAGCATACTATAACATATACTATATTATATATAATAATCTAGTATAGTACATTATAAAGGGGTGAATGGCAATGAATAATCACAATCAGCTTCTATGTATAGATTTAAGGCATAAACTTCATAAAAATGCTGAAATTTCAGGAAATGAAAATAAAACTATGGAGATATTAATAGATTTCCTAAGAAATAATACTAAGTTCACTATAGTTATGAAAGACGGATATTTTATAGCGAAAAAAATAGTGTGCGAAGATGCCATGAATATTGCCTTTAGAGCAGATATGGATGCAATTACTATGACAGAAATAACGGATATTGAATATAAATCCAAAAATCCAACAGCCGCTCATAAATGCGGCCATGATGGACATTGTGCAATATTAGCAGGACTAGCCTTAGAAATAGAGGAATCACCCTTAAATAATAAAAATATTTTTTTAATATTTCAACCTTCTGAAGAAGTGGGTGAAGGTGCTAGAAAAATAGTCCAGGATGCTTTTTTAGTGGAAAATAAAATTGATGAAATATATTCACTCCATAATATTCCTGGGTATAAGAGAGGAAGCGTTCTTTATAAGAAAGATGTATTTGCTTGTGCCTCAAAAGGAATTATAATTGCACTGAAGGGGAAGCCATCTCATGCAGCTTATCCTGAATATGGCATAAACCCCTCCTATGCTGCTGCAGATATAATTAATTTTTTAAATAATAGTACAAAATCCAATATCTATAGTGGAATGGTTCTTTGCACTATCGTTAATATCAATATAGGAGAAAGAACCTTTGGAACAGCTGCAGCTTCTGGTGAGATTCTGTTAACACTACGAGGAGAGAATGAAGCTGATTTAATGAGCCTTCAAAACCACATATTAAAATTTGTGGAGCAGTGTTGTATCGAACATAAAATCCACTTCAAAATAAGTTTTTCTGATGAGTTTCCAGAGACAAGGAATAATGAGGAGTGTATTAATAAAATAATAGAAGTTTGCAAAAATAATGATTATAGTTATGAAGAGCTTCAATGTCCCTTTAGATGGTCTGAGGACTTCGGATATTATTTAAAAAATGTAAAGGGTGCAATGTTTGGACTAGGTGATGGTAAATTACAGCCCCAGCTTCATACTGCTAATTATGATTTCCCAGATAGTATCATTAAAACTGGTGTGGATATTTTTTATAGCATTGCAGCATCCAAATAAAAGTATATGTTATACATAAATAGGCTTACTGCTTTGGAAAAGTTATTTCTAAAGGTAATAAATAGTGATAGAATTATAAAGTAAGTTTAAACGTAAATTACAAAATACTATTATTTTTAATAACTTATAGTGTTTATTTTTCTTTAGGGGGAGCCAATATTGAGTAATTCAACATTAGATAAAGAAAATTATGAAAAAATGGTAAACTTAACTCCACAAATTTTATGCATGGCTTTTTTAAGTGGCCGAATTAAATATGCAAATCCTGCTTTTAATAATGTTTTTGGATATAGTAATGATGAAGTAAATGAGTTAAATATATTTTCTATCATACATCCAGATGATAAAAATAGCCTGAATAACACATTATTATTAGCTCAGAAAGGGCAACAAGATATAGTAAATTTAGAATTTAGATATATGTGCAAGAATGGAAATTTTAAATGGATTTCATGGAATATAAAATTTGAGTGGGATGAAGGACTTATCTATGGAGCTGGGCGCGATGTAAGTAATAAGAGGGCCCTAGAACAAACGGTATATGAGAGCAATAAAAAATTAAATGCAATTATTGAAAATATATCTGAGGCATTATTCATTTTTGATAAGGATGGTAACTACACTACATTAAATAAATCAGCAAGGGATATATTCCCTTCTACATCTGATAACTTTAGTAGGCTAGGAGTGAGTCTTAAAGAAAATAACTATTACGATATTTCTGGGAATTTAATTCATCATGATGATATGCCAGGTTTTAGAATAATAAGAGGCGAGAAAATATCAGGGTATAGAGTAATGAAAACTAATAATAATAGTATTACTTTTTATGATATAAATGGTACTCCCATTTATGATGATAGGGGACATTTTATTGCAGGAATACAATGTTTGAATAATGTTACAGAAACTGTATTACATGAAGAAATATTGCAAAGTCAATTTAACCTTCTACACAAGACTATAGATACCCTTGATTTACCATTTATAAGATTATCATATCCTGATTTTAGTATAACTGACATTAATCAAAAGGCATTAAATATTATAGAGGGATTAAACCCTGAAATGAACTCTATTGATATTGTTAAAGGACAAAATTATACAGATATCATCACCGAGTTTGATAAAACTGATGTTTTTTATCATTTTCAAATGATTAAAGAAAAGAAAGAAACATCATACATAAAATATAAGGAGTTAATTGTATCTGGGAAAAAAATATTTGTAAATGTATTATACCAACCAATACTTGGACTAGAGGGTAACATTCAACAAGTAATAGCAATTATACTTGACATAACTAAAGAAACAAGGGATAAGCTTCAACTGGAAAAGAACTTAAAAATGCAGGAAGAATTTTTCATAAATATTTCCCATGAGCTTAAAACCCCTTTAAATGTTATATTTAGCACCACTCAATTATTTGGCTTATACATGAAAAATAATTCCTTAATTGAAAATCAAGATAAGCTTGAGAAGTATATTGATGTTATAACGCAAAACTGTAATAGGCAGTCAAAATTAGTTAATAACCTAGTAGATTTATCCAAAATTCAATCTGGCTTTTTTCGATTACATATGTCCAATGCAAATATAGTTAGTGTGGTTGAGGAGCTTGTTCAATCTGTTTCGGAATATGTTGAAAATAAAGGATTAAAGCTCGTTTTTGATACTGACATAGAGGAGAAAAACATTGCTTGTGACCCCACTAATATTGAAAGGGTCATGCTAAATCTTATTTCAAATGCAATTAAATTTTCTATGGCAGGAGATGAAATATTCGTAAATATACACGATAAAGTTGATAGTGTTGAAATATCTGTAAAAGATACAGGTATAGGAATTGAAAGTGATTACTTAGATGTTATATTTGAAAGATTTAAGCAGGTTGATAAGTCACTTTCTCGAAATGCCGAGGGAAGTGGTATAGGCTTATGTCTTGTTAAATCAATTGTTGAACTACATGGTGGAAAGATTAGCCTAGAAAGTGAAATAGGAAAAGGTAGCAAATTTACAATAGAATTCCCTAGCAGACTAATAGCAGTACCATATGACACAATTGAAAATAAAAGCATAAGAAGTGAACTTCAAACAATTAACATTGAGTTTTCTGATATTTATTCATAATATCAAAGCATGTGATTACTTACTCTAAATACTACAAAAACAAGTAATATCAAAATTTTATTGATATTAACTTGTTTTTTTAAATTTTATTTATGGTTTTCTTTTCATATCTGTTGTACCTTATTAACGCCACAATAGCGAAAATAATGGACCAACAATGCTCCAAATTGTAGAAGACAAATCTCCATGCATTGCAGGTCGTATTATTGTAAAGAAATTTGCGAATCCGACTTGTAAAAGTAACAGTAATATCCCAAGTTAATTATTTCTCATTGGATGTTGCAACATCACCTTTTGTAGAATTGTCACTCATAGCCCCACCAACACTGCCACAAATTTTCGAGCTATAATCACCCCAGTATCCATCCTCAGGTATTTTTACCCCCAACATCTTAGCTTGGTCAGTTTTACTTTTAGCATATTCTATTTTTTCATCCATAAAAACACCATCCTTTTATCATTTATATACTATAAGATAGCATCTGCCTTTCGTTATTAAATTATGTATATTTATATATTATCAAAAAAACAAAAGGCACTGATGTTTATCATCAGCGCCTTTTGCATATTATTCTTATTAATTATAACTCTATAACTGTTCCTATGTGCATTTTTAAAGCACAGTTGTAAATATCATATGCAGTTACAACATCCATAACGGCTATTCCTACTGTTTTATAAATGGTGATTTCATTATCATTTTTTCTTCCTTCAATCTTTCCTAGCAGAACTTGCCCAATTTCTCCGTCTATTCTGCTTTTATCAATAATACCTTTATCTATTGGTATTATAAGATCTCCTGATTCCGAAAGAACTGCTTCTTTAGAGTCAACAAATACTTTATCCGCATTTTTTATTGTATATTCATCTATTTCCTGCATAACCGGAGTGTATGAGCCTACCGCATTTATGTGAGCACCTTTTTTTACATATTGCCCATCAATAACAGGCATTTTTGAAGTTGTTACAGTGGTTATTATATCTGCATTTTCAATAGCTTCCTGTGTTGTTTTTGCAAAACTTATTTCTGTGCCGAATTTAGCAAATTTTTCAGACATTTTTATGCAAAACTCTTGAGCCCTTTCTAAATTCATGTCAAATACTTTTACAGATTTAAGCTTTCGTACTGTTAACATTGCTTCTAATTGGCATTCAGCTTGTCCACCAGTGCCTATGAGCGCTCCTTTTTTAGCATCCTTAACTGCAAGCACATCAGTGGCAGCACCGCAGCCCGCTCCTGTTCTTAATTGAGTAAGATATGTTCCATCCATTATGCAACAGACATCACCAGTTTTTCCATCCATTAGTATCATTTTTGCTGGTACTGAAGGAATTCCCTTTTCAACATTCTTTGGGAATACAGAAACTATCTTTATTCCTATACTGTCTATGTCCTCCACATAAGCGGGCATAAACAGGCTTTGACCTGAAAATTTTGGAATATCAATGTTTGTTCTAAGTGGCACCACACTTTTATCCTGTGAGAATAATTTAAAGGCAGTTTTGTCTGAATCAATTGCATTTTTCATATTGAATACATTTTCTATATCATGTTTTGTAAGTAATAACATTTTGTACCTCCTATGTTGTTTATTTTAACTAACCTTAAAATATTTATTAATAAAAGACCTATTATATATTAGTAGAAGTTCTTGGAAACCAGCTATATTTTTTCGAAAATATCTCTAATATTGCCCACCGATTTCTTCAATTCTTCATTATCGGAGTTATGGACTGATTTTATAAGCTTAAGACAATAAGCATCATGTTTCACATATTCCTTAGCCATAAAAACCATTGCATAGTTCTGTGTCCAAATAACTTCACATATCTTATTATTTTCTATGCAGCCAAATAATACTTCATTTGAATCGGAGACTATAGTAACCCATCTTCCAGGAATATCTTTAAGTTTTTCACTTTCGAACCCATGCTTATACAAGATGTTCAAATCAACATCATATTTATGCTCTGCACTGTACAAAATAACCAGAGGATCAATTTTGTTTGATTCTAATAATTTTAATCCTTCAAAAATTTCATCTATATCATCCTGCCAAATTTGAATAAAAAGTTCATTTTTTGTATTTTTTATAATCTCCCTGCACTTATCAAAAATATTATTATAACCTTTTATATGCCAAATAAAATCCATATTTATGCTTTTATCATATTCTAAAAGTTCACTTTCTATTTCTTCAAGTAAGGAATTATAGTTATCTTTCTTTTTTGATATGAGTTCCTTTACAGGAATACAGGTGTAATATTTAGGATTTTCAGATTTTGAGCAAATTGAAAAATTCTTCCGAACCAAGTTTTCGAGTATTGCATATACTTTCGAACGTGCCACCCCAGAGATTTTGCTAATTTGATAACCCGTTGAAGGACCATTCTTTAGGAGCTCTACATAAACTTTTGCTTCAGAATCATTTAATTCAAGCGACTTTAAAAGTAAAATTACTTTCTCCATAAATCAGTCTCTCCTTTAAAATAGTAGTTACCTATGGTGACTATCATATAATAGTGATGAAAATATGTCAATAAAAAATTGGAGGTTATGTTAGCTTGTTTGATCGCAATTCTAGATACTATAAAAACACTGTATTGTTGAAATTACATCGACTTTTTATAAATATGAAATTTTTTTCATTATTTCGTAAAAGTACGTTATATTGATTAACAAACATACTATGATATTTAAATGAAAAAACGTAATTTTGAAAAAAATAAATAAGTTTTAATGTAAATAAGCCACAAATAATCGTTTTCATATGATATAATAGTAACAAAGCAAATAAGAATTAAAAAATTGTAATTAATTTCTTAACAAAGTGCTTAATTATAATTTTACATAAATGAAATATATTTATCATATATTAATATTAATTGAAAAGTGAGAGGATTTATTATGAATTTAGACGTTGGTAAAAAAATAAAAGATTTAAGAACCAAAAACCAATTAACCTTAAAGGATTTAAGTGCAAAAACTAGTTTATCCATTGGCTATTTATCACAGCTGGAAAGAGGTTTAACAACTGTAGCCATTGATTCCCTAATGAATATTGCTAAAGCCTTGGAAGTTACCTTATCCTATTTTCTAGCTGAGCCAAAGCATAAAAAGGATTTTATTATTCGTAGTTATGAAAGAGAAGTGTTTCAAGTAGAAAATAACCAAATTATACAAATTCAATTAACAAACGATATTGAAAACAAGGATTTACTTCCAAGAATTTTTGAAATACTTCCAACTAACAGTACTGAGGAAGTAACACTATATCCACACATTGGCGAAGAATTTGTATATGTTCTAGAAGGAATTTTAACACTATTAATTAACAATGAAAGACACGAACTATTTCCTGGTGACAGTGCCCATTACAACTCGAATGTCCAACATAACTGGGCAAACAATACCAATAGAACTGTAAAAATATTAACAGTACACACTCCAAATCTTTTCAAAAAATAAAATGGGGGCGAATTATTTGACATCAGCTACTATTATAAATATTCAAAAGTATTCAATTCATGATGGTCCTGGAATTCGTACCACAGTTTTTTTTAAAGGATGCCCACTAAATTGCTGGTGGTGCCATAACCCAGAAAGTCAAAATCCAAGCCCTGAAATCATGTTTTTCAAGGAAAAATGTACAGGGTGTGGCTCATGTTTCAAAAGGTGTCCAGCAAAAGCAATAGAATTCGTAGATAGATATCCTTTAACTTATGAATCCAAATGTACTCTTTGCGGAAAGTGTAGTGATTTTTGTCTAAGCAACGCCCGCGAACTTGTAGGCAAAGCTATAACAGTTAAAGACTTGATGAGTGAAATAATTAAAGATGAAGTATTTTATGAAGAATCAAATGGTGGAGTAACATTTTCTGGTGGGGAACCTTTGATGCATGCAGATTATTTATACAATGTGCTTAAAATCTGCAATGACAAAGGTATTCACACAACAGTTGACACCAGTGGCTATGCTGCTTGGGAACAATTCGAAAAAATAGTTGATAAGGTAGACCTTTTTCTATTTGATATTAAACATATGAATAATGAAAAACATCTTAAGTACACGGGAGTTGGAAATATTGTTATTTTAGAAAATCTAAAAAAACTTTCTCAAAAGGGTAGCAATATTTATATACGACTACCATTAATTGCTGGTATAAATGATTCTTATGAAAATATTGACGATACAGTTAATTTCCTATCTAAACTAAATATAATACATGTAAATTTATTGCCTTATCATAAGATGGGAATGGACAAATATAGAAGACTTAATATGGAATATAAATTATCAGGCATGGAAAAACCAAGAGACGAAGTTATAGACAAAATTGCAGAAAAATTTAGAAAAGCTGGAATAAAAATTATAATTGGGGGTTAGTGTATCATGATGACTGAAAGAGTAAGAAAGTTAAGGGAACAAAGTTTACGTGCAATCCCTCACATTTCTATGGAAAGAGCAATAATAGTTGATGAAGTTTACAAGAAATATGAGGGTACCGTTTCAATTCCCGTTCTTCGCGCATTAGTTTTGAAAGAGATTATGTTAAAAAAGCAACTTTGCATTAATGATGGTGAATTAATTGTTGGTGAAAGAGGAGAGGCACCTGCTTCAACTTGCACCTATCCTGAATTATGTTGCCATACCTTGCAGGATTTTGATGTTATGGATGCTAGGGAGCGAATATCCTTTAAGGTTGACACAGAAAGCAGAAAAATTCAAGAGGATTTAATCATACCTGCTTGGGAAAAGAAATCCATGAGATACAGAATACTTGAAAACATGACTGAGCAGTGGAAAGACTGCTATGTAGCAGGAATGTTTACAGAATTTATGGAGCAAAGAGGACCAGGTCATACAAGTGGTGATGATAAAATATTTAAAAGGGGTTTTTTGGATTTTAAAGTTGATATAGCTGAAGCTATTTCAAAACTAGACTTTTATAATGATGATGAAGCTCTTGATAAAAAAAACCAGTTGGAAGCAATGGATATAGCTTGTGACTCAGTGATTATTTTAGGACATCGCTATAGCGCTTATGCAAAGGAACTTGCGCAAAAAGAAGCCGATCCAATACGAAAAAAGGAACTTTTGGAAATAGCTGAAATTTGTACTCATGTTCCCGAACATGCTCCAAGAAACTTTAGGGAAGCTCTTCAAATGTATTGGTTTGCTCATATATGCGTTATATCTGAATTAAATCCTTGGGATGCATACAATCCAGGAAGACTTGATCAACATTTAAACCCTTTTTATGAAGTGGAAATTGAAAATGGAGAATTAACTAAAGAAGAGGCTATAGAATTCTTAGAATGCTTTTGGGTGAAGTTTAACAATCAACCTGCACCTCCTAAAGTTGGTATAACATTAAAGGAAAGTGGAACCTATACTGACTTTGCAAATATAAACATTGGTGGAGTTAAAGCTGACGGCCTAGATGGAGTCAATGATGTAAGTTATCTTCTACTTTATGTAGTAGATGAAATGCAGCTTTTGCAGCCAAGTTCAAATGTACAAATAAGCAAAAAAAGCCCGCAAAAATTTGTAAAAGCAGCCTGCGCTATATCCCGAAAAGGCTTAGGTCAGCCCTCAATGTTCAATGCTGATGCAGTTGCTCAGGAGCTTGTTAATGCAGGCAAATCATTAGAGGATGCAAGATGCGGAGGTACTAGTGGATGCGTTGAAGCAGGTGCTTTTGGAAAAGAAGCTTATATTTTAACAGGCTACTTCAACCTGCCTAAAGTAATGGAAATTACACTTAACAATGGAACTGATTTAATGACAGGAAAAAAATTAGGTATCGAAACTGGAGAAGCATCGGAATTTGAAACATATAACGAATTATTTGAAGCATATAAAAAACAACTAAAGCACTTTATTGATATAAAAATGAGAGGAAATAGAGTTATTGAAAGATTATATGCAACACTTATGCCAGAACCTTTCCTTTCAGTATTAACTAGCGATTGCATTTCAAAAGGCAAAGATTATAATGCAGGAGGCGCAAGATACAATACTAACTACATTCAAGGTGTTGGTATTGGCACAATTACTGATGCCTTTACAGCTATAAAAAAACATGTGTTTGAAGATAAAAACATTACTATGAATGAATTAATGGAAGCAATGAAGACTGATTTTAATGGGCATGAAGATATATTAAAGCTATTAAAAAGCAAAACTCCCAAATATGGCAATGATGATGATTATGCTGATGATGTTATGAAAGAAATATTTAATTCCTACTATAAAGAAGTAACTGGAAGAAAGAATGGAAAAGGTGGAGAATATAGAATAGATATGCTTCCTACCACCTGTCACGTTTACTTTGGTTCAGTTATTGGAGCTACCCCTAATGGAAGAAAAGCATTTATGCCTGTATCTGAAGGTATTTCTCCTGACAAAGGTGCTGATGTAAACGGTCCAACTGCAGTTCTTAAATCTGCAGCAAAAATGGATCACTTAAAAACTGGAGGAACATTACTCAATCAAAAATTTACGCCAGCTGTTGTAGAAGGTGAAGATGGCTTAAATAATTTATCAAATTTGGTAAGGTCATATTTTAGATTAGATGGTCATCATATTCAATTTAATATTGTAAGCAGTGATACACTACTCGCTGCACAAAAAAATCCAGACGACTATAATGATTTGATAGTAAGAGTTGCAGGATACAGTGATTACTTTAATAACCTAGACAAGGTGCTTCAAGATGAGATAATTGGAAGGACAGATCAATCCTTTGGTGGATGTGGCTGTTAAAAAATAGCGGAGGTATAATATGAATAAAATAATAGGATTTATCGGATGCGGCAACATGGGTGGAGCAATGATTGGTGGGATATTAAATGCTAATTTAGTAGCACCTAGCAGTATTATTGTAGGTGACTTAAATGAAAAGAGTTTAGCTGAATCTACCCTAACATATGGTATAAAGACTACTACAGATAATAATGAAGTGGCTAAAATTTCTGATATTATTGTATTATCAGTAAAACCAAACTTATATCCCATAGTAATAAAACAAATAAAAGACCAAATTAAAGAAGATGTAATAATTGTTACTATTGCAGCTGGGAAAGCTATTAAAAGCACAGAAGAGATGTTTGGTCGAAAACTTAAGATAGTTAGAGTAATGCCTAACACTCCAGCACTTGTAGGTGCTGGAATGTCTGCAATTTGTCCCAGTGAAATGGTAACAAAAGCAGAACTTTCTGAGATAGTTAAAATATTTGAAAGCTTTGGGAAAGCAGAAATAGTTGATGAGAAATTAATGGATATAGTAACTGCGGTCAGTGGTTCATCTCCAGCTTTTGTATACATGTTCGTTGAAGCAATGGCTGATGCAGCAGTCTTAGGTGGAATGCCTAGAAATCAAGCTTACACCTTTGCAGCTCAAGCGGTGCTTGGTTCTGCCAAAATGGTACTAGAAACGGGAAAACATCCTGGTGCTTTAAAGGACATGGTATGCTCTCCAGGTGGAACTACTATAGAAGGTGTAGCTGCTCTTGAAGAAAAAGGCTTTAGAAATGCAATTATTTCAGCTGTTAGAAAAACAACTCAAAAATCTATCGAATTATCTAAATAAGATAATTTCTAATAATTGGAGGGCATATTATGTTTAAAACTAATGAATATTTTGACGGAAATGTAAAATCAATGAGTTTTAACACAGCTGAAGGTCCAGCAACAATTGGACTTATGGCTGTAGGGGAATTTGAATTTGGAACCTCATCAAAAGAAATAATGACAATTACAAGCGGAAAACTACAAGTAAAACTTCCTGGTAGCGATGAATGGAAATCATATAAACAAAATGAAACCTTTATAATTGAAGCAAATAAAAAATTTGCTGTAATTGCCAAAGAAGAAATTTCATATCTTTGTTTATATAAATAAAAATATAGACCACCTAGATAAATGTAAATTTTATCCAGACGATCTATATTATTGACTTTGCCAATATAAAAAACTAGGTACTTTGCATCTTTCTAGCAAAGTACCTAGCTCTTTTATTTATAAACACCCTTTTTACTTAACATTTTTATCTAAAATATATACTGCAAAAGTTGTTTCTGTTTTTGGATCATAGTACACAGATAACACTATTCCATTATATTTAAAATTACTATATGCAAAAGTGACATGCTCCTCTATTGGTTTTCCGAATTTATCCTTGAAACTGCTTATTTTATCGCCAAGCTTTACCCCTTTAAAATCCACATCTTTGTTGTCAATGTATACCTGTTCTACTGGCCCATTCCCATAGTCTTTAAACCAAACTCTAATATCTGATTCTGAAAACTGGAGTCCTCCTTCATCAATAGAAGTTGGTTGCTGCCCAAGAGTGCTTATAAGTTGTTTTTTGTTAAGTCCTATCAATTTAACATAGTTTGTAAAACTTATACTTTTTTCAGAAGTCTCTTTACCACTTTCACCATTTGGTAGTACATTTTGAACTGTTTCTTTTGTAAGTAAATCGTTCCCTTTAGTCATTGCATTTGATGTGTATGCCACTGTGAATAATGTTAAGAATACCAATACGGCTAATGCAGCCATTTTTTTCATGAAAATCGCCCCTTCTAATAAGCTTATCTAATAATACTTATTATATGCTGCATTATCCACCACTTTGTATCAAATTAATGTCAATCTTACTACAAAATAGTTACAAACATTATTACAATAATTCGTCCCTTTATTATTATAATTGTAATGTAATTTACTTTATGAGTTTTCTTAAAATCACAAGTTAACATTTTATTAGTCAAAGTAACTAAAAAAAAGCACCCTATGAATCATAGAATGCCTACTAATCTGTCCCAATATGTTGTCTATAAAATTTATACTTCTTTCTTATCAAAAAAATAATACCCAATTGTAAAAAAGATTACTCCGAAAGACAATACCATAAATAATGTATTAATTATACTTAGAAAATTAAATTGGCCTAATGTCCATATTGAGTACCAGTTTAAATAAGAAGTAAACACAATATTATTTATTCCACTTACAAATAGTGATAGTAACTTAATTCCAATAAAAGACAAAATGCAGGTAATTATAGCTCCACTGCTGCTTTTGAAAAACTGTGCTATAAAAGAGGCAAACAAAGCTAAAACTACTGCTGGGATCACATCGATAAAATATGCAAACATAATTTGGGGTACATTAAAACCAGATTTTCCATTTAAAAGCATACTTGAAAATATCGATACAACAAATACAACAGCTAAGTTTATGATTATATATATAGCTATGGCTGCATTTTTTGAAATGAAAATTTTTAATCTAGTAATAGGTCTTATGAGAACTAATTTTAATGACTTATCCCCCACTTCCCCTGAAAACAATTCTGCTACTGTCATAAATATAAATAAAGGTAAAAATATATTAGTAAATATACTTAATGTCATTAATGGGAAGCTTACAGAATCTATTGCAACAAATACTAGTTTTTGTTGAATACTAGAAATAAAAAATGCTGATAAAAAACATATTATAGCTGTAATTATCAAGAATACTGTTATTTTTTTCTTTAGAAAAAGCTTTTGTACTTCATTTATTATATTAGCTTTAAGGTTATTCATCAATTCCACCCCGTGCATTTTTGACTTCATTCATATAAAAATCCTCCAAAGAGGCATATTTTTCTTTTATATTTTTAATGTGTTCCCCATTATTTATAAGTTTTCCATTATTAATTATTGCTACTCTATTGCACATCAGTTCTATTTCATGCACAAGGTGACTGGATATGAAAAATGTTATTCCTTTTCGCGTAGCGAGTTCTATTATAAGGTTTCTCATTGCAATGGTACCTTCTATATCAAGTCCATTAGTAGGTTCATCTAAAATTACTAATTCTGGTTTAGATATAAGCGCTAATGCTAAAGCTAGCCTCTGTTTCATTCCCAATGAAAATTTTGATACTTTTTCATTTTTAAATTCCGTTAATTGAACTATATCAAGTATTTCATCTATACTGTATTTTTCCATGTTTTTATAAAACCTTGAAGCAATTTTTAAATTATAATAAGCACTCATATATTCATAGAGATCTGCGGTTTCAATAATAGCACCTACTTTTCCTAAAGCCTTTTCAAACTGTGTTTTTAAATCAAAGCCTAAAATTTCAACTCTTCCCTTTGTAAACATATTTAGTCCAGTAATAGACTTCATTACTGTTGTTTTACCTGCACCATTGGGTCCGAGAAATCCAAATACATCTCCTTTATAAACTTCAAAGCTTATATCCACTACACCCCTACCATTGCTATAAAGTTTAGTGAGTCCCTGTACCTCTAATACTTTTTCCATAATAACTCTGCTCCTTATTCTAAAAAGCTAAAATGAAAACTGTGAAATCCACATGCTTTAGCATAGCTTTCTCAATTTCCATTTTAATTTTATAATTTAAACTTGTTAATTTTTACTGTTTACTAATAAAACAAAGTCAATTAATCTAATCTCTTCCTTTGAAGTCGTTAGTTATAGTTTTTACTTGTTTGCCAGTTAGATTTATAGTATCTGGTGTTGTACTGTTAATTTTTGATAAATTTAAATCTGCACTAATAGTAACTTGATGAGTTGTACCTTTAGCATCTACACCTGACAATACTATATTAGCAACTTGATTATTAATTACGTTGTCTTTATTTATATCTCCAGTTACGTTTACGCTTATAACTTTAATGTCGGATGCAAGCTGTGGAAGCATGTTTTTAACATCAAGATTTCCAGCTTTTTCAATGCGCATTGGTTCATTATTATTTTTTGTAAAAGCTAATGACGTTATAGCATTTACTAATGGAACTATTTGAGTTTCACTTAACTTAATATCTACTTTTTTAGTACCATCTGCATTAACCGTTACGCCTACATTGTTTTTCATGTTACCCACTAAAATGTCCATCACAGTTTCCATACTTTTAATCATTTGAGGATTCATCTTTTCATCTTTTTTATTGAAGTTTTTGTGATTATTTTCTTCTCTTACATTATATACTTCACTTGTGCTAGATTTAGATATACTTTTCCCAGCTTGACTCGCTGTAGTAAAAGTTTCACTTCCCTTACTTGACTTTACTGTAGTAGCCTGACTCATAGCATTATTAGCAGAGTTAACTTTAACATTAGAAGTCACATCAACTAAACTTGCACCATTATCTTTTACAGATAGTTTTATATCTGCTGTTTCATTTTTTAGATTTGCTGTGTTTGCTATAGCTAACTTATAGTTTTCATACCCAGACAATTCACCAGCTTTAGCATAGGCAGTTCCCATAAGTACACCACCGCTAACCACTAAACTCATTGCAATTGCAATAATTTTCTTATTCATATTTTTCCTCCATATTTTTACATAATTTAGAAAGCATATTAAGCTTCCTATATATTTAGTATATCATTGCTTTATTAACTTCATCTGAACTATTTCTTAATATTTCCTTAAGATTTATCGTTTATAATCTTGAATTTTACATTAAAACTTATATAACCGTCTTCATACTTCGCTTCTATAAATCCCTGCTGTAATTCTACCATACTTTTAGCAATCGCAAGCCCAAGACCACTTCCTCCAGTATCAGATGATCTTGACTGCTCTACTCTATAAAATCTATCAAATATTTTACTTAAATTATCTTCACTTATTTCTTCGCATTTATTTTTAATAGATACTAATGAAAAACCATTATCCACAGTAAGTATTACCCTTATATCGCTAGGTTTAATGCTATATCTTATAGCATTTATCAATAGATTTTCAAACACCCGTGCAACTTTACCCGGATCTACATTAACAATTACTTTTTCTTTTATAAATTCCTTTGATATAGTCACAGTGGTATTCTCAAAAATTGGTACTAACTCTTCAATTAGTTGGTCAAGCAGCTCATTTAATGCGATATTTTGTCTATCAAACACTACTGCACTATTTGCAAGTTTTGTATATTCAAATAGGTCATTAATTAACAGTTCAAGCCTTTCTGCTTGATTATAAGATATATTTGCATACTGATCCAACTGATTTTCCTGCGTATATTTTTTATTTTTTATAAGTTCCAAATATCCTTTAATTGATGTTAATGGTGTTCGAAGGTCATGGGAAACATTTGTTATTAAATCATTCTTTGTTTTTTCTGCTTTTCTTTCACTTTCTATTTTAGCTTTAAGTTCTTCAGCCATATAGTTTATATTATCCGCAAGTATTGCTAACTCATCTTTTCCATGTTTTTTTATCCTATAATCTAAATTGCCTTTAGATATTTCCAAAAGCCCTATAGAAACAATTTCTATATATTTCATCTTTTTATTAGTTATAAAATAAAAAATTATTAAGAAAGATAAAAATGAAATAAATACTGATGGTAACTTACTATCAATATCATGTTCATAAATTTTAGCATTAAGCTCCCCACTATCATGTTTAAACTGATTTAAAATTTTCTGCAATTCTAATTTATCATTTATGCTTATATTTTTGTCGTTAATATTGTTTGCAATGTTCAGAAGCTGATTTGATACCTTTTCTATACTTTGACTGTAATCTGTTTTTATATGTTGATGTTTTGTTTCTAGCAATTTATTAGATGTGCTTCCAATAATAATAGCTACTAAAAGACACATAGCAAAAATTAAAATTAATTCAAATCTTATACTTTTTTTCACTTTATCCCCAATTGACAATGATATACTTATAAATGGTCCGAAGATACCTTTAATTATTTCAACAAATTTAGTTTTCAATTTTGTAACCTACTCCCCAAATAGTTTTAATAAATCTTGGTTTTCTTGGATTTTCTTCTATTTTTTCTCTTATCTTTCTTATGTGAACCATTATGGTGTTATCTGATTCCATAAATTCTTCTTTCCACACAGTTTCATATATTTTCTTTACACTAAAAACTATGCCTCTGTTTTTTGCAATAAGGAGCAGTATATCAAATTCTCTAGGTGTAAGTCTTACATCTTTATCACCAATTTTAATCTCATGGGTATTTGTATTTATATATAAATCGTCTACCTCAATTATACTCTCATCCTTTTCTTCGATTACATCTACCCTCATATACCTTCGCAATTGAGATTTTACCCTTGCTATTAGTTCAAGCGGATTAAATGGTTTAGAAACATAATCATCTGCACCTGTAGTAAGTCCCATGATTTTATCCATATCCTCACTTTTAGCTGAGAGCATAATAATTGGCATATTTCTATATTCTCTTATCTTCATGCAAGCTTCTAGTCCATCCATAATAGGCATCATGATATCAAGTATAATTAAATCTACATGTTCATCTTTTAAAACATTTAAGGCTTCTACTCCATTAGTAGCCTTAATAACACTATAGCCATCATTTAATAGGTATATACCTATTAAATCTCTAATTTCTTTTTCATCATCAACCACCAAAATAACTTCTTTGTCCATAATAAGCTCCCTTCTAAGAAAACATAATTTGCTATTTATATTGTAATAGATATATCTTAATTATTTGCAATAAAAGTTCTTAATATTTCCTTAATTTATATAGTAGATATTGCAAATATCATAGGGGAATCCCTCTACATTATATAAATAATCATAATACTATAAGTATTTTACCATTATTTCCTGAAGAACTTGCAGTAATTTAAAAATTTTAACAATAAACCTTTGTTAGCAGCTATCAACTTTATTTAAAATTCCATATTGACACTGCTAATGTTCTAGTGTACTATTAACATAGGTCACTAGTACGTTAATGTATTTTCACAAAGGAGATGGAATAATGGATACAGAATTTAATGACAAAACGCCTATATATCTGCAAATTATGGACCTTATAAAAATGGACATCGTTACAGGAAAACTAAAATCATTGGATAAATTACCTTCAGTACGGGAAATGGCAATAAATTTGAGGGTAAATCCAAATACACTTCAAAGATCCTATCAAGAACTTGAAAGACTTGGAATTGTTTATACACAAAGAGGCACTGGAACATTCGTGGGGGAGGGGAAAAATATGGTAGATGATTTAAAAAAAGAAATGGCAAAGGAAGTTATAGATTCCTTTATACTTAGAATGAAAAGCTTAGGCTTTACTACTAATGAGATAATTGAATCTGTTTCAAATGAAACCATGGAGGTAAAACAAAATGAATAATATATTAAAATCGGAAAATATATGCAAGTCATATTTAAATAAAAAAGCCTTACGAGGAGTAAACCTAGAAATAATGCCAGGAAAAATCCTAGGACTGCTTGGTCCTAATGGTAGCGGTAAAACTACCTTCTTAAAAATAGCAGCTGGCATACTGCATGCATCCAGTGGACAAATTCTTATAGATGGTGAAAAACCCGGTGTCTATACAAAGTCTATAGTCTCCTATTTGCCTGATAATGAGTATCTTCTAAAATGGATGAAAGTAAAGGATGCTGTGATGTATTTCAAGGACTTTTATTCTGATTTTGATGAAAAAAAAGCAAAAGAGTTACTCCTATTTATGAATCTTGATGAAAATAGCCCTGTTAAAAACCTTTCAAAAGGAATGAAGGAAAAGTTAAAGCTTACCTTGGTACTTTCAAGAACTGCAAAGCTTTATATACTTGATGAACCACTTGGAGGCGTAGACCCTACTGCTAGAGAAAAAATACTAAATGCTATAATCAATAACTTTAGTGAAAATAGCTCCATGATAATTACTACGCATCTTGTAAATGATATAGAGCGAATTTTCGATGACGTAGCATTTATATCCGATGGTGAGATAATCCTTCAAGGTAATGCAGAAGAATTAAGAATGAAAAGAGCAAAGTCAATTGATGAATTGTATAGGGAGGTATTTCAATAATGTTTAAGCTTATTAAATATGAATTAAGATCAACTGCATTGACCATACTTGGTATATGCATAACTGTTATAGTTGCTAACTTGCTTTTAATGACAAAGAAAGGTTCTTGGGATGTTGCAGTGCCTGGATTATCTATATGCTTAACTATTGGTGCCATAATAGTAATTTTTATAGCTTCATTAAAAATTATGAGCAAATATTTGCATGGAGATGAAGGCTATCTATTATTTACACTTCCACAATCTGGTACATCAATATTAACCTCAAGACTTATAACCGCTTTAATTCAAATATCTATTGTTATTTTTGTTAGCCTTTTGATGTTTTATTTGATTGTACCAGAAGAAATTAATCTTAGTTTTTTTAAAGCTCTTACGGTTAGTCAAATTTTATTTTCTATAATTGCATATATATGGAGCATAGTTTCTTCCTTAACTTTTATATACTTCTGTATGGTTATTGGAAAGGTAGCCTTTAAAGGTAAAAAATTAGGTAAAATTGGTTCTTTCATAATTTTTATGTTAATATCAATAGCAATAAGTTGGCTATCATTTAAAATTGTAGCACTATTTCCTCAAACATTGAATTTGGGTGATTCTTCAATAGCTAATAATTTTACATCATCTAATTCTAGTGTCCAAACTTTTGGTGGAGAATTTAATATTAATATTGCTAGTGCCATATTTGATATTATTACTTTTGTAGGATTCTTCATAACCACTACTTATCTAATAGATAAAAAATTGGATCTATCATAAACTTTAACGACATTTCAGAAAGAAAGTCTCCCTCTTCTATAAGAGGGGGTTATAATAAACAGGTGTTGTGTAAATAATTTAAAATTCATATCAGGAGGTTTAACATGGAAATGAAAACTATAGTACAAATCAAGAATGTTACAAAAAAAATCGGAAAAAAAGTAATAATAGACGACCTTACTTTTGATGTACGTTCAGGTGAGGTGTTTGGATTCCTTGGACCAAATGGAGCGGGTAAAACTACTACTATTAAAATGCTTTTAGGACTTATGTCTATTACAAAAGGTGAAATGTTTATTGATGGATTTAATGTTGAGAAGGATTTTGAAAAAGCCATTGCTAAAGTAGGTGGAATCGTTGAAAATCCAGATTTGTATAAATATCTAACCGGCTATCAAAATCTCCTTCATTTTTGGAGAATGTACCCAGATATAAAGAGGGAACGAATTGATGAGGTTATAAAAATTGTGGGTCTTGAAAAAAGAATACATGACAAAATAAAGAAATATTCACTAGGTATGCGCCAAAGACTAGGGATTGCACAGGCACTCCTTAACTCCCCGAAACTTTTGGTACTAGATGAACCTACTAATGGACTAGATCCTGCTGGTATTCACGAATTGCGTAATCATTTGAGGGCACTTGCAAAAGAAGAAAATATTGCAGTAATAGTATCAAGTCATTTGCTTTCAGAAATGGAGCTTATGTGCGATAGGGTAGGAATCATACAAAATGGAAAACTGGTAAGAATTCAGGATATGAAAGAAATGCTTGGGGAAGAGGTTGATTCAGTAATAGCACTCACTGTTACACCTCTTGACAAGGCAAAAGCATATTTAGAAAGTCTTAATAGCAAATATAAACCAGAAATAAATGGTATGGAAATCGAAATTATAGAAAATGTAGAAAATATTCCACAATTAGTTGAAAACCTTGTGGGTCAGGGAATTAAAATTTATGGCGTTCGTAAAGAGCAACAGAGCTTAGAGAAAAAATTCTTAGAAATGACAGGGGGTAACGAAATTGCGTAATATAATAAATTTAGTTCGTAACGAAAACATGAAGCTTTCTCATAGTATTAGTACATGGATAATGATTGGTATACTAGTTGTTATTACAATAGCAGCTGGGCTACTAATTAGATTTACAGGCAACCAGGCACCTAAGAGTGATTGGAAAGCAGATATAAGAATTCAGGATCAGTCTGCCAAACAATCATTAGCTCAGCCAGGAATATCCAAAATGGAAAAAGAGGGAATCTCAAAACAATTACAAACTAATGAATATCGGCTTAAAAATGACATACAACCAGTGCAAGATAGATCCTTGTGGGGATTTGTAGAAGGAGCAATTGGCCTAATATCTTTAATCGCTCTTTTTTCCATTGTAATGGGTGGTAAAATAGTAGCAAATGAGTTTTCAGAAGGGACAATTAAACTATTACTAATTAGACCTTCAAAGCGATGGAAAATTTTGTTATCAAAATATATTGCTGTTATAGGATATACTCTTTTAATGCTTTTAGTACTTTTAGTAGTGTCCATTCTTGTTGGTGGAACTTTGTTTAGCTTTAAAGGAGCAGGAACACCTTTCCTTACAAATTCCAGTGGAATAATAACCGAGGTTAATATGATAGCACATATTGTGCAGCTTTACGGACTTCAGTGTATAAACTTAGTTATGATGGTTACTTTAGCCTTTATGATTTCTACAGTTTTCCGTAATAGTGCAATGGCTATAGGAATTGGAGTTTTTCTTTTAACTGTAGGAAGTACTATAACAATGCTACTTCTTAGATTTAATTGGTCAAAATATATTTTATTTGCAAATACCAATTTGAATCAATATATTGATGGCCAGCCATTAGTTAAAGGAATGACAATGAAATTTTCAATTATTGTACTAATAGTTTATTTTATAATTTTTAATGTTATTTCATATATAGGGTTTACTAAAAGAGATATAGTAGCATAAGAATTTACATCTCTTGATATATATCAAAATAAAAAAACACTAAGCAAATGCTAGTGTTTTTTTGTGCGAGTAAGTCTATAAGCCGAGTTCTGTATTAGACAATCATCTATCTAGGCCTATTGTTTCCAATAGGCTCAAGCGATACACCCGAAAGCGGGACGGGCAGTCCCAAAATGCTTTCCTATTCGATCTTGCTCCAGATGGGGTTTACATAGCCGCAAAGTCGCCATTGCGCTGGTGAGCTCTTACCTCGCCTTTCCATCCTTACTAGTATATTTGAAAGTTCAGAAAAACTGAACTTTCAAATACCTTTAGCGGTATATCTCTGTTGCACTTTCCTTAGAGTCGCCTCCACTGGTAGTTAGCCAGCACCCTTGCCCTATGGAGCTCGGACTTTCCTCTCCTGTATTTCTACAGCAGCGATTGTCTGGCTTACTCGCATTAATAATATTATCACAGTTCGGCCAATTTGTCGAACTTATTCTATTATTCCTAAGATAGATTCAAATCACTAATCCAACATTTCCCATACTCTTATATAAACTGTAATAATTAGTCGTTTTTATTCAACCACTTATTAAGCACTTCTATATATTTCTCATTCTCCTCTACGAATGGCATATGGCGGCTGAATTCAAATAATTCCCATTCTGAATTTGGAATCTTGTCATACATTGTTTTTGCAACAAGTGGTGAGCAAAGATCAAGCAAACCGCTGATGATTAAACAAGGTTCTTTAATATCTTCAATCTCTTTCATAAAATCAAAGTTTTTTAATGTACCAGATGGGCTGAATTCATTTTGACCCCATGCAGTTACATAAGCTTCTGTTCCAGCAACCTTTGGACGTCTTAAGCATTCTGGTGAATCCGGTCCTACTAGGCCTGCACAATGACGAAGCATGAATTCCGCTTCTGCTTGCTTATATTCTTTTGATGAGTAATCTCCGGCTTTTTCTGCTTTCGCAATGGCATCTTGCATTTCCTGCGGAAGGTATGCAATCCTTCGACGCTGTTCTTTTTCCCATAATGTGGAATATGGTAAAGTGCTGGATAAGATATAGCTCTTGATTCCTTCTGGTTTGTTTTCACAAGCATATTGAATTGCCTGCATTCCTCCCCAAGATTGTCCCAATAAGTGGATTTCGTCTAAGCCTAAGTGTTTACGTAACTGGATTAACTCTTCAATCCATGTCTTCGCACACCATAAGTCAGGACGGGAAGGTGTTGCGGACAATCCGCATCCCAATTGGTCATACATAATAACCGCACGTCCATCTTCCGCAACTTTGTCAAGTACTTCAAAATAATTGTGTGTAGAACCCGGTCCACCGTGTAATAAAAGCAATGGCTTTTTATTTCCTGTGCATTCACCTACTATACGATAGTAAGTTTTATATTCTAGATATGGAATATAGCCTTCAGTAATCTTCATAATCAATCTCCTTTTGTCTATTTGTATTCATGAACAATAATTAAGTCTTTTGTATATTTATTCAATACTTCACAGCCGCCTTCAGTTATGATAACAAGGTCAGCCATATAATATATAATACCATTATAATTCCATGCTTTATACATACATTTTTTAATTCTTCTAAATTATAATCCATACACTCCACCTTATTTCCTTGAATTAAGATAAATTAGTATAAGCTGTGCCTATATTTTTTTTATTATCTCAATTTCCTAATCAAATTTATTTCCGCTCTAACAGGTGGTTTAGATGAAATATTTCCTCTTACTGTAACTTTATCTGGATCAATATTAAGTTCTCTTGCTATTATAGCCACAACTCTAGATCTACAAAAATTTGCTTGGCAGATTCCCATTCCTGCTCTTGTACGTCTTTTAATAGCATCAGTAGAACTAATGGGGATATTTCTATGAATAGCATCCACAATTTCTGCTTCTGTTACTACCTCACATCTGCATATTATATTCTTTGCTGGATCCTCATCATCAACTTTTCCATGAAAATTATTATCTTTTTTAACTATTATCCCTTTTCTGTATGAAATAAAATTATCTTTCTCCACAAGCACTATTCCGCAGTTCACGAGTATGTCTGCTACCATTTCAGCTATGGCAGGAGATGATGTAAGTCCCGGAGAGTCTATGCCCGCAACATTTATGAATCTTTTGACCTTGCTCTCCTCAATGATAAAATCCCCCGTATTGCTAGTAGCTCTTATACCTGAAAAAGTAGTTAAGGTCTTTCTTACATCAAAATCTGATATGGACCTTCTAGCTGTTTCTATGACATATTTTAAAGACTTGGCGGTAGTTGCTACATCATCTTTATCACTTACTTCTTCTGCATTAGGTCCTAACATAAAGTTACCATGATAGGTGGTAGTTACTAATATTCCTTTGCCCTTATCTGTAGGCACTTGAAAAATAACAGTGTTAACCAAGTGACCCTGATCTTTTCCCATCAAAATATATTGACCTCTTTTAGGTATTATTTTGAAATCGTCAAGTCCTACCATATTAGCTATTTTATCGCTGTGGTGTCCAGCGGCATTTATAATATATCTTGCTTCAATGTTCTCTTTATTTGTATGTACAATAAATTTTTCTTCTAAGTTTTCTATAGATATTACTTCATTCTCAAGCTTAAGCTCTACACCGTTTGTGATAGCATTTTCTACTAATGCAATCGTAAATTCATAAGGGGAGGTAACCCCTACACTTTTAGCATAAAGTGCTACCGTAACTTCACTATTTAAATGTGGTTCTAATTCTTTTAGTTTCTCTCCTCCAATTATCTCTAAATCATCGCATCCCATTTTTAAACCATTTTCATAAAGCTCCGTAATTTTTTTCTCATCCTCTTCATTAAATCCAATGACCAAAGCTCCTGTCTTCCTATATCCAAAATTTAACTCTCCCTGGAGTTCTCTATACATTTTGTTACCTTTTCCGCATAATTGTCCCTTTAATGTACCATACTTAGCAGCATATCCACCATGAACTATACCACTATTGGCTTTTGACGCTCCCGTACCAACATCATCTTCTTTTTCTAAAATACATATCTTCAAATTAAATCTTGAAAGTTTCCTAGCTATAGCGGACCCCACTACTCCTGACCCTATAATAATCACATCATACATAAATATCCCCCCCGCTTCCTCAATATCTTGTCTTTTGATTTTCTACATATTTCTTTATAGTTTCACTACATACTCCAGAAGTTGATACAAAATAACTTCGCGTCCATAAACTCGGCATTTTGTTTAATTCTAGAAACTCACCTCTTAAAACTCTACTTGTTCCACCTTTTATTTTTTGCATTATGTCTGAAGGACTTAACGTTGGAAGACAATTTAAAAACATATGTGTATAGTCTTTATCACATTCTATGGCTATTATTTCAATGTCTAACTCCTCACAAATAAATTTGACCATATGTTTAAATCTTTCTTCTACATTAGGTATTAAGAATATTTTTCTTCTATACCTCGGACAAAATACAAAATGATAATTAATTAAACTTACTGTGGTCTGTGTTCTTCTATATTCATTTTCCATAATTCAATTATAGTACTATTCGTGTATGTTTTCAATAATCTTATACACAAAAAAGAAACTAACTATATTATGATAGATACTTTCACTCAATTGATAGATTTTCGCAAGTGAAACCTTTATAGATATTTTAGATAAAAAAAACCAGTATAAGCAAACTTACTTGCTTATACCGGATTTTTAATATTAAAATCAAAAATTATTAATTTAATTTTGCGCAACTATCTCTCTTTATAAGCTTTGTAGGTATAACAATTTTTTTAGCTATTTCTCTTCCATCTTTTAACTTTTCAATCATTAATTCTACAGCAGTTTCACCCATAAACTCCATGTGTATTTTAACAGTAGTTAATGCGGGCACTATAAACTGTGAGGTTATATTATCGTTATATGATACTACACTAATGTCTTCTGGTATTTTTAGGCCTGCTTCACTTATAGCTCTGTAGGCCCCTATTGCCATAGAATCATTAGCTATTATGTAGGCTGTTACCTTGTTTTTATCTCCTAATGCCCTTTTCATAAGCTCATACCCACTTTGTGGTGTGAATTCACCTATATATACTTTTTCCTTGTAGTCTACACCCCTAGCATGCATTTCTTCTTTATAGGTTCTTTCTCGTCTATCAACAAAGATCTCTTTGTTCCCGTTAACATATTCCGCGCCACTAATAAATCCAATGTTTTTATGCCCAAGGCCATCTAAATAATTTACTATATTGATAGTGGCATATTTCAAATCACATACTACAGAATCATAGACTTCACTTTCTGGGGAGGAATCAACAAACACAATGCTTTCAGATACTGTTCTAAGCTTTTCTACTTCCATATGACCAAATTTTCCAATAGCTATAATTCCATCTACTTCTTTTATATATGTAGTAAAAAATGGTGATAATTTTACTACTTCTATATTTTCACTGGCACATTTTTTCTCTATAGCCATTCTTATAGATAAATAATATGGATCTAGTACTTCTTCTTTCTCAGTGTACCAATTTGCTATGGCTACCTTATAAGTACTCTTCTTTACATTTTTTTCTGTCTTTTTTGTATAATTTAACTCCTCCGCTGCTTCAAATATTCTTTGTTTTGTAGCGTCTGGTACAGTTAACTTATCATCAAAATTTAATACCCTAGATACAGTAGCAATTGACACGCCAGCCACCTTTGCAATATCTTTTATTGTTGCCATAATTTTCACACTCACTTATTTTTTATATAGACTATTTATAAATTTATTAAAAGCTCGTATTCCACTTCCATCCCTTTTAAATACCCCCGAATGTTCTAGAACCTCTGAAAATATCATACCTATTTCACTTTTTAGTATTTCATCTACATTTGTTTCATTTATATCTGAATATTTTTGAACTAATTGCAATGCCCATTTTTTATGTTTCACAAGCTCCTCGCAATTGTCCAAATCATTAATTTTATTTTTATTTATTAAATAATAACTAAGTTCTTTTATCTCTGTTTTTAGTCTTGATGGTAGTACTGCAAGTCCCATAACCTCAATAAGCCCAATATTTTCTTTCTTTATATGATGCAATTCTTCATGTGGATGGAAAATTCCATCTGGATGCTGCTGGGATGTTCTATTATTTCTTAGAACTAGATCTATCTCATAAGCATCACCTCGTCTTCTAGCTATAGGTGTTATTGTGTTATGTGGCACACCCTGAGTAAATGCTATTATCTCTGCACTTTCATCAGAATAATTCTTCCAACTATTTAAAATGTGATAGGCTAAATTAACCAAGGTTTCACTATCATAACCCCTTATTCTAACAACACTCATAGGCCATTTAACTCTACCAATAGTTGCTCCCTCAAAACCATCCACTACAAATTCTTTCTCAACCTTTGCCTTTGCCATAGCAAATTCATAGTTTCCACCTTGGAAATGATCATGACTTAATATTGAGCCTCCAACTATGGGAAGGTCTGCATTAGAGCCTACAATATAATCTGGATATTGCGCAACAAAATCTAGTAGCCTCGTAAAAGTCTCTTTGCATATTTTCATAGGCTCATGTTCACCCTTAATCACTATACAATGTTCATTATAGTAAACGTAAGGAGAATATTGTAAAAACCATTTTTCACCGTTTAATTCAACTGGTATAATCCTGTGATTGCCTCTAGCTGGGTGGTTTATTCTACCTGCATAGCCCTCATTTTCTTTGCAAAGTAGACAGGTTGGATAGCCACTTGTCTTTAAATTCTTAGCCATTGCAATGGCCTTCGGATCCTTTTCAGGTTTAGATAAATTAATAGTAATATCAATATAACCATACTCTGTGGAGCATTTCCACTTTAAATCCTTTTGTATTCTTTCCCATCTTATATAATTCGAATCAATTGACAATCCATAAAAGTAATCCGTTGCACTACTTGGACTTTCATTATAGCGTATTTTAAATTCTCTTATTATTTCTGATGGTCTTCCTATTAAACAAGCCATTATTTTTGTATCAAATAAATCTCTGGTAACTATACCTTTGTCTTCTATTTTTTCATTTTCATAAGCCCAATCAGTTATATTATCTAAAACTCCTTGTATTCCATAATTTTCATCTTCAATGTTCACATTTTCAATTTCATCTAGTGATAGTGCTTCTAAAAGCCTGTTTTTTGTATATATTATATCCTCTGTTTCTATTAACTGCTTCCTTAGTGCATAATAAAGTAGCTTTTGAACCTCTATAGAAATATTTACTGCCATGCTACCACCCCTTATTTATCCTCGAATCCATTTATATTGTTCTTATGAAAATTCCAAGCAGAACCTATTATAGTTTCTATATCTTTAACTTTAGGTTCCCAGCCTAAAATTTCTTTAGCTTTCATACTTGAAGCTATAAGCACCGCGGGATCTCCGGCTCTTCGCATACATAGCTCAGCTTTTATATCTTTACCTGTAACAGTTTTCGCTGCCTCTATTATTTCCTTTACGCTAAATCCAAATCCATTTCCTAAATTAAACACATCGCTGTGATATCCATCTCTAAGCTTGTTAAAAGCCAATATATGAGCATTTATAAGGTCTTTTACATATATATAATCTCTTATACATGTTCCATCTTTTGTATCATAGTCTTCACCAAATATTGATATTTTTTCTCTTTTTCCTAGTGGAACCTCTAGTACTAAGGGAATAAGATGAGTTTCTGGCCTATGATCTTCACCTATTAATCCATTTTCACTCGCTCCTGCCACATTGAAATATCTAAGTGCAATATATTTTAATCCATAAGCCTTATCTGACCACTTCATCATTTTTTCCATGGCGAGTTTTGTTTCTCCATAAGTGTTAGTTGGCTCCGTCTTATCAGTTTCTTCAATAGGTACTCTATCTGGCTCACCATATACTGCAGCTGTTGATGAGAATATTATCTTTTTAACATCATTTTCCACCATAGCTTTCAGAAGTACTTCAGTACCATGCATATTATTGTTATAATACTTTAGTGGATTTTCCATACTTTCTCCCACAAGAGAACTCGCAGCAAAATGTATTACTCCTTCCACACTATTTTCTTTAAATACACTATCCATAAAAGCAAAGTTTCTTATGTCACCCTCATAAAATTTCGCCTTTGGATGTATTGCACCTTGGTGTCCGGTTTGAAGATTGTCAACTACTATAACCTCTTCTCCTCTTTCAACTAATTCATACACACAATGTGAACCTATATATCCTGCTCCACCACATACTAATATACTCATTCCATCATCTCCTATATTATTTTTTTTTAATATTTAGTAGATTTTTCTTGCACCATCACCTATTTGAGCTACATAAAACACTGCCGCGTAGCCTATCTTGCTTTTATATTCCACTCCTACATTTTTAATAAAATCATCTACAAATTCATCTTTAACTATACTTACTGTGCACCCCCCAAAGCCTGCACCGGTCATTCTTGATCCTATAACTCCTGGTCTTTTCCAAGCAATTTCAACTAATGTATCGAGTTCTATGCCTGTAACCTCATAATCATCTCTTAGTGATATATGAGACTTATTCATTAACTTTCCAAATAACTCTATATCACTATTTTCGAGAGCTTTTACTGCCTTTAAAGTTCTTTGATTTTCATAAATAGCATGCTTTGCCCTTTTTGCACAAACTTCATCTTTTATAAGATGTCTATTTTCTTCAAATTCTTCTTCATTTAGTTCACAAAGAGAATTTATCTTTAGCACAGTTTGTAAATTCACAAGAGCTGTTTCACATTCTGTTCTTCTTTCATTGTATTTAGAATCAGCAAGCCCTCTTCTTTTATTGGTGTTTGCTATTACTATAGATGCCCCATTAAGTTTTATGCTCGCATATTCATATTTTAATGTGTTTGTATCCAAAAGTATTGCGCAATCTTTTTTACCCATTGCTATAGCGAACTGATCCATAATGCCACAATTAACACCTATAAATTGATTTTCAGCTTCTTGACTTCGCTCTGCAATATCAACCATATTAATAGGAAAATTGTATAAATCCCTTAAAACTACACCTGTAACTACTTCAATAGATGCTGAAGAAGATAATCCTGCACCATTTGGGATATTTCCATAAAATAATATATCAAATCCACTATCTATTTTCATACCCTTGTTCTCAAAAGCCCAAATTACTCCCTTTGGATAGTTTGCCCAATCATGCTTACAGTCATATTCTATCTCATCTATATTCACTTCAATTATTCCTAGAGCTTCAAAATTCTCTGAATAAAATCTTATTTTTTTATCAGTTCTCACTTTAATTAGTGCATAAGTACCAAACGTTAATGCACAAGGAAAAACATTGCCTCCGTTATAATCTGTATGCTCCCCTATCAAATTAACCCTCCCTGGAGCAAAAAAAACCTTTTCTACCTCTGCATCATAAACTCTTTTAAACATATCTTTTAACTTTTCAATCATATAATTCAGCTCCTTTAAATATCAATATTTGTAAACCTTTATATTTGTAGCTTATCATTTTTTTAGTAAAACTTCAATGTTTTTAGTAAAATAATTATATCTAAATATTGCTACAACTATTTCTCATGAAAAGCTGCTAGACCAAGTTTTGAAAATACTAGAAAATTTTTTAAAAAAATAAGGCATTTGTTTAATCAAATGCCTTATTTAAAATATTTATTAAGTTGGTTAATTATTTTTAATATCACTCTTACTAAACATTTTTGTTAAATATGTTATAAAGAAACCAAAAATTATAAATCCTACTGGTCCGCCATAGTTCTTTAATATTGGAACTATAGCCTCTGAAAAGCTCTTAGATCCAGCAATGTCTCCCCACCCTGCTCCAAAGAAGGCTAATACACCTAGGATGAAAACAACAGTTGAAGCTATCACTACTGCTACTTTTGATTTTAACATTACAAACGGAGGTACGTTACCTTTAAGTCTAAATGTTAAATATGCAGCTGCAAGAACAATATAAGGTATTGCAAGGGATAGAGCTGATAAGGTAGTCAGTAGATTGAAAAAATCATCTATGGAGTTAAGTCCTGCTAGTGGCACTATTATTAATACTAATAGTACTCCACACTGAACCCAAAGTGCATTTACCAATGTTCCATCTTCACGTTTCTTAGTTAAGAATTTAGGGAAGGTACCATCAGGGACCTCTGAGAACATCGCTCTAATTGGAGATTCTAACCAAACCACGTATGCGGCTATAGATGATATTGTTAAAATTAGTGCATATATTTGAACAAATATTTTACCATTTAAACCCCAGTTTTCTGCTAATATCTTATAAACAACATAACCTGCATCTTTAACACCAGCTTTGGTTATTAAGTCAGGTGATGCAACTAAGCATATTGCAAGGGATCCTAGTACATATGCTCCAGCTATAAACATAGTCGCTAAAATAACGGCTTTTGGGAAAACCTTTTTAGGATTCTCAACATCTTTAATATATGTTCCTGCCACCTCAGCTCCTGCAACAGCTAGAATCAACCATGAGAAGGTTGAAAAATAATCGGCATCAAATTTCGGAATAACTGATCCTGCAGTGAATGCTGTAGCTGATGGTTGTTTTCCAACTAATACTCCTACAACAGCAAACAATATAAATATAACTGTAACAGCTAACGTTAATTTTCCACCTAAATCACTGATTTTTGAAAACCTCTTAACTCCGGTTGTAGCTATATAAGTTAAGGCTATAGCTAGTCCCAATCCTATCCAAGGCAACAAATACGCGTTTGTATCATTAAATCTATTTTCGCCAAAAATAGTCCAGGATACCATAACAGGTATTCTTGTGAACACCATTTGCAAATAGAATAAATTTGCAACGAAGTATGACCAAGTACCTATAAATGCCCATTTTGGCCCAATTGAACATTCTATCCAGGTGTATAACCCTCCCTCCTTATCTTTATTAGCAGAAGCCAGCTCCGCTATCATTATTGATAGTGGTAAAAAGAATAATAGGGAGACTATAAGCCATGATGGAATTGCTGCAGGTCCAAGTGACACTGCATTTGACGCAATATTTCCAAACCCAAAGGTTGGAACAAAAATTAACATTACCAAGGTCCATAAACCAAGTTTTTTCGTGCTGTTCATAATTTCACTCCTTAATTTTTAATAAGATTATAATAATCCATTTTAGATATAATAAGAATAATTTTCCTACTAGCTTATTATATCCCTTTTTCTTATCTAATGCACCATTCACCTAGCCACTTTATTTACTAATCCATTATTATTTGTAACTATTTCGTAACTATTTTTTCAAAACCTATTGACTTTCCTATGTAACACAGTATAATTACATTAATGTTTGTTTTATAGAAAGATTTTACATATTCATGTAGAATACTACAATTAGGAAACGTTTACAGTTTTTAAACATGGGGGGGACTATGGATGAAAAAGGTTAAAAGAGTTACATCATTTGCTCTTGCATTATTAGTTGCAGGATCAATAAGTATAAACAGTGCTAACGTACAAGCTAAGGGAGCTATATTGGGAACAGGTGTTGCATCATCTGCAAAACAAACTGAGCTTACAGGTGCTACTATTGTGGCCTACGCAAAAAAACTCACTGGTATACCCTATAAAAGTGGTGGAACTACTAAAGCTGGATTTGATTGCTCAGGTTTCACTAAGTATGTTTATAGTCAATTCGACATAACATTGCCTCGCACAGCTAAAGATCAAACATCAAAAGGCACAGTGGTTAGTAAAGCTAACTTACGTGTAGGCGATTTGGTTTTCTTTGGTGCGGCAATAAGTCATGTTGGTATGTACGTCGGAGATGGAATGTTTATACATTCACCTAAACCAGGTTCAAGTGTTAAAATTGCAGAACTAAAATATATGCCAAATTATAATACAGCCAGAAGAATAATTTAATAATAATAATAATAATAATAATCAAAAATTAAAGGGCAACTGCATATCTAACTGTGCAGTTGCCCTTTCTCATCATATATAAATTTTTCCTGATTACTATTTCACTAAGTAGTTGTTCGCTCCATGTGAGAAGTATACCATCTACTTAGTACTATCTTCAAAGAAGCAGCGACAGGTACCGCTATAAGCATCCCTACAAGTCCACCTAAACTTCCACCCATAATAATGGCAAGCATTGTGAATACGGGATGAAGTCCCACGCTATCTCCCACAATTTTGGGTGCAAGCAAGTTATTATCAACTTGTTGAACTACAATCATTCCAATGGTTGCCCATAATGCTGTAATAGGTTGTCCACTTAGTAGTGCCATAATTACTGCAAGAATAGTTCCAACAATAGGCCCTATATAGGGTATCATATTACAAATACCTGCAATAATTCCTATTATAAAAGCATAGTCTATTCCAATAAAATACAGTACCACACCAGATAAAACTCCAACAACGCAAGCTTCTAGTAATTGACCTCTTATATATTTGTAAAATGTATCATCCATAGTACCTAATACTTCTTTAAATGTATTTCCTACACGACTTTTTCCAAAAATAAGATTAAAAATTTTATTCCATAAACCTATAAAATACTCATAGTCCTTCAATAAATAAATACTTAATACTATAGCTATCAAAAATGAAGCTATATTGCCGCCTATAGATACAATAGAATTTGTCATAGTTTCAATACTTGTAGAAAAATATGATTGCACATAGCTTACAATTTGAGCAATTTTTTCATTTAAATTTCCACCTAATATATTCAAACTTTGTAATTTTTCGCTAATAGCACTAACTGACAAGGTTGAGTGCTTTAAATAATTAGTTAGGTATTCTGTCATATTTGTTATAGTTATATTATTGGAAAGTTTCCCTCCAACCATAATATATATTCCACTAATAATCCCTACAAAAACTGCAACTACTAATGTATAAACTCCTAAGATTCCCACAGTCCTTCTTACATTTACCTTTTTAAATATTTTTCTCTTTTCCAAGAAATTTTCAATGCTTTTCACACCTGGTTTCAATAAGTATACAATTACTAATGCTATAAGTAACGGTTTAACAAGTCCAATGATCCGACCTAATGTACTTGATAACAGTGAAAATATACTACCTATATTATTAACAATTATTATTCCCATATAAATTAAAAGTACTGTCCCCGTAGCATATAAGCAGTATTCCAATAATTTTTTATCTATTCTCATTTTGCCCTACCCTTCCAAACTAGCTCGCTTTTAAAATTGTCTATCATATTACTTTACATTATAATACATCCAATAGCAAGGTAAGGGTTAAAATTAAAATAACTCCTTTGCTTAATTGAACACTTTAATCCTCTTTAATCAGATATAAGAGATTGTCGTCTAGATTATAATAGAGTGGCGCTATCAAAATATTAGGATATTTATTTCTTAGTCTCTTAGCCTCTTCTAAAACAAACTCTATCTCATTACCAATCTCAAACATTGGAGCAAAATTCATAAAATGGTCTTCTGCTCTTTGTCTTTCCCACCCAACTATATCAACAAGCCCTTGAATAAACTGCTCCCTTTTGGACATAAGATTAACCATTCCGCAATGATTGTGAGCTATAAGTGCAATAGTTTTAATTCCTCCTATTGCTATTGTATAAGAAACCTTAAATTCACTAAATCGCAGAGTTCCTCCACCAGAGCGAATGATATATGCAAAATTATCTGGTATATGAAGATATTTTCTGTTATCCATACACATTCCTATTAACATCTGTGGACTACTTACAGCAGAATAAGAAGCGCTCAAGTTATGATATTCTAATAAAACACTTATAGGTGTATTTTTATATTCTGCAAATATATCCTCTTTAGTATTAATTTTTATTAATCTATCCATAATGTTATTTATCTCCTTAAGTTTTATCTTTTCTTTATTCTCAGTTTTGATGTATTTATTATTATATCATAAGCGAATAAATTCTTCTCGTATAAACCCATATCAAATGATCCATTTTAGAAAGAGTTACACTTTACTCCTCTTTAAATATTGTTGGCATTTTATTTGATTTATTTATTAGAAATAAAATTACACTTATTTACATATAATGTGATTACCAGCATAATATATGTTACACACTACACAATAAAATTAATAAACAAAATAAAGGAGGAGATATAGCCTTACTTTAATAAAATTTTTTTATTATTAGTTTTAAAAAATTATTTTAGGGGGGAACAATGTTTATGGTAAAACAAAAAAAGATACTAAGTTGGATAATGTCATTAGCTTTATTATTATTTAATTTTAGTGGGCTTATTGGAGCTCAAGTTGTAAAGGCAGCAGATGGTACTGGAACAGTAGATAGTCCATATACAGTAGCTCAGGCATATGCAATTCAGAATAGTAGCATTGCAACAGTTCAGGGGTATATAGTTGGACAGCCTATTAGTATTACAGGAATGTTGACGGCTGGTTTTACTGGTGATACCGCTATTGCAATAGCTGATACTATCAATGAAACAGATCTAACCAAAATATTATATATTCAACTTCCAGCAACGCCAACTTCCCTTAGGGCAAATTATGGTTTATTAACTAATCCAACTGTTAAAGGTACATTAGTTAAAGCTACCGGTGGTTTAATTAATTACTTTTCTACACATCCAGGTTTAAAGAACACAACTGCAATACAAAATGTAGCTTCTACCGTCAATGTAACCGTTACCACAGTCACGTTAGACAAGGCTACATTAGACCTAGGAATTGGAAAAACCTCTCCAGTAGTAGCAATTATATCTCCAAATAATGCTACAAATAAAGCCGTTATCTGGTCTTCTAGCGATAATGCTGTAGCAACAGTAGCTAATGGAATAGTTACAGGTGTTGCTTTAGGAACCACGGAAATTGCAGCTACAAGCGTTGATGGAAATATAAGATCATCATTATGCGTAGTAACAGTTACTGCTAACGCACCACCCGCAAATAAAACATTTGATATAGTAGAAATTACAGATTTTCATGGACAGCTTTTAGATTCTACTAATACAAAACCTGTAGGAGCGGCGCTTGCAAAAGTGGTTAAAGATGTAAAAGCTGCAAACCCAGATAGAACACTCATCATTGGTGGAGGGGATTTATATCAAGGAACACCAGTATCAAACGTATTACATGGAGTTCCAGTTCAACAGGTAATGAGCAACATAGGAATGGAAGTTACAGCTCTAGGCAATCATGAATTTGATTGGGGACTTAATGTAATTAATACTGAAACTATGATTAATGCAAATTATAGTATTGTTTGTGCTAACATGTATGAAAAAGGAACTAATAATAGACCATATCCAGCATATAAAATAATTACTAAGGATGGCGTTAGGATAGCAGTTATTGGCGCTATACTTAAAGATGCTCCAACTATCATCATGCCGGCTTTAGTATCTCCTTTTAATTTTAGAGATCCAGCTACAGAAATTAATGCCGTTGCAGCAGATATTAGAACTAATAATTTGGCTGACATAGTATTAGCAGATATACATGATGGAGGCTCATCACTAAATGCTATAGTTAACAAATTATCAGGAATAGATGCAGTGTTTGGTGGACATGATCATACTGCTGCAGATATAGTAAATGTTGATGCAACTGGCAAAGCTGTTCCAACATTAGATGCAGCATCCACTGGAAAAGGCTATATTGATCTAAAGATTACAGTAGACCCAACAAATAAAATAGTTGGTTTCTCGGCCAAAGGTCAAAATTGGAAAGCACTTACAACTACAGTAGATTCACCAACAGATCCTACTTGCAAAAAAATAGTAGATGATGCAAGTGCAGCATTACTTCCAATATTTAATGAAGTTATTGGAAATGATATGGTAGCTTATACAAGTGTTCAAGCAGACTCACCTTATGGAGAATCACAACTAGGAAATTGGATGGCAGATGTTGTAAAGAACTATCCAGCATCACCTGCAGAAGTAGGCATGGTAAATAATGGAGGTATTAGATTAAGTCCAATTCCTGCAGGCAATATAACTGTTGGAACAATATTTAACATTATGCCTTTCGATAATACAGTTTGTACTGCAACCATGACAGGTGCACAGCTTAAATACATTTTTGAGCAAGCCGTTCAAACTAATGGTAAAGGAATACAAATTTCTGGAGTTAAATTTGCATACGATTCCTCGAAACCATCATATAAACCTGCAGTACTCGCAGCTGATGGAGTAACAATTACAACACCAGAAGTACTTGGTCAAAGAGTTCTTAGTATAATAAGAGAAAGCGACAGCACAGTCGTTAAAGATACGGATATACTAAAAGTAAATGCTCCAGATTTCGTAGCTACTGGCGGAGACACTTTTACAGGATTTTTAGTTCCATCCATAGTAGCTAGCTTAGAAGATTCACATTATACTGTAAGAGATGCTTTAAATGCCGATGTTAGAGCTAAAGGGAAAATAACAGTTGTAATGAATAACAGAGTAGACAATCAAATGCAAGTAGTAGCTCCTGTAGTAATGACTATAGCAGAAGCTAGAACTACAGATAAAACAGCAGTTATACTTACCGGAACTGTAACATCAGTTGCTGGCAAAAATGTTTGGATGCAGGATAATGGAGTTAATCCTACAGCAGGAATTTGCGTATATAATTCAGCTGGTTTTACTGCTAAAAAGGGAGATAGTATAACAGTTACGGGAAATTTATCAGTATTTAATGGGTTATTAGAAGTAACACCAACTTCTGCTTCTGGTGTACTAATAGTAAGTACAGGAAATGTAGTTACCCCTAAACAAGTTAAAATAAGTGATATTAGTGACGCATTACAAGGACAATTAATTATACTTAAAAATGTTAAATTCACAAGCATAGATAATGCAGGTGCTTCATTTATTGAAGATTCAACAGGAAGCGTAAATGTATATGCTATGCCTATTGTAGCTGGACTCGCAATAGGAGATATCGCTGATGTAACAGCAGCTGTAACAAGGTATACTACTACTTTAGAATTATCAGTTGGAAGTTCAGCTGATGTAGTTAAGGTAGGAACAGTACCACCTGGAGCAGGCACAACTATCTCAGTAGTGGCAACTTCAGATATACATGGAAATGTACTAAATTTTGATTATGGAACAAATGCAGCACCTTCTACTGGACAAGGCCTTGCAAAGGTCTCAACTTATGTTAAGAGTTTAAGAGCAGCTAATTCAAATGTTATGCTAATAGATAATGGAGATACTATTCAAGGCACTCCACTTGTTTATTACTATAATATGATAGATAAAGCTACAGTTTACCCAATGTCAGCTGTCATGGGCGAAATGGGCTATGATACATGGACACTTGGAAATCATGAATTTAACTATGGATTAGATACATTAAATAGAATAATTGCAGATGGAAAAGCAAAAAATATTCATATGTTGTCAGCTAATACTTACAAGACTGATGGTACAAATTTTGTTGAACCATATATTATTAAACCCTTTGTTATTAATGGTAAAACAATTAAAGTAGCAGTACTTGGACTAACAACAAAAACTATACCTAGTTGGGAAGACCCAGCTCATTATGCCGATTTACATTTTAATGATTTAGTTGACGAAGCCAGAAAATGGGTTCCAATAATAAAAGCAGCTGGAGCAGACGTTGTAGTAGTATCTGCACACACTGGAGAAGAAGGTGCAGCAGATGTTATTCCTGAAAATCAAGCTAAGGCATTGGCAACTCAAGTAAGTGGAATAGATGTTATAGTTGCAGGGCATGCACACAGTACTTTAAATGATTTAACACTTAAAAATCCAGAAGGAAAAATAGTACCAATATTAGAGCCAGGTAAATGGGGACAAAAGGTATCACAAATTGATATAGCTGTTGATGCAACAGGAACGGTTACAGGATTAACTACTAAAAATGTAACTATGGGTAGTACTATAGCAGAAGATCCCGCTATAGCCGCTCTAATTGCACCATATCAAGCTAAGACATTAGAGTATACAGCAACAGTACTTGGTCAATCTACTGGAGAATATAAAGGCAATAAGCAAATTACTGAACCAACAGAAATAATGGAGTTAATAAACAAAGTTCAGGCGAGTGCAGCTGGAACACAACTTTCAATTGCAGCTCCACTAAGTTTATCAGCTTATATTCCAAGTGGAAATATAACTATTAAAGATATTATGGGCGTTTATGTATACGAAAACTTCCTTTATGGAGTAAATATGAATGGAAAACAAATAAAGGATTGGATGGAATATACAGTTAGATACTACAAACAAGTATCTAACTCAACAGATCCAATAGTTAAAGATCCTGCATTAAATATAGCAGATTATAACTTAGACCAATTATACGGAGCAAGTTATGATATTGACTTAACAGAGCCAGCAGGAACAATTGACCCAGTTACTAAACAAATTGCATCTGGAAATAGAATAAAGAACCTAAAGTTTAACGGACAATTAGTTAAGGATTCAGATGTATTTACAGTTGCAATAAACAACTACAGATACAATGGTGGCGGAGGATTCATGGCTGCTGCTGGAATAAGTAACACTGATCTACGTTTAGTTACTTATGATTCAGCTAAAGCGCTTGGTGATGATGGTCAAGTTAGAAGTTTAATGATGAAATACGTTCAAGACCATGGAACAATAACACCATCTTCAACAAACAACTGGAAGATAACAGTATCACCAATACAACAACAAGTTGATGTAACAGGAGTTAGTCTTGATAAAACAACTGCTTCAATAAAAAATACTGAGACCTTAAATTTAATAGCAACTGTAACACCAGCTAATGCAACAAATAAGAATGTAAACTTTAATTCAAGCAATCCATTAGTTGCAACAGTAGATGCTGATGGAGTAGTAAAGGCAGTTAATGAAGGAAAAACAATAATAACAGTAATAACAACTGATGGAGGCTTTACAGCTACTTGTGAAGTAATAGTTATTGATAAGACAGCTCCAATTATAACAATTACTGGCGTTGAAAATGGCGAGGCGTACGAAAGAACAAACACACTTAACATTATAGTCATAGCAGAAGATAATAATTCTGGCTTAGATAAGCTAGCAACAACATTGGATAGTGTTAAAATAAGTAACAATCAAGTTGTACACCTTGAAACACTTGCTTTTGGAAGTCATCAAATAGTTGCTACTGCAGTAGATAAAGCAGGAAATATAGCTATCAAGGAACTAAATTTCACTATAACAGCCACACTTAAAACCACAATTGGTTTGCTTGAAAGCTTCTATGATCAAGGATTGTTTAAGAATAAGGGTAATTATAACAGCCTATATACTAAGTTATCAAAGGGAAATACAACAGCATTTACAAATGAGTTATTAGCACAAAAGGGTAAGGGCGTAGATGAACATGTAGCAGATGTTCTTATAGAGTATGTAAACTGGATTAACGCAAAATAGTAATTCTAGCATACTGTAAGCCATAAATAATAAAAAAAGATATAAAATCAGTAATTATTACTGGTTTTATATCTTTTTTATTATGAGTTTTAATTTTAAAACTTTATGACTATAAAATAATTCATAACCCTTGAACTAAAAATTTATTAACTATTTCTTATATTTTAAAGTTAATATAATACTATATACACCATAATTAGAATAGTTTAAAATAGAGGAAAGAATGTCAGCACGTTTTTCCAGTTGTAGCAATTCCGAAGTGGAACAAGAAGTAACACACTTCCTATTTTTGAATTCGTTAAGGAGATGTTTAATTTGAAAAATAAGTCTAAGTTATTATTATTTTGTATAATTATTTCAATGTGCTTTATTGCAGAGGGCTGTATCAAAAAAGTTAAACCTATTATTACTCCTACTCCTAGCCCATTAACACCTGCAAAAACAGAGGCCCCTATAAAGACCCCGCAAAAATACTTTGCTCCCTATACAGGTGAAGAAGTAAAAAAAGAAATATTAGATAATATTGCTGTGCTTGCCATAGTAGAAAATTCCCAAACTGCAAGACCTCAATCTGGAATAAACGCTGCGGATATAGTTTATGAAACCTTGGCTGAAGGCGGTACGCCTAGATTCATTGCATTATTTCAAAGCGGCGATGCGCAAAAGATTGGACCAATTAGAAGCGCCAGGTCTTATTTCTTAGATATTTCAAAAGAATATAACCTTCCTTTTGCTCATTGTGGAGGAAGCGAAGAGGCTCTTGACGAAATAAAGAATGAAAACTTAATGAGTATGAATGAAATGAAGTACGCTTCTACTTATTGGAGAGATAACCTGAGGAAAGCTCCTCATAACCTTTATACTTCTACAGATAAATTAAGAGAGCTTGTTAAAACAAAAAAATTTATAAAAGCCCCCACTGTAAAATTGAAATTTGACAAGAGCTATTGGGATAGCAATAAATTTTCCCCAGCTACAAATGTATTTTTAAAAATAAATAACCTTTACAACACTAGTTATACCTATAAAGATGGCCTTTACTTTAAAAGCATGGATGGAGTATCTTCAACTAATAAAGAGGATAAGCTTCCTTTAGCCTTTAAAAATATAGTGGTGCAAATCACTTCCATTAAAACACAAGCGGATGGTCTTCATTTAGACATTGCTCTTGTTGGCACGGGAGATGGTTATGTTATTAGCAATGGCAAGTTTGTTAAAATGCACTGGTCTAAGAAAAATGTAGTTTCGCAAACCCTGCTGACTGATGAACAAGGTAATGAATTGCCACTGAATCCTGGAAAAACTTGGTGGAATATTGTAGATAAGAGTAGTAAAATAGATATTAAATAAATTACAGGACTAGTGGATACCTTTGAATTAATCTAAAAAACTAGCAACCTATTTTAGCTGCTAGTTTTTATATTCTATTCGATTTCTTCCATTTTCTTTAGCTTTATATAATAGATCATCAGCATTTTTAACCAATTGCACAGAGGATTCATCTCTATATTGCTTTATTCCTATACTTATTGTTATTTTTAAACCCTTATTAAATTTATATTTTTCAATTTCATTCCTTATTTTTTCACCTATACCAAAAGCTTCATCAATTCCTATTTGCGGAAGTATTATTATAAATTCTTCTCCTCCAAACCTTCCAACATATCCTTTATCATTAACATTAGTAACTAAAATATTTGATACAGTTTCAAGAACATAATCTCCAAATAAATGACCATATGTATCGTTAACATTTTTAAAAAAATCAATATCAAGCATCAACAGTGACAATTCTTTTTTATTTATATCTACATTAAGTTTATTTATTTCACATTTAATTATTTCTACTGAATATTGATGATTATATAGTTTAGTCAAACCATCTCTAATAGTTTTCTCCTGCAGTTCTTCATTCTTCCTTCTCAATTCATATTCTATACTAATATCCTGTATAACAAGAACTGCTCCTATAAAATCATGAATTTCATTATCAAAAATAGGTATATAAGTTATGTTAGTTGGAATCTTTTCGCCATACTTACTTAGTATTTCTATATCATTATACTTTTTTTCCTGTTTCTTAATATTTACTAAGTCAATTTTTTTCTTATCATTTCTATCAAATAAACAACTAATATTTTTACTAAGTAGTTCATCCTTTTCAAAATTCAACAAATTTAAAGTATGCTTAGAAACTTTTATAATCTCAGACTTTTCATCTAGTAATATAACCATCTCAATTATTTTGTTTCCAATTTCCTCTAATAAGAACTTTTCTGGAAGCCTTAAAAACTTATATTTTGTAATTACTATATAAATTCCTATAATCATAATAACAGAATACAATTGTCCCATATAAGGGAAATTTACAAGCCCAAATATGGGTATTATTGTTTGAGTTAATAGATTTAGACAAAATGGAATTATGCTTGACAATACTAATATCTTTGATTGTTTTTTTATCCTTTTACTATCAGTTCTTAATCCCCAAATAAACAAAACTATTATACTAAGGAGTAAAAACGTAAAATTGTATAAAAAATCACCAATATAAAAAAATTTACTTACAAGTATTGAAGTTTTTATACCCTCTCCAAATAGAAATACTGACATATATAAAAATAAAACTGCTGGAGAAAATATCAAAACTCTAGCTATCCTTTTCTTTATTATTCTACTTTCAGTAATTAGAAGAACTAAATATAGTGAAATTGCACTAAAACTACACCAACCAATGGCAGATACCTTGTTCCATAAAGCAAAAACGTATCTATCATTTGATACATATGCAAAAGCATAAGCAAAAGACCAAATTGCATAACTTGTACATAATAGAAGAAAAAATCTATGAATAATTGATTTTATGTTTTGTCTAAATGTGTAAATTCCAACATACATATATATAAATACAGAAACTAATGAAAATGCTGCAAACAAACTACTTTTATCCATGCATTTATTTCCTCTCTACCCTTAATAATATAAATTATACCATAATTCGAACAAATTCTAAATATTCTCTAAATCATTTTCTTTACCACCGACTATTCCTAAACAAAAGAAAATGCGTTTGTTCAAGAACCTTAATTCTATCTACCAACGCATTAAATATTTTTTTAATTATTTCATTTCAACAAGTTCATATTGTTTACTACCTAAGCCTATCTTTTCTGCATAATCAAGAGTAGCTCTTCCTCTTCTAAATACAGTTTTACCATTGTTTTTATCAAGCACATCAAGACAAGCCTTATCAATTGCTACTGCATCAATAGAAGCAAAAACCCCAACATCAGCTACTATTGGTTTCATGTTATGTCCATCACAATCGCAGTTTCTAGTTATATTAAAAGCAAAAGTTATATAAATATTATTTTTATCAATTGCAGCCGCATAAGCATATTCTGCAAGCCGCTCATTAAAGGACTTAGAAATTGATGCAAACCAACTATTAGAGATAGCACCATAGGGACAAATCGTCATACAGGAAGCACAACCAATACATTTGTCTTTATCGATTTTTGCTTTTTTATCCACAGTTATTGCATTCTCTGGACATATTTTTGCACAGGCATTGCAAGCTTTGCATTTAAAAGAGCTTATCTTAGGTATAGAGTTTGCATGTTGTGCAAGTTTTCCACCTCTTGATGCACAGCCCATTCCAAGTTGCTTTATAGCACCACCAAACCCAGCAAGTGCATGTCCTTTAAAATGACTAATAACAATTAGTTGTTTTTTATTAGCAATTTCTTTTCCTATTTTACACTTATTAAAATTCTTTTTATTAATCTCAATTTCTTCATAAGCTTCACCATGTTCTCCATCCGCTATTATTATAGGAATCTCTGTAAAACCATGTTCCAAAGCAAGTTTTAAGTGCTTTTCTTTTGTAGTTCTTTCTCCTCTATAGAGAACATTAGTCTCCATATATGCACTATCTACATTTTCTTCTTTTAAATAATTTATTATTCCAGCAAAATTTTTAGATCCTATAAAAGTTTTATTTCCCTTTTCCCCAAAATGAACTTTAAGGGGTATGAACTTTTCAAGACTTATACTTTCTTCTTCTACAAGCTTTTTTAAAAGTTCGCTGGCAGCATTACTTATCTCTTCTGTTTTGGAGTATGAATCAATAGCTTTAAAATATACCTTGTTCACCAAGAAAACCACCTCTCTATACTTTAAAATTTTCTCTTAATAAATTAAATTTTTATTTCCTGTCTTTGTTTAAAATTGAGCTAAGTTCCTCTAATCCTGAAATCATTCTCTCCGCCTTTTCTGGTTCGAGTCCCCCAACAACTACATCGTCAAATCTATCATTAATACCAGCTACATCAATGCACTTTAAGCACTTAGTAGATATAGATAAATTAACCATCCTTCTATTTTCCGCTGGTATTTTCCGGGAAACGTATTCCCTATTTACAAGTCCATCTACTATCCTTGAAACCGAACTTTTAGGAAACTCTATCTTTTCACTAAGTTCATTAAGGGACATTGTTTTATTTTCATATAGTTCTAGCATTATCATCATTTCAGGAACTGTTAGTTCAAATTCTTGTGAAATAGATTTTAAGCACCCCTGAATAGATTTAAACAGTGAAATCAATTTTTCTGCGCAACCGCCTGAATAACACATAATCACACTTCCTTCTACTTCTGAAATATTTCCGTGACCACTACATCTGGATGATGATACCGACCTCTGTTTACTGTAACTTTTTTATATTGAATCGATTCTTTTGGACACCACTGCATACATGCAACGCATTGCTCACACTTATGTTGCCATTGCGGTTTCTCCTCTATCATTTTTATATTATTAGCAGGACACACCTTTGAACATATACCACAACCATTACATTTCTCGTCTGTCCAGAAATTTTTATCTTTTTCATAAGGTTTAAATCTAGTATAAAGCATACCACCAACAGCTTTCATTATGCTTTCGCCTACTCCACTAAATTTAATTATTTCATTATTATTTATACTTCTAACAATTTCAGTGATTTTTCCTTCTTCATTTTTAAAGTCCTTCTTTTGTTTTTCCTCTGAGAACGGTGCATACATTACTTGATAATTTCCTGGCATTTTCATTTTAAATGCTGCTGAAAGCTCAAGGCCTTTATAATTTAATAGCTTTTCTAATTGGTCAATGGCAGCACCCGCTGCTGCTCCGAAGGTCACAATTGTAAAAACATATGCATCCTTAGGGATTTCAACACTTTCAATAAACTCTTTAACTAAAAGAGGCATTCCAAAAGAATATACAGGAAAAACAATCCCAATTTTATTCCCCGCTACGTAATTATTCACCACAGTATTTTTGCAAATTTGTATAATCTCTGTATCTTTTAATTTAGCTACAATATCCTTTGCTACCTTTAAAGAATTTCCTGTACCACTAAAATAGTAAATTGTTGTCTTCATAGAAAAAACACTCCTATTTATTATTATTTTTCAAAAAAAATAGAATAGTTCCATATGGAACTATTCCACTGTATATAATATTATTGTAAATCATTGTCACTGTCAAGTGGTTATCAAAATAAAAAACGTATTTGATTTTTCAAATACATATTCTATTAAAATCCTTCTGAAATATCGTTAAACTTTGATTTTACCAGTAACTGCTGCTACTGTCATAACTATTGCCAATATAACCATTGCTATCATGGCTACCTTTTCTCTATGAGTAATAGCTTCATTTTTTTCTTTTTTGGCTCTTAAATAAAAACCTATACCAATAGCATAAATTATAGATGCAAGCCCTAAATATCCAATTCCTACTGCATATATAACATAAATTGAATATATGATTGCAAGTATGGCTATAAGCTTTTCTTTAAAATGCCCACTTTCTTTATGATATACCTTGAATGCAAACATAGAAGATAATAAGTATGGTATTAATATATTAGTTGTACCTATATGTGTGGCAACATAATAAGCCTTTTGTAGTGCTGGTGAAAGCATAGCAAGCATTCCTACTTGTGTTGCTAGCATTGAAAATATAAAAGCATTAATAGGTACGTTTTTATCATTATTTACTTTAAACCACTTAGGCATTAGCCCATCCTGAGCAGCCGGAATATACAAAATTTCTGTGGTTAGCAAAAGCCAACAAAGCAAAGCGCCCATGACAGAAATTAAAATTCCAACTTTAACTATAATTGCACCTGCACTTCCCAATGCAGTTTGTGCTAAAACGGCTGCCAGTGGTGTTTGTGCTGCAATTAAATCCTTAGCTGGTATAATTCCCATTGACAATATAGATATAGATACATAAAGTATTGCTGTTATAATAAGTGAAATTATTGTTCCTTTGCCAACGGATATTTGAGATTCTGCTCTTTGAGACAAAACTACTAAACCTTCTACACCTACGAAGCACCATAAAATTGTTCCCATGGCTCCACTTATCTGTTTACCTAAACTAGCGGTGTCACCACTGGATGCTAAAATTGTCTGCCAATTGGCCACATTAAATATACCTATTTTAAAAGCTGAAAATCCAAAAATAATTACTAAAAATAGTGGTATAACTTTAGCGATTGTAACTATTAAATTCAGTATACCAGCTTGTCTTATACCTCTTTTTATTACAAAATAATATATCCACAAAATAATTGAAGCAAGTACAAATGCTAAAATAGGAGGCATAGAATATCCTTCCCCAATTAAACTATTAATAGTCTTGAAAATTAAAATAATAAATGCAATGTTTCCAAGAAAAGAACTTGTAAAGTACCCCCAAGCTGAATTAAAGCCTACGAAATCACCAAACCCTTCTTTAGCATAGGAATAAATTCCACCTTTTAATTCTGGTCTTTTATTTGAAAGCATGTAAAATACCAATCCGATCATTATTACGCCAAAAACTCCAATACCCCATGAAATGAGAACTGCCATGGGATTTGTTGTTGTTATTAGGTCTGTAGGGCTATTAAAAATACCTGATGCAATCATAGTACCTATGCCCAAAGCCACAAGTAACCCAAGTCCTAATTTTTTATTATCTTCTGCCATTAAAAAAAATCCTCCTTTAATACTAACTATTTATTTCACTTTGCTAAATCTTTGCCATCTCCAAAACCCAACTTTATTAGCCTCTATGACAATAGTCTCTATGATAGTTTCTCCGTTTTCGCCTAATTCATTCTAAAAATACAATATCACCTTGAGCTAATGCAAAAACTTTAGCAAGGTTTTAAGTTATTTTTATAATAAAAAAATAATGACCCTCTCTTTCTGAAATAATCATTGTATAAAAGCCCAACAAAAACTCAAAGTAAGGCGTCATTATTAGTATTATTATATCATTATTTGTCGAATATATCCAACTAATACTTACTGAATATCTACTTTATATTCCTTCCCACTACTCTTAACCACAATCTTAACATAAGTCTTGCTCTCTCCAATTGGAGGTGTGCTCTAGTTTTGTTGCCCTCCTGCAGCACCATATGGAAGGTTTTTGTATTCTTTCCCATCAATAAATATGGAAACCTCAGTGGCAAAAGGTACTAGATCTGAAACCATGTATAAGTCTCCATAAGTGGCAGCTTTTGTGAAGGTTCTTAATCTGATTTTTTCTCCTTCTGCTTGAAAATCTTTATCTATATGAATTACTTTACTAAGAGATTTCATATTATACAAGTTTATGCTAAAAATAGTTGTTTAACTAGCATTTATAATTGTGTGTCACCCTATATATATTAAATCAAAAAAGAGCACCAATAATTGTTGCCCTCACTTGTCATCGAAAGATTTACCTCTTATAAATTTATAACACGTTAATTAATGCTAGAGTCTTCTTTCTTATTTACTAACCTTTCTTTTATAATTTTTACATAGTCATCAATAAATTTATGTTGAACTTTTCTAACATCAAATTTAAATAGCTTAAATGCAAACTGTACAAAATAGCCTCCGCCAATTACCATAATTAGTGTTCCAAAGCCTACCGTTCCCCCTAAAAAATACCCAACAACCAATACTGTAAACTCAATGCAATTTCTAATAAATCTAACAGATTTTTGAGTCTTTTTTGTTAGTGATACCATTAATCCATCTCTAGGGCCAGACCCGAGTCCTGCACTAATATAAAAATAACTAGCAATCCCTATAACAAACATTCCAAGAAACATCATTATTACTCTTGCTATTATATTATTAAAAATAGGCACCAGATGATTAAGCATCAATAAATCCATAAAGATACCTATAAACAACATATTGAATATAGTTCCCAGTCCAACTTTTTCCCCAAGTACCCAGTCTAGTATGACAATCACCAGTCCAGCCATAATGCTTGCCTGTCCCATTGTAATCCCTGAAAGTTTTGATATACCTTGGTGAAAAACATCCCAAGGGGATAATCCTAGATTTGCATTAATAGTTAAAACTATACCCACTGCATATAGAAAAAGACCTACAAATAATCTTACTAAAGTTAATAAAGATTTTTTCATCCAAGAAACCTCCAATATTTAAACGTAATTTATAATATAATTATAAGATAATTATGTATATTAGCAAAGAAAAAAAGAGTGAAATATATTCTTATATATTTCACTCTTTTTAATCACATTTATTAGCTTTATAACACTATTTTAGTGATTCCTAAACTTTTTAAAATACCTGTTGAAATTGCCTGGGCTAATGTTGTTTGGTAAGTTGTTGTAATTAATAGTTTTTCCTCTGCTGCATTAGACACGAAGGATGTTTCTACCAATATAGCTGTAGTATTTGTATTATTTAAAACATAATAACCTGCTGTTTTAATTTTCCTATCTACTCTTCCGGTTGCTTTAATTAACTCAGTTTGAACAGCTTGAGCTAGCTTTTGTCCGGCTGCACTACCACTCTTATAAAAAGTCTCAATACCACTTACTGTGGGAACTGAAAAACTATTGGCATGTATACTTACAAAATAATTTGGTTTAGCATTATTTGAAACATCACATTTTGCTTGAAGACTCTGGGTTTTATCAATTGTTCTTGTGTATACCACGTCAACACCATTCTTAGCCAATATATTTCCTACTTTTAAAGTAATTGCGAGTACTATAGTCTTTTCTTTAGTACCCATCGCTCCTACTGCTCCTGAATCCGCTCCTCCATGCCCTGCGTCTAAAACCACTTTATACTTCTTTAAAGCTACCTCTTTTACATTAATTGTAACTTTCACTTTCTTATCATAATTTTTTATAATTCCTTCATAGGTATAAGTACCTGCCTTAGTTAAAGAAACTAAAGCCTCAGGCCATTCTACTTCAACCTCTTTTTTTGAATTATTACTCATAGTGGCCAGTACAGTTTTAGGGAAAGTATACTGATTACCTACTTCCAAATTAACTATTATATCTCCCACTGAAGATACATTAAAAATAGAATCGTAGTTAGAATCCGTATTTGCAAAACCTGCATATTTCATTAGCCCATTTGCTATAGCCTTAGCAGCGTTATTTTGATACTTTTCATTAGTTAATAACATCTCTTCTTCTGGATTACTTAGGAATCCTAATTCCAAAACTACAGATGGACAGCTTGTCTTATTTAATATTTCAAAACTTCCGTCTTTTATTCCTCTATCATTAGCCTCTGTTGCTTTTATAAGTTCGCTTTGCATTAATCCTGCTAGCAGTTTATTCTTATTACTAACATCCGATTGGTAATATGTTTCAATTCCATTTGAAGTATCTAGTGGATATGAATTAGTGTTTATACTCAAAAAAACATCAGCCTTTGCATTCTTCGCTATTGCAGCTTTTGCATCATCCTCATTACTCACATTCCAGGATACTGAATCACTTTCTCTAGTATATACAACTTTGAATCCTCTTGCTTTTAGGATATTACCTAGTTTTAACGCTGTACTTAAATTTATCTCCTTAGCCTTAGCACCATTTTTACCAGTGATCTCTTTAAAGTACTGAGCGGGATCAATACATACAGTGAACTCACTTGGTTTTGTAGGTGCACCTGTACTAAAATCCATTCTAACTTCTTTAGGAAGAGGCTTTCCGTCTGTAGATTTAACCTTTTCCGTCACTATCAAAGTATAGTCCTTATTGGCTTCATAATTTTGTATAGGCCTTACTATTACATTTTTATTGTTATTAGCTAAACTAACATTAATGTCTATGAATTTGCTATCCTGGCCGACCACCTTAATATTTGTGTTATTCACAGTAGTAGAACTTAGTGATTTATTAAAACTCACTGTCCAAGGTTTACTAACAACCACATTCTTTTTAGCGCCTATGTCCGTATACGTGCTAGCCTTAACTATTATTTGCATAGGTATACACAATGCAAAAGCTAAAATTATAGTTATAAATGTTTTAAAGATATTTTTCATATAGCCCTCCTGAATCCCCATAGTTATCATATTTAATTAAGGATAATTTACATAATTTTAAATATGATTGTAAATTGTGGTATTAATTCTGAGTTAAGTATACTACATTTTCATTCTATTCTGTAGGATTTATAAATATTTTTTAATATTTTTTTTAACAAATTTAAAAGAAGTATTAAACTATAACATTTGTCTGTAAATTTTTATAACAATCTTATGCTAAGAACATTAATAAAGAACAAATTACTTAAAAAATATGGTAATAATTAAAAAATGATACATAATATTTCAGGAAATAGAAAAATAAGCATGAAATGTTGCAAAAAAATGCGAATAATGTTATTGTATATGGGTATCAGGGAAAATTTTGGAGAAATATAGTCCTTGTAAACGATTAAAAGCAATTATAAATTAATTTATTGGAGGGAGTTCATAAAATGAACAAGATAGAAGTTAAAAAGCTTACGTGGCAAAATCTAGCACTTATTGCTTTTGTTATGGTATGGGGATTTGGAAATGTTGTTAATAACTTTGCCAATCAAGGTTTACACGTTGTTGGATCATGGGTACTTATTATTTCATTATATTTTATACCTTATGCTTTAATGGTAGGGGAATTAGGGTCTACATTTCAGGACGGAAAAGCAGGGGTTAGTACATGGATCAAATCTACAATGGGGCCAACCCTGGCTTACTTAGCAGGATGGACTTATTGGGTAGTTCATGTACCATATTTAGCACAAAAACCTCAGTCAATTTTAATAGCATTAGGATGGGTAGCAACACAAAACGGAAAATTCATAAAGGGTTTTAGTCCACTAGTGCTGCAATCAATAACATTATTACTATTTTTATTTTTCATATGGTTTGCTTCAAGGGGTGTTAATTCATTGAAGAAAATAGGAACCATAGCAGGGATATCTGTATTTGTAATGTCAATGCTATACATAGTGATGGTAATCGCAGCACCTTCAATTACAGGTGTGAAAATTGCAACAGCACACATAACATTCAAATCATTTATTCCAGATTTCAACTTTGCATATTTCACAACAATATCTATGCTAGTGTTTGCAGTAGGTGGATGTGAAAAAATAGCACCTTATGTTAATGATACAAAAGACCCATCAAGAAATTTCCCTAAGGGAATGATCGTACTTGCAATAATGGTTGCAGTATCAGCATTACTCGGTTCAGTTGCAATGGGAATGATGTTTGATGGAAATCACATCCCAGTAGATTTAAAAATGAATGGACAGTACTACGCATTTAAAACATTGGGGAACTACTACGGAGTAGGAAACTTATTCCTAATTTTGTATGCTATTGCGAATATGCTTGCTCAAATTTCTGCATTAGCATTCTCCATTGATGCTCCACTAAAAATATTATTTGCAGAAGGAGATAAAAAATATATTCCTGCTAGTCTAATGAAAACAAACAAATATGGAGCTCCAATTAATGGATACAAAATGACCGCTGTTTTAGTTGGAATTTTAATAATTGTACCAGCCTTAGGTATTGGAGATATGAATACTTTATTTAACTGGTTATTAGACCTAAATTCAATTGTTATGCCAATAAGGTATTTGTGGGTATTCTTAGCATACATGGCCTTAAGAGGCTTTGCTAAAAAGAAATTCTCTTCTGAATATAAATTTATAAAGAATGATAAACTAGCATTCATAATAGGTTTATGGTGTTTCGCATTTACAGCATTTGCATGCATCATGGGAATGTTCCCAAAAGCAGCAACAAACAAATCAGAGTACACTTTCCAACTTGTACTTAATTTATTAACGCCATTTGTTCTTTTAGGACTCGGACTTATTCTACCTTTAATCGCAAAGATATCAAATAAAAAAAATGATATAAATAGGTCAGAGGATATAAATATATAATTTAGAAGACTTCTAGTTTATATATTTAAAAAATTGCAACAAAAGAGCTAAAGCATGCCAGCTTTAGCTCTTTTTCTAACCTCTAATAAAATATGTAGCTATAACTACGGTACCTAAAACAAATCTATATATAGAAAATACCCCAAATCCTTTAGTTTTTAAATAATTCAGTAAAAATTTAATACTTAAAAAGCCTACGACTGCAGCTGTTAAAACAGCTACAATAAATGGTGTTTTATCTATAGTAACAGTTCCCATTTTTGTGGCATGATATAATGCATCTCCAATTATTATGGGAGTTGATAGTAAAAAAGTGAACTTAGCTATAGCTTCTCTTTCTATTCCTAAATAACGACCTGCAGACATAGTAATACCTGATCGTGATACACCTGGTATTATTGCAAATATTTGAGAAATACCAACTATAAGACTTCTTTTTAATCCTATATCTTCTAGTTTAATTTTTTCAGCACTATTTTTATCTGCATAATATAATATTATACCCAAAACAATAAGTGTAACTCCAATAAGAGCAGGGTTTCTAAAGGCTTCCATATATTTATCTAATAAAACTCCGAATAAACCGCCAGGAATTGTTGCTAAAACAAGTAGCCAAAATAACATTCCATCCTTTGATTTAGGTTTCCGAATTCCAGCATTAATTAATTTAACCCAATCTTTCCAAAAAAATAGAATTACTGCTGCTGAAGTTCCTAGATGTAATGCTACATCAAAAGCAACGCCAGGATCCTTCCATCCAAAAAACCATGGAACTAATACTAAATGAGCTGTGCTTGATATTGGGAGAAACTCCCCAATTCCCTGTACTATTCCGTAAACAATAGCTTGTAAAATATTCATATAATTTCTCCTCTGCTTTAAAGTTTTATATTCATTTTGAAATATCCTATTTATACTATTTTTTTATAAAGACGACGAACTTTTGATGGAGCTATTTACTCTCCGCGCTAAGGATATCATCTTCATTATTTTCCCCTTTTTTTCTCTTTTCTTTTATAAACACTATAACTCCAGGCAGTAATGAAATAATTATTATAGCTATTAAAACATAAGAAAAATGATTTTTTATAAACGATAGATTACCAAATAAGAAACCCATGCCTAAGAATAAACTTACCCATAATCCTCCACCAATCATATTATAAGGTATAAATTTAGAGTAATTCATTTCGGAAATACCCGCTAAAAAAGGTGCGAAGGTTCTAATTATAGGAATAAATCTTGCTATCACTATTGTCATTTGACCATGTTTTTCATAAAACTTCTGAGCCTTTATTAAATACTCCTTATTTATAAATCTTACTTCTTCTTTCGCGAGTATCTTTTTCCCAATTTTTTTACCAATATAATAATTAGCAGTATCCCCAAGTACTGCAGCAAGATATACTACTACTAGAAGAGTAAATATATTCATTGATCCAATTGCTGCTAGTGCTCCTGCTGCAAATAACATTGAATCTCCTGGCAATAGTGGCATAACAACCAAGCCTGTTTCAATGAAGATAATAATAAAAAGAATAACATATGTTAATATGCCATACTGCTGTATTATTAAAGCTAAATACTTATCAATATGCATTAATCCATTTATAAAGTTAATTAAAATGTCCATAATTTTTCCCCTTTCGTTGAATAACATTTCTATAAGTTTTCCCATGTTTTTTATTATATATTTGGAAGATTAAGATTAGATTAAAAAAGTCTGAGATTTAGCTTAAGAATTATGATATCAATAATAAAAAAACACCTAGACAACAGATAAATCTGAAATCTAGATGTTTAATATTATAGTTATTTTTGTTCCAATGCTTTCCTCACTTACTACATTTATAGTTCCCTTGTGCATCTCTATAATCCATTTAGCAATAGATAATCCAAGCCCAGTACCACCTTTTTCTTTAGATCTAGACTTATCTACAATATAAAACCTTTCAAATATATTTTGGATTTCATCTTTTGGAATTCCTACGCCACTATCACTAATAATAATCTTTACTGTTTTATTGCAAATCTCTGAACTTATATCAATTTCCCCTTGTTCTGGCGTAAATTTAATACTATTTTCAATGAATATCCTGAGCATCTGCTTCATCATTTTATAATCTGCAAATATACTTACAGGATCATTTCTGTGGCTTGATATAATATGCCTAGGGTCTATAAGTACACTTTCACTCACCACTTCGGAAATAAGCTCATTTAGCCAAAATTCACTTTTCTCTATTATTTGATTCCCGCTATCACCCTTTGCAAGAAATAATAGTTTTTCGACTAAGTTTTCCATGTTACTACTTTCTAGCACAATAGCATGAATAGACTTTTCTAAGGCTTCTTTATCATCTTTTCCCCATCTATCAAGTAAGTTTGCATAACCTTGGATAACTGCAATAGGAGTTCTAAGCTCATGTGATGCATCAGATACAAATTGAATTTGCCTGTCAAAGGCTCCCTGGAGCCTATCTATCATTTTATTAAATGTATTACCTAGTCTTTTAAGTTCATCATCGGGACCTGTGACCTCTATCCTTTCCTTTAAATTATTAATGCTAATATTATCAGCAGCTTTAGTTATATAGTCTATTGGTTGTAACATTTTTTTGCTTATACTATACCCAAGTAAAATTGAAGCAATAATCCCTATAAAATCGGCTACTGCCATAAGTGCAAATAGAATTGTAAGGAAGTCATATTCATTCTCCATATCCTTCACTATTTGAATATACACGGGACCATATTTCACGGTTTCAATTTTTAAATTTTTAAATACCAAATGTTTATCATTCTCTTTAATTTTTTTAATTTTATCAAAGGGTTCTTTAATTTTAATACTATACTTAAACTCCGTGGATATGTTTAATACCTTTCCATCTTCTTTTACTATCCTTATAGATATATTTTCTTTAGATGGAACATCTGAAATTATTTTTTTATCGGATAGATCTACTTGTTCTGTCTTTGATATAGCCTTATTTAACACCATTATTTTAACATCTTCTACTTGCTTATTTGCCTGGCTATACAAGTAATATTTTATTCCATATAAAACGGATGCATTTAAAATCAGCAAAACTAATGAGAACATCACTGCATAAACTACAGTTAATTTTACAGAAACTTTTGCACTTTTAATAATTTTAAAATTCATAATTATTCACCTTTAACAACATATCCAACACCTCTTATAGTAGTTATAAGTTTATCTTCAAATCCATCATCAATTTTACTTCGTAAATACCTTATAAACACATCTACTACATTAGTATCTCCTATGTAGTCATAACCCCATACCTTTTCGATTAACTGCGATCTTGTAAGCACAACATCTTTATTTATCAGCAGCATCTCTAAAAGGTCATACTCTTTTTTTGTAAGTTCAATCTCCTTGCCATTTCGCTTAACATTATGAGCCTTATTATCCATGACAATATCTTTCACTTTGATTTCGTCCCTGTTATTGCTTATGGATTTATTTCTTTCATACACCCTAATCCTTGCTAATAGTTCTTCTATTGCAAAGGGCTTTGTGAGATAATCATTTGCACCTACATCAAGGCCCAAGACCTTGTCTGATATATCACTTTTTGCCGTAAGCATAATTATAGGTACCGTGGAGGATTGTCTTATTCTTCTGCAAACCTCAATTCCATTAATTCCAGGTATCATAATATCAAGGAGTATTAAATCATATTGATTTTCCTCTGCGATATTTAGACCTTCTCGTCCATCGTAGGCCAAATCAACATCATATCCTTCATGATTTAATTCCATTTCAACGAACATTGACATTAGTTTTTCATCTTCCACTAAAAGAATTCTAAAATCCTTCAAGATAACACCACCCTTTTATACTGAAATAGTGAGCTAGTGGCCCACTATATATTACTAATATACACTATTATCACGTTCTTAGCCATATTCATCCACACCTTTTCTTTATTCACTATTTAAATTTGGTGAAGATTCCATAACGCCCTATTAAATTATAAATAATTTTAATAAAGTAATCATTTTTATAGGACAAACTTTAAAAATAATTATCAAAAAAACGCCAGGCAAGTTGCACGTTAATCTGCAACCCAACTGGCGTTTTATATTTTATTTGCTTTTTACTAAATTTGCTGAGACGATATATCTGTCTTCAATAGCTTCTGTTATCTTTATTATGGCTTACTTTGACTTTGTAAGTCCAGTTCTTTCATTGAATTGTTCGATAAGTTTATCTAGTTCTGGTCCCATTTGATGCAGTTTTCCCCAATAATTTTCATAATCATACCATTGTGCATTTAACTCATCCAAATCGTACTTTTGTTGCTCAATCCAAGTGTAGTACTTAAGGTTGTGAATGCGTTTTTTACTTTGGTAAGTTAACTCTTCCATACTGTCTGTTCTAACACCTAAAACACTTCTGTTATGATCAATAGCAGCATCAACTTCTGAATAATCTCTGCCTCTTTCTGTTTTCATTTCTTCTAGTCTTGATCCATACATTTCTGCTGAATCTGTAAGTACTGTCATTACCATATCATTTTCTGTTAACTCATAGTATTTAGCAAATTTAATACAAGTTAGGATATTTGCAGCACCAGATATACCAACATATGAAAGTTTTTCAATTAGATCTTCTGAAATTCCTTGCTGCTTTAAATATGCTTTTCCAGCTGGTTCATTAAATAGCTTAAACATAGCCAATGCATCATTATCATCAACAGCAACAACCATATCTGTGTTGCGAACATTATGAATCCAAGGAATATGTTTATCACCAATACCTTCAATTCTATGATCACCAAAACCATTATTTAGTAGTGTTGGACATTGGAGTGCTTCACCAACTGCTATTTTAGAATTTGGGTATTGATCTTTCATAAAGTCTCCACTTCCAAGTGTACCTGCTGAACCTGATGTTAAGCATACACCAGCAAATCTTCCATTTTTACCAGCTTCAGCTTTAACAATGTCGTTCATTGCATTACCAGTTACTTCATAATGCCATAAATGATTGCCAAGTTCACCAAATTGGTTAAATATAACAACGTTATCTCTAGTATTTCTAAGTTCCCATGTTTTATCATAAATTTCTTTTACATTACTTTCACAACCAGGAGTTGCAATAACTTCTCCAGCTACTTTTGAAAGCCAGTCAAAACGTTCTTTACTCATATTTTCAGGTAATATAGCAACAGCTTTGCATCCAAGTAATGCAGAATTGTAAGCTCCACCACGGCAGTAATTACCTGTTGATGGCCAAACTGCTTCATGAAAAGTAGGGTCAAATTGTCCAGTAACTAAACGTGGAACTAGGCAAGCAAAACTTGCTCCAACCTTATGACATCCAACTGGAAAATACTTTCCAACCATTGCAAAAATTCTTGCTTTAACACCTGATATTTCTGAAGGAATTTCTATATAGTTTGGTAGGTCATTGTATAGTCCACCCTCTTTTACAGGTTGATTTTTCCAAGAAATTCTGAACAAATTAACAGGATCAATATCCCATAAACCAGTAGTTTTTAATTTTTCTTTAATCTCTGCAGGTATCTTACTAGGATCCTTCATCTGAGCAAAAGTTGGTATAACAACATTTCTTTCTTTAGCACTCTCCACGGTTTTTTTAAGTTGCTCTTCATTGATTGTTAAATCTATTAAATTTTTCAATTAAAATCCTCCTCTTTATATATATATTTATTTTGTTTTTATTTGTTATCTTCAAAATACTTTATAAGCAAATCTAGATCTGGCTTAATCTTCTGTGGCTTTGTAACCGCCATTTGAGCAGATTTTACATCCTTTAGTCCACTACCTGAAACAATGAAAGCTACACTCTCATCTGGTCCTATAACTCCGGCACTTGCCAGTTTCATAAGTCCTGCAAAGGCTGTTACACCTGCAGGTTCTCCAAATACTCCTGTATGTCTTGCAAGAACTGTCATGGCATTTAATATTTCTTCATCACTTACATCTACTGCAATTCCCTTACTTTCATTTAAGGCATTAAGTGCCTTATATCCATTTCTCGGTATCCCTACAGAAATACTGTCTGCTATTGTTTTTGGAGCCACATAGTCAAATTCAAATTTATTGTTTATATAAGCTCTATTTACAGGATTTGATCCCTCAGCTTGTACTGATACCATTACTGGTAGCTTATCAATTAAGCCTAGTTCATAAAATTCTTTAAAACCCTTCCAAACTCCAGCAATAGAGCAACCATCCCCAACAGACATAATTACCTTATCAGGAACTTTGAAATCTAACTGCTCGCATATTTCAAAAGCTGCTGTTTTCTTACCTTCAACCAAATATGGATTAATAGCGCAACTTCTGTTATACCATCCAAAATGATCTACTGCCTTTAGGCAAAAATCAAAGGCGGTGTCATAATCTCCATCTACTAGGATTACCTTGCTTCCAAATACTAAAAGTTGTGCAAGCTTTCCTTCTGGAATTGCCTCAGGAACAAAAATATAATTTTCAATTCCCATACAAGCTGCAAATCCAGATACTGAAGATGCTGCATTGCCTGTGGAGGCAGCACATATTACATCTTTTTTAAGTTCTATAGCTTTTGCAATACCAACAGCTGAAGCTCTGTCCTTAAAGGAGGCAGTAGGATTTCTTCCTTCATCTTTTACGTAAACATTTTTTATATTTAAAAGTTTTTCAAGTCTGCAAGATTTATATAGTGGCGACATTCCTATTTGAAGCGGTGCTGCTCCAGTTAAGCCCTCTAGAGGAAGGATTGGAAGGTACCTCCATATATTAGTGTCACTATTTTCCTTCAAATATTTTTTAGTTAATTCCTTCTTAACTAAATCCAAATCATAAATAACATCAAGAGTGCCGGAAGTTCCACAGTGGGGGCAGTTATACATAACCTCTTCACTTACAACTGCTCCGCATTTTGAGCATTTCAAATGCTTAATTTTTTTCATTATTCCACCTCTATTTTCTTTAGATTTTATGCATATATTATAGGATCAATGTAACCATACTAATGTATCGCAGCATTTTATTTATTAAAATCTGATCCAAACATCCCTTGCTAGCTCTCGGCTTTTTGCCATAATCTTTTCTTCATCAATGCTCACAAGCTTTCTGTCTTCCATGACCACTTTACCATTTATAATTGTTGTATCTACAAAACGTCCATTAATACCAAATAGCAAATGACTATTAATATTATTTTCATTTATTGGTGTTGGTGGATTATAGTCTACAATGATAATATCGGCCAAAGCTCCTTGTTTTAAAATACCAACTGGATTTGAAATAAATCTCTCCGTAATTTTCCTATTATTTTGGAATAGCATTTCAGGGATTTCTCCCCAAGCTACAGTAGAATCACATTTCACATGCTTATGAATAATATTTCCAACCTTGTACGATTCCATCATGTCGCTAGTGTAACCGTCTGTTCCAAGGCCAAGAAGAATACCTTTTTTGTGCATTTCAAGTATTGGTGATGCTCCTACAGCATTACCCATATTAGATTCAGGGTTATGGACAACTATTGCATCTTTTTCTTTAAGCATATCCATTTCCTTTTCTGATATGTGAATACAATGTACTGCTATGGTCTTAGGAGATAGAACACCAGACTTGTTCCATCTCTCCACAATACCCATACCATACTTTGCTTTGCAGTCTTCCACATCTTCAATACCTTCTGCTGTGTGAACATGAAAACCTGCATCTAACCCTGAAATAGAATCCATACATTTTTCCAATGTGGAATCTGAAATTGTCATTGAAGCATGAAGTCCAAACATTCCCTTAAGCATATCATCATTTTTTTTATTGCAATGTTTTATAAAATCCACATTTTCAGTAATTCCTTCAAGAGCAATTTTTTCTCCATCTCTATCTGAGGTTTCATAACACAAATTACTACGAATACCTATGCTTTCTGCTGCCTCTGCAATTTTAAACAGACTTCCTGTAATTGCATAGGGACTGGCATGATGATCGAAAACAGTTGTTACACCATTTTTTACTCCATCTATCATTGGCCCTATTGCACTGTAATAAACATCTTCTAGGGTTAATGTTTTATCAAGTCTCCACCATAAGCCTTTTAGAATATCCGAGAATTTTGTAGCAGCGGGGCTATCATTGGCCATGCCCCTAGCAAAGGTACTATAATAATGCATATGAGTATTGATAAACCCTGGCATAATAAGTCGTCCTTTAGCATCCATAAATCTTGCCGAGCTATATTTTTCTTTAAGGTCTTTAGTTAAACCAATTTCAATGATTTTATTTCCTTCTACAGCGATGCAACCATTGTCAATAATAGGCCTTGCTTCGTCCCTTGTGATAACTTTACCGTTTCCAATAAGTAACATTCATTTTCCTCCAGTCAAAATCTAAATTTAAAAAACTATAACATATAACTATAATTGTTTATAAAAGTTTTTATCATGTTTTGCATTTCTTTTGATATAACATTTTCTTGTCCCAAAGTATAATTTACAACATTGCCCTCTTCTGTTCTAACCTTGCAACTATTGTCTTCCTTATCTATTAAAGTGAATCCCTTATTAGTACTATCTACAAAATCTTCTTCGCTCCAGAAAACAGTTATTTTATCCTTATAGGGATTGCCATCATGAGGGCAGAAAATACCACAGTTACCACATTCATTGCACATGCCATCTAAATGAATAATTTGATGAGTAGAATTGAAACCCTCTTCCACTCTAATAACCATATTTGCTCTATTAGGACAAACATCAACGCATAGTTCACAAATTTTATCACAAGCAAGGCACCTTTCTCCTTCTTTTTCATTGGTAATCGGATCATTTAAGATACCTTTTTTGCTATATAGATCTTTTTCATCCATATCAACAATAGCCTTTTTATCAAAATCCACACTTAAACCAAGTTTTGATAAAATATCTTTAGAAATCACTTTTCCATCTGCCATGGCTTTAACAATAGTAGCTGGTCCGCTTTTAACATCGCCTCCAACATAAACATTAGCAATGCTTGTTTCAAGTGCTTTACTTACTACTGGGAAACCCTTGGAATCAACTTCAACTCCTATTTTTTTCATTAGATCACTGTCAACTCGTTCTCCTACCGCAACTATAACTGTATCTGCATCAAGTGTTATTGTTTTACCAGTAGAAACGGGACTTCTTCTACCTGATGCATCTCTATTTCCTAAAACCATTTCAGTGCAGATAAGTTTTCCATCAATAATCTCACTAGGTGCAAGAAGTTCTTTAAAAATAACTCCATCAGACATTGCAGCATGAATTTCTTCTGCATCCGCCGGCATATATTGTTTTGTTCTTCTATAAACAATGGAAACTGTTTCAACGCCTATAGCTCTTTTAGCAGCTCTTGCCGTATCCATTGCAATATCTCCACCACCAATAACACATACATGCTTTCCAAGGGTCACATTACCTTTCTCTCTTTTAAAGTTTGAAAGGAAAGAAATAGCATTAATTGTTTCGCTTTCCCCCTCTGCAAGGTTTAAGGCACCTGGTTTTTCTGCCCCTATTGCAATTACTACATAATCATATTGTTTTTTAAGTTCCTCAATATTGAAATTCTCATCAGCGTCAAATTCAAATTTTACTCCTTGGCTTTTCACCATTTCAAAGTCCTTATTAATCATAGCAGCTGGAATTCTAAACTCTGGAATAACATGCTCTACAATTCCATAGGCTTTAGATTTTTTATCTTTTACAGTTACTTCTACCCCATTTCTTCGAAGGAAAAGTGCTACTGAAAGCCCTGCAGGACCTGCACCTATAATCACAACCTTCTTATCACTTTTTATCTCTGCTGGGATAATGGCAGCGTTAAATTTATCTTCAGCGTTAAGTACTGCAATTTTTTTCATATCTCTTATTAAAACAGATTCATCATAGTCTAGCCTTGTACATTTATACTGGCACTGATGATCACATATAGTTCCTGTAATGGCTGGCGAAGCATTATCTTTCGCAATTATAGAAAAGGCCTCATCATATTTTTTTTCTTTAACTAATGCAACATATTCTGGAATTTGTTGGTTAATGGGACATCCAATGCTGCAAGGTGCTATGGCACAATCATAAAGTGGTAGCTTTGAAGAAAGTTTTCTGCTTCCTACAGTACGTAGCTCCTTTTGATGATGCTTGTCCTTTAACGCTCCACTAGCGAGTTTTTCTAATAGCTCTACATCAATTTTCGTTAAATCATTTTTAAGTTGTGCCTCCACTTTTTCAGCCATTTGTGTTATTCGTGCGTAACCACCTGGTTTTAAAACTGTAGTTGCAATTGTAATTGGTTGAATACCAGTAGCTAAAATCTTTTCAACATTGAATGCATCCGCACCCCCTGAATAAGAAATTAGAAGGTCTCCATCAAATTCTCTAGCGAGTTTACTTGCTAATGTAATTGACAAAGGATAAAGTGAACGACCTGACATGTACATTTCTTCCCCTGGCAATTCATTATTTTCAATTCTAGATGGTAGTGTATTGGTTAGTTTTACTCCCACTTCTAAATTAAGTCCCTTAGCTATTATTTTCAGACGTTTTAGCATAGCTATTCCATCATCGAACTGTAAATCATTTACGAAATGATGTGCGTTAACCTTAATATATTCATAACCCATTTCATCTAAAGTATCCCTTACAAACTTTTCGCCCAAAATAGTAGGGTTCATTTTTATGTAAGTATGCAAGCTTTTTTCTTTAAGCAAATAATTAGATATCCTCTCAATTTCGTCTGGAGGACATCCGTGTAGTGTAGACAATGTTATGGATGGACAAATAACAGGAGAAATTTTCTCCAAATCCTCTTTATTAAAATTATGGAACATATCAATATTAGATAGAATTACTGTTTTGCATTCCTTCCAAATCCCAGTAGTGGATGCATTACGCATTCCTTCAATATAGTCATCTATTTTAGGAGACTTTATACCTGCTAAATCATAGCCTACACTCATATTAAACATAAAGTCTTTTTCCACGCTAAGTTTCAGTTCTTTCATCAAAACATGAATCAAAAACCAAGCCTTCACATACTCCGCGTAAGCCTCTGGAACTGTAAGTTCAGTAGACCACTCAACATTGTAGCACTCGTCTTGCGCATTTATACAAGGTTTAGCAACAGTTATATCTTCACCATCTATAATTTGTACTGTTTTTAGTTCAATAAAACGTGATCCTGTTAAATAGGAAACAACAATATTTTGTGCTAATTGAGAATTTGGACCTGCTGCAGGTCCAATTGGAGATGACAACTTTTCACCAAACATCTTAATATATTTTCCACTTTTGTTATTGTAGAATTTACTCCTTTGAATACCAAAAATAGATTCTTTTTCTTTTAATTCACTAGTAATCCACATAACCATTCTTTCAAAGGAAATTGGACGCATCTTATCACTCATTAATCTTCCTCCTCAAATATATATAGCACTGGCAATAATTCTAATTCTATAATATATTACGCAATAATTGTGCCAATATTATTGCGTAAATACATAGCTTATATCAAGGGTTGCAATGTGTATGTCATTAAAAATTTATAAAAAAAATTATCATAATGATAAAAATTATCATTATGATAAAAACACTTTTATTTGAATTTTCAATCATTCAAAGTGCCTAGAAGCGACAAATTATCATTTTGATAAATTATATTCTTCAATTTTTCTATATAATGTTGCTATTCCTATTCCAAGCTTTATAGCTGCATTTTTTTTACCTTCAGTAGTTTCACCATATTTTACCAGCGCATTTTTTATTGCGTTTTTTTCAAGATATTTAAGTGTGTATATCCCATCCTCATTATTAAAAATATTAGCTGTATTATTAAAAATACTTTTAGGTAAAATTTCTTTTGTTATAATCCCATCCGTACCCATCATATTAATAATATATTCCACAGCATTCTCCAGTTCTCGTACATTCCCTGGCCATTCATAGTTATAAAATATTTGCCATATGTCCTCACCTAATTTTATATCTAAAAAGCTTTTATTAAATAAATTGCAATATTTTGCAAGAAAAGTTTCTATAAGTAGTTTTATGTCCTCCTTTCGTTCCCTGAGCGGAGGGATTTCAAGAGGGATTACATTTAATCTATAGTATAAATCCTCTCTGAATTCGTTTTCTTTTATGGCTTTTACTAAATCTTTATTCGTTGTGGCTATCACCCTAACATCAATATCTATAATTTTATTTGAGCCTATTCTCACAATGGTTCTTTCTTGTAGCACCCTTAGTAGTTTAGTTTGAAGATAAAGAGGCATGTCTCCTATCTCATCTAGTAGTATAGTACCTTTATTAGCAAATTCAAACTTGCCCATTTTACCCATAGGATCTGCTCCTGTAAAAGCGCCTTTTGCATATCCCAAAAGTTCACTCTCTAGAAGCATATCTGGAATGGCCCCACAATTTATAGCAATAAATGGCTTGTCCTTCCTGTTACTTTCATCATGGATAGCTCTTGCAAACATCTCTTTTCCAGTACCACTTTCTCCTGTTATAAGTACTGTAGATGAGGACATTGCAATTTTTTTAACATTTTGCTTTAATTTAAGAATTTGCACAGATTCACCAAAAATATCCACACTTTTTATTACTTTATTAAAGGCAGCAAAATTTGATAATTTTTCTTTAAATTTTTTTGCATCTTGAAAGAAAAACATCCTATCATATTGCGCTTCATTAAATTTTATAGAATGCACACTGCCAATAACATTGAAAACCTCTTTATCTACCATTAGTTCATATTCTTGAAGGTCAAAAACATTATCACCGCTTATCTTAATTTTCACTTTGTGATTTGTAAAATTTCCCGATAAATTTAGTTCCTTTAATCCATTTTCATTTATATGATTAATACAATTGTCTTTGTTTATTATAATTACCCCTTGCTCAGTTTTATCAACTACAAAATTTAGTAGTTGTAGCAAGGTCTGCGTTCTCATCTTTTCTCTTTTTTCATAGGCGGTACTACTTATAAACTCAGAAATCTGCTGCAGGAAAGCCATATATACATCAAAACTGGCCATTAGGTGCTTCTTTTGATCGTTGTTAATACATATTAAACCAATGACTCCAATAGTATTCTCATTCAATTTTATAGGTGTACTCATTTCAAATTCTTCAACACAAAAATCTCTTTTAGGACAAGGTATGCAAAGTTTATCTTTACCTGGATCATATATAATCTGAGATTCTCCAGATTTTATAACTTTTTTATAAACGTATCCCTCTTTGGATATATCTTCATCGATTTTATCTTTATAAATGCCTGTGCCTGCTATTCTAATTAAATTATCATCTACAATTTCGACCTCTACCTGTAGAATCTGGGATATAATATTTGCATATTTAATTACTGCTTCCTGTATGTTTTTTAATATGGAGTTCAATACTTTTACTCCCCCTTCGAAAATAATAATTCAACTTTATATAATAATATTCAAACTGTATCTAATTTAATTTTAAGCTTTTTGCATATTTATGTAAAGGTAAAATAGCCTATATCTTTAATTACTAAGTAAATTAAGATATAGGCTATTTTATGTCTTTTTATCTATGAGAAATCTTTATCTGAAACAAAGGCTAATAATTCCCTTTATCCTCTTCATTTTCATCTAAAGCATCATTTATCTTTCCATTTAACTTAATTAAACTGAATATTTCGTATGTTTAACTCTATCTAATACTAATTAAACGCTATTTGTATATTCAAACAAAGATAATAGCATATTTTAAAAGTTGAAAGCATGCAGCTATTGTGGTAATATATAGCAATATGACAATAAAGTAGAATTTTGAATATAACTATATATGCCTTTAGGCAATAGGAGGAATTATATGCTTCAATTTAAATCTAAGGGATTCTTAAGGGTCCATTACAACGGTAGAAAACCCATTATTTCTTATCTCTATGAAAATGGTTCACTTTATTTTGCAACAGGTAGATTATCACGCAAAATGAAGCACTTCACTACAGTAGGCAAAGATGTGGAATTAAGTCTAGGCTTTTTTGTTAAAGAAAAGATGTCGGCTCATATTGAAATCATGCCAGATGAAGAAGTATTTTTTGATTATCTTAAGAAAGCAGCTGGACTGCCACCATTTATTAATTTTAAAAAACATCAAGTAGTTAAAATTATAATTAAATAGTTTCCCTAAATCAGATAATTAGAGATTTTCTTTTTTTATTTGATAATCCTAAAATAACCCTAACAGAAAAGACTTTTTCTAATCTGAAAGGAAAGAAGATATGCAAACTACACAGATTTTATTAACTGAGGTTTTGTTATATTATGCTTTCCATTTGGAGAGCTTTTTTTATTTGCATTTTATTATAACGCAGTACGGAAGGAATATATATGAAAAAAATAAAAGGATTGATTATCCCATTAGTCATAATAATAGTTTGGATTATCGTAGATAAGCTGCATGTATTTAACAGCTATATAATTCCGTCACCTAACATAGTTTTAGCTACGGCTTTTGAACTGCTTAAATCTGGTGCCCTTCTTAAGAATTTAATGGTAAGCTTTGCAAGAGTTATTGTTGGATTTGCAATAACTTTTGCCTTTGCTTTTCCGCTTGCAATATTTTTAGGAAGTAAGCCAAAGGCAATGCCTTATTTAGAACCCTTTCTGGAATTTATGAGACATATCCCCCCTATTGCCATGATACCAATATTAATATTATGGCTCGGCATAGGTGAATCTTCAAAATTTGTTGTTATTTTTTTAGCAACATTTTTCCCTATTTTTTCAAATACCTTAAATGGCGTTACAAACTATGATAAAAAACTTCTTGAGGTTGGAGAAATATTTCACTTTAGCAAAAGGGATAAGTTCTTTAAAATCATCTTCCCTCAAGCAGTACCATCAATAATAACAGGCATTCAACTTGGTTTGGGTTATAGCTGGAGGTCACTAATGGGGGCTGAGCTTATAGCGGCATCTTCAGGAATCGGATACATGATAATAGATGCGGAGCAGCTGTCAAGACCGGATATTGTTATTGTTGGCATATTATCTATAGGACTTTTAGGTTATTTTATTGATTACTTTTTTATTAAAATAACAAAAAATATTATGCGTTCAAACGGAAAGGGAATAGAATATGGCAGGCCTAATAATAAAAAATCTGTCCAAGACATATGAAATCGGAAATAAAAAAATCCATGCACTAAAAAACATTAATTTAACTGTTGAAGATGGAAGCTTTGTAACAATAGTTGGCAAAAGTGGTTGTGGCAAGACAACCCTATTAAAGTTACTCTGTGGTCTTGAGGATAAGACTTGCGGCACTATTGAACTAACTCATTCAAATGATAGTGATAACAATAAAGTATCCATAGTGTTTCAGGAACCTAGACTTATGCCCTGGCTTACTGTGGAAGAGAACATGGCTTTTTCCCTTATCAACTGTAAGGATAAAAACTATGTTGCAGAAAAAGTATCCACCTATTTGAAACTACTAGGTCTGTATAATTTTAGAAAAGCCTATCCCTCACAAATTTCAGGAGGCATGGCTCAAAGAACTTCCCTTGGAAGAACTCTATGTTATGAGCCACAAATAATACTTATGGATGAGCCCTTGGGAGCACTTGACGCATTTAATAGGAAAAAGCTTCAAAATGAATTGATAAATATTTTTATAAAAAGTGGTAAAACAATCCTATTTGTGACTCATGACATTGAAGAAGCTATATCCCTTGGTCAAAAAATTATTGTAATGGATAATGGCAATATAATAAAAGAAATGCCTGTTAGTATGAATTATTATAGAGATACTAGCAGTCTGGAATTTTTTCACCATAAAAATGAAGTTCTAAATATTTTTAATAAATTACTAGAGGAGGAACAAAATGAATTTTTATAAAAAAACAAGTTTTATTGTAAGTGCATTGATTATTTTAACTTCTTTTACTGGTTGTGCACCAAAACAAGAAGCAAGTACACCAAAAGTAGAGAACCCTAAGGTTCTTAACATTTCTTATGTGAAGGCACCCTTAAATGTACCATCTATAATTGAAAAGAAAAAACAGCTTTTTGAAAATGAATTTTCTAAAGATAATATTAATATTAAATACCCCGAAATAACAGAGGGTTCAAAGATGACAGAGGCAATAGCCGCAGGTTCCCTTGATTTTTGTAATGCCATTGGTGCAACTTCAGTGATTCTTGCAGGGGCAAATGGGGTTGATATTAAAATTATTGGAGTATACAGCAGAGCTCCAAAAGCATTTACAATAATGGTAAAGGATCCAGCTATAAAGACTATAAAAAATCTTAAAGGAAAAAAAGTAGTTGGTCCTAAGGGAACAATACTTCATCAGTTACTTCTTGGTGCCCTTACAAAAGAGAATTTAAAAGCAGATGATGTGCAATTCAGCAATATGGCAATACCAGCTAGTGTATCAGCTCTTCTAGCTGGAAAAGTAGATGCAGCTCTTGTGGCCGGCCCTTCCGTTGCGAGTGCTGAGAAAAATGGAGCACGAATACTCACAACTGGTGAAGGAATTTTAGATGCAACAATTGTAATAGCAGCCAGTGGAAAGTTTTTAGAAAAATATCCTGATATAGCCAAAAGATATCTTGCAGTTCATGAGAAAAGCCTACAATTTATGAAGGATAAACAAGATGAAACTTATAAGTTAACTGCAGATGAGACAAAGCTCACATTGGATCAAGTTAAAAGTATGTATGGCTTATATGACTTTAATCCTGAAATAACAGAAAAAGATATAACAGAGCTTAATAAAACTCAAGATTTTCTAAAGCAAAATGGAATGTTAACTAAAACCGTTGATATTAAAAGCTTATTAGTTAATTTTAAATAATACCTTTCATCTTATAAATGAATTATATTTAAACCAGAAAAAACTGCTGAAATATATTTAAATATTTCAGCAGTTTTTCGTGGTTATCTTTCTTTAATTGTTTTATTCCGCAAATGTTTTTGGAATTGTCTCTTGAGGCAATTTACCAGCTAGTTCTAAATAATAGTGACGAATAGGCTTCAAATTATCATCTAATTCATATACAAGCGGAATACCTGTAGGTATATTCAAATTTACAATGTTATCGCTGGATATGTTATCCAGATATTTTACTAAAGCTCTTAACGTATTTCCATGTGCAGAAATTATAACCTTATTACCCTGTTTAATTTTTGGTGCTATTTCTTCAAACCATTCAACCATAACCCTTTTTACAGTATCCTCTAAACTTTCAGTTGTGGGAATCTCATCTTCTCTTAATGAGCTATATTTTAATTCCTTGCCTGGATATCTGTCATCGGTTTTCAAAAGTTCTGGTGGTCTTACATCTACATACCTTCTCCATTTATGAACTTGCTCATCACCATATTTCTCTGCAGTTTCCGCCTTGTTTAATCCTTGCAAAGCGCCGTAATGTCTTTCATTGAGCTTCCATGACTTATATACAGGAATCCACATCAAGTCCATCTCATGCAGTGCAATCCAAAGAGTTCTAATTGCCCTTTTTAATACGGACGTATATGCTATGTCAAAGGTATACCCATTTTGCTTAAGTATTTCGCCTGCTTTCCTTGCCTCAATTAAACCATTCTCTGATAAATCTACATCTGTCCATCCGGTAAATCTATTTTCTTTATTCCAAAGGCTTTCGCCATGTCTTATTAATACTAGCTTAATCAATTTAATCACTGCTACTTAAAATATGGACAAACATACCCATATCAAGATTTTTCCTTTTTCAATGTATCTACTTTTGTAATATTAGATAGATTTTGATGAAGGTTTTGTACCTTGACTATTTGTTTGGATATATTTTGTCTAGTAGCATTTCCTCCTTCTTTTTTATTTTTTAATTTTAAACTCTCATATTTTCTTGAAAGAATAATATTGATTAAATCTTGAACCATTTCTTCTTGTGGTGATAAAGTTTCGTTATTTACAACAATTATTTCAAGTCCACTCCCTATACCTTTAAAGACTTCATCTACGATTATTTGTATTTAGATTATTATACTCCAAATCATTATACATATCCATTAAATCTAAAAACGTCTCTATAAAAAGCATTTCAAATATTTTTTTAATAACTTTGTTTACCTTTTAATGATAAGATTGCCTTATTAGTATAAGGAGCTTTTAAAGGTACTGAAAAAGGAGGCAACGATGGATAGCTAATTATCCTGTAACTAGATACTCTGGCGGACCCACTATAAATGAACCCGAAGATGGCTAGACTGTTAATTATATCAAGTCGTGGAGAAAGTAAAAGTTATATATACGCTAATTTTAATCCAATGTATGCTCAATATTCTTTGACAATTTTAAGAACCTTTCTAAATTTTTGTGAGACATATAAATACAAAGGTAAAAATGTGACTCCCGCTCAAAGACTTGGGGTAACAAATAAGAAATTTAAAATTGAGGATATAATTTATTTTGTTTAATCCGAATAGTATCTTTAAGATTAGCAAAGCAATATATTCATATACTAAATATTTGTAAATTATATTAATATTGTATATAATTTAATAAAGACACTATATAAAATTATTATTCAAATCTAAATAAATCATGGGGGTATATAAAATGCTTTATACTATAGGAGGATTATTCATAATTTGTGGCTTAATATTTAAGATAGTTCCACCAAAAAAAATTAATAATATGTGGGGGTATAGAACTAAATTTTCAATGATTAATCAAGATACATGGAATGAGGCTCATAAATACTCGGCGAACAGTTTTATAATAATTGGTTTCAGTTATATTGCTTTAGGATTTATATTAAATCAATTAATTAAAGTTGGTAGCGACTATAATCAAGTTATTATATTTCTAATTGGTGCTGTAATTATGATTTTAGTAGATGAACTTCATTTGAGAAGAACTTTTACTAATGATGGAAGCAGAAAACTATAATATAACCATTAGCTTTTGAGTTAGTCCCTTTTTTAATTAGCCTATTGACGAGGCTCGATTACACACTTTCTAATCTCCTATTTATTTGAAAAATAAAAATATGCTCCAAAAGTCACAGCTAAAATAGCTAAGATTAATAACATTACTTTTACAACACTAACTGGAGATTCTCCATCAACTTCACCGGTTTGCCCATTTATCATAAATCTGTATACTTTAACTTTATAAATATACGCAGAAATCCATATAGGTAGCAAAATATGTTTAAATTTTATAGCATCATAGGAGGTTGAAAAGCTTAAGTTTCTTACTTCATCTCCACCTATTTGTTGCCTAATCTCATCCCTTAAATTACTTTCTATTTTCTCCTCAGCTAAATTCCAACCTGATTTTAAATCTATGCTATACCTTTCAGCTAAAAACCCTGATAAAAATTCTGGTTTATACTGAACTAGCTCATTTAGATTAAAGGGTTCTAATTTACTCATTATATGTTTATTAATTTGCGATGACGCATTAATTAATATATCATTGAAAAACTTAGAATAATTACCAGATGCAACGCTCCAGGATGTTTTTCTAACTTGCTTTGTAACCTGCTTTCTTTCAGCACCCTGACCAACCCATTCAGTTTCAGTTACATAGTAGTAGGTGCCTTGTTCTGCAGTATAATCTGAAAATGTCTCACTATCATAAGTCCAGAAAGGTATATATATCCCATTCATTTTGTTCATGTTATAACTAGTTTTAAGTGCTCTAGGAGCAAAAAACAATTTTTTTATCCAGTTTGATAATAATTCTCCAGCTTTATCTTTAGATATAACAAAGGGTATTAGTGACTCAGGTACTATACCTGCTTCTTGCTGGGTTTTTATAATATGTGAAGAACCACAAAAGGCACAAAACTGTGCTGTGCTATTTTCATCTAGTAAAGTCTCTGCACCACAACTCTCACACTTAATTATTCTTTTTTCATTTCCCCAATTCACATTTTTAATCTTCTCTGCAGTATAAAAGTCATTTTCAATTATATTTGTTTTCTCAAAGTTAACTTCACTTTCACTTGAACAATATAAACAAACTAATTTTTGTTTCTTTGGTTCAAATACCATATTACCGCCACAGGCTGGGCAAAGAAAACGTTCTGTTTGTTCCTGTTTAATATTACTATCATCAGTACATGGTGTTTCCCCCATATAATCTCCCCCTAATACATTTTTAAATAATTGTCAGTATGCTCTCATATTTTTTCAAAATCTAAGTATTTGCATTTCCACATTCCGGGCAAAACTTTGCATTTGGGGACATTTTAGCACTGCATTTTGTGCAAATTTTTTCTAAATTCTGAGCCTGACCACATTCTGGACAGAATTTTGCATTCCTATCAATATCTACTCCACATTTATTACATTTATTCTTTAATTCTTCTAATGGTTTTCCACATTCCGGACAAAATTTATGATTATTTAATACTTGTGAATGGCAGTGAGGGCATTCAACTGTACTATTCACAGAAGGATTTTGCGAAGAAGAATTTCCTTTTAGTGACTCTGCCATAATATTTCCAATAGCAGCTCCAGCCCCAATAGAAACTCCTGCACCAGCAATACCGGAAGTATTTTGAGCCGCATCTCTTATTGCTTCTGCTGCTTGATATTGAGTGTACTGATTTAGATTTCCAAGCACCCCCATGGAAGTCCTCTTGTCCATAACTTTTTCGACTTCTTCAGGAAGAGATAAATTTTCTATTACTAGTGTTTTAAGTTCAAATCCAAATTCATAAAATTTAGGTTGTAATTTATTTTTAGCCTGCTCACTTAACTCATCGTAATTCATAGCAAGATCTAGTGCAGGAATTTTAGCTTCACCTAATAAATCTGTAATCCCTGATAAAATAGTACGTTTTAATTGTCCTGCAATGCTTTCAGTATCAAACTGCTGATTAGTTCCAAAAACCTCTTTTAAAAATATTTCAGCATTATTAACTCGATATGAATAAATACCATACCCTCTTAATCGAAGCATTCCAAATTCACTGTCACGCATCATTATAGGATTTGAGGTACCCCATTTCTGATCTGTAAATTGTTTTGAATTAACAAAATACACTTCTGCTTTAAAAGGCGAATCAAAGCCAAACTTCCATGATTTTAGCTTAGTGATTATAGGCATATTTTGAGTAGATAAAATATATCTACCGGGATAAAATATATCTGCTATAACGCCTTCATTAATAAATACCGCAAGTTGAGATTCTCTTACAGTTAATTGCGCTCCCATTTTTATCTCTTTGCTTTCTACTGGAAATCTATATACCATTGTATCTGTAGTATTATCCGTCCATTCTATTACCTCAATAAATTGATTCTTAATAAAGTCAAATAGTCCCATATTTACCCCTCCTGTATTCCTTTATAGCACATAACAGTTATTAATTGTTATGTGCCTTGTGTCCCTTATGTACATAACAATTATTTTATTTAGAAATCTATCTAATTATAATTTTCTATACTCAGTTCCAAAATCCCTTTTTTACAGCACTATTTCTTGTGAACATTCCATAAGCTATGGCATTATTATTCTGTACTATGAGTTTTTGATTTTACTTGCTAAAAATAAATGGTAGTAATTTTTATAAAATATCAGCGATTTTATAATTGTGAATATAGTATAAGTAAGTGAATAGAATATATCTTATTTATATGCCATATTTACCTTGTTTACACCTAATAAGAACTATAGTATATTAGATAATAACTAAAATTAATCTTGCTTATTAAAATCTGCTCTAAAATAATTTAAAATCATATAAAGGGGTGATAACCATGGAAAATTTCATTACACCTAAAGATACTAACTTTGAAGAGATTCAATTTAATATATATGACTCAGAAATTTCATATTATGGTGGCAATCAGTATTGGTTCCCAAAGAAATTTCATAAGCTTAGTGGTTGTGGACCTGTTGCTGCAGCAAATATAACTGCATATTTAGCTCAAACCTTTACTGATAAATATAATGCACTATACGCTTATAAGTGTATTGTAAGTAAGGTGGATTTTACTCTGCATATGATTGAAATCAGAAAATATGTAAAGCCAGGAATCTTTGGACTTACCTCTGTTCGCAAATTCTCAGATAGTGTCTTGGCTTTTGCAAGTAAAAGAGGCATATCTTTAGCTTCCCATATTTTAGATGATAATGCTGCTACTATTCAAGAGGCAATAAACTTTATTTCTATGGCACTATCTCAAAAACTTCCCATTGCCATCCTAGTCCTTAAACATCCATTAGTTGAATTTAAAGAATATACTTGGCACTGGATGACTATAACTGATTTAAAGCTTAATTCTAAGGATAATATATATTATATAACTGTATCCACCTATGGAGAGCGTCGAAAGATAGATTTAGACTTGCTTTGGAATAAAAGACGGCCAAAAGATATAATTAGGCTAGCATATTTCACATAAGATTTCACACCAAACACTATGCGGCTTAGTTCAAAATTTAATATCATATATATTAAAAGGGAGTTCAATAATTGAACTCCCTTTTTTCAGTTTAATATTATTTAATTGTTTTATATTCTATATTTCATCTTTTTCTTCTGAATCTTTATACCTTTCAATTAATTCCTGTTTAACCATCCAAAGTTCCTTAGATAAATCTACATAGTATTTTTGAGGATTAGAAAACCTCCTAACTTCCTCCCATATACTGTCTACTTGAGTTTTACAGTAGGTCCTTATTTCCTCAATTGTTGGTAACTCATATACACATTCTCCCTTAAGGAAAACTGGAACTTGAAGCTTTTTAGCATAAAAATTAGTGACTTTTTTCTTCTTCCAAATAGAAACTGGGTCAAAGATAATATAAGGCTTTGATTCATTAATAACCTCACTCGCCAATGTTATAACATCAGCAATCGCCATATTAGTGTCCTTATCAAATAATCTCCAAATCATTTTATATCCTGGATTAATTATTTTTTCTTCATTTTCACTTAATTTAATTCTTGGAGAAATTTCTCCGTTTTCTTCAACAGCTACTAATTTATAAACTCCACCAAATACCGGTTCTGATTTCGCAGTAACCATTCTTTCACCAACACCAAATATATCTATTTTAGCATCTTGGTTTAATAACTCTGTAATTATATATTCATCTAAACTATTGGAAGCTACTATCTTACAATCTGAAAGACCTGCGTCGTCAAGCATAACTCTTACTTTCTTTGAAAGGTATGCAAGGTCACCACTATCTAGTCTAATTGCTTTTAATCTCATTCCAATTGGTTCTAGAACATCCCTTGAAACTTTAATAGCATTAGGAATACCACTTTTTAAAACATTATAAGTATCAACAAGCAGTGTACATGAATCTGGGTAGGTTTTTGCATAGGTTTCAAATGCCTTATATTCATCTCCAAATAATTGTATCCAGGAATGAGCCATGGTACCAGTTGCAGGAACTCCAAACATGGTTTCTGCCATTACAGTGGCGGTACCAGTTACGCCCCCTATATAAGAAGCTCTTGCCCCAATTATAGCTCCGTCAGCTCCATGCGCTCTTCTTGCTCCCAGTTCCAAAACTGGTCTTCCTTTTGAAGCCCTAACAATTCTATTGGCCTTAGTAACTATTAAGCTTTGGTGATTAACTGTTAATAGAAGCATTGTTTCAATAAGCTGTGCATCAATTACCTTTGATTTAACAGTAACAAGTGCTTCATTAGGAAATACTGGCGTCCCTTCTGGTATTGCATAAACATCTCCAGTAAATTTAAAAGCTAATAAGTATTGTAAAAATTCCTCTGCTAGAATTCCTTTACTTCTTAAGTATTCAATATCTTCTCCAGTGAACTTTAGTTTTTTAATAAAATCAATAAGTTGCTCAAGGCCAGCAACTATTGAGTAACCGGCTCCATCCGGATTCTTTCTGTAAAACATATCAAAATACACAATAGTGTCTGAAAGCCCATTTACAAAATAACCATTTGACATTGTTAGTTCATAAAAATCCATTAACATTGAAAGGTTTCTTTCATCTTTAATATTGAAGTTGTTTAATATTTTGCTCAAATAAATCGCTCCCTCTTAATTTTTATATTATACTATCTACTACTTCTATACCATTCGATTGCATTTCCCATAGAGAAATAACTTTCATTAAATCCCCATCGTGGATTCCAAAATCAAAAGTTTCAACGGAGTCCACAGGAACGATAATTCTTCTGCACAGGTTCTTTTGGTTAAAATATGTCTTTAAGGTTGTAGCAAAATGACTTACACAAATATCAACTTCACAGCCTACAATAATATAGTTTTCAATGATGTCTTCGTTCTCATCAAGCCATAATTTAAATCCTGGTGCATGAAAACCATTAGTACTATTTTTAGGTATCATTGTAGTATTGCTATGAAAGGTAGTGGCCTCTTCTCTTAAACCGGGAATAAGCTCCGACTCTATGCTATCTTTCAAACAATGTACAGCATAATTTTTAAACTCCACTGAATTTTCATCATGCTGATCTAAGAAAAATATTTTTTTAAACCCATTTGTCCTTTCGTTAATAGCTACCAAATTACTTATTATTTCTGTAACTCTTTGTGATGATAATGCACCTTGGTGCACAAAGCCATTTACCATATCTACTACAATTAGTGCTGTTTTTTCTTTTGGAAGGTCCGCTAAATTAAGTATCTTACCACTTATCTCCTTTTCCATATCAAATATTTTATTTATCATTAAAGCCATCATATAAATTCTCTTTTCCTATTTATATATTTTATTTTCATTATTCATCAAAAAAACTATGTTCCCAGCTTTCATTAAACATGTAGCAAATGGCAGGTCTTCCTGCTGTTAATTTTTCTTTTTCAGTCTTTATTACCATTTTTTTAATCTTTCGTCTAAAATTAGCTCTTGAAAAAGGCTTTTCTACATTGAGTATTGTTTCATAAAGTTTTTGAGCTTCTCTTAGGGTAAAATACTTAGGTAAAAGAGTAAATGCTATGGGCGTATATTCTATTTTATTTTTTAATCTTTCAATAGCACAATATACCAAATCAATATGATCAAAGGCAAGTTCCTCTTTACTCCATTCTAGAAGCTCATAAGAAGGTACTTTAATTGAAATAATACCATTTTTAACAAATCTCTCAGTGATAAGATACCCTATTTTAACCTCACCGTCATCAGAAACAAAAATTAGATTGTAGGTATCAACTCTCTCAGTTCCTGAATTATTAGTGGAAATAAAATTTTTCCTTACCGTAAACCATTGCGCATAAGTAGCATCATCTCCAGCTACTGGCTTAATATTATTTTTATCAGCTAAGGCCAAATAAGCTATTGAAATAACCCTCATTCTTGGGTCTCTGTCTACTAAATCACCGAAAGTTTTTAACTGTTCAAAATATACGCTTTCAACATTAGTTTCTTCTTTAAGTTCTCTATAGCAAGCAGTGCTTAAAGCTTCATCAATATGAACAAAACCTCCTGGAATAGCATAGCATCCCATGTATGGATGGTCTGCCCTTTTTATTAAAAGCATTTTAAGTGCTTTATCAGGGTCTTTCCCCTCTACTGGTACATCATCTACCGTAAAAAGTAACATATCAACTGTATTGGATGGCCTACTATAATTGCCTGGTATGTAACTATCTAAAAACTCCTTTTCTGTTAATCCATCTTTGTTTTTTATATCTATACTACTCATAATCATTTTCCTTTCTAATTTATTATTTTTATGACTATGTACAGTTGTTCTTCTTTGTACTACTTTAATACTATAACCTTAGCACTACTATAGTACAAAGTCAAGATATTTTACAATGTTTTCTATATTTAGAAAATCAATTAATAATAATAAATTCATATTTAGCAGACAAAGAAAAATATTCTGAATTTGGTGTTAATACTGATGATGTTTTATCAAAACTAGAAAAGATTGCAATTTCTATCCATTGTTGGCAAGGTGATGACGTGGCAGGTTTTGAAAATCCCGAGGGTCAGCTTACTGGAAAAAATGGCAGAGACCTTGATAATCTTATATTACAAATTATATCAAGGTCTCCAATTATATATTTTTTATTATCCTATTTTTCTAAATTAAAAGCACACTCTAGCTCAGCAATTTTTTCATTATCAATAGCTACAATAGAGCCTAAATTTTTACAAGCTATAATAGCCTTTGCACTATATTCAGCTACTTCAAGCCTGTCGAAAGCATTGATTAAACTACTTCCAGTAGCTATAATACAATCATTTTTCACCAGTACTATTGGAGTTTTAGGTATAAACATCTCAGCTAGCTTCTCTGTTTCCATAAATACCGACCCATAGGCCACCTTTGGAATAGTTCTAAGAAGTATATAACTTTCTGGAATAGTTCTTGAGTCAAAATCTACATCTGTAACAGAAAATGCCATAATGTTTGGTGCATGAGCAATTATTACGGAGTTAATATGAGGATGCTTTTCATAAATAGCCTTATGAAGCATAACCGAACGACTTGGTGTCTTTCCTGCTTCCTTACAGCCATTGTCAATTCTAACTATATCTTCAGGCTGAATATACTTTCTATCCACATTAAAAGGGGTTATAAGAAAGGAATCACCCTCAAGTCTTCGTGAAAAAGTACCCTCTGTACTAGTAAAAAGCTTTTGATCGTAAGCCCGATGTATTAGTTCGCACATAATTCTTCTTGCTTCTCTCTCTAAGCTGCTAAAGCTACTTGGAAGGAATTCTTCCATACTTATATGTTGCTTATTTTTTGACAGTCCAATTTCATCCTCCGTTAAAGCTATAGGGGTACCTATGCTCCTAGCATAAATTTCAATCCTTGCACAAAAATCTAAAGTCTCAAAAGACCTATAAGCCTCAAACAAATTATCAGCGCCAACAACAATTCCGTGATTTTCCAGAATTACTGTATTAAAGCCCTTTTTAAACTCTAAAGCTATTTTTTCTCCTAGTTCTGTACTTCCAGGAAGTCCATACTCCGCCATGCCAACTTTTCCACATACATTATGTACGTTAGGTACCAGGTTTGTATCAGGTATTCTCCGAACAATGCTAAATGCAACTAATGCTGGTGGATGAGCATGAAGAACTGCTTTAAAATCCGGCCGACTCTTATAAGCTAATTGGTGAAAAGGGAATTCACTAGAAGGCTTATGGTCACCAATTATAGTCCCATCTGGTTTAACCCTTATAATATCCTTGCGAGTTAGTGCACCCTTGTCAATTCCCCCTGGAGTAATCCAAATATCTCCATTTTCATCCATTATTGAAAGATTACCACCGGAAGTGGTTGTCATACCATAACCATAAATTCTTTCCATAATCATTATTAACTGATCCGCTGGATGTAACAATTCAAAATTCATACAATATCCTCCCTATTTTTATAAAATTATATTATCAATTATTATTATTAAAATATTTGCTATAAACATATATAGTCCAATAAAAAATATTCCTTCCCATTATTGCTTTAGACCCAACACCTAAAATCTGGTCTTCTTTTTTTAGTATTTGATCTTCGTTATCTACAACTAAAGCCTCAGTGTTTTCATTTATTTTAATCTCTTTTTTATATTTAAAATTAAAATTCAAAAAAGATATTGATAGAGCCTTATAACAATTTTTCCCATAGTTTGGGATCAGGTCTAGCAATAATTGCTTTGTCTAAAAGCATTCCATCTTCACTGGCACTTTTGCAAGCTGCTGCAACTGAAGCCTCCACCGCTGCAATTTCTCCTGACATTAGTAGATAGGATTTGCCACACATTCCACGAGAAATTCTTATTTCTATTAGATTTACTTTAGCAGTTTTAGCCGCTGTGTCTGCAGCTACTATTATAGATGCTCCTGAAAAGGTTTCTATTATTCCCAGTGCTTCAACTTCACCAGGATCTGATACTCCACTTATAGCACTAAATATGGAATCATGGGGATTTCCTAAAATAAAACTATCTATTATATTTTCTTCGAACTCCAATTTGCCTGCCTCTATAGCCGCATTAACTGCACTCAATTTACCGCAAATAAGCACCATATATTTTCCTGGGCAAACTGTTTGAGCCTCAAGTATTTCAACCTCTGCAGTTTTAAGCATTTTATCTGCAGCTCTAATACCCCCAGGCACAGTTATATATTCAACAAGTCCTATGGCCTTATCCATTGATATACCTCCTTGTTTCTATGGTTATTTCCTTATTGTTAGCCGCAGTAATTACTCCAGAAATACTAGCATGTATATTAGCTCCTAATTTACCATCTTCTATTTTTCCAATTAAATCGCCAACCTCTACAAGGTCATTAGCTTTTACCACGGAAGTAGTAACTGCTCCAATATGTTGATTTAGCTTAATAACCACTTTATTTACACTGTACAACTCTTCTACTAGTGGTGCCTCTATATTGTACTTAGTAAGTCCTAACCTGGCTATTAATCTCTCCATAGGAACTTTTCTGCCTTCTCTTCTTGCATTTACCTTGCTTCCTACCTTAGATGTAATATTCTTAACACCTTTTTCTTTTAGTCTATCTTTTAATTCCCCGATTATTGAAGAGGGTGCTAGTCCTTGATAACATGAATAGTTTTCGCAAATTCCACAACCACAGCAAAGATTGGCAGAAGTAAATGCTTCTATATCACTTGTTAGTCCATTTGCTAAGGCATTCATTATTCTATGTGGCTGAATATTGTGTCCTAAAAGATATCTGGGACATAAATCAGTACACATTCTACACTGTGAACAAACTGACCTGGCTCTATTTATTTTAATAGAAGTTTTTAAATTTCTTTTTATAATTGTTGAATGTCCTTCTGGCAGTACAATTATAGCTTTAGAAGTTTTAGTTATTACATCTTCTAAAGCTCCAATTCTCCCAGTCATTGGCCCGCCTAAAATTATTTTAAAATTTTCAATTTTCGGGTTGCCCGCAAACTCAATGCATTGTCTTATAGATGTTCCAATGGGAACTTTTATTGTAGTTGGATTATTCACCTCACCAGTTATTGTTACATATTTATGGGTAACTGGCTTATCTAAATATACCGAATTATAAACATTTAATACAGTTTCAGTATTTACTACCACAGCACCTACTTCTATTGGCAACGATCCTCCATGGACTATTTTTCCAGTAGCCTCATATACAAGTACAACTTCATCCCCAGCAGGGTAAACATTTTCTAATATTTTTATTTCTATATTCGTATATTTATATATAACCTCTTTTAAAGAAGCAATAGCTTCCTTATATTCTGATTTAATTGCAAAAATTCCTTTTTTTGCATTTAAAGTCTTTACGATTAACTCCAAAGCACTTAATATTTCTTCTGTATAATATTTGCATAGTTGCCTATCCACCCTGAGAAGTGGTTCACACTCTGCAGAATTTAATATTACAACCTCAGCTAAACTATTTAATTTAGCATAGGTTGGGAAGCCTGCTCCACCTGCTCCAACAACACCAAAAGCTCGTAATTTTGCTTTTAATTCTTCAATTTCCATTTATTCACCCCGTTGTACTATATCTATTAGTGTAGTAAGTCTATTAATCTAACATTATATCCTTCTCATTATCTACAATTCCTACGATGGCAGCATCAATTGGGGCATTGTCTACATCACATATAGCCCTAGCCGAACTACCTGTGACAACAAGAACAATTTCACCCACCCCAGCACCAACATTATCAACAGCTACAATTCTATTGTTGGCATCAAACCCAAAATCACCTAAAGGCTCAACAATTAAAAATTTATTTCCTACTAATTTAGGGTTTTTTCTTGTAGAAATAACTTTACCGATTACCTTACCAATAATCATAAATACGCAACTCCCTTAAATATATATATATAAATTTAATTTTTTTCTAATTTATTGTGGAAATACCAAGTACCAGCTATAAAATCCGTCTACTGGCACTTGGTACTCTTTTAATTATTTTACTATCTGGAGTAAACTTCCACATTTGATTTCCATTGCATTAGCCTCATCTGTATCGATGTGCATTTCTAAAGTATAGGTATTATCAGTTCTAATCTGTACATTACCTAATAACCCACCCCGTCCTCCGGGTACTTTCACATCTACAATTTGGTTATTTTGTAGACCAAATTTTTCTGCTTCCTGGTTTGACATATGAATATGCCTTTTAGCAACTATACATCCTTCAATAAGTGTAATTGCACCAATAGGTCCTACTAATGTAATCGGTGCAGAATTTTTGAGTTCACCGGATTCCCTTACTGTGGCTTTTACCCCAAGCTTTATAGAATCAGTTTTTGATATTTCAATTTGACTTTCTTTTCGGAGCGGACCAAGGATTCTAACATTTTCTAATGAGCTAAGCTTCCCTCCAATAATTGTTACACACTGCTGCGCCGCAAATTGCCCTCCCATTAAATCCTTCTTTTTTTCAAGCTGAGAGTTTTTACCGAACAGAATGTCCATATGTTCTCTACACAAATGTACATGTCTTCCAGAAACACCTACTGGTACAAGGATATTATCATTATTAGTTATGGTTTCCTTAACCATTTTTGTTATAATTTTAACTAATTCATCTTTATCCATAATTATCCCTTACTTTTCTAATTATTTTACTGTTGGAAGTATCTTTTCTACATCACCATGTGGTCTTGGTATTACGTGTACTGCTACAAGTTCTCCTAGTCTTTGCGCTGCAGCTGCTCCAACTTCTGTTGCAGCTTTTACTGCCCCTACATCCCCTCTTACCATTATAGTTACAAGTCCTGAACCGATTTTCTCTGTTCCGATTAATATAACATTAGCTGCCTTCACCATTGCGTCCGCTGCCTCTATTGCTGCTACTAGTCCTCTTGTTTCTACCATTCCTAATGCTTGATGTTCCATTTTAATATCCCCCTTCATAATGTTTTGCTTACTTAAATTATTCTCATTTTTTTCTGCTTCGTTTTCTATTTCTTGTATATTTAACTCATCAGAACTCACGTGCTTCACCACTTTTCGCTAGATTTAATTTTTTAGCGCTTATTTGGATTAATTTTATAACTTCTTCATGAGGATTTGCAATTATTGCATGTGCAACAGTTTTAGTTATTGCGTTTGCCCTTGCACTACCAATTTCCACTGCCTCATTAACTGAGGATATGCTACCAGTTATTACTATGGTTACAAGTCTTCCACCAAGCTTGTTTTCCCATGTAACAAACTCAACATCCGCAGTTTTCAGCATAGAATCTAGAGCTTCAACTGCTGCTACTACTCCCGATACTTCTACAAAACCTAATGCTTTCATAAAATAAATCTCCTACTTTGTGCTTGGAAGAATTTTTTCCACATCGCCATGTGGTCTTGGGATTACATGAACTGCTACAAGTTCTCCTAATCTTTGTGCTGCAGCCGCTCCAACCTCTGTTGCTGCTTTAACAGCACCTACATCTCCTCTTACCATTACTGTTACAAGTCCTGAACCAACTTTTTCTGTTCCTATAAGTGTTACGTCTGCTGCCTTTACCATTGCATCCGCTGCTTCTATTGCTGCTACAAGACCTCTTGTTTCTACCATTCCTAAAGCTTCTTGAGTCATATTAATATCCTCCTAAAATTTTATTTTTTTGTTAATGAATTTATTTTTAATAATTTTTCAGTATCCATATCTGGTCTGGCTATAATATGAGTGGTAACCACTCCTGATACCTTTTTAGCAGCCTGCTCCCCTGCATCCATTGCCGCTTTAACATCTTCAATACTTCCTCTCATTTTAACCAAAACAAGTAGTGGTACTGGTAAATTATCTGCATTGGCTGGTTTATTATGATCAAAAGCATCTATTCTAACATTTGCAGCCTTGCAAGCTGCATCTGCTGCAACAAAAGCTGCAGTTAAGCCATATACTTCAAGAAATCCTACACCCTCTGCCATTTTTCACCACCTAAAAGTTTTCATTTACATAAATAATTTTTATTCCTTCTTGCTTCATATTAACTTCCATAGCTTCATTTAAATTATCTAGTGAGAATTTATGAGTTATTAACTCTTCAAGCGGAAGCCCTATACCAGTTGCTCTTTTTATAAAGTCAATAGTTGTTGGATAATCCTGAGGGGTATAAGTCCAAGAACCTACTAACGTAACTTCTTTATTACATATATCAAAATGAGGATTTATTGTACAATCTCCGCCATTAACAAAGAAACCAACCTCACAAAGACCACCACCACGTTTTATGAATTTCCAGATATTTGCCGCTGCTTTTGGAACACCAGTACATTGGAAAGCAAAATCTGCACCTATACCATCACAAGCCTCATAAACAGCTTTAGTTAAAGCATCTATTCCATTATGCTCCATAAAGTTCACAGTTTTAGTTGCCCCCATCTTTCTAGCCATTTTCAATCTATTTTCATCACCATCTACCGCTATTATATGTTCCACACCAAGAGTTCTAACTACAGAAATTAAAAGGAGTCCTATTGGCCCACAGCCTTGCACAACTACTTTACTATTGAACTTAAGTAGCCCCGTTGTCTTTGCCCTCTCCACTGCATGTACTACTACTGCTGCAGGTTCAATTAAGAGTCTTTGATTTAGATTCATACCAGTTACATTGAAAAAAGTTGCACCTTTTCTGAGTACTAGGTATTCACCAAACCATCCATTTAGATGAACTTCATCATCTGGAAGAAGTCCAAATATTTTTGCATTTTCACAAAGATTAGCTCTTCCTGGATTGCTTAAACATGGCTCACATTCCCCACAAGGTATAACGCAAGATACTAATTTGTCACCAAGTTTAACTGATTTTCCAGCTGTATCTATTTTAATGTTTTTACCAACTTTAACTATTTCTCCTGATCCTTCATGACCTAGTACTACAGGAATTAAACCAAAAGGGTCTCCTTTGTATTCATGTACATCAGTACCACAAATTCCACAACCTTCAACCTTAACAAGTATTTCATCATCACTTATTTCAGGGATTTTAAATTCTTTTACTTCTATTTTCCTCTCACCAGTAAGCATAGCTACATGGCTCATTTTAGAAATCGAACCACTTCCAGGTGAACTTTTGCTATCCGTATTTTTTTCCACCATTTCTTTCATAACCTGTTTAACAATATCTTCAATATTAATTTGACTTATTTCCATTATTTCAACTCCCTATCTTATTGATAAACCATCAGCTAATACACATCTTCTACTTTTTGTGAAGGTTTTTGTTGATGTAAGACCTTCTCCAGTTCTACTTGCAATAGTAAAGGTGCAGTATCCTTCTCCACCAAAACCTAGTGCTGCATAAGAAGGTGCATTTTTTACAAATATTGCAGTATCAATTTCCCTTGAAAGCCTAGTCAAATTTTGAATATTCCTTGAATGCATATGAGCTGAGTGTCTATTACCCTGTTCAAGGAGTTTTGCAACCTGAACTGCTTCATCAAAGTCCTCTACTTCTACAATACCTAAGATTGGCATCATTAATTCTTCTATTATTAATGGATGATCCTTTGGTCCCTTAAATATTATGCATCTTATATTTTCATTAACTTCCTTACCTAAGGCTCTTAATATTTTGTATGCATCCTTTCCTATCCAATCCCTATTTAAGGATAACTTACCCTTATTATCAGTAAATACTAATCTAGTCAACATTACAGCTTCCTCTGGAGTAATTTCGTATGCTCCATTTTGAACCATATAATACATAAGCTCATCTGTAATTTCTTTTACTGCTACTACTTCCTTTTCAGCTATACAGGGAAGATTATTATCAAAACTAGCTCCATCTATTATGTCCCTTGCGGCCTTTGGAAGATCTGCTGTTTCATCCACAACAACGGGAGGATTACCAGCCCCTGCACCTATAGCTCTCTTCCCTGAGGAAAGCGCCGCTGTTACAACACCAGGGCCACCAGTGGCAGCAATTAAGGCTATATTTTTATGCTTCATTAAAATGTTACAGGACTCCAAGGTAGGACTAAAAACAGTTGTTACTATGTTTGCTGGTCCACCAGCTTCCATAGATGCTTCATTAACAATTTTCACAGCCATAAGTGAAACCTTAATTGCACCTGGGTGAGGATTGAAAACCACTGTATTTCCAGCTGCTATCATACCTATACTGTTACATAAAATAGTTTCACTTGGATTTGTGGAAGGCGTTATTGACCCAATTACTCCAAAAGGTCCCATTTCTACTAATGTTAATCCCTTGTCACCAGACCAAGCTATTGTTTTTATGTCCTCAGTACCTGGGGTTTTATTAGCTAAAAGTTCATGCTTTAGAATCTTATGATCAACTCTACCCATACCAGTTTCTTCAACGCCAAGTTCAGCCAGTATTCTAGCATTTTCAATAGTTTTTTCTCTGATTTTCACTATTATAGATTCTCTTTGCTGAATAGTCATAACCTTTATTTTTTTCTGAGCAACGGTGGCAGCTTCTATTGCATCATTCATGTCCTCAAAAATACCAACTGAAGACCCTATAGATGTGTTTGTAGATATTTTTTTTGCATTCTTTATATTTGAAAGAACTTGTTTTATTATAATTTCTATATCCTCTTGTTTAACTGACATTTGCCCCCCCCTTAATTCAATTTTTCCATAAGACTTGTTCCAAATAGAGCAATTTCATCATCTTGTTCGCCATTTCCACCGCTTACACCTACAGAACCTACAACCTTATTATTAATCATCAGAGGATATCCTCCTCCAAATATAACAATTCTGCTATTTGTATCATTAATACCTTGCAGTGTTTGCCCGACTTTAGACATTTGTCCTAGTTTTAAAGTACCTAGTCTAAATATAGCTGAGGTGTATGCTTTGTTAACAGCTATATCATAGCTTCCTGGAAGGGCTCCATCCATAAAATGTACTGCTATTATAGTGCCCCACTGGTTTGCTATGGCTATAACTACAGGTAAACCAATATTTGTTGCCTTAATTTCAATTTGACCTAGCAGTTTTTTAGCTGCTTCAAGATTCAAAACCTTTTCTTTTCCATCTATTATAAGTTCCACCTTTAAAGATTCTTTTACTTTCTTAGTAATTTCATCTTTAAAATCTATATATCTAGCTACTGCATACAGATAATCTGATAAGCGGTTAAAGTATTTTTTACTATTTTCTTCTATTTTGTTTGTGGAATCAACATAGATTAACTGCCTCTCAACTTTTCTAGTTATAGCACGACATATGTCAGTAATAGCGGAAACTCTATTGTCTCCAGGAATAATGAACTTATTTTGTGGAATAGACATACCTTCATACTTGCTTATTAACTTTTCAATCTCTATTAAATTATCCACTGCTAAGTAATATTTATCATGGTTTCCCGCGGCAACCTGTGCCATTACATTACTTATATTCCCTTGTATATTATTTATCTCATCTTTTATTTTATCATCATCTATTTCACTCTTAAGTAATCCCAAATAACTAGAAAGTTCGTCTATTTCACCAAGAAGCTTTACCCTAGGATCACTTTTAATTACCATTTTTTCATTTAAAAGGTTTGTATAACCCTTATCACCGTTTTTTGTAGTGATACTCATATTACCACCAGCCCTTTAATATTTTAAAGGTATCCCTTTAATGATTCTAGCTGCATTATTACCTACAAGTCTCAGCTTATCATTATCTAAACATCTATAACACTGTAGTGGTTTATTTCTAGGTAACTTACATATAGTTATACTAGCAAACTCTTCATCTATACCTATCCCAGTTTCCAAAAGTGACTGAGAAGCAGCTTTCGTTGCAAGTTCGCTAGATGAGCCATATTGCTCCCTTTCCACTTCATAAGGAATACCTTCTTCTTCTATTCCTGCTAATACTTCTTTTAAAAAGCATTCTCCATCTTTAGTAACAAAAACCACTATAACAGGGCTTTTACTTTTCATATTATTATCTCCCTTAGATTAGTTATCACTTTTGGCATTACTAATCATCTTTCCTGATGTTAACTGGAAATATATGATAGAATCAGCCCTGTAGCTACAGCATTTCTCGGTCCTTCTAGGGCCCTTATATTCCCTCTACCTGCAACAATTTTATACTTTGAAAGTTCACTCATAATCATTTCAGGAATTTCAAAATCTAAAGCTGATCCACCAACCAAAACTATATTGGGAATATTTCTTAAATTATTCATTGGTGCTATATCTTTTAAGGCTCTCAATGCATTCTCTACAAAAACTCTCTTTTTTGCACTTCTTCTTACTTCTACTATTTTCTCTAGAGAAACATCTGCATATATAGGTATCATTTCCTTCTTTAAAACCACCAATCTTCCGAAAAACTTAGAATCTATTGGACTGTTAAAGAATTTCACTTCCCTATTTTCCATCCTTATATGATACAAACTCTCTACCTTTGCAATGGGATTCTTTTTAATTTCTTCTGCTAGTGTTCTATCCTTTAACCCAAGCTCTGAGTTAATTAGCATTGTTACCAGTTCCCCAGCGCCAGCCAAATGTGTAGATTTTACAACCCCTTTTTCATCAAGCACTGCCGCATCCGTTGAACCACCACCTAAATCTAGTATTCCAAGTGGAAGTTTAACCCCCGGAGTAGTCAATGCTCCTAGAGAAGCCATTACAGCTTCAACGCCTGCTACATTAACCCTTGCTCCTAGTTTTTCACTTAGTACACTGGCCACCTTAATCATAGGTATTTTATCTGCTTTTACCATAGCTGCTACTGCAACAGCTTTTTCCATAAAGGTCTCTCCAGCTATACCGCCTTGTACTCTAACTGGAAGATTTGTATCTATTGCCAGTAAATCTCTTATTTTTACATCTTGAATTCTAGTTCCTATGAGCTCTGCCATAACATTTTTAACGCCACTGATCATGCCTCCAATGTTAGTACCAGACTCACCTTCAATGTCTTTAATTTCTGATACACCGGCTAAAGCCTTCATAATTTCCACGGCTCCTGCATCTACATCAATTTTTTGATACTTGGTAGCCCCATGAATATAAAGAGACCCTGAGGGTATAACTTTTTCCTTCACCTGGCCTTTTGGGGTTTTAATTACTACAGCCGATCTTGTTCCCACAAGACTTTTGGCTACAGGCACAATTTGACCTGTTTCATCTGCGGAAAGATTAAAGATTGAAGCAATCCCATAGGGGTTTGACAAGGTATGTATGGTAAAGCCACTATCAGCTACCTCTACAGCACCTTTTATTCCCAGTGGAAGTTTATCTATATACTTTACTTCATCTAAAATTGGTATTATTTTAGTAAGTCTATTACTAATTAGTACTCCCTCATCTTTTTGAGCTATAGCACCAACTATTTCATAGCCAGCGGCCGTGAATACATTTATTGCAGAAGCTGCAATTTCATAATCAACACTTTCAGGAATTACTACAATATAGCTCTTTTCCTTTTGCATCCTATCTAATTTGTCTATTCTAATTAATTCACCTATTCCAAGGCCAGTTCCACCTGGTGTTGATGGGTTATGCCCAATCATTGTAGATTCAGTTATTATAGTTTCTGTAATGGTTTCCATGGCAGTGTCCCCAATTACTGGGGCTGCTTCATTAAGTCTAATACTATCTAAGTCAGATAAGTCTTTCCCAATTTTATCCATGGCTACCTTTAAGGCAGTGATAATACCCTCTACATTTTTGATAGTACCTTTAACGCCTGTAGTTGTCGTAAGGCTACTGCTTAGGATATCAATTTCTTCCTTTTCATTTACAGAGGCAATACATACTTCTGTAGTAGAATTTCCTATATCAACCCCTGCGAAAAATTTCATTTTAAAAGACCTCTTTTTTCATAAACTTCCATAGCGTCTAGCACTAATTTGCAGCAATGAGTTGCAGCATATTCTTCTTTAAGCTTTCTGGCAATTTCTAAAAGCTCACTTTTAGTGGATCTATTAGGTCTTAGTTTTTCGTATATTTCTAGTAGTTCAGCATCTGGAACTTCTATAAGCTCTGAAGCTCTTACAAAGTTATCATTTAACTGAGGCCTTCCAGCTTCGCTAGCAAATTTCCCTTGCATTATTAGGGTCTCTTTAGAAATTTTTATATCATCTGCAGTTATTTTTCCATCTAATATATTGCTTATATTAATATCAGCTAAAGATTTTCCTGTCTTAGATTTTATTAGTTCAGGAGGCATATTTTCCGATAGTGGATATTTTATCATTATAACTCCTCCCTTTCTATTTCTATTGAGTTACCATTTTTAATAACATGTTCAGTTTCTTTTATGTGCATTATTGCAGCCTTTACCTGATACTTAGGCCTTGACATAAAATCACTTTGTACAGGAATAGGAATAACTGACACTCCTTTTGCATATTTTGCTGCATTTTTACCTATAGCCCTATACATTTCTAATGTAATTAGAGGTGCTTGAGGAAAAAGCTCTAAATTTGTTAAGGGATATAAATCCTTTTGATGAATTAGCGTTGTTCCCTTAGATTGTATTCCTACACTTATTCCAGACCCACTTAGCATTGCTGCTTCTTTTCCTATAAATGCTACATCAGAGGTTTTAACAACTCTTACAACCCTGGGCTTCATACCTTCTTCTTCAATTCCAGCAAGTAGCTGCTTTAAAACTTCCACATGGCTAATTCCCGCAATTGTATTCCTTACAAATTTACCAAAGCAAGGACCAACCCCTATAACCACCTCTTTAGGATTTCTGCCTTTAACCGCAATTCCCGTTTCCACATAGCCATCTATCATTTCCACACTACTAATTTTTGTAGGTTTTTTATTTTGTTTTAACTGCTCCACTACAATTCTTGTTATTTGTTCTATTAGTTTTTCATTTAAATCCATGCCTTCACCACCTTTATATATCATCAGGGTTAATGATGTTTGGTATATTTTTAATTTCTTCCCATCTTTCACCTTGTACCCTATAGCCAGTACCAGGTCCCTGATAATCATTAGCGTTGTTGACTGCGCTATTAACATTAAATTTATCATCGAGTATTGCAGAAGTCTGAAGATAATCTCCTGATATTCGCTGCTTTAACATACTTAAAATACTATCCGCTACATCTTCATAATTAGTTTTCACAAGAGCTTTCACAATGTCGATTCCAGTAAGTCCTCTACCCATAAGATCTTCAATAGCTTCAAAATCTTCTAATTCATTTCTAGCAGGCATATCTTTACTTCCGTGTGCATAAGCTGCTGCTTCAACCTCTTCATCTGTTATTTTACTTAAACCCAGTTCACTAAAAAGAGCTTGAAGAACCTTAGCTGCTTTATATCTAACATTTATCACTTCTTCTTCTTTAACTGGCCTTAGTCCGCCATCTATCATTAAGTCCCTTTGAAGCACATTGTAATCATCAAAATCCTCTGCATCAAAATTTGAACCTGCAAACATATTGTCATAATTAGGTACACCACTGTATCCTGAAAAAATAAAATCTGTTCCAGGAAGAAATTGCATCATTGTCCTTGCGGTTCTTCTTATATCTGAATGTGTAAATGTCTGATCATTACTAGACGCAACCTCTAAATCCAATAATGAAGCTATAAGATTTTCTGCAAGTATGGCTCTTATTCCAGATGGAACAGAGGAGGTAATTCCAATGCAGCTAACTGCTCCATTTTGTATACCTTGAACACCAGCACCCTTTGTTACCATAAGACATCTAGTTTCTAGATATAACATAGATTTATTTTCTGCATTTCCCATAAGGACTTCTGATCCCGTACCAGAAGTAAATCTTGTTTTAAGCCCACGAGATGCATAAGCTGAAGCTAAAAAGGCTTTTGAATAAGGGGTATCATCCCCGTCAATGAATACACTTTCAGTTCCATATACAGATATAGTTTCAGCATAGGTGGTAAAACCTCTCATGCCTAATTCTAATTCTGTTGCTTCTTCCACTGCGCACTGTGTTAAAACTCCTGGTTTCCCTATTTGGGAACCAATTAAAAGTGCGATAGCATTAAATGGAGCATACCGAGCAACACCTACAGTAGTTTCTTCCTCTCTAAAACCTCTTAGTGCGCCTTCCGCAGCATCCGCCGCTATCTGCACTGGATTATCCCTTAAGTTAGTGATATGGGCTTGATTAGCCGGGGTCTTTCTAGCTCTAATTTTCTGCATAGCCATCATCATTTCTACCACATTAAGTTCACCTAATATTTTGATAATTTTAGATGGAGATAACCCTGAAAATATCTTTATAATACTTTCTCTACTTACATGGATATCTACTAGCATCCTTGCTATAGTTAAGTTGTCTATTTCCATAGACTGGCTTACCTGATTTATATTTATAGCATAGTCTGCTATAAATGAATCTATAAAATCAAACTCACTTCTTCTTTTTCCATCCATCTCAACTATAATACCGTTTTCTATCTTAATGGATGGTTTAGGGTCATATGGACTTTCCATAGCTGTGAATCCTTTTTCAGGCCATTCATTCATAAAGCTATCTTGATTAATTGGCCTTTTTTCTAACATTTCAAACCGTTTAGACCTTTTCATTACACTCCCTCACTTTCGAGGATTTACTTGTTTAATTCATTAAGAACTCTTTTGGTAATTTCTGCCACTAGTGCGGACATGTCATTTGACTCTACTTTATTTGATTCTACTTTATTTTCTTTGCAATCACATTTTGAATCTTTACCTGCTCCTGTTTTTGAAGCACAAACCTCTTTATTTGTACAAGAATTATTTAGACATAATTTACCTGGGTGTTTTCCTGGAACTTGGAATCTCTCTCTTAGGTCTAATAAATCCTTTACTTGTGAATTACTTAATTCTTTTGGTCCACCAAGCATAATTGAATGATACATTAATTTTGCATAGAATTCTAAAGATTCCATTTTAAAATATGCTGCCAATAAATCTCCACCATAAGTAAGTGCTCCATGATTTTCTAATAGTATTGCATCATAGCTTTGAAGATATTTTGAAATGGCATCTGGAATTTCATGTGTAGATGGAGTACCATATTCAGCTATTGGAATGCATCCTAAAAATATTGTAGCTTCAGGCATTATCTGCTTTGTTAATGGAATACCTGCTATTGCAAAGCTTGTACCATAAGGCGGATGAGCATGTACAACTGATTTTACGTCTGGTCTTTCCTCATAAACTCTTATATGCATTTTAAGTTCTGAAGATGGTTTATAATTTCCTGTTGCTTGAATTATTTCACCCTTCATGTTAACTTTACAAATCATGTCTGGAGTCATATACCCTTTACTTACTCCTGTAGGAGTAGTTAGTATTTCATTTTGACTTATTCTTACTGAAAAATTACCGTCATTTGCTGCTACAAAACCATTGTTGTAAACTCGTTTACCTATTTCACACATAAACTTTTTAATTTCATATTCTGCAACCATTATTAATGCCCCCTAGTGTTTGTTTTTCTTTTATTTTCTTCATTTCATTTTATCAAATATAGATATTAAAGTCAACTAAAGTAAAGAAAAACCAACAAATATAATCATATATTTGTTGGTTTTTATTTATTTGTTATTTCTATCATTTTATTAGCTATTATTTATTAGCAATACACTAATTCTACATTTTTATTAGCTATAAATTGTTCCCATTCTTCCGAAAGTTTTTTATCAGTAAAAATCATATCTATATTTTCTATCTTAAGCATTTTAATAAAAGATATTTTATTAAATTTCGTGTAATCCACCACAAGGAAAGTCCTATCTGCAGAGGTAATCATAGCTTTTTTAACTTCTGCCTCCATGTCATTTGATTCAGTTATTCCTTTTTCTGTATCTAACCCTTTACAGCAAATTATAGCTATATCCACATTAAAATTCCGTATGGAATCCTCTGTTAGGTGCCCTACAAAAGACATAGAACTTTCCCTTAGAGTTCCTCCTGTTGAAATTACTTTGCAATCCCTTGCGCTGGAAAGCTCAGAAACTACCTTTACAGAATTAGTTATTACAGTTATTTTCCTCTTATCCTTAATTCTCTCTGCTACCTGAAGTGCAGTTGTGCTGGAATCAACCATAATAGTATCCCCATCTTTTATATATTCCGCCACCTTAATTCCAATAGCTCTTTTGCCTTCAATATTTGTAACCTCTCTTATTTTTAAAGGAAGCTCCGCATTTATGCTATCATTAATAACTGCTCCACCATATGTTCTTTTTAAAAAACCCTCCCCTTCAAGCTTCTCAAGATCACGTCTCACAGTTTCTTCAGTTACTTTAAAAATTTTACTTAGTTCTGGAACTAGTACACTATTTCTTTCTTCCAGCAAACTTATTATTTTTCTTCTTCTTTCTATTGCCAACATTAATTTTACCCTTCCCTTCCTAAGACATAATCAAAACACTAACTATTCAATATATTTTTCTTTATACTTGTTGTTTTTCCTTTATTTGATTGTTATTTTTATTATTATGAAATTTATTATAACATGTTCTATTAGTATTTTATAGTAGTATGTAGTAAAATAGGTCTAAAAAAAGGAAGCCTATGACTTCCTTTAATTAAAATATTTTTTATTAAACTAAGATATTTATTTGTTTTGAGATATTATTTTTAAAAACCTTTCATAATTTACTGCATATTTTTCATTATCCATTGCTTTATATTCTACCATTTCAAAAGAATTCCTTATAATTTCTTTTCCATGAGCCACATCTTTAATTATACCTGAAGCCTGTGCCTGTACAATTATATTTCCAATTGCAGTTGCTTCTACTGGCCCAGCTACTACTCTTTTCCCTGTAGTATTTGCAGTTAATTGACATAATAGTGTATCCTGTATTCCTCCACCCACCATATGAACAGTATCTATTTTCTTAGAGGTAATCTCTTCTAATTTTTCAATTGCCCATCTGTATTTTAATGCT